>NOXC01000001.1 GCA_003265435.1 Cellvibrionaceae bacterium AOL6
GGGCCATCTGACAACCATAGTCACACTCTGCATCAACCACACCGTTCTGCGCGGCGTGCCAGAGCACTCCGAATGCCTCTCCCAGGTTTTCCTCCACACGCGGGACGCTGTCTTCCATACTCGGGACTTGGCTGAGCGCCGAAATATAGGGGATAAACCAGTACGCATCATAGAAGCTCCACCCAACTGCCGGCGTTTCTCCGTCCACTGGCATTGCCAGTTGCGACCAGGTTCTGGCGGGCTCAGCGACCCGTGATCGATTGAAATACAACAGCAGATGATTGCCGGTAAACAAGGGCAAGGTGTAACCCAATCCTCCTTCAAACGCATCAGAGACGCGAAGCGCATCGGGTATGGGACTCAACCGGATGTGTTGGTGCATCGCCACAATATCCGCTGGCGAGATGATGGCATCCGGCACCTCATCATACCGAGCGGGATTACGTAGACGCGTCAACAAATCACCGTAATCGAACCACGTGAATTCAACGTCAGCATCGATTTCGAGGTAGCGATCCAAGAGCGCGCGAAATTCAGCCCCGCTGTGGGTGTAGGCGACACGCAGCGTCTCACTGCGCCCATCCGCCAGGCAGGCAGGCGTCACAAAGAGCCATAGCAGGCTCAACAGCATCGCTGGTCCCTTTGCTCGCATGCGTTTCTCGTTAGCGCCCCAAATGACTGATCAGTTAATCATAGTAACTTTAGTCGCCCTTGGCCCCAATTTCCCTTTTTAGTGCATTCATTCCTACCGAATTGACTAACGAGGTGAACCAGACTCCTGCATGACTTTCCGGTACTGACTGGGCGTCATCCCGACCAGCCGCTTAAAGAAGGTGTTAAACACGGATTTGCTGTTAAACCCGGCTCGGGTATAGATCGCGCTGATGGCTTCATCTTTGTATTGCGCATCCACAAGCTGCCGCTTGACCTCCTCAATACGGTAGCGATTAATGAATTCGTAAAAGTTCACGCCAAAATGCCGATTGATCACGCGGCTCAGGTCGCGCGGGCCGATATCCAGCATTTCGGCTAAGTGATCGAGAGTCAGATCAGGTTCGATATAAGGTTTGCGCGCGTTCATCAGCGCGTCGACATGCTCCGCCAATTCAGGGTTCAACAGCCGATCCGCAGAACGGAGCGGCGGGGCCTTTTGTTCTACACCCCGGAATCCCGCAAAATAGCGCACCGCCGTAAACACCAACATATTGACGAGCACGAAGGTCGAGTAATAGCTTGCCAGCCCAAGATACTTGAAAGCTGGAATTCCATGCGTCGATGTCACCAGCAGCTTCCAGCCTGCCAGTAATAAATCCAGTGACATCACAAACAGAAACCCCATCACCAGCAGACTCACCCAGATTAAGTCACGACGCTGTACGTTGGAGTGAGTGGATTTCAGTTGTTGGCGATAGTTCAGCAACAGTACCAAGGCACACAAGGGCATAGGCAAAGCGCATCGCTTTGCAAGCGAAGTCCATGCGAATCCAAGGCGCGCCGTATACAAAAGCCTGGCTATCAATCATGTCGAGGCGCACGGAGACATCGAAGCGAAAATAGGTCATCCACATGAACACGCCGAAGACCAGCAGCGGCAGCGCGTGCAAGCCATCGACCAGACGCAAGCGGAAATCCTTGTAAATCAGTGCTTTGATACAGAAAAACAAGAACGCGCCGTCGACGTAATACGCCGCTCCGAAAACGTAGTACAAGCCGGGCGCATGCTCGCGTACGCGCAGACGGAATTCCTCCGCCCACAGTATGAGCTCATGCAAGGGAATGAGGGCATGCGCAGCAATAAACGCCGCGAGGAAGCACGTACTTAGCCGATGGCGATCGTCCGTGAGCACGAGCAGAAGCGCGAAGAGTACACACTGCAGACAGGTCATCCACAGCACGACATCGTGAAAATTAAAAACCACATGACTCATGTTGATGCCACTTTCAGTCCCGGCAGGTATCGTTATTTTTGTGAGCGTCGGCCTGTCGGCGCCGAAACATCAGAGCGATGCGTTCACTATAACGCTAAGCCCGTTCACGAACTGCAATTTTCGTCTCAGGCTGCTCACGTCCCGCACCACTTTCAGTAGGATCAACCATTGCTACACGGGCTTTGACCGGCGTTGACCTGATGTCAGCGTATTTTGATCAAACACATATAAAACAATCGCTTAGCGAAGGTTCGCCTCCCTGCCCTGCTACTCGAACCTCGGCAATGCGCATTCATACATAAAGCGCTACGCCCACCCGCGCAGCCGCTCTTACACTGAACTCAGGAGGCTCGCGTCTAGCACGCACTCCGCAACCCCTTCTGTCAGTTTGCTGCTGCCCAAGCCCAGGATAAGAGGCAAAGCGACTTTGGCGGCCCCGCCAAGGCTCAGCACAGCGCAGAAACAATCGCTCCGCATTGCGGCAGCGCAATGATAAAAAAGATAAATCAGGATGGCATCATGACAACGCACACACGACTGCGGCTGGCGCAATGGCTGGCCGCTCCCATGTTGTTGAGTTCCGCATTGAGTGCTCAAGCTCAGACCACGCCTCTGTGGTCCGACGAGTTCGACGCGGAACGCCTCGACAAATCCACTTGGACTTTTAACACCGGCGGCTCAGGCAACGGCAACGGCGAGTTGCAGTACTACACCGCATCACAGAAAAACGCCTATCTCGACGACGGTCACCTGGTCATCCAGGCTTTGCGCGAAGAATATGACGGCAAACAATTTTCGTCGTCGCGGCTGCATACCAACGGTCGCTTGAGCTTTACCTACGGCACCCTCGAAGCCCGCATTCAACTCCCCGACCTGGCCGACGGCCTGTGGCCGGCATTCTGGATGCTCGGCGACAATTTCGGGATTGACGGCTGGCCCCAGTCCGGCGAGATCGACATTATGGAAGCCGGCAGTGCTGCCGCACGCGCTGAAGGCAGGGTCAATCACACCGTATCGGGAGCCCTGCACTGGTGGCACGAGAGCGGAGATTGGAGTGACTGGCTCCAGGCAGACGCCGCCGCGGAAGTCGAGCTCGAAGACAACCTGCAAGGCTTTCATACCTATCGCCTGAACTGGACACCCGAACTGATCAGTATTTCCGTCGACGACACCGTGGTGTTCGAGATGGACATTACCGACCCCAACTTGTCGGAATTCCACGGCCCCAACCACATCCTGCTCAACCTCGCGGTCGGCGGATTTAATTTTGTCGACATCACTGACCCCGCGCAGATCACCGCGCCCTTCCCCGCGCAAATGCGTGTCGACTATGTCCGCCTGTACGACAATGGACACACGGTGCTGGAGCTGGACAAGGACAACCCCTACACGGGCACCTTCGGCATCATGACGGAAACGACCCCGACCTTTAGCGAGTTCAATTGGGGCAACCGTGCCAACATGTACATCTGGAACAACATGGAGTCGGTTGCAACGGCCCCCTCCGAGGGCAGCGCCGCGCTGTCTTACGATATTGCCGCCGGCGACTGGTGGGGAATGGGCCTGCTCCATCCCGACTACAACATGGAGAACTATGCGCACGGCTATCTGCATTTCGACCTGAAAATCGATTCGACTGCGGAGTTCACCATCGGTATGGAGAGTACCGCCGGTGCCGGTGGCAGCATCTTGTTTGAAGAAGGCGCGGAGGAATTCGGGATGCAACGCGACGGCGAATGGCATCACGTAGCCATCCCGCTAAGCCAATTTGGCGGTGTTGACTGGCACACCGTAAAGACCTTCTTCAGCATTTCAGGGCCCGGTGCCGCCGAGGCCTTTAATGTCTCCATCGACAATCTGTACCTGACGGAGAGCATTGCGCTCGAAGCGCCTGAATACGGCAACTTCGGCATCTACACCGAAACACCGGCGCATCAGAACGCGGGCGCATTCGGTTTTGGTGTGAGCGGTGACCTCTTCCTCTGGGCCGACACCCTGGAACTATTGCCTGACAGCATTGCCGAAGGCAACGCCTCACTGCACTTCCGCTCAACCGGGCAAGGCTGGTTCGGCATGGGCCTGACCGCGCGTGAAGGTTTCAATTTGACCGCCTTCGACAACGCCAATGCGACCCTGCACTTCAAGATGAAAACCAGCGATCAAACCGCGTTTTCCATCGGCTTGAAGAGCGGCAATGTCGACGACATCGGCCAGACCTGGATTGATTTTGCTCCCGGTGCCGACCCCTACGGCTTCCAGCGCGATGGGCAATGGCACGATATTGCGATCCCAATGAGCGACCTCGTGCTCGACCTCGACTTGTTCGACGTGCGCCAAGTGTTCCAACTGCTCGGTGTCGGTGAAATTGAAAGCCTGGCCATTGACGATATCTACCTGTCCGGTGGCACCCAGGCACAAGACCCCGGCCACGACGGTGAAGAAGTTAACCGCGCCCCCACAGCCGCAATCAAGCCCTCGGTACTCGGTGGCCCCGCTGTCCTCGATGTCGACTTCGACGCAAGCCAGTCTACCGATGTGAACGGCGACACCCTGAGCTACAGCTGGGACTTTGGCGACGGCCAGACCGCTTCAGGCGTTCAGGTAAGCCACAGCTTCAGCGAACCCGGCAGCTACAAGGTCAGCCTCAGTGTGTCCGATGGTGAACTCAGTGACACGCGCTCTGTCTTTATTCTGGTCGATGACAACTATGGCCTGCTGCGCAGCGAAAAACGTGGCCTCGGCTACGGGCACCACTCCGAAGCAGACCTCGCGGCACTCTCGCAGGGTGCGAGCTGGTGGTACAACTGGGCGCATAAACCGGATGTCATGGTGGCGGATGTCTATCAGAACTACGGTATGGAATTCGCACCGATGGCCTGGAATGGCAACTTCGACGATCAAACCATGCGCGACTACATCGCGGCCCACCCCGATGTGAAGTACCTGCTGGCCTTTAATGAGCCGAACTTCCTCGATCAGGCCAATATGACACCCTCCGAAGCCGCGGCAGAGTGGCCTCGCCTGGAAGCCATCGCCGATGAGTTCGGGCTGGAAATCGTCAGCGTCGCCATGAACTACTGCGGCAACTGTAACGCTGAAAACGGCGTCATCTTCTACGATCCTATCGACTATCTCGACCGCTTCTTCGAAGTGTGCCCGGAGTGTCGCGTCGACGCGATTTCCATTCACGCCTACATGCCGAATGCGGGCGCCGTCGAGTGGTACATCGACCGTTTTGCGAAGTACAACCTGCCGATCTGGCTGACCGAGTTCTCCGCATGGGAAGACAGCACCACGCTGGAAGACCAGAAGCACTTCCTCGTGCAGATTGTCGACTCACTCGAAACCAATGAACTCGTGGAACGCTATGCCTGGTTTGTTGGCCGCCGCAATGGTCACCCCTACAACGGCCTGTTTGATTACCGTCAGTCCGGCATCCTCAACGAGCTCGGCAATATCTACGTCAACATGCCTGTGCACGGCCCGGACGTGGTACACAGCCTGCCTAAGTTGATCGAAGCGGAAAACTACAGCAGCGCCACGGGCCTGCGCGTTGAACTGACTTCAGACGACAGCGGCTTCCTGCACTTGACTGAAATTGAAGCCGGTGACGAAGCCAGCTATCAGGTGATTGCCGATGGCAGTGCATCGAGCCTGACCCTGCGTTATGCCAGCGAGGCCGCCAGCAGTGTGACCGTACTGTTGAACGGACAGCAGCTGACACAGCTGAGCCTGCCCTCAAGCGACGGAAGCTGGGCCAGTGAAAGCGTGGATCTGACCATTCCTGCAGGGCAGCACAGTGTGAGCCTGCTGTTCAACGGCACTCTCAATCTGAACTGGCTCAACATCGGCTCAGGCACGCCGGAGCCGGAACCCACACCGACGCCCACTCCAAGCCCCACACCGACGCCCACTCCAAGCCCCACGCCTACGCCCACCCCCACACCTTCTCCTGGTGACGGAGACATAGTGGCCTGCGGTGCCGTAGCAAGCTCTACCGAGGGCGCTTTCGTGGCCGACGCCGTCTGCGACGCCGACTCAGGTACGCGCTGGAGCAGCGACTACGCCGATGCCGAGTGGATCTACGTCGACCTCGGCTCTGTGCATGACATTACGCGCATCGACCTGCTCTGGGAAACCGCCTACGGCAGTGCCTACGAACTGCAGGTTTCCGACGACGCCTCAAGCTGGGAAACCATTGTCACTGAACTCGCAAGTGACGGTGGCAGCGATAGCCATACGGTGAGCGACGTCAGCGGACGCTATGTGCGTATGCAAGGCCTGAGCCGAGCAACCGGTTGGGGCTATTCGCTGTGGCAGTTTGATGTTGTCGGTACGCCAGCGGGCCCCAACCCGGAGCCGACGCCTGAACCAACACCTGAGCCAACTCCAGAACCCACACCTGAGCCAACTCCAGAACCCACACCTGAGCCAACGCCTGAACCGACTGCGGAGCCCGGCGCGGCACTCGCGTGCGCAGCGGTCGTCGCCTCCTCGATGGAAGCCGGCTTGTCACCCGAGAACATCTGCGACCAGAACTCGGGCACGCGATGGGGCAGTGCATTCACAGACAGTGAGTGGATCTACATCGATCTCGGAGCGAATTTCGCGATCAACGAGGTCGAGCTGGAGTGGGAAGGCGCCTATGCCAGCGCGTATCGCCTGCAAGTCTCCGACGACGCGCAAAGCTGGAGCGACCTCGCGGTCGTGGCCAATGGCGACGGTGGCGTAGACACCCGCAGTGTCAGCGGTGAAGGACGCTACGTGCGCATGCTCGGTGAGACGCGAGCCACGGCCTGGGGCTATTCATTGTGGCGCATGGACGTTTTCGGACAGCCGGCCACACCCAGCACGGACGATCTGGCACTCAATTCCGTCACCAGCGCCTCCAGTGAAGAAGGCGGTTATTGGCTGGCAAGCTATGCCGTCGATGGCGACAGTGCCACGCGTTGGTCCAGCGATGCGAGCGACAACCAATGGCTCAGTATCGACCTCGGCACAACGCAATCGGTTGGCCGTGTCGTACTTGAGTGGGAAGCCGCGCATGCCAGCAGTTATGAAATCCAGACCTCGACGGATGGCGTGAGCTGGCAGACCGCCACTCTGGTCTCCGACGGTGACGGTGCTCAGGACGAGCTGACTTTCGCCCCCGTCGACACTCGCTTTGTACGCATGCAGGGCATCAGCCGGGCGACCGGCTATGGCTACTCCCTATTCAGTTTTGAAGTGTATTCACACTGATCCCAACCTTGCGGGGCTTCGGCCCCGCTTTTTTCGCGAAGGCGTGATCGCTGAGTCCCGCGCGGACTCACCCATCATTCTTTCAAAGCACGTTCAGGTTTCAGGCTTTGCCGCAAGTGTGAACCTCCTGTGCGTACACTATTTGCTATTCGTTGGCAGGCTGGTTAGAGTCATCTCGACAAGTCTGGTAAGACGCCCAACGCCGTGCAGACGAGAACCAGGAACCCGTACCCTCCTGAGCCTGTCAAACAGGCACGTTCGCACCTGGCCTCTACGCGTTTGCTGAAGTGATGACTGGAAATATGATTCAAGACAATAACAACACACATACCACGCTCAAACAGCAGTTCAGCGTGCCGTTCGAATACCCGCTGCACTACACGCGAGGCAGCTTGGCACCCGAAAACCTGCGACTGGCAAACCTGATTGTCAACCACGCAGATCACCCCGTTATCTTGCCCGTTCTCGACGATGGCTTACTCAAGGGGCAACCACGTCTTCCCGAGCAACTCAAGCACTATGCCGCAGCGCACTCACTGAACCTGTTGCCCCCACTTATCGCCACAGGCGGAGAGGCGTGCAAACAGAACACGGAGCTGCTGGAACGCATTTACGACGCAGTGGTCGAGCATCGAATAGACCGACACGCCTATATTCTGGTTGCCGGTGGCGGTGCCGTCATTGACGCGGTGGGCTATGCAGCCGCTACCGCACACCGCGGCATTCGTCTGATTCGTATGCCGTCCACCGTGCTCGCGCAGAACGATGCTGCCGTCGGCGTCAAAAACGCGATTAACTATGCCGAGCGGAAAAATTTTCTCGGTACCTTTGTGCCGCCTTATGCGGTGATCAGCGACTTCGACTGGCTCGATAGCTTGGAAGCAAGGGACAAACGCGCCGGCATCGCGGAAGCCATCAAAGTGGCCCTGATTAAAAGCCCCGAATTTTTCCAGTGGCTCTATGAGCAGCGCCAGGCCCTCGCCCGCTTCGAGCACCGAGCGGTGGAAACCATGATCATAGAGGGCGCCCGCTGGCATCTCGACCATATTGCCCATCAAGGCGACCCTTTTGAAATGGGCAGCGCGCGGCCTTTAGATTTTGGTCACTGGTCGGCGCACAAGCTCGAAGCCCTGTCGCAACACAGTTTGCGCCATGGAGAGGCCGTCGCCATCGGCATTGCGATGGACAGCATCTACTCGCACAAAGCGGGACGCTTGAGCGACGCAGCCCTGGCGCAGATTCTAACCTTGCTAACGGATCTCGGCTTTAGCTTGCATCACCCCGCATTGGATCGCTTGAACGTACACCAAGCACTGGACGAATTTCGCGAACATCTGGGTGGCCGGCTGTGTATCACCCTGTTGAACGGGCTCGGTGACGCGGAAGAAGTTACCTCTATTGATGCCGATTTGATGGACGCATCGAAACAGAGCCTCTCACAATTGCCCGGCGCCGCATGAACGCAACGGTGCCCCCTGTTCTCGCTTGGTTGCAACTCGTCCGCGCGCCGAACGGGCTAACCGCGTTGACCAACATCATTGCCGCCGTGTGTGTGGCTCAGGTGTTACAGCCCTACGCGCCCATCGCGGTTTTCGATGTTCTGCTGCTGTGCCTATCCAGCCTGAGTCTGTACTACGCGGGCATGGCGCTGAACGACTACTGGGATTTCGACGAAGACCTGCGCGAACGCCCAACTCGTCCTCTGCCCTCTGGAGCGCTGTCACGCAACCACGTCGCCACCGCCATCGCGTCCTTGCTGAGCTTCGGTTTTGCGTGTGCGTACTTGGTCAGCGCGCAATCGGCATTGATCGCACTCGCGCTGGCGCTGAACATTGTTGCCTACGACACTCTGATAAAAAAAGGCGTGGCCGGTGCCTTCTGCATGGGTGGATGCCGATACGTTAACTGGCTGTTGGGCCTCAGTATTCTGCCGATGAGCTCAGAGAGTTTGCTGCTGCCCCTCCCCATTCTATTTTATATCGCGGCACTCACCTGGCTCTCCAAACAAGAAACGCATGCGCGCGACCGCAACAGTCTGGTGCTTGTCGCGCTGCTACTCTTTCTCTCCATGCTCAGCTTATTCGCTGTGCTCGCGCACCTCGACTGGCCGGTGCCAGGGACACTCGCCGTGTTCGTGCTCGCCGCGCTAGTGACCACAAAACTCCTGCAGACCGCGCGAAATTTTGAGCCGCATACGGTACAGTCCACGGTGACCTGGATGATCATCGGCATCATTCCCTATGACGCATTGATGTTGTTTATCGCCGGAGCATGGTGGCCAGCGCTCGGCGTCTTTCTACTCTTTTTCCCGTGCCGCTGGCTCAGTAAACGTCTGTATATGACCTGAGGTAAATGTGAGTGACCTGCAAGCCTTAAAAACGGAATACCTCGCACTGCTCGATTCTCAGCTCGATGCCGATCAACGTGCATGGCTGTCCACTCAGTGCAGGTCCATACTCGAAGCACCCTCGCCCGAAGACGCATTGTTAAATGCCTCGGCAGCAGCGCGCCGCCAGTGCGGCGACAGTCTATTGAAGGCGCATGCCTCGACTGAATTGAGCCTGACCGAAGCCGCACGCCTGGTTTTAATACTCACTGCCTGTACAGACTTGGATGGCCCCGAGCGGGACACGCTGCTGAAAAACTTTTACCGCTACGGCGACGAGTTTGAAAAAGCCACACTGCTCAAAAATCTGTACCAACTCGACACCCAGGGCGCACTTTTACAGCTGACACTGCAAGCCTGCCGAGTGAACAGCTTGCTGATATTTAACGCCATCGCATTAAACAACCCGTATCCAGCGGCGCATTTCCCTGAATTAAACTGGAACCAACTGGTACTGAAAAGCGCCTTTCAAAAACTGGACTTGAATGCCATAGCGGGGTTTGACGAACGGCGAAATTCCGCGCTTTCACACATGTGTCTCGACTATGCGGAAGAGCTGGAACTGGCCGACCGCGAACCGATACCAAGCCTCTGGCGAGGCATTGTACTCAATGATGTCGATGAGAAAGGCTGCGATTTTTTTGCGCGCTATCTCCGCCATGCGGACACCGCTCATCGACGAGGCATTCTCAAATCACTCTCTTCACAGCGCACCGAGTCTCAACAAGCTCTGATCGCGCTTCAACCAAAACTGAGCGAAGGCCTGCAACGCGAAGACGATGCAGACTGCCGGGCCTTGCTGACTACTCTGCTCAAATAAAGGAGCCGCCCCATGTATTATTTTGACCCCCATATTCACATGCTCGCACGTACCACCGACGACTATGAAAACATGGCTGCGGCAGGGATTATTGGCGTGATTGAACCGGCCTTTTGGCTGGGGCAACCCCGTACCAATGTGGGTTCATTCATCGACTATTTTGACACCCTTATCGGCTGGGAACATTTTCGCGCAGAGCAGTTTGGCATCATGCATTTCTGCACCATGGGCCTGAACCCGAAGGAATCGAATGATGTGGAAATGGCCGAAGGCGTCATGAAAATATTGCCGCGATACTGCCAGAAGGACAATGTCGTGGGGATCGGAGAAATCGGCTATGACGATATCACCCCGGAAGAAGATCGATTTTTATGCGAACAACTTGAACTCGCGAAAACGCTTAACCTTCCTGTACTCGTACATACGCCACACCGCGATAAAGTCTCCGGTACCAAACGCACCATCGATGTCATTCGTGAATGCGGTGTTCCCGAACACCAGGTATTGATCGATCACCTCAATGAACAGACGCTTCCGCTGGTGCTCGAAACGGATTGCTGGCGAGGCCACAGTATTTATCCCAACACCAAAATGTCCGAACCGCGTATGGTGAAGCTACTGCAGGAATACGGCATCGAAAAAATGGTGGTGAACAGCGCAGCCGACTGGGGCATCAGTGATCCGCTCAAAGTCCCCAAAACCGCAGATGCGATGCGTGAATCCGGTTTCAGTGAAGCGGAGATTGAGCAGGTGTGCTTTGAAAACCCGATACACTTTTTCGCGCAAAGCGGGCGTATTTCCGTCGACATGGTGAAAAAGCCACTCATTGACCAGAGTAAAACCTTCAACGACAACCGGGTTCTGCGAGGCCAGGAGCCCATCATCGAATCGAAAACGGATGCGTAATGAGTCGCTGGTTGCGTGAGTCGTTGTGCTACTGCAGCAACGTGCATCCCGGTGCGACACTCAGCGCCATGCTCGACAATGTGCGTCAATTTGTCGGCCCGGTGCAGGCGCAGCGACAGTGTGAGAATGCCGCCGCAGGCTTGTGGATAGCGAACGAAGCACTGAAGGAATTACAGTCGCCCGTTGCGCGCGAGGCGTTCATCTCGTGCCTTTTAGAACAGCGCTTGCAGCTGGCTACCTTAAACGGCTTTCCCTACGGCGATTTTCATCAAGAAGTCGTCAAGCAGGCGGTTTACGAGCCTGCTTGGGATACCGTCGAGCGCCTGGAGTACACGGTCGCCCTCGCTGAGCTAGTGTGCACCTTACCCGATACCGTCGTGCAACTATCCGAGCACGGCTTCCCCATTTCCACCGTCCCTCTAGGCTACCGCCAGGCTTGGAACCCGACTCGCCAAAACGCAGCACTGCACACACTGATTCAACTGGTTAAAGTCTTTCGTCGTCTCGAATCCGAAAGTGGCCGCCGCATGCTCCTGTGTTTGGAAATGGAACCGGATTGCGTGTTGGAGAGCACCACGGAACTCTGTCATTTTTTTACAGAGCACTTGCTGCCACTCGCTCGAGCTGAAGGGCTGAGTGACGATTGCGTACTGCGCTATATCGGCTGCTGTTATGACACCTGCCACCAGGCGGTCATGCACGAAAACATTTCCGAGAGCCTCGGCCAAATTATTGAAACAGGTATCACCATCGGCAAGGTTCAGATTTCCAACGCATTCCGTTGTGACGTGGAGAACGAAGCGCAAGCACGAACGCTGCTGAACACCTTAAGCGAACCGAAATTTTTGCACCAAGTTAAAATTCGCCAAGCGGACGGCGGCATCACGAGCCTGAGCGACCTGGATGAACACGCGCTCTTGAAATCCGGTTGGCAAAACCGATTTTCGTCCGCGCAGGAATGGCGCATTCACTTCCATGTACCTATTCATGCAGCGGCCTTTCCAAGCGCGCAATTACACACAACGCAAAGCGCGATTCTCGAAACACTCAACACACTTGCTCGTCACCCGAGTCTGAAGCCCTGTATGGAGGTGGAAACCTACACGTGGCACCAGGTCCAGGCACAGAAGCTCGAGCATGCCGACACAGACGCGCCCTTTGATTTAATTCAGGCGCTGGTCGATGAGCTGCACTGGCTTGAACGCGAATTAATGCAGCGCGGCTTATTGTTCGCACCAGAATAAAATACGCCCGAAACCTTAGGCGCTGAATACGAAAGGAAACTATGAGTCTAAAAAAACTGATCGTCATCGACATTGTCGGGCTCAGCCCCTCACTGCTCGGCGAACACACTCCTAATCTCAACGCGCTGGCACAGCAGGGCTTTAGCCGTCCGTTGCACGGCAGTTTTCCCGGGCTTACCACCAGTGCGCAATCCAATATACTGACAGGGAAAACACCGAAAGATCACGGCGTGGTGGGGAACGGCTGGTACTTCCGCGAACTCGCTGAGGTGGCATTCTGGAAACAGAGTAATGCCTTGGTGGAATCGGACAAGGTCTGGGATGTGCTCAAACGGCAACATCCTGAATTTCGGGTCAGCAAGCTGTTTTGGTGGTACAACATGTACGCCAATGTCGATGCCAGCATCACCCCGAGACCGCACTACCTCGCCGATGGCGGTAAAATTTTTGATCTATATTCCAGCCCAAAAGGCCTGCATCAAGGTATCGAGGAAAAAATTGGCACCTTCCCCTTTTTCAGCTTTTGGGGACCAAAGGCAGGCATCCCCGCCAGCCGCTGGATAGTCAGCGCCGCGATAGAAGAAATGCAGATAAATCGACCTCATTTGCAACTCGTGTATCTGCCCCATCTGGATTATTGCTTACAAAAATTCGGCCCTGATGATGCAAGTATCCCCGAGGAGCTCAAAGCGATTGACGCCGAAGCCGGACGCTTAATCGATTTCGCCCGCTCACAAAATTACGGCGTACTCGTAGTGTCGGAATACGGCATTGAAGCCGTCGATACGCCCGTACACATCAATCGGATTCTGCGTGAGCAAGGCTGGATAGAAGTACGTGAAACCGGGAATTTCGAAAACCTCGATGCGGGCGCCTCGACGGCCTTTGCGGTCGCCGATCATCAGATTGCGCATGTGTATGTGAATCAACCCGAGAAGGTCCAGGATGTTGCAGCGTGTTTACGACGCACTGAGGGCATAGCTCACGTACTTGATGAACACGGCAAGCGCGAATGGGGCATTGATCATCATCGCGCGGGCGATCTGGTTGCGATCGCCGCACCCGGCGCTTGGTTTACCTATTACTACTGGCTTGATGACGCTCGTGCACCCGACTTTGCGCGCACCGTGGATATTCATCGCAAGCCGGGCTACGACCCTTGCGAAATGTTTATCGATCCAGGCATCCGCTTTCCGACGTTAAAAGTGGCTTCGAAACTCGCAAGAAAAAAAGCCGGCATGCGCATGTTAATGGATTTAATTCCGATAGACGCAAGCTTGATTAAAGGCAGTCACGGCCGCCTTTTTGAGGACCCGGAAACAGGGCCCATCATCATTGCTGACGAACATTTCACCCCCGGCCAATATCACAACACGGATGTGTTTGAACTCATCCTGAGTTATTTCAAACGAACCGATTGAGCGGAACTTGGGTACGCTTGCGCCCAAGTTCTCGCGGCTAGAGGTTTATGGTCGAACGCTCGCGCGAGTGCTTCGACTCACACGTTCACCAAAGCGGCTGCGCAGTAAGACGGCGTCGCTTTCAAGCGCCACCGGCCCAGTGTAAGACTGCCAGCTCTGACCACCATCCACGCTATATTCAATCGCCAGTTCCGGCCACGCCACGTTCGCAAGTAGCGTTTCGTCCTGCCACACGGCGCCCGGCACAGGAAGATAGTAGGCGGCTCCGGTGCTGGCTAACCAAGGCAGTTCTTTGGTCACTAATGTCGCGGTAAATTCGCGCCAGTCCTGTTCGCGCGCCGATGCATTGGGCGTTACGCCCTCCCAATCCGCTCGGTGCCATGCGCGTTCCGACATGGTGATCATGCGCGGATAAATCATTTCTTCGAACTGTTCTGCGCTGCGCACGGTTTCCGACCAGAGCTGCCCCTGAATACCCAAAATATTCTGAGGTTCATTTAATTCCGGAAGCGGGCGACCGACGAGTTTTTCCAGTGCTGCCAGATCAGCAATGACCTCACCGTCGCGGGTGCGGTCTGCGTTGGCGTAGAGGTGGTCGGGCATGTAGCCAAACACCTTGCGTGAATCCGTGTAACGCGCAGCCCAATAGTAACCACGCTCTGCCGGGTGGGCTTCGTGAGGATGATCAAAATACAAGTGCGTCGCGTGAGACAAAATCACCTTGTATCCGTTGTTCGCTAAACGGTACGCGCGATCGGCCACGCCCCACTCCCAGATATTGTCCCAGGCGTTGCCAATCATTTCCGGATTATCGAACTGGCTGCGTTCAAAGGTATTGGTGCGATCGTACATCAGGCCGTCTTCCCAGCCTGCGAGGGACATACCGCGCTCGCTCGCCAGCGCCGCGACGCGACTGACAAAATAGGGTTTCAGTTCGCGCACCTCGCTGACCCCGGCATCGCTCGCAAACAGAGCCTGACACGCGGGCGAGCCTTCCCAGGAGCCCGCGCCCACTTCGTCGCCACCCATGTGGAAAATGCTGAGGGAAAGACCCGCATCGCGGTACATCGCGCTGATTTCATCCATCACTTTCGCGACGAAGGTGTAGCTGGATTCCATACAAACATCAATGGAATTATCGGTGTAACTCTGGACGGTCAAGTATTCTGAGCTGTCTTGCTGGTGTCGAAGCAAATACTGCTGCGCCTCTTCCGGTCGCTCCTGCTCCATCAACACGGCGTAGCGCGCGTCCATGGATTTTACCGCAGCGCGGGCGTGACCCGGCATGTCAATTTCCGGAATCACTTGGATGTGTCGTTCGGCGGCGTATTTCAACAGCGCAACAAATTCGTCGCGAGTGTAGTAGCCATTACCTGATCCCGTCTCGAAGGGCCCGGTGCCGAGCTGCGTGAGCAAACATTCGCGTTCGGCGAGATCAAAACAGCGCTTCGCACCGATGTCCGTCAACTCTGGCAAGCCAGGAATCTCCAGGCGCCAACCTTCATCTTCAGTCAGATGGAGATGCAGACGATTCAGCTTGTAGCGCGCCATCACATCAATCAGCCTGAAGGTCACCTCGGCACCGTGGAAGTTGCGCGCCATGTCGTAATGCATACCCCGCCAAGGTGCGCGCGGTGCGTCCACAATCCGCTGCACAGCCACGGTTTGTGACTCTGGCACCATCAGGTTCAGCAGGGACTGAATTCCATAAAACACGCCTGCGCTGCTGGCTCCTGTGATCGTCACCGCATCGCTGCCAATGTCGAGCACATAAGCCTCCCCGCCTTCGGTCAGCGCCACTTCTTGGTCGGCAAGCTGCGGATCGACGCGCAGCGTCAGGGTTCGAGCCCCTTCTTCAACAAAGCGCTCGGGCAGCGCGGCTTGTAAAAAAGCCGCTTCCGCTTCGGTGCCGTCTTGCGCACGTAATTGCCAGTTTTGCGAGAAGTCCGCTTGCCCCTCGCCCTTACTGATTGAAAGTGGCGTAGGCACTAGGCGCTGGGCAGCTTGCTGCGTGTCTATCTCAAGCGCAGCGACCTGTTCGTTCTGCTCATAGCGCCGTGCGGCTGTGGCAATAGGATAGAGATCACCAGGGTGGCGTAGGCGCTGCTCGGGTCGCTCGAACGGTGCGACAAACTGTTGCAGCTCTTCGGTGTCTGTCGAAGCGAAGATCTCGGGGCGATAGCCGTCCCAAGTGATGAAGGCACGCGGCATAAAGTCGGTGTAACTGACCATGTGGGTCGAGGGCGTGTAGTCAAAGACCAGTGTCTCCCCTGGCGTAAGCCCCGCGAATGACGCCATTGGCGTAATTCGATGCAAATCCCCCTGCACATGCTCAATGCGCAAGCCAGCAAATTCCGCCGTTTCAATCAGACGAATCGAATGAAGATACAGTGCCCAAGGCGCCACGCCTGCAGGCAAGGCTGTCTGCCCCTGATTTTCGAGTGTCAGGCGACCGAGGTAGCCCTTCTCTGCACCTCCGTTTCTCACAGTCGCGAACTCAAGTCGCACCGTGTCGGCAAACTCAGCGAGTTGCGTCTGACTCGTGATACTTTTTTGGAGTGAAGGCGCGGATTCCGTCTCCGGTGAATCCGAACACGCGGCCAGCAACATCGCTAGACCCAAGCTCATCAAGGGGTATTTCATTGTTATTTTCCTCTGTTGCTGCAGCCCTTTATTACGAGCAGGCAGCGCACACTCTTAGACGTTAACCATCGCATTATGACAACGTTGTCAGCAATATTGCAAGCCTGCTACTCACTATAGAAGCCCCCGCCACACTTTGCGCAAACCAAAGCCACCCCGCCACAACGCATCCATTGGGGTCAGACCCCGACGTATACGTGGGGGTCTGACCCCAATGGATGCGTTGTGAAATGGGTTGACGGCTTGGGTGAATCGGAGCATAGTGATATCACATTGATATCACTATAAAGGACAATATCATGATCAATGAAAAACCTGCCAAGTCGGCATCGGGCTATACGATGTTGCTCGGGCTCTTTCTGAGTTTGTTGGTCTGTATTTATCTGATCGTTGTCGCGGCACCTGCTATTAAGGCCCTCTCGGGCTTTGGCATCGGCACCATTATTTTCCTCGGGCTTGGCCTGTTTATTGTGGCGCCGAACGAGGCTAAGGTGCTGCAATTGTTCGGCAGCTACGCCGGTACCGAGCGCAAGCCCGGACTGCGCTGGGCGAACCCGCTGTACACCAAACGCCGTGTTTCCACCCGAATACGGAATTTTGAAAGCGATCAGCTCAAGGTAAACGACCTGTATGGCAACCCCATCGACATTGCAGCGGTAGTCGTCTGGCGCGTGGTCGATACCGCTGAAGCTGTCTTTGAGGTCGACAATTATGAGGAGTTTGTCGCGATTCAGAGTGAATCGGCGCTGCGCAATATGGCGACCAGCTACCCCTATGACGAGCACGAGAATGAGGCCGTCACCTTGCGCGCCAACGCCAATGAAATTGCTGAAATCCTGCGTAAAGAGATTCAAGACAGGCTCGGCAAGGCCGGTGTCGAAGTCATCGAGTCGCGCATCAGCCACCTTGCTTATGCGCAGGAAATCGCCAGCGCGATGCTGCAACGTCAGCAAGCTTCCGCGATTATCGCTGCGCGCCAGAAAATCGTGGAGGGTGCTGTGGGCATGGTTGACCTCGCACTGACGAGATTGTCAGAGAAGGGCGTCGTCGAGCTCGATGAAGAACGCAAAGCCGCCATGGTCAGCAACTTACTCGTCGTGCTGTGTGGCGACAAAAATGCCACGCCGGTGATCAATTCCGGCTCACTTTATACCTAAGGCTTGTTTTCTTGAGTAAGAAAAAACCCTATCCACTGCGTATCAATGAAGACATATTGGCGGCAGTGCAACGCTGGGCCGAGGACGACCTGCGCTCGACCAACGCCCAGATTGAATTTCTGCTGCGCGAGGCGCTGGTGAAATCCCGCCGCGTCAAGCTGGTCCAAAAAGTCGTCACCGAAGTCGAGGCACTGGACACGCCACCTCGGGATATTGAAGACTGAGCCAGAACCCCAATATACAGATAATTGTCTTCGCCCCAAGAGCAGAGCATGACACAAACAGCGATGATCACCGGCGCCAGCCGACGCCTCGGTCTCTATCTGTGCGAACATTTACTCGCGCAGGGCTGGCGCGTTCACGCCATAACACGAGAGGCCTCCGAGGACCTGCTACGCTTGCAGTCGGAACGTCTCTTTATTCACACTTTGGGAAACTACGATGCGCGCGCCATCGACCGCTGTATTGCGGAATTCCGGCAGCACAGCCATCGCCTCGACCTGCTCGTCAACAACGCATCGATCTACGAAAACGACAGTGGTCTGATGTCTCAAGGTGTCACGTTCTATGAAGCGCTGACCTTTGTTCATATGACCATGCCTGCACTGCTAGTCAGTGCGCTCATCAGCGAACTCTCCGAAGCCCAAGGCAACATCGTATCCATTACGGATATCTATGCCGACAACCCCAACCCCGAATACAGCTTGTACTGCTCCACCAAAGCGGGCTTGCAGAACCTGACCCTGGGTTTTGCGAAAAAGTTTGCCCCCAAAGTACGCGCCAACTGCATCCAGCCCGGCCCCATCAAGTTTCTGCCGAGCCACGATGACGCCCACCAGCAACAGGTGCTATCAGAAACCTTGCTGGCGAGTGAGGGGGGCTTCGCGCCCGTGCTTCAAACCCTCACATTCATCCTCAACAACACGTATCTGACCGGTACCTGCATCAAGGTCGACGGTGGCCGCTCGCTCGTAAGAGGCTAGTCCGAACGCGCTCAAGTCAGGCTGCCTGCCTTGCAGGCGCCAGCACTGCTGCACATAGCCCTCTTCCGCACCGGCAAAGAAGCTCAATGTCAGTGCTTTCGTACTCCCCAGAATATCGAGATCGGCTGAGCGACTTTTAATACTGCGCAGCGGGTCACTGCGATCCCGCCCCATCGCAGCTTCAATCTCATTGAGCCATTGCTTCACCTGCGCGGGAGCGGCCTCACTGCGCACAATCGCCAGCGTATTCACGAAGGCCGTGTCGCTCTCTATCCCCTCAGGCTGGGTATAACGAAAGGGGTACAGACCGATAGATCCAAAATGACGACAGAGCCATCGAACCATCTCCACCGCACTGTGTTCAGGGTCGATATTGCTGCCAAGGGAAAGGTAGTAATACATAGAAAAAACGAGAAAGTGGATCTAAATGCCGAAAGTCGGGCGAATGTCTCAGACTCTGTGTGGCGACTTTCTCACTTCACCTAAGGTAAAGGTCCGCTTTTCAGAAACTGGTCTATTCTTCTTAATACCTACCGTCGATGATGATGGATTACCACGAGGAAGACAATGGCTGACAAATCCTGGATGCTCAACCCGAAAGCCATCCGCCATGCAAATGAATGCATACACCGCATCAAAGAACTCGAAGGGCTCCGACTCAAGTTGTCCCAACCCGATTTTCTCCCGCAGCTGCACCACTATGTTGATAAGCTCAACGATCGCCAGCTCGGCGACAGCTACGCTCAGCTCCTAGGCATGGCAGGTGTGGGGGCCGTTGTTCGCAATTTGGACGCAGAACCCGCACAGGCCGTCGTGGCCCAAGCGCAGGCCGTTGGCGACGAAGGCACGCGCGTAAGCGATGAGCTCGTGCACGTCGAAGGCAAGAGCTACCCCAAATACCGTAACGGCCGCGAATTCAAAGGGCTCTTCCACGGCGTCCCACGCTACCGCTAAAGCTCACTTTTTACGACTCTCGTGCCGGGAGCTCGCGCTGAGATCTTGCAATTTCGCGCGAGCCCCCTAGAATGGTCATATTTGTACGACAAAAGTGAGCAGCACGGTGAGTACCGAATTTATCCAACGACGACGAAACCCTCTGAGCGGCGATGCCGTCCTGGTTTCCCCCCATCGCAACAACCGCCCCTGGCAGGGCGCCGTTGAGAAAGTCAATGAAGCGCGCCTCCCGGAGCACGACCCCAATTGCCCGCTCTGCGCTCGCAACACACGCGCAAACGGCGAGCAGAACCCGGACTACGCGTTCACCCACGTCTTCACGAACGATTTTGCCGCACTCAATATGGAAGAGGTCGAGGCTGAACTGCCGGAATCCGATGACCTTTTCCAGATCGAGAAAGTCAAAGGCACCAGCCGCGTAATCTGCTTCTCGCCGAAGCACAATTTGACCTTACCCGAACTTTCCCTGGAAGCACTGGAAGCCGTGGTCGAAACCTGGGCAACGCAATACGAAGAGCTCGCAAAGGACTTCAATTGGGTGCAGATTTTCGAAAACAAAGGGGCCATTATGGGCTGCTCCCAGCCCCATCCCCACGGCCAGATCTGGGCGCATGATTTCCTGCCCTCCATCGCCGTCCACCAGGACCGCAACCAGAAAGCCTATTACGAGAAGCATGGCTCGCCAATGTTGGTGGACTACGCCGCGCGTGAAAGTGTGCTCGGTGAACGTACCGTTGCAGAAAACGCCTACTGGATAGCCGTAGTGCCGTACTGGGCTGCGTGGCCCTTCGAAACCCTGTTAATGCCAAAGGATCACGTCAAGCATTTTGACGAGCTTGATGCTGCGCAGAAAAAAGCGCTCGCGGAAATTCTCAAAGAATTGACGATTCGCTACGACAACATCTTTGAATGCAGCTTCCCGTATTCCATGGGCTGGCACGGCGCACCCACCAAGCAGGCGGCACGCGAGCACTGGCAACTGCATGCCCATTTTTTCCCACCCCTGCTTCGCTCAGCCACCGTGAAAAAACACATGGTCGGCTATGAAATGATGGCCGAAAGCCAGCGTGACCTGACAGCGGAAAAAGCCGCGCAGATCCTGCAGGCTGTGAGCAGCACCCACTACAAATCCTGATCCTTGCGGCGCCGACCGCACGAACAAATAAAGATTAAGAACGATGAATAAAGACGCACTCTACGAACACTTCACCCAGGCTTTTCAACAACAACCGGAAGGTCTGATGCGCGCGCCCGGACGCGTTAACCTGATTGGCGAACACACCGACTACAATGACGGTTTTGTGCTGCCCTGCGCGATCGGTTTTTACAACAACATCGTGTTTCGCGCACGCGAGGACAACCAAGTCCGCGTGGTGTCGATCAATTACGATCAGGAAGACGGCTTTGCCATCGATGCACCCATTGAGCGCAGCGATAAGCAATGGGCGAATTATGTCCGCTCCGTTGCATTCGCATTCAAAAAAGAAGGCCTGCCCCTGAAAGGCGTTGATATGCTGATGTACGGGGACGTACCTCAAGGTGGCGGCCTCTCCTCCTCGGCAGCATTGGAAGTCTGTGTCGGCGGCGTTTTTAACGAACTCGGTCAACTCGGCCTCAGCCCAACACGCATCGCACAGCTGGGTCAGCTCGCGGAAAATGAGTTTATGGGCTGCCAGTGCGGTATCATGGATCAACTTGTGTCAGCCAATGGTGAAAAAAATCGCGCACTGCTGATCGATTGTGAAAGCCTGAATTTCAGCGCGATTCCGGTGCCCGATGCGCTGCGCGTCGTCATTTTCGATTCGAATTTTAAACGCGAGCTGGTGGGCAGTGAGTACAACACGCGTCGCCAAGAGTGCGAGGAAGCCGCACGCGTAATGAACGTGAAAAGCCTGCGTTATGCCAGCCTCGAACAACTCGAAGCACACCGCGAGGCGATGTCTGACCTGGCTTACCTGCGCGCGCGACACATCATCACGGACTCCAAACGTGCCGAACTCGCCGCGCAGTATTTGAGCGAAGAAAATTACGCACAGTTTTTCGAACTGCTCACCGCGTCTCATGCCTCCGAGCGCGACGATTTTGACATCGTCGTCCCGGCGACCAATACCCTCGTCGAAATCTGCGAAGAAGCCACGGGCGAATCAGGTGCGGCCCGGCAAACGGGTGGCGGCTTCGGCGGCTGTATCGTGTGCGTATGCACGCCGGACAAACTCGACGCGGTGCTCGACGCGGTCGCCGCACACTATACTGAGCGCACCGGGCTCACCGCGACCCCCTACGTGTGCCAAGCGGAACAAGGCTTACATTTGCTGCGTTAAATACCACAGCCATATAAAAAAAAGGGCATGCGCGAGCATGCCCTTTTTTTTACCTGCGAGTAACGGAACACCTCGCAGTGAATGTCGCCGACGCAGTGTTGTGCGCCGGCTCGGCTTTTCTATCCCAGCCAGAAGCTGAAGTAGAGATAAATGCCCACCACCAGGCCAGCAACCACCACCGTGAGGATGATGTCCCACTTGTCCCAGCTTGCTCGGATGTCCTGTTTGTCTTCGGCAGACAGGGTCGCGTAGGTGATCCCTTCGACTTGTGCATCCGGCGTACGCGGAGTCAGAAGCGAGATGATAATCACCGTACTGAGGCTGATCGCCAGAAGCACACCAGAGGTATAAAGGAAATTAAACTCAGCGATGCTATGGAACAGGCCAGGACTGAGCCCCGAACTGTCGTTAATCGCTTCGAGCGTTAACTTCGCCATCCCTAACAGGAAGCCACTCAACATGCCCCAGAAGGCCCCGGCTGAGGTACAACGACGCCAGAACAGACCCAGCAGGAAAACCGCAGTAATGGGTGGTGCGAGATAGCCCTGAACCGCTTGCAGGTAGGTGTAAATGCCGCCACCCGCCATTTTATGCATGATCGGAATCCAGATAAGACCCGCGATAACCACACAGCCTGTCGCAATGCGCCCAACCATGACCAGGTGCTTCTGGCTCATACCCGGCTTGATCTTCTCGTAAATATCGACGGTGAACAGCGTCGCACACGAGTTAAACAACGAAGCCAACGAGCTCATCAATGCGGACAGCAAACCGGCGACAACAAGCCCCCGCAAGCCTTCCGGCAGCAAACTGGTGACCATCGTTGCGAAGACCTGGTCACCATCAATCGCCCCATCCGAGCCGAGCGGAATCAACATCAAACCTTTCTCGTGCAGCGCCCAGCCGATCATGCCTGGCACCAGGAAGATCATGACAGGCCAGACCTTCAACAGGCCTCCAAACAATGCACCACGACGCGCTTCTTTCAGGTTTTTTGCGGCCAGGGTTCGCTGAATGATGTACTGGTCCGTACACCAGTACCAGATACCAATGACCGGTGACGCAATCAGAATACCCAACCACGGGAAGTCCGGGTCAGACAATGGCCGCCACAGCGCAAAACTCGCTGCGTTTTCAGAGGCCATCATTTTAAGCTCGCCCCAGCCACCTAGCTGACCGAGACCAAACCACGTGATAAAGAAGCTTCCGAGCAGCAATACCACCGCCTGCACCACTTCGGTGTAGAGCACGGCACGCAGGCCACCGAAGATGGTATAGAGCCCTGTCAGAATCACCGTGGTAAAGGCACCCACCCAGAACGCGTTGTCGGGTGTACCAAAGGTGTCTGGCAGCAGGGTTTTAAAGACGAGTGCACCGGCATAGACGGTGACGGAAACCTTTGTCAGCACATAGGCCGCGAGGCTCACAAGCGACAGTACCCAGCGTGTCCGGCTGTCGAAACGTCGTTCAAGGAATTCCGGCATCGTAAACACGCCGGATTTGTAATAGAACGGTACGAATACCCAGGCAAGCAGAATCATAACCCAGGCGTGTAACTCCCAGTGCGCCATGGCCATACCATTGGCGGCACCCGAGCCCGCCAGACCGACGATGTGCTCAGAACCGATATTGGAAGCGAACAGCGACGCCCCGACGACGTACCAGGCGGCGTGACGACCGGCGAGGAAGTAGTCCTCAGTGGTGCTTGTCTGCCTGGAAGACCAGTACACGATTGCAACCAGGCCGGCGAAGTACACTGCAACGACGGACCAATCGATAATAGACATGCCTCCCATGGAAGCCTCCCTAATAGTTTGTATGACTTTATTGTTATGCTCGCGAATTATTCACGAGGCCACGTAAAAAGACAAACCACTTTACTTTTTACGCCAATTTTTACTGATGAAAAACCAAGAGTATTAGTTGGTACTCACTATCCTTGAGGTAATCGGTATCAAAACGAAAGTTTCGAGCGAGAGCGGTTTTGAGATCGGATTTAGATCTATGTTTCGCGCGTGTATTCGCTTATTCTTTTCACCTGCACTGTCCCTCCAACGCCCATTTTGGCTCTGATGGCAAAGCCGCTGACGTCGGGGGAAGCAAAATATACAATAAATAATATTTTATAACCATAGCGCATCGCACAGATGCACCATGCCCACCTTTATCATTTGGAGATGATATGAGTTCCACCACCCCCATTGACCGCCGCCCCTTCGGTAAGGTGAGCAGCGGAGAAGACGCGACGCTGTACACACTAAGGAATGCGCGCGGTACCGAAGTAGATATCTCTGATTTTGGCGCCACCGTCGTCAGCTTTCGCGTCTGCCAGAATGACGGCTCTGAAACCGACATCGTTATGGGGCATGACACCGCGTCGGGCTACGAACAGGCCGACAGCTATATGGGCGCCACCATTGGCCGCTTTGCTAACCGGCTTGGCGAAGCCAAGTTTGAGCTCGATGGCAAACACTACCCTCTCGCCGCCAACAATGGCCCCAATCATCTGCACGGTGGTCTCGAGGGCTTCGATAAGCGTATTTGGCAGGTAGAGGCCGTGGAAGGCGATGAACCGGAACTCCATATGGCGCTGATCAGCGAAGATGGCGATCAGGGCTACCCGGGCCGTGTCGACCTGAAACTGGTCTATCGTCTGGATCGTCAGGATGGGCTGCACATCAACATTGTCGCCACCACCACACAAGCCACGCCGTTGAACATCACCAACCACAGCTATTTCAACTTACTCGGCGCTGGCAGCGTGCTCGATCATCGACTGACGATTTTCGCCGACCATTACACCCCGATGAATGCACACCAGATCCCGACCGGAGAGATCGCGCCTGTAGCCGATACCCCCCTCGACTTCAGAGAGCCGCGTGCGTTAGCCGACGACATCGACGCCAATCACAGCCAGATCGCCATTGCCGGGGGCTATGACCACAACTATGTGTTGCGTGAATCCGACGCCGAGTCCGTCCCACTGATCGCGAAACTGGAGTCACCGAGCGGCACAGCACGCCTGGACGTCTACAGCGATGCGCCGGGTGTACAGCTCTACAGCGGAAATTTTTTGGACGGCAGCACTGAAGGTAAGGGCGTCTGTCATGAACGTCGTTCGGCACTGTGTCTGGAGCCTCAGGGCTTTCCTGATGCGCCCAACAAGCCGGAATTCCCCAGCGCTATCGTGCGCCCGGAACAAAAATACCGGCACCACATCTGCTATCGATTTGTCGACTTGAGCTGAGACGGAAGGAAGTACTTACTGAGGGTCGGCCAAAGCCGCAGGCGCAGGGATGCGCCAGAATACGCGACCAATTAGCGCACTCGTGGGCACGAGCCCAAAACTGGCAGAGGGTGTGCTCTTGGGATTGTCACCGTGCAAGCGAAGCCCATCGGCTTCAACCGCTGCGACACGTTTGATCAAGCCGCCATAGTCAGGGTGATGCACGGCAACGACCTGCCCTTGGCGGATGCGCTGGCCCCAGAATCGCAAAGCCAGCGCATAATCGCCGTGAAGATAGGTGGGCTTCATGCTGTCGCCCACCACCTTCAACACTTTTACACGAATCACTGGAGCTTGGGGTAAACCACAGTTTCTTCAGGCAGGTAGGGGCAAGTGGCTTCAAAGGTGTCGACGTTTTTGGTCGCCCAGAATGCCGCCGCAAATTCGTTGATCAGGCTCAACAACTTCAGGCCTTTCTCACGCTCAATACCTTGCTTACACGCAGAACCGGTGAGCATGATGTTGTGAACCAGCGTGCTGATGTCAGGGAACTGATCAAACTGAGGCTGCTTGATGTAGTCACCCCAAATCACGCGCACTTCGTGCTTGGCTTTTTCTGCGTGAGACTCTTTTTCACTTACAAGACGGCTCAGTGTCGCCTGGTCCGCTATGCTCAACGTGCCTTTGGCTTCGAGATCGGCGATCAGATCCATAAAACGGATCACGCTCAATGCTGCGATTTGCGCAGTGCTGGGGTCGTAGATTTTGCAAGGGATATCGCAGTGAGCCTGCACGGCTTCAACGGCCAGCTTCTTTTCGAATCGACGAATCAAGGAATGCAACATAACTTACTTCTCCTCTTGTTGACGCTGTGCAGTTGTACGCTGATGCTGACGCCAAGCGTAAACACCAACGGCGACGGTAGCACTGAGTGCAACAGCCAAAATGGCGTGCACGGCAGGGCTAGACCAATGTGCGTGATTGTGACCCGAGTGTGCCAGCACCGGCGCACTCATCGCGAGCAGTGCAGGAGCAGAAAGACACAAGTTTTTTTTCAGACTCATAATGGACCATCCTTATGTGAGGGTGAAATAACGAGAAGGCACCTGATCACTGCTTGATCAGGTAAATGCTTCGGAGTTCGACACACGCGCTTGTATGCTAAGCATCTTACCAATCATGATAGCGACTATCATTTTCACCATCAACTTCGACGCGCAGGCTAAGCGCTGGCGCATTCAGTATTGAAAGACCAGATCGAGGAAGAGGCGTTTGAAATCCTGCGCCTGGCCTTGAGAAAACTCGCCGTACTCCGTATCAAAATACGTCACACTGAATACCACCCGCTCTCTTATTGCATACACCGCGGTATAGACCTGCCCTTGGTTATCGGTACCGCCCCCGGCGAAATCCGAATCGGTAAAGCCACCGAAAACCGCATCGGCTTCAAGCGCTTGATACGCAATGCCGAGTTTAAAATCGCCTTTTTCTTCAATCCGACCATAATGGAGGCCCACGGCATAGCCCAGATTCTGCTCCGGGGCATCTTGGTTCTGCACCAGGTCCATAAAGAGGATCGCCTCTTCGCCGGCCAAGCCGAAATGGTATTCCGCGAACAACTCGAGTTCACGGTAGTCGTAGAGGTAGGCGCCGGCTTCATCCACACTGTTACCAAAACTTCTTCCGGCGTCGAGCCGGCCCTTGCCCTTCGTGTTAAACAGGTAATAGCCTCCGCCTATGCGTAGCAAAGCGCGCTCGTCGAAAATAAAATCCTGCCCCAACGACAAGGTAATATACTCGGCCGTATCTTGCCCGCCGCCGCGATTATCTGATTCGATGATGTTGTATCCGAGATTGGCAAAAAAGAGCCCTTCCTCGAAGTGCAGATTTAAGCCCTCTGGCCGAAGATCCCCATCCCAGAGCAACGGATAACCCTCTGGCCGATAAATTCGATTGACGTACTTTCCTCCGACCAACTGCCACTGCTCAGTAAGATTCCACTGAAAATACGCAAGGTCGAGCCGCCAGTCCTTTGTTGAGGAGGCATTCCCGAGCGTTTGATTGGTGGAGATGGGGTCTTCGTCGCCGCTGGCCACGCCGAACCCCAATAAGACATCCTCATCGACACGGGCCGTTAAGGCGCCCCGCGCCCGTATCCGATGGCGCTGGCGCGGCTCTTCGGCGGCCTCATCATCGAGGTAGTCGTAGCGATAGCGAAAATCGGCCTTGAAATTCAGCCGAGGTGGCGACGAGCGCTCTGGCTCAGGCGGCTGGTTTTTTTCCAGTTCATCAATGCGGGCCTTGAGTTCCGCGAGCTCGGCTTCCAAGCTCGCGTCTCTTTCGGCGTCATTGTCGGCGTAACTAGCCGCACTGAGAAGAGCCAGCACCAATACGATAGGGCTACAACATCGACTCCTCGCCACGTATCACTCCTTTTATACCGCGGGTACGCCCGATTCAGGCTTGGTTTCAATTAAGCACAGAATCATGACAGTCCCATGTTAGAGCTCACGTACCCAAATATTGCGAAAGCTCACTTTGTCCCCATGGTCTTGCAGCATCAAGGGCGCGCAGCCGTGCGCCTGGTACTTCGGCGCACCAATATATTCCGTAGTGCCCTGGATTTCGACATGGTTCTGCACGACCACCCCGTTGTGCAGAACCGTGAGCCGAGCCTTTTCCTTCAGCGCACCCTCTGCATCAAAACGCGGTGCGGTAAAGAGAATGTCATAGCGCTGCCACTCCCCTGTCGGTTTCATCGCGTTCACGAGGGGGATGTGCTGTTTGTATACGGACGCCGCCTGCCCGTTGGAATAGGTCCGGTTTTCCCACGAGTCGAGCACTTGTACCTCGTAACGCTGTTGCAGGAAGACCCCGCTGTTGCCCAATTGCTGCCCGGTGCGCCCCTCAATCTTATCGGGTGAGCGCCACTCGATGTGCAATTGCATATCGCAGAACGCATCCTCAGTGACAACGGCGCCGGCGCCGGGTGACACCGTCATGACGCCCTGATCAAAGTCCCAGGCGGCTTTGTCGCCCTTTTCACCACGCCACGCGTATAAGTCACTGTCAGGTCCAAGCAGCACTTTTGCATCAGAGGGAACGCCTTCGGCATTGAAAGTGATTTGTGTAGGCTCAGGCTCCCAGACTTCGGTTTTCGCGGCCTCCTCGTGCTCGTTTGCAGCCGTGGCTGAAACACTCAGCGCAAGGCCAGCCATCACGGCGAGGGTAGTTAGAACATGCTGGGGGTTCGGCACGGTGGTACGGAAAAGCATTGGACACTCCTGATTAACTATCTTTATTTTTTCTTATGCTACACCCTGAGCGACCAACGATAAATGTGAAAAGAATACGCAAAGCCACTCAATTACACTCAAACCGCGATAGAATTCGCTCAGACCGACATAATGCATGGATAATGACTTTGTTTAAGCGTCACGCCCACCGTACGCCTCTGCTTGCGTTTTTGCTGGTGCTCGCCAGTTGTCAGAGCCAGTACCAACAAGAAGAAATCGACCTGGTGACTCTGCCTAAAACGTGGCAGACCGCCGATGACTACAATGACGAAAGCACGCGCTGGTCCACCATTGTCGAATCCAATGAGCTCGACGCACTGGTTGCCAAAGCACTGGCCCACAACTTCGAACTGCAGCAGGCCGAGCGCGACGTTGCCATTGCCCAAACGCGGGTCTTCAGCGCCAACATGCGTTATATCCCTGAGCTGGACGCCCGCTTTAGTGCGAATCGTCAGGGTACCCCGTTGGCAAACGACAGCACCGATATCAGCAATCAATTCTCGCTCTCTGCAGAGCTGAGTTACGAATTGAATATCTGGGGCCAGGTCAGCGACGCAAAACGTGCAGCCGCCTTCAATTACGCCGCAACGGAAGCAAACTATGCCGCCTTGCGCAGAGACATTGTCCGACGCACGGCAGAAGCTTGGGCCAACGTGATCGAGTACCAGCAGATCGTCGCCATGGGGACCGAACGGCTGGAAAACCTCGGAAAGAACCTGAATATCATCGAAAGCGGCTACCGCAGTGGATTGAACTCCGCATTGGAAGTCTATCTCGCACGCAATGATGTCGAAGCGGAACGCTCCTCTTTGGTCAACGCGCGCCAGTTATTGTCCGACGCCCGGCGCGACCTGACCCTACTGCTGGGAGAATACCCCGACAACCAATACCTGGCGCAGGCCCAGTTTCCCGACGCGGCGGCGGTGATCCCTCCGTCAACGCCCTCCGAAATTCTGATGCGGCGACCCGACCTGCAAACAGCCTGGCTGAATCTGCTCAGCCAAAATTCCGAACTCGCGGTGGCACACAAGGCACGTTTTCCCAGCCTGCGCTTAACCGCCAGCACGGGCCAAAGCTCGGATGACCTTTCCAGCTTGCTCGATCAAGGCAACCCGGCTTGGAATATCGGCGCTTCGTTGATCCAACCCCTGCTTGCCTCAGGCACATTAAAGGCCGCAGAAGACACCGCACGCCTGCAATTGGAGCAAGCCGAACTGCAATACACACAAGCGGTCTATCAAGCATTCAAAGAAGTGGAAAGTACACTCGAGCGCCAACAGACACTCGAAGCGCAGTACGCACACACCTTGCAGAGTCGCGACAACGCCTTAATCGCGGAGAAACTCAGTTTCGATCAATACCTCAAAGGCTTGGTGAGCTACACGACCGTGCTCGATGCGCAAAACCGGGCACTGGATGCCGAGGTCAATTTGATTGGTCTGAAACGACAAATTTTTGTAAATAAAATTCAGCTGCAACAAGCCCTCGCGGGCGAGCTGGATTTTCTGAACGACACACCCTAGAGGCTCTCATGCGACTGAACACGGGATACCGAACCCTACTACAGAACCGATTTTTTTTACCGCTGTGCATATTAGCGGCAATCGTCCTGTTTCTCGCCGTCCTCTATTGGGCAAGACCCCAGGCGGACCGCAACTTTACCCCACCCGTTAACCCAATATTGGTGGACGCCGAAATACTGAGCCCGACGGTGTTTCATCCCGTCGTGCGCTCTTATGGTCTGGTCGAGGCTCGCGTCAACAGCAAGGTCGTGACTCAAGTCGGGGGACGCGTCGACTATGTGTCAGAGGCCTTCCGAGATGGGGGCTTCTTTCGCAAGGGCGATGTATTGCTGCGTATCGATGCCGCCGATTATGAAATTGAGATGCAGGTGGCAGAAGCCAATTTGGCCGAGGCGCAACGCCAGTTGGAAGAAGCGGTCGCTGAAGCAGAGCAGGCACGAGAGGACTGGAAACGACTCGGAAATGACGACGAACCCTCGCCACTGGTTTTACGCGAACCGCAATTAAAATCTGCTCAAGCTGCGGTAAAGTCCGCGCAAGCTCAATTGAAGCTGGCTCAGCTCAACCTGGAGCGAACAGAAATCAAAGCGCCTTTTGATGGCCGCGTATTGAGCACGGAAGTCGACCTCGGGCAGGTGGTCTCCAGCAACACCACTCTGGGCGACATCTATGCGACCGACGCGGTGGAAGTGCGCTTGCCGATTAAAAACAGCGACGTGGCCTTGCTCGAGCTACCGGAGAGCTATCGCCACCGCGAAGCCGATCAGGAGGAAGCACTCCCCGTGCGTATTTTATCGGAACTGGCGGGCAATGAGGAATGGCTTGGGCGCATAGTACGCACCTCCGGCTCCATCGACAGCACAAGCCGTCAGCTCTATGTGGTTGCCCGTATCGACAGCCCCTTTGGCGAAAAAGCGGAAGGCCGTTTTCCGCTGAAAATTGGACAATATGTGACCGCGCGAATTCAGGGCCGCGCCTTTGATGATGCGATCGTGATTCCCAATAGCGCGATCTACCAAGGCAGTTACGTGTTCGTACTCCAAGAAGGCGCAGTGTACCGTCGTGAAATTAAAATCGCCTGGCTCGACGAAGAACAAGCCGTGATCAAGGAAGGCCTGAGTGCAGGAGACCAGCTCGTCATTTCGCCACTCGGACAGGTCAGTTCCGGCACACCGGCACAACTTCGCGGAGAGAAGTCAAACGACGCTCCCGACCTCGCCGATCGCCGCGGTGGCAAAGCGGGTAACGGCCCGAATGCACGCGGAGGAGACGCGCCATGATTCGTTGGTTCGCCAAAAATGACGTCGCGGCCAACTTGCTGATGATCAGCATTGTGTTGGCCGGACTGTACGCCCTTTTCAATCGCATCCCGCTCGAATTTTTCCCTCGCTTCGAAAGCAACATTATTAATGTCAGCGTCTCGCTTCGGGGCGCCACACCGGAAGATGCGGAGCTCGGGCTCGCCTCGCGCATCGAAGAAGCCATTAAAGATCTGCAAGGAATAAAAGAATACAGCAGCCGCTCTACCGAAGGCGGCTCCACCGTGTCGATTGAGGTGGACTCCGGTTACGACGCTCGCACGCTGCTCGACGATGTCAAAAATCGAGTGGACTCGATTAACACCTTCCCCTCCGAAGCAGAGAAGCCCAATATCTCGCTCGCAGAATGGACGGACGAAGTGATCGCGGTGACCGTCTCAGGGAATGTCAGCGAGCGAGAGATTCGTGAAATCGGCGAGCAGGTACGCGAAGAGCTGTTACAGCTTCCTGAAATCACCCAAGCAGAGTTGAAAGGCGTTCGGGATTTCGAAATCGCGATTGAGGCGAGTCCGGACACGCTGCGCGAATACGATCTAACCCTGCAGCAAGTGGCCGACGCGATTTCGCAAAGTTCTCTGGATTTATCGGGCGGGAATATTTCCGCCACGGGCGGTGAAGTCTTAATTCGATCAAAAGGCCAAGCTTACCGCCAACAGGAATTTGAAAACATCGTATTAAAAACCAACCCGGACGGCACACTCTTGCGGCTCGGTGATATCGCGCTTGTAAACGATGGCTTCGAAGAAAAAGCGGCACGCACACTCTTTAACGGTATGCCGTCTGCAACGATCGACGTCTATAGCGTAGGCAACCAAAGTGCGATCGAAGTGGCCGATGCGGCTAAAGCGTACGTCGAGCAGAAAAGCGCCACACTCGGACGCGGACTTAAAATCGAATATTGGGACGATGCCTCAGACGTAATCAAAAAACGGATTAAAACACTCACTAGCAATGCCATCCAAGGTGGCATTCTCGTCATACTCCTGCTGTCGCTTTTTTTGCGGCCCGCCGTCGCCTTCTGGGTCTTCCTCGGCATTCCAGTGAGTTTTCTCGGCGCGTTTCTGATGATGCCTGTGCTCGGTGTCACGCTGAATATGATCAGCCTGTTCGCGTTTATTATCGTACTCGGGATCGTTGTTGACGATGCGATCGTCACCGGGGAAAACGTATACACCCATTTACGTCACGCTGAAAGCGGTGAGCAAGCTGCCATCAACGGTACCTTGGAAGTGGCTACGCCTGTAACCTTTGGTATTCTCACCACGGTGGTTGCTTTTTTACCGCTGGGCTTTATTGAGGGAAATCGCGGGGCGATTTTTTCGCAGATCCCTCTGATTGTTATCCCGGTACTGTTGTTCTCGCTGATCGAATCCAAACTGGTATTGCCCGCACACCTTAAGCATATTCGGGTCAATCGCACCGACAACCTCAGTAAGGTGCAACGCTGGCAACAGAATTTTGCCAACGGCTTCGAACAGGCGATTTTAAAATACTACCAACCGGTGTTGCGTTATGCACTGACGCGACGCGTCAGCATGCTGCTCGCTTTCTGGGGCATGTTCGCCGTACTGATTGCAACGCTGATGTTTGGCCACGCCCACTTTACCTTTTTCCCGCGCATCCCCTCGGAGACGGTTCGTTTCAATCTGACCATGCCCACCGGCACGCCTTTCGAGGTCACCGACGACCATATGGAGAAAGTGCTGAACGCCGCGCTGTCACTGCAGGAAAAATACACGGATGAAGAAACGGGTGAGAGTATTATCAGTAATATTCTGACACGCACTGGCGGTCGTGGCGGCGCCACTCACGAGGGACGTGCCCGTTTCGAAATCAGCCCTGTAGAAGAGCGCTCCATCGAAATCAGCACATTACAGCTCGCAAAAGAATGGCGCTCACTTATTGGGGATATTCCCGGTGCGGAAGACATGAACATCCGCGCAGAAATCGGGCGTTCGGGCGACCCCGTGGATGTGCAATTGCGCTCGGCGCGCCTCGATGAACTCGAGCTGATGGCCGAGCAAGTTAAGGAGCGCCTGGCCACCTACTCCGGCGTGTTTGATATCAACGACAGTCTTGCCGATGGCAAGGAAGAGTTGCGCATTGACCTGAAGCCCGAAGCGCATTTATTGGGTATTTCCCGCTCCGACGTGATCAGGCAGGTGCGCAGTGCCTTTTTCGGTGTCGAAGCCCAGCGCATACAACGTGGGCGGGATGACATTCGCGTAATGGTGCGCTTCCCACAGCACGAACGCCAGAGCATCGCGAACCTCAATGCGCTGTTGATCGAAACCGCCAATGGCCAAAATGTACCGCTGAGTCAGATCGCGACTTTCACGCCCGACTTGAGCCCCACGACGATCTATCGCATCAACGGCTACCGTACCGTCAATGTCATTGCCGACGTGGAAAAGGCCTCGGTAAACATGACGGCGTTGACCGAAGACCTCACGGGTTTTCTCAACAACCTGGTTGCGCAATATCCCGGCTCGACCTACAAGTTTGGCGGCGAGCAGGAAGAACAGGCCGAATCCTTCGCGAGCCTGCTAGCCGGCTTGGGCTTCGTGCTGTTTGCCATCTACTGCTTGCTGGCGATCCCCTTCCGTTCTTACCTGCAACCTCTGATCGTGATGTCCGTGATGCCCTTCGGCGTGATTGGGGCCATGCTCGGCCACTGGCTGATGATGCGCGACCTCACGATTATGAGCCTTATGGGCATGCTGGCGCTCACCGGCGTACTCGTGAACGATTCGCTGGTGCTGGTGGACTACATCAACAAAAAGCGCAAAGAAGGCCTCGCGCTCTACGATGCGGTGATCACGGCCGGTGCTGCGCGCTTCCGCCCCGTCATGCTGACCTCGATGACGACCTTCATCGGCTTATTACCCCTGCTGTTCGAAAAGCAGACTCAGGCGCAATTCCTGATCCCGATGGCCATTTCACTCGGCTTCGGGATTCTCTTCGCTACGTTTATTACCTTGCTTATGGTACCCGTCAGCTACACCCTCTTTGAGGGCCTGAAGCGCCGCGTGCGCGCCACACACGCTCCGGCGACCTAGCACCCGGACTCACCTTCACCCGCAAGGATGGGGGTGAGTGGCCCCCGTTGGCCTCAAGCCCCCCTATTCGCCCCCTCAGGCTTTAACACTCCTCTCCCAACGAGCTTCGGCGCAAGCATCCGAATCCATCACCCTTGCGTGCGCACTCGCGTCACTGTGGGTAGGTCGATCAGTACGTTTCCGTAAATTGGCACCTGAACACTCTTGCCAAATGAACAGCGATAAGATTAATATCTACAGCGTTTATTTACACCGTTCATATTAAGACCATCATGCTTGCGCAGGGAGACGCACTATGCACAGGTTTACTCATTGGTGGGGACACAACGTTGTTCGCTACCGTCTCGCGATATTGATCACCACCGTCCTCTTAATGTTCGTCGCGCCGTTGAGCTTCGACCGGATTTACTACGACAACAGCAACGAAAGCTACTTCGTCGAACACGACCCCAATCTCGTCGCCTACGACCAGCTACAGGAACTCTACGGGGATACGGAATACTTGATGATCGGCATCCCCGCCCGCGATGGCGAGGACGTGTTTAATGCCGACACCATTGCCATGATCGACACGCTCACTCAATTTTTAGAAGCTCACCGCTATGTCACTCAGGTGCGCTCACTGAGCAAATACCAATACACCCACGATGACGAGGGTCTGCTCGCCACGGATGACTTGTTCGAGGATCTCGACAACCTGAGGCAAGACCCCGCCGTGATGGACCAGGCCCGAGACATCATGCGTGGCGAACCGCTGGCCTTAGGCACACTGGTGACCGATGACTTCCAACACACACGCATCGCGGCCAGAGTCGAAACCCGGAAGAATGAGGGCGCCCACTATGTTGAGCTTGTGACCGAGCTCAACGCCTTGATCGACGAGGCCGGCTTCAGGGAGCAAGGCTACACGCTGCATCTCTCAGGGATTCCGGTCATTAACGAACGTTTCGAAACCCTGACCAAGACCGACCAAGCGGTGTTAAACCCTGCCATGGGCGTGATGATGATGCTCATTCTGTTTCTGGTGTTCCGATCCTTTTTCGCCACGCTAGTGCCGCTCGTTGTGATCATCAGTACGCTGTTTTTTCTGACCTCCGTGCAGGGAGTGCTCGCCTTTCCGACCACCGCAGTCAGCTCAGCCTTAATTCCAACGATGATCATTCTGAGCATGGGTGCCAGCGTGCACGTGCTGGTCGAATTTTTTCAGGCGCGTCGACGCGGGCTATCGCCGCGCGAAGCGGCCGCCGAAACCACGAGCGATCTATTTCGCGCGATTCTGTTCACGAGCTTAACCACCGCACTGGGATTCATTGCGCTGTCTATTACAGAGCTGCGTCCGGTCAGACAGTTCGCCATTCTCGCCGCGATCGGACCCATGTTGATTTTTATCTTGACTGTCACCACACTTCCGGCCGTACTGAGTTACATCCCCTGGATGCCCAGGAACAGTAAGAAAAAGGAAAACGCCGTTGTCAGCCAATGGTTGGAGCACCGGCTACCTAAATTCACCTATACGCATCGCAAAGGCCTGGCCTTGCTCGGGCTGATCATCACCCTGTTCAGTCTTTACAGCATTCAACATATTCGTGTCGACGCCAATGTGATCAATTACTTTAAATCCAACAGTTGGGTGAATCGCGACCTTCATTACTTCAATGAACATTTCAAGGGGATCGCCAATCTGGAAGTGGTCATCGATACCGGTGAAGAAGGCGGGGTAAAAAATCCAGAACTTCTACAGCGTGCCGACGCACTCCAGCACTATCTAGAAGCACAAAGCGAAACCGGCAACGCCCTATCAGTGCTCGACTTTTACAAGCAGATCAACCAGAGCCTCAATGGCGACGACACCGCGTGGTACCAATTGCCTGATTCACGGCCGCTTGCTGCGCAATTTTTACTGCTCTACGAAAACACAGGGCCAGACGAAGACCTCAGCGACCTCAAAGATTTTGACGAACGCTATCTGAGAATTTCCATCCCTGTCATCAACATGGATGAAACCACTCAAACCGCGTTTCTCAAGAACATCGAAGCGCACCTTGAGCGGGAGTTCGGTGATTTGTCGCTCGTACTCACCGGCTCGCTGGTGATGAACAACGCCCAAAACGTCTACGTCAATAACGGCATGTTTCAATCCTTCGGTGTCGCCATTGTCGTGATCGGTATCAGCTTCTTGTTTCTCTTCGCGTCGTTGAAACACGGCGTGATCGCACTGCTCCCCAGTGTAATTCCGGTCATTCTCACCGGCGGTTTAATCTCCTACGCGGGTGTCGCGCTGGATCTCGGCACGATGATCGTCGGCGCCATGACGATTGGCATAGCCGTCGACGACTCGATTCATGTCATGTCCCGCTATCGACTCCTGCGCCATCGAGGCCAGGACACGTACAACGCGCTTTGCGGCGCGCTGCGCTCTTCGGGTCGCGCCGTGATGCTGACCTCGCTGATTCTCATCACCGGATTCAGCGTCATGCTCTTCGGTAATTTTATTCCGTTTATTTACGTCGGTCTGTTCTCGGCGATGATCATGAGCTTCGCCTTAATTGGCGATCTGATCTTCATGCCCGCCTTGCTGTTTTTATTCGATGACACTCGACGCAGTGCCGAAGCAGAAAACCCCACTCAACCTTCTGGAGCCATCGAAAATGCTTAAACCATTGAGCCTACTCAGCACCCTGATGATCGCTTTCTCTACGGCAACTGTGCAGGCAGAGCCTCTGGACGCAGCCGAGATTATGAAGCGTGTCGACGAGCGTTATGACGGCGATACACGAGAAAGCCGCGCGCAATTGATTTTGATCGACAAGCGCGATCGTCAACGCGTAAGAGATTTAACCCTGTTCGGCCTGGATACCGAGGAAGTTGAAAAATCCGTTATCTATTTTATGTCTCCCGCCGATGTTGAGGGGACAGCCTACATGGCCTACGACTGGGAGGACCCAAGCCGTGAAGACGACAGCTGGCTTTACCTCCCCGCGATGCAAAAAATCAAGCGCGTCGCCGCGTCGGAAGAATCGGGCGCATTCATGGGCAGTGACTTTTCTTACGCCGATATCAACGGAATTGATTACGAAGATTTTACCTACACCATGATCGAAGAAAGTGAGGACGTGGATGGCCATGATTGTTGGGTCATCGAAAGTCTGCCCAAAGATAAGAGCGTGATCGATAAAACCGGCTATACCAAGTCCGTCAACTGGATTCGCAAAGACAATTTCGTTCAGGTCAAAGGCATCATTAATGTGGAGAAAGGCAATCGCATAAAGTATTTTGCCGCACGGGATCTGCGCGAGGTGCAAGGGATCTGGACAGCCCATACACTGCAAATGGTGACGACACGCAATAATAAAAAAGAGCACGCCAGCCTGTTTCAAATTACGGAAGTGCACTATAACGGCGATGTCGATGCGTCTATGTTCGACACACAAGCCATGCAACGGGGGCTGTAAATGTCTGCTCGCACCGGCAAGCTGATCGCACTCTCTTTGGCCCTGCCCGCACTTGCTCAGGCCAACGACGATTTTTTTGGCAATATTGAAGTCACCCCGAAGGACACCGAGGTCGGCCGGCACGATGGCCGACTGCAAATACTGCAACAACTTAAATATGGCTTGCAGCCCCCCGACCCCAACTTTGCTTTTGAGCGCGACGAACCGGGTTGGTCGCAGGTTGAAACACGCGTGTTCGGCGAGGTGTACGGCGAGCTCAGTTCCAGCGTGAGCTATCGCCTCAGCGCCAAAATGGAATTGGACATGCTGACCTGGCATGCCGGCGAGCCTAACTGGGAGGCGAACAACAACGTCGTACTGCTCAAAGATGCCTACCTCGACAAAGTCTTCGACAATCAACATTGGCTGCGTGTTGGCAACCAGGTTTTTGCCTGGGGTGAATCGGAAACACTTGCCATTACGGATGTATTGGCCCCCACTGACCAGACGGAATTTGCCCAGGTCGAACTGCAAGATATTCGCCTTCAAATTCCAGCAGTGCTCTACTCGCTTCCGTTCGCTGGAGGCAAGTTATCCAGCGTACTCACTTGGGACGCGGGCTTTAATCGCTACGCCGATGAAGATGAAGAGTTTTACCCCTACATACAGCTGAAGACACTGGGTCTGCAAACCGTCGACGTCGACCCTGAACAACAGTGGGAAGCCGCACTGCGCTACACGCGCTTTTTTAATGGGGGCGATGTCAGCCTCGTACTCGCGCAAACAAATAGCAATGAGCAATACGGTCGTCCACACGAGACGGCCCCGCTGTGGCTACTCGAGCAGGTTCGAGTGAATACCCTCGGCATCAGTGCCAATCGCGTCAAAGACAGCTGGCTGTTTAAAACAGAGCTCGGCTATAACGAAGGTCAGGCATTTAATACCGACCAGGGCTACGTCGAAAGCGACGAGTGGCGAGGCATGGCCGGGGCCGAATACAGTGGCCTGGATGATTGGTACTTCAGCCTTGAGGTCACGGCGATTTATGCGAACGCCCCGCCGGATAGCGTGGCGAGCAGCAATGTCCGCTCACTTGGCCAGACCTTGCAGATACAGCGCACCGCGTTGAATGAAAGACTGACGAATACTCTGTGGCTTTTCCAACTGTTACAGGACAACGGGCAGGTCCTGCGCTGGAATATCGACTACGATTGGTCGGATCACTGGGCTTTTTCTGGTGCCGTGGTACTCTATAGCAGTGAGGATTCAAGCGCTCAACTCTACCCTTTCCGGTACAACGACACTTTTAACCTATCCGTGCAATACAGTTTTTAATGCCCCCAAGCGATCCCGATAGCAAACATTATCACCACGGCAACCTCAAAGAAGCCCTGGTCACGACCTACCTCTCTCTGCTGGCACACGCACAGCCGGAGACGATTTCTCTGCGCAAACTCGCCGGTGAACTCGGGGTCGCCCCCACCGCGGTGTACAACCATTTCCGCAATAAAGAAGCCCTAAATGTCGCGGTCAAAACCCGCTGTCTCGAACACTTTGCCGATTATCTCGACGCCGCAACACAGTTGCCCGCTCCCGCCAAAGAACGCATCACCGCGCTTGGCAAAGCCTATTTTGACTACGCACAGGTCCACCCCCAGTATTTTAAATTGCTGATGGGGGAAAACGTCCCAGATGACCTGGTGACACCCGAGCTGATGGCGGCGTCTATGCGCGCCGAGGCCGCGTTGAGGCGCACCGTATTGGACCTGCTCAATGAACACGACATTCCGACCAGCCAATACAACGAAGGGCTCGGCTCGTTCGCTTGCTGGTCCATTGCGCACGGCGTGACGCTGCTGTCCGCCAAGCGGGTAAATAATGTGGCGTGTATGGAGGGTCGATGGCCCGAAACCTTTATGCTCAGCAACGCCGAACAGGTGCATCAGAGTTTTGACGCGATGACGGAAGTCCTGGTCGCGGGCATTTTGGCGGCCGCCAAGAGATGACACGCCACTAAGCTTCTTTTAACGACGACTCTGAAAAAAAGCGACTTTTCTAGAACTTTTGTCTATTTGGGTCTATGTTTAATGAGCACATGGTTCTAAGCATGAACTTTGTACCTTTCAAACGCACACTATAATTGAGGGTGACTCGCACGCAGTCCACAGTGATGAGGCATCCAGATGTACAGGAAAACTATGAGCAATCCAGCATTTATTGTCGAACAACTTGAAGAAGCGCTAGAGGAGCGTAAAGGCACGGACCGCCGTAAACAGGATGTCGGATCTGACCCCCAATCCGGCATGGACCGGCGCCAGGGCGACCGCCGATCACAGGCCAACACTCAGGCCCCGAACGAGACGAAACACTGATTCGATCTCAGGCTCAGCAAGCGCTTTGTTGAGCCGCCTCCAGTGCTTCGCTGGTCTCCAACCACTGTGCTTCCAACTCTGCGAGCGTCTGCCTGATCCCAGCTTCTTCGCGCAGGGTGTCTTGCAGATCATTTTTTTTGTCTTCGTTGTACAGGTCCGTATCGGCCAAGCGCGCTTCAAGCGACGCCAAGGTCGCGTTGGCTTTGTCCATCGCGGTTTCGAGTTTCTTCAACGACTGCATCAGGGGTTTCAGCCGCGCTCGGTCTGCCGCCGCCTGCTGCCTCTGCGCTTTTTTATCCAGTGGCGCGGAGGGAGTCGGTGCGCTGACCGTTGCTTCGCTGGGCTTTTCTCCGGACATCAACCAACGTTCATAGTCCTGCAGATCCCCGTCGAAACTTTCGACCTTGCCATCGTGCACGAGCACCAATTCATCGACGGTATTCTTAAGTAAGTGACGATCATGCGATACCACGACGACCGCGCCTTCATAGGCTTGCAGCGCCAGTGTCAGGGCGTGTCGTACTTCCAGGTCGAGGTGGTTGGTTGGCTCGTCCAGCAGCAGTAAATTGGGTTTCTGCCAGGCCAGCAGCGCCAGCGCGAGTCGCGCTTTTTCTCCCCCAGAAAAATGCGCGATGCCTTCAAAAGCGCGATCCCCCTGAAAACCGAATGCGCCCAAAAAGTTGCGTATCTCCTGCTCGGAGGCCTTGGGGCTGAGCCGTTGCAGGTGCAGAGCGGCACTTGCGTCAAAATCGAGGGTATCGAGCTGATGCTGAGAATAATATCCCAGGCGCAAGCGCGGCGATTCCGTGCGTTCGCCAGCCAATAGCGGGATCTGACCGGCCAGTGTTTTCATCAGCGTAGATTTACCGGCGCCGTTGTGCCCGAGCAAGCCAATTCTGGCCTCACCGAGCACGCTGAATTCGATCTTATCCAGAATGGCGCTGCCATAGCCCAATTGCGCCTGCGAAAGCGACATCAAGGTCTGGGGCAAACTGTCTGGATTCGGAAAGGTAAAACTGAATGGCGTGTCGACGTGAGCGGGCGCGATCTCTTCCATCCGCTCAAGTTCTTTTACCCGGCTCTGCGCCTGCTTGGCCTTACTGGCCTTTGCTTTAAAGCGCCGCACAAACTGCTCAATCTCCGCGCGTCGCGCTTGTTGACGAGCGTAGGCTTGCGCCTGTTGCGCAAGACGCTCCGCGCGCTGACGTTCGAAACTGCTGTAATTACCGGTGTAGCTGTGCAATTTGGCCTGTTCGAGATGCACGATGCCTTCGATCACATTGTCGAGAAAATCGCGATCGTGAGAGATGATCAACAGCGTACCGGGGTACTGACGAAGCCAGCGCTCCAGCCAGATCGTTGCATCGAGATCGAGGTGGTTGGTCGGCTCATCGAGCAATAGGAGGTCTGAGCGACACATCAGCGCTTGCGCGAGGTTTAAGCGAATGCGCCAACCGCCGGAAAAGCTGTCGACGGGTCGCGCATCGTCACCGACCGCAAAGCCAAGACCATCGAGTAACTTCTGTGCGCGCGCGATCGCGGTGTAGCCATCAATTTGTTCCATGCGCTCATAGAGCGGGCCCAGCGCCTCGCCTTCTGCGCTTTCGAGCTCAGCCTCAATACGCCGCAGTTCAGGGTCGCCATCGATAACATAGTCGAGCGCCGAACGTTCGCTATGGCCGACTTCCTGCGCCATGTGCGATACGGACCACTGCGATGGAATACTGAGGCTGCCCGCATCTTCGTGCAGTTCACCGAGCATCAGTTTAAACAGGCTGGATTTCCCACTGCCGTTTGCGCCGATAAGCCCGAGTTTCTGGCCGGCATGCACGGTCAGCTCCGCCCCTTCCAGAAGGAACTTGCTGCCGCGTTGTAGGTGGATATCTTGGAGGACAATCATGGCGCGCATTGTACGCCATCCAGCGGCGCGGAGAACACTGGATTACAGACTAAATACCATCGGTGTCGCGACTTTTTGAGCGGCCTCTTCACCCAACAGCCTGGTCACAAGCGTCAGTGCGAAAAGCATGGCCGTACCCGGCGCCTGACTGGTCACCAGCATGCCGTCTTCGACCACCGGCCCTTCAACGAGTTGCGCCCCGACCTCCGTCAGAACAGACTGAAATTGGGGATGGCAGGTCGCTTTGCGCGCTTGTAAAAAGCCCAATTCGCCCAGCACCACCGCAGGTGCGGCACAAATGGCCCCGAGTAGGTGCTGATGCTCCCAGTGGTTGAGCAGCTGTTTGCGCAGGTATTCACTGCGCGAGAGATGTTCCGCACCGGGCATGCCACCGGGAAGCGCGATCAGGTCCCACTCCATCTGAGTGAGCATGTTCAAAGTACAGTCCGCCTGCAGTTGCACCCCTCGAGATGCGGTAATCATGGCCGTGTTTGCAACCGAAGCCACCGTTACCGTCACGCCAGCTCGACGCAGGACGTCGATCAGAATGACGGCTTCCATCTCTTCCGTTCCGTCGGCAATGGGGATGAGCGCTGAGGGCATAGCAGGTCCCGGGAAAACGGTGTGTATCACATCAGCTTCGAAGCTGACAGATATCGAAATACGCTTTCAGGAAAATGCGTTCGTCGGAGTGAAAATCGTGCTCCACCGCTTTGACGATGCGATACATATCGCGATACAAAGGATGGCTCTCATAGGGGTCGTTCAACACACTGGCACGGATGAAAACGGCCTTGATCAAGCGTCGCGCGGGGTGATGTGCATCCGTGAGGAAGTTGGGGTTCTGGGTTGCCGCGCGCAATACAGGAAGCTGCAGTGCGATCAAAAGCCGTCGCGTGGCGTTGTTCGTCGCTTCGTTGTCCACCAGTTGATCGAAAAACATATCGACCGCCTGAATGATATCGTCCGTACTGAAGGAGTGGTTCGCCGTACTTCGCGAGACACCGCGATCAGGCGATTGCCAGCTTTGCGCCAATTCTTCGAGCACGCGTGTTAACGCTTTCACCGCTTCGTTATCGAGCGGTTGACTGCTGTCCCCCTTCACCTCCTGGCGGTGGCCGAACAGCCTGCTTCGCTTTTCAAGATCCATGTGATTTACCATAACTCGTACTTCCTTAAATACCGAGCGGGAAAAAGGCATCCGCTCGGTGAGAATCGATGCACAAAGCGTTCCCGAACCGCTCTTCCCGACTCAAGGTGTCAACGTTCGTAGACACGATGACATCCAAACATGACAAACGCCAGACTCGCTCAGTATTTTGAGATGCGAAATGTGCGCAGTGTCGCGGCTCTGATCGCGCGAAAGCCGAAACAGCCCGAGCGAGGGTCGATTTGAGATAGAACGCGTTGGAAAGCAAAACCTGTCAAAATGATCAGGAATTAAAAAAGTATACGCTTTTCTGAAGGAATTGAGTCATACGTTTGAAAACTTTTACAATTTAGGCGCGTTTTTCATTTGAAAACGTCGACCTACGCAAGTTCCGCACCTGCTTGGTGCGAAACCTGCCTCAATCAAAACAACCCAGAGTTACAGCTTCAAGATGGTCTTAAGGTTGGTGAAGGACGTCTTCACCGCATCCATGGAACTCATACCGTTGGGGTAGTCTTCCTGCTCCACCGTGTACCAAAGCGTGCCGCCATACTTGCGATTGGCCTTGTACAGTTTCTTCCAGTCGATGACGCCCTCACCAATTAACGGCAAGGCCCCTTCAGGTGCATCTTCAGGCAGCTTCGATTTGTAGTGCGTGCTCATGGTGCGGCCGGGGTAGCGTTTGACATACTCTGCCGGGCTGAAACCCGCCACAGTGACCCAGCCCACATCGAGTTGCATGACGACATCGGGACCGGTGTTTTGTGCAATGTAATCCCAGTACGTCGCCTCACCATAGGCTGCAAATTCCTGATGGTGATTGTGGTATCCCACTTTGATGCCGTGTGGCGCCAACAGTGCCGACACACGGTTCAGGTCCGCCACCAGGGCTTTTACGCCCTCCGGGTCCCAGGCGCGGCCATCCATCGGGATGATCAGGAAGGGCGTACCCAGTGTTTTGTGTAATGTGAGGGTCGCGTCGATTTGATCATCTTCAAACGCGGGAAAATGCACATGAGCCCCGGCAGACTTCAAACCCACTTTTTCCATAAACGCTTTGAGCGCGGCGGGGTCGTTCTCCATGCCACCGTAATTCCCGGCAAACTCGACTCCGTCAAAGCCCATGTCGGCCAAGGATTTCAAGGTGCCCTTGAAGTCCTTTTCTACCGCATCTTTAACCGACCAAAGCTGCACGCTGAATTGAGGTGCTGGCCCTGCCTGAGCAATGAAGGCACTCATGCTTAGCAACACGCCTCCGAACAGCGCTGTCAGAATTTTCATATCAAATCTCCTTGTTTTTTAAAGCCGCCGCCGCGTAGTGCGCTGCACGTGCAGTGAGGGCCATATAGGTCAGTGAAGGGTTTTGCCATGCGCTGGAGCTCATGCACGCGCCATCGGTGACAAAAAGGTTAGGAATATCGTGCGCTTGGTTGTGGGCATTGAGTACCGACGTGTTCGGGTCACGGCCCATACGCGCGGTACCCATTTCGTGAATAGCCAGCCCGGGTGGCCGATTATCAATCACCCGATCGATATCACGCGCGCCCATCACTTCGAGCATTTCCGCAGCATGATCGGCGATCGTTTCCATCATTTGCAGATCGTTTTCGCCAAATTCACAATCAATCACAAGTTCGGGTACACCCCATTTATCTTTGCGCTTCGGGTCCAGTCGAACATGGTTTTCATAACGGGGCAACATCTCTCCCGAACCAATAAGCGCGACTTCCCAGTGCCCCGGCTGCTGCATCTGCTTTTTGAAGTCTGCACCGAAATCCTGGCTGTCCACACCGCGCTGCCAGTTCGCGCGCTGGGCACCACCAAATAGGAAGAAACCGCGATCGAAGGCCTCGGTTTTTTTATTCACATTGACGTAGCGCGGAATCATGATGCCGGTGGGGCGACGCCCGCGATGGTAGTCTTCCTCGAAGCCATCGATCTTGCCATAGGCACGGGCATTGTAGATGTGATCCATCAGATAATGCCCCAGCGCGCCAGACGAATTCGCCAGCCCATTAGGAAAGGCTTCACTCGTCGAGTTCAGCATAATTTGTGTCGTGCCAAGCGTAGACGCACAGAGGAAGACCATACGCGCGCGGTATTCGCGAGCCTCCAGCGTTTCCGCATCAACCACTTGCACGCCCGTCACGCGGTTCTTTTTGGCATCGTAGAGGACATGGTGAACAACGCTGTTGCAGGCAATTTTCAGACGATTTGTTTTCAGTGCTGCAGGCAGGGTGGAACTGAGCGTCGAAAAATACGCGCCGAACGAACAGCCTCGCTGACATTCATTCCGCGCCATGCACTTGTAGCGCTGCTGGTCCAAAAAGAACTGGGTCGGCTCACTTAAATGCGCGGCTCGTCCCATCGTCATGATGCGGTCTTTGTAGTGTGCCTCAAGGCGTTTTTTTGCGTCTTTTTCCACCGCTGTCATTTCGAAAGGGGGCAGAAATTCGCTGTCCGGCAAAATGTCGAGCTGCTCCGCTTGACCGGACACGCCAATGAATTTTTCGACCTCACTGTACCAAGGCGCCACGTCACCATAGCGTATCGGCCAGTCGACGCCGTGACCATCCTGGGCATTGGCTTCAAAATCCAAAGGCCCCCAGCGATAGCTTTGGCGGTGCCAGAGCAACGAGCGACCGCCCAGATGGTAGCCGCGAATCCAGTCAAAGCGCTTGCCTTCGGCAACTTGATAAGGGTGCGCTTTGTCATTGACGAAAAAGTGGCGCGTCGCGTCGTTAAACGCATAACACTTGCTCTGTACGGGGTACTCTTCCTCCACTTGCTGAAAGGGCACATCCCCACGGTGCGTAAGTTCCCACGGGGCTTTGCCTTCACCCACATAGTCGCGACCGTGCTGTACAGGGCGCCCACGCTCGACGAGCAGCACCTTCAGACCTTGCTCGGTCAATGATTTTGCAGCCCAGCCCCCGGAAATACCGGAGCCCACCACAATTGCGTCAAACTCTTCCCGAGAGCCGGAAATCAAAAAGGGATCAATCTGCATTTTCGCCTCCTCAGGTCGCCCAACATTTCTGGATTTGCGCGAGCTTAAAATCACCGTCAAAGCCGCCGGGCACGCGCAAATACGCCAATTCCTGGGAAGCGCCAATCTCCGAGCTGTAGTAGCCCATCATCGTCATGGCTTTCAACTTCTGGAAAAAACCCTGCCCTTTTGTGCCAAAGGGTTGTGCGGCCTCAGCACAGGACCGTAGGCAGTGATCCAAGGCCTCATCGTCTAGCTGCTGAAAGGGCTTGCCCAGTACGGTCTCGCACTGCGCTGGGAATGACAGCAGGTTGACCTGAAAGAGCGTGGCCTCATCGGGGGAAACGCAGTGTGCGAGCTGATCATCGATATAGCCGTGGGTATCGGTACCCAGGGCACCTGGGGTATCCGTGGCGGGGATAATGCGATCGGACAATCTCGCGAGCAGCGCCATTTCCGTCTGATTTAAGCGCTGACCCGATTTGAGCGTCGCGCCGTTTGAGCGTGGATATCGGCTGAGTCCCGTCGCGAGTGTTTCCTGCGACAGCAATCCGCCACACACCGTCGCGAGCCCCAGCAGGAACCGACGGCGATCCGCATCGTGATTCATCGTTCACCTCATCATTATTGTTTTTATCTAATTTCAGGCTCAGAGCCCGATCTTCACCCTGTATGGGGTGCAAGGCCCTTCCCGGACCTAATACGGCTTTAAGGCCGAGGATTAAGCATACTGCAAAAACGTCTTTAGGCGCGTATGAACTCGCGCCCATAGTGTGACTTTGAACCTCGTACCTCTCAGACAGACAGCTTCAGGCTGGGTTTCGCCGACTCTCCCGTCTTCACCTCGGCGCCACAGATCAAGAGGCGAGCCGATTCGATGCCCTTTTCCATCACATGGCGTTTGAACAGGTCGGCACGGCTGTCGGCAAGGGCTTCAAGCTGCTGGCGCTGCTCCGAACTCAAAGTGCTACCCACAGGCAGGTTCAAATCCGCAGGCGTCGCGATTGGGCAGAGCTGAATTTGCAGGTCTTTTTTGTCCTGCATCAAGACGACAAACTGATCAATGAAGGCCATTTGTTCTGGTCCCGGTTCTACTTGAGTCGGCGCATAAATCAGCGGCTCAAAGCGCACCTTCAACGCGTAGGAACCCGCCGACATCGCCACGCTCAGTACCTGCCCGTAGGGCACGAAGGTATTGATCAGGTAGTTCTTGGCCTGTGACATGACCGCCTTCTGCACCACCAACCCGACGATATACTGCACGCCAAAGTTGGGATCGTTCACATTGCCGTCGATGGGAATTTTCAGTTTGATGTTCCCATCGCCATCCTTGAGCATGTTCAACGCCACATTCAATGGAATGGCGGTTTGTCCGATGACATCGAGATCCTCACCCTCCTCCGGGCCGCCAGAGGTGAAGTTTGCGCCTCTTAGAAGCACCTTCGCCTGGCCATCGAGTTCATCATCCACAATCTTCGCCGTGAAATCGTTATCGAGCTGGCCGGCTTTTACCTCGAAGCCCAAGGCATCCGAGATGTACGGGCTGAGCTCATTTAGGGCGAGTTCGCGTGTCTTCGCGTCGAGACTGAGGTTCATCTTGTCAGAGAAGGGCTGTACGCGGCCCTCCATCTCATGACTCAGATAATCATCGTCTTTGAGGGTCAGGCGAAACTGTGTCTCATTGGACGGCTGACGGTTGTCGACGGGCATCAGCTCGAGTACCTCAATGTGAATCTGTTTGCTGAATACCGGGGAGAGCCCCTCGTCGCGAAAACGGATGGTCGCCGGGGCCGCAAATGCGATTCGACCAATCTCGAAGGTAAACGCTTCGCCCTCGGCGGGGGCGTCTTCTGTTGCGAGCTCGGTATCGCCTTCCTCTGTCGCTTCGGGCGTGGGCTCAGATTCATCCTGTTCGGCTTCCTCCTCGGCACCGGGCAGCACCAGTGTTTTCAGCTCCCCGGCCTCACTCATTAAAGCCTCCACCTCAATACGGCCTATTGCCACGTCACCCACGCTGAGATGAGTGCCCGCCATGGCGATGTCTTCGACTGAAAAATCCGCCATCGTGAGCAGTGGCGGCACGGCTTCTTCCGCGGCGTCAGACGCCGTCAAACCACGCAACGTCATGGCTTCGACCGCCAAGGTCAGATCTTCGCCCACCATCGCCATTTCGCCCTCGCGAATCTCCAGCCCCGCGAGTTGCATCAATCGGCCTTGGTCCTCTACTAAATCCAAGGTGGTGTCTTCCTGTTGATAGCGAAAGCGCGCGCGCAAATCCGGTCCGCCCTCCTCGGGCAGTGACAACACAACATCCGAGAGCGACAACGTGCTCGCGCGCAGCGCTGCAAGATACTCCGCATCCGCATAGCGCAAGCGTTCTGTTTCCACATCCAGCGACGCCACGTCGAGGTGTACGTGCTCACCCTCAATGCGTAATTTAAATTCCGTCTCCACGCCGATGAGCGCGCTCAATTGCTCTATGGATTCGGGCAGCAAGTACTGGTAATGCTCAGGATCAAAGCGGGCGACGGACACGCGCCCATCCATGGTCGCCACTTGGCCCTCGTAAGCCACCTCCGCGTCAAACGCGATGGGAGCACCATTCAATTCGGCTTCCAGTTGAATGCGAGAATCCAGCACTTCGTTCTCGTACAGCGTGCGCGCGACGTCGAGCCGTTGCACGTGCAACAGGTGCGCTTGATCCTCATGGGTGACGTAAAAGCGCATGTCCTCGAAAATCAGTTCGGGCACGGCGACTTTCAACGCAAAACGCGACGAAGCACTCTGCTCCTCGGGCATGGGTTCAGGCTCTTCCGCCGGAGGCCGGTCATGCAGGTCAAAGCCAGCGATATGCAATTCGCCATCGCGAACACGGGCCTGTAATTCCAGCCCGCGCAGCGTCACGCTCGCAATATGGGCTTCTTTGAGCACCAGGCGAAATAAGCTGTAACGCAGCTCTAAAGCGTCGAGGGCAAAACTGCGCTGATCATCGCGTTGCCAGACGAGGTCATTTACCGTCAAGCGAGACCGGAAGAGATTTAAACGCACTGTGCTCGATTGATCGAGCTGGATATGCTCGTTCTCAAGAAGATCACCCACCAACATACGCGTGATCGTGGGTGACATCAGCCAGACAGCCGTCCATAACAACAAGACAAACGCCACCACACCCAGCGCGATTCGCTTCAACCACTTCATTAATCCACTTCCCTTTCCAATAATTCAGATGACGACGTCAACTATTGAGAATGTCTTCTTTACGATACAACAGCACGGTAATCAGATAACAACAGAGCGCGCAAAACAAGGTACCTGCGACGCTCGCCACGACGGCGGCCAGCGCTTGAGCCTCTCCGGTCAACACTTTTTCAATCGACAGGTATTGACTCATTACCGGCACCGCCATCAACACCGTGCTGGTTTTCACGTTGGCAAACTGGATGATAAAAAACGGAGCCATAGGCAACATCATTGCCATACCCAGGTGCGTCTGTGCTTCCTTCGTGTTTTTGGCGTAAGTGGCAATCAACATCATTGCCGACGTGAAAAACACCACTAATGGCAAGGACACCAGAAATACGAGAAAAAAGCGCCAAGGGTCTGGCTGAATCAATGCGCTTAATTCCTTTACGGGCAGACACTGAAACAGGATGAAGGCACTTAAGATTGATAAAAAGCCACTCAACCCGACAAACAACATCACGGCACAGAACTTCGCTGCAACCAAGACTTGGCGTGACACACTGAGGCTGAGCAAGGGTTCCAGTGAGTGTCGCTCTCGCTCACCTGCGGTGGTGTCCACCGCGAGATAAAAGCCCCCCATGGTCAACGACAGAATGACGATGAAGGGCAGCATGCGTGCGAGCATCTTTTCCGCATCGTTGCCGGTCGCCACGTTTTCCTCGATCAAATGGAACGGTTTTAAAAACGCCGTATCCATCCCTCTAATCTGCATTCTCTGCGCCGTCAATTGCTGACCGTAACGTGAGAGGATGGAATGTACTTTTCGGTAGAGCTTGGTCGATTCGTCATCGGCACCGTTGTAATGCAGCAACATTGTGGCGGTCTGGCCCTGTCTTAAACGCGTTTCGTAATCTTCCGCTAACGACAAGACCATCGAAAAATGCCCCTCTTCCAAACCCGATTTGAGGTCCTCGTCTACCGGCGCCACCCGAATGTTTTCTTCGCGCAAATACTGAACCAGGTTTGGTGCCCGCTCGGGCGCTTCCATGTGAATGGTCTGGCTTTGCTCAAAATTGATACTGTGTTTTTTTACGCCCAAGGCAATCGGGCCGATAATTAGCGCGGGCAGAAGCAACGGGCCGTAGAGTAGCGCGAAAAACAGTGAGCGCCGATCGCGGATATTATCCAGCACCTCTTTGCGAAAAATCGCGATAAATTGCTTCACCCCTGCGCCTCCAGCGATTGTCCAATGGCCACAACAAAGGCATCCTCGAAATCCTCTTGGCCGGTTTGCGCCTGGATGTCAGCGATGCTGCCACTGATCGCGATGCGCCCGTCATCAATAATGGCAACATGATCGCACAATGCCGTGACTTCTTGCATGACATGACTGGACAGCAAAATGCAATGCCCCTGATCCCGAAGGCGTCGCAAAATGACCCGTAAATTACGGGTTGCCATGACATCCAGGCCATTGGTCGGTTCGTCCAAAATAACGGTGCGCGGCCGATGCACCAACGCACGAGCCAAAGCCACTTTGGTGCGCTGCCCTTGAGAGAAACCATCGGTGCGACGCAGTGCGAACGCTTCCATGTCGAGCAGAGTGACCAGCTCTTCCACCCGGACATCCACCTCGTCGTCAGGCAAGCCAGCGATGCGTGCGTAATACTGAATATTTTCAACCGCAGTCAGGCGCGGGTAGATGCCCGCGTTGTGAGGTAAAAAGCCAATTTGGCTGCGCGCTGCCATCGCTTGGCTCACGACATCAAAGCCATCAATCGCCGCCCGCCCGGCATCGGGCCGTATCAACGTCGCAAGCATACGCAATGTCGTGGATTTTCCCGCACCGTTCGCCCCCAACAGCCCGGTGATGGCGCCATTCTCTGCGCGAAAACTTACATCACGAACGGCCTCCACTTTCTTTTGCCGGCGCCCGCGCTTCAGCGACGCTTTAGTGCGAAATTGTTTGTACAAGCCTTGGGCTTCAATCATGTCAGGGCGCAGGTCCGTTAAAGTCGAGGAAGAAAGGTGCCGAGGAAAGGGACGACACACAGCCTGTATTCAATTGCGTGACATCGGCATCACTAATGGCTTGCGCGATGAGTGTCGGGATGCAGCCGATTGAAAACACACCATGCCCTTGCCCTGGGGCGGTCACGTGCGTCGCTTGTGTTAATGCCGCAGCCACTTGCTCGGCAAATGCCGGCGGCGTAATCGGGTCTTCACTGCCGGAGAGCAGTAACACCGGCCCATCAAAGCGCACCGGCGTTTTAAACGCCTCATCGACAACGCCTTCAGGCCACAGTTCACAGGTGGCGAGCAAGGAATCAAACAGAATCTCGCCGATATACGTCTCGTCCTGTGCGCTCATATCCCTTTCGGCTTCATCGTAAAACGGCACATCCTCGCTGCAGACCACGCTATTGTGCATGCCAAAGCTCATGCCTTGTAAGGCTTCGGTCGTGTTTTGAATTTGCCGGGCTAAGGCCGAAAAATTGTCGTTGGCGTAGGCCTCGTGAAGCATCGCGGGTAACAGGGCCATCATTTCGTCCTGGTAGAGCGCAAAACGAATCAATATCGCGAGATGGCTGACGCCGAAGCGCATACTTTCCATGCGACCACTGGTGAAGCTCTCATAACTGACCGTCACCGGGTTCGCGGCCAACTGATCAAGCAAGCTCACAATTCCCGCCTCAAGCTCAGGAAACGCCTCAGCACAAGCCGCGTTCTCAGCGCAGCGTAAGATCATCGCATCGAGCGCGCGCTGACTGTCCATGGCGATAGTGGGTCCGAGATGCAGATCCGCGGGCACGACGCCATCCAGGATGGCAAGACGCACCGCGTCCGGGTAGCGTCGCATGTAATGTTGAACAACCCGCGTGCCATAACTCACGCCATAGAGGTTCCATGCATCCAGTTTGAGAGATTCACGCAGGGATTCGAGGTCGCGTATGGCCACACTGGTGGTGTATTGGCGGAGGTCAGCCCGCTCAGACAAATTGCTCAAACAGTTTCGAACAAGCATTTGGTACTGACGGCGATCGTAGTCCTCATCGAGAGACTCCGCGTCGAGCATATCGCATTGCAATGCGCCACTGCGGCCTGTTCCACGCTGATCAAGCAGAAGAATGTCGCGGTCCAGATGCACTTTCCCGAGGATGTGGTCTGCGTACAGAAACGCTTCGGTCGACGCCTGCCCTGGTCCGCCCGCGATCATGATCAAGGGATCAGGTTGCGGCCGACTGGTCAGTGCAGGCAAGCGCACGACGAACAGGGACAAGGTGCGCCCCTGGCTGTCGTCGTAATTTTCAGGCACCTCCAGCGAGGCACATTCCACCTTACGAGTGAGTTTCCCCGCCATGGAATGATGCATGCACGGTTCGAACTGCAGCACCCCTGTATCGTCCGGTGAGGCGCTAGCCAAGCACGGCGCGATAGAACCGAACAAGAAGGCGGCCACCATGCACACACGCGTCAACTGATTAATAATATGTATCACTCCTTTGCTACATCTGACTGAAGTCAGCCAAACTCAAGTATGAGACCACAGCCTGTGGGCAAGTGCATTATATTCATTTTGACTGATTGAAAGGCAGTGCCTATCGAGTCTAAAGTTAGTAGATCGCTTTAAAAACCGTTAAACTAGGCGGACACAACGTTACGCTACTCAGGCCAGCCACACAATGGCACCCTGACAACCATCTCTACTATCAGGAAACCTATCATGTCTGACAAAATCTCGTCCATGGTTAAAGCCGGTGTTGCGACCGGTGACGACGTGCAGAAAATCTTCGCCGCAGCTAAAGCAGGCCACTTCGCGCTTCCCGCCGTGAACTGCGTAGGCACGAACTCTGTGAATGCCACGCTCGAGACCGCCGCCCGAGTTAACTCACCGGTGATTGTTCAGTTCTCCAATGGCGGTGCCGCATTCGTTGCGGGCAAAAGCCTGAAACTCGAAGGCCAAGGCAACGCCATCCTCGGTGGTATCGCCGGTGCGCGCCACGTGCATGCGGTTGCCGAGAGCTACGGCATCCCTGTCATCCTCCACACGGACCACGCGGCCAAAAAACTGCTGCCTTGGATCGACGGCCTGCTTGACGAAGGCGAGCGTCACTTCGAAGCGACCGGCAAACCCTTGTTTTCATCGCACATGATTGACCTGAGTGAAGAATCGCTCGAAGAAAACATCGAGATCTGTGCCAAGTACCTTGAGCGCATGAGCAAGATGGGCATGACTCTGGAAATCGAACTGGGTTGCACCGGTGGTGAGGAAGACGGTGTCGACAACACCGGCATGGACAGCTCTATGCTCTACACTCAACCAGAAGACGTCGCCTACGCTTACGAAGAACTGATTAAAATCAGCCCACGCTTCACCATCGCGGCGTCCTTCGGCAACGTGCACGGCGTGTACAAGCCAGGTAACGTGAAACTGACACCTCAGATTCTCGACAATTCTCAGAAATACTGTTCAGAGAAGTTTGGTCTGGCTGAGAAATCACTTGACTTCGTCTTCCACGGCGGCTCCGGTTCCTCCAAGGAAGAAATCGAAGAATCTATCGGTTACGGTGTAATCAAAATGAACATCGATACGGATACTCAGTGGGCTGCGTGGAATGGTATTCGCGAGTACTACCACGACAAGCAAGACTACCTGCAAGGCCAAATCGGCAATCCCGATGGCGAAGACTCGCCAAATAAGAAGTACTACGACCCACGTGTCTGGCTGCGCAAGATGGAAGAGAGCATGAGCACTCGCCTCGAAAAGGCGTTTGCCGACCTGAACTGCATCGACCGCTTCTAAGCGCGAGTCGCAGAAAAGAAAAAAGCCCGCATACGCGGGCTTTTTTTTGAACTGAAATCAGCTACCGACCGGACCACCGCCGCGTTTGCTGATCGCGACCACAGACGGCCGCGGAGGTAACGACGCATCAAAATCCGGCCAACGCGTATCGGGCGCATCAAAACTGGAATCGCCCCCCGGATGCTGTACCGAGACAAATAAGGTCTCATTGTTCGGGGTAAAGAAAGGCCCGCACAATTCCGCACCAATTGGCGTTCTCAGGAAGCGTTTCGTCAAAGCGCGATTTGGCCCCTCAACCTCGCTCGCCCAAACACCATCGGCAACGCCGCTTTTTTCCGCACCATCAGTGGCGATCCAAAGGTTGCCATGAAGATCAAACGCGCAGTTATCCGGGCAGGACAACCAACCGGATTCGCTGATATCGGGGTGGTATTTTGTCGGCACCGTACCCGGCTTACCGGCGAGTAAGAAGAGGTCCCATCGGAAAGTCGCATCTCGATGATCACCCGACTCTGGCCAAAACTCCACGATCTGGCCATGCGCATTGTGCGCGCGCGGATTAACGGCGTCGGTTTGCCCTTCGGCCCGCATAGAGTTGTTGGTTAACATCGCATAAACACGCCCGTTGACCGGGTTCACTTCCACATCTTCGGGTCTATCCATGGGTGTGGCGCCCACTAAGTCCGCCGCTTTGCGCGAGTCGATGCACACATCCCCTTGGCTGCGAAAACCATTGGCCTCGGTCAGTGGCCCCTCGCCGTACACCAGCGGCAGCCAACTCAGTCGCCCATCGTCGTGAAACTTGGCGACATACAGGGTGCCTTCATCGAGTAAACGCATCGCAGCTTCACGATCATTCGGGTCATAGCGATCACGGCTGATAAATTTATAAATGTATTCAAATCGCTGATCGTCACCCGTATACGCCGCGACATGGTTGTCGTCGGTAATATAAATATTACAGCCTTCATGTTTGCAGCGACCGAGTGCCGTGCGCTTACGAGGGGTGGAGTTCGGATCGAAGGGATCAATTTCGACTATCCAACCCATGTGCAGTAATTCGTTGGGATTTTCCTGAAAATTCCAGCGAGGATGATAATCACCCCAATTTTTATAGGTGACGTCGACACCGAAACGCGCGTAGTTTTCCGCCTCACTCGTCTGACTCGCGTCGCCATTAAAATAGCCGTCAACATTTTCTTCGCCGGTTAAAATCGTGCCCCAAGGCGTCACGCCTCCGGCGCAGTTTCCATAGGTTCCAAGGGTGTGCACGCCATCCATAGAGATAATGGTCTTCAAGCGCGTGTTTCCGGCCGCGGGGCCCGACACTTTCATTGGGGTGTTTGGTGTAATGCGGCGGGTGTACTGCGAATTTTTTATTTGCTGCCACTGACCATCGACACGCTTGATTTCAATCACACTCAGCCCGTGCGCCGCAATATCAACGTCCGCCTGCGCCGCACTCAACTGCGTGCCCAGAGGCGAACCCGGATGCATTAATTGGGGCGCGGTATATTCATGATTGACGACCAGCAAACCATGATCTGAGCTGCTGGAGCCAAGCGGTAAGGAAACAAAACCAATAAAATCATTATTGAAGCCAAAGCGACGTTCTTGCTCTTGCGCCGTTTGCGCCCGAGGGTCAAACCCACTCATGTTCTCGAACAGTGGATCGCCCCAGCGTACTAAAACCTGTGCGTCGTAGCCTTCGGCTACGGCGAAATGTTCGTTCAAATCATGTGGCAGCTCAGTAAAACTCAGAGTGCTTAGAGGCGGCTCTCCGGATGGCTGTTTGTCATCTGACTGCGAACAGCCGGGTAATATTGCCGCTGCGCCAAGTGCGAGCCCGGCTTTCAGAAAACCTCGCCGCGCGAGGTAAGCGTCCAGGACATCTTCAAAACTCTCTGGACGTGTGGAACGTTTTTTCATGTTCATCTCTCGGTACACGCTGCACCGGCGTGTACCGGCGCGGCGATGAATTATTTGGCAGCTTCAAATACTAACTGAAACGTCACAGGGACCGCTGTGCTGATCGAGGGCAGTGCGGCCAGCTCTTTTAATTTGTCGATACCTGCAAGCAAATCAAAATCCGCTGCGTTGACGATCACCGGCGCAAGATTGCTGACTTGGAGACGATTGTCGCTTAATTTTGTGACAGCCACTTTAACGGGGTAGGCCTTACTCTTACCGTGTAGCGAAAGCGTGACATTCAGCGACTGAGAGGCCATAACACCAACTGGCATCGCTTCAAGTGCGGCCGTGTCCACATCAACCGATACGGTAGCGACAGGGAAAGCATCGGTTTCGAACAAGTACTGGTTCATTCGCTCATTGCGAATGGGGATCATCGTCTCGACAGAGGCGAGTGCGATTTCAAGCGTTGCGCTGCCTTCGCTGGAGAGACTGCCGCTGAGCTGAGAAAAATGATGCACTTCTGCAATTGCGCTTTTTTTCACCGAGACGAAATTCAGTGACGAGGCGTCTCCGTTGAGCGTCCAGTCTGCCAAGGCGGACGCGCTGGTGAGCATCATGGCCAAGGCCAAGGAGAATGTTCTGATCATACTGCGACTCCGATAGAGGGGGGATGAGAAGCACCGAAGCCTTACACAAAAAAAAACCCGGGCAAGCCCGGGCAGAGTGGACATGGTTAAATACGATTAAAATTCGCCGCGAAGCCCCAAAGTGACGCCTCGGCCCGGCAATGGTGCATCGTCTTTCAGGAATGAGTTGTGCACGTAGCCCAGCTCATCGGTCAAGTTGTCGCCTTTCAGGTAAAACGTGAGTGGTACGCTGGCATTGCTCCAGGTGTAACTCACCTGAGCATCCAACATCATGTAGCCATCTGTTGGCGCTTCGTTTTCCGCCACACGATCCTGCTCGAAATACTGAGTCGCGTGAAGCTCCGCCATCCAGCCACCTTGTTCGAAGCGCGCAATCCCGCCAAGACGAGCCGGAGGAATACGTGGCAAGTTACCGCCTTCCGCCAGCTCTGCGCGTACGGAGTCACCCCACACGCTCAGCGTAAGAGGTGCCGTTACGGCCCAATGCAGCTCGGCTTCCAGACCGTAAAAGTTGGCGTCGCGCTGCACGAACTGGTACACCGGAAGGGCGTCCTCGTGGGCGTGCTCTTCCTCTTCCGAGTGCTCCTCGCCTTCGTGCTCGTCATGGTCTTCCAGATGCAGCTCATCAGAGTGGAAGCCCGTGTCTTCCTGATAATAATAATCGTCGACCTGATTGTAGAAAGCCGTCACGATAAAACCGAGGTCACCCTCAATTTTGCGGAAGCTGAGATCCACATTGTTTGAGCGTTCAATGTCGGCCTCACCGGCATACTCCACATGCACATCGCCCTCGCCTTCTTCATGCAATTCGTACACGGCGCCAATTTCATAGCTGCGTGTGCCGATGTGCGGCCCAAGCGCAAACAACTCGCCCGCTGAAGGGGCGCGCTCTGCGAAGGAGTAGGCCAAGCCCATGTTGTAACCGTGATAAAAATCCCAGACGATGCCGGCTGAGAAATTCAGCGGCGTGAAAGATTCGTCTTCAAGCTCCAGTTCGGTCGTCGACTCGGGAGAAATATCCACCTGCTCGACACGCGCACCCAGCTGAAGCAACACGGGGCCAAAATGTTTTTCTTCAATTAATGCCACGCCCAAAGACTGCGTCTCAGAAGGCGGGGCAAAGGCTTCTTCGCCCTCGGCTTCAAACTCACTTTGACGCAAATCGAAGCTCAGTGCGCCACGCCAGCCCCCGAGATCACGCTGGGTCAGATCCACACGAAGTTGCGTATTGCGGCGGCGGAATTCGGTGCCCACATGCAACTCATCGTGGGCTTCTTCCTCGTGCTCTTCTTCCTCATGCTCGTCTTCATGTTCTTCATGCTCGGCATGCAACTCTCTATGCACATAGTCGGTGTAACCGAGGCGCGTATTGATGGCGTTGATCCAACCCCAGTGCACATCCAGTTCGCTTAAGAGCTGCCAGCGATCCTGTTCAAGCTCCGCGCGCACCTCCTCTTCGTCATGACCTTCCTCTTCGTGCTCTTCTTCCTCGTGATCATGCTCTTCTTCACCGTGTACATGACCGGGTACGCCATAATCTCGATCAAGGCGGCCGTAGGACAGACCAATAAACCCGTTATCGAGCAGAATGCTGCCGCCGAGATTCACACCAGAGGCTTCTGCGCTGCTGCCTGCAAGGACATCGCCTTCCAACTCAGCGTCGCTCGGAACACTGTAATCGCCGCTGTCACGGTAGAAACCGTCGACATGAAACGCCAGTGACTCGGTGCCGCCCTGCCACTCACCCGCGACTTGCGACTGCTCAGCAACCGTGCCGTAGTCCACCTGAAACGCGCCCGCGGTCTCGCTCGACCGGGGGACTCGATGGTCAACCACGTTGACAACACCCCCGATCGCACCACTGCCGTAGAACAGCGTCGCAGGGCCGCGCAGGATTTCAATTTGTTGAGCTGTCAGACTCTCGGTGGAGACCACATGGTCCGGGCCAACACGCGACACATCACCCGTATCCAGGCTGTTTTGCGTGATCAATACACGTGGGCCATCCATACCGCGAATGATCGGGCTGCTGGACGTCGGCCCATAGTAGCTGCTGTTTACGCCGATCTCATATTTCAGCGTTTCACCCAGCGTGGCAGCTTGTTTTTCACGAATGGCATCGTAGTCCAATACGGCAATCGGCAGCGCGCTTTCGAGGCTGCTCGCGTGGATGGGTAAGCCGACGACGTCGACCTGCTCCAATACACCGCGGTGCAAGGTCACCTGCACACCGGCCTGGCCACCATCAATTTTGTAATAACCATGGTTGTATCCGGGAGCGGATACATGAAGCTCAACAGTTTCTGGTAAACCCGAAAGGCTAAAGGAACCGTCCTCGGCACTGACGGCTTCGTGCGCTTCACCGCGCACTTCAATTTTGGCATTTGGAATCGGCCCGCCATGCGCATCAACAACGACGCCGCTCACTTCCGCGGCTATCAAAGATGACGACATCGTGGCGCTCACGCCGGCACCAACAAGCACCGCAGCCGTCTTCGCGGCCAAACGGTTCTTAAATGAATTCTTCACACTTCCCCCAAGTCACTAGATACAACATATCATCTGCGGCAAATGTTACATCATATCAAAACAACAAGGCAACACTTGTTCCCCTTCTAACAAGTTGTATACTAGTCGACATATCAACAATAATGAGCCACTCATGATGCGTCTATTTCGTCACGCCTTGCTCCTTTGTCTTTTTTGTTCCGCCACCCCAGCGTTTGCGGGTGACGCCATAATCGGTGGCGACACGGGCTACCGTTTATGGCTCAAATACGATGCCTTGCCTGAAATTCAACGCCGCAACTATCTCAAATCGATAAAAAGCTGGTACGTCGCCGGCAACAGTGACACACACAAGGTCATTCGCACGGAGCTCGAGGCCGCGCTGCCTTCGCTTCTCGCCAGCGACATAAAAGAACACACACAGCTCAGAAAGCAGCAACTTGTCGTGCTGACCCGCGACCAAATAGCGGCGTCTGAAACCGAACTGCTCACAACGTTGAACAACTTAGGCGACGAGGGCTATGTGCTTCGTCAGGGCCGCTACCAGGGTAGATCGGTGATGCTTGTTGCTGCCAATACCCCTGTCGCTGCGCTGTATGGCACGTATGCGCTACTGCGTGAAATGCAAACCGGCACACCTCTAAACGGCTTGGCAACACACAGCACGCCCGCCCTTCAACTGCGTGTGCTGAACCATTGGGACGATCTGGACCGCCACGTCGAGCGCGGCTTCGCAGGTGAATCCCTTTGGGACTGGCACAAACTGCCCGTCTACGAATACCAGCGCTATCACGACTATGCGCGAGCGAATGCCTCCATCGGCATCAACGGCACAGTGTTGAACAACGTCAACGCCGATCCATTGATTCTCTCTCCGCTCTATTTAGAGAAGGTCGAAGCGCTGGCCGACACCTTCCGCCCCTATGGCCTTCGCGTGTACCTGTCGGTGAAGTTCAATTCGCCCCAAAGCCTGGGCGGGCTGGACACAGCCGACCCGTTTGACCCACGGGTGGAAGCCTGGTGGAAAGACAAGGTCGCTGACATTTATCAGCGCATCCCCGATTTTGGCGGCTTCCTCGTCAAGGCCAATTCCGAAGGCCAGCCCGGCCCCGGTGACTATGGCCGCAGCCACGCCGATGGCGCCAACATGCTTGCCCGCGTCCTCGCTCCGCACAACGGGGTCGTGATGTGGCGCGCCTTTGTTTACGCGAATGAAAAAAACGAAGAGCGCAGCAAGCAGGCCTACAGCGAATTCACGCCGCTGGACGGTAAGTTTGAACCGAACGTGCTGGTCCAGGTGAAAAACGGGCCGATCGATTTTCAGCCACGCGAACCCTTCAGCCCCCTCTTCGGTGCGATGCCAAACACACCGTTGATGATGGAATTCCAAATTACGATGGAGTACCTCGGCTTCAGCACGCACTGGGTGTATCTGGGCACCCTATTTGAGGAAGTACTCGATGCCGATACCTATATCAAAGGCCCCGGCTCGACCGTTGCCAAGGTCATTGATGGGCAGCTTCACGACTATCCGATTACGGGTATGGCCGGTGTCGCAAACATCGGCACCGACCCGAATTGGACCGGCCACCCCATCTTGCAAAGCAACTGGTTCGCCTATGGCCGATTCGCCTGGGACCCGACGCTGAGCGCGGAGTCCATCGCTCAGAATTGGACTCGTATGAGCCTGACACGCGAGCCCGCCGCCGTCGACGAGATTGTCGACATGATGATGCAGAGCCGTGAAACCACCGTAAGCTATATGACCCCGCTCGGCCTGCACCACATTATGGGTGCGGACCACCACTATGGGCCGGCACCCTGGGTCGACTTTCTCGGCCGCGACGACTGGAACTCGGTGTATTACCATCGCGCCGACACGGACGGCATCGGCTTCGATCGCAGCCCAAGCGGCGTGGACGCGGTGTCCCAATATGCGTCACCTTTACGCGAAGAGCTCTCGAAACCGGAAACGACACCGGAGCCTCTGCTCTTGTGGTTCCACCACCTGCCCTGGGATTACACGCTGGCCGATGGCCGCACGCTTTGGGATGCTCTGGTGCAACACTACTATCAAGGTGCCGATGACGTTGCAGAGATGACACAGCGCTGGGCTGCGTTAAAGGGGCAGATCTCACCGTTGATTCACAAGCAGGTCAGTATGTCACTGCAAATTCAACTCAACGAAGCGCGTTGGTGGCGCGACGCCTGTGTGCTGTACTTCCAACAGTATTCTGGCATGCCTCTCCCGAAAGGGCTGGCTGCGCCGCAGGCCGACCTCGACACACTGAAGCAAAAGCAGTTTCCTCACGCGCCGGGGCAAGGCTAGCCCCTGAGCGCCGTGAAAAACACGTATACTAGGGCCTGCATACACGAATGAACGCCAAGACCCACGTGACACAGATACATTACGATCGCTCCACGTCCGCTCAGATCTTCGATTGCCTGCGCGAAGACATCGTCAGCATGAGCCTGACACCGGGGCAAAAGCTCTCAGAGAGCCAACTCGCCGAGCGCTTCAATGTCAGCCGCACACCGGTACGTGAAGCGCTTGCACGGCTGGTGGAGCTGGGATTCGTCGAAGTGCGCCCCCAACGCGGCAGCTTTGTCACCTCGCTCAGTGTGCAGAGTATTCTCGAAAGTCGTTTTATCCGTGAGGCCATCGAAGTCGCAGTCGTCAATACACTGGCCGATACCGCGGCGTCACACGACTTCTCTGCAGCACACGCCAACCTAAAAGAACAGGAAGCCGCGGCTGAAGCGCGAGACAGCGCCCTTTTTTTGCGATTGGATGACGCCTTTCATCAACTGCTCGCCAACGCCACAGGCTTTCCCAAAAGCGCCAGCGTCATCGAAGCAGAAAAAGCCCACATGGACCGCGTGCGCAATCTGAGCTTGAAGGAACTCGAAGGCCAATACGCGCAAGTCATCCGCCAACACCGCGCGATACTCGACGCCATTGAAGCCGGAGACGCCGCGCGCGCGCGCAACGCCATGATGACGCATCTCAATGAAGTGCATCATATTTTGCACATCGCACCTGAAAAGTACCCAGAGTATTTCAAGTAGGCATAGAACACCTCCCAATCACCAAAAAGAACGCACGGTTCTCAGTTAAGCCGCTCCCCCCGCGGTAAAATCACGCTCGCAGATTTTCGATTCAACTCGTCAATCCTTTCATCACTCAGCACATTTAGATTAAGTCAGGGAATTGCTTATGAAACACGTCATCAAAACGGGGTTGGTTCTATTTTTAGGGGGCATATTGGCCGCCTGTGACAGCGGGGAGCCTTCGGACGAGGACGCGTTTGCTGAAGACGCCTACTCAATCGACTATGAAGACGGCGACTACGAAGACGAATATGCGGATGAAGCCTACTATGATCCACATATGGAGTTCTGTCTACGCGGCAGTAAGCTGGATATCGACCCCAATACACTCACCGATGACGATTGCATTTTCCGCACTGAAGGGCGCACCCGTGGAGACCCGACCGACACGAAAATCACTGCATTTATCGCGAGCGTATCCGACTATGCCCCATTGGAAGAAGCGGGCATCGATAGTTTCAGTATCGATATCAAAACCGGCACCGATGCACCTAAAATCACGCCGGGTGTCTACACCGTCTCGCCCTACACGATTTTGAGCACCGAAAGCACATCACTGCCCGATGCCATGGTGCATTTAAGCGCAATGAATGCGGACTCTGTTTTTTCTGCCGTGATGAGCCCCGATGTTGAAAAACTGAAGCAAAGCGAGTTCGCCTCGGAAGACAGCTATCCGCCCTACGAGATTCTTTCTGCGACGCTGACGATCACTCACGTCGAAGATATCCCAGCAGACGACGATGCCAAGCTTCGACAGAAAATGGAAAAAGAAATGGGGATGCTGAGCGGCCAGCAATATGTCAAAGGCACGCTCACCTTTGCCGTTAAAAAATTCGGAAAGGCCGGTTCTGATTACGGCCCTGAAACCTTCACCTTCGGCAGCATTAACGACTGGACTTACTTCCCGAATCTCGGCGAATAACAGCCACTCCAAAACCGCACCAATGAAGCAGGCCGGCCTCAAGAACGCTGTATCTTGAGGCCGGTTCTTTACCTACTTAGTAGGCCTACAAACTTGTCCCTTGCCATCATTCACTAAAGTTAAGAGACATGTGACGCTTTGCGCTTTGCAATAATCAGTAAAAATAGACCCAAGCAACCTACCCAGACCAAACCAAAGTAGGCGCCAAGGGGCACTCTAGGGGGCTCAAATATAAATTCAGGTATCTTGCGGGCCTTAGACGAAGAGATTCGACTCGCATTCACTGTTGCAGGACCAATTTCGTTCAACAAATGGTTTAAAAACGACCTCGCTTGCCTTCTAAAGGCCGCAGAATACATGACACCCGTTCCTGAAGCGGCCTCGATACCGCCTTGTACCACCAGTGCTGGCGACAAAAATCCAACCGCTTTCACAAAGCGGCGCTGGGAAGATCGCTGCTCTTCTGCCGCTCGAATGAGCGGAGCGGTGTGGTTATTCACGTCGATATTTGCCAAATAGGCAGCACGATAGTATGCAGGCACTGCCGAATCCGTACTCACGACTAGGTCGGGGTGCTCAGCCATATAGGCCTCAGCTCGTTGATCTAGATTTCTGCGAGTCGCGGCCTCTGCGTCTCTAGCTTCGCTTAGAAAGCTCACTCGAGAAGGCAAGGGATACAATGCCTGTGCACTGAACTGTACAGTCGAAGGCAACAACACGGCAATCAATGCCCACACGACAAACGATCCAAGCGCAGCGGACGTCGAGCGATTTGACCAAAGTGCAACACATGCTACGACACCACACCAAAATAGAGCGTAAACGAACATTGCACTCAACCAAATTAGTACGTGTCCAAACGGCGCTGAAAAAGCAAGCGCGGCAGCCAAAACACAAAGCATCGGAACAACCATCAGCGGCGTGACCACAACGAACAGGCGTGCAAAAACAAGCTCAACGACACTACCGCCTTGAGACAAATACAATCGCAGGCGACCCGACTCTTTCTCGCGAGTGACGATATCAAAACATAGAATGATCAAGATCAAGGGAAAGATTACGGTAACTAGAAACGCCAGGTCCAATTGCCCTGCCCGTAAGGCTGACGCCCCTTGAACCTCATAACGTCGAAATAGAGTTGACTCATTGCGCCACCCATTAATTAACGTAGCATGAGGGTGAATTGACTCATGGCGGTATGCTAGGCTTGCAAGCGAACTAGGTGCTTGTACCGCCAAGAAGGTCATTGCCATTGGTCTAGCAGCGTAGGCAGAGACTGTTTCTCCCGACTCAACACGCTCCAAATCAGCTAACCACGTGTCGCGATCTGTAATCATATCTGCGGGTGGCTTTGACACCACATTGATCATTTGTAAATGCCAATTGATCCCACCGGCTAGCGCCCAAAGCGCCAAGAATATATACAATCCCAACGAGATTAAGCTGCGTTTTTCAGACCAATAGGCCTGCCATTGCCTTCGCAAGTGAAGTCGAAACATTCTATTGCCCCCTCACAAGCGATGTCTTTAGTGCTCGGAAAGCCAAATACGCCATCACAACCAGCCAAACGCACACTGCAGACAATTCGATAAAATAGTAGCGCACGACTTCCTTCAAACTCGGCGCCGACGTTTGATAATCGGGTATGGATTCCCAAAGGCTCCGATCGGCCATATACGAGAAACCTTTATCCGCACCGTGTATCATCATATCTCGGTTCAGTAATTCAATGATTTCGCGACGATGCTGCTCCGCACTGTCGGCAAAATCCCACTGCGCTAACAAATCTGTACCCGCTATACCAGCCGATATTCGCTGTGCCGCTAGCAAAGGTGATAAAACCGACATATATCGCTGAACTGAGTCTTGATTCCGATGGCGAGCTTGCAACTCCCCGTACAATTCATCGTAGACTTTATTGGCGAACTCTTCGTGTGCTTGCAGCACCAATGCTTCCCTGTCAAAGCCAAGACTGTCGAAATCACTCACACCAAACTCCTCTTCGACGGCACGCTCTTGAGCGGCTTTAGCATCGTCGCCCGCACTGCCCACCCAGAAGGGTGTTTGGGCCTTAAGTTGAATTTCATTCCGTAGGCTTTGCTCATCAATATCAGGAAATATTGTCGTTGCTAACTGCCCGGCGAGAAGCGGGCTGGCCAGCGCAAAAAAAATCCATAATAAAGCGGATAGATTAAAAGCTTCTCCGGAAGAGCGCGCACAAGCCGATATCCACAGGACTGCAAAAGAAAAGCTAAGCAGGACACAAAAATACAGCACCAACAACATGAGCACTCGAATTGCAGTAGGCTCGGGGTTGAACTTCGTTAGCAATAGCGGCCCTAAGGCAATTGTCATAGCAAGGACAACGAGTAAAAAAATGAGGACGGTTGGCGCCCCCATTTTCCCCACAACAAAGTCTCTAGCACTCAAACCAGAGGCGGCTAGCGCTTTGAGCGTTCCATTTTCACGTTCACGAGAAACGGACGAAAACAATACCGTCGCGACTAACAATGAGCCAGCAACCAAGACCACCCAAGCCGGCGAAAGCGACGAAAACGGGGCGTGTACCACAACATCCTCGACGCGCCTTAAACTTGTCGGATTCTGAGTATGCGCTTCCATCCAGAACGCCGCGCCGGCGAAGTCAAATACACCAGGATCAAAAGCCGAAAGGACTGGGAGCGGCCTGAATGCATAACGTGAAAAGTGCGCTGCTCCGTGAGGGTTATTGTCCCCTTGCTCTACCCATACCTTCCTGTCAACTTCGACCGCCGAAGCTCGTGCGCTTGCATCGGCCTGAAAACGATTCCAACCGTCCAGAGATGCGGCAGACAAAAGCAGAAATAACAGCACCCCCAAAAGCCATAAACGTCGGTCACGGCGATACTCCAAAAACTCTTTCTGAAGCAAAGCACCCATCATATCGCGGAGTCCTCTCGCATATGCTTTAGGTAGATACGCTCAATCTCTTGAGCATCCACTTGCGAAGCATCCAACAGCTCCACCAATTGCCCAGCACGCATAATGCCAATCGTTGAAGCACACTCTTTAGCCCGAAATATGTCATGCGTTGCCATCAGTACCGCACAACCGGTCTCCTGAAACTGTCGCAACCTTCCTGTGAATTCGCTGGAAGCTTTTGGGTCAAGCCCAGACAACGGCTCGTCTAACAATAGCGCTTTCGCACCTTTTGCAAAAGCAATTGCCAGCCCCACTTTTTGCTTCATGCCCTTAGAATACTGTGCGACCGGCTGAAGAACTTGGCTCCGTATCAAGCCAGAACTTACTAATATTTCAGTTAATTCTCCGTCGCTTCGTTGGTGCCCACTGAGCTGATCAAAAAAACGAAGATTCTCAAGCCCACTTAACGCTGGGTACAAGGACACATTCTCGGGAATGTAGGACAACTTTCTCCTAGCCGCCTCGGGTGTACGGGAAGGAGAAAGTCCATCCACCTCAATACTGCCCGAATCCGGCGAAGTAAATCCTAAAAACAAGTTCATCGTCGTTGACTTTCCAGCTCCGTTCGCCCCCAGCAGACAAAGCGTCGATCCACTTTCCACCGTCAGGTTCAAGTCTTCCAAAGCGACGATTCCCCCATAGGTTTTACGAACTGCTTTCGCCACCAGCATCGGCACCCTCCCTAATTGATTAGTATGTAAAACCTTTAAAATTTAAAATTAGTTTACCCGAGGGCCAAATCAGAAAGTCCATCGTAGCGTGGCCCTTGCCATACGAGGCACACCCGGAGAAACATTGGTCGCCATTGTGCGCGAACCTGCAAAGTAGAAGTAATAGTGTTCGTCAAGCAGGTTGGTTACTGACACATCAATTGATAGCTGTTTCACACGGGGCACTGGTGATGAGGCATATACACCAACTAACTGATATCCGCCGTTCTCAACACTATTGGACAGATCGACATAATAGTCGTCATACCACTCATACGTGGCACCAATCCTAGTACCAAAATTAAACTCGTGAGACAGCTCTGCATAAAACATGTGCTCGGGGACCCCTTGTGGCGTCACCCCGGAGTAATCCTGATCGGGAGCACCAAAACTCCCTGCGATATTGAGTTCATCCCACTGGGCATCGATAAAGGTATAACTTGCAGTAAGTAGAGTATTTTCCGTAAAAGCATAATTGACGGCAGCCTCTAAACCTTGGCTAGAATACAATTGCCCGGTCGTCGCCAGCGTCGGTGGACCGTCCTCATCGGGGTTCGGAACAAAAATGCGACGATCCTGTTGCTCAAGGTAAAACAACGCCAACTCCCAACTCAATCGCTTATTTATGGCAAAACCTTTCCAGCCCAATTCAAAGCTGTCGATCGTCGTGGGGGCTTCATCACGCGCGTAGCGATCAGGCTCCCATTGAAATACCGGTCCAAAATTCGAATTAAAGCCTCTGCTGTAGCTTCCATAAACCATACCCCCACTCACTAGGTACGCGAGTGACAGTTTCGGGGAGAAGGCATCCTCACTTCCCTCTGCACTCTGATCCACTGGCTGTGTGCCGACCACATCAAAGTCTACTTCACGCTCAAACGCGTCATAGCGTAAGCCTGCAGTAAGAGTGAGGCGGTCAGTCAAGGCGATCTCGTCCTGAATAAATGCCGCGTAAAAAGTGTTAGTAGTGTCCGCAACAGTCCGTAATTGATCACGCACGAAACAAGTGTTCTCAGGTGAATCATTGGTGACTTCTGCTGTACTGTAGTCGACTAAAATCGCGTAAAAACGAAAACCACATTCCCCGCTAAAATACGGATCATTTTCACCGGACCAGCGATCACTCTCATCCAACGTCGCGCGTTCCGCACTGAGGCCCGCTATCACCGTATGCGCACCGCCCGACCAGTGTAGACTTGCCTCAGTAAAAAACGTGTCCGCAGTGTTCGAAGATGCAAAGCCATTTACACCCATGATATCGTTATCAGGATCGAACTCGTAAAAGTCGTAAAAATTCAATCGCACGTCAGAATCAAAACTTCTGGCTTGCCCCGTAATAGACCCAGTGAACGTGTCACTGAATGCATGCTCAAACCGTCCCGCAGCGATAAAGCCCTCACGTCTATTGTAGGTAGGCAAATACCCGAGAAAGGATTCGTCCCCCCCTTTGACATCGACTAAGGTGCCGTCACCAAGCGTCGGAATCACACTCGGGACCTCTGCGTCACGATCGTAGTAGGTCAACCAGCCCGTTATTTTGCTAGCCTCCCCGGCAGGACTTTCTCCTTTAATGAAGAGACTTCCCAGTTGACGCTGGCTGTTTTCACGCCAGCCCTCAAAGTCCTCGAAACTCGCGTTAACTAACACTCCGGCACCATTTTCAAACTGGCGCTCCAAATCGCCACCGATGCGGCCGTATCCGTCATTCCCTGCACTCAGGTAGACACTTCCGCCACTGTTGTCGATATCGCGAGTGCGGTAGTTCACGGCACCTGCTATGGCACCACGACCATACAACGCAGACATCGGCCCGCGGACGATCTCGATTGAATCGACCACGGGATAGGGCACTTCGTAAAGTAGTACTTCTTCATCAGGACCCACGAAGGGTATTCCATCGACCAGCGCTAAAAACGTATCGTTCCCATGATTTCCTGTGACACCACGGATAGAAACAAAAGGGAATTCGTCCCCGTCGCCTTCCCCTCGACGAAAGAACACACCCGGCACGCCTCGAAACTCATCCGTACCGTAGCTAAACCCCTTGAGCTGCAGCGCTTCCGTTTTTTGTACCGTGATCGAGGCAGGCACCTCAAGCAGCGGAGTCTCCACGCGAGTCGCCGTAACGACCATTTCTTCGAGCTCGCGCGCTTCTTTGTCAGCAAGTGAATCGGCTCCTGCCGCTTCTGCCACAAAATATGAAATTAATGCAAAGACGCCTAACAGATGCTTACTCATCACTTCCCCCCAAAACACCATACATAGAACCGAATACCATAAGGAAATGATATATCATATCTTTATGGCGTGACAATCCCGTTATATTGATGCGAACTATGCATTCTTAGCCACCGCCAAACATCTTGTATACAAGTATACTTGATGTCACAATACTTCCCTTCACCCTCACAGCATTCTGCAGAGAGCACGCCCATGCCACTTATACAATCCTGGCGCTGGTTCGGCCCCAAGGACCCCATCACCCTTGGTGATATCAAACAGACTGGCGCAACCGGCATCGTCACCGCGATGCACGAGTTTGCCTATGGCGAGTGTTGGCCGGAAGAGGCCATCCGCGAACGCAAAGCCTTGATCGAGTCTTATGGGTTTACGTGGTCGGCAGTGGAGTCCGTGCCGATTCACGAAGACATCAAAACGCGGAGTGGGAATGCCGAACGCTACATCGAAAATTATCGACGCACCCTGGAAAACCTAGGCAAATGCGGGCTCGATACGGTGTGTTACAACTTTATGCCCGTGCTCGACTGGTCTCGCACCAATATCCGCTACACCCTGCCCGATGGCTCCATGGCCTTGCGGTTTGAGTGGGCGGCCTTTGCCGCGTTCGACTTGTATATTCTGCAGCGTGCGGGAGCGGAACAGGATTACAGTGCCGAACTTCAGGCCGAGGCCCGTGCCTACTATGAGCAATTGAATGAAGACGACAAACAGGCCTTAATCGATACCGTCCTGCTTGGCCTGCCCGGTACCGGTGACAAACACGCATTCACTTTAGAGAGCTTTCGCGAAGCGCTGGCTCGCTATGACGACATCGACAGTGACCAGCTTAAAGCGAACCTCTATCACTTCCTTGATCAAGTCATCCCCACCGCCGAAGCCGCCGGCGTACACCTGGCGATTCACCCCGACGATCCCCCGTTCCCCCTGCTTGGCCTGCCTCGTGTGGTCAGTACCGCAACGGACATTGAGCAACTGTACTCACGCGTCCCCAGTGAGCATTGTGGATTGACCTTTTGCGCGGGCTCGTTCAGCGCGCGCGCCGATAACAACCTGGTCGACATGCTGCAACGCTTTGGCGACCGCGTGCATTTTCTCCACCTGCGCAGCACCGCCATTGATGAGCACGGAAACTTTCACGAAGCAGATCATCTGGGGGGCGGCGTAGACATGTACGCGCTAATGAAGGAAGTGGTGTTGCTTCAACGCCGGCGGAATGTGAGTTTGCCCATGCGGCCCGATCACGGTCACCAGATGCTCGAAGACCTGCAACAGGAAACGTATCCAGGCTACTCCAAGATTGGACGTCTGCGCGGGCTGGCTGAGCTGCGCGGGCTGGAAATGGGGATCGCGCGCAGCCTCTAGCCGTCTGCGCGCAACAGCCGCTTATTTAGCCGGCTCGCAACGATCGCAAGTACCGTGCAACTCGAGCTGCTGACTCGCAAGCCGAAAACCCGTTTTGCGCACGCTGTTGCGCAATTCTTCGACCAGCTCTTTGCGCAGGCTGACTTCCTGAACGCGATGGCATTCGTCGCAGATTAGGAACTGTGGCACGCTGTGCTCATGGTCACAGGCGATATGAGAACAGGCGAGGAACTGATTGGTGGTCGCGAGCTTGTGTGCGAGCTTGTTATCGACCAAAAATTGCAGCATGCGATACACCGACATCGCCGGCAGCGAGTCTCCGTAGTCGTTTCGGTAATGCTCAACAATGTCGTACGCGGAGATGGGCTGCGGCGTCGCCAACAGGATGCGCAAGATGTTCTCACGCTTTTCCGTCAGGCGCTGCCCCGTCGTCATACAGTCTGTACGTGCGGTGGCAATCACCGCATCGATGTCGTGTTCGTGCGCTGTCAATACAATCACTCGGGCTGTGCAAAAATGCTATTATCTCCTGCGCTGGCCCTGTTATTCAATCCGCGGTGCATCTAATGCCCGTATAGCGGTTTAGGTGCCAGCACGCAGGGCCTCGTGAACGCGCATGGGTTCCAGACGCGCGCTGCGGCTCAAGGTGATCAAGGAGTGGGGTATGTCGACGTTTACACACACGCACACCGGGTTAACAGCACGCCTTCATCGCTGGCTGGGCATCGCCGCTGGTCTTGCAAGCCTGTGTTTGTCATCGTCCCCCCTAGCCGAAACACGTGCCAGCGCCCCACACATTGACGTAGCGCTGCACCACAGCCAAGACAGCTTTGCGCCCGGCACCAGCGGCTATATCGGCCTGCAGTTCAAGCCGGAACCCGGCTGGCATATCTATTGGAAAAACCCAGGGGACACGGGACTTGAACCCCGACTCAACTGGACCCTAGCCGAGGGCGTCACGATCGAAGATATTGCGTGGCCGTACCCGGAACGTATTCCCGTCGCGCACCTGACCAACCTCGGCTATCACGAAGAGGTCATGCTCGCCGCCCGTTACCATATCGATGACGACGTGGATGCTCAGCATCTAAATTTTAGCGTGCAAGCCGACTGGCTCGTGTGTGAAGAAAGCTGTGTACCGGGCAGTGCGCAATTGAGCATACAACTGCCTCGAGCGACGGATACCACAGACCTATCGCCCGTACTGGATGAACCCTTTGCCTCATGGCAAGCCGCCCTGCCTCAACCCATGCCCGTACTTGCAGCCAAGGCACACGCGCGGCAGGGGCAACTCGAAATAGAACTGTTTGCCCAATCCTTATTATTTCAGCAAGCCGAGCAAGTAGAGGTGTTTCTTGAGGAGAAGGACGTCGTGACCTACGACGCCCCCGAATTCATTGCATGGGCTAAAAACCGGCTGGTCTGGCGGCAACCCCTCAGCCCCTACCTCGGCACGCTTCCCCCCAAGGTCCGCGCTGTCATCGTGATCGATGAGCGCCGGGCTTATCACATCGACATTCCCGTCACATCAGCAAGTTAGGAGGCAACATGAAAACACGCAAACACAACTTGTTAACGCTCTGCACAAGCGCGGCAGCGCTGCTGTTCTCTCTAGGCGTGAACGCTATGGTCAAGCCTGGAGAAAATGCGCCAGATTTCACGCTGAAAGACAGCGCGGGCGAGACGCGATCGCTCAGCGATTTCGAAGGCAAAACCGTGATACTGGAATGGACAAATCACGAATGCCCCTTCGTGCAAAAACATTACGGCAGCGGCAACATGCAGCAACTGCAATCAGCCTATACCGAAGACGAAGTCGTGTGGCTTTCCGTCATCTCTTCCGCTCCCGGCAAGCAGGGCTATGTCAGCGGCGAGGAAGCGGACGCGCTAACGGACAGTCGCAACGCGAAGCCCAGCTTTGTGTTACTCGACCCCAGTGGCGACACCGGTCGCGCCTACGACGCGAAAACCACGCCGCATATGTACATCATTGATGGCGAAGGCGTTCTGCAATATGCCGGGGCGATTGACAGCATCCCAACCGCTAACCCGGCCGACATTGAAAAAGCCACCAATTACGTAAACCAAGCCATGACCGAGCTGGCAAGCACGGCCCCCGTCAGCGAACCGCTGACGCGACCTTATGGCTGCTCAATCAAATATTGATAACACAACACACTACTCCCGCTTCGCGGGGTAGTGTGTTGCTGTTTACGCTGTGCGAGGCCGAAAACCAAAATTCGCCAGAGAGGCCAGCACACCCCCCAAGCTTCGTGATTCCGCTCGACGACGTTCACGCGCATATTTCTCAGCCAGATTCAGTGCCGCGCAATTAATGATATCCAGATTACCTGCATGCTCTGGAATCCAATCGCCCATGCCCCGCACCTGAACCGTCAGCGACATGCCCCCTTCTGAAAAATCAGGCTCACCCACTAACGTATAACCGGGCACATAGCTCTGCATTTTCTGCTCACACTCTCGCACGGCTTGCGCGACCATCCCTGGATTGTGCATACCCAGGTCAAACTCCATGCGCGTGGTCATGATCGGTTGCTGTTCCTGAGGGGCTACCTCCAGATCCACGGAAATATCCCCCGCGCTCGCAAAGTGCTGCAGCGCATGCGACGTGGTCGCATAATAGTCGTCAATGTTATCCAGCGTAGCCTGACCGATAGAGTCGTGGGATACGAGAGTATGAACTCGCAAACCGCGCACACTGAAACAACTTTGATTGACCGCAGCGGCAATGGGTACTGTGGTTTGGCCACCACAGGTCACCATATTCACGTTCGCTTCATTGAGGACGAGATCTTCATTGATCGCTGGAACACAAAGTGGCCCCACCTTCGCCGGCGTTAAATCGATTGCCTTAATACGTTTTTTTAGGAAGACTTGCGCGTGCTCGTTGTGAAAATGGGCCGCAGTGGCATCGAACACAAGATCACAAATTTGGCGACTTTCAGAAAAAGCTAAAATACCTCGATCGCTTACTGGCACTCCGAGCTCCTGCGCCCTCTGCATACCGGGCGACTCGAGATTTCTGCCAGCAAAAATTACACACTTTAGATGGGGTGACCTCAACACCTTGATTAGCAAATCCGTTCCAATCTTTCCGGTCCCTAGAATGCCCACTCGCAGCGTTTCAGACTCATTAGGTAAAACTGAATTCATGCGTACTTCCTCCGTATTAAGCGCAGAACGCTTACGACGCTATAGAAAATATGTGTCAAAAAACGGAATTATTTAACTATCTGGATATTTCGGCAGGTAATAACGCAATGTGTTCACTAAACACCGGTTTGTGGCGCCTTTATCATTTTCTTGATTTAACGCCTTTTAATTATAAGACTTCACGAAAACTAACACTTTTTATTTTAAATTTGTCACCTATAACAACCAACAGACGCGTATTGAAATTAATGGATTTTTAAAGAACCTCAAGTTATAGACGGCGCGGTATTCAACGCGAATTTGTTAACACTTGTTACATCCTAAAATTGCTTTTTCACAGTTTTTGCTACATCTTTAATGCCAGTTACCCGCCGTATTACTCACAGGTGTTCACAAATGGAACGATTTGATCTCGCAAGTCTGGAAGAGATTCTTGGAATTCAACCACCCTGGCACATCACTTCAGTTCATATCGATCATGCGTCGCGCGAAGCGCTCATAAAAATTGACGATCGTGACAAAAAGAAATTATTTGGTTTGATTGAACAACAAAACAAAGCCAACGATCTCGATCAGCGCGTATCCGGAAAATGGCGCTACATGCGTATCGGCGCCTACCAGTGCAACATACAGGCCGAGGTACCCGTTTCCGCAGGCAATACGGCGATCAACCTTAGCCTACTGAATGGGCCCGCCTTTCTTGGGCACCCCGAGCGCAACTACTCCAACTTCCATCGACAACAGGTCGCATTGATGGAACTGAAAGGCTTAAATTCAGCGCAGATTTGTGACCTGCTAGAAACGAGCCCTCAAACCTGCGAACAAATCCGTACTGACATCAGCGCAGCCTCTCCTCAAGCACGTGCCCTGGCGTTCCTGCCGACCGAAGTCGACGGCGCCTGGCGTCAAGTGCTGTGCGACAAATTGCATATCCGCACAAACGTCCTGCCATTGAAGCTACTACTCAGCAAACTGAAACTCGCCGCCGCCAAAACCGAGAATGCGATTCAAATGGGCGAATACTGCCGGCAGTTGCGCCAGTTCTTTATGGCCAATGCCCATCTGATGGATGGTGAGGTAGATCAGGTTTGCGGCTTGAGCAGCGAACACATGAAGCGGCAGGCCAGCGTCACCAAACAGCGACAAAAACTCGTACTTCCGTCGCTGAAAAATGCAGTGTGGATTGACCTGCTGACAGGCAAATTAAACTTGAATTCGGGAAGTGTGCCACTCAACCTTTTAATGTCTCGACAGCGCGTCACCTTTCTACAAGCAAAGGACAGTGCGACCAGAATCGCAGCCATTGAAACTCTGCGTGAGTATTTCAAGAAAAACCACCGCTCGTTACGAGCCGAGCTGGTGTTAATCAATCGCGCGATGGCCATCAATGAAAAAACGCGCGTCCGCCTCCCGAATCCGGACCACGATATCTGGCAACAAATATTGTCAGACGATAATCTTGTCAGCAGCAATCATGTCGCGTACAAACTTCTTCTTTCTAAATTGCGTGCCAAAGTCAAGGCCACACATGACCCAGTTGTCAAACTGGAAGCGGCGCGCAGTATCCGAAACTTTATGCAACAAAATCATCGTTCTTTGCAGCGAGAACTGAGTGCCATTGTAAAGCAAAGCGCAGCCGTATAATTTCAATAGCGTCTTTGCATTTTTTAAACCCATGTAATCGTATTACCTACTCAGGAGAGCACCATGGCCGGCGACGGGAATATTTCCTTCAAAAATGAGTTACTGGATCGTAACGAAGTCATTTCACGGATTGAAAACGGCGACTATATGGTCATTGCCGCTGATGAATCCCAACTCGCATCTTTGCCGTCAGGTAATTGGATAGCGGGAAGCATTCCCTATTTCATGACACAGGAGGGGGGGGCAGTTAATCGCGAACACATGTACGTCAACACCATCGATGGCGTTGGCGGCAGCCTGCAACCACGTATCACACTGTACGATGCAAAATCGATTTCCCGTGTGGCTCAAGAAGCACCCGATCACGGCTTCACCATTCTGATCTTGCCTGCGAGCTCGGAGGTGCACCTGAGTTATGCGCAGGGCGCGCCTGATTTTCCCAATATGTTTTTCTCGCCCATCGTGGGCTGGATTTCCGGCGTCCACCTGGACCAACTGGGCAGCCAAAACCCTAAAATCGGATTTGGCCCAGCAGCCGGTATGCTGAGTGACTCCCAAGCCGTCGCGATGCACGTGCCATTATCAGAACAGCAGGCCGCGAATATTCAAATCATTAATTTGTTTAAACAGGGTGATGGCCCAGCTATTCGCTTTAACGAAAGCGGCTTCAGTGCATCAGAGTGTGAAGTTGGCGGAACCGCATGGAACCTTGCGGACTACGTTCGCGAACACAAAATTGATACGCGGTTGCCTCTTGTAGCAGACTATTCCGGCGTCATGGTGAACGTCAGTATTCAAGAAGTGTTAGACAAGCAAGTCAATCTCTACGCGCCAGTCTTCAAGGAAGTCGAATACCATTTCGCTGCACCGGTTTCGGACTACGTCAGCGAATTTAATACGGCCCTGAGCGCAACCAGCGATGGCGACAAGGCCGCCTTCTCCTGCAACTGCATACTGAATTTTTTGTATTCGGAGCTGGAAGGCAAGAAAACCGGACACTTCACCGGCCCCATCACCTTTGGCGAAGTCGCGTATCAGCTACTGAATCAAACGATGGTGTATTTGACTTTGGAATCCGTTTAAAAAAACAGCGCCTATGGCGCTGTTTTTTTTTGCTTCTGATTTTGGTCTACAGACCTGCAGCGGCAAACGTAGCACTGACGATGTCTTTCGCCTCTTCAACAATCTGCTGCAGGTGCGCCTCGCCCTTGAAGCTTTCTGCGTAGATTTTATAGATTTCTTCAGTGCCAGACGGGCGCGCCGCAAACCAGCCGTTTTCCGTCACGACTTTCAAGCCGCCAATGGCCGCGCCATTGCCACTCGCATGCGTCAGCTTCTGTTCAATCTTTTCACCCGCCAGTACTTCCGCACTCACATCATCGGCATTGAGTTTCTTAAGGACAGATTTCTGCTCCGTGCTTGCGGGTGCATCAATACGCGTATAGACGGGTGCGGAGAATTTTTCGGTCAAAGCTTGATAGTGTTCACCCGGATCCTTACCGGTGACTGCGGTGATCTCTGCGGCAAGCAGTGCGAGAATAATACCGTCCTTATCTGTCGTCCAAACGGAGCCGTCACGCCGCAAGAAAGACGCGCCCGCACTCTCCTCTCCACCAAATCCAAAGCGGCTATCGTACAAACCGTCCACAAACCACTTGAAGCCTACCGGCACTTCCGCCAAATCCCGATCTATCGCAACGGCAACGCGGTCGATCATGCTAGACGAAACCAGCGTTTTCCCGATTTGTAAACTTTTTGGCCAGTCTGGACGATGTGAAAACAGATACTGGATCGCAACCGCCAAGTAGTGATTAGGGTTCATAAGACCGGCGCTGCGCGTCACAATACCGTGACGATCGTAATCGGGATCATTCCCCACCGCGATGTCAAATTGATCTTTCAAGCCAATCAGACCGGCCATCGCATATGGGCTGGAACAGTCCATGCGGATTTTGCCGTCCTTATCCAGACTCATAAACGAAAAGGTCGGGTCCACTTTGCGATTAACCAGCTCTATGTTCAGCCCATAGGTCTCGGCAATGACATCCCAATAGGCCAGACCGGAACCACCCAGCGGGTCGACACCAATTTTCACCCCCGCGCGCGCAATGGCCTCCATGTCGATCACCGAAGACAGGTCGTCAACATAGGGCTTAATAAAGTCATATTCTTCTACAAACTCTGAAGCCCAGGCTTCTTCAAAGCCCAGCATGCTCACTTCGCGGCTGTCATTGCGGATAATGTCGTTCGCGCGCTGTTGCACCCAGTCGGTCACTTCAGTATCCGCCGGACCGCCGTTGGGAGGGTTATATTTAAATCCACCATCCTGAGGAGGGTTGTGACTCGGCGTAATAACGATGCCGTCCGCAAGCCCTTCGGTACGCCCTTTGTTGTAGGTCAGGATTGCATGCGAGATGACCGGAGTGGGTGTATAACCGCGCCCTTGCTGTACAAGGACTTTTACCTGGTTTGCGGCAAACACTTCTACTGCCGTAATAAAGGCACATTCCGATAACGCATGGGTATCGATGCCAATATACAAGGGGCCATTAATGCCTTGCTCATCTCGGTATTCCACCAGAGCCTGACAGACCGCTGCAATATGAACCTCAGTGAAAGAACCGTTTTGCGAACTGCCTCGATGACCGGAGGTACCAAAACTCACCAACTTGTCTGCAGAAGGCTCGCGTACGTAGTAGTCGCACACCAGCCTGGGAATATTGACCAGATCGCTATCCTGGGCGCGCTGCCCGGCTCTTTCGTGTAAACTCATGAATTCTTCCTTAGTGTAAACGCAGTGTCAGTGTTCTAGAGCCATTTAACAGGCCCTATACGTACACGACCATGAAGTGATGGTTTCGTCGAGTACCCAGCCAGTATACATGCCCCCACAGCACTTCAAGCAAGTTGAATCCGCCATTCACGCAGGCATACAGGATTATTTTGCCGCGTGTCGCGCGAGGGTGCCCGGCTTTGTGCGCAGGCATTTTCGCTACCCCGGTTGCTGGGCAACGAATCGCGCCGCCTTCGGGCTAGATTTACTCCGCGCGCCACTCAACCTCCTCTGGGCACCAATTTACGTGTGTATCGTGACGGTTTTGTGGTGCGCAAGCCTAGCCGGCTTTCAAGCAGCCCGACAGTGGATGACGGCCCTACCGGGCGGTTTGACAACGCGCGTGCAGACGCAAATCAACCGCGCTATTCAGGAGGAGATTTTTGCTGACCCTTCTTTAAAAGCCTGTGTCGTGGCACGACTGGAAGCCCTCGTCGAAGAGGCGCCACTCGACCCCTCTCAACAGGATGCCCTTATCGAAGGGCTCGACAGGATAGTACGCGACGCGCTGTCACAGCTGATGCTGACTCGGACCGCCTCCGCCGACATCACCAACACCCTGCTTTCTACCGCTGCGGGCGCGCTCGCGTTCAAAAAATTCACTCCGGGTGGCTTTGGCATTGGATTGCTGCTGGCCGCGATCTGGGTGCAGGAGCAGGCTCGCCGCGACTTCTTTCTCGGGGATACGCTCGGCGGCTGGTACTATCACGTGTTCCCACCGAAGCCCGATGCCTTCGAGCAAGCGGTGGGGATCGCACTAGTAATGATGCTGTTGTCCGTTGTGGCGTCGTTTTCTGGCCTGTTGACTGACCCCTTCCAAGCACATACTCGCCTGCACCAATTCCGCCTCAGGCGCATGCTGAATCGGATGGAGCGCGACCTGATTCAGAAAAGTGCGAGTAGCTTCAAACCGATCGACCCATATATCGCTCGCATCTTGGAGCTGTTCGATACACTGAAGGCCCAGATCAGTTTTTAAAGAATTCCAGATCAGTGGTCATGATGCCTTTTTTGGTGGGGTCGATCTCTTTGTAGTAATCGAGCGTGTGATCCCATTTATCGATATAACAATAGACATCCACCTCGTTGTACTCGCGCAAGTTGCCGACGTCCGCTTTGAGGTACACACGGTACATGCCCTGGCGATTGTCCAAGCGCGTCGAATGCTGATCGACATAGTACCGAAGCAGTCGACTGCCCAAGCGCTCATCCATTTCCGCCGTACACAATTGCGTCGCATCGTACATATCGAAGGGGATATAGCGGTAGTCTCGGGTGTCTTCGGGCGCAAACGCCACTTTTGCCCAACTGTAGCCAATACAGAAAAGCAATATGGCCCCCATCAACACCGCCAAACCTATCGCCGCAATCTGTTGATTGCCGGGCTCATTCAGGCTGATTTTGTGCAGGAAGGCCTGCATGCGCGGGCTGGCAAGCCAAGCTTGCAGCTGTATGTGCAAATTTCTCATGTACGAATTTTAACCGATACCGCGCGGTGTTGCTGTGAATCACCGCGCATTGGGAGTGGCCTAAGGGCTCAATGCCTTCAATTCAAACCGCAGTGCTTCGAGCCAGCGCTGAACGCGCTCGGCGTTCTCAGGGCCCATGCGGATAAACAGCTTGTCGACCGATGACGCCGATTCTAAAGCTTCATCGTTGAATTCATACATCACGGAAGGTTGGTGCAACAGCACACGGGAGTCGGGAGGCGTCGCCGCGATAGCGTTGTCGACGGCGCGCAGCATCACTGAGTGAAAGTCGGGCTCCGGCAAGCCCAATTCCTCATACGCCTGCTGAAGCAGAGGAAAATAGCTTCGGTACAAGGCCACGACCTGCTCAGGGGGCATCGCAACCAGCGCGTCTACATGCGGCGTGTAGCGCACATAGTTATCGTCGCTGATGCGATAGAGGCGCTCATCGTTCGCATTGCGCTGACCGGTATCTTCAACGCCGAAGCGTCCTTCAGGCGACACCACAGGGCGAAATTCTTTTACAACAAAGCCCTCACTCAACCCGTGAACCGCGCGCACGCCTTTGCGAACCAGTTCAGAATCGGTGAGCAGCGCGGGCACTTGCGGTTCAATTTCCGCCACATCCGCTCGAAAGGGTGCGTCACTCTCATTCAAGCGAGGCAGCGTTGAGGCGATGGGCTGGGGCGTGGCGAGCGGTTCAGGCGTCACTTCTACAAGAGGCTCGGGGCTTGGCAGGGTGATGGGTTCAGGCGGCGGCACAGGGGCAAGCACTTCTTCGACTTCCACTTCCTGAATTTCCGGCGCTTCGAGTCTCTCCGGCTTCAAGAAAAGAAAGTACACTGCGGCCGCAATCACACCGACCGCGGCTACGGCCATTGCAATCACACCATCATTTCGTGAACTGCTGCTCATGCCAACTCCTGCTGCTCATGCCAATTCATTGCTGCTACATTTTGAGACTGAACGCGTGCCGTCGACGCCATAACGAAATGGACTTTAAACGGATAGCTATTATTTCAGGACAATACGAGCTGCAGCAAGTTCCTTTTCACGACAGAGGCGCCCTACACTTCTTTACAGTGACCGTGCAAATTTTCACAGACTTACCAAACCGAATCGCTATAGTGCTTGTCATCTCAAAATAGCCAGGAGGCGAAGATGTACAGGAAGCGACTCATCGGTGCCGTATTCGCGTTGTTATGCAGCTGCGGAGGCGAGCACACCGAATCCACGGCCACCCCACCTTCATCTGAAACCCATGTAAGCGACGCGATTAAAATCGCCTTGAGCCATCAATACGGTGCGTTGTACGAAGGCGATGCCGAAGGCCCACCCACATTTGCTGAAGACGCACCTCTGAATTCTCCTGACACCGCACAAAGCCGCCTCAATGTGCAGGTTTCGGGTGTCGATGAGGCATCGTTGATCAAATACGACGGAGACATTTTACTCAGTGCCCACGGTGCTCGCCTGAACCATGAGAGCAACACCGTCGAGCCGCCCAAGGTCTACCAATTTTCTCGAGACACCTTACTCGGTACTTCCGGGGACGAGCCCAGTCAACATTTTCAACCTGCCGACTCCGACATCGATGGCAGCACCAGTATTCGAGGCCTGCTTCGATCAGACACTCACGCCGCATTGATCTCGGCTACGAGTTACTATTTTATTGATTTCGCGACCACTCTGGCAGAGATCGCCTGCTATATCGAATGCCTGAACGGCGAACCTCAAATATTGATTGATGTCTGGCAATACAGAGATGATGCGGGGCTGATTGAGCCAGAACCCCTTCGGTTAGGCGTGGACGGCCATTATCTGGACAGCCGCGCGATCGGGAATACCCTGTATCTCTTCAGCCGCTTTGAGCCGCGCATTCCCGAACTGATCTCCTATCCTCTGAACGAGCAAAACCGCGAGGCCAATCAGGCACTCATTGACGGCCTGGAAGCGGACGCGCTCCTGCCTCACTTTTCCGTCGATGGCACACCTCACCAGATGCTCGCATCGGAATATTGCGACTTGAGCCTCCAGCGCGAAGAGGACGCCTTTACTGCACCCAGTCTGCTTTTGGTCACAGCCATCCCCCTCAATGATCCTCAGAACTGGGAGACCCGCTGTGTGTTTGGCTACGCAGATACGGTGTTTGTTTCACAGCAGAGTGCCTACCTCGTCAGCTCGAATTGGCGAGCGAATGAGAGCGACATCATAAAGTTCAGCCTGGATGAAACAGGGGCCACGTATGAGGCGCGCGGGTCGATAGCGGGTTTAGTTGCCCCGAACAGCTACCACCTTGGCGAACAGGATAACCACTTGATAGTCGTACATTCAGACTACAGCGCTGACTGGAATAACGCCGAACACCAGCTTTCCATCCTCCGCCAGGAGGGTCAGCAACTCACCACACGTACACAACTCCCCAACGAACGCTACCCAGAACCCATCGGTAAGCCCGGGGAGCAGCTCTATGGCATCAGACTGCTCGACCAGCGCGCCTACATCGTCACCTTTGATAAGGTCGACCCGCTGTATGTCATCGATCTGAGCGATTTAGACGAGCCCCAACAACTTGGCCAACTCGAAATCCCCGGCTTTTCCAGCTATCTACACCCACTGCCCAATCACTATTTGCTGGGAATCGGTATGAACGCGCGCGACGAAGGCGCCGTCACCTACTACCAGGGCCTGAACATCCGTTTGTTCGATATCCGCGACCCCGCTCAACCCAGCCTGGTGAGCGAAGCGCACTATGGTCTCAGGGGCAGTCACAGCGCGGTGTTTAGTTCACCGCATGCCTTTACGGGCCTGTACGACGCGACCACGCAACACTACCGCTTTGCACTGCCCATGCGCCTGCATGGTGACGCGGCGGACGCGGACCCACTCGCGCCAGCGTCGATGCTCTACGCCTATACAGAACACGGCCTTTATCAGTTCGAGATCGATTTGTCTGAAGCGGTGCCTCAGATCACCGAGCAAGCGCGGTATTTGCCGCAGCACACAGATACCGGCTACAACAGTCGCGGCGCCAATGATCGCAGCGTGATCGACGACGATCACGTGTTCTACCGGCATGACGGAGGTATTGATGTACTGTCGTGGGGCAGTGGCGACTCGGAGCGGCATTTTCCTCATCCTGCACCATAAGGGGTCGCTGGCATTTCCCGAAAAGCCGGTCTAAGGTTAGGGTAAACTCATTACCCTAACCACAGCTCCACCACAGGGCTGCTCGTATCTGGAGATGGCATTGCGAAACGCCCCTGGCCTCACTCACTTATTGCTGCTTTCGGCCAGCCTGCTCAGCGCCGGGCTGCACGCCGACGACCGCTGGCAGGACAAGCTCGACTTTTCAGGCTTCGGCAGTGCGGGCATTGTGAGCTCCAACACCGATGAACTCGGTTGGCGCAGAGACCTGAATGACCCTTCGCGCACCTACAAAGGCGATATCAACCTCACCTCCCTGGCAACATTGGGGCTTCAAGCCAATGCCGAGTTCAGTGACAGTATCGAATTTGTGGGCCAGGTCCTGTTTTTCGACCAGGGGCAGCAGAACTTCGATTCCATTCTCAAAATCGCGTCGTTGAACTATCGACCGAGCGCGGCCTGGCAGATACGCTTGGGCCGGAACGCCCCGAGAATGTACCTGCTCAGCGACAGTCGTAACATCGGCTACGCCTTTCTCTGGACGATGCCGGTCCAGGAGTTTTACTCACCTGTGACCAACAACTATATCGACGGGATAGACGTCAATTATTCCCAAGCAATGGGGGGCGGTTTCCTCAACACATCGGTATATTACGGAAAAACTGTTTTCCCTATCCATCAGGGCTCTTATGACCAGGCAGAGTTGCAGTTCGATAGCATCGCCGGACTTGACATAGAATACGAATACGATGACTGGATGCTGCGTGGCGCCTATCTCTACACAGAGGGCGGCAAGGGCACCGGTATTCTGGAAGAAGCACGCCAAGGGCTGGAGGATGTCGCCGACCTGGTAGACTGGCCACCCATTTATGATCTGATCGATGTGTATGACCTGCAAGGGAAACGCGTCAGTTATGCAAGCTTGAGCTTCCGCTACGACGATGGCGTGTATAATGTTGTTTCTGAAGCCGGTCGATTTGAATCCGAAAGCCCGATGATTCCAAGTACGACCAACGGCTACCTGAGTGTCGGGCGCCATTTCGGACTGTTTACCCCCTACGTACTAATAGCGAAGACAGAGACTTCATCCAGCTTTGAACTCAGCGAAGCCCCGCCGCCTTTCCTCGAAGATCAGATTGATGGACTGGTGGGCTACCTGAACACCAAGTTAAACCAGACCAGCGTATCCGTAGGCATGCGTTGGGACTTTTCATTGAGTATGGCATTGAAGCTGCAATGGGATATTAAGGACGTTGAAGCGGGCGGCGATTCACTTTGGTTCAGCGGAAAAGACGGCACCCGGCCCGATCACGACGAGCAGATCAATATTTTTAGCGCCCGTTTGGATTTTATTTTCTAGAAGATTGATGATGAAGCGACTTTTAGCCACATGCGTCCTGTGCTCAGTGCTGACCCCGTCAGTGCTCGCGGACATCTATGTGATCGTCAATCCCGACAACCCGGTCGAGGCGCTCGACAAAAAGCAAACCATTGATATCTTCATGGGGCGCACCAAAGCTTTCCAAAATGGCCAACTGATCAACGCCATAGATCAACCCAAGGCCTCCCCACTGCGTGAGGATTTTTATACTACGCTCACTGGTAAATCCCTCGCCTACGTTAACACCTACTGGGCTCGTCTCTTTTATACCGGACGGAACCAACCGCCCGAAGATCATTACAAAAACGACGAGGAAATCGTCGACGCTGTTGCGAAAGACCGAAACGCCATCGCGTATGTGAGTATGGACAGCCTCACCCCCGACGTGAAAGTCGCTTTTACCATCGAACTCAACAACGAAAAAAAAATTAGTCGCTTCGAACTCCCCCCGATAAGCACACCCCACCATTAAGTGCGCCGCACTGGCTTGATCTGAAATCAACTGGGGCTTGGTCGAACGAATTTTGACTGAGCGCGAACGCTATCGCGAGTGGACGAGGACGGCATTTTTCCCCGACTTTTTGACCTGATACATGGTGCGATCCGCCTGGTCATACAGGGTCGAGAAATCGCTTACTTCATCACTACTCAAAGCCAGACCAATACTGGCACCAACGCTGCGCACTTCGTCGCTGGCCTTGATGGTGATAGGCTCGAGGATGGACTGCAGCAACTTATTCGCGGCCTTGGTGGCCTGAGCCAGCGTCACATCGCTGAGCGCGACAAGAAATTCATCTCCGCCCCAACGACAGGCGATATCCGTTTTACGTATCGTGTATTTGATGCGCGTCGAGATCACACGCAGGATGGTATCCCCTGCATCGTGCCCAAGATCATCATTGATTTTCTTAAAGCCATCCAGGTCGATGAATAATATCGCCACCTGCTGCCCCGGCTCCATACCCGAGAGCATGTGACGAATTTTCCGGGTCGCTGCCAAGCGGTTGTAGAGCTTGGTCAGATTGTCGTGACTGGCTTCGTATTCGGTTTCCAACAGCTTACGGCGGTGCTCGGTAATGTCCGTGATAAAGATCAGTACGGTCATACCATGTCCGTCGGCATTACTTTTCACAAAGGTCAGTGAAAAAAAGTTATGCACCAATTCGCTGCCGTTATTGTAACTGCATTCGATTTCCGTCGTGGTCGGTACATCCGGCTCCTGCACCGAATCAAATAGCGCGCGCAGACTGTCTGGATCTTCCGAAATACTGCCGAGCCAGTCATTTTGATGCATGACAGACCGCTCTCCGCGAGAGAATCGCAAAAGCTCTTCGAAACGCGGATTAAAGTACTTGAGGCGCAGATCGTTGTCCGTGACGGCAAGGTAGTTCTTCGATAATTCAAAGATCAGACGAAAATGATTACTCAGCTCCTGAGTGCGACGCGCGAGTAGCTGCTCACTGATAATCTGTTTTTTGGCGTTGGCCAGCATCAGATTGATGACTCGACTAATATCACCGATCTCGTCTTTACGCGCCCCCTCATCCAACAGATCGACATCTTTTTCAAAACGCACTTTTCCGAGCTGTTTCGATACCCGCTCTATCGGCTTGGTGATCAGAAAGTAAGTTATGAATAAGATAGATGCGCTGATGATCAAGATGAGCTTGATCATGGTATAGAGCTCAAATTTCGCTTGCTCTTGGGCAAGTGCCTTCATGAACTCATCATCTTTGTAGACAAGCAGCTCGCCGACGACCTCGGTATCATCCCAGGGTGAAAGCAATTTACGCGTGACGTCGGGTTCACCTTCACAAGGGCTCGAGCTGAACACGGTCATGGAGTCCGACTGAATCATCGCGCAGGCGACGGTATCGTTGTACTCCAGCCCCTCAATCACTTCACGCGCCAACTCCTCATTCACCACGTAGGTGGAGGTGGCCGCCATACTGTACACCGTCTTGACCAGCGAGGAGATGGATTCGGACACAGACTGATCCACCCGCTTCTGAATGCCCAGCGACGAATTCACCGTCACCACACCACTGCTTAGGACAGCGAGCACAGTAATATAGATCGCGAGCTTGACGCTTAACTTCATTCAGGAATCAATAATTGTAAGAGTAATGGCTTTAGTATAGACCGACTACAGCAATCAACCGCCACCGTGTCGTGGGCACAGGTCACAAAACCCGGGTATGTTAAAACTCTAGGGCCTGTTGACACTAGCACTGATGTGCGCCAAGCGCGCGGGGAGAACACAGAAAACGAAGGTAGGGGTAGCCAACTAGCTACCCCGGACAGAGAGCGGAATGCCGCTTATTCAGCCGCTGCAGGCTCTGCCACAGCCGCACCGCTTTTGCGCGCGCGACGGAAGATTTCCTGCATGGAACCGAGTGAATGCAAGTGCGCGTGACTCCAGGCCAACCAGCCTTTCTTGAACCACTCATTGACGTCAGTTTCATTGAGAACTTCGTGCAATTTCTTCTCGTTAATCGCGTAAAGATCGCCTAAATTGACGGAACCCTGAGGAAACTTGACCTGCCCCTGAAACGGCTCGAGCACGCCCTTTTCACCCAAGGCCTTGCAGTATTCTTCGGTGAGACGGTATCCGTGATCCACGGTCTCGAGAAACTTCACGATTTCCTTCGTGGTCTCTGATGCTTCACCTTCCGCATCGAACAGCGCATCACCTTCAGACTCCTGCAAATGCGGTGCTTCGCTGTCAAACAGGACCATACCGTCGGAACTCAGGATGAAGGGGTAGCGACGCACATAAGCAGGAACGTAGGCATCTTCCCATGTGTCACCGAGGTCATGCCCCTTCTGCTTAAGTGACAGAATCGCGATGGGGATAAAGTTCTCTTTCTGGTTCTTGACGAAGAAGATCGGAAAGCTGCGGCTGGCCTCAAAAAACTCAAAGCCGGCAACGGGCACCGAGTTCGAATCCTGAGCAAAACCGTAATTATCCTGACGCTTGAGTTTGAAATTGGCGTGCTTTTTCTTGTCCAGCGGGATGGGGTTCGCGTAAAACATCAATGACGACATAGTAATAATTCTTATGGATGGTTTGTACATTCAAGGCCAGCGCCGCCTGCAGCATCTGCCGCCAAGCGAGGCTGTGTGCCCGCGAAAGACCCGCGATATTAGCAGGCTTTCGATTGCCGTCGCAAGCTTGCCGCCCCGCGCCGCGCGGGCGCTGCATCGCCGTTTACCCGGCTATTGCTCGACAAAGGCGCGCTCTATCACATAGTGGCCAAGCTCGCCGTTACGCGCCTCGCGAAAGCCGCGGCGATCCAGTATGGCGCAAGTGTCCTTGAGCATGCTCGGGCTACCACAAATCATGAAACGGTCGGATTCAGGGTCCAGCTCCGGCAGATCGAGTTCACCCGTGAGTTGGCCCCCATCCAGCAATTCGGTCAAGCGCCCGGTCCGCTCGAAATCCTCTCGTGTCACCGAGGGGTAATAGAGCAGCTTGTCGCGAATGATGTCGCCAAAGTATTCATTTTCAGGCAGCTCTTCTTCAATCAGCTGACGGTAGGCCAGCTCATCCACAAAGCGCACACCATGAGTAAGGATAACCTTGTCGTACTGCTCGTAGACCTCCGGGTCCTTAATGATACTGAGAAACGGCGCCAAGCCCGTCCCTGTACTGATCAAATACAAGTGCTTGCCGGGCAGCAGCGCGTCGGTAACCAGCGTCCCCGTTGTTTTGCTGTTAACCAGAATTTTATCGCCCGGCTTGATGTTCTGCAGTTGCGAGGTCAAAGGCCCGTCTGGCACCTTGATGCTGAAGAATTCGAGGTGCTCTTCATAGTTCGCGCTGGTGATGCTGTATGCACGCAGCAAGGGGCGCCCGTTGTCCTGTTCCAAGCCCATCATCGTGAAATGGCCGTTGCGGAATCGGAATCCCGGATTTCGCGTGGTTTTGAAACTAAACAGCGTGTCGGTCCAGTGATGTACGTCGAGCACAGTCTCTTCAATCAGATTGGCAGCCATAGCCCCCTCTCGCAGGTTCTTAAATGATGAGGCTATTAAAACTTCCCCGCTTATATCTGTAAATCAGCTAATACCTATATCTGTTATCTGTATTCCCTCTTATAATGAGGGGCCACACTGCCCACAGCGGAGATCACATGCGCTACAGCCTGCGACAGATACAGGTCTTTCTCGCGATCGCCCATCACGAAAATGTCAGCCGTGCGGCAGAACAGCTTTCCCTGTCACAAAGTGCCGCGAGTGGAGCCCTGAAAGAGCTGGAGAATCAGTTCGACCTGCAATTGTTTGACCGCATTGGCAAACGCCTGAAACTCAATGAACAGGGGCGCATGCTGCGCGTCAAGGCGGAGTCTCTGATGGCCATGGCGCAGGAACTGCAAGAAGACTTCAGCCGCCATAATGCGCTCGGAAACCTGAAAATCGGTGCGACTCTAACCATCGGCAACTATTTATGCGTCGACCTGATTGAGCAATACCTCAGTCATGCGCCTGGTGCGCACATCAATCTGGATATTGCCAACACGGAAAAAATCACGAGAGAGCTGCTCAACTTCGACATCGATGTCGGTATGCTCGAAGGCGAAATTCAACACCCAGACCTGAACATACAACCATGGCGTGAAGATCGCCTCATTTGCTTCTGCAGCCCCGAGCACCCCCTGGCCGCAAAGTCGCACATTACTGTCGACGACCTACGCACTGCGACGTGGGTACTGCGAGAAATGGGTTCGGGCACACGTCAAACCTTTGACCGAGCGCTCTACGGCCACTTACCGGAACTCAATATTGCCATTGAGCTGGAACAAACCGAGGCCATTAAGCGCGCGGTCAGTAAACGTTTGGGTATCAGCGCACTGTCCGAAATTGCGCTCGCGGAAGACTTTGAGCACGGCGCGTTGGTGCCGCTGCCGTGCCCGGAGTTGGATTTTTCTCGCTCACTGTATATTGCCGTGCACCGACAAAAATACCGCAATGCCAGCCTGGAGCGCTGGCTGGATTTATGCGCAGGTGCCGTGCATCAATGAGCATGACCGTGGTGGTCGTTGGCCGCGCCCATGTCATTGCCCTCTGAATCGTAAAAGCCGCTGTTGCCGTGATCAATAAACCCCAGGTTGATCATATTGCGCAAAAACGGATCCGTTTCATTATCACCAATGTCGGCGAAATCCGTTGACATGTAAGCCTGCCGGTCGGCGAGTGCCTGCTTTGCGGCGTCCGCTTCCGGATTTAATTCAATAAAAGTCCAGCTCAATACAGGGTCGCCGTGATGATCCGTTACGGAAAAGTACGCCGGCAAATCAAGCTCAGGCCACCAAAGTAATTGGTACTGCAATTCATCCACTTCACCCGAATACTGCGCCAGTCGAGTGCAGGACTCGCCTTGCTCATCAACCAATTTGAGACGGCTTCGAAAATCCTCAGTGACCAGGGTGCGCTTTTCCTGCCAAAACTGTTCGGCGGCTTCGGGCTCTGTGGCTCTCGCTTCAAACTCAATTGCACGGCGATCCGCATCGAAATAATGGTGCTCATAAATATCGCCACGACGGGAGACGGCATAAGAACGGCTGATCGCAGGCTCACTGTAACTGTGCAAGGCGACCGTCCCTACACGCCACAAGGTCAACTCATACTGACCTGCGTTTTTCCCTTGCGCATGCGACACCTGATAGCGCGCACCGAGATAATCAGAATCGAGGCTGTCGCATTCCAATGTCAGCGAGACTTCGGGCACATCCGCAGCGCGACTGCAGGCCACCATCAACGTCACACAAAGAATACTCAAAACAGTTTTCAACACGGTTCTCCTTACTGAAACTTTCGGAGCACACAGCATCTGAGGCGCTCCTGCCTTTTTTCGAAAAAAGACGTCACAAAAATGAAAAAGGGCCCCGAAGGGCCCCAAAGCATGTCTCAGCGGCGTGACGCTTTTATGACAGCATCACGCTCGCAGACACTTAGATTGAACCCAGCTTGGCATTGGCCTTGGCAATCAGGTCCGCAGCGTATTCCATAACATGGAATACAACGCTCTGCTCGTTAGTGCCTGTCACGAGAGCCGCACCCGGGCCTGATGCATAGATACCCACATCTTCGCCAGCATGCGTTTCCGAACCGAGAGGCACGAGCGCTTCCTGATGGAAACCGGTTGATTCTGTATCGACCAGAGTCAGGTTCTTACGACCGGCATCCGGGCCTGCGCTGTACGCCGCATCGGCATCCGTTTCGCTGCCGAGGTTGCGGAAGCCCAATCCATTGGTGTAGCCCAGAGTGGTGTAAGGCATACCGTCTGCTGCCAGAGACACCGCCTCGGAGCCGACGGGCACCACTTTACCCAGAATGGGGTTACCACGCTTGGGGTAACCGGCAATCGTGAACACGTGGCTATGGTCAGCCGTGACGATGATCAGCGTTTCTTCCGCATCGGTTTTCTGTACGGCAGTGCGTACCGCCGCGGCGAATTCGATGGCATCGGTCAACGCGTTGTAGGCACTGCCCGCGTGGTGACCGTGGTCAATTCGACCCGACTCCACCATCAGGAAGAAACCTTCTTCGTTATTGTCGAGCACGTCGATGGCCTTGCCTGTCATTTCACTCAATGAGGGCTCACCGGCGATGTCGTTCGCACGATCCGCTTCGTACAGCATGTGGCTCTCATTAAACAGACCAAACAGGTGAGGCGTGTTTTCTGTGTCCACCGCGTTAAAGCCGGCGAGATCAGACACAAACGCACCGTCCGCGTAGTTTGCCTGCCACTCGGTGATCAGGTTGCGATCGTCAGTACGATCTCCTTCCGCACCTGCCGCTTCCGGCTTCTCTACGTTCGCCGCCACGTCGTTAGGCAGGAAGTGACGTCGACCACCACCCAGCGCAACTTCCCATCCGTCGACATCCAAACCGGCATAACGCGCTTCCAGATTTGCTTCGAACTCCACCAACTGAGCGGCGATATCGGAACACACACCCACGGCTTCCGCCGGCATATCCGATACGTCTTCCCAGTTGCGATCAGCGGACTTGGCATACGTCGCCGCAGGGGTTGCGTGCGTGATACGCGCAGTCGAAATCACACCCGTGCTCTTGCCTGCGATTTCGGCGAGCTCCATTGCCGTCACCATTTCGTTACCGGCGACTGAAGAGCAGTCACCACGAACGATGTCTTCATCCACACCGATGGTGCCGACGTCGGTTTTTACACCAGACATCATGGCGGTCATCGTACCGGCCGAGTCAGGCGTTTGTGCGTCAACGTTATAGGTCTTGGCCAGACCCGCAAACGGGAACTCACCGAAACTCAATACGTTTTCTTCGCCCATCATGCCCTTGAGCTGACCTTCGAGAATACGCGCTGCAGTCACGGTCGATACGCCCATGCCATCACCGACGAACAGAATCACGTTTTTCGCTGCACCGCGTGTGGTTTCATAGGAAGCAGGGGAAGCCACTTTTGCTGCCGAAGCGGTGTACCACGGATTGCTTGTCGTGTTTGCCAGCATGTCGAAATTATCTTCTTCATACGGCGAGCAGCTGTAGTTGGTGTCCATGATCTCGCTGTCTTCCAACGTGCCGCTGCGATCCATATCGACGCCAGAGTCGAATTGGATACCGCCACCAGGGCAGTTTTCATCACCCATGGCCAATTCAGTTTGAATGATCAAGCTGTTGTATCCCGCGTCGCCCTGGGCGCCATCGCTACCGTCTTTTCCGTCGTCGCCACCACATGCCGCAAGCGCGATAACAGCAGCAGACAAGATACTCTTTTTAAACATGTTCATGATTGTCTCTCCTCTTATTCTGCGTCCAGGCCAAGCGCTTCACGGATCAGGTGGAATACCACGCTCTGCTCGATGGTGCCTTGCGCTTTGTGCGCGCCAGGGCCCATTGCGTGCAGAGAGATGTCTTCACCCGCGTGTGTCTCGGAACCGAGGGGGATCAGTGCTTCCTGATGGAAACCACTGTCTTCTGTATCCACACTGGTCAAGTCGACTCGACCGGTGTCGCCCGCCATGCCGTATCGAACATCCGCGTCGGTTTCACCGTCGATCGCCGCAAAGCCGAGGCCGTTGGTGTAACCCACAGTGGTATAAGGCATGCCGTCAGAGGCCAGAGAAGGCGTGTCGGAACCGACAGCCACAACTTTGCCCAAGATGGGGTTGCCACGCTTGGGGTAACCTGCAATCGTGAACACGTGGCTGTGGTCTGCCGTCACCAGAATCAGCGTATCATCGCTGGCCGTATCGACCGCTGCCTGAACCGCCGCTGCAAACTCCAGTGTGTCGGTCAATGCGTTGTAGGCGCTGCCCGCATGGTGACCGTGGTCAATTCGACCAGACTCCACCATCAGGAAATAGCCGTTGTCATTGTTGTCGAGTACTTGAATGGCTTTCTCGGTCATTTCAGAGAGGGAAGGCTCACCAGCGATATCGTTGGCGCGGTCGGCTTCGTACAGCATGTGGCTCTCGTTGAACAAGCCCAATACACGCTCAGTGCTCTCCGTATCGATCGCATCAAAACCTGCTTGATCGGTAACGTAGACGCCGTTTTCATACATCGTCGTCCACTCTGTAGGCAGGTCGCGACCATCGGTGCGATCACCTTCTTCACCTGCTTCTACGGGCTTTTCTACGTTATAGGCGGTGTCTTTTGGCAGGAAGTGACGACGGCCACCGCCCATCGCGACTTCAATACCGTCGACATCGGTGTCGGCAAAGCGACTCTCGAGGTTCGCTTCAAAGTTGATAAGCTGAGAGGCGATGTCTTCACACTCGCTCGCTGACGCGGGCATATCCGAATTGTCTTCCCAGTTGCGATCAGCCGACTTGGCATAGGTCGCGGCAGGGGTCGCGTGCGTGATACGCGCAGTCGAGATCACACCCGTGGACAGCCCTTTCATTTCGGCCCACTCCAGTGCGGTCACGACTTCGTTTCCAGCAACGGTTGAACAGTCACCGCGCACGATGTCTTCGTCGACACCAATCGTGCCCACATCGGTTTTGATACCGGACATCATGGCGGTCATGGTGCCTGCTGAGTCAGGCGTTTGTGCATCCACGTTGTAGGTTTTGACCAACGCGGTATAAGGGAAGGTTTCGAAGCTCAGGTAGCCTTCTTCACCATTGCCACCCTCAAGCTGGCCCTCATAAATGCGCGCGGCGGTCAGGGTAGAAATCCCCATGCCATCACCCACAAACAAGATGACATTCTTGGCGCTGTCGCTCTGGGTACGAGCAGTTTTTTCTGCGATTTTCGCCTGAGCATCGGTGTACCAGGCATTGCTGGTTTGCGATGCAGGCATGACTTGCGCCTGTACACCTGCAGAAACTGCAAGCGCCAGCGCACTCAAGGTTGCTAAGCCTTTGGCTTTCATGTGTCCACTCCGTTAGTCTGATTTTTTCAGTGTTGTCTGTATTGCGGGTTAAAATCCCACATATAAAAACGGCAAGCAGACACTAACGGGAACGTTTTGCATTTACGTGTCAGAATATTGCAGCTTTCGTGAAGCTTTTGTTTCAGTGATTTGACGAATCGCAGGAATTGTTCAGGCTTTGCACGAATCGCCCGGCTTCTATAGATGGCGCCTATTACCTCGACAGATTGCACTCCTTTGTGCCAGCACTTAACATGACGACGAACCTGAATTCGGAACCTTTCTATGTCGCGCCAATTCCCTTCCACCCGTCTACGCCGTAATCGTTTCAAGGCATTCAACCGCGCCTTGGTGCGCGAACATGCATTGAGCGCCTCGGACTTGATTTACCCCGTATTCGTATTGGACGGGCCCGGCGAGGCACGACAGGAAATTCAGTCCATGCCTGGGCAATTCCGTTTGCGCATAGACAGTTTGCTGCAAGTGGCAGAAGAGGCACAAAATCTCGGCATTCCAGCACTGGCACTGTTTCCCGTCATTGATAGTGCGCTCAAAACCCCCAACGGGGAGGAAGCGCACAATCCCGACGGCTTGATCCCGCGCGCCGTTGCGGCGCTGAAGTCCGAGTTCCCCGAGCTCGGTATTATCTGCGACGGTGCACTCGACCCGTATACCTCGCACGGACAGGACGGCATCATCAATGACGACGGCTACGTGCTGAACGACCCCACTATTAAAGCGCTGCGCGCTCAAGCCCGCTGCAACGCGGAAGCCGGTGCCGATGTGATTGCACCGTCCGACATGATGGATGGGCGTGTCGGCGCCCTGCGAGAAGAGCTCGATAACCACGGTTTTATTAACACGGCACTGCTGGCTTACTCCGCCAAGTACGCCTCTGCGTTTTATGGCCCCTTCCGCGATGCGGTGGGCTCGGCCTCCAACCTTGGTAAGAGCACCAAACAGAACTATCAAATGGATCCCGCCAACAGTGACGAAGCCCTGCACGAAGTCGGACTCGATATCGACGAAGGAGCGGACATGGTGATGGTCAAGCCTGGCCTGCCCTACCTCGACATTATCTACCGAGTAAAACAGCATTTTCAGGTGCCCACGTTCGCCTATCAGGTCAGCGGGGAATACAGCATGCAAAAACTGGCCATCGAAAAAGGCGTGCTCGGCGAGGAAACCATTCTCGAATCCCTGCTGTGCTTCAAGCGGGCCGGCGCCGATGCCATACTGAGTTATTTTGCATTGGATGCCGCAAGAGCACTGCGCTGACTCCTGATAAGTCAAACAGGTACAGCAGGCAGAATCATAAGCTGGCGCGCTCTACGCGCCATTTAAATAAACATAAATAGGCTCTACGACATACCACTACGCAAAATCACAGCGAAAACCCTCACGTTAGTTACCGTACGTCATCTAAGGAGAGATCGATGAATCGTTTATGCGCTTTACTTGTCATTTACTTTTGCTTCACGTCTATCAGCCACGCCTTCGACTTAGCCAGTTCCACCCCGATTGGAAGCTGGCAAACCCGCGAAGAAATCAGCACAGATCACAAAGGCAAGCAAAGCGCCGCCGTGGTCACCGTGTCTTTACTCGAAAAAGAATCACGCAATGGATCGCCGTTCGTTTGGATTGAAATGCACATGCAGAATTTCAAAATCAAAAAAGACAAGCGAAAAGCCGATGGCGACCCAATGACGATGAAGGTACTTGTCCCGGAAGCGCGCATGCACGAGGACGCAGCGAGCCTAATGACAAACCTGCGAGGATTCGGAGAAGAAATCATATTGCAGAGCGGCGATGACGAGCCCATCCTGATCAGCAACAGCGGCATGCTGGCTCAACAAATGCTCGCCGCAATGGGCGCCGAATTTGATTTCGACTTTCGTGAAACAGGAAGCGAAAAATGGGAAGTCCCTGCGGGGAGCTTTACCTGCACCATGCTCGAGGGCGAAGGGGAGAGTCGCACCAAGATCATGTTCAAAGAAATTGTTATTCACAGTAAAAGTCGAACCTGCATTACCGAAAAAGTGCCCTTCGGCATCGTCTACGGTACGGCCGTCACTACCAGTAATGGCGACGACATGCATACAGAGACGCGCTTACTCGACTTCGGCATGAGTGGCGCCAAAACACGGATAAAAGGTGAGCCCGTTGCGGCACCAGAGATGCCGTCCATGTACAACTGATAGGCGCCCGCTCATTCATGCTGCCATGAACCATCCGCCCCTCGGCGGATAAACATGTCTGAGAACCAATAAAAACGCCCCTTCCCGGCGGCGGCGGTACAATTATACCGACTGCGCCCGACCGGGAGAGGCTTGGCGGCCTGCACGCGTAACTCATCGCCTACTTTTTCAACCGGGATGGCGCCTTGGCCACTCGCAAAACAATTCAGATTGAGCTGCCGTAGTGCATCTGGCAAGGTCAGCCACAACACCGGCTTCTCGACATCAAGTGGCAGCGCAGTTTCATTAAGCGCTTTTTTGTTTTCATCCGTCACCCGTATCGTCAATCCGTTCATCGGCACACTTTTTACTTTCGTGGCGAAGTCACTGATATCGCCATAGTCACCACCAAAGGGAAAACGTGGAATGGCCTGTAAATCCCCCCCGGTCGAGACCGGGCCACTGTGTTGCGCAAAAGCCAGATACCCCGCTTCTGCCAATTGTTTCTGCAGCGCACGGTCGTATTCACCAAAAGGATAGGCAAACCAAAGTGGTGCTCGCCCGATCTCCTCTTCGATACGTTGCTGACAATAGGCTACTTCTTCCTTAAAGATTTGACTCGCATCTGCATCTTTCTCTCGACGAATCATATGCGGGTGATGACGGCTATGGTTGGCGATGTCGCCACCGTGTTGGCTGAGTTCGCGTAATTCTTCCCACGTCATATGCGAGCGTTGCCCTTCATCGTGAGGCTGGCTGTTAATAAAAACCACAAAGGGCCATTTTCGTTTCTGCAATACGGGAAAAGCTTCATCAAAGATTGAGCGATAGCCATCATCAAAGGTAATCAGCACGGCGTTATCAGGTAGCGCATGGCCGCTTCTGAGGGCAGCGTCCGCCTGGCTCAGCGACAGTACCTTATAGTTATGTTCCGCTAGGTAATCCATATGCGCCTTAAATCGCTCCGGCGTCACACTGGTACTGCGCGGGGTATCTTCGGAAACATGGTGGTATTGCAGTACCACTAATGCCTGGGCATGCGGAAGAAGGAGGAAGAGAACGACGGTAAGAAAGGCGTGTATGCGCATTGCGACCCTTTTAATGGTTGCGGATTTTTGCGCTACGTTGCCAGAGTCTATAACGCGACGCAATGCCACAGGGTGCGGCGTTGCCAGGACTCTACAGTTCGGAACACGAGGCGCCCATCGAAAAGCAACTAAAGCATCGGTGATGACGTAACAGGACACGCTGTGCCATAGCGTCCCTGAGCGAGCCGCGAACACCGTAACGCGCATCATCATCCACGAGTGTGCACGCGAAGACTTTCATCTCCCCCTGCTCCTTGACCAACATCTTACTGTAGGCGCACATATAGGCGCGTCGTTGTGCTTCCGTCTGGTAGCGGGTCATGCAGTCTTCGGTTATTTCAGGCACATCCACCTCGCTGTGGGGTACCTGAAAATCGGGAAAGGCGACGATGTGCGTGTCGACGGGCAGCCCCCATTCAGCAAAGAGCGCCTGATACGCCGCATCCACTGAGTCACGATCTTCGTCCTTGCGCATTTGTCGAGCCAGCGACACCTTAAAACCGAGCGCATGCAGCGCACGCATGCCCTCCCACGCGTTTTGAAAACTGCCCTCGCCGCGCCCCGCATCGTGCTGACTTTGATCGGGCCAATCGATCGACACCCTAAAGGACACCGGATGCGCGCAGTTCCGTAGCTCAGCTATCTGGGTCAAGCGTCTCAGCACGGGTTCGGTCCCATTGGTTAATACGAGACACGGGCGATGGGTCGCGGCATAGCGCAGAATCCGAACCATATCCCGCACAACAAAGGGTTCCCCACCCGTAAACGAAAATTGTTCGACACCCAATGTCAGTGCTTCGTCGATATAGGGCTGTGCGTCTTCCAGGGTAATGCGGTCCAGGCGTGTGTCGCCCGGCTTGGAGCCTTCCAAACAGAACGGACACGCGAGATTACAGGCCGTGCCAGTATGAAACCACAGCTCCTGCAATGCGTGCGGCTGGATATACCCCCTCGGGTCGCCCGCGCGGGTGTAGTACCAATCCTTCGTGGGAATGAAATCCATTGTTCACCTTGCTTCGTTAAACTATCGGGCACTCACACGACGGTGACGTTAACGGATGGATTGCCGACATATCAGGGGATTTCTACGCCGATTGCGGTGTTTTCGATTCACAAATAGGGGCTGGGAATTCCATCCAGAGCCCTTTAATGGTATCGTTGCGGCCCCGTAAAGACTCCTATGTCGCCTAGGGACCCCCGATTCTTACAAGGCTGCATCGCAGTCGTCTTCTCACTACAGGACACGCAAATCACGCTATGAAAGAAAAGTCAGATATCGGTCTCGTCGGCCTCGCCGTGATGGGTGAAAACCTCATCCTAAACATGGCTAACCATGGCTACACTGTTACAGCCTATAACCGCTCGACTGACAAAGTCGACAACTTCATTAACGGCCGCGCTCAAGGCAAGTCTATTCGAGGCGCTCACTCCATCGAAGAGCTGGTCGACTCCCTCGCATCACCACGTAAAATTATGCTGATGGTGAAAGCCGGCCCAGCGGTAGACGCTGTGATCGAGCAACTGATCCCTCTGCTCGACAAAGGCGACATCATTATTGATGGCGGCAACACCCACTTCCCTGACACCAACCGTCGTGTGGCCTATCTGCGCGAAAAAGGCATTCAGTTCATCGGTTCCGGCGTATCCGGCGGTGAAGAAGGCGCACTGACTGGCCCTTCCATCATGCCTGGTGGCTCTCCCGAAGCCTGGCCGCACGTCAAACCCATTTTCCAAAACATTTCCGCTAAAGTCGAAGACGGCAGCCCTTGCTGTGACTGGGTTGGTGAAGACGGGGCGGGTCACTTCGTTAAAATGGTGCACAACGGCATCGAATACGGTGACATGCAGCTGATCTGTGAAGCCTACCAGATCATGAAAGAGCTGCTCGGTATGAGTGCCGACGAAATGCACGAGGTGTTCGCCGACTGGAACAAAGGTGACCTCGACAGCTACCTGATCGAAATCAGCCGTGACATCATGGCGTACAAAGACGAGGACGGTGAGCCACTGGTTGAGAAGATCCTCGACACTGCAGGCCAAAAAGGCACCGGTAAGTGGACCGGCATTATTGCCCTTGACCTCGGTGTGCCTCTGACCTTGATTGGCGAAGCCGTATTCGCGCGCTGCCTCTCCGCTCAGAAAGAAGAGCGCGTGCTGGCCAGTGAACGCATTTCCGGCCCCAAGCCCGAATTCACCGGCGACAAAGCGGCCTTCATCGAAGACCTGCGCCAAGCGGTTTTTGCTTCGAAAATCGTTTCCTACGCGCAGGGCTATGTGCTGATGCGTGAAGCGGCGAAAGAGCACGGCTGGAACCTGAACTACGGTGGCATCGCCATGATGTGGCGCGGTGGTTGTATCATTCGTTCCGCCTTCCTCGGCAACATCAAAGACGCCTTCGACAAAAACGCCGAACTCAGCAACCTGCTGCTCGACGACTACTTCAAGGCGAAAGTGGAAGAAGCTCAAGCGGGCTGGCGTCGCGTGGCGGCCTCCGCACTGTCTAACGGCATCGCGATTCCTACCATCAGTTCTGCACTCTGCTACTTCGACGGTTACCGCACGGCGCGCCTGCCTGCGAACCTGCTGCAAGCACAACGCGACTTCTTCGGTGCGCACACCTACGAGCGCATCGACCGTCCACGCGGTGAGTTTTTCCACACCAATTGGACCGGCCGTGGCGGCGACACCGCCTCAACCACCTACGACGTATAATCGGCCCAGGTCGACACGTCCAAAAAGGGAGCTTCGGCTCCTTTTTTTATGCGTTGGGGATATTGCCAGCTCTGTGCCCTGCCCCAGTCCCAGAAAAACCTGCTCTCAGTCCGAATTTGTGGCATCTTAGATTGTTTGCTGCGTCGACCGCTCCGGTACAATTCTCGAGTGGAGATTCAATCACATACGCAGCGCGTCAACGTCTTAGCCACGTAGGAGGCCTCATGCACCTTTATTACAGCCACACTTCTCCCTACGCTCGCAAAGTGAGCATGTTCCTCCATTACAGTGGCCTGATTGATCACTGCCAATTGCATGTCCTCACCTTTGAGAGTGACGAGTTACGCAAACATAACCCCCTTGGCAAAATTCCCGCGCTCGTCGACGGCGAGCTGAACCTGTTTGAGAGCGACCTCATTCTCGAGTACCTCGACGACAAACACGCGTTGAACGGCGCTCCCTCAACACTTAACCGAGGAGAGGTGAGTTACTACGCCCAGCGGAAACAGCAGGCCTATGCGAACGGCATACTTGAGGCGGCCGTCCACATTGTTATGGAAACCCGTCGTAGCACCGAGCACAGTGAATACTGGCTTGGACGCTGGCACGAGGCCATCACTGCCAGCCTGGTGGCCTTGGATGTCACGCACGTCGGCAGCGCAGAAAAACCGAATATGGCGACCTTTACTCTGGCCGCCGCGCTCGGCTATCTCGATTTCCGCCTGCCTCAGCTCAATTGGAGCCAGCACAACCCCGAGCTCGTACCCTGGTTCGCCGCGGTCGAGGAATGCGAGTGGTTCATCCAAACGGCCCCACCCAGCGGAAATTAATCCCTTTTGCGGTAGGGGAAGGCCCTGTTTTGGTTCAAAAATTGCTGTTTATCCGAGTAATCTCGTAAAGTCGCGGTCGCGCGTAGAGAGAATAGAAAAATATGCACCATGGTGGATCATATTTTCAAATTGAGTCGGAAGACAAGGTAGCATTGAACCAAAATGGAACACACATCGCTGAACGATCTGATCAACGCGCATCGCCTTCCCAGTTCCTTTATCGACACTGTTGACCGCTGGTACCGCCCCGTCACCCAAGACATTGCGGCGCTGCACGAAGGCAAGCCCCTCGTATTGGGCGTTCAGGGCACGCAGGGCAGCGGTAAAAGCACCCTGGCCGACTTTTTCTGTTTTTTGCTGCAACACGAGCATGGGCTGCGCACCGTCTCTTTATCCATCGATGATTTTTATCTGACGCATGCCGAACGCCAAAGCCTCGCAGCTCAGGTACATCCTCTCCTGAAAACACGCGGTGTACCCGGAACGCACGACGTCGAATTGGCCCAGCAGACCATACAGAAGCTCAAGCAGTTGGGTGCGGGGCACCACTGCCATATCCCACGATTTAATAAAGCCGTGGACGATAGAAAGCCCACAGACGAATGGGACAGCATTGAAGGCCCCGTCGATGTCATCATTTTTGAAGGCTGGTGCGTGGGCGCGACGCCTCAGCCCGAAGCCCTGCTAGCGACCCCGATCAACGCGCTCGAAGCGCAGGAGGACCCGGACGCACATTGGCGTCATTATGTAAATAAAGCGCTGGCGGGGCCGTATCAACAACTTTATTCACTGCTGGATAAACGCATAGTCATCACCGCGCCTTCCTTCGAGTGCGTGTTCGAATGGCGCTGGCTACAAGAGCGCAAATTGGTAGAGCGCTGGAACGAAACTCACCCGAACGACAGCGCACGCCTGCTTGATGAGGAGGCCGTACGCCGCTTCATTTCCCATTACGAACGACTCACCCGACATTGCCTGGACACCTTGCCTGCACAGGCTGACTGGGTGTTGGCGCTGAAGGAAGACCACTCCATCTACTCCCTCACCCCATTGAACGAGGCACAGTCACCATCATGAGCGCCCCGAAGTTACTGGTCGCCACCGACCTGGACGGCACCCTGCTGGATCACCATACCTATTCTTGGCGCGAAGCTTTACCGAGCCTAAGCGCACTGGACGAACACAATGTGCCCGTCATCATCAACACCAGTAAAACCCTCGAGGAGGTCGAGCGCCTCCAGCACCAACTTGGGCTGAACGCGCCGTTTGTGGTCGAAAACGGCTCAGCGATTTACTTCCCCGTGCACAGTCGCTTTGGTGCGATTGGCACCGAAGCCTACGATGAACAATTCACCCGCATCGTGCTTGGCTACCACCGCGAACACATACTGACCATTCTTCATAACCTGCGCCGCAGCCATCAATGGGACTTCGAAGGCTTCAGGGATTGGCACGTAGACGACGTCATCCAACACACCGGGTTGAGCACCGAAGACGCGATGCGCGCCATGAAGCGGCAGTTTTCGGAACCCCTGCTTTGGCGCGACAGCGATGCCAATCTCAAAATACTCACCAAAAGCCTGCAAGCGGCTGGCTTGCGCGTACTGCGCGGCGGGCGCTTCATTCATGTACTGGGTCAAAGCGATAAAGGCCACGCGCTGCTCGCGCTGAAAAAAATGCATGCAGCTCGACAAAGATGCGGCGCTGATTGCACTCGGCGACAGTCACAACGACCTCGACATGCTCAACATTGCGGATTTCCCCGTATTTGTGCGCTCTCCCTCCCACGATTTTCCAGAAGCACACTGTCGGGCCACACCGATCTATACTGAGGCCTATGGCCCTGCGGGATGGCACGAAGCGATGAGTCACATCCTCGCAAGCAACAATTTTTTCAATCAGGAGTCCTGACACATGGGCGATTTTTATCAGAACGGCATCATTACAACACTACATAATTTGAGCCAGCGACCGCTGGAAGATATGGAAGCCGAACTGAAGCAATTCTCAAAAACACGGCCGATGGGCCTGATCCTCCCCTCTCTCTATTCCGAGCTCGAAGGTGACGCATTGGCGAACATCGTGAAAGAGCTCGGCAAAGTCGATTACCTCTCGGAAATTGTCATCGGCCTAGATCGCGCGGACGAAGCACAGTACCGCCACGCCCTTGAGTTTTTTAAACCGCTCGAACAGAACTACAAAGTGCTGTGGAACGACGGCCCACGACTGCGTGCGGTCGACGAAAAACTCAAACAGGAAGGGCTGTCGCCAATGGAGCCCGGCAAAGGCCGAAATGTCTGGTACTGCATGGGCTATACCTTGGCTTCAGGGCAAACCGAATCCATTGCCCTGCACGACTGCGACATCGTGACCTACGATCGCTCGCTGCTGGCCCGCCTGCTCTATCCTGTAGCGAACCCCAACTTCAACTATGAGTTCTGTAAAGGCTATTACGCGCGTGTCGCCAACGGCAAGATTCACGGGCGCGTCAGCCGATTGCTGGTGACCCCACTCATCCGCGCGCTTATCCGCACCATCGGCCACTCATCCTATTTGGATTTCATCGACAGCTTCCGCTATCCCCTCGCAGGTGAGTTTTCCTTCCGCGCTGATGTGATGACGGACATCCGTATTCCATCCGACTGGGGCCTTGAAATTGGCGTACTCAGTGAAATGAACCGCAACTACGCCAACAACCGTCTATGTCAGGCCGACATCGCCGATACCTACGACCACAAACATCAGGATTTGAGCGCAGATGACGCCGCGAAAGGCCTGTCTAAAATGTCGATCGACATCAGCAAAGCGCTGTTCCGAAAACTGGCGACCAATGGCGTTGTGTTCACTTCGGAAACCTTCCGTTCGATCAAGGCCACCTACTTCCGTATCGCACTCGATTTTGTCGAAACCTATTACAACGATGCGAGGATGAACGGGCTCAAATTTGATACCCACAGTGAAGAGAAGGCGGTCGAACTGTTTGCACGCAATATTCTCCAGGCCGGTCAAAGCTTCCTGCAAAACCCGATGGAGAAACCTTTTGTCCCCAGTTGGAACCGCGTCACCAGCGCCGTGCCGACCGTGCTGGATGAAATCTACTCGGCGGTTGACGCAGACATGGCGGAATTTGGCGCATAAGCGCGTGCCGATCCGAGTGTAGAAAGCGCAGAAGTGGCGGCGATTTTGCTTATTTCAAACAAACGTGTTGAGATAAGCCAATCGCTGCTGCCGAATCACCCAAGACTCATACGCAACACTTTCTAGCGCCACCTGAATTGCAAAGCAGGCAAATTGGCCGAGAGACGATGGAGCCCCGCCATGCCCACACAAATACAAAAAGAACTAAAGCTGATTGTTGAAAACCACCTTCAGTTTATCTACCCAGAAGTCGACTCCACCGAGCTCGCCGATCGCCTGATCGACATCATGGGGCTCGATGCCCACTGTCAGAAGCCGCTCGACCACGAGAGCGCTTGGGATGAAGACGATGTGTTTCTCATTACCTATGGCGACTCCATTCAAGAAGAAAACGATCGCCCACTGCGCACACTGCTCAAGTTCTACAACGCCGAACTGAAAACCGTCATTAATGGTATTCATATACTGCCGTTCTTTCCTTACAGCTCGGACGACGGTTTCTCCGTTATAGACTACGTGCAAGTCAACGACAGCCTAGGCGAATGGGAAGACATCGAAGCCATCGCCCGCAGCTGTAATCTCATGAGCGACTTAGTCGTGAATCACTGCTCCAGCCGCAGCCGTTGGTTCGACAATTTCAAGCAGCGGAAAGACCCCGGGCAATCCTACTTTTTTGAAGCCAGCCCCGATGACGATCTCTCCATGGTGGTGCGCCCGCGTACGTCGCCACTGTTGCGCGAAGTCGAGACACTGGATGGTAAAAAGTATGTGTGGTGTACCTTCAGTCACGACCAGGTCGATCTGGATTTTTCCAACCCTGAGGTCCTGTGCGAAATTGTCCGCATCATTCATTTTTATCTCGACAAGGGCGTGCGCACCTTCAGGCTCGACGCGGTCGCCTTTGTTTGGAAAGAGCTCGGCCACCCCAGTATTCACCACCCGAAAACACATGAAATTGTTCGTTTAGTACGTACACTGATCGAACACCATACCCCTAAAGCGATTTTAATCACCGAAACCAATGTTCCTAACCATGAGAACTTAAGCTACTTCGGAAACGCAAACGAAGCGCACGCGGTGTATAACTTTTCACTGCCGCCGCTCGTGTTGCACGCAATGATTACCGGGAACAGCCAGCACCTGAAACGCTGGCAGATGTGCATGCCCCCCGCTCAACACGGCACCTTTTATTTCAACTTCCTTGCCTCTCACGACGGCATAGGGCTACGCCCTGCTGAAGGCTTACTCGACGACGACGATATTGGTACGGTTGTACGCACCATGCAGAATTTTGGTGGCCGCATCTCCTGGCGCACCGCGGCAAACGGGGAAAACAAGCCCTACGAAATCAATATCACCTTCTTCGACGCAATGCAGGGCACCGAGCACGGCGAGGACCAGCACCAAATCGCCCGCTTCCTGTGTGCTCACGCCATCATGGTATCGCTTGAAGGCGTGCCCGCGCTGTACATCCACAGCCTGCTGGCAACAAATAATTACCACGAGGGCGTCATGCTCTCCAGCCAGAACAGAAGCATTAATCGCTACAAGTGGGAATACAATGATTTGATGGAGAAACTCAATGATGAGCGAACCCATCATGGCAAGGTGTTCAGGGAAATGAAACGCCTACTGGCCCTGCGCTGCCGCCAGCCCGCGTTCCACCCAAATGCCACGCAATTCACCTTGCACCTGGGGGATCAGATTTTTGGTTTCTGGCGGCAGAGCCCGCGTCGCGATCAGAGTATTTTCTGCATTCACAATATCAGCAATGAAAAAATCACGATTCCACTTACGTCCATTAATCTGATCAGCCTCGACAACTGGACAGACTTGGTATCGGAGAAGGTATTTTCAGATCTGAGTGAAGACCTGGTACTCGAGCCGTACCAGTTTGTGTGGTTGACGAATAAAATTTAATTGAGCGCAGGACCGCCATGCCAGCGTGGCATGGCGAGCCAGCTCATAATGCCCGCAATTAATTACTGAGTAAAAACACCGAAGAGGGGTCAACTAATACCTTATCCCCCATACCTTCTCGACCGAATAACATCAGATAATTCATATCACTGCGGTCGGTTAAGGTAATTTCTATTTTCCAGGTCTGCCCACCCATGGCGATGGGTGTTTTGATCACGTAGCGCTCTTGGGAGACGCCGTTGGAGGATTTAATTTTACGGATGTCTTCAATGCGCGCTTCACACTCCACCACTTCCTCCACACGATGAATGTTCGGATGGATATCAAAACGAATCCACGGCTTACCGTCTTTTTTAAAGCGACGCATGTTGTCGACGTGTAAGGAGGAAGTTTTCGCTCCTGTGTCCACGCGCACCTCGAGCTCCTGTAATCCGAGCTCCGGCAGCTCACACAACTCCAGAGCGCCCACGATCATTCTGTCAGTCTGCTCGCTCATCAACATGCTCCTTCTCTGGTGGTTCTGCAACAGTGCCCGGCTTTCGGATTGCCACGGCTTTTTGGAACACCATGGCATTCGGGTAGGTTAACACCCCTCCCGTGGCATCACTCAATATGACATGGAACAGCGTAATTTCGACAATGCGCCCTTCCACACTGTTTTCCCCATCGAGAATTTTGACATCATCACCCACGCGATACGGGAAAAAGAAAAATACAAAAATGCTTGCTGTGACATTACTGAGTATCGACCATTGAGCAAACAATGCCACACCGAGTACAGCGATTGCCGAGCCGACAAAAAAGCCGAGGTCATCAAAACCCAGCCCCAGGAAGACCAAACCAAAGGACAGCGCCAGTACCGACCAGACAATGGCCAAGAACGATTTTACGTAGTGCACGCGGTGTTCACTGATCGCACGTTCACGGCCAATTTTCTGTACGATGCGATCAATACTGGTCCGACCCAGAACATAAATTACGATTATGCCCGCCAGTATCAAAAGCTGCTGCATTGTCATACTGTTTCTCCGCTGTAAGGCAAGCCGTCTTCAGGGCTTAGATCCTCAGTCATCGTTTCGATATTTTCTACAATCGCTTCATCTGGCTCTGAGAAATAGGCCACATGAAACATCGCGTCGCCCTCTTGGACCAAAGGGATATTTTGCTTGCCGATAATAATGCCATCGCGCGGCGCTTTTACGGTATCGAGTACGTCGCCAAAGGGGCTGCCAATTTCGGCGAGCACATCCCCTTTCACGACCTGATCACCGAGGTGCTTGAGGCTGCGCACGATCCCACTGGCGGTAGCGCGAACCCACGCGCTGTTGTTGGCGACATAAGGCTGCACCTGGCCTACGCGAACGCGTCGACGCGTCATGCCGAGCACCGACATCACATTCATCACTCCGCGCACCCCGGCGCGAATGGAAATCTCATCAAAACGCAGCGCTTGGCCCGCCTCGTACAGTAAAATCCGGGTACCTAATTCCACCGCCGCCTGCCTCAGTGAACCGTCGCGCAAATCGGAATTTAGCAGCACCGGCACGCCAAAGACTTCCGCCAGCGCGCTGGTTTCTTCGTCTTTTAAATTCGCTCGGATCTGCGGCAGGTTGGACCTGTGAATGGCGCCGGTGTGTAAATCAATACCGTACTGACAATGCCGCACAATTTGATCCAGAAAAATATCGGCCACCCGCCCGGCAAGCGAGCCCTTCGCAGACCCGGGGAAGCTTCGGTTCAAATCTCGCCTGTCTGGTAAATACCGGCTCTGGTTCAGTACGCCATAGACATTCACCATCGGCACGAGGATGAGCGTACCTTTCGACAGTTTGACCTTGGACTGAATCAGCCTGCGTACAATTTCGATGCCGTTCAGCTCATCGCCGTGCACCGCGGCAGACACAAACAAGTGGGGACCCGGCTTTTTACCGCGAATGACATGGACGGGGATGGGAACATCAATATCGGTATACAATCGCGCTACGGGTATTTCGATGCGCTTCGATTCGCCGGGATAGACATGCTGCCCCGCAATCTCGATGGAATCCTTGCCGCTGCTCATGGATGCTCAGCCCTTGCCTCTGGTTTTGGTATTGTGAGGCTTCGCATTGGTTTCGATAAAGTTAAAGATCATCGACGCCACGTCTTTGCCGGTTGCTTTCTCGATGCCTTCAAGGCCCGGAGAGGAGTTCACTTCCATTACTACAGGGCCGTGACTGGATTGCAGAATGTCCACCCCGCACACATTCAAGCCCAACACTTTTGCCGCTTTCACCGCAGTCGCACGCTCTTCTGGCGACAGGCGCACCACCTTCGCGGAACCACCACGATGCAGATTTGAACGGAATTCGCCCTCTGCCCCTTGTCGCTTCATCGCGGCGACGACCTTATTACCTACCACGAAACAACGAATGTCGGCACCGCCGGCTTCTTTAATAAATTCTTGCACCAGAATATTGGCACGCAAGCCCATAAAGGCTTCGATGATGCTTTCGGCGGTGCGGTTGGTTTCCGCGAGTACGACGCCAATGCCCTGCGTGCCTTCGAGCAGCTTAATCACAACCGGCGCGCCACCGACATTGCGAATCAAGTCTTTGACGTTATCCGCTTTACTGGCGAAGCCTGTGCGCGGCAAACCGACATCTCGCCGCGAGAGCAACTGCAGAGAGCGTAACTTATCGCGTGAACGACTGATCGCCACGGATTCGTTCACGCAAAACGTGCCCATCATTTCGAATTGACGCACCACCGCCGTGCCGTAGAACGTAATCGACGCGCCAATGCGCGGAATCACGGCGTCGTAAAACGGCAGCTCCTTACCGTGATACCGCACTGCGGGGCGCGCTCGCGTGATATCCATGTAGCAATGCAGCGTGTCGATAATGTCCACTTCGTGCCCGAGGGCTTCACCCGCTTCTTTCAGGCGACGAGTGGAATACAAATTTTCATTTCGCGAGAGTACGGCAATTCGCATAATTGAGTACCAAAACAATGTCTAAGGGGCACAGCCCGGCTTGCCGCGATTCTGGCATTAACTGCAGGACCATCGCAAGCACAGCGGTGCAAGTCTAAGTAAAGTGGAAGTCTTGAGTAAGGGTCAAGGTGCCCGAAGAAAACCGCCCTTGCGCCACCGGGACCGGCGACACAAGGGCAGGTAGATAAGCTTATTTGGACGCAGCGTTTTTGGCGCGCTTACGCTCGTTTTCTGTCAGGAGTTTTTTGCGCAAACGAATACTGGTGGGCGTGACCTCGACCAGCTCATCGTCTTCAATAAACTCCAACGCTTGCTCAAGGGTGTGCTTGATGGGTGGCGTCAGTGTCAATGCTTCATCTGTTCCCGCAGCACGAATGTTCGTGAGCTGCTTGGCCTTCGTCGGGTTCACGACCAAATCGTTGTTACGCGAGTGGATACCGATAATCTGACCTTCGTACACGTCGACCGCATGCCCGAGGAAAAGGCGACCACGATCCTGGAGGTTAAACAGCGCATAGGCCAAGGTCTTACCTTTCACCATGCTGATCAACACGCCGTTTTGACGTTTCGCCACATCACCTTCTTTCACAGCGCCGTAATGATCGAAAATACTCGTCATAATGCCGGAACCTGAGGTCAACGTAAGAAACTGTCCACGGAAACCAATCAAGCCGCGTGAAGGCACGATGAACTCAAGTCGCACGCGACCTTTGCCATCGGGCTCCATATTGGTCAGCTCACCTTTACGCAGGCCGAGTTCTTCCATGATGGCGCCCTGGTGCTGATCTTCCACATCGATCACAACCGCTTCGTAAGGCTCCTGAATCTCACCGTCGATTTCTTTTTGAACCACTTCCGGGCGCGACACGCCGAGCTCAAAGCCTTCGCGACGCATGGTTTCAATCAATACCGAAAGATGCAGTTCGCCACGTCCGGAAACGATGAACTTATCCGCGCTGTCGCCCTGCTCCACTCGCAATGCTACGTTGTGAATCAGCTCCTGGTCGAGACGTTCTTTGATGTTTCGGCTGGTGACGTACTTACCTTCTTTACCGGCAAAAGGAGAGTCGTTTACCAGGAAGGTCATGCTGACCGTGGGTTCGTCCACGCTCAATGGAGGCAGTGCCTCAACATTTTCTGGGTCGCACAGGGTGTCTGAGATCTGAAGCTTGTCGATACCCGTGATACACACGATGTCACCGGCAGTGGCCAGATCCGTGTCGATACGCTCAAGACCCAGATAGCCTTTCACATTCAATACCTTGCCTTTGCGCTCAGCGCCATCTGCGGATTTCACCACAACTTGCTGGTTCGGTTTCAGGGTACCGCGCGTAATACGACCCACACCGATCACCCCGACGTAGCTGTCGTAATCCAGTGCAGACACCTGCATTTGGAAAGGCGCTTCCGGGTCAACCTCAGGCGCAGGCACGTGATCGACGATCATCTGATACAGCGGCGTCATGTCCTCGGCCATATCTTCGGGGTCGAGGCCCGCGATGCCGTTCAATGCGGAAGCGTAGACGACCGGGAAGTCGAGCTGCTCATCGGTCGCACCGAGGCTGTCAAACAGGTCGAACACCTGGTCCATCACCCAGTCAGGACGCGCACCGGGGCGGTCAATTTTGTTGATGACGACGATGGGCTTGAGGCCTTGCTCAAACGCTTTGGAGGTCACAAAACGGGTCTGAGGCATGGGCCCATCCACCGCGTCAACGAGCAGACAAACAGAATCCACCATCGACAGTACACGCTCCACTTCGCCGCCGAAGTCGGCGTGCCCCGGAGTATCCACAATATTGATACGGTAGTCGTTCCAGCGAATCGCGGTGTTCTTCGCGAGAATGGTAATGCCGCGCTCTTTTTCCTGGTCGTTGGAGTCCATGATGCGCTCGGCACCTTCGTCTTTACGATCCAGAGTGCCGGACTGGCTCAAGAGTTTATCAACCAGGGTCGTCTTGCCGTGGTCAACGTGGGCAATAATGGCAATGTTGCGGAGATTTTCTATCACAGGGGGGGCCTCAAAGTCAGGCGGTACGAATAAGGGCGCGCATTATAGCCCGTGCGCTCTGGAGAAAATAGCAACACTAAGGTGAATTTCACGTTACATGACAATATCTGCCCCGAAAGGCGCTGAAAAGGCTACACTGAATGTGATTGAACGCGACAGTTTGCCTGCGCCCACCTGCCTCCTCCTCCATGTATGCACACCAAGGACTTGCCGAGGATGAGCGCTCAGGCATAATGTAATCGATTACTAACCTTGCAAACCCCGCTGGATAGGGAAAAATACACGCCAAGGATTAAAAAATCCATTAACAGGCGTCGCTGAGCTTGGCACACTGCTACCAAGCCTGAATAGATCAATAAAAACAAGCCGTCACGCATTAGCACAGGGGATAACACGCAACATGTCCAATATCAGAGAAGTGGCTAAACTGGCCGGAGTGTCCGTTGCCACCGTGTCCCGGGCGCTCAGCCACCCGGAAAAAGTGTCTCAGGCCAGTATCGACAAGGTCATGAAGGCCATTGAGCAAACGAATTACAAACCCAATATGCTCGCGCGAAACTTTCGCTCGACCCGGTCCTACTCGATCGTCGTACTCGTGCCCGAAATCAGCAACCCGTTTTTCGCCCTGCTGATTCGCAGCATCGAAATCCATGCACAAGCGAAGGGCTACTCCGTACTGCTGGGCGACACACAGGACTCTCAAGAGCGGGAAAAGAGCTATATCGACCTCGTTGAAACACACCTTGCCGACGGGATTATCCAGCTTCGCCCGCACACCGCTGAATACCCGGTACACGCCAACCCGCAGTTCCCTTACATCAACCTGTGCGGAACCGAGGATACGCCCGGCAAATGCATACGCATCGACAACGTCAAAGCCTGCAAGGCCATGGTGAACTATCTGCTCGACCTCGGCCACAAACGCATCGGGTTGATCACCGGCCTAAAAGGCAATCCACACACCATCGACCGGCTGCGCGGCTACCGCGAAGCGCTCGAGGAGTCCGGGATCAAATTCGACCAGAAGTACATCGCCGAAGGTGAATATACGATTTGGTCCGGGGTCAACGCGGCCGATCAGCTGTGCGAACTCGACGAGCTGCCCACCGCCATTGTGTGCATGAATGACGAGATGGCGATTGGCGCCCTGCAGTCGTTCAAAGCGCACGGCCTGCGAATCCCCGACGACATATCGGTGACCGGCTTCGACAATATCGACTACTCGAGCTACTGCGATCCGCCGCTGACGACCATCGCCCAGCCAGCCGAAGAAATGGGGAAAATCGCCGTAGACAGCCTGATCAAGCTGATCGAAGGCGGCGCCCTCACCCACGAGGAGCACGTGCTCGACTACGAGTTCATCACCCGCAAAAGCACCGCCGCCCCCTCAAACGGCGACTAATGCATGCAATGGGGTCTGACCCCACTGCATACGTTGGCCTCAGTATCGTACTTCGAAGGTGCCGTATTTGACGGCTGCGTCATAGGTATCGGATTGGATCTGTTTTACACAGGCCTCTGGAGGGCCCTGCTGCAGCCATTCGGCCAGGGCGTCGAGCTGTGTGGGGCTGCCTGTGGCTTCGACCTCTACTTCGCCGTCGGGGAGATTGCGCACCCAGCCGTTGACGCCGAGTTTGAGTGCCTGCTCGCGGGTGCTGGCTCGAAAAAAACACCCTGAACACGGCCTGTTACCAGAAAGTGGCGGGTCTGCTCCATGATCTGTCTCCCTGATAGACCGCTCTTACACCCGGAGAAAATTGCGGTAGTATGCGCTGAACTGACTACCTTTTTTCAGGGTACTTCGAGGGCTGGAACGATGTATGGCAAAACCCTGCTGACCGCGATCATTTTGATCCTATGTGGGCTCGCCTACCTCTATTTGATGAAGCGATTGTCGCAACAACGCAAGGTGCGAATCGCAAGAGTCAACAAAGCGCTTAAACGCGCGAACGAGGCTGCACGCGAGAAGAAAGACTCGGAACCGCCTCACTGAGGCCATTCTATCAGCTTGTCACCGCCTTTGCGGATGGCCTCGCTTTTCTTCGCTCCGGCCAGGTTTTCATGTACGTCGTATTTGGTGATTTTGCCGCTGCGGGCACTGACGTAGCAATCCACAAAGTACTCAAGGGTCGAGAAATTCTTACCCGGCATATCCACGCGCATAAACACCAGATAGGCGTTCTGCGCATCGTCGTAACGCGAACTGTGCCGGTCCAGCGCGAGCTGCTTGAGCTCTGATCCAAAGTCGTCGCGTGCTTCCTGCTGACATCGCACCGTCGCATCCGTAAAGCTCACGTGCCGATAAGACTCACTCGCGCTCCCCTGGCCGCGCTGTAGACTGACCGTAACTGCGAGCAGCGCGGTGGCCAGCACAACCAGCACCGCGACAATAATGACCCATAGGTTGCGCTTACGCGCGCCGGGGCTAGAGGGTTTCTTAGACATAGGCCGTTATCTCTGACGCGCGAGACAAGGGCCCCATTTATTGCCCTGGGCGATATACCCCGACATTACTGAGACCCTGATCGCGCAAATGAGCGGCGTGCAGCTGACTCATGACACCCTTGTCGCAATACAGAAAGTAGGGCGTGTTTTTATCCAGCTCCTGCGCCTTGTCGTTTAAAGTATAGAAAGGAATTGTCAGTATCGTGTGCTCTGGCAGCGTCAACGGGGCAATCTCGGCTTCATGGGGATGCCGGATATCGATCACCGTCGCAGCCTGAGGGAGTACGTCAACGGCCTCCACTTGGGGCGCATCTCGATACTGACCGACATCCTGCATGACCGCATCGATACTCTGAGTAACCGTGCCCGCAATGGCCCGCTCTAACACAGCCGCATCACACAGGGCCTCTTCCGCTTCGAGCTTATCCAGCTTCACGCGAGAAGACGGCTTCACCGAGATGACGCCACAGTATTCAGGTATCGCTGCAGAAAAGGCCTCAGTGCCGATTTGGCGAGCGATACGAATAATCTCGGGCTTGTCCATCGTGATCAGTGGCCGCAATACCAATCGATCCGTCACCCGCTCGATTGCGCTCAAATTTGGCAAGGTCTGACTCGAAACCTGTGAGATCGCCTCGCCGGTGACGATGGCATCAAACTCTCCTCGTTTCGCAATGGCATCCGCAGCGCGGTACATCATCCGCTTTAACACCACACCCATGTTGGCCGGACTAATATGCTCGAGAATCTCTGCCACCACCTCTTCAAACGGCACTGCAAAAAAACGTACCCGATGCGAGGATCCAAACTTGTTCCACAAGTAAAAAGCCACCTCTTTTACCGCCAGCTCATGCTCTTTGCCGCCGAGGTTGAAGAAACAAAAATGCGTTTTCATCCCGCGACGCATCAACATGTAACTCGCAATGGAAGAGTCAAAACCACCACTGATCAGACTCAACACATCTTCCTGCGTCCCAAGCGGAAAGCCCCCTAGGCCTTCACTACGGGCCTCTACGACATAGCAGGTATCGTCTTTCACCTCGACCAGTATGGTTTCATCCGGGTCTTTTAGCTTTACGCCCGCTGTGGGCGTGTGCTGATTGATACCACCCCCGATATACCGCTCGAGGTCGATGGAGCTAAATTCATGCTTGCCACTGCGTTTGACTCGCACGCAGAACGTCTTGCCTTCAAGTCTGCCACGCCAGTGAGAAAAAACATGCTCATATATATCGTGCATAGTCTCATACGGATACGCGTGCACGCGCGAAAAGTGGGCGATGCCCGGAGTACAGCGCAGCATCTCGGTGATCTGGGCCGCAATCTGCGCATCATCGCTGTGCACTTTTAAAACGATGCGATCCCAATCGAGCACAACGGTCGAGCGCTCGTGAATGCGGCGAGCCAAAATGCGCAGGTTATCAACCAGCTTTTTTGACCAACGTTTGCGCACAGGCGTGCTTTTAATAGTGATTTCGGGAAACAATCGGATGATGTACTGCATGGGTCACTCGCACTTTTGCCCAATACAGGTGCGCAAAACTTTAGGCTGGCACCAATATCGAGCACTGAAATTTGTTTTTGCTCCATATGCGGGCAGCACACGTCGCACTTTGCGTGCCCTGGAGCGTAGCGCACTATTATGGCATACAACTTGCCCCGAGAATGTCACGCTTAACGCTTCTACGGAGCTCAGGACCGTTGGCGCTCGGGTAACCACCCCTTGCAACGCCCTCGAATTGAGTTAACAGACCAGATAGATTGCTTTAAGATGCACTCTCCTCGGGGTAGTAGTGTTTAACTACTTTCATTCTATAACAACGTTGGCTAGGGCCATTAGTCTGGAGGAATCCAAACATGTCAGAGAACACTCTGAATCTGATTAAAGAGAACGAAGCTCGCTGGGTAGACCTGCGCTTCACAGACACCAAAGGTAAGGAACAACACGTATCTATCCCTGCGACTGAAGTTGATGATGACTTCTTCGAAGAAGGCAAGATGTTTGACGGTTCTTCTATCGCCGGCTGGAAAGGCATCAACGAGTCCGACATGATCCTCATGCCAGACGACTCTGCCTCAGTTCTCGACCCATTCACGGACGAGCCAACTGTTATCGTTCGCTGTAACATCGTTGAGCCTTCAACTGGCCTCGGTTACGAGCGTGACCCTCGCTCCATCGCTGCACGCGCAGAAGAGTACCTGAAATCCACCGGTCTCGGTGACGCTGCATTCTTCGGCCCCGAGCCAGAATTCTTCGTCTTCGACGACATCAAGTGGGGCGCGGACATCAGCGGCGCGTTCTACAAGATTTCTTCTGAAGAAGCAGCCTGGTCTTCCGGCGGCGACTACGCAGACGGCAACATGGGTCACCGTCCTGGTGTGAAAGGCGGCTACTTCCCAGTACCTCCAGTCGACTCCCTGCAAGACATTCGTGGCGCCATGTGTGCGGCCATGGAAGAAATGGGTCTGGTTATCGAAGTACACCACCACGAAGTGGGTACAGCGGGTCAGTGTGAAATCGGCGTTGGCGCGAACACCCTGGTTAAGAAAGCAGACGAAGTTCAGATCCTCAAGTACTGCGTACACAACGTAGCGCACGCTTACGGTAAAACAGCGACCTTCATGCCTAAGCCTCTCGTTGGCGACAACGGTAACGGCATGCACGTTCACCAGTCTTTCGTTAAAGACGGCGTGAACCAGTTTGCAGGTGACGCTTACGCTGGCCTGAGCGAAACTGCCCTGTTCTACATCGGCGGTATCATCAAGCACGCTAAAGCATTGAACGCGTTCTGTAACGCTTCAACCAACTCCTACAAGCGTCTGGTTCCTGGCTTCGAAGCACCTGTTATCCTGGCTTACTCAGCACGTAACCGTTCTGCTTCTATCCGTATTCCTTACGTTGCTTCCGCGAAAGGCAAGCGTATCGAAACACGCTTCCCAGACAGCACAGCCAACCCTTACCTGGCGTTCGCTGCCCTGCTGATGGCTGGCCTCGACGGCGTGAAGAACAAGATCCACCCTGGCGACTCTGCTGATAAGGATCTGTACGACCTGCCACCAGAAGAGCTGGCGGAGTACCCAACTGTTTGTTCTTCTCTGGAAGAAGCTCTGACGGCTCTGTCTGAAGACCGCGACTTCCTGAAAGAAGGCGGCGTGTTCACAGACGACGCAATCGACGCTTACATCGCGCTGAAGAACGAAGAAGTTGAGACTCTGAACATGACCACTCACCCTGTTGAGTTTCAGATGTACTACTCTGTTTAAGCCCTTCAAAACGGCTTTCGAAAAACCCGGCAATCGCCGGGTTTTTTTATGCCTGCCTCATCGCGAGGCAGAGCGTCATTTTGACACACTCGACCGCACCAAATAAGAACACAGCCATCGTTGCACGCTACAAAATGAACTATCATGGTTCATGGCACGGTGTATTTTGCCCTCGCTGCGCACCATCATCTAGCCATCCTTACAAATCTGCCATTGATTAAAATTCGGCGAAAACACAGTAAAAGCGTTTAATTTCGGAAATATCGCGCATTTACACACTTCAATTTCCGAGCTTGGGCTGCTCCTTGCAACAGCGCGAGCCACGCGCTGAAAAATTGCACTTTTTTGGTTTGTTTATTGCAGGGATGGCAACGACTCTTGGGCTTTATCATGACTAAAACAACACACTCCGACAAAATTCTAGATAACTTGCTAACTGCAGTGGTCGTGCTGGATGGTTCTCTGAACATCATCTACATGAACGCTGCGGCTGAAATCCTGCTTGGAGTGAGCGAGGTGCACACCTACGGGAAGTCTATTCAGAGCTATTTCCTGGATGGGGATCCAACACCGGATTCCATCAGCGAAGCGCTCAAACTGAAGCAGAACTTCACCAAACGTCGCGCCAATTGGGAGCTGCAAAACAGCCGTGTACTGACCGTCGACTACACCGTGACACCCGACCCTGAGGTCGAAGAGGTCGTACTCGAAATCCAGCCCCTGGATCGCCTGCTGAGAATCAGTCGTGACGAAGCCTGGATTGCCTCTCAGGAGACGACGAACAATATGATCCGGGCCATTGCCCACGAGGTGAAAAACCCGCTAGGAGGCATTCGCGGTGCCGCTCAGTTGCTCGCCCGCGAACTTAAGGATCAGGACCTCGAAGAATTTACCCGCATCATCATCGATGAGACGGACCGCTTGAGGAAGCTGACAGATCGCATGCTTGGGCCGAACAAACCTGTGCGACACGAGCTCATCAATATTCATGAAGTGCTGGAGCACGTCGGCTCGGTTATTCGCCTGGAGGCTGCTGGCAGGGTTCAAATTAGCAAGGACTATGACCCCAGCATCCCCGACCTGCTCGGCGATAAGGAACAACTGATACAGGCCTTGCTGAACATCGTTCGCAATGCCCTGCAAGCGCTGACAGAAAACGATGTGGAACATGGTCAAATTGTTTTGAAATCCCGTGTTAAACGCCGCTACACCATCGGTCGCAAAACACACAAACTCATTGCCGAAGTGAGCATTATCGACAACGGGCCGGGCATCCCGCCTCAAATTGTCGAAGACATTTTCTTCCCGATGATTACCGGGCGAGCCGAAGGCACCGGCCTTGGGCTCGCCATTTCACAAAACCTGATTACACGCCACGAGGGCCTGATCGAGTGCTCGAGCGTACCCGGCAGAACTGAATTTGCCATCTATCTACCACTGGGAAACACCGATGCGTAAAGCCAATAAAGTCTGGATTATTGACGACGATCGCTCCATCCGTTGGGTACTGGAGAAAGCGCTGCAACAATCCAATATCGAAATCGAAAGTTTTGAGTCGGGCGACGCCGCCCTGAACCGTCTTGGCACCAGCCGTCCTGATGCGATCATCAGCGATGTGCGGATGCCCGGTATCGACGGACTCAGTATGCTTTCCAAAGTACACGAAACGCATCCGGAAATGCCCATCATCATCATGACCGCGCATTCCGACCTCGATAGCGCCGTATCTGCCTATCAGGGCGGGGCCTTCGAATACCTGCCCAAACCCTTTGATGTCGACGAGGCAGTTGCCGTAACGCAACGCGCTCTGGCTCACGCCAATGAACAGGCTTCAGAACTCAAAGAGCCGCCCGCCGAAGTCGACACCGAGATCATCGGTGAAGCACCCGCGATGCAAGAAGTCTTTCGCGCGATTGGTCGCCTGTCTCAATCGAATATCACCGTGCTTATCAACGGGGAATCCGGCACCGGTAAAGAATTGGTCGCGCGCGCGCTGCACAATCACAGCCCGCGTAAAGATGGTCCCTTTATCGCCCTGAATATGGCGGCGATACCGCAAGAGCTGATCGAGTCCGAGCTCTTTGGTCACGAGAAAGGCGCATTTACCGGAGCTGGGGCGCAACGCATCGGTCGCTTCCAGCAGTCCGATGGCGGCACCCTGTTCTTAGACGAAATCGGAGACATGCCTGCGGAAACGCAGACGCGCCTCTTGCGGGTGCTTGCCGACGGTGAATTCTACCGGGTGGGCGGGCATACCCCCATCAAAGTGGACGTGCGTATCATTGCGGCTACTCACCAGAATCTTGAAGGCCTGGTAGAGAAGAACCAGTTTCGGGAAGACTTGTTCCACCGTCTGAACGTCATTCGCATCCATCTGCCCACAATGGCCGATCGCCGCGAAGATATTCCCCGCCTGGCCCAACACTTCCTGCGCCGTGCCGCCTCTGAACTCGGCGTCGAACCCAAGATTCTGACAGCCGAATCCGAAGCCTACCTCTCAGGACTGTCCTGGCCGGGCAACGTGCGTCAACTGGAGAACACCTGCCGCTGGATCACCGTAATGGCGTCCGGGCGTGAGGTACACATTCAAGACCTGCCTCCAGAATTGAAAGCACCCAAAAACACGGAAACACCGGCGGGAGACTGGGAAAAAGCCTTGCGTCACTGGGCTGACCAAGCGCTGGCGCGGGGTGAGAGTGATATTTTGTCTGAGGCGGTGCCGACCTTTGAAAAAGCACTGATCGAGACTGCGCTCAAGCATACGGCCGGTCGTAAACGCGACGCGGCGAACCTGCTCGGCTGGGGTCGAAACACCCTGACTCGTAAGTTGAAAGAGCTGGGAATGAGCTCTGGAGATGACGACTAAGCGCCCCTCAAAGGGACGCCCAGCCCAGTCGTATCGCCCAATAAAAAGCCCCTAGCAACAGGGGCTTTTTTTATGGGCCTGACCTTAGTCGTTGGCGCGCTCTTTCAGAATCGCCACGGCGGGCAGCTCTTTCCCTTCTACAAACTCCAGGAAGGCACCGCCCCCTGTCGAGATGTAGGAGATATCTTTCGACAGACCGAACTTGTCGATCGCCGCCAGAGTGTCACCACCACCGGCAACAGAGAACGCTTCACTCGCCGCAATCGCTTTGGCGACCACTTCGGTCCCTTCTGCAAAAGGCTCGTACTCGAACACACCACAAGGGCCGTTCCACAGGATGGTCTTCGCGTCCATCACAATGCGCGCGACTTTTTCTGCCGTTTCCGGACCGTAGTCGATGATTTCCTCGTCAGACGCGACGGCATCGACGCCCTTGGTTTCCGTTTTGGACTCATTCGACCACTCACTGAAACCGTCTTTGGTAGTACGCACATCCGTCGCAAATACCACATCGGTTTCCTTACAGAGTCGCTGCGCTTCGGGAATCAGATCTTTTTCGTACAAAGAGTTGCCGACTTCATTTCCCGCGGCTGCAACAAAGGTATTCGAAATGCCTCCGCCCACAACCAGGACATCACAAATTTTTGAAAGCGCATCCAGTACGGTCAGCTTGCTGGACACCTTCGAACCACCCACCACGGCGACCAACGGACGCTCTGGGTTGTCGAGGACTTTTGCCAGCGCCTCAAGCTCTGCCGACAACAAAGGCCCAGCACAAGCGATGGGAGCGAAGCGCGCCACACCGTGCGTTGAGGCCTGAGCGCGGTGCGCAGTACCAAAGGCGTCCATGACAAAAATGTCACACAGAGATGCGTAGGCCTTCGCCAATGCGTCGTCGTTGCCTTTTTCGCCTTCGTTGAAGCGTACGTTTTCAAGCAACACAACATCACCGTCTTCAAGCGTCACACCTTCACGCCACTCTTTGACCAAGCTCACATCCTTGCCCAGTAATTTGGTCATGTGCGCAGCGACAGGCGCCAGCGAGAATTGTTCGTCATACTCCCCTTCTGTCGGTCGACCAAGGTGAGACATCAGCATCACTCGCGCACCCGCTTCAACGGCGAGTTTAATGGTTGGGAGAGAGGCCTGAATGCGGACATCAGAAGTGATCTCGCCGTCCTGAATCGGTACGTTCAGATCCTGACGAATCAGCACGTACTTACCCTTAAGATCAAGATCCTGCATTTGTTTAACTGCCATAGAAGGAAACTCCGTAGAAGAAGAGAGGAGAAGGATTGCCAAGTGCGGCATTGTACCGAAAAGCCTGCCTTTTTGCGCGACCCACACAACTCAATTGACACGCGGTGGCACGAATAACCGAACTCGGCCCAGTTGTGAAAACACCGAGCCAGTCTTTACCTGTAACCTTTTTGTTCCCGCAACGTACTATACGCTCGATGACACGGATATTTCGCGAATATGTGGATCGGCATCATCGTTATGTCTACGGCCTTGCTCGTTACATACTCGATGACCCCGCCGAGGCCGAGGACCTCACTCAGGAAGTGTTCGAACGCCTGTGGCAGCGCATGGAAAGCGTCGACGAAAAGGGTATCCGCGCCTGGTTGGCCCAAGTCACTCGCAACGCGTGTATAGACCGGCTCCGCGCCCGCAAAACGCACTGCGAATTTGATGAGGCCCACGGGGATCACGGCAGCCATGATACCCCCTTAGTGGACCTGGCCAGCGCCCGACTCAGTGACTGGCTGCGCGACGCCATCCAGCGCCTGCAAGAGCCGCATCGCTCAATCATCGTGCTCATCGATTTACAACAGCGCAGTGTGCGCGATACCGCGCAACAACTGTCCCTCAGCGAAAACCAGGTCAAGGTGTACACACACCGGGCTCGAAAAACACTACGCACGCTATTGCAGGACAAATCGCTATGACAGCGCACGACGAAGACACCCTACTCCAGCGTATTTTTGATGACGACGACATCAACGAAGAAGACGTACCCGACGACTTGCGCGAACGGCTCTATGCCATTCCCACGCAAGCTACCCGGAAGGCACCAGCCGTTCGGCGCCACATGATTGGCTTCGGACTCGCCGCTTGCCTGTGTCTCGGGCTCATCGTCGGTGTGTATGAACAGCACAACCGCAAGGCAAAGGCCGTCGAACACGCCCAGCAAGAGCTCGCGGTCGCACTTTACTACCTTCAAAAAACCCAGCAGAAGGCACAGCCCCTGGTACTGGAAAACCTGAACACTCCCCTGCAGCGCGCGACACTGCAGCCCTTACTCGAACAACGAGAGGAGCTATCCCTATGAACCGATTACGCATTGGCCTGCCAGTCCTTTTCTTCGGGCTGAGCCTTCTGGCCTCCATCAGCCAGGCAAGCCCCAAAGGCAATTTTATTTTTGACGACCTCAGCAAGGATTACGGCAACCCGAAAGTGGAAATTAACCTCAGTGCCGCATTACTCGGCATGGTGGGCACCCTCGCAAAAGTCGAAGAGCCCGAGGTGGGGGAACTCTTGAGAAAACTGGAATACATCCGCGTGCGTGTCTACAACACCGGCGGGGATACTCAGGCCGCGATCAATAGCATTGCGAAACACACCCAAGCTTTACGCAAAGACAAATGGGAGGTCGTCGTCAGCGTCAACGAAGCCTCAGATCATGTACAGATTTTTAGCCGAAGTACTGATGGTCTGATCGATGGCCTGGTGTTGATGGCCGTAAGCGAAGGCGATACCGAAGCCATTTTTATCAATATCGTGGGAGAAATTGATCCGGCCAATATTGCCAAAGTAACAGAGAGTTTTGATATTTCGATCAACGGGGAGGCAACGCCATGACCTATTCTCGACTACAGCAAGCAATGAAAAGTGCTTGCATCGTGCTTGTCGTCAGCACGCTCAGCGGTTGCTTCCTGGTAAGCGCGGGTATGCACGATGAGCCAGGATACGCCGACATGCACTACCCAAGTATTTTTCGGGCAAAAAGCACTCAGAAAATTGCATTGGGCCCGACCATTTTCAAACCACTCCGCTGGGCCGCAAAGGAGTCCGGTTCCGAAGAAGCCGAACTTTTTCAGCACATGGATGGGCTGCGGGTACGCAGTTATACGCTGGAACAAAACCCGGAGCACATCGCAGAGCGTATGACCGAGAGTATCGCTCGCATTCAAGCACAGGGTTGGGAAACCAGCCTGAAAATTGAAGACGAAAAGGACCGCGCTGTGATTCTCACCAAGGAGGAGGCTGGCCAAATTTACGGCGTGGCTATTTTCATCATGGATGAACACGAAGCCGCCTTCATCAATATTATTGGCCACGTCGATCCGAGCCACATCCGCAGCCTGGTGGAAGGGCAGACGACGGAGCAAACCCTCGCCGCCATCGAACCTTAAACACAACGAGCATAAAAAAAGCGGAGCCTGTTACCAGGCTCCGCTTTCTCTTTTCAGCAAGGTTGGCCGGCAATCTTAACCGAGCAATTCCTTCGCTGTCGCAACCACGTTCTCAACCGTGAAGCCGAAGTGCTCCATCAGCGCGCCACCAGGAGCGGACTCACCGAATGTCGTCATACCCACAACGCGGCCATCGAAACCAACATACTTGGCCCAGTAGTCCGCCGCAGCCGCTTCAATGGCCACACGCGCGCTCACGTCAGAAGGCAGAACGCTTTGCTTGTACGCTTCGTCCTGAGCATCAAAAGTGGTTGTGCTCGGCATGGACACCACGCGCACTTTTGTACCTTCCGCAGCAAGTGCTTCGGCTGATTTCACCGCCAGCGCCACTTCAGAACCGGTCGCAATCAGGATCAGCTCAGGCGTGCCGTCACAATCGACCAACACGTAGGCGCCTTTTTCGATCAGCGCAAGCTGCTCGTCATTGCGCGCCAAAGCAGGCAGGCCCTGTCGGCTGAACACCAATGAGGTGGGGCCGTCACGACGCTCAATGGCTTTCTTCCATGCAACCGCCGTTTCCGCCGCATCAGCCGTGCGCCACACGTCCATCTTGGGCGTCATGCGCAGGTGTGCGATGTTTTCAATCGGTTGATGCGTCGGGCCGTCTTCACCCTGACCAATCGAGTCATGGGTATAGACGAAGATGCTTTGAATGCCCATCAGAGCCGCCATACGCACGGCGTTCGCAGCGTACTGCTGGAACATCAGGAAGGTCGCACCGTAGTTGATGAAACCACCGTGCAGCGCAATACCGTTCATGATGCCGCTCATACCGAATTCGCGCACACCATAAAAGATGTAGTTCCCTGCGGGATCTTCCTGCAAGCCTTTCGAGCCGGACCACAGAGTCAGGTTCGAACCCGCGAGGTCCGCAGACCCACCTAACAGCTCAGGCAACAAAGCGGCATAGGCTTCAATCGCGTTTTGTGAGGCTTTTCGAGAGGCCACGCTTTCTGCTTTATCCTGACACTCTTTGATAAAGGCATTCGCTTTTTCTTCAAATTCCGCAGGCAGTTCACCTTTAATGACGCGACGCTCAAACTCGGCCGCCAATTCAGGATGTGCTGCTTTATACGCGTCAAATTTGGCATTCCAGTCAGACTCTGCCGCACTGCCTTTTTCTTTCGCGTCCCAACCGGCATACACGTCTTCAGGAATCACGAAGGGTTCGTGCTTCCATCCCAGGAATTCACGTGCAGCGGCGATTTCGTCTTCACCCAGTGGCGCACCGTGACAGTTGTGGGTACCGGCCTTGTTGGGCGAGCCCATACCAATGGTGGTTTGCGTGCAGATGATGGTCGGCTTATCGGTAACGGCTTTCGCGTCTTCGATCGCCTTTTTCACGGCTGCAGCATCATGACCATCCACTTTGGGGATCACATGCCAACCGTAAGCTTCAAAACGCTTGGGCGTATCGTCGGTGAACCAGCCTTCAACGTGGCCGTCGATGGAGATGCCGTTATCATCGTAAAACGCCACCAGCTTGCCCAGCTTCAGAGTGCCGGCGAGCGAGCACGCTTCGTGAGAGATGCCTTCCATCAAGCAGCCGTCGCCGAGGAAGCAGTAAGTGAAGTGATCAACCACTTCATGTCCATCGCGGTTAAATTGCGCCGCGAGCGTCTTTTCAGCAATGGCCATACCCACCGCGTTTGAAATACCGGCACCGAGAGGACCGGTCGTGGTTTCCACGCCGGGCGTGTAGCCGTATTCAGGGTGGCCAGGCGTTTTAGAATGCAGCTGGCGGAACTGCTGCAGCTCGCTCATTGGCAAGTCGTAGCCAGACAGGTGCAGCAAAGAGTAAATCAGCATGGAGCCGTGACCATTGGACAGCACAAAACGATCGCGATCGGCCCACTCGGGGTTCTGCGGGTTGTGCTTCAGGAAGTCATTCCACAGGACTTCAGCAATATCTGCCATCCCCATGGGCGCCCCTGGGTGTCCACTCTTGGCCTTCTGAACCGCGTCCATGGACAGAACACGGATGGCGTTGGCAAGTTCTTTGCGCTCAGGCATAACTGCTTAGCTCCTATTAAAATATTGATGTAATTACGTGACGAAAAGCAATAAGTAATATTATTTAGAAAAAATCGGGGGCCGCTATTTTCCACTACCTTAGGCGACGCGTAAACCTTGACTGTTTGGATTTTCACCACTTTTCGCCGAATCGCGCCATTTTAGCACCCTTATAGTTTATTGGACTATATTTCTATATCAAAATATTTTGATATAGAGCATCCGGACTGCTATCCTTCCTTTCATGAATGCACCAGTACACAACACGACTCCGTCGTCGAATGCCGACCTGGCTCGGGCGCTCAAGGCTTCCGGGGACGAGTTGCGTATGCAGATTTTAACGGTGCTGGCCCATCACTCTTTTGGCGTGCTGGAGCTCTGTCAGATCTTCTCGATCAAACAGTCGAGCATGAGCCACCACCTGAAGGTGTTGGCGAACGCGCAGCTGGTGAGTACACGCCGCGAAGGCAATACGATCTTTTATCGTCGCAATATCGAAGCGCTACCCCCCGCCTTGCATGAGCTGAGAGACGCCATCTATCGGGCGGCCGACACAGCACCACTTGAGCCCGACTTCACGCAGAATCTCAACGCCATTTTCAGCAGCCGTGCGGAAGCGAGCCGACGCTTTTTTATTGAGCATGCGGGCGATCTTCGCCAACAACAGGATTTGATCGCAGAATTTGATCGCTACGGCCCGGAAGTGGCTCGACTGCTGCCGCAACGCAGCCAGGGGCAAGCGCTTGAAGTCGGTCCTGGCGAGGGTGATTTTTTACCGACACTGAGTGCGCGCTTTCACAAGGTCGTCGCCGTCGACACCTCTGAATCCATGCTGGAACTTTGCCGTCAACGCTGCGACGGCGAAGGCAGTACTAACGTGGCTCTGGTCCTCGACGACACTCGCTACTGCCACGAACACGCCCGCGCATTCGACTGCGTCGTCGTCAATATGGTGTTGCACCACGTACCCGCGCCAGCGGCCGTGATCTCCGATCTGGCTCGCGCGCTGAAGCGCGACGGCAGCCTGATCATATGCGACCTGTGTGCCCACGATCAGGACTGGGTGCGAGAAACCTGTGGCGATCGCTGGCTGGGTTTTGACAAAGAAGACCTGTTTCACTGGGCAGAGCGCGCCGGCCTGCAACGCAAAACCAGCGAGATCATTGCGCTGCGCAACGGCTTTCAAATTCAGATACATCAATTTACACCGACATAAGAGGCTTAACCGATGTCGCAATATTCCATTTTTACTTCCGAGTCTGTATCGGAAGGCCACCCGGACAAAGTGGCCGATCAGATTTCTGATGCCGTACTCGATGCCATTCTTAAAGACGATCGCAATGCGCGCGTCGCGGTCGAAACTATGGTGAAGACCGGCATGGTGGTCGTGGCGGGCGAGGTGCGCACCGATACCTATGTCGACCTCGAAGATTTAATTCGCGGCGTCATTCTGAATATTGGCTACGACAGCTCCGACGTCGGTTTTGACGGCGCGTCCTGTGCCGTGCTCAATGCCATCGGCAAACAGAGTACCGATATTGCGATGGGCGTAGATGAAGCCGAGCAAAAAGATCTCGGTGCGGGGGATCAGGGCCTGATGTTTGGCTATGCGACAAACGAAACGGACGTGCTCATGCCTGCTCCTATTTATTACGCGCATCGCCTCGTGGAGCGCCAGGCCACTTTGCGCAAAAACGGTACCCACGCGTGGTCGCGTCCGGACGCGAAAAGCCAAGTGACCCTGCGCTACGAAGACGGCAAACCCGTGGCGGTGGATGCGGTGGTGCTGTCCACACAGCACAGCCCCGACATCAGTCAGAACGATATTCGCGAAGCCGTGATGGAAGAAATCATCAAACCGGTGCTTCCCGCCGAGTGGTTTCACGCGGACACACGCTTTCACATCAACCCGACGGGTCAATTTATTATTGGCGGCCCCGTCGGCGACTGCGGTCTGACCGGACGTAAAATCATCGTGGACACCTATGGCGGCATGGCGCGTCATGGTGGCGGCGCTTTTTCCGGTAAGGATCCCTCAAAAGTCGACCGCTCCGCGGCCTACGCCGGCCGTTACGTAGCCAAAAACATTGTCGCCGCCGGCCTGGCCGCACGCTGTGAAATTCAGGTGTCCTATGCGATCGGTGTCGCCGAGCCTACGTCCATTTCAATTAATACGTTCGGTACCGGCACCGTCAGCGATGAGCGTATTGCCGAACTCGTACGAGAGCACTTCGATCTTCGCCCTCGCGGCCTGATTGAAATGCTGGATTTACTGCGCCCTATTTATGGGCCCACCGCCGCTTACGGTCATTTCGGCCGCGAGCACGAAGATTTTACCTGGGAACGCACCGACAAAGCCGACGCCCTTAAAGCCAGCCTGTAACAGCGCTGAAGGAGAACAGACTATGAATGCCATCGTACACGCCCCAAATAACTTCAGTGACTTTAAAGTCGCCGCAAAAACACAAGACGCCTTTAACGCCGATGCGCTCTGGGGCCGTAAAGAAATTGATATCGCTGAAGGCGAAATGCCAGCGCTGATGGCGCTGCGTGAAAAATACGCGGCTGAGCAGCCTCTTGCCGGTGCGCGCATTATGGGTTGCATCCACATGACCATCCAGACGGCCGTGTTGATTGAAACACTGGTCGCGCTCGGAGCCGAAGTCCGCTGGTCGTCCTGTAATATTTTTTCCACTCAGGATCACGCTGCCGCGGCCATTGCCGCAGCCGGCATTCCGGTATTTGCCTGGAAGGGTGAAACCGAAGAAGAGTTCTGGTGGTGTATCGAGCAAACCATTCTGAAAGACGGTGAAGTGTGGAATGCCAATATCATCCTGGACGACGGCGGCGACCTCACTCAGATCGTGCACGAAAAATATCCAGCCATGCTCGATGCGATTCACGGTATTTCCGAAGAAACCACTACAGGCGTACACCGCCTGCTGGAAATGCTTGAAAAAGGTGAACTGAAAGTCCCGGCCATCAACGTGAACGATGCCGTGACAAAATCGAAAAACGACAACAAATACGGTTGCCGTCATAGCTTGAACGACGCAATCAAACGCGGCACCGATCACTTACTTTCTGGCAAAAAAGCCCTCGTCATCGGCTACGGCGATGTCGGTAAGGGTTCCGCAGCCTCTTTACGTCAGGAAGGGATGATCGTGAAAGTGACGGAAGTCGACCCAATTTGTGCGATGCAAGCCTGTATGGACGGCTTCGAAGTGGTGTCTCCGTACAACGACGGTGTCAACTCAGGCAAGGTCGAAGACATTAATCACGCCGTACTGCAAAATACCGATTTGCTCGTGACCACCACAGGCAACGTCAACGTGTGTGACAGCGCGATGCTGCAATCGTTAAAGAGCGGCGCCGTGGTGTGTAACATCGGCCATTTCGACAACGAAATTGACACACAGTACATGCGTGACAATTGGGAGTGGGACGAGGTCAAACCACAGGTACATAAAATCTACCGCAATAAAGACAACAACGACCACCTGATCCTGCTGTCTGAAGGGCGCCTAGTGAACCTCGGTAATGCGACGGGCCACCCCTCTCGTATTATGGACGGCTCCTTTGCCAACCAAGTCCTCGCTCAAATCTACCTGTATGAGAAAAAATTCGCAGACCTGCCACAAGACAAAAAGTCAGAGAACGTCTACGTTAAAGTCCTGCCCAAGAAGCTTGACGAAGAAGTCGCGCAAGCCATGGTCGAGGGCTTTGGCGGTGTGATCACACGTCTCACCGAAACTCAGGCTAAGTACATTAACGTACCGGTCAACGGGCCTTTCAAACCCGAAACCTACAAATATTAAATCTCACTCAAAACAACAGGGAGTCGCGCGGCGCAGGCCGCGCGCCAATCCGGACATGAACGACGACACACACATTCGATTGAGTTTCGAGTTTTTCCCTCCCAAGACCGATGTGGGACGAGAAAAGCTGATCAAGACACGCGCTGAATTAAACGCACTGAACCCGGATTTCTTTTCCGTCACTTACGGTGCCGGCGGGTCTACCCGAGATAATACTCGCGGCATCGTCACCACCATGAAAGAAGAAGGCTTGAGCGTGGCGCCACACCTCAGCTTCGGCGGAGACGATGAAGAGGCCATGCTCTCGTTGCTGGGGCAGTACAAAGACGCCGGTATTGATCGCATCGTCGCCCTTCGTGGGGATATGCCCTCCGGTATGGGCAGTGCACTGCAACTTGTCTACGCCAATGAGCTCGTAGCATTTATCCGCAAACATTTCGGGGATCATTTTCATCTGGAGGTCGCGGCCTACCCGGAGATCCACCCAGAGGCTGCCAGCTACAGCGAAGACGTGCAGTATTTAAAAGGCAAATTTGACGCTGGTGCAAACAGCGGGATTACGCAGTACTTTTTTAATCCCGATGCGTATTTTTACTTCATGGAACACTGCGAACAAGCTGGCATCTCACAACCTATTTACCCCGGCATTATGCCGATTACGAACTACCGCAACCTCGCACGCTTTAGTGACAACTGCGGAGCAGAAATTCCTCGCTGGGTTCGTAAACGTCTTGAAGATTTCGCTGACGATCAGGAAAGTCTGCTCGCCTTCGGTGTCGAGCTGGTGAGTGAGCTGTGCGAAACGCTGCTGGAAAACGGCGCACCAGGCTTGCATTTTTACACGATGAACCAGGTCGAACCGGTTCGCCAAATCGTGCAGCACCTTGGTTTGCAGGACGCATGAGAATCCCCCGCATCTATACCCCCCAGGCTTTGGAAGGCGACGAGGTCGAGCTCGACCCCGCTGCCGCCCATCATGTCTTAAAGGTCTTGCGTATGGATGCGGGACGCGCACTCATTGTATTTAATGGTGATGGCCGGGAATTTCCTGCTGAAATTCTGCAACGCGACAGGCACAACGCGCGCATACGACTGGGCGAACCTGTTACCCCTGGCAACGAGTCCCCGCTGCACACTCATCTGGGAATCGCCCTCTCTCGCGGCGAACGTTTCGAATTCGTACTGCAAAAAGCGACCGAGCTCGGAGCGTCAGCCATTACCCCCCTTTTCACGGAACGCTGCGAAGTAAAACTGAATGCTGAGCGCCTCGAGAAAAAGCGGCAGAGCTGGGAGAAAATACTGATCGCCGCGTGCGAGCAATGCGGCCGCAATGTGCTGCCCGTACTGCACACTCCTGCTGCACTGAAAGATTGGCTGCCCGAAGCGGACGGCGACTTAAAATGTGTACTCCACCACAGGGATACTCGCTCACTCGATGACGTCGATCGCCCCAGCCGCTGTACCTTACTGATCGGCCCGGAAGGCGGGCTCAGCGACGACGAAATTCAAAGCGCTCAACAGCACGGGTTCCAAGCGCTAACGCTGGGCCCTCGAGTGCTCAGAACAGAAACCGCGCCGCTCGTTGCACTCAGTCTTCTTCAATACAAGTTTGGCGATATCTAGGGCCTGTTAACACTAGAGCTCACGCAAGCCCCTGTTCGTCATAAAAGGAATGCATATCTGACGCCATAGGGATAGCGACTGCCCGCTGCCACTGCCCACAGCTGCGACAGCGTTCCCCGCAGAATAGGTCCCAAAAATTCGATCCCACACGATCATCACACAGCCGTAATTTTTATTGCTGTCGTCAAAGTTGAGCGAATGATGCACCTGATGCAGCTCTGCGGTGGTGAAAAGCCAACCGTACACACCCGACTTAAACGGCAAGTTGCAATGATTCAGGTGCACAGCCGCCACTTTAAAGCCGATTGTCACCGCGATGACATCGCCACTTGCGCCAAAGAAAGCCAATGCAATCGCCCCACCTAAATTCAGACCGAGGAATTCCAGAGGGTGCGTACGATCCGTTCGCGCCACACTCATCTTGGTAATATGGTGGTGCGTCGCATGAATACGCCACAAAAATAAAAATCGGTGTTGTAGACGGTGCGACCAGTAGCCAATAAATTCCATTGCAAGCGTCGCTAAGAAGGCCATAAATAACAGGCCCCAGATCGTTTCAGCCTGAAATGACCACGTAAAGCCCACCGCCTCACGCAAAGAATGGAACACTACAGAAATATGGGGATCGTAATATTTTACGAAGAGGGGGATCCACACCAGCATGGTACCCACCACCCAAAAGGTATCGACCCCCATATCCTTCCAATTAACCAGCCAATCCTTTCTCTTTGGATAGATTTTTTCCAGCAGAATAAATATCGGAAAAGACGACCAGAAAAACACATTGACCAATAGCCAGGGGTCAACCCATTTATACACGCACGCGGTTGCCGTCAGCCAGGCACAGCCGAAGGAAATCAACGGTTGCGGCAGAGACCATAAAAAATCGTTCCATGTGGATTGCTTCATTTTCGACTCCTTCATTTAGGTGCGGTTTATCTTTGCTGGGGTGATATCTTTCATCAAAGTACTCGAGACTGTTTTATCTCGATATCCGCCCACTGCCAGCTTTGCTCGAACTCGGCTTTCACTCGTGCAGCTTCCTTATCCTTTCCCTGGCCTTTCAGCGCTTGATATAAGCCCAGCAGTGACCAACCGTTATCGGGAAAGCGATTGAGGTCGGCCTCGTAGACTAAGGCCGCATCGCCGTAGTATTCAGCGTCAAGCAAAATCGCTCCCAACGACTGCCGTGTTGGATAATGCCAATCCGAAGGCTCGTCATAATTTAAGGCGTCTTCCATCGCCACAGCCTCGCTAAGTATCTCGATGGACTTCGCATAATTTTGGGCGCGCCCTTCAATCTCCCCTTCCAGGGCGAGCGCAGCAATCGACACGATACTTTGCGCATCGTTGATATCCCACACGGTGACCTCTTTCAGCGCATCGTCAGCGGCTAGGGTTTGCACCACCGAGAGCTCCATGCGCGCTCGGTCCAATTGGTTGCGCGCAACAAACGCGATACCGCGCGCGTAGTGCCAGATTCCCAGAGGGTATTTCAGATCAATGCTCGGCTTGGGGTACGAAAGAATGTCGTCCCACTGCCCGAAGCGGACATACGCGTAGAGTGGGGTAACCCAGTAGTGCTGTAACGTGCCCAGCCCCGGTTCGCGCATCAGCTCCGTGTCGATGTGGTGCGACATATGCTCCGCCGCCGATATGGCTTTTTCACTGCTGCCCTGCATCGTGGCCATGGCCCACAGAAAATGCCGGTTGTGAGGCACATATGCCACGGGATACACCCCCTGGGCCTGGCATTGGCTGATGTAGTTATCATCGACCAGCATGGCCTTCTCATTGGCGACCACGCCATCCTGATATCGCCCAACGCGCAGGTAGATATGCGACGGCATATGCACAAGGTGCCCGGCGCCCGGGACAAGATCGCGCAAGGTATCGGCATAGGGTTCGGCGGCCCAGGGGTTTTTGGAGGCCTCCACCGCATGAATGTAATAGTGAATCAAGCCTGCGTGACGGGGAGAATCGGCAAGGCCTTGCGTCAACACTGCGAGTATTTGTGGCGTCCATTCCTTTGGCCGCCCGTCGTGATACCAGTAATCCCAGGCATGAATCACCATGAGCGACTCGGCATAGAGGGTCTGAATATTGGGATCTTTCGGATAGGCCTCCGCCAGTGCTTGCATAGCTTTCGCGTAGGCCTCATCCAGCGCCTGGCGGTCCGACAGCGTTTCATCATCCGAATACCGCTGTGCCAGCGCATCGATCAACGCACGCTCTTTTTTTGACGTGTATTGGCGGCGCGCCTGCGCTTCTCTGATCGCATTGAATGCGGGCAGCACCGCATCCGCTTCCATCGCTCCATTGATATTGGGACCAAGCACCAGGGCCTGCCCCCAATAGGCCATCGCCGACTTCGGCAAGAGCAAGGCCACTTGCTCAAATGAACGCCCTGCCTCCAAATGATTGAAACCGTAAGTCAGCGCAATGGCCTGGTTGAAGTACTGCTGAGCAAGGTCGTTGTCCGTCTCTATTTTGAAATCATGCTGCCCCATACCTTCCAACAGCGGCGCAATCTGCCCCTCGAACAAGGTCCCGGAGCGTCCCGAATCGAGGCCCCAGCCTTGACCAGGAAGCAACACGGAGAAACCAAAAACCACCAGTAGAGCGATCACTTTCATTTTTCTATCCTTGGCCACATTGAGCGGCAGTACGCAATGGAATGTCCTCGAAGGCCCCTTTTCAAGCGCCGTCGTCAGCTCCGCAATTCAAGCCTTCACCCTAAAGCGCTAGGCCCCAAACAACTTAAAGACTCGGTAACCGTTGCCTAATAATTCGATGAAAGGCGGTAATCTCTCTATAAAGGTGGGCTGAGAGCCGTTAAACTCAGTAAAAAAGGGTGCAACGAAAGCAGAGGATGGTTTCGCTAAGCACATGGCAAGTGCGCTTGCACGAGGGAGTGGGCATGATCATCAGCTTCGAACAATTTATTATCGACCTAGAGCAGTACCGCATCACCGAGGACGGTGTGCCGCTATCCGTCGAGCCTAAGGTCTTCGATACGATTGCCTATCTGGTGCGCAACCCCGGCCGGATGATCTCCCGCGATGAATTGTTTGAGCAGGTGTGGGCAGGTAGACCAGTATCGGATGCCACGCTGAGCAATCACATCAAGAGTGCCCGAAAGGTGCTCGGTGACGATGGTGAACGCCAACGGGTCATCAAAACGATCCGTGGCCGGGGCTATCAGTTCATGGCGGAAGTGACCGAGCTGGCACCCGAACCCGGCTCACCAGAGCCAGACCCATCCCCGCTTGATAACCAGGCCGGCCGCGTACGTAAAACGTGGCGCACCCCCGCCATACTTGTACTTACCGTGCTCTTAGCAGGGGCGCTTTGGATTGGGCTCAGTGGCGCCTTTGTCACTGGCACTGACGGCGACCAAACCACACCGCCTTATGTACTGGTTACACCCTTTTCCGTATCCGCGACGAATCACGACAAATGGGACCCCTTTGCCGATCAAATTACGCGCGAGCTGATTCAGGACTTAAGAAAGATTTCAGGCATCCGTGTTGTGCCCTCCCCTTCCGCCTTTACATTCAAGGCGAACAAGACTCGATCCTACATTCGCAGTCAGATTCCCCAAGTGACGCACGTACTCGACGGTTTCATTCACGAGGGGCCGTCGGGGCTTATACGGGTCAGTATTGAGCTGGAAACACTCTCGACGGGGAAGCTGGTCTGGAGCAAGGACTTCGATTTGCAGCCAGGAGAGAAGAACGTGTTTTCGATACAGTCAAATATTGCCGCCTCAGTCTCCCGCTCCTTAAAAGTCGATGTGCTGGCCACAGAGCAAAAACAATTGGCGCAAGTGCCCACTCAGAGCATAGAGGCCTACCGTTTCTTTATTCAGGGCCAGTATGAACTCGCTCAACTCAGCCACGAATCAGCACTGGCCTCGATTGAGTTTTTTGATCGTGCGGTCGAACTCGATCCGCTTTTTGAAGAAGCCTATGTGGCCAGATCCGATGCCTATCGCATCATCATGAATTACTTCGATAAGCCGAAGGATGTGCTTCCCAAGGTGATCTCGACCAGTATTGATGTCCTTGACGTCAACCCCAAGTCTGCGCGCGCACGCTCCTCGCTCGGCATCGCCTACGTGCATGCCTGGCTGTGGGTGGATGCCAAAAAGATGCTCACCGAGGCCAGGGAGCGGGACGACTCACTGGCGCTGACCGAGCTCGGCTTTGCGCTGTATTTTTCTGCATTGGGGAAGATCGATGCCCTACACGAGAGCGTACAACGCGCCGACGAGCTGGACCCGCTGAATCAGGAAATTGCCGAATGGGCGATGTGGGCCCTGATGATGGCCAACGAGCTCGAGCCCGCGGCCGCTTGGGGGGCACAGAAATACGCTCTGCACCCCGAAAATCCTTACATAGCACTGAGTATTGCGGTCAACGAATACCTGTCAGGGCGCTACCCCTCCAGTATCGACTGGGCGACGCGCGCTGTAGAAATGAGTGCTCGTACCCCCCTCGCGCTGATCATTCTCGCCCAAGCCTACGCGGCTTCGGGTGAACTCGAGCCGATCACCCCATTAATCGACGAAGCTCTTGGCTCGGGCACCTATACCTGTCCCTATGAAACGGCCGTGATTTTCGCCATGTTGGGGGAGCCGGACGAAGCATTCTCCTTGCTGGAGCAAGCCGTCCACTATCGGTCGAATTGCCTGATGTTTACTCGCAATGATCCACGGCTTGATCCGCTGCGTGATGATGCCCGCTTCGACCTCATTCTCGAAGCGGTACAGCTGACCGAGGCGGACATCCAGGCCTACGAACCTTAGACCCTATTGCTGACTTCTCGCGAGAGGCGAGTTAATCAGCACTTTCATATAGCGCTTGATGGCTTTGCCCCAAAAATTGACGTTCGCTTCTCGGCTGAAAAAATAGCGTCGTAGCACGCCAAATTGGAGGTGCATAAAACGCCCGGGGATGTAGAGCACGCGATTGTCGTGCAGCGCATTGAGTGCGCCGTCTACGACAAATTCCGCAGTCAGTACTGACAGGCGACTCTGCCGGAAAATGCTGCGTACACTCGGGATAATTTTCAGCATCGGCGTATCCAGAGGCCCTGGCGCCACCGCCGTCACGTGCAGGCCCTTGCGCTTGTTTTCGTAATGCAAGGCTTCCGCCAGATTGAGCACGTAGGCTTTTGATGCCGAGTACTGTGAAAGATAGGGCGCACCTTGTAAGGCCACCACCGACGACATAAACAGCAGCCCGCCTCGACCATTGCGCCGCGTCAGGATCGACTCGCCGTAATAACGAGCGACATCCGCGTGAGCGGTGACGTTCAGCTGAATGCCGCGACGGACCTCATCGAGACCAAAATCCATGAACGAGCACATGTTGGTCGCGCCCGCATTGCTCACAACCAGCCCGATATCCAAATCCGAGCAACGCACATACAATGCGTCCACCGCATCCGGCTCAGATAAGTCTATTCTGACGACGCGCGTCTGAATCTGGTATTTTTGTTCAAGCGAGAGCGAGAGCTCTCTGAGTCTCGCTTCGGAGCGCGCGGTGAGCACGAGGTTCAAACCCCGCTCCGCCAGTTGCCTAGCAAACTCTTCACCTAGACCGGAAGAAGCGCCCGTCACCAGGGCCCAAGGCCCGTATTGTTCTTTAAAATCCATAGTAGCCATCCTAGCAATCCATCAAAAGGGCGAGACCACAATCGTGTCTGAGACACAGATCACTCTCACCAAGTGTGACATTGCCGTATCTTACGTATTGCCAAGGCCCTTGCAAGGCGCTTTCCGACGAACAGCAAGGCCGATACCGCTCGTCGCCCATCGAAACCGCCACATGTCATGCAAAGACGCTTATAGTCATGAAACACTTTGAAGCATCCATTGTCAGAAGAAAAGCGGTACACTGTCGCCAACGATGAAAATAATGTGGAAGTCCATCGCCATGAAGTGCCTGTCACGCCTCTCACTGCTCCTGCTCCTCAGCGCCCTGCTCGCCTGCGAGAGCAGCGATGAAGATGCACTGCCCGGGGTAGAACGCGAAGAACTCGCGGACCTCAAAGTCTATCGCAGCGATAGCCCCTATGCGGACGTGATGAAACAATGCGCCACCCGCGACTCCAGCGATACCGCATGCACCCTCGGTACCCTGCCGCTGATCGGCATGAACGACAGCGATCCCGACATCGACACTGTGATGTCGCGCCTGTTGGTCTCCCACGACTGGATGGGAGAGCGCTTCGAAGAATTGCTGAATATCTTTCCCGACGAACTGTTGCGACTGTTTCGAGGCGTCACGGCAATCGTTATCGACGATGACATCCGCCCTGCCTTCTACACCGCGGCAACCGGCGCCATCTACCTCGACCCGAACTACCTGTGGCTCAGTGTCGAAGAAGCCGGCACAATCAACCCAAAAGACGATTTCCGCTCAGGGTATTCCGACCCCTTAAGTGTGCGCATACTGAATCGCTACGTGAAAGACGGGGACGTCGCCTACCGCTACTATCCCCCAGACAGCCCCACACCGCGCGCGTTGTCGGATATTGAATACCTTGTCGCCTCGCTGCTGCTGCACGAGCTCGCCCACGCGAACGACTTTTTCCCACCGGCTTTGCACACCCAGCTCGACCCGGACCTGCGCCCCTGGCCAGCGGCATCGTCCATCAGCAGCAGCTGGATCAGCACGCAACTCGATTACAGTAACGGCCTCTCCTCGCAAACCATGTTTGATTTGGCCGACGTCATGTTTAAAGGCGACACCGCCAGCGATGCGGTGATCGCGATCACGCCAGAGCAAGCCGCCGCGGCGTTTGATCCCGATGGCGCATCCGATGACTACGCCTACTCGTCCCAGTACGAAGACATCGCGATGCTGTTCGAAGAAACCATGCTGCTCTACCTGCATGGGATTGAGCGCGACCTGGCCTTCACGACCGCACCGGGTGCGACAGGCTACTGTGACGAGTACGTGATCGCCTGGGGTACACGGGTTCGGCTCAGTGAACCGCAGGTGGCCGCAAGGGCGGAATTTGTCGCCAATCAGATGTTACCGGAAATCGATTTTGATGCGTTTTTCCGTTCGCTGCCTGAGACACAGTCGCTGCCAGAAGGCGTCGATTGGTGTACGAGCCTATATTGGCAGGGCGATACGAGCACAAGCAAAGGGACGGAAGCGCTGCGAGAAAAAACCACGGCTTCCCCGCTACCACCCACGCCCTTCCATCTCTGATTCAGGGCCGGCCAAGGAAATAGGTCATCGCTATGATCACTCTCAAGGGCATTCACAAATCCTACGGCGAGCGTGATCGTCGCCTCCACGTATTAAAAGGCATCGACCTCAGTGTCGCGCCGGGTGAGATGGTCGCCATCATGGGCTCTTCTGGCTCGGGCAAATCCACGCTGCTCAACCTCCTCGGCTTGCTCGATCATGCCGACGAAGGCGAGTATCTCCTCGACGGCAAGGAAGTGGGCAGGCTGACAGAAAACCAGGCGGCCGCAATGCGCAACCGCAAGCTCGGTTTTGTCTTCCAGGCCTTCAACCTGCTGCCGTTTAAAAACGCCGTCGAGAACGTCGCGCTGCCACTGTACTACCAGAAAGTCGGCCGCCGAGAACGCAATAAACGCGCCGAACACTTCCTGGAACTGGTGGGCCTCTCCGAACGCAGATTGCACAAGCCCAATGAGCTCTCAGGAGGGCAAAAACAGCGTGTTGCCATCGCCCGTGCGCTCGTCACCGACCCGGCCATCTTGCTCGCCGACGAACCCACCGGCGCCTTAGACAGCCAGACAACGGACGACATCATGGACCTGTTCAAACAGGTTCATGGCATGGGCAAAGCCTTGGTGATTGTCACCCATGAGGCGGACATCGCTGCGCAAACGGAACGCACCATCACCCTTAAGGACGGTCGCATCGCCACCGACACGGCGCACGAGCCCGCTCATGTTTCTGCTTGATAGCTTGCAGGAGATACTCTTTACCTTAAGGCAGAATAAACTGCGTACGATTTTGACGGCCTTCGGTGTGTTTTGGGGCATTTTCATGCTCATCATGCTGCTCGGTGCAGGCCGAGGTTTACAGAACGGCGCGGAATCCGGTTTCACCAGCAATGTGCGCGACAGTGTCTGGCTCTGGACCGGCAAAACCTCCATTCCCTACCAGGGCTTGCCCATCAACCGCCAGGTGCGCTACACCGAAGACGACATCGAAGCCATTCGACGTGAGATACCCGGTGTGAAAATCGTGTCCGGTGAAAATCCGCTCGGTAGCGTCAATGGCGGGGATACTTTGATCACTTACGGCAAACGCAGCGGCAACTTCGGCGTGTTCGGGGTGGCCGACGATTACTTCAGTATTAAAGCCAATCTCGATTTTCACGCGGGTCGTCCTTTAAACGCCATGGACAATGCCGAGTCACGTAAGGTCGCGATGATTGGCACCCTTGTACGCGACCGCCTGTTTCCCGGAGAAAACCCGGTCGGCCAATTTGTACGCATTAACGGCATCAGCTTCCGCATTGTGGGCCTGTTTTACGACGAGGAGAGACAGGGCCAAGCCTCCGAGCGTTTGTATGTCCCCTTTTCCGTTTACCAGAAAACCTTCGGTAAAGGGGAAAATTATGTGCGTATCATCACCTATCAACCCAAACCCGGTTACGACCCCTTCGAAGTGGAACAAGAGGTTGTCGCACTGCTTCAGCAGCGACACAACGTAGCACCGGAGGACCGGCGCGGTATACGCTCCAATAATTTTGTGGAAGCCTCGCAGGCCACCGAAGCGCTGTTCGCTGCGATTAATGCGTTTATCTGGTTTGTCGGCATCGGCACCCTGATGGCAGGGATTGTCGGCATCAGTAATATCATGATGATTACCGTTAAAGAACGCACCGTGGAAATCGGCGTGCGCAAAGCACTCGGCGCCCGGCCTCGTCAGATCGTCGCTGCCCTGTTGTTCGAGTCCATCCTGGTGACAGCGTTGGCGGGCTATGCCGGTCTGGTATGCGGTGTGGGCCTGCTGGAGCTGATTCAATTCATCATGCGGAGCCTGCATATTCAAAACGATTTCTTTGAGCGCCCTGAAGTCGACCTTGCACTCGCCGTGCAAGCCATTGCGATCCTCGTTATCGCGGGTGCGCTGGCGGGGTTTGCGCCCGCGTGGCGCGCAGCGAATATTTCTCCCGTGGAGGCCATGCGCGAATGATGGACCTCGACCGCTGGCGAGAAATCGCCACACTGCTGCAACAGCACAAGCTGCGCACCCTACTCACCGCATTCGGTGTGTTCTGGGGCATTTTTATGCTCGTCGTGTTATTGGGGATGGGACGCAGTCTTGAGCGCGGCGTCATCGCGACCTTCGGCGGCCATAAGAACACGGTCTTTGTCTGGAGCGCGGGGCCCACTCAAATTCCTTACCGTGGCATGGGAAAATACCGACGCATTCGACTCACCGAGGGTGACCGCGATGCGCTGCTCGCCATCCCTGAAATGGGCCTGTTTACCAGCGTCAATGAGCTGGGAGGATGGCAAGCCTCACAGTATATTATTCGCGGTCAGAACTCGGGCACCTTCAGCACACGCGGTATGGAACCTGATGGGATGCCCATAGGCGGTTTTATTGTGCAAGAAGGTCGAGGGCTCAATGCCCTCGATTATAGCGAGCGTCGTAAAGTGGCCGTCATCGGGCATGCCGTACAAGACATTCTGTTCGAAAAAGGCGAGCAGCCCATCGGACAATATTTAAAAATTGCCGGCGTCAATTTTCGAGTCATTGGTGTATTCAAAAGCCTGTCCACGGGCGAAAACGCACGCGAAGATGCAGAACGTATCTTAATCCCCAACTCCTCGCTGCGGCACACCTACAACCAAACGGCCTGGATCGGTCACTTTCAATTTACACCGCAACCCGGGCACGACGCGACCACACTCGAGAACAAAGTGCTAAACCTGTTGCGAGAACGGCACCGGGTCCACCCGGACGACACCGGTGTCTTCGGTGTGTATAACGCACAAGTGAATTTTCATCGCGTACAAGGGCTTTTTTCCGCCATACGTGTTTTTAGCTGGGTGGTCGCCATCGGCACCATCATCGCGGGCGTTGTCGGCGTCGGTAACATCATGCTCATCGTAGTCAAAGAGCGCACGCGGGAAATTGGTGTACGCAAGGCCCTGGGGGCGAGCTCGCGACAGATCATCGGCACCGTGGTGCAGGAGTCATTGGTGTTGACCATCTTAGCGGGTTACAGCGGTTTGGTTGCCGGGGTGTTTGTGCTTGAGTTTATCAGTAGCTTTGTCACCTCGATGTCGGGTACCGACATGTTTGGCAAAGCAGACATCGATTTTGGCGTCGCCGTTATGGCTTTGGCAGCGCTGATCATCAGCGGCACACTCGCCGCATTATTACCGGCATCCAAAGCCGCCCGCGTCGACCCCATCGTCGCCTTACAAGACGAATAACAGGATAACTATCAGGACCTTTTCATGCTCTGGATAAAACGGATCTTCACCTGGCTCAGCATCGCCGCTTTACTCGTCGTGTTTGTCGGCACGGCTATTTTTCTGTACCAAAAATCGCAGGAAAAGCCAGTCATTTATGAGACGACCCAAGCCTTTATAACGGATATCACATTAAAAACGGTCGCAACCGGCAAGATACTCCCCCGCAAAGAAATCGAAATCAAACCGCAGGTATCCGGTGTGATTGATACGCTGTATGTGGAACCGGGTAGCGAAGTCCAGAAGGACGACTTAATCGCTAAAATACGGCTTATACCCGACATGGAGCATTTGAATAACGCAGAGTCCGCACTGGAAATGGCTCAGCTCAATCTACGCAACGCGCAGCTCGAGTACGAACGACAAAATCAGTTGTACGAAGAGAAGCTGATCAGCGAAATCGAATTTAACAAGTTCAAATTAAACTACGAGCTGCAAAAAGAAGCGGTGCGCTCCGCTGAAAACAATGTCGCTTTGATTATTGAAGGTGCTTCCGCCAAGAGTGGCAAAGTCGCCAACCTCGTACGATCAACTGTACGCGGTATGATCCTCGATGTGCCCGTAGAAGAGGGTTCGTTCGTGATTGAAACCAACACCTTCAATCAGGGCACTACCGTGGCCTTCATCGCCAACATGAACGACCTGATCTTTGAGGGTTTACTGGACGAGTCTGAAGTCGGCAAGGTTCAAGTGGGCATGCCACTGCTGCTTCACATCGGCGCCATCGAGGGCCTTGCGTTTGACGCCACATTGGAAAATATCTCCCCTAAGGGCATCGACGAGCAGGGCACGATTAAATTTGAAATCAAAGCCGCGGTCACCCTGCCAGAGGATAGCTTCCTCAGGGCAGGCTACAGCGCGAACGCGGACATCGTGCTGGATCAACGCGAACAGGTGCTGGCCATTAATGAAGCCGACCTGATTCTAGATGACGACGGAACCTGGGTTGAAGTGGAGATTGGCGAGCAAAGTTTTGAACGTCGCGCAGTACGCACCGGGATTTCCGATGGCATTAATATTGAAATCCTGGAAGGCCTGGACAGCGACACACGCATCAAAAAACAGGTGCCGTAATTGGAGTGCCGAATCGGTTGCGCTGCCTGCTGCATTGCGCCGTCCATCCAGCAGGCTTTGCCTGGTATGCCTGAGGGAAAACCCGCCGGCGTACCCTGCGTCAACCTCGACGCTCACCATCATTGCGTTCTCTGGGGAACGGCACAATACCCCGCGCTGTGTCATGCCTTTAAAGCAGAGCCGGACACCTGCGGCAGCAGTCGCGAGGAGGCCATACGCATCCTCGACGACTTGGAGCGGCATACCTCACCCTGACGGGCGGGGACTTATTTCTTTTTCTTCATCGCTTCCTGGAACAGTGCGGCCATCGTGCCACTCGCGGCAGGTGCAGACTTCGCCGCACGTTGCCCGCCGCCGGACTTACGTCGTGCCGGGTTCGCGTTGTTCGAAGGCCCACTCTTTTCACCGGGCGTATCATCCAGGCGCATCGACATGCCGATGCGCTTGCGCGCCACGTCCACTTCCATCACCTTCACTTTGACAATGTCACCGGCCTTCACCACTTCTCGTGGGTCCTTAACGAATTGGTGCGAGAGTGCAGAAATATGGACTAAGCCGTCCTGATGCACCCCCACATCGACGAACGCACCAAAGTTGGTGACGTTAGTGACAGTGCCCTCAAGGATCATGCCCGGTTCTAAATCTTTTATTTCTTCAACGCCGTCCTGGAATTGTGCCGTTTTAAATTCGGGCCGCGGATCGCGCCCCGGTTTATCCAACTCCGAAATGATATCAGTCACCGTCGGCACACCGAATTGTTCGTCGGTGTACTGCGCGGGATTGAGCTTCCGTAAAAACGCAGAATCCCCAATCAATTCATTCACCGCACGCGCATTCGCTTTTGCAATTTTCTCGACCACCGCATAGGACTCCGGGTGAACCGCCGAGGCGTCGAGTGGATTTTCAGCACCGGCAATTCGCAAAAAACCCGCAGCTTGCTCAAAGGCTTTCGGGCCCAAGCGACTGACTTTTTTCAATTGATCCCGACTGGTGAACACGCCATTACTGTTGCGGAATTCGATAATATTGTTCGCGATGTTTTGATTTAAACCCGACACTCTCGCCAATAGAGGCGCGGAGGCGGTGTTGACTTCGACACCGACGCCGTTCACACAGTCTTCAACCACCGCATCCAGCGAGCGTGCTAGACGCGTTTGTGACACGTCGTGCTGATACTGGCCAACACCAATGGATTTCGGGTCGATTTTTACCAGTTCCGCCAGTGGGTCCTGCAATCGTCGTGCGATGGAAATAGCACCCCGGATGGTGACATCCAGATCAGGAAATTCTTTCGCGGCAAATTCAGAAGCGGAGTACACGGACGCCCCGCTTTCGTTAACCATCACTTTTTGCACTCGTAAATCTTTGTGCGCTTTTAATACATCGCCGACAAATTTATCGGTTTCACGGCTGGCCGTTCCGTTACCGATTGCGATCAGCGCCACATCGTGTTTCTTGATCAGGCTCACCAATACCGCTTCCGCTTCACGGATTTTGTTTTGCGGTGGGTTCGGGAAAATGGCACCGTGATCAAGCACCTGCCCTGTCGCATCCACGACCGCGACTTTCACACCGGTACGCAAGCCGGGATCCAAACCGATTGTCGCCTTCTGCCCAGCGGGCGCCGCGAGCAACAAATCTTTGAGGTTCGACGCAAACACTTCGATGGCGTCGGCTTCCGCGCGCTCGCGCAACTCACCGAGCAGGTCCGTCTCAAGATGCGTGGCAAGCTTGACTCGCCAAGTCCAGCGCACCACTTCCGCCAACCAGCGATCGGCCGCACGCCTGCTATCTTCGATCTGCCAATGCTCTGCCACCATGACCTCGGCAGGGTGACTCTGGCCGGGCTCGAGGTCGGTCTCAAGCGTGAATGCGATACTGAGGAAGCCTTCATTGCGGCCTCGGAACATGGCCAGAGCGCGATGCGAAGGCACTTTCGCCAGGGCTTCACGATGATCAAAGTAGTCTTGGAATTTGGCGGCTTCCCGCTCTTTGCCCTCAATTACCGTGGCGTGGAGCCAGGCTTCACGTCGCAAAAACTGCCGCAGTTTTTCAAGCAGGGCGGCGTCTTCACTGAAACGCTCCATCAGTATCTGCTTGGCCCCATCCAGCGCATCTTTCGCAGTGGCGATGTTGTGCTCGCTGTTCAGGTAGTCCGCGGCGACCGCTTCGGGTTCGAGGGAGGGATCGGCAAGCAGCGCTTCCGCCAGCGGCTCGAGGCCCGCTTCTTTGGCGATTTGCGCCTTTGTACGGCGTTTGGGCTTGTAGGGTAAGTAGAGATCTTCGAGTTGCGTCTTAGTTTGCACCTCGCGGATTTGCTTACTCAACTCTGGCGTCAGTTTGCCCTGCTCTTCAATCGATTTCAGCACGGTTTCACGACGATCCGCGAGCTCTCGAAGATACCCGAGTCGCTCATCAAGTGTCCGAAGCTGGGTATCGTCCAAACCACCCGTCACTTCTTTTCGATACCGGGAGATAAAGGGCACGGTCGCGCCTTCGTCGAGCAGGTTTATCGCAGCTGTCACTTGAGCTTCGCGAACCTGAAGTTCGCTGGCAATGATTTGATGAATGTCAGTCATAAAAAACAGGTGATCGTCGGTTTGCTTGAAAGGAGCCGCAGTGCCATGCAGCACGTCGGTCAGGGCGCGAATTATGCGCTATTTCGACCGCGCTGACACGCTTGTATTTCGACGAAGGCTGTGTTTTGGGAACCGTGCCCGCGCAGGCACGCCCCCTTATTGTTGACGCTGAAAATAGGTGACGAGCAAGTGCTCCAGCTCGGCGGCATCACTGCCGTCAGCCCGCGCAAAGTGCTCAGCCAGAGAATGGATCGAGTGCTTGCCATCCAATGCCGCATAGAGCCGCGCTAAGAACTGATGCTGGACGCCCAGAGTCTGCAACGATTGTGATAGCGGTATCGGCTTGTGTGTGTCCAGCACCCACTCTGGCAAGACCTCAACATCGACCACAGCGGCGATATCTTCGCGCTTAGTGGCGCGCCAAGCCCAGACATTCTCCATGCGATAACCCGCGCTGTAGGGCGACTTCAGGTAGGGCAGCTCAGTTTGGGTCATCATCTCCACTTCGAAACCCGCCTCGGCCGCGAGCTCCACCACTTCCTCAACCGAATAACAGAGAGATTCGCGGCGTTGATTGAACACCAGGCTACCGAAATTGACCCAATGCCCACCCACGGGCAAGTACTGACTTAGCTGGCGTAAAAATACGCCGAAGGCATGAGGTTGGATATCAATCAACCACGGCGTTAAGACCGTGTTAAAGGCCCCTTTCGCAAACGCCGGTTTCGCCGCGTCGGCAAAACACAGATGAAAATTATCAAGTCTCTCACTCAACCCAGCCATCTGGTGCTTGATCGCGACATAATCTATGAGTTTGGGGTGCAGAGGAAATTCAGTCAGAAAAAACGATTCACCGCGCAGCAGTTTGTTCACCGCAAACAGGAATAACGGGTTGATGTCGGTTGCCACGGTGCGCTCAGGTGCGCAACTTTGATGGAGATCGAGCGCCAAGCGGCAAGCGCCTGCACCCAGTACCGCAAAGCGCCCGACGTCTTCAGGCATAAAGTCGCGCACGAAGTCGTGGCAGAGTCGATTTTCCTCTTCCCCCCACTGCCAATCACGGTAAATATTACTTTCATAGCTGAGCAGATTCTGGGTCGTAGGTGCCCGGTCTCTCAGCGCGTTGTAGGCGCCTTCCGCAGCCACTTGTGTCCGCGTTAACGGCTCGAGAAGGGTCGTGATTTCGAGGAGAAAATCCCGCTTGGCGGCGAGCAGACATTCAATGCGGTCATGCACGGCGCCTTTCGCGGACTGCAATTGCAGGTCGAGCTCGCTCACCTCCTGCAATAGCACTTGCTGAAAGTGATTCAGCTTGGCGCCCCAATCCAGCAGCGAATTCCGTGGATGCGGCAATAGCCAGGGAATGCCGCCAACCAGAGGATAGTGGGTCGAGGCCGCCGATAATTGATCGCCGTTCAGGGACAACGCCTGCCCCTCCACCGGGCAGCGAAGAAGCTCAACGAACTCAGTGGGCAATGACATAACGGTATACCCTGAAAACGAAGCGCCATCGCCGCAACGATGGGCTGAAAATGACAAGATCGGACTCGAACTGATACTAAGTCTAGTTCAAAGTCACGATCTTGGCAGGCGGCAGAGGCCTTAAACGTTGTCGATCTGACCGCTCACTATGGGCTCAAACGCGACATAGTTATCGAGTGCCGACGCACCCAAGCCCTGCGTCAGACCTTCGGCCTGGAAGTTGGCGGCGAATTGACCCGTTTCGCCATGTAGGGCCATGTAGTTCAGTATCACCATCTGTACGAGCTGGTCGACGTTGTTCGCGGCCGGGCTCGACGAGGTCTCCACATCACCGCTGGCACGCATGTGGCCGATCTGCTGATGTCTTGCCTGCACCTCTGGCGAAGCGCCCAGTAATTGCGGACGTCCACCCGGGTTGTAGACGAGGAAGAACGAGGCAGCCGTCTGCTGGTTATCCGACGTCCACATGCCCTTGCCACGACCCAGTTCGGTGTCTTCGGTGGCGCCGTTACTCGACAGCGAACCATCACTGCTGACGTAGAGCATCAATGGGCGACCTTTGCGGGCAGCGTATTCAAGGCAGGCCCCCATACAGCGGCCGGCGCGATAGTCACGCACCTCACCGGTCGAGCGTCCGCCTCCGTGGTAGTCGTAACCGCCCATCGCGATGGTGCCCGCACCGGCATAAGGGAAGCCATTATTCGGGCTGTCGATCACCAGCTTCATCACAGACGCGGTTTTTTGGAATTCACGGTCATTCATAAACTCATCGGCCGTGAAGATACTGTCCGGGCCTCCGACGATGTCCGGGTCCGCAGCCGGGTCAAGGATGGACGGCGACGGGAACTGATCCGCCAGGCTCGCACCCTCAACATAGGTACAGCTCATTTTCTCACGCACGTGGGCATCGTTGCTGAGCTGCGTGTCGACGCGGTCGATCTTCGCATCCGAGATACGCGCCACACTCTCCATCACAGCCACAATTTCCTGCGGCGACAAGGCGCCGAAATCACCTACGCTCACCAGGCCAGTCACGTCCGAAGCGCGATCGATCTTGGTCGGACGCAAATCGGCTTGAATCATTTGCGCGGGTGCCATGGAATTGCCGCCCGACTCACTGTTGCGTGAGCCAATCAAGGACAACAGACTGCCGCGCGCACCCCCGACACGGGCGATGCCGTACATCGGATTGTGGGGGTTGTTGCCGGTATCGTTCTCCGAGCGTGCGGGAATCACGGCACCGTTGATGTTGGTGCGCGTGGTTTCACTCGTACGATCCAGGATGCCGCGCAAGAACGCGCTGTCCGAATGGAACGCCAGGCCGAGGCTGGTGTCCGTGTGATCGCCGTTACTGGTGCCCGTCTCCGAGCTGCCCGCACCCATAGGTTCTTCGACTCCCGGCACCATATCACCGGGCAGTCCCTGCTTGTTGTAGCCGCTGGTGCTGAGAAAATCCATCTGCCCGCCGGCACCGCCGACCAACACATTGGAGCCCGCCATGTTGGCGCCGCCTGCCAAATCGATGCAGATAAAGGGAATCTTGCGCGCCGAGCCGCCATCGAGGCCACACTCCGTTAAACGCTGGAGCATGTCCGGACTGAGGTCAGCCATCGCATCGGGCGATGCCAACAGCGCGCCCATGACGGAACTGGTCATGACGGTACCCATACCGGCATGGAAACCCTGAGCCAGAAACTCACGCCGCGTGCGTGGCTTGGGGTGATCGGGGTGGCACAGTGGCACGTCCGGGGCAACGTAATAGTCTTTCTTAGCCATAATTCATTTACCTCGGTTTATTGCACCAGCATGACGGCACTGCCAAACGCCGAGGCGCATGTGGCAATGACCGCAGTTTGTGTATCGGAACCCGCCATCTCATCAATCAGGTTGGACAGTTCCATCTCGAATTCAATGGGCTCAGGCTGTGTCGCCAGCGCCGCACTGCTGCCGCCCAAATCAATTTCATGAGCGAGTAACGATGCCATCAAGGGCTCGATAATCTGCGCCTTGCCGTCACCGTCAAAGGCGGTGCTGATCGGTGCGCTGAAATTGAAATCCGGGAAAAAGTTGCTGCGCAGCGTGTTGTCGTTCATCAGCGCAGTACAGTAGGCCACGCTCAGCTGCATCACACCGCTCTGATGGGACGCGAGGAAACCGGTGGCTGATTCAACTGTTGGCATTTGCTGACGCACCATGGCAAAGGTCTCGGCCACCAGGGAATTAGTCACCGGCACGGTGCTGATGTTCGACAGGGTCAGATTGACCTCATCGAAGGTGCGCACGCCGATATCACTTTGCTCACTGACGATTTCGGGCGGTATCGCGACCGGCGCGTCTTCTTCAGGTCGGTCATAGCTCGCCGAACCGATACGATCGAAACTGATAAAGAACTGGTCATCATCCGGGCCTTTATCGAGCGGAATCAGCGCTCCGAGTTGCGACAACGGCACACCGTTGGCCGCATCGTAGTTATCGGCATTGATGGTCACCGCGAGATTGGCATAGGTTTGACCTGTCGCCACTTCCTGACCGTTCAAGCCAATGCGCAGGCCTTCAATCACCAGATCGTTCGGCGCTGGCTCGTCTTTATCGAGGCTGATGAAGAACGGCGTGTTGAAGAGGTAGGCGTAGTTGTCGAACTGCTGCACCTCGAACACCACGTAAGCCTCTGGGAAATCGATCAGATGTGATACACCAAAGAGCAAGAAGAACTTCTCGCCGACACCGGCCTCGAAATTCGCCATGATGTCTTCCGCGCTCAATACCCGGTTGTGGATGGCGAGCATGCGCACGGTGCCCATCCACAGGTTCTGGTTGTCTACTTCGCTGCCCACCGCCAAGGCGAAGGTATCGTCCCAGTCGTTCAGGTTACCCGGCATATCGGTATTCTGCGCAACCAACTCGCCGTTGACATAGATCGAGCGCCCGTCAATCGGGTCGAAGTTTACGATGACGTGCTGCAGTGTCGCCTGCAGGATTTCCTGCGCAGACGGCGTGCTCAGCATCGGCATACCGTTCGCATCCGATTCTGAACTGCGCGACAGGAAGTTGTAATCGTAGGTGGTCTGACCCAGCGTAAAGTTGCGAATGTCATCGCCACCGGAGTAGGTCACGATGCGGGCGGGTCCATCTTGCGCTACGTTGTCGGGCACCACCCAGGCTTCGATCGAGTACTCGCCGGTGGCCGTAATCATCGAGTGCAGCTTGCGACTGGAAGCTGTCGCGCCCTGCGCCTTGCCATCATTGATACGCAAGCCCCAGGAACCAACCCATTCCACATTGCCAATCAGGTTCAAATCGAGAGCCGGGTCGACGCCACTGGTGTCGAAGGCCACCGAACCACTGCCGGTTTTGAATTCATACAAGGCAATGACACTGGACTCAACGCGGCCACCACTGCTGGCGACGATGCCGTCGGGCAAGCCCAACTGGCGACTGATAACCAACTCTGGATCCACTTCGGTCAACGGAATGTTGCCGGCGAATTCGGCAATCGCTGCCTCCATTGCATTGGCATCGGCACTACAGTTGCTCCAGCAATTGTGTGCCTCACTGCGCAGCCGCACGACAAGACGAGAGGCGGCGGGTGCATCGAGGTTCATACGTGTTTTGGCGGCCTGGTAGGCCACGTCCACATCTTCACTGGCGAGGAAAGGCTGCTGCTGAGTGGCCGACCCCTCAGAGTGACAGTTCGCACAGTACTGATTAAGCAGAGGGTACACCGTCGCTTCGAAATTAGAGGGGTCGGAGGGGAAGCTGCGACTTGAGCCCACTTCGTACTCGGGTGGCGCTGTCAGCACGACTTGCGTGGCCTCCGCACCCGATGCCGAAGCCCAGGCCTCAATATAGTTGGTGATCACATCCGCACACACACTGGCTTCCGGCCGCCAACAGTTGTGCCCCTCGGCCACCTTGGTGACCAGCCGCGACAGCGAGGGCGCACTTAAATCTACGAGATTATTGGCGTCTGCATAGGCCAGATTGATGTCATCGGCGCGCACAAACATGGGCGCCTGCTCACCCGCCACGTGGCAGGAGCCGCAGCGGTCGGTACCCGCGAGATTGTCCCAAACATTGAGTTTGAAGTTATTGACGTCATCCGTCGCGGGCGAGGGCCCGTTGTACACGATACCCGTGTCTTCGTCGTCAATTTCAGGCGGCACATTGGTTTGTACGGATTCACCGCTGCCGCCGCTACATGCCGCCAGATACGCAGTTAAGAGCACCGGCAACAAAGAATGAGAAAGAGTTTTAAGCGCTTTCATGATTAGTCACCCGAGCAATAAACGGCAGATTCGGCAAATACAGTCTTGATGTTGTAATTGCCACTTTCGAACTGGTTCTGAAGGCTTTGCAGTTGGTCCAGATCCTCCTGATCATGGGGGTCACGCAAGCAAACCGTCTTGAAGACTTTCTTCACCGCGCAGGCGGAGAAGGCCTCACTGTGTGCCAGTTCCTGCAACATGCTCGAAGCGCCCGCGCCCGATCCAGGCAACGCCTCATCCCATCCGAGCGCTGCGTTCTGACCCGCGCGCCAATAGTTCGTCCACGCATCATCTGGAGTGACAAAACCCGGTGGGAAGGTGGCATCATTGTTGAAGTATTTGGGCTGAACCCGCGTGCCCGTGTCTGGGTCGGCCGCAATGTTGTATTGAATCTGCCCGTTTTCTCCGAGTGGGTCGCCCTCAGCATCGTAGCTGTAATCGTAGTAGGCGAAAGCCTGTGCGAGCGGGTCCATGCCGGAGTGGCAGCCTATGCAGTTGTTCAGAAACACGCGAGAATCCCCGCCCGGACTGCGGCTGACATCCTGACGAATGCGATCCGGTACACGAGTCACATCGTGAACCTGCTCGAGATCCATACACAGATGGTTGATCAGCGTAAAACGGAAGTTGGCGCGATTTGTTCCTGCGATAAAAAATGCTTTGGCCGCGGCGCGGCTCGTCACGACTCCGGCAGCCGCTTCAGCAGGCAAGCCGGTAACGGCCGATTGCGCGCGATGCTCGAGATTGTCTTTCAGACTATAGCCGCCCGCTTCGAGCTGCTCGTAATGATCATTGTTGCTGACAGAATAAGCCGGCAAACCCAGGCTCGCGTTCGCGACGTAAAGATGATCCCCATACAGCACTTCGCGGAAATCAATTTCGTCACTGTCTCGCACCAGCCCGATCACCGTGGCCATGTAGTCGTTCAAGGGCACGAACACATCGAAGTCGCGATTCGTCCAGGGTGCCGCCCAGTTTTTGATGGTGACGTTATAGAAGCCGTCGTTCTCCATCGCCTCGTGCGCGGCGCCCAACGCGTCGCCACCTTCAATTTTCTGCTGCATGGACAACAGCACCGCTTCTGTCGGCGGGACACCCGCAAGGCGATCGTGTATCCGCTTCGCCTGTTCCAGTGAACCGGCATGGCCTTGCATCGCACTCAGCGCACTTGCAAACGCAAGCACTCCGAATGTCCTCTTCAGCTTTTTCATCGAGCTAGCCCTTTCGTCTCGGCCCTGCAAAATTGCAGAACGGTCTTTTTTTGTTGCTTATCGTCAAAAAATGTCAGTGCGCTATCGTCTTTTGATCACGCATTTCACGCGAGCAGCCTGGAAAATGGCACGTACGTGTTAATTCATTCCGTTGAAAGGCGTATAAAATTTGAACCTGATCACAGTATTCTTCTGCGCTGCCTTTTTATTACCGTGAGAAAATCGGCACTCACGACGGGGTAGAGGGCAAGACGCATGAACCATTCCGTTGAACACGACCGTGCCACGACAGACGATTTTTTTTACCGAAACTGCGATGCGAGTCACATAAGCCAGGGCAGTGCAACGGAACCATGAGAGGATTATGCAAAAAACGTTGGCGCGTAAATTGAGACCTGCCGCACGGAATGACTAATGCGACGACGGGGAACTGACGAACGGCGCTCTATCAGGGACCGACAACCTGCTAAGCCATTACACATCGGCACGTGCCTTGTAAGCTTATGCCTGTGACTTGCTCGACGGAACCACTTTAAGAAAAGGCCGACAATAGGCCGTAGCCTGCTGCGAAAAACACAATTATGAGACGAACTTTCCGACTTTCCGCCATCAGCTTGAGCCTTTCAGCTGCTGTCATTTTGGCGGGTTGCGATGCCAGCCCGGGCACGCAGCTCGACACGACGGCCGATCAGGAGCCCGATCCGGTCGTTGTCGATTACCCAATCGCGTACATTTCGCGCCCCCTCCCGCGAGATGAAGATGGCGCCATTATCCCGGATACCTTGCTCGACCCTGGCGCCTTCAAGCCAGGCGCGAAACTCATTCTGAAAGATCGCGCTTCTGTGACGGCGGCTGAAGTGGTCCTAACGGATGATCTCTTTGTCGAAGATGAAGAAGGCGAGCCACCGCTGTATGACGTCAAAGACTTGAGCGTCTCCCACGACGGTATGAAATTACTCTTCGCCTTACGCGCGCCTGAAATTGAAGGCGCGGATGAAGACGAACAGCCAACCTGGAACATCTGGGAGTACGATCGAGAAACCGCCTCCATGCGCCGCATCATCGTCTCCGACTTGGTGGCCGAACAGGGCGACGACATCGCGCCTCGATATTTGCCCGACGGCAGCATTGTGTTTTCATCAACGCGTCAACCGCGCGCCAAGGCCATTCTGCTCGACGAAAACAAACCTCAGTACAACCCCGGCACCGAAGACGACCGCGATGAAGCCACCTTTGTCCTCCACCGTATGGACGAAGACGGTGCCGACATTCAGCAGCTGACGTACAACCAAAGTCATGATCTTAGCCCCTTCATCCTCGACGATGGCCGCATCGGTTTTCTGCGCTGGAACAACTATGTCGGTGGCGGTCAGGACGCCGTCAGCCTATATACAGTGAACCCCGATGGATCCAAAGTAAGTCCTCACTACGGCTATCACAGCCAGGAAACTGGCACAAACGACACTGAAGCGGTTTTTGCGAAGCCTTTCCAAATGCCCGAGGGGCCGATTCTGGTCACCCTGAAATCACGCGAATCGGAAACTCAGGGCGGAGATATCGTTCTGATCGATGCCCAGCAATTCGTCGACTACGAACAGCCGGTGGAAGGTGTCAGTGAAGCCGGGCCGGCACAAACCAGTACCACTGACGGGCTGGCCCACACCGATGACAGCGTTTCACCAAAAGGCTACTTTAGCTCGGCCTATCCCCTCTTCGACGGGACCAACCGCCTGCTGGCCAGTTGGAGTGCGTGCCTGGTACAGGGCATTAAGCTCGGCGTCTACGTCAGCGTAGACGGTTTCCTGGTGAACAATCTCGGCCAGATGGTCGACGAAGACGGCAACCTGCTTGGCTCGGGTGCCACACCGGTGATTCCCGATGCCAGTGACATCGGCACCTACCCCTGTGGCAGCCACATCCTTGCGCTCGATGAAATCGCCACGCCCCCGCCGATGTATGGCCTCTGGACCTTTGATCTCAGCGACAATACGCAACGCCCCGTGGTACTCGCCACCGAAGATACCCTTTTTACCGAAGCTGTAGTGCTCGAATCGCGCCCTGTACCAGCCTATATCCCACCGGAAACACCGGATGAAACACAGCAGGCTCTGATAGAGGCCAATCTCGGCGTCGTGCATATTCGCAGCGTTTATGACTTCCATGGGACCGACAACACCATCGATGGTATCGATGCGATGGCCGACCCCCTGATTACCCCGACAGACAACCGCCCTGTTCGCTTCCTGCGCATTCTCAAGGCGGTGTCACTGCCCGACGAAGACACCTACGACTTCGACAACAGCGCCTTTGGCCGCGCTGGCGGGCAAATGAAGGACATTCTGGGTTATGTACCAGTCGAGCCCGATGGCTCGGTTAAATTTTCCGTACCAGCCGATGTTGCGTTTACCTTTTCCCTTTTGGACGCTCAAGGCCGTCGAGTACCGGGATACCTTGGCGACCGGCACCGAAACTGGCTGACCGTTCGCCCTGGCGAAACGCGTGAGTGCCTGGGTTGTCACGCTCAGAACAACACCCTTGCACACGGTCGACTGGAAGCCGAAACACCGAGCGCGTGGGCCGGCGCCTTGGGCGGCAACCCCTTCCCGAATACGCGTCTTCTCGACGAGTTTGATGTGGTACAGCCACCGCCGGAAAGCGGCGAAACCATGGCCGAATACTACGCCCGTCTCAACGGTGCCCGCACGCCGTCTGTGGATTTACTCTATCAAGATGATTGGACCGACCCCGCTATCGCGACACCCGGCACCGCGATCGACCTGAGCTATGCGGATCTCCCGTCTACCGCCGCACCGGTCAGCGCCGCGTGTCAAAGCGAGTGGACGCCGCTGTGCCGCGTCGTCATCAATTACACCGCGCATATTCAGCCGATCTGGGAAGTCTCTCGCCAAACCTTTGATGAGGCGGACCCAACATTGTTGCTCGAGGACCGCACCTGCGTCTCCTGCCACAGTGCCGTCGATGCCATGGATCAAGCTCAAGTGCCAGCCGCGCAGTTGGAGCTCACAGGCGAGCAAAGCGCCGACCGAAACGACTATGTGAATTCGTACGCGGAATTATTCTTTAACGACGTGCCTCAGGAAGTGATTGACGGGGTTTTGGTTGATCAAACTGAGCAGGCCACCGACGATGACGGCAACCTGTTGTTTGTCACGGATGACGAAGGCGAGCTGGTGCTTGACGACGATGGTAATCCGATACCGATTCTTGTTACAGTTGCGCCTCGCCCCGCCTATCTGTCACCAGCCGGTGCGCGGAACAATGCTCGCTTTTTCCAGATTTTCGCCGCCGGTGGAACACACGAAGGCGACCTTGAAGCAGCCGAGTTAAAATTACTGGCGGAGTGGCTGGATATCGGCGGCCAATACTACAACAATCCATTTGATGCGCCAGAAGACTAGGATACGGGCCTGCCGTTAGAATCGGGATTCGACACTTGAAGCGACATAGGGAAACTCTTTACGCCTCCATTCTGTGGGCCGGACTCATGACCGCACTGGTTGTGGCATCGCCGACCCACGCTCAGGGCCTGTTAAGCCTGATTCCGGAAAAGGAAGGCGTGCAACTTGAGGTGATGGCACCTTACATTGAATTGCGAACCGGACCGGGACGCGGCTACCCGATCACCCACGTGGCTGAACGGGGCGAAAACCTGCGCGCATTCAAGCGCATGACCGACTGGTACAAAGTCGAAACCACCGACGGCATCATGGGCTGGGTTCGCCGCGACGAGCTCGATGGCAGCCGTGCGGAAGACGGCAGCATCGCCGAATTCAGTACCCCCGACAAACTGGCCTATGAAGAACGTCGCTGGGAACTCGGCGTGGCCGGTGGTGACTTTTCGGGTGCGGATGGTGTGACGACCTACCTCAGCTACCACCTCACCGCCAATATTTCTGCCGAACTGAAGTTTACCCAAGCCTTCGGCGAATTTTCGAATATCAAACTGTACAGCCTGAATGCGGTGCACCAGCCCTGGCCACAGTGGCGGGTCTCACCGTTTTTCACTTTGGGCAGCGGCGTCATGCGCACCTTTCCCAAGCCCGGCCTTGTCGAGACCGAGGACAGGGAAGACAGTGCCCTGACCGTCGGCGGTGGCGTGTTTATTTATATTTCACGCAACTTCCTTGGCCGTATCGAATTTAACAACCATTCTGTGTTGACGAGTCGCACAGAAAACGAAGAGGTAGATGAATGGAAAGCCGGTTTCAGCGTGTTCTTCTAAGCCTGGCGCTGGCACTGAGCCTGCCCCTGTATGCCCAGGAAGACACCAGCGAGAACAACACCACCATTCTCGAAGGCGTGATCAACCCCGACATTGAGCGACGGGAGATCGACGAGAGCAAGATCGACAGCGAAAACTTCGAAATGGGCCTGTTCGCAGGCGTGATGAGTGTCGAGGACTTTGGCTCGAACAACAGCTTTGGCGTACGCATGGCTTTCCATATCACCGAAGACTGGTTCCTCGAAGGCACCTACGGTGTGACCAAAACCAGCAAAACCAGCTTTGAAGTGCTGAGCGGCTCCGATAACCTGCTGACACCCGAACAACGCGAACTCAGCTACTATAATTTATCACTGGGATTGAACTTGTTGCCCGGCGAAATTTTCATCGCAGATGACTTCGCCTTTAACACCGCGCTCTACATTATCGGCGGTGTCGGCAATACCCAATTTGCGGACGATGAGTTTTTCACTATGAATTTTGGTGGAGGGTTTCGCATTTTTGCTACGGACTGGGTGGCAATCCGCGTAGGCTTCCGCAATCATTTATTTACCCACAACATTTTTGGTGTGGATAAATCCGTACAAAACCTTGAAGCCGAACTGGGCCTGTCCCTGTACTTCTAAGTCTGGAGAAATTGCATCATGAAAACCCTGTTCACCGTGATCGCACTGGCCATGTTTAGCCTGAGCGCCCACGCAGAAAAAATTCAGGACTTTACACTCAAGAGTAATCAGGGAAGTAACATTCGCATTTCTGACCTGCGCGGCCAGGTGGTCATGCTGAATTTCTGGGCAAGCTGGTGCGGCCCCTGTCGTCAGGAAATGCCTCTACTCGATAAGATCTATCAGCGCTATTCCGCTGCAGGTTTTACCCTGCTCGGCGTGAACAATGACCTGACAGAAGAAAAAGCGGGCGAATTCCTTGCCGAGCGCCCCGTAAGCTTCCCGATTGTCTATGATCCCGACTCCGCCGTGCGGGACATGTTTAAAAATACCAAGGCATCCCACTGTCCATCTTCATTGATTGTGATGGCAACATCGATACCGTTCACCGAGGCTACAAGCCGGGCGACGAAAAAGAATACATCAAAATCATTAAGGGACTGATGCGCTCATGCTCCGCCTGATTCGCTGTTTCGCTTTGACGCTGCTGCCCTTCGTGGGCGGCGCCTGCTCTGTACAACCCTGGGTGCAATCCCACGAGCGCGGGTATTTGGCTGACCCCATCATGGCCTTTGAGCAACACCCCGCGTCAACGCGTTACATCAATCACGTGTACGAAGCTCGCGAAGCCGCTCGCGGCGCCGAGGGCAGCGCCGGAGGTGGCTGTGGCTGTAACTGAGTTTCTTGGACGAAACCCTTTGCGCATCTTTGCCTTTGCCCTACTCACCTTGATGAGCCTGCAGAGCGTTGCGGCCGTCCTGCCTGAGGATCGAGCCGACGTGCTCTACCATCGTTACGAAGGCGGCGGCATCACCATTGATGGCCCCTCGGTGCTGGTACGCAAGCAGTTTAAAGACACCGTGTCCGCGTGGGGCAACTACTATACGGACAATATTTCCGGCGCTTCTATCGATCTCCTGTCGCGTGGCAGTACCTATTACGAAGAACATCGCACAGAAGCCAGTGTTGGCTTCGACTATCTGCACGACCGCACCGTGCTCAGCCTCAGCCACACCAACAGCTCCGAGCGGGACTATGAGGCGAACTCCTACGCCTTCGCGGTAAGCCAGGATTTCTTCGGCGATATGACCACCCTGAGCCTCAATTACTCCCAAGGGAATGACGAGGTTCGCCAGAACATCTACGAAAACGGCAGCATAGCCGAAACCATTAAACGCGGCGACGCCAAGCATCAGCGTTTTGGCTTGGGTCTGACCCAAGTTCTGACCGAAAAGTGGATCATGGCCTTCAACGCTGAAAGCGTGGTGGACGAAGGCTTCTTGAACAACCCTTACCGCAGCGTTCGCTATCTCCTGCCCGATGGCGGAGTGGGTAACCAACCGGAGGTTTACCCCGAGACACGCAACAGCGACGCCTTCGCGCTACGCAGCATGTATTACCTACCGTATCGCGCCGCACTGCGTCTCGAGTATCGCACCTATTTCGACAGCTGGGACATCAACGCCGACAACTGGGAAATTCGCTACATTCATCCCTACGGCGATGAGTGGACCTTTGAAATTAAGTACCGCGCCTATTCGCAGTCCCAGGCGGAGTTCTTCAATGACCTCTTCCCCTATGAAGACGCACAAAACTTTTTAGCCCGAGATAAAGAAATGAGCGCGTACAGCGACACCACCTTTGGCCTCGGCGTGACCTATGAGCTAAAACAAACCTTCTTTTCCTGGATCGACAAGAGCACCCTGAATTTTTACTGGGATTATATGTCCTTCGACTATGAGAACTTCCGCGCAAACACGCCTGAAAACACGGCAGAGTACGGCGTGGGCAACGAGCCCTTTTACCAGTTCGATGCCAACGTGTTGCGACTTTTCCTGTCCATCAATTACTGATTTTCCGCTCATACCAAGTTTCCGTTGACAAAAGCCACCGATACAAATACTGTATATCCAAACAGTATTTGTATCGGGAGGTATCGCTATGGCGGTAATTGCAGTTTGGAAATGTGACCGGGACGGCAGTATGTTTGCGGATAAAAAAGAAGCGGAAGAGCACGACAAAATGCTCGAACTGGCGGAAAACATCACCGCCTTGATTGAACAACAGCTCGAAGGTGTCGACGAGGCACAGTCTGAAGCCATTGGCCTCTTACTGGCCAAACATCGTGAAGTATTGGCGAAGGCGTGTAAGGGTAAACCAGAGTTGTTGCTTGAAGCCACGGCGGAGACTGAATCCGATTCAAGCTCGAGCCAGGAAGACACCAAAGTCACGGCCATTGCCGGCAGCCGCTAGCCTGAATAGAAAGAACTCTGGAAGGTCATGGAAGACAGTGAATGCCAGAGTTCCCGCTTATTGCGTTAGGGCTGGCTGGCACTAACGCATTTTATCTTTTCTGCATCCCCTTTATTTCTCGTGCCTTGTCGGCGCTAAACTTCATCGTCCTCTAGAAAATCACCTTCATCAAAGTAGGTCGGCTTTTCTGAATTGTCCCGGTATTGGAAGGCGGCTTCGAGGTCTTCTCGTATGACTCGACCTGTACTCAACTCCGGCAAGGCATCCAGGGAGAAATACGCGGCGTCCTGCACTTCCGAACCCGGTGCAAGCGCATCGTCATTCACCGTTTCACAAAGAAAAAACAATTTATAAAATTCACGCAGATCTGGGTCATAGGCGCCCTTGGCTTTATGGCGAACCGCGTATAATCGGCTGACACGCACGTCGATGCCCGCCTCTTCGCGCACTTCCTTTATGACGTTTTCCGAAGCCGAATACCCAACATCCGCATAGCCACCAGGCAGCGCCCAGCGCTTGTCGGTTTTCTCCTGAACCAACAAGATTTTATCGCCCTTCACTACCGCCGCTCGTACGTCCACCTTTGGTGTTTCATAGCCTTGTACGTGGGCCAGCATCAGCTGTTCAATCAACGCAGGCGACTGTTTCGTCAGGCGTGCGAACATATCCTGGGAAATCTTTTGGATTTCTTCGTATCGTTCACGATCATAGTCGCTTTGCGTGAATTCGATCCCCGTCGTCGCCAGCGCATGTAACTTCTTCGCGTAGGTTAACCAAATACTTTCCATTTTAAGAGACTCCCATCCAATTCAGCCAAAACCCGAAAGACACCACACTCAATATCGTCGATACCAGGATCGAGGTCGCCAGGTACGACTCGCCGCTTTGATAGCGTTGCGCAAACACATAGGTCGCGATCCCTACCGGCCCAGCCGCAATCATGACCGCCGTTTGCCCCCAGAGCACTGACGAATCGAACACTCTGAATGTAAAAAACCATACTAACAAAGGCAGCAGGAATAACTTAATCGGCACCAAGAACAATACCGGCAGCCACTGCCCTCTTAAACCATAATCGCTTATCGATGCGCCCAACACGAGAAAGGCAATCGGAACCGCCGCTTCACTGACGAAACTGATCGACTCAAACAGAACGGGAGGAATAGGCACAGCAAACACATTGACCAATACACCTGCAATGAGCGCCAAGGTAATGGGATTCGTCACAAAACTCTGCAACAGCCCAGCCATTTGGTTCACTACATTTTTCACACTGAATTGTCGTGATTCCGCTGCGATGGTGCCAAGCGTGAAGAGAATAAAATTATGAAAAGTGACAATAATGGAAAGCGGAACCAAGGATTCTTCGCCCAAGGTGTACAGACAAATCGGGATACCAATCACTGTTGCATTCGAGTACGCCGCTCCGGTGGAAAACACGCCTCTTCCCGTCGCGCCCAAGTTCAAAAACAGCCGCGAAACGACCTGTGCGACCAGAAATACGATAACGACGGGAATAAAATAACTCGCTAAAAAAGGAAAATAAAAAATATTGCCGAGGTTGGACTTGATGACCCCAAGAAACAGCAAACTCGGAATCAATATCGTGAAGGTCAGTCTCGAAAGCGCTTTGTGCCCTTCTGCGCTGAAAAATCCAAAGCGCGCGAGCACATAGCCCAAAATGGAAATCAATAAAACCGGAAGTATTGCGTCAACAACAGACATACGCCATCCAAAATGTGTTTGAGACTAGTTCGGTGTCGCGCCTTCGTCATCCCTGTCGATCGCGCTTTGTAATTCACCACGAATTTTATCCATGGTATGCGCCAATGCCACCAATTCTTCCATGGGAATTGCACTTACGTGACATCGCGCTTGTTCCGGGATACGGCGCGCATCGTTTTGCAAGGCCTCACCTTCGCGACTCAACACAACACGGCGAACTCGACGATCGCTCTCGTCCGCGTGCAACGTCACATAACCCTTACTCACCAGCTTGCGCAAAATCAATGTCATCGCGCCGGCGTCGATCTGCGTTTTTTGTACGAGCTGGCTGACCGCGACATCAGACTTCTCCCACAGGGCCATCATGACCAGATACTGAGGATAGGTGAGGTCAATCCGTTCGAGCAGCGGCCGGTAAAACCGCGCGAACGCATTCGCAATCACATAGAAGCGGTGACAGAGCTGATTCTCTAGTTTTAATTCATCGTAAGCCATGCGACTCTCGTATTCAGATGTTCACGGACGCGCCGGACGGCGTCCGGGGGCTCTATGGTACGCCACAGAGAGATGCTTTGCATGCAAAACTATTTGCCAAGCCAAAGGGCAACGGCTATAGTGAAAATACTTTGCACACAAACTATAAAGCCGGGCGCGGCCATCAAGCCACGCCCTCACATGAGGTACGGAGAGACATGTTAGAACTGACAGGTTACAACTCAAGCGTCACCGCGATGGCCCTGCTTATAGTCTGGATGGCTTTGCAATTTATCATTGCGACCGTCGCACACCGCAAGCAGGACAATATGATCCCCGGTAAGGTTGACGACAGCCTCGATCACCATTCCTTTGTGTTCCGCAGCCATCGGGCCTACATGAACGCCGTCGAGGGAATGAGCCTGTACTTCCCCGCTTTTGTTGTCGCGTTGCTACTCGGCGTCAGCGCGAATTTCGTCGCCGCGTTGACGTGGATCTACCTTGCCGCACGTATCGTGCATGGCGTCCTTTACTACATGATCGCCACTAACAAAAACCCAAGCCCACGCTCCTACTTCTGGGCCATCAGTTTTCTGACGACGCTGGTATTAATTGGAGCCAATGTCGCCGCGCTTTTTTAAACATCCGGCTCACGCACCCGCCGTCGGCTGAGACAGGTTTTGCCTGAACGCACTCGGCGGTAGACCGAGTGTTTTGCGGAAGTGATGTCGCATGGCCATCGCGCTCTCGAAACCGCTGTTGTGCGCAATGGTCTCAATCGAATCACTGCTGTTCTCTAGCTGGCGTTTGGCATGCGCAATTCTCTGCTCGACCAACCAGGTCTTCGGTGAAATGTTGAGCGTCGCGCGAAATTTTCGATCGAAAGTGCGGCGCGACATGTTCGCCTTGTCTGCAAGCTGGTTGACATCAATGCAGCGGTCGAGGTTCTGCAAGGCCCAATCCAGTACCGGTGCGAGACTGCCCCGAGGCGACGGTACCGGCGTTTCCACATATTGGGACTGCCCCCCATTGCGCTGTGCCGAAATCACCGCTCGTCGAGCCACACAGTTCGCGGCCTGATACCCGTAGTCACGGCGGATGACTTCCAAACCAAGATCCAGGCCTGCAGCACTCCCAGCCGAAACGCCTATACGACCATCCAGCTCAAACAGGACATTCTCGCTGTACTCTATATCGGGATAACGCTGCTGAAAACGTTCAGCGAAGCGCCAGTGGGTCACGGCCTTTCGCCCATTCAGCAACCCCGCTTCCGCGAGCAAAAACGCACCGGAACAAAATGAATACAGCTCACCTCCCCGGGCGTATAAATCCCGCATGGCCTCGCACAGGCGCGCCTCCAAAGCTTTATCCTTGCTCGCCCAACTTGGCACCACAAAGACATCGAACTCGTTCAGATCAGACACGCGACGGCAGGCAATCTGCACGCCACCGGTTGCGCTTTGTACCTCGTCACTGAACGTGACCACCTCACCGCGATACCAGTCCTCTATTTCTTCCCTGAACAGGGCGAACATTTCTACCGCACAACCCAGTTCAAACAAGGCTTGCCCTGGATAACTCAAAATTGCAACGCGCTTACTCATTGGCGTCTCCTCAACTGAAGGATGCTGAATACCCCCACACGTTAGGCTGCGCTTCAAGGCCAAACAAGCCTAGATCGGCCACTTGGCTCATTTTTAACGCATAGTGTCTTTTCAGCCAATAGGCAAGTGCGGCCAAAGCGATGACACTGCCATTATTGAATTCTGAAACACACAATGAATGGAGGCACCGCTTATGTCTTTAGTCACACATGTGCCGGCAGCCGATGCCGAACTCGCACAGCAGCACTATGCCCGCCTGCTGGCTTTTGAAACAGATTGCTGGGATGTGCACCACGCCATGACGCAGGGCCGACAGGATTTTATCCTGCTCGATGTACGCAGTGAGCGCGCTTGGGCAGAGGCGCACATACCCGGGGCGCACTCACTTCCGCACCCCCGGATTAACGCAGACTCTCTGGCGAAATATGGGCCGGATACGATATTTGTCGTGTATTGCAACGGCCCGCATTGCAATGGCGCAGATAAAGCCGCACTGCGTCTCGCTCGTTTAGGGCGCCCAGTAAAGAAAATGATCGGTGGCGTGCGCGGTTGGCTGGATGAAGGATTTCACCTGACCGAACAAAAGCAGTGGTGGCACAAGTGGTTGCCCTCACAAGCCTTGCCCGGCCGCGTCAGTTGGAGTGACTGAATGCCGTACAGAGATACTCCACGAGGCGCTCCACTCGGCGAACGCGAAACCGCGATTGCGGGTACACCATGTTGACCTCGCTGGTCGCCGCCTGCCAATCCGGAAGTACGGCCACTAGCGCCCCGGAGTCCAGATGAGCTTGAGCGTAGTATGCCGGACAGCGCGCGATACCCAAGCCCGCAAGGGCTGCGGCGAGCGCCACGTGGCCATTTGCGCAGTGTAGGGTGGCGCTCTCCATCCTGTGCTCCTGACGTTCCCCGCTCGTGCGATGAGTGAAGGCCCAGCGTCGCACACTGCCGGACAACAGCGCATGCCGCCTGAGTTCGTTTGGATGCGAAGGCCTCCCGGCGCGTGCCAAATACGCCGGGCTCGCGCAGGTATAGGTGGCATAGCGTACCAAGGGCCTGGCAATTAAAGATGAATCCTCGAGCTCACCCATCCGCACAGCCAGATCATAGTGATCGGCAATCAGGTCAACACGGGCACTCGAGAAATCCAGTTCTACCTCGATCTGAGGGTATTCCGCCATAAACTCAAACAGCTTCGGCGCCAGAATCTGCTCACCAAACAGCCCACCCACGGAGTTAATGCGAATGCGCCCCGCGTGGAGCTGCTGATCAGACTCCGCTCGCGCATAGGCTTCATCAATGACAGCAAGCCCTCTTTGGCACTGCTCATAAAACGCCTTCCCCGCGTCGGTCAGCTGCATGGCGCGAGTAGAACGTTGCAGTAGCTGCACGCCGGTGCGCGCCTCAAGCGAAGAGATGACCTGGCTTACGCGCGAGCGAGTGGTACCGAGCTGCTCCGCCGCCGCCGAGAAGCTGCCTTCCTGGACTACCTGCACAAACTCCACCAGACCACGTAATTGTGTTCTATCCATTTGTTAAGTTTTACTAACCAATATGAGAAGGTTTTGATTATAGATCAACAATCTCCGGCTTCGTATAGTGACGGCTTTTTGTAAGAGGAAATGCAATGCGCACAAGAACGTTGGGCCGCAGTGGCTTTGAGGTATCGGAGATCGGTCTGGGTTGCTGGCAGCTCGGCAATGACTTTGGTGCGCTGACGGAGCAGCAGTCCACCGAGATTCTTAACGCGAGCACCGAAGCGGGAATACAGTTTCTGGATACGGCCGACGTTTACGGTGGCGGGTTGAGCGAAGAGCGCCTTGGCAAGTGGCTGAAGCACGCGGCACAGCGCCCCTTGATTGCGACCAAAGTCGGCCGTGACGGAAACTTATACCCCGACGGCTATACCCGTGAAAAAGTAAAAGCCAATATCGCTGGCTCCGCCAAACGCTTGGGCGTGGAGGCTTTAGATCTTGTACAACTCCACTGCGTCCCAGAAAATGTCCTGTATGACGGGGATCTATTGAGCTGGATGGAAGACTTTCAGCAGGAGGGCCTAATTCGCGCATTTGGCGCCAGTGTGGAAATGATCGATCAAGCACTTTTCTGCCTGAAGCACCCCAAGCTTACAAGCCTGCAGATCTTATTTAATGTGTTTCGCCAAGACGCGTGTGAATCTCTGTTACCCGCAGCTGACGCAGCCGACGTCGGTATTATCGTACGGCTGCCACTCGCCAGTGGCCTGCTCAGCGGGAAAATGCGCAAAGACCAGCAATTCGAAGCGGGAGACCACCGCCACTACAATCGGGACGGCGCGGCTTTTCATGTGGGCGAAACCTTCAATGGCCTGCCCTTCGAAACAGGGGTCGCACTCGCCGAGCAGCTGCAGGATGAACTCGACACCTCATTGACTTTGCAACAAGTTGCATTGCGCTGGATTTTGGACCAGCCGCAAGTCAGCACGATTATCGCGGGTGCCAGCCGAGCCGAGCAGGTTCGCGCGAATGCGGCGGTGTCCGATCTGCCTGCGCTGGGCGAAGAACAGCATGTATTTCTACGTGATTTCTACTACACGCAGGTACGTGAGCATATTCGCGGCGGTATCTAGTGCCTTTGGTAGTCTGCGCCGGCCTTAACTCGGCGCAGGCTCCGGATTAGAGAACATAAACGCGGCGGGCGAGCTTCCGTGGTCCTGCACGCGCTGAAGGCGAGCCTGGGCTTCCTCCAATGTCGGCACGTCGCCCGCCCGGATCCACCAGAGCGCCAAATGGGGCTGGCGAGGCCGTTGAAACCACTGGCTTCGACGTCGCATGACCTCACGATGACGCGAGTCATACACAAACGCCTTCAGTGACTCAATCCCATCCCAGACACTGAGATTCACGACCGTCCGTGGCGACCCAAATAAGGCATGCACCCGCGTGTCCTCCATGGGAATGTCCACTCTCGTGACGAACCCGGCACTCCGCTCGGCGAGCGCATTTATACTTTCAATCTCAGCGACAAAATCCGCGAGCAACGGAGAATTGAGGTCATCTCGCGCTTCCGCAACATTGATTTGGGCGAGATGCCAGGCGCTGTCCTTGTTATTGTCGACCACGTTACCTACCTCAGAGTCTTACTGTAAAAAACACTGTTCGGGTCGGGCTGATAGGGTTCGAACGGCGCCACTTCCACGAAACCGTGCTTAAGATAAAACGCGCGCGCAGCGTTGAAGTACGGCATCGTGCCCGTCTCCAGACTGAGTTCTTCGTAGCCACGAGACAATGCCTCGTGCTCCAAATGCTGAAGCAATCGCGCCGCCGCACCTTTTTGTCGGTACTTATCTGCGGTGCGCATGGATTTGATTTCGCCATGGCGGGGATTCAGCGCCCTCAATGCAATGCACCCGACCACATCCTCACCCGACCAGAGCGACCAGAACGTAATGTCATCGTGACGCAAGGCATCGAGACTCAGAGTGTGGATGCTTTCAGGCGGCGACACCGCATGCATGTCGGCGATGTGCTCCTCAATGAGTGCGGCGACAGCGGGGTGATGAAGTGTATTGTTTCGAATGTCCACGATCGTCCCTGCAAAACTGAGTTTCTTTTACACAAACCTCGAACTCGTTAGGACACTTGCCAATGCGCCTACCGCTTAAGGAAGTACTTTGATTAAATCCGCATCCACGCTTCGTTTGCGGCCATCTTTGTCCACTTCACCAATAATTTGTATGCGCATTTCCGGCGTCACGGTTTCGCCATTGAAATCTTCGGCATCTATTTCGACCTCGACCATCCCCGATGCGTCTTTAAAGTGATACTTTTCTGGACCTATTTTTTCGACGAGATACCCTTCGAGCCGAACCGGCATATCATCTTTTGCATCTTTGACTTGCGCCGCTTGCGTAATGTGGTCCGAGGCCGAACCCGGTCCCACGAATTCAGCTGACGTAAACAGCGACAAGGACAAAAGAAAAAGCGCTAAAATCGAGCGGACTGTCATCTTAAACACCTTCCTTGCGTTAATTTGAATCAGAGCCCTCGAGCATAGCACGCACCTCGAAAAAAGAAGAAATCCAAAATTTACGTTCAGCCCAGAACGAAGTTGTGACCGGGTGGTCAAAGGTAACGAGTACGGCGTAACACTATTTTTCGCTTTGGACACGGTCTTGTAATTTTTGCCATGCATAGTGCCCGCATTACCAAGGTGGCCACCATTAACACCCGTCTCACCGGCCTTCATGCCTAGTAAAATCGGGGCTTCACCAATGTGGCACCAAACCTGCTAGCCAAAGCTGCCAGAAGACATCGCGCAGACCATCGCCACAACGAATTCAGTACAGGATTATGGAAACCAAAAACGCATTTAATGGAAATGTCATCGACCTCGAAGCATCAGGATTAAGCCCGGATGGCTATCCGATAGAGGTTGGCGTCGTATTGGGATCGGGGGAAAGTTTTGATGCCCTGATCAAGCCCCTACCGCATTGGCAAGATTGGGACGAATACGCTCAGGAAATTCACGGCATCACACGCGAGCAGCTCGAAAGAGAAGGTATGCATCCGCGTGCGGTATGCGAAAAGCTGAATGCTTTGTGCTACGGCAAAACGCTTTATAGTGATTGCTGGGTCTACGACCACCGCTGGCTGCATAAACTCTTCGGCGACTTGGGTATGCACATGACCTTTCGATGCAGTGCCATAGAATACCTGCTCTCCGAAGAGCAACTCAGCCGCTGGCAGCATAATAAAAATGCATTCGTGCATGCGACAGGGATTCGTCCGCATCGCGCGCTCAACGATGCGGTGATTATCTCTGAAACGCTCGAGCGTGAATGCATTTTGCAAACGCCCAGCCATTTGGTTGGCGGCCGCGATACGACGACGGCCGTGGCGGTCTAGGGCCTGTTAACCCTAGGATTCAGGCGACAGAACGGCGGTTGGGAAATCGTCGAGGCTGCGCTGGTTTTTCTTGTGCCAGTAGGCTTCGATCCCCTCCTGGCCCTGCTTTTCTGCCCAGCTCGACAGTTGACCGCGCTCGCCTTCATAGTTGAAGAACGGCACCGCCATCCCGCAGGAGTTCTGAACAAGATCCACTTCCAAGTCAAAAATCTGCCTAGCGCCCGGCAGCTCAGGTAGCATCGCGCTTAATGTCTCCCAGTCGGGATCATAGGGGTGGCAGACACGCGCCTTACCATACAAGCGAAGTATGAGTGGTGCCCCTTCAAATGCCGCAAACATCAAAGTCATGCGAGGGTTTTTCCGCACATGCGCGGCTGTCTCGTTTCCGCTACCGGTGACATTGAGCCAAATCACGCGCTTCTCACTCAATACCCGCAACGAATCCATGCCCTTGGGCGACAGGTTTACGCGCCCTTCCTCCGCCGCCGTGGCAACAAAAAACAGTTTTTGCTGTTCGATAAATTGCCGGTGTTGCTCCGACATCGATTCACTTCGTGCGCCCACTATTCCATCCCTCGTTTACATTCTGTCGCTGTTGACCCGCGCTCTGAGCGCGTTCGTGGTGTTGAAAATAAAGGTGTCCGACTCGCGCGGATAACGGTAGCCCCGAGGCCCCGCAAAAATGGGCCCACCGGACTCGCCCTTAATACGCTTGCGCTCGTATTCCGATAGCCACACGTTGATGTGTTGCAGCAGATCAAGAATTTCTTCCGGCATTTCGGCGAGGTGATGACTCTGCCCCATAATCAGTTCCTTCGCCTTCAAATGGTTGGGATACCAAATGTGATCCTCGATGTATTCTTTGTCATGCTGGGTCGCATTGGATTTGCAGTATCGCTCGTACGCTTTGCCATTCATGCGCACAAGGATTTCGAGCGGAGCGTAAAAGTACTTAAGCCGTTCTTTTTGGTTGAGATATTTTCTTTGTAGTAAAACGTGACAAGGGTGCCGCACACACCCAGACCAGCGGCCACTACCGCCATAAACACCTGCCAGAACCAATCCATGTTCACTGTCTCCCATCTTGTCGTGCGATGCCAATTATTATAAGTCGAACGGTATTCTAAATTTTGGAGCTATACCCTCTACTCAGCTTCCTTTAGCAGCGCTGCGGCCAATTCCTCACTGAGCGTGCTGACAAGCTGATTTAACGACGCCACGTAGCTCTGATAGCTGCTGTTAGTACTGCTCACACTGGTTTCGATCAGACCGCTCGCCGCCAGCTCGCGCACGCGGGTATCGTACAGCGCCCAGCGCACTTTCAGTACCACGTCCCCCCCGCGCGTGCCATCGAAGCGCTCGAACACAAGGCGACATTGCCACTCGGGGCGATGGCGAGTATCCCAGGGGAAGGCCCAAATATCATCGTGATCCAACAACATACTCAAGTTGCCACTCACCACACGGCTGAGCGCAGCATCGAGATTCTCAGCCCAGGCATTGTAGCCTGAAATAGTGAGTTCCTGTTCTCCGGCTCTCGAGACAATCCCGCTGGCTTCGAGATAGCCCGGCAACTTGACCGGCCCGATACCGATCGAGGGCAACGCGGGCACACTGTCGGGCGTGGTCACGTCTTCAGCCACCATGGGGTATAGAGCAAAATACGTCGTCGCGGGGCCTTTCGACGCACATGCTTGAAAGAGTAAAACCAACAGCACCAGCGCGAGCCGACACGGAAGCTTCAATTTATTCATGTTTTTCTGCTCCCGAAATCAGTGCGTTGGGATGGCGATTCAATTCATCGATAAATTGCTGCAGCGATTTTCCGGCCTCAGAGAGCGCCCGCATCATTTCAGTCATTTCATGACGCGTTTCAGAATCCGGCGCAATGACGTGATTAAAGTTTTCCAGCAGTGCTTCGGATTCCGTTAACGCCGCCTCAGCAGCCTTTAAGGTTTGTTCTAAATTTGCAGCCGCTCCGTCGAGTTTCATCGCCGTATTTTGCCCCTCGAGCGTGGCCAGTATGCCTTTGAGGCTGCTCATGCTTGCTGACAAATCTTCGCCGATTTGTCGAAACGGAATGTGCGCAACTTCGTCTAACACGCCATCCAGCTTCTGCGTAATCTGAGACACCGCATCATCGACGGTAGGCAACTCCGAGATATCGCCTCGACGTACGAATTCTCCGGGCGCGTCATCCATGAACACCAAGTCAATAAATTTGGAACCGGTTATCAAGCTCGAGGTATTCATCTGCGCTCTCAGGCCCTGCTCAACCATTTCACGCATGCGGGCGTCCACGTCTTCACGTGTCGGCTCGGTATCTTCATTGAAACGTTGCGGCTCCATCGCGATATACACGTGCAGGCTCTTTTCTTCATTTTGAGCGCTGTGCAACACCACATCGACGACTTCACCGACTTTGATGCCTTTAAATTCAACCGGGGCACCCACCGTTAAGCCCCGTACGGAGCCCGTAAAACGCAAAAGATAGTAGTACTTAATCGTAAACCGTTCTTCAAGTACCGACTCCCGGTCTGGATAGAGGAAAAAGCGATGCCCCTCTTCCGCACGTTCTGCGGGGCCAAAACTCGCGGAGTTATCAAACTCCACCCCACCGGCAATCAATGAAGTTAACGAGGCCATTTTCGCTTTCATGCCCTCTGCGCCTACGGTCACACCAAAACCGCTGACGTCCCAAAACCGACTGCGCCGCTGTACCATTTGATCATGTGGGGCTCGGATAAAGAAATTGATGTCCACATGCTGCTGGGACTCGGCAAGCTTGTAGCCGGTCACTTCACCCACTTTGATTTGACGATAATAAATAGGGGAACCGATATCGAGTGATGCCAAGGTGTCTGCCTGCAATACAAAGTGTGTCCCGGCATCGTCCGATTTTAACGTGGGTTGCTCGTTCAGCCCTTCAAAGCGTGTGGCGTAGCGACCGTCTTCGCCGGGATCCATCACGATGTACACACCGGAGATCAAGGTGCCCAGATTCGACACGCCCCTCGCTGAAATACGCGGCGACACTACCCAAAATCGTGTGTTGTCACTCAGGTGGACTGAGACCTCGCGATCAATTTCAGCGCGTACCACGACATGGTCCAGATCCTTGCTCAATTTTATGGACTTGACCTGACCCACTTTGACATCTTTGAGTCTGATTTGCGTTTGCCCCGGCACGATATCACTGGCACTGGCGAACGTGATTTCGATTTCGGTGCCTTTTTCCAAACGCGCCTGCACGGCCAGCCACACGGCTATGACGAGCGCGACTGCAGGCACTATCCAGACGGGTGAGATTCTAGCTAGCCTTCTAATCAGCCTGTTTTGACTCATGTTTCTTTTCTCTGGCATCCCAAAGTAATCTTGGATCAAAGGTTTCAGCCGCAACCATCGTCAGCACCACCACTGCACCGAACGCAATAATGGCACCCTCGGACTCGACAGTGTAGACGAAGCCAAATTGCACAATCGCGACAAAGATCGTCACTACGAAGACATCCACCATGGACCAACGGCCTATGACTTCCGTCACCTTGTATAAAAACATGCGATGGCGTACGCCGATGCGCACGCGATAGTGCACGGCAACGATCAAATACACCAAAATCACGAGCTTCAACATCGGCACGGCGATACTGGCAATAAACACAATACTCGCAATACCGTACAGCCCTGCGGCGATCAATGCGACCACACCGGAAAAAATCGTATCGCTCTCTACTTCGCCGAGGGTCGAATACGTCATGATCGGCAATACGTTCGCGGGAATATACAGGATTGCAGCGGCAATCGTCAGCGCGGTGGTTTTTTGTAAACTGTTTGGAATGCGCTCATGCACTTCGCAACCACAGCGTGGGCAATGCTCTTGGGTGTCCACAATGGACTTTCCGACCATCGCATTGCAGGCCGTGCAATCCAGTACCGATTCGCCCACGACACTGGTGAAATAATTATTTGGATTGATCCAAGCCCAAAACTTCATGCGGTCGAGCTTTAAATTCGCCATGATCAGTATACCGACCAGCATGAACAGCGCATAACTGCCCAGCTCAAGGTGCAATATGGCCATGTCCGCCATTTTGATCGAGGCCACGACCAATCCCAACAGGAAGACTTCGAGCATACTGTAGGCCTGCGCCTGATTAAATAAACGCAAGACCGCGGCCTGCCCCGGCAATCGCCGGTTAAAGACATAGGGCACCAAGAGGTACAACAGCGCAGAAATTTCAAAGAGGGGAAACAAAAATAGGGTCGTGATGATCAGCGCAGCCAAAATAAAATTATTGCGCTGCATCAACGCCCAAAACCCGTCGAGTATAGTCACCGTCTGGCTCTGAGCGCCAATCTCCAACGTTAAGATTGGATAAAACAAGGCTATCAAAAAGAGAAACAACGCGGTAAACGAGAGCGCGATGGTGATTTCCAGCCAACGTGCCTGGCCCTCTTGAATCAGCTCGCCACAATTGAAGCAACGGAAAGGATGTTCAGGAGAGACAGCGACCACACTCTGCAAATGGCCACAGCGATTGCAGACGAGCCAGTCCTTGTGCTCAGCGTGTACCTCACTCATGTCAAAGCTGCCCTGCCGCGGCGCGGCTGAACCAGTGTTTGACCGGCGGAAACGCGTCCACACCATTCAGCCCTTCGTTCCGCAACCAGCGGAGCACGAGGTGCTCACTCCCAAAGCCACGTTTGAACCCCTCCATCATCGTCATCGCTGCGAGATTGTGGGGTTTACGCTGACGTTCATAACGGCTGACTAAAGACGAATGCGCCAACGGCACTCGGCGACGCACGGCGCGGCAAATCTCGTCTACCAATGCAGCAGCATCATAGATACCTAAATTCGCACCCTGCCCCGCGAGCGGGTGAAGGGTATGCGCGGCATCCCCTATCAGTATCACCCCCGCGACACCATAGTCCGTCGCATGGCGCTGCCTCAGCGGGAAGGCATGACGCGGATCGACCTCGATAACACGCCCGAGCACGGACTCACTGGCCTGCGTCAACGCTTCGCAAAATGCCTCGTCGTTCAGCGCGAGCTTCTGTTGCGCAACGTCATCGTCCAGTGACCACACCAGCGAACACAAGCCCGTATCGTTGTGATTATCCGTCAGAGGGAGCAAGGCCAAGGGCCCTTCCGGAGCAAAGCGTTGCCGTGCGCAAAAGCCGTGTGGGCGTTCGCAGCGCAGAGTGGTGACGATCGCCTGTTGATCGTAACCCCAACTGCGAATGCCGATCCCCGCTTGGCGACGTACCCGAGAGTTGGCGCCATCGGCACCGATGACCAAGCGCGCGCTCAATTCCGTACCGGAATCAAGGATGACCTGCACCCCATCTTCTTCACGTTGCAGCGCGGCGAAGCGCTCGGCAGGCAGGGCATGCACCCGTGCATCGCTCGTCACCTGCGCTTCAAGCGCGCGAACGAGCACCGCATTCTCAACAATATGACCGAGGTGGTTCAGGCCAGCTTCGTCGGCGCGAAATTCTATATGGCCGTTACCGTCCCCGTCCCATACGTACATGCTGTCGTAGGGACACAGTCGTTGCTTTCTGACCGAGGCCCATATCCCGGCCTCGTGCAGAAGTAATTCGGTACGTGGTGAGAGCGCGAAGACTCGGGGATCAAACCCGAGCGGACCTGTCGCCTGGCCCGCATCACTCGAACCGACCAGCGCCACCTTCAGCGAAGCCGACTCCGGTGCCGCCAACAGCATCGCGGCAAAGCTCAAACCCACAAATCCGCCTCCGATCACAACGACGTCGAAAGCGGGGAGTGGCTCTGTGTGTTGATTGTCAGCCATGTTGGCCCTGCCCCATCATTTGCCGAAAGAAACGCCGCCGCAGCGAGGGCAACGCATTCATCAGACCCAATGCACCATTGCGCGTGGCTCGCCGCGCCGTGTGTTCACTGGTGAACCACTGAATAAAGGTGTGACTCAGATTGGTCGTCAACCACTGATCGGTTTTGCGCCGGGAAAGGTAGCGCTCCAATACATCGAGACTGCCGAATGGCTGTGCATTCTGTGCCGCCTGAGAGAGGGTCTGAACGAGGACATCCGCATCGCGCAATGCGAGGTTGAAGCCCTGACCGGCCACCGGGTGAAGAAAGTGCGCACTGTTGCCCATCAGCACCACATGCCGACGCACTTGCTCGCGCGCGAGCAACAGGCTCAGAGGGTAGTGACTGCGCTTTCCGAGTGCGTTGAACTGACCAAGGCGCCAGCCAAACTGCGTCTGTAGGGCTTCGAGTAACGCGTCGTCACTGTCATCCAGTGGCAGGTCGGAGGATCGTGTCCACACTAATGCAGAGCGATGCCGCCGTTCGAAATCGTTCATCGGCAATAATGCGAGTGGCCCCGCTTCCGTAAAGCGCTCGTACGCACAACCCTGATGGGGTTCCGAATGCTGTACATTGGCGACCCATGCCGTCTGGCGATAGTCGTGGCGCTCGAAACCAATACCCAGCGTGCGGGCCAATTCGGATTGTGCTCCATCGGCAATGACGACCAAGCCCGCTTTCAGATGTTCCCGCGTGCCGCCCGCCGTATCGAGATGCAAGACTGCTCCGCCTTCCTGAATGTCCAGCGCAGTGACTTTAGTTCCCTGCCACTGCCGCAGCGCATCCTGCTCCGTACACGCGCGGTACAGCGTCTCTCCGATCACCGTATTTTCCACGACGAAGCCTAGCTCTCCGAGCGGGTCCTCCTGTGCATCATAGTGCGTCCAGCCACTGTGGCCGCGATCACTGACCTGCACTTCATGAATGCTTGCGGCTGCCCGCTCAAGCTGGGGCCATACGCCTAGGCGAGCCAAGATAGCGACCGAGCCTTGGGAAATGGCCGTAACACGACGATCAAAACCTTCGTCGTCAGGTGTAGCCGGAGCAGGCGTGGCATCAATCAATGAGACGCTGGCAGAGGGTAAGGATTTAACGAGTAACAGCGCCAGACTGCGACCGACCATGCCACCGCCGATCACCGCAATGTCCGAGAATGCCTGAACCGGAGTCGTGTTTTCGCTCATCTCACCTTCCTTGCGTCAGCTGTCAGTCGGAGCCCATCAAGGCTTCGATCTCTTCAGCGCGCTTAGGCACCCCTTCGCTTAAAATATGGTGCCCCTCGCGGGTCACGAGCACATCGTCTTCGATGCGAATACCGATGCCTCGCCAGCGAGCGTCAACACGCACATTATCGGCGGCCACATACAGGCCCGGCTCGACCGTCATTACCATGCCGGGCTCGAGCAATCGCCATTCGCCGTGCACTTTGTAGTCACCTACGTCATGCACATCCATACCCAACCAATGGCCGGTGCGGTGCATGTAGAAATCGCGATAGCGATTTTCCGCGATATTTTCTTCGACATCGCCTTCGAGCAAGCCGAGTTCAATCAAACCTTCTACCAATACTCTGACGCAGGCCTCGTGCGGGTCATTCCAATGCTTGCCGGGCTGAACTTCTTCCAGGGCAGCGAGCTGTGCCTTTAACACCAGGTCATACAGCGCGCGTTGCTCCGGACTAAAGCGACCACTGACGGGAAAAGTGCGGGTGATATCGGATGCATAGCCTTCATACTCACAGCCTGCATCAATTAATACCAGGTCACCCTGACGCAGCTTGTCATTGTTCTCGATGTAATGGAGTACGCACGCATTCGCGCCGCCCCCGACAATGGCGGTATAGGCAGGTTCCCGCCCGCCCTGCATCGCACAATGGTGCTGGATTATCGCGTCGAGTTGATATTCGTACATGCCCGGCTGGCACTGCTTCATCGCTTCGCAGTGTGCTTGGGCGGACAGCTCGGCAGCGTACGCCATCACACGCACTTCCGCCGCGCTCTTAAACAGACGCATGTCGTGCAGGAAGTGATCGAGATCCAGAAATTCTCCCGGTGGTGTCGCACCCGAGCGCACTTTGTCTCGAATGGTCTTGATCCAGTCCATCACGTGGCGATCGAAGTCAGAGTCTCGCCCCATGGCGTAGTAGACACGTTCGCGGCCTTCGATCAGCCCGGGTAGGATCTCGTCGATATCGTCAATCGGAAACGCATCATCAGCACCATAATCGGCGACAGCCCCAGCGGGTCCCGCGCGATAGCCATCCCAAATTTCACGCTCGGGATCTTTATCGCGGCAGAATAAAACGTATTCACCATGCTCACGTCCCGGTACCAGTACCAATACCGCGTCAGGCTCATGGAAGCCGCTCAGATAAAAGAAATCACTGTCCTGGCGGAATGGGTAATGGGTGTCGTTGCTTCGTGTCTTTTCACGGGCTGCCGGCACAATGGCGATGCTGTCCGGTTCCATATGCTCCATCAAGCGAGTGCGACGACGAGCGAATTCCTGTTTGGTAATAGTGGTCATGGCGCTGTTTTACTAATGCAAGGTGGATGGGGAGTCGGACGCGTCCGGCGCGTTCATTTCGGTATAGACGGTGTACACCCCGGCTTTGAGGTATTCCACAAGCTCATACCAGTCATTTTCGGTTTCATCTTCTTCGTCTTCAACTGCGGACACCGCCTGGCTGATACGCGCAAAATCGCGGATCACTTCGGTCACTTCTTCTCCGAGGGGGCTGTCGCGGTCAATACCCGAGCTGCCAAAGCCGTGCAAGAAGCCTCGACACCAGGCGCCGAGCTCGCGTGCTTTGTCGGTTAAGGGACACGCGTCTTCCGGCAGCAGCGGCGCAAAACCGAAATCGTCCCGTTGTAGACGTGAACGGGTTTCATCACGCAGGAACAATACCAATTCTTGCTGCTCGGCTGTGGCATCAAAGTGCTCAAGGTCCATAAAGCCTCGTGCTGCATCTAACCACGCTGCATCATCGGCCTCCCAGCCTCCGGCAAGTTGACCACACAGCAAGCCCTGCAGCTCCGCGGCGGAACTAATGGCGCCCATCGCAACTAGCTGGTGTGTAATTAACTGGTAGTCATAGAGTAAGCTCATGGGGCCTCGTTGAGATTTGGGTGCCGCGCCCCCACATCGAGGGGAGACGCAGCAGATTACGGATGAAGCGCACTAAGGCTGAGAACAACACCATAGTTTTCGTTATATCTCAATAGAAAGGCTATACTTTTCTAGAATTCACATTAAGATAGGACGAAGTCTTGCTGCAATATCGGACTATTCTAGCTTTTTAAGGCCCCGCTGCGGAACATACCGCGGCCAATTAAACGACTGACGCTATGCTCGATACCATCGAACACAAGGTTGATGCCCTGATACAGCGCTGCGCCGAACTGGAAAAGGAGGCGGCAACGTTGCGTGAAAAGGAAGCCCATTGGGAGGAGGAGCGCGCCCGGCTGGTCGAGAAAAACGAGAAAGCCCGCACCCGCGTCGAAGCCATGATCTCCCATCTCAAAAGTCTAGCCAGCGAGGCGGAGCAACGCGCATCATGAGCGACGAGAACCGCGTTTCCGTCAGTATCCTCGACAAGGAATACCAGGTCGCCTGCAAACCTGAAGAGCGCCACGAACTCATGCGAGCCGCCAGTGAGCTCGACAGCCGCATGCGCGCCGTACGCAAAGGTGGCGCGATTGTCGGCCTCGAGCGTATCGCCATCATGGTCGCCCTGAACCTCTGCCACGAATTACAATCCGCCGAGCGCAGCGGCGACAGCCCAGAATCCCAAGAAGCCCTCAAGCGCATCGGCAACAAGCTCGACTCCGCCCTCAAACTCAACTAAACATTATTTACCCAAACACGATCCTTGTGTTAGTTTTGACGCCGTAAGTCTGAATACATACAAGGATGTGTATGTTATGCGTAAAGCATTGACGCTGGGTGTGCTCGCCAGCATTTTTCTCTCAATTTCCGCCATCGCGGAAGAAATAAAAATCGATACCCTTCTCAAGAAAAAATGGGTTGAGGCTCGATCTGAGCACTTCATTCTCGTCACCGATATCAAACCCAAACATGCAGAATCCCTGGTGAAGTCGCTGGAGGAGTATCGCGTATTTATACACCATTTCACACGCACACCCCCTCTGACCGATGTCGAGCCCCTGTTTATCCTCGCGCCTTCCAAATCCAGCAGCTTCAAAGCACTCAACTTACCCGAAAACTGGGCTGGCGTTATGGTCAAAGGGCTCGACTCCGCTTTTGCCATTGCCAATCTCACCGGCTTCCGCGCCAGCGCCCGAAACCCCGGCCAGGGAAATCATGTGCTGATGCATGAATATGTGCACTACGCCATGCGCAACTCCATTTCACCCAAGGTCTACCCATTCTGGTACTCCGAAGGCATTGCCGAATACCTCGCCACCTATCGCGTAAAAAAAGGGGCGCTTTCCGTTGGCAGTATTAACGAATTGCAATACCGGTTCTATGAGTTGCTCAACCCCAGTCGCACGCGATATGGAAACATCGATCTTGAGTCACTGTTTAAAGCCCAAGACGTACGCACGAACTGGGATGACGAAGACGATCGAGGCGCCAGGCGCGACGGCATAAAAAATACGCGGCTGATGTACGCAAGAAGTGTCGCGACCTTGCACTACCTGTATTCGAGCTACGAAACCGAGTCGCAGCTAAACTCGTACATCGACCTCATCAATACCGGGTTGCCCGTAGATACCGCATTCCAGCTTGCTTTCAATACGAGTTACGACGCTCTGGAGAAAGACATCACCTCCTATTTAAACGGCGGTAAATTGTATGGACGGACTTACACACCAGGTGAGGAATGGCCGCAAATAGACGCCCTCGTGTCTATTCGAGAATTGAGCGACGCTGAAATTCTCGACAGCTTGCACAGAACTGTTGCCGCACTGTCTTCTACCAACTCCGAAGATGCCGACGCCATTTTTGAGCGTTTAATGGCACTGGCGCCCTCCCATCCAGAAGCCCTGGCGAGAGAAGCCTGGAAACAATATCGACGTACACCAAGCTGGCTTGCGACGAGCGACCCCGAACTGAATAGTTTCATCGACACCGCCTTGGAAGCTGCGCCAAACAACGCGTCTCTGATTGCATTAGACGCAGAGCGCCAATTTGCCGAAACCCGCACAAAACTCTGGTTTGGGGAACCTATCGGGAATGCGCTGCCAGGCATTCGAAACCGATACCGCGAGGCCATCAGGTTGAACAACAATACGGCACGCGCCTACGCCGGTTTGGGCAGACTGGCATTTTATAACCCCGATCAATCTAAACAGCTCGACGAAGAGGCGATGGTTTGCCTCGACTCAGCGCGAGTCCTTGCGGGAGATCACTATTTTTCCAAGTTGTCTCAAGACGAGGCCATACTGAAGCTCAAGCACGGAGACACCCTGGGAGCACTACTCTTGCTCCGTAAATCCATTGCGTTGGCGGACTCGTGGTGGACAAAATTCGTACTCACGACCCTCGAGTTTAAACACACGACTGACTATGAATCGGCCAGCAATGCGCGCGGCCTTAACTTTGCGAATGGCGCGATGTGGAGAGGGGAAGTGCTGAACGGCTTGCCTCACGGCAACGGCACATTGACGCTTATCGACGGCAGCCGCCTGGAAGGCCGTTGGCAGGAAGGACGATTGAACGGACAAGGTATCATGACCACCGCGACAGGCTATGTGTATCAGGGCGCATTCGAGGATTCCAGCGTGACCGGCAACGGCAAACTCAGTTACCCCGAAAGCAGCAGCCTCGAATATTCTGAGGGCGAATTTCTGCACGGTATGGAGCACGGTCCACATCGCTTCGTATTCGACGATGGCGTCGTCGAGGCCAGCGAATTCAAATTAATGTCTAGCTATGGTGAATTGACCATCATGCGACCCGGTGCCGAGCCTAAAAAAATCTATAGTTTTGACGGCCGACGACGCGTTCCTTTAGAGGATGGCACGCTGTTCAGCGGGCGCACGAAGAAACATTCCAAAGGCGACGGCTTCGGTCTGTGCAAACGCCCTGAATCCGAGCAAATCTTTGCTTGTGCCGCGACGGACGGCGTGCTGAGCGAAAAGGTCAATAAGATTTTTGAAAGTGCAGGGTTAGCCGAAACGAAGCAATGATCAGCACTTGTCAAGACTGGTATCTGAGTATCCCGGTGTTATACTTTGTCTAACCTGGGGTGTTCGCCAGTTGGTCGATCCCTGAGCCGATAATCCCTACCCAGGAGGTAGCTCGTGATATGGGAGTGCATGTCCGTTTAACGGAAAGCCCGATGTATCGCAGTAACCTCCCCCTTGAACTTTACGGTTCAAGGTAAAACCAGCAGCGGCACACCCGGGCTTTCCAACGACAAACTCGCTGCACCCTTTCATGCCTGCCGATCCGGCTCTTCTGCAACAAGAAAAACACGATCTTCGTCAGCGCATGCGCGCACAACGGCGCAGCCTCAGTGCGGCCCAGCAGCGGCGTGCTGCTCACTGTTTGAGTTTACGTCTCCGCGCTCTGCCGGAAATCCGTCGTGCACGACGGGTTGCCCTCTATCTGCCGAACGATGGCGAAATTTCTCTGGAAATCTTCTGCAATTGGCTGTGGCAACAGCACGTTGACGTCTATCTCCCCAGAGTGCGTGCGCAAACCCTGCACTTTCATCGCTTCGATCGCGGTACTGCGCTGCGCAAAAATCACTTTGGCATTCCCGAACCCGTCGGTACTCGGAAAATAGATGCGCACAACCTAGATGTGGTGGCCATGCCACTGGTCGCATTTGATCAACAGGGAAGAAGATTGGGAATGGGAGGGGGATTCTACGATCGGCGCTTTGCATTCAAGCGGCGCAACCGCTGGAAAAAACCGCGCTTAGTCGGCTGCGCGCACGCATGCCAACAGGCCAGCGTACTACCTGTGGCGGGCTGGGATATTCCGTTAGATTGTGTCGTAACAGACAAGCAGACGACCCGAAACAAGTCGCACTAGGCGGCTACTTGTTCACATCAACCTTAAGTTGACTGACTTCCATTCCGCGTTGCAGCTCGGATGGCATGTCACTATCGGTACTGAATAACTCTGTTATGCCAAGTCCGCTGGCAAGTAATCCGATCAAGAAAACCGCTGCTGCGGTGGTCAGGGCGTCAGATTTCATTTTTTGTTCTATAGTTTTTCAGGTTGTTGTTACAGCAGCTCACTGTGATGGGCTGCCCTGAGTTGAAGCGCTCGCACGCTTCCCGGAGTACTCCACACTCGGCCCTTTACTGGGCGGTGTACCGCTCTACCTCATCCCGATATTGCAGGTTCCGTACCCACTTAGGGTGAGACGTGGGTTTTTGAGTACTTTTTCTCACTTTGGTTCCCTTGGCGCCGAAAAAAACATCTGCTTTCCAGCTCGGAGTGACAATCCGCTCTGGAATTAAAGACGAGAAAGATGGCATTTGGATGAACCGACTTCAAATTTTGCCTCAAAAAGAGGCAAAAAAAATCGATTTGATCACAATTGGTGAGTTTCTAATCAGAATCGGTGGACAAATCTAGGCGCCCAGCCAACACAGGCCAGACATTTTCAAGCAAAACCGGTTGTGCTTTGGCGACGGGGTGCAAACGATCACTCATCATAAGCTCGGGGTTCCCCGCGACCCCCTCGAGCAGAAAAGGCACCAAGGCGAGTTCAAATTGCTCGGCCAGCTCAGCGTACTGCTCGAAAAACGGTTCGGTGTAGGCCGCCCCGTAGTTCGGCGGAATACGAATACCGACCAACACCACTTCAACCCCTTGTGCCTGGGCACTTTGAATCAAGCGTTGCAGGTTGCGTCGTATATAGACAAGAGGTTTACCCTGGAGCCCATCGTTCGCGCCCAGTTCGAGGACCAAGAGCTCTGGCCTGTGGCTTTGCAGGAGCTCAGGGAGAAGCTGTAAACCCGCTGCGGTCGTCGCTCCGCTGACCGACGCATTGACTACGGAGATATCCTCAGAGGCGAGCCTCTGCGCCAACAACGCGACCCAACCTTCCTCTTCCGGCAGGTTGTAGGCAGCACTGAGACTATCACCCAACACCAGTACAGTGCGATTAGATGCCAACACAGAACTTGAAATCAGCGCGAAAAGAACCATTACCGTTAGCTTGCGCGCTAAATTTTTCCAACCGGACACACTTTGCATGCTCTTAAAAACCCTGGATCTTTGTCATGACGTACCCACCGCAGAGGGCACCCTGCGTATACTCGATCACATCGACCTCGAGATCAACCACGGTGACAGTGTCGCCATCGTCGGCGCTTCCGGCTCCGGTAAAAGCACACTGCTCAGCCTGATCGCCGGTCTGGATCGCGCCAGCGCGGGCAGCATCCAGCTCGACGGGCAGGAAATGAGCGAGATGAGCGAAGCGCAGCGCAGTGCTTTGCGTCAACGCTATGTCAGCTTTGTATTCCAGAACTTCCAGCTTTTGCACGGCTTGAACGCCGTCGAAAATGTCAGCCTACCGCTGGATGTGCGGGGTGAAAAAGGCACGCGAGCGAAAGCCCTGCACTATCTCGAACGCGTGGGCCTGGCCCACCGTGCCACGCATCAGCCGAGCCAGCTCAGCGGCGGTGAACAGCAACGGGTCGCACTGGCTCGCGCTTTCGCTAGCGAGGCCCCAATCATCTTCGCAGATGAACCCACAGGAAATCTGGATGCCCATACCGGCGAGCACGTCGCCGACCTGCTCTTTGACCTCAACCGAGAGCAGACCACCACGCTCGTGCTGGTGACCCACTCCGACGCGCTTGCCCAGCGTTGTCAGCGCGTGCTCACGATGAACGCGGGGCGTTTGCAGGCACAGGAGCCGCGTTCATGATGCCGCTCGCATGGCGACTCCTGCCACTGTGGCTCAAGGGTCGCGCGCTGCCACTCCTGTTTGGCTCACTGCTCCTGGCCACCGCATCCGTTATCGCGATCAACCTTTTCGTTGAGCGCATCGCCGCGACGCTCGACAACGAAGCCGCGCAATTCATTGCCGCCGACGCCCGCATCGACAGCAGCAAGCCGCTGTCCGAGGACTGGATGAACGAAGCCCAACAGCTAGGTTTGCGGCAGGCACAATACCAAAGCTTTCGAGCCATGGTATTTGCGGGCAGCGAAATGCAGCTGGTGCAGGTCAAGGCGACGTCCGAAGGCTATCCCCTTTACGGCACACTTGAACTGGGCTTCGACGACGGGCTTACCGCAGAAACCGTAGAGCACGGCCCCGCTCCCGGAAAAGTCTGGCTCGCCCCGCGCCTGTTCACCGCGCTGGGCATCGAGGCGGGCAGCACCGTAAAAATCGGCGCCGCCGAATTCATCGCGGAATACGCTCTACTCAAGGAGCCTGACGCCGCCCAAGCGGCTTTCGGCTTCGCCCCTCGGGCGATGATTCACTTAGACGATGTCAGCCGAACCGAAGCGGTGCAAACGGGCTCCCGTGTCGACTATGCGCTGCTTGTTGCCGGTTCTGACGACGCGATGCGCCGCTATCGCGACACCGTCGGTGAACGCTTAGGGGAGCATGCGCGCTGGGTTAGCCCTGAGGAAGGCAGTGCCGCCTTCAACGCGACCCAACAGCGCGCGCGTCGATTTTTGCTTTTGGCGGGTAGCTTGAGTGTCATCCTTTGCGGCGTCGCGATTGCCCTGTCCGCACAGCGATTCGCCCTTCACCAACAACAGCGCGTGGCGCTGCTGAAAACCTTCGGGCTGACCCCCACACGCATTCAGAACCTCTATCTCGTATTGCTCGTCGCCATCGGGCTGGCGGGTTGTATCGCGGGCAGCGCCCTGGGTTGGTTATTGCACTGGGGCCTGATTTTCGCGCTCAATGAATTCCTGCCCGCCGATCTGGCTGCGGCGTCCTCCCAGGCTTACGCCATCGGCTGGGCGACAACCGTGCTGTCCCTGTTTGCGTTTGCCGGGCCGCCCATATTAGCCCTAAGGCAACTGGCACCAGCCCATATCCTGCGCCAAGAGCCGCACTTCTTCCACGCCACGCGAGGCAGTGCTCTGCTCGCCATCGCCGCGTGTGCGGTCATCGTATTCGGCTACAGCCGTGACCTGCAGCTCGGAGCCACGGTACTCGGTGCCTTACTGATGTGTATTGCCGCCAGCGCCATCGCCGGTTTCGGCCTGCTTGCGTTAACACGGCGCCTGCAATCCCGGCTCTTTGGTGTGTGGCGTATCGGCTTAGCGAATTTACAACGCCACCGCGCGTTTACGTCGCTGCAAATTTTTGTATTTGCCTGTGTCGGCATGCTGGTATTGGTGCTCGGCCAATTGCGCACGAGCCTCATTGAAGAGTGGCAACCTGCAGTGGACGGAGCGCCCAACCATTTTGTATTCAATATCTTTGACGACGAAAAAGCGGCCGTTCAAACGCAACTCGAAGAAGCCGGTATCGACGCGAGTGCGTTTTATCCGATGTCGCGCGGGCGCTTGATCGCGGTGAATGATGAGGAAGTGAGTCAACGCATTCCCGCGGGCGAACAGCGCACCGACTACCAACGGGAGCTCAATCTCACCTATTCGCAACGCCTTGGTGAGGACAATGCCATCATCGAGGGCGCCTGGTGGCAGGGCGATGAAGCTGAACTGGCCGTCTCCGCTGAGCAGGCTTATGCCGAAGGTCTCGGTTTACACATTGGCGACACCTTGCGCTTCAGCATCGCCGGGCGGGAGTTTGACGCCGTACTGGCGAGCATTCGAAGTGTGGAGTGGGATTCGATGAACCCCAATTTCTACATGATCTTCAACCAACCCATTGCGGACCGGTTTGCGATGAATTGGATCACCAGTTTCTATCTGGATCCCGAGCGCGCGACCGTCATCAACGAGCTGACTCGCTCGTTCCCGGGTTTATCCATCATCGAACTGGATGACACACTGACCTTGCTGAAACGGGTCGTGACCCAAGTCACGCTGGCGGTGGAGTTCATTCTGATGCTGGTACTTGCCGCCAGTGTCTTCGTGCTGCTCACCAGTATTCTTGCCACACTGGATGATCGGGTTAGAGAAGCCGCATTGCTGCGCAGTTTCGGCGCCCACCAGCGCACCGTCCGGCGTATTGCGATGGTGGAGTTCGCGAGTATCGGCTTGCTGGCTGGGCTCTTTGCCTGTCTCGGCGCGGAGGCTGGATTGTATTTTCTGATGACGTCGCTGTTTGAGATGCCCTGGCATGTCCACACGGCGATGTGGCTCACCGCACCGCCACTCGCAACCTTGGGAATCACGGCGTTGGGCGTCAGCGCCACCCAGGCAAGCAGCCGGATCGCACCGATGCAGGTGTTGCGTTTGCAATAACGCGCTCGCGCTTAGAAGGTCCAGCCGAACTGCACGCCGCCGCCAGTGATGTCTTCGCTGGTGGCGTAGGCCAAGTCCGCAACCAGGCGACCGGCCCGGATACCGATGCCGCCACTGAGTACATCGCCACGAAAGCCTTGTAGGTCGTGCCGATACCCCAGGCGAACATCAAGCCAGGGCAGTGCATGGATGTCCACGCCGAGGGCCGTTTCCTGACCCGGGCGTTCGTTCCCCAGCGCTTCGTTTGTTTGTAAGTCCACATCCCAACCCGCGCTCACCCAGCGGTGCTCATAAGCGGCACCGATGCGCGAGCGTGCCTTGGTCTCCACGCTCTGACCACTGCCCGCAGCAAAGGTTTGCGGCACAATGTCCTTGGACGCCAGGGCAATACGGAAATGCTCACCAATCGGCACGGCAACGCCGAGATCGAGGTTCATGGTGTAGTGAGTACGCTTGTCCTCTTCGTAGTCGTAGTCGCTGTCGCCATAGGTCAGGTCGTCCAGGTACACATCGACTCGCATGATCTTGGGCGTCGCACCCAGCGAAACGTTTTGCCCCCAGAATTCAAACTCGTGCGCAAATGCCACGCCCCATTCGGCAAAACTCATCGACGATATCGTCGCAGCGGAGGTGATGTCCTCGGCAGGGTCGACCAGTTGTCCGTCTTCATCGAACAACTCGGGATGAAACACACCCGCAGTGCCCCCACTGGCAGCAAAATCCATGGTTTCGATATAGTCATCCAATAAGGCCAGATCTTCATCACTGACATTACTGGTACCACCGCCTACGGCACGAATCCCAAAATAGAAACTGCCACCTTGCCGATGGCTGGGCTCGCTCACGCTGAAACCGACATACGCTTCACCGTCCAGATCCTGATTGCCTATGTCCAGAATCGCGCTCTGCAAATCGCGACTGGCAAGGCTGACGCCCTGCGCTGTGCCTTGGTTCGCATCGGCGTTGTACGCGGTGATCGCCTCTGAAAGCTGGTCGTCGAGGTCATCTTCAAGAACATCTACAACATCCTCAACACTGTTCGAAACCTGGGACACCATGGTCGGGAGGTAAACCCGCCCGTGCCGTGTGTCTTCCTCTTGTCCTTCATACATCGCCAACATGGCTGGATTGTAGTACTGCGCCTGCGCCGCGTTTGCCGTGGCGACCGTCGCCCCTCCCATACCCAGAGCCCGCGCGTCGCTGATCCCGTAATCCAAGCCGTGGGAGACCGCAGGCAAGGCAAGTACTGCGGCGAAACTCGCAGGCAGAGCCCGCTTACTCGTTGGGAGTATTATTGTCATAGTCCGGGTCGTCATCCGTTGGTGATTTGAAACATCGAATCGCTTGCAGCCTTGCTGCAGCGCCCTATAGTGTAGCAACCCATAGATGTCGACTGTGCAAATGAATCACACTTTTAAACGCCTGCCACCACTCTCACTGTATATTCATATCCCATGGTGCGTGCGCAAATGCCCCTATTGTGATTTTAACTCCTACGAGCAGGACGGCAGCCTGCCTGTAGACGCCTATGTGCGTGCCTTGATGGAAGACCTCGACGCGGACGTCGAACTCGCGCAGGCGCGCCCCATCACAAGTATCTTTTTTGGTGGGGGCACACCCAGCCTGTTCCCAACCGCAGGCATCGCACGCATACTCGACGGGGTGCGCGCGCGCCTCACCCTGATGGACGAGGCTGAAATCTCCCTCGAAACCAACCCGGGCACAGCAGAATACAGTGACTTTCCCGGCCTGCGCGCCGCCGGAGTCAACCGCCTCAGTTTTGGTGCCCAGAGTTTTGATGACCTGCAACTGCAGCAACTCGGTCGTATCCACGCGAGCGACGATATCGAAAAGGCCGTTAACCGCGCACGCGACGCAGGCTTCGACAACTACAACATCGATTTGATGCACTCGCTTCCGGGGCAAGACGCGAGCGCAGCCCTGCGCGATATCGATCGGGCCCTCGCGCTGGCGCCTACTCACCTGAGTTGGTACCAACTGACTATCGAGCCCAATACGGCATACTACTCTTCCCCGCCGACCCTCCCCGAAGAGGACACCCAAGCGGACATATACCAGTTTGGCTTGCAGCATTTGCAGGACGCGGGCTTTGAGCAATACGAAGTGTCGGCCTTTGCGAAACCGGGCAAAGCGTCCATGCACAACCTCAATTACTGGCAATTTGGCGATTATTTAGCCATCGGTGCTGGTGCACACGGCAAGATCACGCGCGCGGACGACGGGTCCATTCTGCGCTATCAAAAAACCCGAAGCCCTCGGGACTACCTCGCCCCGGATCGCGCTTACCTTGCCAAGCAGCAGGCCATCTCGGTGGATGACTTACCGTTGGAATTCCTGATGAACGCCTTTCGACTGCGCCAAGGGGTGCCCGAAGCGCTATTCCAACAACGCACAGGGCTCAGTCTGGAGACCATCGAAACGGAATTGACGGCCCTACGCCAGGATGGATTGCTTGCGCCTGATCAGGACAGTTTACGCCTCACCGAGCGAGGTCATATGCTCCTGAATGAGGTGCTGGGACGATTTCTCGCAGATTGATGTGACCCGCGTACGCCCTGACTTTGCAAAAGCCTCTATACTGGAAGGCACGGGGCCTTAGGTAGATCAAGTGATAGGCCGCAGACTTTCAGAACCATAGCATCACGGGGTGTTTCCCAACCAGCAAGGAGCGGTCAGTCAGTACCCATGAGTGTGATTCCCAATAGGCTGAGTAGCCAAACTATTGCCAACAAGCTACTGATGTTCGCCATCGTACTGGGCCTGTTCTTTGCGCTGATTGGCATCGTCGTGCAAAGCGCACTGGTGCGCTATGAGCTCAGAGTGGAATTGCATAATCACATGCAGGAAATTTTCCACCTGAACGAAGCGATTCTCGATGAGGCTCGCAGCAAAGGGGATGAGCTGCGCCTGGAAACCATCCTGCAAAGATTAGCGGCACTCCCCAGAGTGCGCAGTGTTGAATACAACGGCACCTACAGCGACCTGGAACTGAGCTACCGCTTTGAAAATCCAAAAGCCGCATTATTTGCCGATGGCGCGCAAACATTCCATTACCCACTCGATAAAGCCACTCTCACCTTAAATGCGCACAGTGACCCCTTCCTTGAAAAAAGCAGCCTGCTGATCAGTTTGAGCGTCGTCGCCTACCTCGTGCTGATTTTTTCTCTGGCCTTCGGCATGCTGTTCTTCGTAAAGATTGTCCTGCTGCGCCACCTGGAACAAGTAGCGGAATACACGCGACGCCTGTCTGTTGACAACCTCAATGAACCGATAATGCTCGACAGGGAGCTCGACGCAAACAGTCACGACGAACTGGATCAGCTCGTCAGTGCCATTGATCAAATGCGCCATCAACTGATCGAAGACTTGGATCAGCGCCGCGCAATTGAGCTCGCGCTGATTGCAGAAAAAGAAGAAAAGCTCGAAACCCGAAAATTAATCGAAAACGCCAAAGCATCAGACCGAGCGAAAAGCCAATTTATCGCCACCATGAGCCATGAAATTCGCACGCCCATGAACGGAGTGATTGGCATGGTCGAAATGCTGCGCAGCACCACCCTCGACGACGAGCAGAAACATTATTTAGAAGTGATCTCGCGTTCAAGCGAATCTCTGATGGGCATCATCAATGACATCCTCGACTATTCCAAAATCGAGGCCGGTAAGATGTCGCTTGAAAGCATTGAGTTCGACCTCGAACAGCTCATCGATGACTGTCTGCAATTGTTTGGCGGCACCGCGCACACGCGCAACCTTGAGCTGATGGGGAATATTGCTCCGGGCACACCGCGCCGCGTCATTGGCGATCCAACACGCCTGCGTCAGGTACTCGTCAACCTGATTGGCAATGCCTTTAAATTCACGGCTGAAGGCAGTGTGTTTATCGAGGTCGCGCAGATTTCCAATGATCATGACGACCACTGCACCGTGCACTTCTCAGTGCATGACAGTGGCATCGGCATTGAACACAATGTGCAAAAAGCCATATTCGAGGCGTTCAAACAAGCAGACAGCACCACAACGCGAAAATTCGGCGGAACCGGCCTTGGGCTGGCCATCTGTAAACAACTCGTTGAGCTGATGGACGGGCGCATTGGCTTGCACAGCGAGCCTAATCACGGCTCTACGTTCTGGTTTACCATTCGCTTTAAACCTGCAGAAGAGGATCATTCCGATCCGCAGAGTTGCAGCCTGGCTCTGTCTGGCAAGCAGCTATTCTATATTCACCCCACCGATTTCATGGACGAAGCGCTCAGACAACATGCGCAACAAGTGAACTTGCGCCTGCAAGCCTGTCATGATGTCGAAAACGCCGTTGCTCAACTCCTCGAGCGCCCTACGCCGGTCGATTTCATTCTACTGTCTCAGGACTTGAATGGCGCCAGCGGGCTCGACATCGCGACGACCCTGCGGCAACGCGATGAGTATTTTGAGACGCCTATCGTCATGCTGACCAACGAGCAAAGTTCCAGTTTTAGTTTGGAGGAGTTGATGCCCATCTCCTCCATGCTCAAACGCCCCTTTTGCGTCCGCAAGATCATCGATACCTTGCTCGCCGAAACGACCGGTATTTCGCTCAATCAGTTGATGCCGACAACGCCGGTAAAAAGCGACACCCGCCCCGTAGATTTAAATGTCCTCGTCGCAGAGGACAATGTCGTGAACAGAATGGTGATCGAAGGGCTATTAGACAAACTGGATATCAAACCCGATTTCAGTGAAAACGGTGTGCAGGTCGTTGACACATTCTGCAGTCTGAAGAAGAAATACGATCTGATTTTTATGGACTGTGAAATGCCGGAAATGGATGGCTTCGAAGCCACCCTCAAAATCCGGCGTTTCGAGAGCGACCGGGGGGATGCACACGTTCCCATCATTGCCTTAACCGCACATGTCGAAGCCGAACACCGGCAACGCGTGATCGATGTCGGTATGAATTACTACGTGAGCAAACCGGTCACACTGGAAAAAATTACCGAAGCCTTGAGTTCTGTCGGGTTGGTCTAAAACAGGGATTGGAATAAGACACGAATATGAAGTTCACCCGAAGACATGCGTTTATCGTCGCTGGTATACTTAGTTTACTCGCCGCTTTATCACATGTCGCTGTGATTCTTGGCGGACCGAGTTGGTACCGCGCCTTCGGCGCAGGTGAACAATTGGCCAATATGGCTGCGCAAGGACATATTTACCCCACCCTTCTAACTCTTTGCATTGCGGGCGTACTGACATTATGGGGGCTCTATGCATTTTCTGCGGCGAAAATCTTACCTCGCCTGCCGTTATTGCGGACCTGCCTCTGTGCTATTACAGTCGTCTACTGTATCCGCGGGATATACGGTTTTTTTATCCCTGTATTCGTACACACGCCCTATGTACAAACAATGGGCATCGCATTTTGGGCCATCAGCTCGAGTATTTGCTTGATCATAGGGGGGACGTATCTTGTGGGCTTAATTCTTAACTGGAAGGCGCTGACAGACTCCCCGTCTGGTCACAAAAAGCTATAAACCTCTATTAAAGCTGAGACCGAACTGGAAGCCAACCCAGCATACGGATTTTTGTACGCCCCCACCAACTGGTCTCAGGTTCTTTTTCAAAAACGACCTCATCCGTTCCAGCGCGATCTACCCAAACCAACTTATCCGCGGCTGTAAGTTGGACTTCATACGTCGAGGCATTGAGTTTCTCTTCGAGCCCCTCCAAGGCGATTTTTGCTACCTCCTCGGAGTAAATCACCACGCCCAGCTCCGTATTGAGGTTTGCCGAGCGGGGGTCAAAATTAAAACTGCCGACGAATACGGTGTCCTCATCTAAAAAGAAAAGCTTGCTGTGAAGCGTTGCGCCAGAGTCAGCTATTCCCCACCGTTTTGTCTCATCAAATACGCCACTGAATTTAGCCTCATGCAGCGTCGCACCTGTTCTCAAAATTGCTTTGCGTTGAGACGCATAGCCTGCGTGCACAAGACTGTGATTATTTGACTTGTACGAGTTAGTGATAATGGTTACCCGTACATTATTAGAAGTCAGTTCCTGAAGTTGGTCGAATCCCGACTCCATTAAAATAAAGTAGGGCGTGACCACGATTAATTGCTCCTGTGCTTCAGAAATAACACCACGCAATGCGGGAACAATCGTTTCAGCTTGTGCCTTTTTATCAAGCAGGGCTTTATCGGGAGAATCAAAAATCAACGAGTACGGTGCCCAAGTAAGCGCGTCTTCAACATTGTCCAGCAACGCTTCAGCATCTTCTTCAACAGCTTTGCCATAAGAGCTGGCTAAAGCCTTTTGCTCCACCTCACGGACGTAGGCTCTTAGCGTGTCTAAATCGTCTTCATCGACGGCCTTGGTTACAGCACTGACTGGAATCGAAGGCGCGCTGTTCCAATACAGATCGAACATGTCGGCCACTTCGTCCACAATCGGGCCTACTCCCAGAACATCGACATCCTGAAAATTACTGTCTTCCCGCGCGGCAAAATATTCGTCTGCGATATTCCGTCCACCAATCACCGTAAACTGACCGTCCACAGTGAACGACTTATTATGAAGACGACGGTTTAATTGCCGCATACGATGTAAATCCATCGCTCGGACAGAACGGTTAGAAAAGGGATTAAACAATCGAATTTGAATATTTGGATGCGCCTCAAGCGCCATCAGTGTATTGTCGTAGCCCTTGGTAAAAATATCATCGAGCTGAATGCGCACCCTCACACCACGATCAGCGGCACGCAGCAAAGCACCAACCAACACCGGGCCGGCAATACCATCCTTAATCAGATAGTATTGAAGATCGATACTGGAGTCGGCCATTTCCGCGAGCGCGAGGCGTAGACTCAAGGCCTCTATCCCGCTGACAACCGGATAGAAACCCGCAACCGGCGTAGTTTGACCATCCCATTGCGGCGCATCCAATCGTGCGGCAATGTCACCGAGCCGAGTATTTTCAGTATCTTTTATCGCATAACTTGCAGGGTGGGCTTCATCAAAATCAACACTGCCACAGGCAGTTAACATCGCCCCGAGCCCCAGAACACTCACCACACACTTCAAAAACTTGCTCAAAGAAACACCTGATTGGCTTATTGTATGAGGGGTTTGAACCCGCCCCTAAAGGCATATCGTGCACGCCTTAGCAATGGTCGTTCTCAGACGATTCAGCTAATGTAGTCTTTCGTGCAATCGTGTATTAATTTAGCATAAGGCGTCGTGACGATAAAATCGCCTACCCGTTTCGCCAGTGCCAGTCGGATGCTTTCTTGCTCCTATACCGACAATCAAACAAAAATGGATTTTCTTGCAGCGCTTATCAATGAACGCTTGACCTCTAAAGCAAACTGCAGAATTAGACGCCGTACCTTGCTCAGCTCAAGCACGTCACACTGAAGGTAATTTATGGACATCACGATCCGAAAAGTCGTATCCAGCGAACGTCCTACACTGGATAACCTTTATCAGTTTTACGTTTACGAAATGGCCTGTTTTTTCGACAAGCCGGTGAGCGCAGACGGTCGCTTCGACATCCGCAGCGAGGATCTGACGCCGTATTGGACCAGCCCGAATCACTGGCCCTACTTCATATATAAAGGGTCTGATCTGATCGGTTTTTGCCTGCTGCGGTACGTAACATCGCCAGTATCCAGGTTCGATGTTGAACAATTTTTTATACTGCGCCCCTACCAGGGGTGCGGGGCTGGCGAACAGGCCTTTGCACAACTCATCGCACAGCACCCTGGCCGCTGGCAAATACGTGTCATGCGCAACAATATTTCGGCGCTGACATTTTGGCGCCGCTGCGTCCAACGCTTCAGCTCTGAGCCCGCTGAGGAGGAAGACATTATTGAAGTCGGTCTTCCCCTCTTTAGGTTGTACTTTCATTCTTCGCCGGACTAATCCAACAACGCTTTCGCGACCGCGTGGATATTTTCATTTCCCCAACCCTTGGCCAGGGCATGCTCATACACTGTTGCGGTTGCGGCACATACCTGACCGACACGCGCATTGGGCATCCCGTTGAGGACATAGCCGAGGTCTTTTGCGACTAAGGCGATTGGAAAGAGCGGGGCGTAGGCCTCCGCAAGCAGACCGGCCATCATCGCTTTTGACGCAGCACTGGTGACGGGCATCGCGCCCAGCACCTCAACACTGCGATCCCTGGCGATGCCCTCGTTCGCCAGCAACATCAACACTTCGGCTAAGGCCACCGCTTGCGTTGCCAGCAGCGCATTGACGGCCAACTTCATTGCCATCCCTTGCCCATGCGCCCCGATGTGATGAATACCTGCGGCCGATAGCGTGAGCAGCGCATGCACTTTTTCGAGTACCTGCGCGTCACCCCCGATCAAGTAATGCAGTTGCCCGGCCTCCGCCTGGGGACGAGAGCCCGCGACCGGCGCCTCCAGAAAATCAATCCCTTGAGCCTTCGCTTGCTCACTCAATTGCTTACACCACCCGATGCTCAACGTGCTGCTCTCAACAGCGATGCCTCCCGGCGCCATCGCATCCAACGCGCCAAAATCGGGTGCCATCCAGACCTGCTTGGACGCGTCATCATCCGTCACCATGCTGATGACGATATCCGCACCCGTGGCCGCCAATGCCGGCGAGTTACACACGATCGCACCCCGCGCAGCCAAGGCTTCGCATCGCGACGCTGTACGATTCCAAATACGAAGCCGGTGCCCCGACTCAAGTATGTGGCCTGCGATTCTTGATCCCATCGCACCCATGCCTAAAAATCCAACGGTTGTCATCATTTCACTCTCCACGTCTCAATCATTCAGTAGAGAAGCGATCCTACAAGTTGCCAAAAACGCAAAATATAGCTCGAATTGCATCTCTGCTTTGCGTATTCTGCAACGATGAACACAGTCACTCTTGAACTGTTCCTCGACGTCATGCGCTTACGGAGCTTTACGGCCGTCGCGCACGCGCGCCAAGTCGCCCCTTCGTCTGTCTCCAGAGCCATCCAACAACTCGAGCAGGAGCTCAATAGCACGCTTTTTCAGCGCAACGCGCGGGGCTTAGAGCCCACCGAGGCCGCTGAGGTGTTCTATCGGGGCGTCAGCCCAGCGATGGAGGAGCTCAGTGCCGCGCAGGAGGCGGTCACTCGAGCGCAGCTCACACCGCGGGGACGGCTTCGTATAGCCGCACCCACGGTCTATGGACAGGAACGCATCGTGCCGCTGCTCCCAATTCTGTACGCACAGTACCCTGAGTTGTCCGTCGAACTGTATCTCCAAGATGCCTTCGTCGATCTCATTGGCGAACGCATTGACGTCGCGATCCGCTTGGGTGCGCTGAAGGATTCGAGCTACATCGCGCGCAAACTGCACCCTATGCGTTTCGTCGTGTGTGCGAGCCCGGCATTTCTTCAACGCAGCGGGCGCCCCGTCAATCCGGGTGATTTAAGCAAAATGGCGTGCTTACTCATGCCGAGGCAAGGTCAGTACGGCCTATGGCACTTTCATCAGAACGGTAAAACGCAAGGTGTTGAGGTCCAGGGTCGTTGTTTGGTCACGAATTCTGGCGCGGTACGAGACTGTGCCTTAGCCGGCATGGGTGTGGCATTGCTACCAGACTGGCTGGTTCAAAAACACCTCACATCGGGTGAATTGGAGCCCTTGTTCGAGCCGTTTGACGTCACCCCTAATCAGGGAGATAACGCCATCTGGCTGCTCAGACCCAATCGAAAGTATCTGCCCGCAAAGGTCAAAGTGTTTCAGGATTTATTAGGGGCTGATAACGCTCATCAAACACGCTGATTCGAGGGCAAGCGCGTCACATGACACCCTTCTTATTAACCCGGCGGTGGTTTATGCCGGGTTCATGTGAGCCCTAAAATTCAGCGTTTTCACGCAAAGCCGCCAGATGTTTAGGGCGAAGGCAAAATAGATCAGAACGATCTCTATTGCCGCCGGGTTAATGGTGACGGTACAACCCGCTTCATGTGTATACTGGAACCCCCTGAACTGAGTGAGATGGACACGGACATGCATGTCAACTTTTGGGCTTTTCTCAGCATTTGTGTCATTTTCGGCACCTCATTTACCGCGTTCGCGATGTATATGGCGCATAAAAAATCCATGAAGCAAATGGAACTGGACGCATTGAGCGGCCGCGCACCCTCTGTGGAACCCTGAGTACCGAACGGGCTTGCATGCCATGGCAGAACATCGGATTTTCACGACCCCATTCGCAAGCGTGTACCCCTTGTACGTACAAAAGGCCGAGCGCAAGCAGCGCAGCCAGGCGGAAGTCGACGAGATCCTTTGCTGGCTTACAGGCTATGACGCCACAGGGCTACAACGTCAGCTCGACAGAGAAGTGGATTTTCAAACGTTTTTTGCCGAGGCACCGGCGATGCACCCCAACACCAGCCTGATCAAAGGCGTAGTCTGCGGTGTGCGTGTCGAAGAAGTGGAGGACCCGCTCATGCAGAAGATTCGCTGGCTCGACAAACTGGTCGACGAACTCGCCAAGGGCAAAGCCATGACCAAAATATTGCGGAGCTAAGCCTCTAGAGTCGGCGACCAAACCACCACGACAACAGCTTTAGCGCCCACTCAGGCTGGTGTTCACGCTTCCACTTGCCCGCCACAAAACGATTCATCTCACTGTAAACGGGATAGGGGTAGGTGGTGCCAAGCAGGCTGTTCAAACCTTTTTTGTGCTTAATCGCAAAGACAAAATCCATGATCAGTTCGCCCGCCCTCGGCGCTACCACTGTGGCTGCGAGGATGCGATCACTGCCTTCACGTACCTGCACTTCGACAAAGCCCTGCTGACACCCATCGGCGCGCGCGCGATCCAACTCGGCAAGCTCAAAGCGCACCGTCTCAAAACGCTCTTCACGTTCCCTCAGTGTCGCTTCGTTTGGGCCTACATGCGCAATTTCGGGGTCGGCGAAGACCACCCAGGGCAATGCATCATAGTTCACCTTAAAGCGCTTAAAGCGCCCCACCAGTGCATTCACGGTCGCAAACCACGCCTGGTAGGAGGCCGCATGCGTGAACTGATAGGGCCCGCATAGATCACCGCAAGCATAGATACCCGGAACAGAGCTCTGCTGACCCTCGTCGACCCAAAGCCCGCCTTGCTCATTGCGCTGAAACGGCAGCTCACCCAGCAGAGGCGTCTCAAGCACGGGCTCTCTCCCAAGCGCCAATAACACGAGATCAAATTCAATGACGCCTTCTGCATCATCACGACGCCAATGCGCCTGACCGCATCCGCCTTCCGATCGACTAAAGTGCGCCACTTCCTGCGACAGGCAGAGATGAACCCCTTCGTCGCGCAGAGTCTCAGCCAAAGCCTGTGCGGCACTTTCTGTTGCAAAGCTCAGCAGCCTCGGGGCTTTTTCAACCAAGGTCACCCGCGAACCTAAACGCTGGAAGGCCTGCGCTAATTCACAGCCAATCGCACCACCACCAAGCACCAATAGCCGTGGCGGCAGCACCTCACGTTGCCACAGCGTGTCCGAGGTGACCCAATCCACCTGATCCAGACCTGGTATCTCTGGCACACGGGGCTGAGAGCCGGTCGCCAACACAATACGCTCCGCCGATACCCTCTGCCCATCCACCTCAACACACCAGGGCGACACCAAGCGGGCTTCACCCTGCAGGCATTGCACCCCCAGCGCTTCGTAGCGTGCAACGGAGTCATTTGGTTCAATGTCCTGGATGACGGAATGGACTCGCTCCATAATTTTTGAATACTTCACACCCTGCCACTGCGCCTCAATACCGAAGCGTTCTGCTTCGCGGACGTGATGTGCCGCGGCGGCCGAACGCAATAGCGTCTTGCTTGGCACACAACCGGTATTCAGACAGTCTCCTCCCATGCGATCGCGCTCTATCAAGATCACGCGCGCCTTTAGCGTCGCAGCGATGTAAGCACTGACTAATCCCGCTGAGCCCGCACCAATGACCACTAGGTTCGCATCGAATGTCTTTGGGCGCTCATAGCGGCGCAGCAACCAAAAGCGTCGTATCCGGCGCACCAGTGCACGCGCGAGAAACGGAAAGGCCACAATCAGCACAAAGGACAACACAATATCGGGTGAAAACATGCTCGCCAGACTCAGCTGATCAATGTCCCCCACGGTTGCACCTACGTTGACGTACAGCACGGTGGCCGGCAGCATGCCGATCTGGCTGACGAGGTAGTATTTCCAAACGGGCATTTTGGTTAAACCGAACACCGGGTTAATCACGAAAAAAGGCACCAAGGGGATCATGCGCAGCGTAAAGAGGTATAACGCTCCATCACTCTCCAGGCCACGATTGACCTTTTTCAGAAAACGCCCAAAGCGCTGCTGCACCCAATCACGTGCCAGCGTGCGCGCGATCAGCATCGCAATGGTCGCACCAATGGTGGAAGAAAATGACGCAAGCAGAACCCCCTGCCAAAGCCCGAACACCGCGCCCGCGCCGACGGTAAGCGGCCCGGAACCGGGAAGGTTCAACGCCGCAACAATCACATAGGTCACGCAATATACGATCACGGCCCGGGTGTAATTCCTCTCAACAAGGGCCTGTAGGTCTTCAAGTGTGTAAAGCTTGTGGAGATCAAAAAAATAGAAGCCTGCCACCGATAATCCGAGTAACAGAACGAGCAGAATTCTTTTCATAGAAGTGTGCGCCTTTCCCCTTGGCGTAAGCGGTCGAACTGACTTCGTCGCCACTGTATCCCTTTCGATTACACTGACTTGTGAGCCGTTTCCCAGACGCGACCGATTCTGGTATTTTATCGAATTGTCGTCGAGAGGCGCAGCGGTCGAGCCCACCTTGGACCTGAACAGGCGGCGCAGTGGTGCGACGCATTTACCGAACGCATCCTCCCCCAATCGCCGCCCTACTCGCAGTGACTGCCACTGTTTTGTAACAGTGCATCCACTACCCTACAGCATTTATACACGGACAGAATACCATGACGACCTTGGCGGATACGGCCACCCAGAATGAAGACACCTCTCTGGATAACCCAAGCTTCTACATTAACCGCGAGCTCAGTCATCTCAGCTTCAACCAACGCGTACTGGCTCAGGCCCTCGACTCGGCGCATCCGCTACTTGAGAGGCTGAAGTTCCTGCTTATTTTCAGCTCCAACCTCGACGAGTTCTTTGAGATTCGCGTCGCCGGACTCATGCAGAGCATCAAGTTCGAGCGCGAAGCCCGTGGCCTCGATGGCGCGCACCCGGAACAAACTTTACGAGAGATTAGCCGCCTCTGCCACGACACCGTGGAACAGCAGTACCGCATTCTTAACGACACCCTGATTCCTGCGATGGAAACGGAGGGCATTCGCTTCCTGCGTCGCAATCACTGGAACGCGGAACAAGCGCGCTGGATCGAAGACTATTTTGACCGCGAAGTGTTGCCGATCCTGAGCCCCATCGGCTTGGATCCGGCTCACCCCTTTCCTCGACTGGTCAACAAAAGTCTTAACTTCATCGTTGAACTAGATGGCAACGACGCCTTCGGCCGCGATTTGAACTACGCCATCGTGCCCGCGCCTCGCTCCTTGCCGCGCATCATTTCTCTGCCCGACGAACTCGGCGAGCCGGGCTACAACTTCATCTTCCTGTCATCGATCATTCACGCGCATGCCGATAAATTGTTCTCCGGCATGGAGGTACGGGGTTGTTACCAGTTCCGGATCACTCGAAATGCCGACCTTGATGTTGATGTCGAAGGGATCGCCGACCTGGCGCGCGCGCTGCGCGGGGAACTCCATTCGCGTCGTTTCGGCACCGCCGTTCGTCTCGAGGTTGCTGACAACTGCCCGGACGAGCTCGTGAATTACCTGCTCAAAGAGGTTGGGCTGACAGACCAGGAGCTCTACCGAGTGCACGGTCCGGTCAACCTCAAGCGCCTGTTCGCGGTGCCGTCCATCGTCAATCGTCCCGACCTGATGTACACCCCCTTTACGCCGAAAATGCCGAAGGGGCTCAGCCGCAAGGACAACATTCTCGACGCGGTCAGTAAGAAAGACTATCTCCTGCTACATCCTTATGAGTCCTTTACACCGGTCATCCAGTTCCTGCGGCAGGCCGCAAAGGACCCCAATGTCATTGCGATCAAACAGACGCTGTATCGTACCGGTGACAACAGTTCCATCGTATCGGCGTTGATTGATGCCGCCCGCAACGGCAAAGAAGTCACTGCGGTGGTCGAGCTGCGCGCCCGCTTCGACGAAGCGGAAAACCTCGAGCTCGCCAGCCAACTGCAAGAGGCAGGCGCTGTCGTGGTCTACGGTGTGGTGGGCTACAAAACCCATAGCAAAATGATCCTTGTGATCCGCCGGGAAGGCGATCACATCCGCCGCTATGTTCACCTCGGCACCGGCAACTACCACAGCGGCAACGCCCGACTCTATACCGACTACTCGATGCTGTCGGCCGACCCAGCACTGGGCGACGACGTCCACCGTGTCTTCCAGCAATTGACCAGTATGGGCAAGAACGACCGGCTGCAAAAAATCCTCCACGCGCCGTTCACCCTGCGCCGCCAGATCATCAAGATGATCGACCACGAAGCGCGGCTGCAAAAGGAAGGCACCCCTGGGCGCATCATTCTGAAATGCAATGGTTTGACGGAACCCAAGGTCATTCAGGCGCTGCTGCGTGCATCGCAGGCGGGCGTCAAAATCGATCTGATCATCCGCGGCATGTGCTGTTTACGTCCTGGCATTGCGGGGGTATCGGAAAATATCCGCGTACATTCCATTATCGGGCGCTTCCTCGAGCACACTCGTGTCTATTATTTCGCCAATGCGGACAGCAAGGTCTACCTTGCCAGCGCGGATCTGATGGAGCGAAACCTCAATCGGCGTGTTGAAACCTGTTTCCCGGTCGAGGACCCATCCTTGTCGGCACGTGTGCTTCAGGAGCTGGAATACCACATCGAGGATGGCCAGAACCGCTGGGAGCTGGATGCGGATGGCACCTATCACCGAATTGATGACGCAGAACACCCCGCTGCACAACATCGCCTACTCGCCGAGTTAAGCGGTTATAATGTCAGCACAACGTGATCGACGCGGCCCATCATGCAGCTATTGTCACCGAGGGCCGCTATCCTTATCATTACAGGCTTTTGTAATACCTTAACTGGAGAAAGACTATGAGCGATGCCATCGTGCACGTAAGCGACGCAAGCTTTGAGGCAGATGTGCTGAGTGCCAGCACTCCCGTACTTGTCGACTTTTGGGCAGCCTGGTGTGGCCCCTGCAAGATGATCGCCCCAGTGCTGGATGAGTTGGCAGGTGAATACGGCGACAAAATCAAAATCTGCAAAATGGATGTTGATGCCAACAAAGAAACCCCGGCCAAGTTCAACATTCGCGGCATCCCTACACTGATGATCTTTAAAGACGGAAACGCAGAAGGCACTAAAGTCGGTGCACTGTCCAAATCCCAACTTAAAGAATTCATTGAATCGGCGCTTTAAGCCAAGTTGTGGGGGCGTCTACACCGCCCCCACAAATTATTTGACCCAACCCCGTTTTCAGCTATACTCTGCAGTAACTGTCATTCGCGCAGTTCTGGTTTTCCCTTCCCAAGACTCTTCCACGCAAACGTAATTCTGCATCGGGCTAGTCTCTTCAAAACCAGAAATTTGATTTCACACTGTTTCCATCAATCCCCGCGCGAAGAACCAAATAATGACGTAGCAGAACACTACGGCCGAACTCACATACAGTTTGAACATGACGATACAGGCTGATCCCAGCCAGCTTCATTCAAATTCCTAACCAAGCAGACGTTTTTACCTTGCAACAATCAAATCAAAACCCGGAACAGCTCAGCTTCGATAAAAGTTTCACGAAGAAAAGCCAGCCCTCCTCCAAGCCAGCGAAAAGTGATTCGACGCTTATGAACCTCACCGACCTGAAAACCAAACCGATTGAAGAGCTGATTGAGCTTGCAAAAGAAATGGGCATGGACAATCTCGCCCGTTCCCGCAAGCAGGATGTCATCTTCAACATTCTGAAAAAACACGCACGCAGCGGTGAAGACATTTATGGCGATGGCGTTCTGGAAATACTTCAGGACGGTTTTGGCTTCCTTCGCTCCGCGGGCGCTTCCTATCTCGCCGGGCCGGATGATATTTATGTCTCCCCAAGCCAGATTCGTCGATTCAATTTGCGTACGGGCGACTACATTGCTGGAAAAATTCGCCCACCTAAAGAAGGCGAGCGTTACTTCGCTCTTCTCAAGGTCAACGAAATCAATTTCGATAAGCCTGAAAACTCCCGCAATAAAATTCTCTTCGAAAACCTGACTCCGCTTTTCCCGGATCAACGCCTTCCTCTTGAAGCCGGTAATGGCTCTTCTGAAGACTTGACCGGTCGCATCATTGATCTGATTTCCCCGATAGGAAAAGGCCAGCGCGCCCTTATTGTGGCGCCACCCAAAGCCGGTAAAACCATCATGATGCAGAATATTGCGCAGGCGATTACGCGCAATAATCCAGAGTGCCACCTGATTGTACTGCTGATTGATGAGCGTCCTGAGGAAGTGACCGAAATGCAGCGTTCGGTGCGCGGCGAAGTCGTGGCATCGACCTTCGATGAACCCCCTTCGCGCCACGTTCAGGTAGCCGAGATGGTCATTGAACGCGCTAAGCGTCTGGTAGAGCATAAAAAAGACGTCGTCATTCTGCTCGACTCCATCACTCGACTGGCACGCGCCTACAACACCGTCATCCCCTCTTCCGGTAAAGTATTGACCGGTGGTGTGGACGCTCACGCATTGGAACGCCCCAAGCGTTTCTTTGGTGCGGCTCGAAATATCGAAGAAGGTGGCAGCCTGTCAATCATTGCGACCGCACTGATCGACACTGGCTCAAAAATGGACGAAGTCATCTACGAAGAATTTAAAGGTACGGGTAATCTCGAATTGCACCTCGACCGTAAAATGGCTGAGAAACGCGTCTACCCCGCCATCAACGTGCGCCGCTCAGGCACACGTCGTGAAGATCTGTTGATGCGTGATGACGAAATGCAGCGCGTGTGGATTTTGCGCAAACTCTTGCACGATATGGAAGACACCGCCGCGACGGAATTCCTGATCGAACGCTTGAAAAATTCAAAAACCAACGACGAATTTTTCCTGTCGATGAAATCAAAATAAAATAAAAAAGCGGGCCACGGCCCGCTTTTTTATTGCCCTGCATTTCTGCACAATACGACCTCCCTAATACAACTAAGCACCACGCTGGATGAGATATGGCTTTCAGTGACTTGCGTGAATTTATTGCGCTTCTGGAAAAAAAGGGCTTACTCAAGCGCATTCAACTCCCCGTCAGCCCAGAGCTGGAAATGACGGAGATCTGTGACCGCACATTGCGACGCGGCGGCCCCGCACTGCTCTTTGAAAATGTACGCGGCCACGACATGCCTGTACTCGGCAATTTATTCGGCACGCCGGAACGCGTCGCGTTGGCGATGGGCCAGGAGCATGTTTCACAGCTGCGCGAGGTGGGTGAGTTACTCGCCTTCCTGAAAGAACCCGAGCCTCCAGCAGGCATGCGAGATGCCTGGGAGAAGCTGCCCATATTCAAGCAAGTGCTCAACATGAGCCCGAAGCTCGTGCGCAAGGCCCCTTGCCAGGATGTCGTGATCGACGAGCATGAAGTCGATCTGTACCAGCTCCCCATCCAAACCTGCTGGCCTGGCGACGCAGGTCCGCTGATGACTTGGCCGCTGGTGATTACGCGAGGCCCGAATAAACCTCGGCAGAACCTCGGCATTTATCGCATGCAGCTTATTGCCAAAAATAAGCTGATTATGCGTTGGCTCAGTCACCGCGGCGGTGCGCTGGATTATCAGGAATGGCAGCGTCAGCATCCCGGCGAGCGCTACCCCGTCAGCGTGGCCCTCGGTGCAGACCCGGCCACCACTCTCGGTGCGGTAACGCCCGTGCCCGATACCTTGAGCGAATACGCCTTCGCTGGGCTCCTGCGCGGACGCAAAACCGAGGTGGTGAAAAGTCTGACCAACGATCTCCAAGTACCCGCCACCGCGGAGCTGGTTCTAGAGGGCTATCTCGAACCCGGGGAAGAAGCCGATGAGGGCCCCTTCGGCGATCATACGGGTTACTACAACGAGGTGGAGCGCTTCCCTGTGTTCACCGTCACGCGCGTTACTCACCGTGCCTCACCGATTTATCACAGCACGTATACTGGGCGACCACCCGATGAACCCGCCATACTCGGTGTGGCACTCAACGAAGTGTTCGTGCCGCTGCTGAAAAAACAGTTTCCTGAAATCGTCGACTTTTATCTGCCGCCGGAGGGCTGCTCCTATCGTATGGCCGTCGTCACGATGAAGAAGCAGTATCCCGGACACGCTAAGCGCGTGATGATGGGAGTCTGGTCCTTCCTGCGCCAGTTCATGTACACCAAGTTTGTTATTGTGACGGACGACGACGTGAACGCACGAGACTGGAAGGATGTGATCTGGGCACTGACCACCCGTGTCGACCCGAGCCGCGACACAACGCTGGTCGATAACACCCCAATCGACTACCTGGACTTCGCCTCACCTATTTCGGGCCTCGGCTCTAAGATGGGCATCGACGCGACCAACAAATGGGCAGGTGAGACAGACCGAGAGTGGGGAGAGCCCATTGTGATGGATGCGGCAGTGCAAGAGCGCGTCGACGCGATGTGGGATGAGCTGGGCTTGGACTAAGCCAGTGAAGGGGTGTCGTCACCCCTTCACCCTGCCACAAGCCAGCGTGGTGTTAGAGTGAGCGCGCTAGCCCGCTGCCGCGACGGAAATAATCGTAACTGAGCGCTCGATCATCCAGTTTTTCGGCAATCAAGCCGAGCAAATGCAGCGCCTCCGGCGTCTCGCCGGTTTTCAGGTGCTTCTCCAGCGCACTTCGCGCCTTACCCCATATCTGATTCTTCATCGCTAATATGGCCAAGGCCATCAGCAAGTCTGGCTCGTCCCCATAGGTTTTGTGCCAGCGCTCGACCTTCTTGAGCTGCAACTGCACGTCACCGGACTCCGTCTTCGCATACAACTGCGCGAGTACGGCGGAATAGCGCTTCTCCATCGTAAAGCTGATCAATTCTTCGAGCAGTGCGTATTCACGCGCGGCGTGGAGGGCCTGAGCGTAACGATCCACTAAAACAGGCTCCTGCCTCAAGGACTTGGGAACCCTGCCCCAAAGCGTCGTCAACGCTTCGCCTTCGTTTTCATGCGCGTGCGCATCCAGAGCGGCAATCACCGCCTCCATAGCCAGCATGTCGGAGTCCGCCCCCTTCACACGCTGCTTTTCAAATTTGGGCAACAGCGTCACGGCGGCATCCGCTTGCTCGGTGTCGAGCACCAGGCGCATTTCCTGCGTGCGTAACAACGGATCTTGCGGCGCAATCGTGCGTATTTGATCCAGCACCCGCTTGGCCTGCTCGTGCTGCTTGTCCGCAATCAGGATGGGCAGTCGCGCCTTGAGAATCCAGAGGCGGTCATCCGGATACCGCTCCTCAGCTTCGCTCAATATACGCAGTGCCGCACCGTAGTCGTGCAAATGTGTCGCGGCTTGCGCGGAAGCCAGCGCGCGCACCACCGGCAGTTCATCTCGGCGAGACACCGCATCCAACTGTTTGTACGCCGCCTGCCAATTGCCTGTGAGCAAGTGCAACAAACCTTCGCGATAGCGACGCTCAATCTGCTGATGGCGCTGCCCTCGCCACCATCGATGCCCATGGAGCACCGAGCGCAACACTTTCCTGACAAGCCAAAGGCACAGTACCAAGGCCAACACCATCACAAACAGCGCGAAGACCGCAAACCAGAACGTGGTCTCGAGCGTGACGCCCTGTAAATGAATCAGCAAATACCCGGCATCGCGCTGGATTTGCTGAAAGAGCCAGATCCCTGCAACAAACGCCAGGATGGCCAGCAGTATCCAGCGTTTCATCGCTCTACTCCTGTCGACACAGATTCAATCGAGTGCAGGGTTTCGATGTAACTGCGCAATTGCTCGAGCGAACGACTGATGTCGGGCACCGGGTTCACGATAACGGCCTCGGAGAGCGATTGCAGCGTTGAGGTATAGCGATTCGCCTGCGCGCTGCGAGGGAAGTAGTCTTGAATCCAGCGCTCCGCCTCCTGCAAGCTACTGACGTAGATTGCCTGCTGCTCGCGCAACAGGGCCAGTTGCGCCCGCTCAATCATCAAGCGGAGATTCAGTTGCAGATAGGCGCTGGCGTCTGGTGGCAATATGGTCTGCGGTGCGTCGTCGTGATCGATGATGCGAACATAGCTGCTCAGGCTGCGCCAAAAGCGTGACAGGCTGCCTTCATCTTCCTCTGCGGCAACCTCGTCCGGGCTACTGGGCTGAAAACCAAGAGTTCCCGCAATCACAGGCAGGGTGTCCACTTGTCGCGCGAGGGCGTTCAGTTGCAGATATAAGCCCTCAACATCCACCTCTTGAATCAGCTTGAGCGCGATCAGATCGTCCTGAATGGTCTGACGAAGCGCGTAAAGATCCGGGTCATCGAGGTCGCGAAGAATATTGTCCGCCTCTGTCAGCAAGCCAATGGCACTCTCGGTACTGCGCTCTATCAGCACGCGTTGGTTCGCGAGCTTCAACAGGTATTCCGCTTCCGCCAGCAACCAATCTTCACGGGAAGTCGTCGACATCGACAGTAAACGCTTGTTCTGAGCCTGAAGCCGCTCCTCCGCCGCTTTTAAGCGGCCATCTACGCGCTGCTCCAGCCCCTGCAACTGCGTATTGCCGCTGAGCTGGGCTTCTTCGAGCTGACGCAGGGATTGCTCCTGACGGCCATAACGATCCTGGATGGCATCTAACTCCGCCTGGAGTTCAGCCTGCGCGCTATTCACGCTACCGAGGTGTTGATAGGCCCACCAGCCAGCTCCGGCCATTCCACACAGCAACAACACGATGATCAACAGCATCCAAGGCCAGATCCGACGGCCTTTTCCTGTCGGTGGTGGCGAAGCCTGAGGGGTAACAGAAGGGGTAGGTTCAGGCTGAGCGGTCACGGGTTCACTTTCCGTTGGTGGCTCACTTTCGGTTGGCGGCTCGGGGCGGTCGGCGTGCTCAGGTGCCTCATCGGCCTGTTCTGCCTTGGCCACAACGGGAAGGGCGTCCTCGCTCGGGCGATGTTCGTCTTTCGAATCCATGACTGATGTGCTCGTTGTTAAATCTTAAATTCCGTTCTTAATGTCGAGAGCATCGCGGCTTCCGATGCATTCTCCGCGCGATAAATACGGGTAAATCCCAGGCTCGACGCCAGATCGCAAACACGCTCGCCCGGCGCAATGAGGGGGATGGCACTGACATCCAAGTGACAGCGCTCGGCGGCGGCATGAAAGTTTTGCAGGGCCTCACCACTGAATACGGGCAGTATATCGTGTTCGCTTAATTCAAGGTGCGCCAAATCATGATCGAGCGAGGCTGGCACGCGGCGGTGATACAATTCGGCATGCTCCAGTGACGCACCGCGCTCGCGCAATACCGTGCTGATCGTGGGCAGCCCGCCGACACCTCGGAATACCAACACTTTTCGATCGCGCATGTCCTGTAATTCCGGGAGGGACAACAGGGCTTGAGAATGCATGGCGGCACAGGTACGTACTTCACCCAACTCCGGCAAGGCGTCGCGCAATGCCCGAGCCGTTTTCTCTCCGATCGCGAAACCATGAAGGCCGACAGGAAATTGGGGCCAGAGCGTATCGATGGCCTCCGCGCCGAACTGCACGGCGTTCTGACTGACAAAAATCAGCGTATCGAATTCGTCGAGCCTGAGCAGCCGTGTGCGCAGACTGGGGTCGTCCTCTAGCGACACCGCTTCGATGTTCAGCAGCGGCAACGCCACCGCCGACCATGCCTCGGCCTCCAGCTTGGCTATCCATGCTGTATTCTGCACAGCAGGGCGCGTCGCAAACACCCGCATACGCGTTAGAGTTCCTTGTTGTACACTCGCGCCAGAATCTTATCGGCGCCAGCCAACAGTAAATTTTCCGCCAGTTGCACGCCGAGCGCATCCGCGTTGAACACCTCACCTCGGACGAGGTTTTCAATCACCTGAGTGCCATCGGGTTCGGCGACCAGCCCACGTAGTTGCAGATGTTGGTGATCGCCCAACAATTCGGCATAGGCACCTATCGGCACTTGGCAGCCCCCTTCCAGGCGGTGGTTCATCGCCCGCTCAGCCATCACACACCACGCCGTCGGCTCATGGTGTAAAGGCTCCAAAAGTGCACGAGTGGCTGCATCGTCGCTGCGAATTTCGATGCCAACAGCGCCCTGCCCACCTGCCGGCAGACATTGCTCGGGGCTCAAAAGGCTGGCAATGCGCTCATCAAACCCAAGCCGCTTTAAGCCCGCCGCCGCGAGCACAATCGCATCGAACTCTCCGGCGTCGAGCTTGGCAAGCCGCGTATTCACGTTGCCCCGCAAAAAGGCGATTTCAAGGTCGGGTCGCGCGGCCAGAATCTGGCTTTGGCGGCGCAGGCTGCTGGTGCCGACCACAGCGCCCGCGGGCAGTTCATCGAGATGCATATAGCGATTGGAGACAAAGGCGTCGCGCGGGTCTTCGCGTTCGCAAATCACAGCCAGGCCCAAGCCCTCGGGGAATTCCATCGGCACATCCTTCATGGAATGCACCGCAATATCGGCTCGCTGTTCAAGCAGCGCCTGCTCGAGCTCTTTGACGAAGAGCCCCTTACCACCGATTTTCGCCAGCGGCACATCGAGAATTTTGTCCCCTTTGGACGTCATCGGCACAAGGGTGACCTGCAAATCGGGGTGGTGCTTTTCCAGCTCGGCTTTCACATATTCAGCCTGCCAAAGTGCAAGGGCGCTCTTGCGCGTGGCAATGCGGATTTCAGACATGGGTACCCCGAAGCGCTGTATTGAGTGTCAGAAAGAGCTGCATCATACCAAATTCACGCACACACTGTGGCGCGCTTTCGAGGAGATGCGTCGGAATTTTGCCGCCGCTGGTCATCGCACGCGGCGGGCATTTAAGGTTTTTACGACAGAGTACTCAGAGTTGGCTCAATCGCTCACGCACACCGGCAAGGTGACGCCGACTGACGCTCGGTTGATACGCACCGCCCTTAAGCTTCAGGCTGAAATGACCGTTGCCGTCGCGCAACAACGCTTCAACTTTATCGATGGCCACGAGGGCATTGCGATGCACGCGGAGAAAGGTAGGGGCGAGCTGGGTCTCGAGCTCTTTGAGCGTGTCGTCGATCAGGGTTTCGCCCTGTTCATGCACGACGGTCACGTATTTTTGGTCCGCGACAAAGCACAGCACTTGCTCTAAGGGGATCAATTCCATGCCCCGGCGGGTTCTTGCGGTGATGTGCTTACGTTCCGCATCACTCGGCGGGGCCTCGGTCTGCCGCGTGTGAAGGCGCGTCAACTTTTGCGCCTTCCGAATCACTTGCTGCAACTGCTCGGTTTGGACCGGCTTCACAATGTAACCCTGCGCCAGGGTGTTAAAGGCTTCCAGCGCGTATTCGTCGTAGGCCGTGCAAAACACCACCGCGGGTGGTGCTTCATAGTCGCTGAGTGTTCTCGCCACAGTTATACCATCCATACCGGGCATGCGCACATCAAGAAAGACCAGGTCTGGGTCGAGTTCATCGATTTGCTCGAGCGCATGTTGGCCGTCGAAGGCTTCGCCCACCACTGCGCAGCCCTCTATGGACTGCAGCAAGCGGCTGAGCCGAAGTCGCGCCAACTCTTCATCGTCAACTACTAGGATTCGCATGAAGGTACCGTGCTGTGCCTCAGGGAAATCGTTCATTCATACGCAAAGGGTAGCGCAGAACCACGGTAAAATCTGTTTCCCCCTTCACGACTCTGAGCCTTGCTCGCTCGCCGTAATAGGCCTCAAGCCGCGCCCGGATATTCGACAAGGCGATACCCGCTCCCTCCGATCGCACCGTCATCTGGATGTGGCGCCCCTCCGTCGCATCCCCCGGCAAACGCGGGTTGGTGAGCTTGACGACGATATCCCCTTTGACTTCCTTGACCTCGATGTCGATTACACCGCCTTTCGGTAAGGGCTGGATCCCGTGATAAATGGCATTTTCCAGCAGCGGCTGCAGTATCAGATTCAAGATCTGCGCGTCGTCTGGCAGGGTCTCCACGTTCCAATCGATTTTAAGTCGCGCACCCAGGCGAAGCTGCTCAATATCGGCAAATCGTCGACACAACTCCAGCTCACGCTGAATCGGCGTCAGCTGGGGCATCGAGAGACTGGCGCGAAACAATTGCGCGAGATCCACCACCAGTTTCTCAGCTGTTTCAGGCTTGATACTGATCAGGCTCGCGATGCTGTTCAAGCTGTTAAACAGAAAATGGGGCCGGATACGCGACTGTAACGCCAGCACCCTCGCACCTAACTCTGCGCGCTCACGCTGCTTTAACTGTTGCTGAATGTACAGATAGCGCAACAATATCCCGGCAAACACCGCCGAAATCAGCACATTGCTGACCAGCAACGACCACCACGCGCCCTGCAGGCCGTTGAGAAACCAGATACCCACTAAGCTGTAGAGCGCGGTAAAAGCCAAGACCGTCAGATAACTCAGGGTAAAGGCCTTCGCCGGGCCCAAGGCGTTCAAACGCGAGCGGAAGAGGCAGAGCAAAGCCGCGCTCGACAGCAGTACCCATTGGATCAGAAAAGAGGTCAAACCAAACTCGGGCATCGATAGCCCTGCGAGGCCCCGGCGATCCAGGCTCAACGCGAAGGCCAGCAGCTCACCCACCAAGACCAGCAGGAAAACCGAGCTTGTGGAACAGAGATCCGGTAGGAAGGGGGTACGCGCTTGCGCGCGCTCAAAGCTGGTGGGTTCAGTCTCCCGACCATGGGCGTGTTCGTCGGTCACTCGTTTTCCTTTCTTGTTCTGTATAATACCGCGCACATGGCCGGTCGGCGTGGCTGGCACCGGATGACCCGTCTGCGAATAAGCGCAACTGCAAACAAGAGTAACTATGAGCGAAGATAACAACGCTGTAAAACCCTGGGGTGGCCGATTCAGCGAGGCCACAGATTCATTTGTGGAGCGTTTCACAGCGTCGGTGCAGTTCGATCAGCGCCTGTACCACCACGACATTCAAGGCTCCATCGCCCATGCGACGATGCTCGCCGAAGTCGGCGTCTTGAGCGACGATGAGCGTAACGCGATTGTTGAAGGCCTCGAAGCCATTCGCAGCGACATCGAACAGGGCAAATTCGAATGGTCCGTGACGCTCGAAGACGTGCACATGAATGTCGAGGCCGAACTGACCAAGCGCATCGGCATTACCGGGAAAAAACTGCACACCGGGCGTTCGCGTAACGACCAGGTCGCCACCGATATTCGCCTGTACCTGCGCGACGAAATCGACAGCATCGCGTCAGAGCTCAGCCGCTTGCAGCTCGGCCTGTGCACCCTCGCTCAGGCACAATCCGACACCATCATGCCCGGTTTCACGCACCTGCAAAGTGCTCAACCCGTGACCTTCGGCCATCATCTGCTTGCCTGGAATGAAATGCTCGAACGCGACTTTGGCCGCCTGCAAGACTGCCGCAAGCGCGTCAACCAAAGCCCCCTTGGCGCCGCCGCCCTGGCCGGCACGACCTACCCCATCAATCGCGCCCGCACGGCTGAACTGCTCGGCTTTGACGGCCCCACACGCAACTCGCTCGACTCGGTGAGCGACCGGGATTTCGCGATTGAATTTTGTGCCTTTGCCGCGCTGCTTTTAACGCACTTGAGTCGCGCCAGTGAAGAACTGATTCTGTGGACCTCTGCGCAATTTAATTTCATCAATTTGCCGGACCGCTTCTGCACAGGTTCGTCGATTATGCCGCAGAAGAAAAACCCCTGATGTGCCTGAACTTGTTCGCGGTAAAACCGGCCGGGTCAACGGGCACCTGATCAGCCTGCTCACCCTGATGAAGTCGCAGCCTCTGGCCTACAACAAAGACAATCAGGAAGACAAAGAACCCTTGTTCGATGCGATCGACACCGTAAAAGATTGCCTGCGTGCCTTTGCCGATATGATTCCCGCAATCGAACCGCGTAAAGAGGTCATGTATGAAGCGGCACGACGCGGCTTTTCAACGGCGACAGACCTCGCAGACTACTTGGTGCGACGGGGCATCCCGTTCCGCGATTCACATGAAATTGTCGGGAAATCCGTCGCCTATGGCATCGAGTCCGGTAAAGACCTGTCCGAAATGAGCCTTGAAGAACTGCGCACCTTCAGTCAGGACATCGACGAGGACGTGTTTGAAGTGCTGACGCTGGAAGGGTCTGTCGCCGCCCGCGACCACATCGGCGGCACAGCGCCCAATCAGGTACGCGAGGCCGCCGCAGCGGCATTGAGCCTGGTGCAGGCGCGCGGCAAATAGAGGTCGGCCCGGCCGTCGCAATGGTCGGGCTCATTTCATACGCTTAGGGAATTACACCAGGTCGTCGATATCGTAGTCGACGATCACCGGTAAATGCGAGCTGAACGCCTTGGTCTTGTACATCGCCGCATACTCAACCTTGCGCGCCAACTTGGCCGATATGACCTGGTAGTCGGTGCGCATGCCTTTACCTTCTTCCGGAATCCAAGAATATTCTCCGTCTTCCGGCACCGCCTGACGGAAAGCATCTACATAACCCAACTGACGAAACAGCTGGTTCATCCATTGTTGTTCATGCCCGAGAAAGCCGGGACGACCAATATTGTCCTGCCAATTCTCAACGTCTTTCTTGGTATGGGCCATGGCCCAGTTACCGCAGACGATAAAATGACGTCGTTTACGCGTTACTTTGTGCAGCAGAGCTTGGTAGTCGTCGAAGAATTGCATCTTCACTTCCATGCTCTCGTTCTCATTGAACGCAGCAGGCGCCAGCAGTGAGCCGATAGAGTACCCCTCGTAATCGACTTGCAGGTAACGCCCCTCCATATCCACGCCACTGGAAAAGCCCAAGCCATAGATCAGCGCTTTAGGCTGATGACGTGTGTAGATCGCGACCCCGTTATAGTGCTTTACGCCGGAGTCGAAAAAATAGGAAAAATAGCCTTCCGGATGGAAGACGTCGTGGTCCAACTCATATTCCAGCGCCCGAAGATCCTGGAGACAAATGATGTCAGCGTCTTGCGTGGATAGCCAGTCGAACAACCCGCGTTGGGCGGCCTGATGTATCCCGTCAACGCTCAGACTGATAATTCGCATAGTAGCCCCTTGAATATTAAGCGCGCTATGATACCCATTCTTATTGGAATTCGCACTTTGTCATGCACATCTGTTGCCAACATGTTGTTCACTCGTTGTTCAGCCTTGAGGCACGAGAATTAGAGGTGAGAGTGGGCTGTTTAGTTCATTCAGTTATGCTTTATAGCATGAGAAGATCGAACTGTTATTAAGTAAAGCCTATAATAGCCAAAATTGCCGCCTAACTAAGAAGATAGTCGAAAATCATGAAGTCATACCAGCGAGAATTCATTCAGCTCGCGCTCGACGCCGACGTACTCAAGTTCGGCGAGTTCACGCTGAAGTCAGGTCGGGTCAGCCCCTACTTTTTCAATGCGGGTCGATTTCGCAGTGGTGCCGCATTGGCTCAGCTCGGCCGCTTTTATGCTCAGGCGCTGATCGACGCCGAAGCCGACTTTGATGTGCTCTTTGGCCCGGCCTACAAGGGTATCCCCCTCGCGACGACAACGGCGGTGGCCTTTGCCGATCAACACCATCGCGATCTGCCCTTTGTGTACAACCGCAAGGAGGCTAAAGATCACGGGGAAGGTGGCGTGCTTGTTGGTGCAGAGCTGAAAGGGCGCATTGCCATCATTGATGACGTCATCACCGCGGGCACCGCCGTGCGCGAGGTGCTCGATATCATTGCTGAGCACGGTGCTGAACCTGCGGCAATTGTGGTCGGCTTGGATCGTCAGGAACGTGGACAGGGTTCACTTTCCGCCATCCAAGAATTGCAGAATGAGACCGGTGTCCCCGTGGTCAGCATTATCAAACTTGAAAATATCGTCGAATATCTAGCACAATCCGGCGACGAATCACGCTTGCAGGCCATCGAACAGTACCGCGCGCAATACGGTATTGAAGATGAGCCACGATCCGAAGCCAAAGGATAGCTCCATGCGTTTTTGCCCCAAACAGCTGACCATCCCCCTTTCGATGCTCCTCATTCTGTCGAGCTTTTCAAGCTGGGCTGTGTCCGACGCTAGCGGGGCGACGCTTTTCAGATACAAAAATGATCAGGGCGTGGTCGTGATCAACAGCAGCATTCCCGCTGAATATGCGCAAAACGGCTACGAGGTCATCACTCCCGGGGGCGATGTGTTGAAAGTGGTTGCGCCTGCTCCTTCGCAAGCTGACATCGCACAAGCTGAAAAAGAACGTGAACTGATCGCGTACTATGAGCAGCTCAAGTTACGTTTCAGTGGAATCGAGGATATCGAAAGGGCCAAACAGCGCAAACTGGCCAACATCAATACCAACGTGACCATTCTCGACAGCACGATTAGTAATTTGCAGATTAAGATTGATGAATTGATTGGTCGCGCCGCCGAATTCGAACGCAGCGGCAGAGCGGTGCCGCAAAACCTGTTAGACCAACTCGCCGACACACGGACGGAACTGTCTATTTCTAAAAAGCTGCTGCGCAATCGCCAACAGGAATATCAGGAAACCGTTGATAAGTACGACGACGATATCCGCGCGTTTGTACAGGGCGAAGCTCTGGCGAACCAACGCCAGGCCAGCCATCCCTGATACGCGCCATTAGTGGGCAGCTTCGCTCAAACCTGCTATCAGATAGGGCCATTGCTGTTGCCACTGCTCTGTAGGTGAACGTTTAAATTCACTGCGTACAAACTGAGCAATTTTACCTTCTGCCGCACTCAACATGATATTGACCGTGGCGTTTACAGACAGTCCGAATTTCACGCCATCCCGAATTTCCGCATCGCGCAAGATCTGACGTAACTGTGTCTCCAGTCGGTCATAGAGCTGGCTGATACGGTTTCTCAAGCGCTCCGTTTCACCCGTCAATGCATCGCCCGTAAGCAAGCGGGTAATCCCCGGGTTGCGCTCACAAAACACCAGCAACAGGTACAAGACTTTTTCACAACGATCAAAAGGCCTGGATTCATTGCTTAATATGATCGCGATTTGAGAAAAAAGCGTCTCCTCAATAAATTCGATCAGACCTTCAAACATTTTCGATTTGCTGGGGAAGTGGCGATACAGTGCTGCTTCCGAAACACCAACTTCTTTTGCCAGTGCGGCTGTGGTGATTCTGGCCCCCGGGCTTGCCTCCAGCATTGCTGCCAGTGCTTCCAGAATCTGCTGCCTTCTTGTTTTTTTCTGTGCCGAAGTCATGAAGTCTCTCTGTTACCGTCGCTTGATTAAAGTACCAACACCTGTATCGGTGAAAATTTCCAGCAGCACCGCGTGAGGGACTCGACCATCGACAATGTGAGCGCTTGCCACACCCGACTTTACCGCATCCAATGCACAACTTATTTTGGGCAACATGCCCCCATAAATCGTGCCGTCGGCGATCAACTCATCCACACGCTCCGTGCTCAACCCGGTGAGCACGTTGCCATCTTTATCCTGAAGACCTGCCACATTGGTCAACAGCATCAGCTTTTCAGCCTGTAATACTTCAGCGACTTTGCCGGCCACCAGGTCGGCGTTGATATTGTAGCTCGCGCCGTCCTCCCCGACGCCTATAGGCGCAATCACGGGGATGAAATCACTGTTCACGAGCACATCAATAACAGAACGATTAATAGAGCGCACTTCACCCACATGGCCGATATCGATAATTTCATCGGCTTTCATTTCGGGTGAGGTACTGCGAAACGCGAGTTTCTTAGCTTGAATCAGGTTGCCATCTTTGCCAGTAATACCAATTGCCTGACCACCATTGCGATTGATCAAACTGACAATTTGTTTGTTCACAGAGGCGCCCAACACCATTTCCACCACATCCATCGTGGCGCTGTCGGTGACACGCATACCGTCAACAAACCGGGATTCAATATCGAGCTTTTCGAGAAGCTGACCAATTTGGGGGCCACCGCCGTGAACGACGATGGGATTCATTCCAACCAGTTTCATCAGCACGATGTCGCGGGCAAAACTATTCTGCAATGCTGTGTCTGTCATTGCATTTCCGCCGAACTTCACGACAACGGTTTTGTTGGTAAATTTTTGAATATAGGGCAGCGCTTCCGTCAGCACTTCTGCCACTTTCATGGCTTCTTCTTTCACGAACATTATTGGTCCCAGTTTACTTCAATACTGCTGTCGACTTTGCGCAGCTCCTGCACAAACAACGATTTTAATTTATGCAGTGATTCTTCATCATCTGCCTCGAAACGCATGGTTAACTCTGCACTCGTATTCGAGGCGCGAATCAAACCCCAACCATAAGCAAAATCAGCCCGCACACCGTCTATGACCGTGAGCCTTCCTTCGCCGAAATCGCCGTCTGTTTTTATTTTTTCAACGATATCGAATTTACGCTCTTCAGCCACCGGGATGCGCACTTCGGGCGTTGAAATACTTTGCGGGAATTCTGAAAAGGCCATATCCGCATCTTCACCCTGCAAGCTCAACACCTCAAGCAAGCGGGCAGCCGCATACATGCCATCGTCAAATCCGAACCATCGATCTTTAATAAAGATGTGCCCCGAATACTCCGCACCCACTACTGCGCCCGTCTCCTGCATCTTCTGCTTCATCAGAGAGTGGCCGGTTTTCCACATGATGGGGCGGCCGCCGTAGCCGGCAATACAAGAATTCAAATGACGCGTACTCTTCACGTCGAAAACAACGTCTGCCCCCGGCGAGCGCGAAATAATATCTTTAGCAAACAGCATCAACATTCTGTCTGCCCAGATAATTTCGCCAGAAGGCGTCACCACAGTGAGGCGATCGCCGTCACCATCCAGCGCAATACCTACATCGGCGCGGGCCTCTTTGACTTTTTCGATCAGCGCGGTGAGATTTTCGGCTTTTGACGGATCCGGATCGTGGTTGGGGAAATGTCCGTCGAGATCGCAGAAAAGCGGGAACACCCGGCAGCCCAACTCTTCAAATAATTGCGGGGCGACTTTGCCCGCGACCCCGTTACCGGCATCCACCACTACGGTCATTTCGCCTGCCAGCGCAACATCGGAGAAAATCGTGTCGATGTAAGATGGAACAATATCGTGATGGTGTTCTTGGCCCTGCCCTTGCAAAAACTTTCCGGCAATCATGCGGCTGCGCATGGACTGAATATCATCACCGGATCGACTGACGCCCCCAATCACGGTTTTGAACCCGTTGTAATGGCCTGGGTTGTGGCTTGCGGTCACCATCACGCCACTGCGCACTTCCTCCATGGTTTCAATCGTGAAATACATCAACGGCGTGGGCACGGTGCCAATATTCAGTACGTTACACCCTGTACTCAAAATGCCTCGAATTAAAAACTCTGTTAATTCGGGACTGTGCAGTCGTGCATCTCTCGCGACGACAATCGTATCTTCTCGAAGGTCCAACACCTCGCTGCCCAATGCCTTACCGAGCGCAAGTGCAAAATCTTTATTAATCTGATCACCCGCCACGCCTCTGATGTCGTAGGCGCGGAACACTTCCGCGGGATAGGCCTGCTCCAATGCTTCGGAATTGGCTTCCATAGCGAACACATCATCATCCAAGCTGAGCTCGTCCACCAGATCTGCATCCGACTCGGACACGGTATCGCCATCATCATCCAAGCCGAGGAGGCTCTGATCCTGATCACTGACTTCAACGTCGAGAATATTCTTAGTTTGATACATCGGATCGATGTACTCATCTTTCGCTTTCGAAGACACTTTGCCACGCATTTGTGCTTCCAAACGTTTGCGGCGAGCAGCGGCTTCGAGGCGACGGCCAATCAACCAGCCTCCCGTACCGAAAATCAAACAACAGCCCAACGCCACCGCCAACAGCAGCCCAAACACAAAGCCCATATTGATGTGCGTGTGCATGTACAGGCCCTGAGAAGCCTGAAATTCGACTTCCCAATGCGACTCCGGTAGACGCGTCGCCGCAAAAGCGGACAGGTCAGCCAAGCCCTGCTTGCGCACCAGAATACGATTGCGCCCACCAAAGTTCTGGAATATTCGCAACTCGCCCAGGTTGTTCGCATGTTCACGCGCGAGCGACTGAATACCGCTGTCGTCGACGGTCAGCCAGAGCACACCCAACACATCACCGCCTTCGCCTGAAATGGGGACCATGAGCGTCAGCAACCATTGATTGTCCACTTTCACAGCTTCAACGCTGCGACGTGCACCTTCTTCAATCGTCTGAATGCGCTCAAGTTCAGCAAAACGCAGCGGCGGCTTTTGTTCAGCGTTTATTTCTGCAGTACCGGCGGGGATCACTTGAACAGCAACAATATTCGGAACCTGCCTATTCAAATTCCGCTCTACCGTGGCGAAATAGCTCACGTCATCCTGCTCAAGCGCGCTAACCAAAGCCTGCTGCCGGGCATAGATCTCCATCTGTTGGCTGAGATCATTAAAATAGGCGTCGAGCGCCTGCGCGGCCAGCTCAGAACGCTGCCGGCTAAAGTCCTGGACCTGTTTCGCACGGTTCTGGGTGACCTGCGAATCAAATACGATGTAACCCGCCGCAACCGAGACAGCCAAGCCAATCAAGGCACCAACGAGCGTGCACAGAAACAGCAGACTGACGGCTTTTCTTGGCGGCTTCTCCGATGTCGGGACAGGACTGTCTTCGAGTTCAATTTTTTGTTTTGTCAGCTTCACACTAATCCCTTATTGCATTGACGCGCTGATAATTGCGATTAATTCTCTCGCCAGGCTGTTTTTATTCTGTCGAGGCAATTCATGCTCAACATTGTGCCCCAATACCGTGACGGCATTGTGATCACTGTTAAATCCAATATCGGACGTGGACACATCATTGGCAATCACCAAATCGAGCCCTTTTCGCACAAGCTTATCGCGCGCGTGACGCAGTACTTGTTCTGTTTCGGCCGCGAAGCCGACAACATAAGGCCGACGCTCCGATCGCGCCACATCCGCGATGATATCGGGATTCTGAACCAGGGTAAGCGTCAGCTCTCCCCCCTGCTTTTTCATCTTCTGTGTCGCGACCTCGGCCACACGATAGTCGGCAACGGCCGCGGCACCAATAAACACGTCTGCCTGAGGCGCCAGATTTAGCGCTTCGCGATGCATGTCTTGAGCGGATTCGACTGCGCGACATTCCACGCCCTCCGGCACCGCAATATTCACCGGCCCGGAAATCAGTACCACCTTCGCACCGGCCTCATACGCGGCTTGGGCAAGTGCGTAACCCATTTTCCCCGAGCTGTGATTGCTGATGTAACGTACCGGGTCGATTGGCTCTCGCGTGGGCCCCGCCGTGATCACAACGGTACGCCCTGCCAAGGCACCGGTCTCAAAGAGGCTTTCGCAAAAATCTGCAATCGCGGGCGGCTCGACCATACGGCCGGCGCCGACATCACCGCACGCCTGCTCCCCTTCTGCAGGCCCCACACTGAGCACAGCCCGCTTGCGCAAGATATCGAGATTTGCCTGCGTGGCCGGATGATGCCACATGGCTTGATTCATCGCCGGTGCAAGTACCATTGGGCTGCGGCAAGCCAGCACCAGTGTTGTTAGCAGGTCGCCAGCTTCTCCCGCAGCAAGTCGTGCGATCGTGTCCGCTGTGGTAGGTGCAATCACCATCAACTCCGCCCAGCGGGCGAGTTCGATGTGCCCCATGCCCGCTTCCGCCACTGGGTCCAGCAACGCGGTATGCACTGGGTTGCCTGACAGCGCCTGCAGAGTCAAAGGCGTGATAAAGGTCTGTGCGGCGGGCGTCATCACCACGCGCACGTCCGCGCCTCGGCGACGATATTCACGTACGAGCTCGGCGCTTTTGTAGGCCGCAATGCCGCCGGTTATGCCGAGTAGTATCCTTTTATTGGCAAGTGATGACATGTCCTGATCCGCTATGCTAGTTTTCGGCGCATTGGGAGCCGAAAGCCCCGAACAATGCACAGCAAATTTATGCGCCAGAATAGCATCAATCTCAGGTCTTTGTTAGTGCTCACTTCGTGCGGTTCCTCTCTTTGAGGTGCTTCTTCGACAAGGACGTATTATGACCATTAAAGAATGGCCTGATCACGAGCGGCCGCGAGAAAAACTCCTGAATCTGGGCGCTGCGTCGCTGTCGGATGCGGAACTGCTCGCCATTTTTCTCCGTACGGGCTGCGCTGGCCTTTCAGCCGTCGACCTCGCCCGCCAACTACTGAGCCGCTTTGGCGGGCTCAGGCCGCTTCTAGAAGCCTCTCAACGCGACTTTTGCGAGGCCCGAGGACTGGGCATCGCAAAATACACGCAGCTGCAGGCCGTGCTGGAGATGGCGCGACGACACCTTGCCGAAGCGTTGAAAACCCAACCCCAATTCAGCGCGAGTGAAGACGTGAAACGCTACTTCACCGCGCAGCTCCGCCACTGCGAATCCGAGGTCTTCGCGCTCCTGTACCTCGACAACCAGCACCGCATGCTGGCCTATGACGAGCTCTTTTACGGCACTATAGACGCCGCGAACGTCTATCCCCGTGAAGTCGTCAAATCCGCGCTGAGCCACAATGCGGCAGCTGTGATCTTTGCCCATAATCACCCCTCCGGAGTCGCCGAGCCCAGCCAAGCCGACCGACAGATTACGGAACGATTGCGCGCGGCTCTGGCGCTGGTGGATATTCGCAGCCTCGATCACATCGTGATCGGTGACGGGGATGTCGTCTCCTTCGCGGAGCGTGGATGGCTGTAATTCATGCCGTTTTCAGCAAAAATCGTTGCGGAGCGCTCTGCTTTCTGGTATAAATCGCGCCTCTTTTTTGACCAACCCTCGGACTGGCGTCCAAATCCGGCGTTTCAGGATGACGAACCACGGTTATTGGTCACCTAAATAACTTGATTGCCGCCTGCTATTGAACTCGGCGGGCCGAAGAAATAGAGGCTGATATGTCTAGAGTATGTCAAGTTACCGGTAAACGTCCGGTAACGGGTAACAATGTTTCTCACGCAAAGAACCACACCAAGCGTCGTTTTTTGCCTAACTTGCACTCTCACCGTTTCTGGGTAGAGTCTGAAAAGCGTTTTGTGAAGCTGCGCGTTTCATCGAAAGGCCTGCGCATTATCGATAAGAAAGGTATCGAAACTGTGCTGTCTGAGATCCGTGCCCGCGGCGAAAAAGTTTAAGGAGCTGAGTCATGCGCGATAAGATCCGTTTGAATTCCACCGCTGGTACTGGTCACTTCTACACCACTGACAAGAACAAGCGCAACATGCCTGGTAAGTTCGAGATCAAAAAATTTGATCCCGTTGTACGTAAGCATGTGATCTACAAGGAAGGCAAGATCAAGTAATTGATCTTTGCACTTTCAAAAAGGCCCGGTTCATCCGGGTTTTTTTATGCCCGTCATTTACGCAACGAGTGTATAAGCCGTGCCTGAGCTGCCTGAAGTCGAGACCACCCGTAGAGGCTTAGCGCCACATTGTGAAGGACGCTCACTGACCGCCCTGCAGCTGCGCGATACGCGACTGCGATGGCCCGTGCAGAGCGACCTCGCCGAGCAACTCTGCGGACATACGCTGCAGACCATAGACCGACGCGGCAAATACCTGCTTTTCCGTTTTGAACACGGCACCCTTCTCGTCCATCTCGGTATGAGTGGCAGCATGCGCGTGATGCCCAGCCACAGCGCGCCGGGTAAGCACGATCACGTCGATCTGTGTTTCGGTGAGCAGTGCTTACGCTACAACGACCCACGTCGCTTTGGCTGCATGCTGTGGACGCAAGACGACCCCGCCAAACATGCTCTGATTGCGCATCTCGGCCCAGAGCCCCTGCACGACACGTTCAACGCTGAATATCTGTTTCAAAAAAGCCGGGGCCGAAGTCAGGCGCTGAAAACCTTCCTGATGGACAGTCGCATAGTGGTGGGCGTGGGGAATATCTACGCAAACGAGGCGTTGCATCGCGCTGGCCTGCATCCGCTCAAAGCGGCGGGGAAACTCTCCCGCCCCAAGAGCGAGGTTCTGGTCAATGAAATCAAGCAGGTACTCGATCACGCCATTCAGCGCGGCGGCACGACGCTGCGAGATTTCGTCGGCGGCGATGGGAAACCCGGATATTTTGCGCAGGAATTATTTGTTTATGGGCGAGGTGGCGAACCGTGCAAGCAATGCGGGAAACCCCTAACTGAAAAAGCAGTGGCACAACGTACCACCGTCTATTGCACGGCCTGCCAACGCTGACCGTAGCCAGCCTCAGTATCCGCTGCGATAAAGTCGCACAGCCAGCCAGATAAAGCCCATCGCGGCCAGTGTATAGCCCCCGGCCGCCAGCCAAACTGACATTGGCGTAATGACAGCCGCGGCGATGACAATGGCCACGGCGGTTAATGCATGGGTCCACAAACTCAACGTCAACGTACTCATCGCGCTCCCTCCTGGTCGCAGTGAAGTTGATTTCGCTGGCATGCACGCCCTGGAATAAGACAGGTACCGCCCTTCCGGCAGCCCCGTCTCGCTAGTGGAAATTTGCGATCAATCGCAGACCCACTATTTTGCAAGCACCTCGCGTTGAAGGGCATTCAGTTCACGAATCCCTTTTTTCGCCAGAGCAAACATTTCAGCGAAGTTCGCTTCAGAAAAAGGCTCTTTTTCAGCCGTTCCCTGAATCTCGATCAGGCCACCATCGTCAGCCATGACCATGTTCATGTCCGTATCGGCAGCAGAGTCCTCTGGATAATCCAAGTCCAGAACCGCCTGCCCTTGATAGATGCCCACCGACACCGAGGCGATCATACGCTTTAATGGATCGCCCGTAATGATTTTTTCACGTTGCATGTAGCGAATGGCATCCACCAGCGCCACACACGCTCCGGTTATTGACGCTGTACGCGTGCCACCGTCGGCCTGGATCACATCACAGTCGATTAAAATCTGATTTTCACCCAGTGCTTTCATATCCACCGCGGCTCTCAACGAGCGGCCAATGAGGCGCTGGATTTCCACTGTGCGTCCACCCTGCTTGCCCCGTGAAGCTTCACGCCCCATTCGCGTACCGGTCGATCGCGGCAACATGCCATATTCCGCCGTGACCCAGCCCTGACCTTCCCCTTTGAGAAAGCGAGGTACGCCTTCTTCAACACTGGCGGTGCAAATCACCTTCGTGTTGCCAAACTCCACCAGTACCGAACCTTCAGCATGGCAGGTGAATTCACGTGTGATACGAATATCTCTGAGTTGATCGGGCGCGCGGCCGCTGGGTCGGGTCATGAAGCTCTCCTGAATTTGAGGCGTATTATACGGACTGTGCGCTTCGGTTACAGTGTCGATTTACACACAATTCACAGGCTTTCGCCGGGTACATTGTTGACCGGTTTCACTCAGTGTTACCATGTCCGGCCACTCCGCATGGCAGAAATAGGTTAATGTATGCCTCGTAGCATGACGGGCTTTGCCCGAATCGAACACCAGGCCCCTTGGGGCACCATCGCCTGCGAGATCCGCAGCGTAAATCATCGCTATCTTGAGCCTACTCTGCGCCTCCCGGAAAATCTGCGCGCACTGGAGGGCGATTTCCGCACGCTGTTAAAAGAGCGTATCAGTCGCGGTAAAGTCGAAGCCTCTGTGTTCATCAAATTAGAGAGCGCCGGACAACACGACCTCGCGCTCAACACGGAACTCGCAGAAAAAATCCAATCCCTCGCGAGCGAGGTGGCGTCAAAACTCAGCACCGCGGCACCCATTAACCCCATTGACGTTCTGAAATGGCCCGGCGTGTTGCAAAGCGCCGAAGTGGACAAAGCCGAGCTCGAATCCCATGCGCTCGACACGTTTCAACGCACCCTAGATACGCTTGTGACCAATCGCGAGCGAGAAGGTGAAGAGTTGAAAAAATTCATCAAGCAACGCCTCGATGACGTGGCCGAGCACGTCGCGCGCGTGCGCATACGCCTGCCCGAAATCCTCGAAGCCCACCAATTGAAATTGCGTGAAAAACTCGACGCCATGAAAGTGGACGTCGATGAAGACCGTCTGGCACAAGAGCTTGTGTTTATTGCGCAAAAAGCCGATGTGGCAGAAGAGCTCGACCGTCTGGAAGCGCACATCAGCGAGGTCAAACTCACACTGAAACAACAAAAACCCATCGGCCGCCGCCTCGACTTTTTAATGCAGGAATTAAATCGAGAAGCGAACACGCTGAGCTCGAAATCCATGGCGAGTGATACCACGCAAAGTGCGGTGGATTTGAAGGTGTTGATTGAGCAGATGCGCGAGCAGGTGCAGAATATAGAATAGAAACACGACACCGCTCTTTAAGAGCGGAGTCGCGTTTCTATTCAGGGTAAATGACACTCCAGTCCTTTTTCATATCCACTACTACCCAGCCGCGGGCATCGGCTTCATCCAATGCTTTGTCGAGTTTGCCAATGTGAGAATCGCGATCATAGGCGTATTCCCGCTTGGCGTCCGTGTGATGGACAATCAAGCCAAAGCGCGGTGTGCTGTCTTCGGCATTACGCATCACGGTGGTGTATTGCAGCATTTGTAAATCGCCATCGGAGTTACCTGCCGCGAGGATGGGGCGCCGACCAATATGGCGATAAATGCCCACCGGTTTTCCGGCTTTGTCGTCGACCAGATTCACCTCCGCTTCTTTGATGATCGTAGGGACACCGTCTTTCATTTCAAAGCGCGCCTCCAAGGTACTGCCCACCACATTTTGGGGTGGCACACCGTAGATCTCTTCGGCAAACACGCGGAGAAAATCGATACCGCCTCCGGACACGATGTACACCTCGAAGTCGTTGGCTCTCAGGTAATCAAGCAACTCCAGCATCGGTTGATAGACCATCTGGGTGTAGCGTTTGCCGGTTTCAGGGTGCCGCGCGGTGTTCAACCATTCGGACACGTGTGCTGTGAATGCGTCACTTGAAATATTAGTGTGCGACACACCCACAATTTTCATCAGCCCTTCCATGCCGCTCGCCATGATACCGTCCAGGTCATCGTTCAATACGCTTTTATAGGGCTCTGTCTCTTTCCATTCTGGATGCGTATCCAAATTGGCCTTGATCTGATCAAAAGCATAGAGTGCTTGAAAATACAGTGGCTGTTCCGCCCACAGGGTACCGTCATTGTCGAAGACCGCTACGCGCTCTTCGGGTGCGACATATTGATCGCCCTGCGAATTCGTCACACTGGAAACAAAATTCAAGAGCGCCGTTTTACGCGGCCCTTCTTTCCAGGAGGGTAATGGGTCGGCCTGAGCCTGTGCGGCGATCACATAGGCTAGAGATAAACACATGAAAAAGAACGTAGCGAGAAAGCGGCGCTGTGTTTTCATAAACTTTCCTTACGGGTGAAATATTCGAATTACGGGTTAAGCGGTTGTAGCGTGTTACGTTGATGTGCATGGTGCTGCTTTAAGGTACGTCTGAGCTCAATCAGTTGCTGCACGGCATCCTTGCTGATCGTCTCGTTGAGATAAAGGTGCTTTTCTATTCCAAGCAGTAGCGCATTTTTGGCTTGAAATAATTGCGTGTCTGTCTGTGCCTGTGCCCCCCAGGTTTCCCACCAACGCTGGAAGGTGACTATTGTTTCGGTGTTCGCCTGCTGAAGTTGTTGTTTAAGGCTTCGGTATAAGCCATACTCGCTTTGCTTGAAACGTTGAACGGTGGGCTTTAAGTACCACACGCCCAGCGCCAGCATGGCGAAGCACGCGATCGCAATCAGCGCCAGCAGAATTAAACGCGTTGGAGGGAGTGGGCCCGCCTCGACCGTCCAATCCCGGCCCTCAATCGTCACCGTTTTCAGTTCATCTGCGTCAGGATCATAGTATTGCAGCCGCAATGTTTCGAAATGCAGTGGGCCCTCTTCCTGAATCAGATAGCGCACTCGCTCTTGGCGCTGACCTTGTAACTCGCCATCCACAACCGTGTCGTCAACCACCGGATTGGCATCGTACGCGCTCGTACCCTGTGGCGCGTTCTGCAGTAGCGGTGGGACAAAAAGGGCGGAGCTTTTATCGAGCTTTATCGTGATACGGCGCTCGAGAGAATCCCCAACGTGAAGCGGTTCCGACACAGACCACTGCTGATCTACGGTCACATTACTCGCCAGTATCAGCGGCTTCAGATTGCGCGCGCCGTCGGGCAGAGTGGCTTGAAACTGCACAGGTTCCAGAGCAACCTCGTGTGTCTGAGCAACGCCGTTATCGCTGTACTGCAATGAGAGGGTCGGCATGGTGACGGTGTAGGCGCCTTCCGCCATTGGCACGACGAGATAGTCTTTAACCACGCCTGACCAAGTCTCACCGTCGACGGTCTCGGACGTGGGATAACTGCTACGCCCACTGCTTACTGTCAGTAAATTCACCGCGTCGACTTCATCAAAGTAGACGGGCTTGGTAAACCACGTCGGAATCAACACCTTCACCGAAATGGTGTTGATCGATCCGACGCGCAATTCACTCTGCTGAACGCTCACCGACACCTTGGGTTCAGCAACCAGGTAGGGGGAGCAAAGCGCGAGCAGCAGAAAACACTTAGGCAGCTTCATGGCGTTTCTCCTGAACTGGATTTCACGTCATTCGCAAATTTCGCTGCGAGAAAATCACCCATATCCGTATTCACACTGCGCATCCACTGCGCCTTGGCGTCTTCGCCCAAGGTATCGGTGACTTGGTAGTCCTGACTCTTACCTTCGGCGTTTTGGCTTGTGGTTCGGTCATCCACTTCGAGAGAGAGACTCTGCTCCGCATCCACGCCTCCACCACTTTCTTCGAGTACGCGCTGAATTTGCGTTGCGATGGCTTTGTTACGTGCCGCGTCGCGGTGCTCGGGTTGCAGAGAGAGCACCTGATCATAGGCGGCAATCGCCGCACGAAATTCATGGGCCTTGAGCAAGGCGTTCGCACGGTTGTACAGGCTGTCGACCGAGCCTATTGAGGCGAAAAGCTGTGCGGCCTGTTGATATTTTCCTGCCTCATACAAGGCTGTAGCTTGCCAGAATGGATCCTCAAAACGCGCGGCCGCTTCGTCGAAGCGATTCCTCTCAAAGAGCCACGCGCCTTGCTGGTCCTTACTGGTAAACCAGTCCACCACCTCTGCGTCGGCATCGAAACTGATAAATGACCCGAAAAAACACAGTGCGACCACCGCTGAAATTTGACCGCTTGCCGCCGTGTTGCTCGACTTTTTTGAATTCTCCGGCCGTGTTTTGACATGCTTGCCAGTGGACGTAAATCCACGCCGGAACCAGAGCAGCACCAATAGCATCAGTGGTCCAATCCCATAGCGCGCCATGTCTTCATACGGTACATCGTCATTGGCTTTCAAGGCGCTGCGAAAGAGTTCGCGGCTGAGTGTATCGAGCTTCAGTATGTCTTGATTGGAGACCGTCACACCGAGTGCGTGCACATTGCTGAGATCCTTCAGTGCATCGTCGTTCAAGCGAAACTGCACACCCGTATCACCGCTGCCCGACATCACCAAGCTGCCGTCGTCACTCGCGATCGTACCGCCACGAGCGCTCGCAAACTGCCACCATATAAACGGCGCTCCCTGGGCTTTTAGTTTCTGTACTTCGCCTTCCTGAATCGCGTCGGCCAACAGCACGATGACGCCACCTCCTGCGCGCTCGACCTCCTCTGCGGCCATGCGAATGGCTTGAGCCGCATCATCGGCGTAAAGACTGTCATTGTTCGGCATGATTCCGGGCTGGATGGCCTCGATGAAAGGCAGAAACACGCGATTGTCTTCCGTCATCGGTAAGACCTTGTGACTGCTCGACGCATAGACGATCAACGCCGTACGCCCCTCTGCACGCCAGTCCAACACATCGCGCATTTTTTGCTTCGCTCTCTCCAATCGATTTGGGCTGAAATCATTCGCGAGCATGGTCTGACTTGCCTTTAAGACAAGCACCAACGGGACCTGAGCGTGTTCATTCTCAACCACTTTCCGCCAAGCGGGACCGGCGGCCAATATCGCGCACAAACACGCGGCGCACATCACGAGGTCCAGGGGTTTGATTTTTTCCGCAAGCGATTGCCGTGGCGTCAAAGCCTGTGCCAAATGCTTGGCAATGACGTGCTGCCCCTGATCACGCGTCTGAAGTTTTCGTCTCAATCGAAAATACAAAATAAAGAGTAGAGGTAGAGCGATCAGTAGCCAGGGCCGTAAGAAATGAAAATCAAACATGCTCATGCCCCCGGCTTCGTACTCGAAAATTCGCATTGGCGAAGCCAACGATGAACAGCACGAGCGCCACGATCAGAGCATGCGGCACCAATGACTGCCTGGGTCGACTCACCGTCCTAGTACTGGTGCTCGCGGCAATGCGGTCAATTTCGTCATAAACTTTTTGCAAGGTATCCGAGTCTTCCGCGCGATAAAAGCGTCCGTTCGTGATGTCAGCCATTTTCTGTAGCGTATCGAAATCCACGCGATACTGCCCTTCGCCGTGCTCATCGCCGATACCAATGGAAAATATTTTTACGCCCTCCTCTGCCGCGATGTGTGCCGCATTCAGCGGCGACATACGCGAACCTGTATCCGCTCCATCCGTCAATAAAATCAGTACCCGGTCTTCCACTTTGGAGGATTCAAAATGCTGTATCGAAAGTCCCAGCGCGTCGCCAATGGCCGTATGCGGTCCGGCCATGGAGACCTGAGTCTCGCGCAAAATTTCCACCGCACTGTCTAGATCCCGCGTAAAGGGCACTTGTAAATACGCCCGCGTACCAAACACGATTAGGCCAATACGATCGTGCTGTCTTGCATCGACATAACGGGCCACCACGTCCTTTACGGCATCCAGACGCGTAATACGCTCACCGCGCTCATCCGGAAAGTCTTTTTCAGCCATAGACCCGGAAAGGTCAATGGCCAGCATAATATCGCGACTGCTGACGTCTTCAGTGTGCACCGCGCCGAGTTTGACCGGTGCGGCCAAAGCCACTACCAGTGCAACCCAAATCACGCTCGCGAACAGGACTTCAATGGAAGGCTGTTGCCGCACCTGGCTGCCCGCGCCGACTTTTGCCCCGCTCACTTTTGCGGCCAAATCAAAAAAAGGAATACGGATGGCCAATGCGCGCTGCCTGAATACGGGCAGGCCATAACGAATTAAAATCGGAAGAGGCAAGAGCAAAAAAGCCCAGGGCCATTCAAAGACCACGCGTCGCTCCCTGCTGCTCTCGCAGCCATGTTTGCGCCTGTGCTTTTAGCGCAAAGCGATCAACATCCGTTTGCAGAGCGAGTTGGTTGAAGTCGCTAAAGCGAACGGATTCGCTTTGCGCATTCAAATAGGCGGCCCATTCGCTGCCGGTCAGTGACGCCACCTCAGCACGGGAAGCGACACTCAGCACGTAGCGTTTTAAAACGGCGCTCAGTTGCAGCACCGAATAGTGTTCGGGCAAGGCGTCCAATTCACGCAGGGCGGCATTGCGAAACCGAAGGCGATAGCGCCGGCGAAGCGCTCGAAAAACCAGAAGCGAGGCGGTGAGAAGGAGCCCCGCAAGCACCCACCACCACCCCGGGCCCTGCGGCACCCAAGACACGGCTTCGGGTTCGACCAAGGGGCGCATCAGGTCGAAGAGCTGATACACTTCTAAGCCCTCTAAATCGTTGTTTTGCTCGTCCATAGCGTTTATCGACTCCTTATCGACCCACCGCTAATGCCGCCGCCATCTGAGTATAGGTATCCTCAGCCGTGTTCAATTCCATTACGGTTGCACGCATACGCTCAGGCCATTGCTTTATTGTGTCGACGCGCTCACGAAAGGTCTCCTGCAAGCGCTCGTGTGCCTGCGTTCGACGCGTATCCAGCGTCATCTGTCTGTCACCGTCACTGACACTGATTTGAATATTCTGCGGCAGCGCCCGCGCAAAGGGGTCAACGACCTGCACGAGCACAAGATCATTGTGGGACGACAGCTCGCCCAAATGACGTTCGGTGCTTTCGTCCACCTCGTCGAAATCACTGATGACAATAATGAGTTGATTGCTGCCCGCCAAAGTGGCCGCCGCTGCAAGCGGTCGATTCAGGTGCATTTTTTGACGCACGCGCTGCCCACTGTGCAAGGCGAGGTTGCACTCACTCAGTTGACGCATTATTTGTTCGATGCCACCTGCGCGTTTTCCGGGGCGATAGGCGTAAATCGCCTCATCATCAAAAACGACTGCGCCAACGCGATCGCCCTGTTTAAGAATGCCGTAGGCACTCAATGCTGCCGCCTCACTCGCAGTGACCGATTTCATATTCAGCGAAGAACCGAAAAACATACTCATACGTTGATCGACAATGATCAGCGCACTGCGGTCTTTTTCTTCGGCATAGACGCGCACATGAGGCTTACCCGTCCGCGCCGTTACTCGCCAATCTATCGTGCGCACATCGTCGCCCGGGCGGTAATCTCGCAATTCTTCAAAGCTCAAGCCTCGGCCACGTAAGCGTGAACCATGACGGCCCGCTAAAATACTGTGACTGCGTTGTCGTGGTAAAAAATTTAAGCGTTTTGCTTTGTGTTGCAGCCCTTTTAGATGAGAAAAAGAGGTATAAATTCTCGCATCGTAGTCCACGTTACTTTGTGTCATGTTGCACTCTCCGAGCGGGGACGTTTTGCCGATTTAAGGGAGGGCCACTAATTCAATCACTTTTTTAACGACCTCATCCGAATCGATACCACTGCCCTGAGCCTGGTAGCTCAGCATCAACCGGTGTCGCAACACATCCGCACATATCGCTCGAATATCTTCGGGCAACACATCCTGTCGGCCGTCCAACCAGGCATGGGTTCGCGCACATTTGTCCAAACCGATCGACGCACGCGGCGATACGCCAATTTCGATCCAGCGCGCCAACTCTTCATCGTAGTTTTTTGGCGTTCGCGTCGCATAAACCAGGTCGGCCATGTAACGCGCCATCGCGTCGCTGACACGCACTTCGGCGATCTGCTCTCTCGCGTCAAATATAACTTTCTGGGACGTTAATTCTGGCGCAGCCGACGCACCGCCAGACTGAGCTGCGCGCTCTTCGTCACGCACCAAAGCGATCACTTTGACTTCATCTTCAACGGAGGGGTAATCGATGCGTACCATCATTAAAAATCGATCGAGCTGTGCCTCAGGTAAGGGATAGGTCCCTTCCTGTTCAACCGGGTTCTGAGTCGCCATGACCATAAACAATGGCTCCATCGCGTGCGTTTTACCGGCGACGGTAATTTGCCGTTCTTCCATCGCCTCCAGCAACGCAGATTGCACCTTGGCCGGGGCACGGTTAATTTCGTCCGCGAGTACGATGTTGGCAAAAATGGGACCCGGATCAAAATGAAACTCGCCCCCCTGAGGAGTTTGATGAAAAACCTCTGATCCGGTGATATCGGAAGGCAAGAGATCCGGTGTGAATTGCACACGGCTGAACTGACTTTCAAGATTTTTCGCCAGCGCTTTAATCGCTCGTGTTTTTGCCAGACCGGGCATGCCCTCTATCAGCAAGTTTCCGTTCGCCAATAAACCAATCAAGATACGATCGATGACCGCCTCCTGACCAATAATGCTTTTTTGCATCCGGTTTTTCAGCGCATGAACATCGTCTAAGGTGGTCATCCTGTGTACTCCGTTACGGTTCCATCGGCAGTTGTTGTATGTGTCGCAGCAGGCCTTGTATTTGAGGGTTTCCCGGCACCAGGGTGTTGAGGTGATGGGCGGCTTGCAAGGCAGCCTTATTATTACCCAAACTCAAATACACCTGGGCCAAGGTGTAGCTGATATCCGGATTATTAGGACTGATGGCAAAGGCCCGGCGTAACTGTCGCGCCGCCTGCTCTAATTGGCCCTGATCTTGTAATAACAATCCATAGGTGTATATGTAAGTGCTGTTTGGCTGATTGGGTGGATCATCGCGCGCGGCGCGCTCGAGATGCTCAAGCGCCTGTACTTTGTTGCCCTGCCTAATATAACTCATCGCCAGTGCATAATGGACGACTTGAGCGCCGTCGTTGACGGCGAGCGCTCGCTTCAACACATTTTGCGCAGCACTTTCATTTTTTTCGAGCCGGTAAAGATCTGCGAGATTCACATAGGCCGGAATAAATATCGGCTCAACGGAAATCGCCTTCTCATAATGCGCCTTGGCGCCGGGCATCTGGCCCAGTGATTGAGCCAGGGTTCCGAGATTGACATGTGCAAAACCGCGATCAGCCTGATACATTTGCGCGCGGCGATACGCATCAAGCCCTTCAGACAACGTGCGTTGCTGCTGTTCGGTGAGCCCCCCTTGCCCGGGCTCCGACAGAATTGGCGCTAGCGCACGTGCCGCCTCCATACGAATGCTGTCACGCGAATCATTCAGTAAAGAATTCAACATACGCCAGCGCTCAGCAATCGGATAAGGGCTCGCTGCGGTGATCGCGGCTTGGCGTTTTAATGGGTCGTCGTCACGCACGGCTCGGACTATGGCGACGATCGCATTTTGTCCCGGTGTGGCCACCATACGCTGTAGCGCTGAAGCGCGAATAATATCGGGATAGGCGGCATCTTGCGCGATTTTAGTGAGCTTCTGATCCGCCCCCGCAGCACCTGTATCGGCGGCATGAAAGGCTTCCGCAAAGTGCTCGCTGCCGATGATGCCTTGCGGGTGCCACTGCTGAATTTGAGACTGTGCCCATCGTGCAGACTTTGTATCGTGACAGCCCGTACAAGCATTTGGCACTCCCAGAGACGCCGTCAGATCCGGCCGTGGAATAGTATAGCTGTGATCTCGGCGAGGATCGATTTGCATATAGGTCGTTTCCGGCATGTGACAATCCACGCAAAAACCGCCTTTGCTAGATGGGGCATGCCCATGATGCGATGTCGCGTCATATTTTTTCGTGTCGTGACATTGCGTACACACTTGATTGCCTTCCAGCTTTAACTTCCCGGAGTGCGGATTATGACAATTCGTACACGTCACCCCCGCTTCATGCATTTTGCTCTGCAAAAACGAACCCCAGACATAGTCTTCATCCCAGATTTGTCCGTCGGCGTGATACAACTCGGCGGTGATTAATGCGGGCTGATAGCTGTCGTAGTAGGCGCCCGGTGCCGCGAGATCATCGAGCGCTGCGCGACGGGAATGACAGCTTGCGCAGACCGATATCTGAGCACTCGGGCGCAGAGTCGCAATGCTCTTCATCAGGCCATCGGTGTCCACGCGAAATAACGGTGATTGCGCGCCGATATACTGTGCAAATCCTTTATCTGCTATGGCTGTGTCCCCGTTCGCCCAGCTCAAGTGCGCATCACTGTCGCCATGACAGGCTTCGCAACTCACATTCACAGCGCTGTATTCGCTGTGATACACCCCGCTATCGGGGTCGAAATTTTTGCGGTACTGCGTTGAGTGGCAGTCGGCGCACATCTGATTCCAGTTCTGGCCCATGTTCGACCAGTGAAACTCATCTGCCGGGCCTTGTTCGGGATGCAATACGAACCAGCGCTGCCCACCCTGCGCGCTCGGACGACTGTCCCAAGCGTATGGGAAGAATTGATACTTGCCGTTGCCCGCATCGAACATGTACTGCTGTAGCGGTTCATAGCCAAAGGTGTAAGCCACCTCGAAGCGTTGTCGCTTGCCGTCGAGGTTCAGCATCTCAATAAATAGTGCCGAACCCTCATGACTAAAGACGACGTTTTCGTCCGCTAAGTTTTGTGTATGGTTATTAAAATTACCCAGCGCACTCGAGGGCGTGGCGGGCTCCATCGCATGAAAATGATGCGACTGACGCCAATCCGCGACTTGCTCCGCGTGGCAAGCTTCGCATTGCGATTCAAGACTTTTTGCAATAGACGTTGTTGGGCATACCCCGAAAAGAAAAATAAAGACCAGCACTGCGCGCTGATACTCTGTGTGCCAAATCGTTTTGCGCATGTGCAACCCTGCTTGTCGTCTCAATCATCTCTGCCTCAAGCACCGCTGACGATCCCAAGGTCCATTTTCATTTTTCAGTCAATTCTGTCATAGACGAATTAACGGATACAACGCATGCCGAGCCCTGATTTCAGTTTCTTACCATGCCTGACGCGCCATCCACGAACGATATCCGTCGTTTTTTTGTTTTAGATGACAGTAAGAATGTATACGTCTTTAGAATTACATCTTAGGTCGATATACTCGGATGAACCGATGAGCCTCTAAGCACGTAGAGGTCATTGGAGCCGCACCACCCTGGTCGCCAATGCACGCTCTCTGGCGCCTTTTCTAACATTAAATGGAGTTTGACCGTGATGACATTCAAAGCTCGCTGGACAGCGCTATTGGCGCTCGTCCTCTCCTCAACCCCTGCACTCGCCGCTGACAAGCCCAATATTCTTGTCATTTGGGGTGACGACATTGGTGTTCACAATATCAGCGCTTACAACCATGGTGTGATGGGTTACAAGACCCCAAACATTGATCGCATCGCAAACGAAGGCGCCATGTTTACGGATGCCTATGCTCAGCAATCCTGTACTGCCGGTCGCGCTGCTTTCGTATTGGGACAAAATCCATTTCGAACAGGTCTGTTAACCATTGGCATGCCGGGTTCCGACCACGGTATTCCCGAATGGACACCAACTATCGGTGACATCCTCAAAGAGCAAGGTTATGTGACCGGGCAGTACGGCAAGAACCATCTTGGCGACCGCGACGAACACCTCCCAACCAATCACGGTTTTGATGAGTTTTTCGGCAACCTCTATCACCTGAACGCCGAAGAAGAGCCCGAAAGCTACTACTATCCCAAAGACCCCGAATTCCGTAAAAAATATGGCCCTCGCGGTGTTATCCGTTCTACCGCAGACGGTAAAATCGAAGACACCGGACCGTTGACGAAAAAGCGTATGGAAACGGCAGATGATGAGTTTCTTGCCGCTGCGCTTGATTTTATTGACCGCGCCGTCAAACAGGACAAGCCTTTCTTCGTTTGGATGAATACCACTCGAATGCACGTTTGGACTCACCTCAAGCCGGAGTCAGATGGCGTAACCGGCATAGGCCTTTATCCAGATGGCATGGTCGAACACGACAAAGCTGTCGGTGTATTGCTAGACAAACTCGATACCCTCGGGATCGCAGATAATACGATCGTCGTGTATTCAACCGACAATGGCGCCGAAACAATTAGCTGGCCAGATGGTGGCACAACGCCATTCCACGGTGAGAAAGGCACAACTTGGGAGGGTGGTTTCCGTGTCCCCCTCGTTGTTCGTTGGCCGGGTGTGATTCAACCAGGGCAAAAAATCAACGACATCATCTCCCACGAAGACTGGATGCCGACTTTTGCGGCCGCTGCCGGTGAACCCAACCTCGTTGAGAAGCTGAAGAAAGGCGGCTACCGTGCCAATGGTAAAAAGTGGAAAATTCATCCCGATGGTTACAACTTTATGCCGTTCTTCAAAGGTGAAGTTGCCGAGGGCCCACGTAAGGAAATTTTCTACTTTGGTGCGACTGGGGAACTGAACGCAGTTCGTTACCAAGACTGGAAAGTGCACTTCGCAACACTTGAAGGCGGTATCAACACCGCGGTCCGCGAAACCCCGGCCTGGCCTCTCGTCATCAACCTCAGAGCCGACCCGTATCAGAAGGGCGCGCTGGAATCCGAAATGTACCTGCGTTGGTATGCCGAGAACACCATGTGGATCTTTGTCCCTATTCAAATGCAGGTCGCGAATTTCCTCAAGACCATGCCTGAGTACCCCTTCCAGAAAGGTTCCAGCCTGACCGCCAGCAACATCAGTTACCGCACTTTCGAATTGAAAGACGCGATGGAGCGTTTGCAGCAGCTAGAAGATTCAGCGCCACGACAGTAAACCTACAGGTTTCCACAGGGCGCTTCGGCGCCCTTTTTTTGGCCTGGATAGGGCGCTATCGGCCACCCTCGCTGTGCTACCATAGCGCTATTTTCTCCACCAGTTATTATCGGAAAGACCTATGCCTGTTTGGCTCCTTGCGCTGGGCCTGCTAAGCATCGCTGTACTCAGCGGGATTGCCCTCTATCTGCACTTTCAATTGCACCGACAACGTGTACGTCAGCGCGCTCAAGCAGAGGAAATGCAAGCCGCGGTCGAGAAAAAGCAGGAAGAGGCCAAAACCAGCATTCGACTGATTGCACGTGCCTACCTAGTCGATGATGTCGAACTCGCCGAGGCGAGCGTCCGTATTCATCATTTATTGGGCTACGTTGATATGGATGAAGAGGCACGCAACGAAGTTCGCGCCTTTGATGAAGTTGCCAAGCGGATCGCCCACATTCCCATGCTTGAGCAATGGCGCGCCCTTGATCGGGAAACGCGCGACCACCACCGTGAGACCATTGCTCAGGTCGAATCGGAGTTTGAAGATTTCGCCCGCAAATCGGCCGAGCGCCTCAAAGATCTCGCGTAACGCCTGTGCTATTATCCCCGCTCTCTAAACCAAGGGGGCGGAGCTCGGCTACACTGTTACTCAGTACCTCGGACTCCGTTCACTTTAAGACATTACGATAACTCTGCGATCCGGTCACATGACTCAGCCTCCAACGCGTGGAACCCTGTATACCGTCTCAGCGCCCTCAGGCGCGGGCAAGACCTCTTTGGTCAAGGCCTTGATCGACAACACCAGCAATATCTGCGTGTCGGTCTCGCATACAACGCGCAAAATGCGACCCGGTGAACGCGACGGCGTCAATTATCACTTTGTCTCCGAAGCCGAGTTCCTCTCCATGGTCGAGGCGCAGTCCTTCCTCGAACACGCTCAAGTCTTCACCAATTTCTATGGCACCTCGCGCCATTGGGTAGAAGATCAGCTCGTGGATGGCACCGACGTTATCTTAGAGATCGACTGGCAGGGCGCTGCACAGGTGCGTGAGCAGATTCCTGATACGGTCAGCATTTTCATCCTCCCCCCCTCTCGTCATGCGCTTCGAGACCGGCTCACCGGGCGGGGCCAAGACGATGAAAGCACCATTGAGCGTCGCATGGCGGAAGCGAAGAGCGAGAGTTCACACTACGCCGAGGCCAATTACCTCGTCATCAACGATCAATTCGACAGTGCATTGGCAGATTTACGTGCCATTGTGCGCTGTCAGCGCTTAACGCTTGCAAAACAACAAAGCCGACACCATGATTTACTCAGGGACTTGTTGTCGTAGCTAGTCATTTTTCGTACAATTTCATCCCTTTTGCTCTGCGGGCCCTCGGGCCGGTGTGTTTTCGCCAGAAAACTGAGGTCAGGCAGAGCTCCAGATTACTTTAGATAGTGGAATATTCATGGCTCGAATTACTGTAGAAGATTGCTTGCAATACGTAGACAATCGTTTTGAACTGGTCCTGTTGGGCAGCCGTCGCGCGCGTCAAATCGCGGTGATGGGCAAAGAGCCTCTGGTACCCGTCGACAACGACAAGCCCACCGTGATCGCCCTGCGCGAGATCGAAGAAGGCCTGATCGATGTGGCCACCCTGAACGAAGCCGAAGCGGAAGACGAAGGTTTTGAAGACCTGGTCAACCTCGATGCCGCTGAAGGCGACCTGAATCTGGGCGACCTGCGCGGTTAGTCGGGAGGCGACGTATCGACTATATGGAGGACCTCTCACCTGCTCTCACGATTGACTCGTTCGCTCACAGGTTATCCTCCTATCTTGAGCCCGCTCAGGTTTCGGCCGTAAAGCGGGCTTACTACTACGCCGAGCAAGCCCACATGGGCCAATTTCGGCGCAGTGGCGACCCCTACATCACCCACCCCCTCCAAGTCGCGAATATTCTCGCCAGTATCCATATGGACCATCAGACCCTGATGGCCGCGATGCTGCACGATGTGATTGAAGACACCGGCATTCCCAAGCGCTCCATCGACGAGCAATTTGGTGATACGGTGGCCGAACTGGTGGATGGGGTCAGTAAACTCGCCAAAATCGAATACGAGACGCAGGCGGAAAAGCAGGCCGAAAACTTCCAGAAAATGGCCTTGGCGATGGCCAAAGACCTGCGCGTCGTGGTCATCAAACTGAGCGACCGCCTACATAACATGCGCACCTTAGGCGTGATGCCGCCTGAAAAGAAGCGCCGCATTGCCAAAGAAACCCTCGAAATTTACTCCCCCATCGCCCAGCGCCTGGGCATGAACGACTGGCGAGTGGAATTCGAGGACCAGTGCTTCAAAGCCATGCATCCGCTGCGCTCAACACGCCTGCAAGCCTCACTGCAAAACGTGCGCGGCAACCGTCGCTCCATTGTCGAGAAGATCCAGCTCGCGATTGAAGAACGACTGCAGCGCGATGGCATCAGCGGACTGGTGATTGGCCGTGAAAAGCATCTGTACAGCATCTACCAGAAGATGCGTACAAAGCACAAAAGTTTTAAAGAAATCATGGACGTGTATGCCTTTCGCATCATCGTCGATGAAATCGACACCTGTTACCGTACGCTCGGCTCGATTCACAACCTGTATAAGCCCATCCCCGGTGAATTTAAAGACTATATCGCCATCCCCAAGGTGAACGGCTATCAGTCCCTGCACACCGTGGTGATCGGCAAACAGGGCGTGCCGATTGAGGTGCAGATTCGCACTAAAGAGATGGACGAGCTGGCTAGCTCCGGAGTTGCCGCGCACTGGCTCTACAAGAGTAAAGACGCAAACGACCCCACCACAGTCGCGAGTTTTGATCGGGCCAACCGCTGGATCAAGCGGCTCATGGAGATCAAACAACACACACACAGTTCGCTGGAATTCGTCGAGAACGTCAAAATCGATCTGTTTAAAGACGAGGTCTATGTCTTCACGCCCAAGGGCGCGATCATCGAGCTACCAAGTGGCGCGACTGCCGTCGACTTCGCCTATGCGGTGCACACCGACATCGGTAACCGCTGTGTTGCCTGCCGCGTCAATGACAGGCCCGCGCCGCTGTCGCAACGCCTCGAGAGCGGACAAAAGATCAAGATCATCACCTCAGAGCGCTCACAGCCAAACCCGAACTGGCTCAATTTTGTGGTGACTGCCAAAGCACGCAGCGCCATCCGACACTATCTGAAGCATCAGCGCCACACCGAGTCCATAGAGCTCGGCAAACGCATGCTGGAACGCGCGCTGATTCACGTCCACCGCGACCTGAATTCGCTGAGCGACGAGCACTACGGCCAACTGCTCGCACAAACCAATACCGATTCCATTGATGAGCTGTTCGAAGCGATTGGCTTGGGCCGCATCACGGCAGCCAATGCGGTGAAAGCCCTCGATCCGGATGCGAATGTCGAAAGCAGCAGCCCGGCGCCGATAACAATCGATCGTGCCGATGGTGTGCTTATCAGCTTTGCCCGCTGCTGCTGGCCGATTCCCGGCGACCCGATTGTCGGCCACTTGAGCGCCGACAAAGGCATCGTTGTGCATCGCGAAAACTGCAACAATGTGATCGACCTGAAGAGCAAAAAAGAAAACATCGCGGAGACAAACTGGTCGGCCGATATTAAAGGCGAGTTCCTCGTCGATATCCGCGTAGAAGTGATGAGTGAACGCGGTATCATTGCCTCGCTCGCCACCCGCCTATCGCGTTCAGGGACCAGTATCGAACGGATTCAGGTAGACGAGCGCGATGCCGAGCACAGCGTGATTACCCTGACCGTTGCGGTCGAAAATCGCGTGCACCTGGCAAATGTGATGCGCTCAGTGCGTACAATGCAGCCGGTACAACGAATTTATCGAGTGAAAAACCATAAGAAAACGCGCCAGTAAGCACTGGCGAACGGGGAGGTCAGCTATGCCAAATAAAGCCATAATTCATTCTAAAACCGCACCAGAAGCCATCGGCACCTACTCGCAAGCCGTAAAGGTGGGTGATACCGTCTATTTATCGGGCCAGATCCCATTGATCCCCGAAACGATGGAGCTGATCGAAGGCGACTTCGAGGCTCAGGCGGAGCAAGTCTTTAAAAACCTGCAGGCCGTATGTGAAGCCGCCAATGGCGAACTCGCCTGCATAGTTAAGCTGAATATCTATCTGACCGATCTCAGCTATTTCCCGATTGTGAACGACGTCATGGGCCGCTACTTCAGCCAGCCCTACCCCGCACGCGCGGCCATCGGCATCAGCCAACTGCCCAAAGGCGCATTGATCGAAGCCGACGGCATCATGGTCGTATAGCTCTCAACGTATGCGATGGGGTCAGACCCCACCGCATACGTTACCGCTTAGTGTTGCCACTCTTGCTCTAGGACGCTCGCCACGCCGGCTTCGAGCTTGACCTCTTTGCGGCTTTCAGTGCCATCGGCATCGACCGCATAAAACTCGTAGACCGTGATATCGGTACCGTATTGCTGACTTTCGATGATACGCTTCGGCGCAAAGTCCGGAGCGTTTTGTGAGAGCGCGACCGCGACATTCGGGGGAAGCTGTTCCCAGACGAGATCGCGTTGTACCTCAACGATTGCCCAGCCTGTCTCGGTTTGCAGCATATCGAACTCGATTTCACGACCGTCTAGCTCACCCTCAATATCGAGGTAGACTTTGTCGTGTTTAAATTCCTTTTCGGCCTCGGCCACGACAAAGCCTGGATGCAGCTCGCGTATCGTTTGCATGGCCTGCTCTGGTATCTCGGTGAGTGCCAGCTCGACCTTCTCGTTCAAGGTGGCGCCAATTTTGGCTTCCTTGGCCGGCGCTTCCTCAGTCACCTCCGGTGCAGACGTGTCGTCATTTGTACAGGCACCCAGCCCGACCACAATCACGCCACACGCAAGCCAACGCGACGTCTTTGAATTCAGTTTCATACCTTATCCCCGCTATCACTATTATTGGATGAACAATTGGAAACCCCAACCGGACTTCCCAAAAGCCATGATGCGTTGAAAGCACAGCGGTCTGCAAGTCATTTGACCAAAGGCCGCGCGTGATACATTCGTGATAGAACCGTGACGGAGGGGGGATACTTGCTCATTAAGCTTTGTGCCACACCCAAATAACACGAGGATTGTGTCATGAAGCTACGTCATACGCTGCTTGGACTGCTTGCAATGGCAGGCACTGCGAGCACTCAAGCCGAAGTACTGGACATCGAAGTGGTCAACCTGACCCACGGTATCTATTTCACTCCTATTCTTGTCGCTGCACACGACGGTGACGTCGCCCTGTTTGAGCCCGGGGCCAGCGCCAGTGCTGAGCTCGCCGCGATGGCAGAAGGTGGAGACATTTCCGGACTGTCTGCGAATGTGATGGCCGCCGGCGGTGCTGTGGTCGAAAACCCGGCAGAAGGCCTGCTTGGGCCCGCCGCCACAGTCATGATTGAAGACATGGATACGGGCGACCTCGGCTATTTGAGCCTAACGGCGATGTTGTTGCCGACGAATGACGGCTTTGTCGGCATGAATAGCTGGGCCATCCCCGAAAGCCCCGGCACCTACACGGTCTACCTGAACGCCTACGACGCCGGTACTGAAGCCAACGACGAAATCGTTAACGGTGGAGGCATGCCCGGTGTACCTGGAATTCCCGTCAACCCGGGTGAGGATGGCGGTAGTGGTGGGACCGGTGTGACCATGGAAGAGACAAACCCCATGGTCCACATTCACCGCGGAAACCTCGGCGACACCATGGCGGACGGAGGCCCCAGTGATCTGGACTCTCGTATTCATCGCTGGTTGAACCCTGTGGCCAAACTCATCATCACCGTCGAGTAAGGAGGCCATTATGACGCTCTATCCTGGAATCAGACTGAGCCTCGCCGCTGGGGCGCTCGGACTGCTACTCACTGCCTGTGGCGGTGACGACAACGACGACGACATTACTGCCTTGCAACAGCAAGTTGCCGATTTGCAGACGGAGATTGACGCGCTGGCCATGGCCGACAGCGACCTTTCGACTACCTTGGCCGACCTTTCGGCTCAGCTCGAAGCACTCGAAGCCCGCAGCGTCTCCGACGAGGAACTGGCTGCGTTGTCGATGGAACTCGAGGCATTGACCGAACACATCGAAGCCTTGCAGCTTGCCTCACAGACTTGGTACGAAATCACCCTGACCAACCTGAGTGCCAATCAACCACTGGCCCCGGCTGCGCTGATCCTGCACGATATGGACTACCGTGGGTGGATGGCAGGCATGCCCGCCTCTGCCGGTTTAGAGCTACTTGCCGAATCGGGTTCGCCTGCAGACTTTCTCGCGGAAGCGGATAGCCCCTACGCCTCAATGGGCGGCGGCGCTATACTCATGCCGGGAGAGCAAGTGACGTACAGCTTGTCCACAAATTGGCAGCCCTATCTTGCACTGACAGTGGCGTCGATGCCGGTGAACACCAACGACGCGTTTGCGGGTGTGACGGGATGGGCTATCGGTGGACTGCTACCCGGAGACAGTGTAAGCACACACTTACATGTGTACGACGCCGGTACCGAAGCCAATACGGAAACCGCCGAGACGATACCGGGCCCTGCTGCCGGTGGGGAAGGGTATAACGCCGCACGCGACGATTTGGTGGATGCGGTGGCCTTACACCGTGGTGTCGTCAGCGCGGACGACGGGTATGCCGAATCCGCACTTGATCAGAGCCATCGTTTTGATCAGGGTATGCTTGCCGTGACTGTACTGCGACGCTAGTTCCTCCGCGTCAATGCTCAGCCCGCGCACGCGGGTTGAGCAACTTAATCAGACTTTGAGTAACAAAGATGACCGCACACATACTCGTCGTAGAAGACCAGCAAGACATCAGCGCCCTGATCGCGGTCAACCTCGAAAGCCTCAACTTCAGTGTCACTCAGGCCCATTCCGGCTTAAAAGGTTTCGAACTCGCCCAACAGGCGCGCTTCGACGCCATAGTCCTCGACATCATGCTCCCCGATATGAACGGCCTCGACGTGTGTCAGCATTTGCGCCAACAAGGCGACCATACCCCGATTTTAATGCTGACTGCGCGCAAAACCGAAGCCGACCGCGTCGTCGGCCTGGAAGTCGGCGCAGACGATTACCTGACCAAACCCTTTAGTGTTAGAGAACTACAGGCGCGCATCAAAGCCCTGCTCCGGCGCGTGTCGTTTCACGAGAACGCACGGCAGGATCACAGCGAAGAGGACAGTGATGGCTGCCTGAATTTCGGTGAATTGAGCATCGATATTCACAAGCGCCAGGTACAGGTGCGAGGCAAGCCCATCCCGCTCACGGCCAAAGAATTCGACCTTCTACTGTATATGGCCAATTACCCCGGCAAGGTCTTTACCCGAGAACAGCTGCTGAATGCCGTTTGGGGTTATCAACACAACGGCTACGAGCACACCGTCAACTCCCACATTAACCGCTTGCGCGCCAAGCTCGAACAGAACAGTGCCGAGCCGGAGTATGTTCTGACGGTATGGGGCGTGGGGTACAAATTTTATGATTGCTAGCCTGAGACACAGCCTCGCCGGACGCTTATCGCTGGCGATGGTCGGCCTGTTTATCCTTTTTGGCAGCCTCGCCGCATGGCTGTTGATTCACGCTTCCCGCAACTACGAACAAGAAGTCACGCAGCGCATCCATCACGACCTCGCCCAGCACGTCGTCGATCACTATCTACTGTATCGCGATGGCAAACCCGACTACGAGGCCGCCAAAACCACATTCCACGATTTGATGATCTTGGGCGCCAATTTTGAGTTTTACCTCGTCAACAAGCACGGCAACATCGTCGCTTTCGACGCCAAGCCGGAAGAGGTCCAACTCCAAGACATTCGACTCGACCCAGTCAATGCCTTCCTTCAAGCCTCCGACGAGGCCGGCGTAATACTTGGCGACGACCCCAAAAACCCTGGTCGTCAGAAAGTGTTTTCCGTCGCACCGATTTATCAGATGGGTGAAGTCTACGGCTATCTTTATGTCGTGGTCGGCAGTCAGGCGCGAGACGCCCTGGAGAGTCGCCTTTGGAGCAGCAAAATGCTGTATTCAAGTATGGGCATTCTGATCTTGGTGGCCTGCTTGAGCCTGCTCGCCTTACTCGTGGTGCTGCGCTGGTTTACCCGCCCACTCCAACAGCTGACGCAACAGGTTCAAGCCGTTCGCGATGCCGGTTTCGACAGTTCACCCGAGATCCAAATACCCCAGCTCGAAGCGCTCCGCCAGTGGCAGGGCGACAGCCACAACGATATTCACATTCTGGGCTATACCTTCGCGCAGGCACTGCAGACCCTGCAGCAACAATACGAACACGTGGTCTCGATTGATGATTTGCGCAAGGAGCTGCTGTCGCACGTCAGTCACGATCTGCGCACGCCGCTGGCGTCCTTGCTTGGCTACCTCGAAACCTGGGAAATACAGCAGTCTGACCTGAGCCCCGAAAAAAGCAGCGAATACATTTCGACGGCCCGCCGCAGCGCGCAGAAAATCGCGATGCTGATTGAGCAATTGTTCGAGCTCGCTCATCTCGACGGCAACAACGTGCAAGTGCAACTCGAGCGTTTTTCAATCGCGGAGCTGGTGCAGGATGTGCTGCAGAAGTTTTCAATGGCAGCGGAGCAAAAAAACATACAGCTTCAGGTACGCCCTCAAGACAGCAGCATTCTCGTTCGGGCGGACATTGAAAAGATGGAACGGGTGTTCACCAACCTGGTTGAGAATGCCCTGCGTCACACACCGGATGGTGGCAGTATCACTGTGCGCATTGAAGCGAGCTCTGGTTTCGTCTCCATCGAGGTCAGCGATACCGGCATCGGCATCCCCGAGCAGGACATCCCCTACATCTTTGACGCACATTTCAAAGCGGGCAACAGTGTACGTGAAAACACCGCACACGGAGGCCTCGGGCTCGCGATTACTAAAAAATTGCTTGAGCTGCACGCGAGTGCGATCAGCGTGCACAGCCAGATGCACCGAGGCACCACGTTCCGCTTTGCCCTGCCCGCCGCTTAGTGCGAGCCCGCCTAGGCGCTACGATTTTTGCTCAAAAGCTTGCCGCTGTTCGGGTGTCGCCTCGCGTTGATAGCGGGCCTTCCACTCTGAATACGGCATGCCATAAATACGTTCGCGGGCTTCGGCATCTTCAAGCGCGACACCGCGCTGCTCGGCTTCCGCCCGATACCATTTCGACAGGCAGTTGCGACAAAAGCCCGCCAGGTTCATCAGCTCAATATTTTGTACGTCTTTGCGCTCATCGAGGTGCGCCAACAGCTTGCGAAAAACGGCCGCTTCGATCTCGGTCTCAGTAGGTGTGTTCTCTGGGGAGCTCATAATGTGGTCTTTGTCAGGTATCGATTGAAGTCATATACAGCGGGCGCTTACCAAGGCAGCTGCTCGCCGTTACTGTGCCAAAAGGTGCCGCTGTTATCGAGTGTGGTGTCATCGATACGCTGCGCGAGACGCTCGGCTGCGATATCCGGGCTGATGTCCCCATTGCCGCCGACCATTTCAGTCTGCACAAAGCCGGGATGCAAAATTGCCACAGCAATTTCTCGCGTTTTCAAATCTTTAGCCAAGGACATCGCCGCGGCGTTGAGCGCGGCTTTTGACATACGGTAACCGTAGTAACCACCCGAACCATTATCCGTGATCGAGCCCATACGACTGGTAATCATCGCCACTTTAGCACCGGGCTTCAGCCCGGCTGCGAGGGCTTCGGTGACGCGCAACGGCCCAAGTGCGTTGATATTTAACTGTTCGATGACACTGTGGTAATTGATGTCGCCAAGTTGTTCGTTTGAGAGGATGCCGGCGTTGTTAATCAATAAATCGATCGGAATACCCTCAAGCGCTTTGGCGAGTTTAGCCACGCCGTCATCCGTGCCAACGTCGATGTTGGTGATCACCGAATCCGCGCTGTCTTCCAGGGCCGCACTCGGCTTTCGGCAAATACCGATCACCCGCGCACCACGCTTTTTGTATTCTCGAATCAGAGCCAATCCAATACCTCGGTTGGCACCTGTGACGACTACGGTCTGAATGTCAGAATTCATAAGTTCGCTCCTTCACTATATTGGCTGTCGGCTGGGTTCGCCTCGAGCAGTGCCCTCACGCCTTCCAGACTTTGTAGAAGGATGTGACGGGAAAATTCGGGTGCATCGACGGCTCTGGCCAGGGCACGAGCGCCGATCAATTGGTTGCAAATCTGCATCGCGAGTAACTCGCCGAGCCCCATCGCCACCAGCATATCACGGTAACCTTTAAGGACCTGTGTATAGGTTTTCTTGACCTCGGGCACCTGATGGGCGATGTCCGTCACTAAAAAAGCGAGCGGACAACCCTGCCAGGGCGTGTCCACATCCAGCTCCAGATAGTGGCGTGCAAATTCGAGCACATTGGCGGGCGGCCCCTTGCAAAAGAGTTTCGCTCGCCCGACTCTTGCTCCTTCGAGTATGGCCTCGCGATAGAGTTCCGTCTTAGAACTGAAGTGGGCATAAAAGGCCCCTCGGGTCAGCCCCGCATCCCGCATCACGTCATCAATGGAGATGGCGTCGAAACCATTGCGGGTAAATAAGGTCGCCGCCGACTGCAATATACGAGCGCGCGACTGCTGTTTCTTCTCGGGCTTACACGGCATGGGTCAGCCTTAAAATATGTTGTTGAACATATTTTATCACTCTTCTACTGTCCTATCAGCTCTCACGCCCCCACTACCTATGGTGACCTTTCATGCACAGTACGATTCAGATTTATGGCCCCGCCTTTTCCTCGTTTTTACGCAGTGTACGCTTAATGTGTGCCTGTAAATCGCTACGCCATGAGCTGACGGATGCCCCGTTTGGTACCCCCACACTCTGGTTCACTAAGGCCCACGAAGCACTGCATCCCTTCTCCAAGCTGCCCGTGTTGATTCATGGCGACTTCGTTCTGCCGGAGACCTTGGCGATCGGCCACTACCTCGACACCTTAGCTGAGCCGTTGCTGTACTCTGGCACCGCAGCCGAGCAAGCCCGCCATTTATCGCTCGCCAGTATGATCGCGCTGTATGTGCACAAAGCGGTGATGTTGAACACCGTGCTCGAGTTCGCGTTCCCGAAGGGAGAAGGAGGATCCATCAGACAGGAGCAGGTGCTCGCAAGTGCCGAGCAGCTGCGCTATTGCCTTAGCTGGGTAGAGACTCAAATCGAAGACAAGCATGTCGGCCCGAGCACGGATTTGAGTATCGGGGATGCGCTGCTGTTGCCGATGCTGGACTATCTCGACCAGCTTCCGCAACCCTTCAACGTCCTGCCCGACTTCCCTGCGTTAACGGACTATCTCACGCATCATCGGCAACAGCCCTACACGGATGGGATTTTGGGTGCGCCAGAAATTGGGCGGCCCTGATGACTTTGTCGGGAATATTTACGTCCTTTGCAAAGACTTGCATTTTCTACACCCGAGGCCCGCTGAAAAACGCGCACTCTAAAAATGGTTAGATTCTAACATACTGTTTTTATTATAATTTCTAACGGAAAGCCAACCAAATACCAATCTTGGCATCAAACCTGCTTAACCCATGTCAGATCGAACCTCAACGCGGGTTCACCCACATTTAGTAGTGACGACATTGGAAGCTCGGAACGATGAAAAATTTTAAAGCTTTGGCAACGAAACTGGCAGTATTGCTATCGCTGGCAGCCCCTTTGGCGCTGGCCTCTGACACTCAATTTTCTAGCTCATCTCTCGCTGAGCCGATGATTCTGAGTATCTGCGGCGTCATCCTGATCGCGTTTGGCCTGCTCAAGGACAACCGCGAAAATTGATGGACCGGGTTACACCCCAATCGGATCATCCATTTTAGCCACGATATCACCCAGTTTTAGCTGACCACCCTGCAACACTTTTAAACACAAGCCCCCGTGGCCGAGCATTGCGGCCACGGCGCCCTCGCCCAGTGCGGCCTCCATGCGAGAGCATGGATGACAGTGCGCACTGGCTTCAAAGAGCACGTCTCCGATTCTGATTTGCTGGTGGCGCAGCGCATTCAAGTTAATGCCTGAAACTACGAGATTGCGCCGCAACAATTCAGGCGCGATGTCCTCGATTCCCATGAAGTGCGCTATCTGCCCAATGAATTCACGACTGATCAGCGTCACCTGTCTGGCACTGCCGGAAGTTTTGACAACGCGATGATCGCCTTCGAGCCCCCGTCCTGCCAAGGCTCTGGCCGATTCCACAGTCACCACCTCGCCACGATGGGCGCGGCGAAGCCCTATCCACTCCAGTCTTCCCGGCTTCAGATCTCGGCATAGCCGATCAATTAATCGCGCTTGCGCTCGCATCGGCTTCGGCCTGTGTGCGGGCTTGGCGAACGCAGCGTTCGCTCTCTTGCAACGCGAGTTTTACCGACTTTAGAAACGAGGGTCGATAAATCTGATTGTCATTCAGCACGTTCTCCACGAACTGGTTGCTCTCAGTGTCGCACAGCACCGGTGTGATATATCGGCCAAACTGCTGCAATTTAAGATCGGCTGAGTCCTCCTGAAGTGCCGGTAGCGCTGCTGCCCACTCGGCCTGAAAGGTGGCCAGCAAGCCCAATTGCTCAGGCGGGAACAAATGGCTCATCACACTGCGTTGAGTCGAAAAATTCTGGGTCGCGCTTGTCGAGATCAGAGTGTCGAACCACTGTTGCTTCACTGGTAATTCGGGCGCTGCGGCGATTGCCGTTGCATACCCTTTATCAGCACGTTCCGAGCGGTCGCGCTCAGCCTCCTCTTCGATTCGCTTGTCCGCAGCCTCAAACTGAAAGCGATTGAGTTGCGTCAAGATACGCCAGCGCACGTCCTGATCGATCTTTAAACCCACTTCCGATGCATCCCGGTCCAATAGCTGCGCGATTGCCGCCAGCCCTTCATTTGAATGGGCCACTTTGATTGCTGCGTCGAGATAATTGCGTTTAAGATCACTTTCTGGCGGCGCCGTTTCAAACTGCGCCAATAAAAACTGTTCGATTTCCTCGCGAGCGCGTAAATAACTTCCAGGCCTCTTCATTTCAAATTCGAAATGCCAAAACAGCGTCGCACTGCGAACCAGCTTAGTTGTCACAAAGCTCGCAACGCTGACAGACGATTCAGCCCCTAGGTGATCAAACGCAAAATCGGTAAAATAGTTCAGCGGCAAGCGCGCGTCACGGACCGCGTCCCATAAGCTTTGCCAAAGTGCCAAATGCATGGCCTCGTGTTCAAACGCATTAATGTTCCCTTCCAAGGTCGCCATCGACTTGGGATCAAGTTTGACTTTAACGTAGCCCCAATCGCCATAGTTCGGGTAAATGAATTCAGGGCACGCAATGCCTTGTTCGGTAAGGACTACCGTGCGCTCGCCAGAGTAAGTGACAGGTAGAACACGATCGGGCGCTAGACGGGGTTCATTTGATGCCCCTTCACTGACAAAGCGATAAAGCGCGAGCTGCACACGCTGCGTACGCAGTGTCGGATATCTTCGATCGGGGTATTGTATGAGCTCCAGTTTAGAAAGTTGCTCGTCGCGGCACTCGAAATGCACTTCTATGGTATTCACTCCCGGCTCGAGCAGCCAACTTTGCGACCAGGCTTGTAGGTTTTTCTGAGACGCCGCTTCGAGGCTGGAAACAAAGTCCTGCAGCTGTGCATTGCCCCAGGCATGGGTTTTCAGATAGAGCGCAACGCCCTTTTGAAATTGGGTTTCATCAACGTAATAAGGTAATTGCTTTAGAACACTTGCCCCCTTGCCATACGTAATACCGTCGAGTGTTGACAGCACCGTCCCCGTACTCGGCACATCCATATACACCGGGTGCGTCGTCACCGCCTCGTCTGCCCGATACGCCCTCTGCTTAGTACCGGCATAAAATGCTTCCCACACGCCATCAAATTGAGCGCTTTGTACCAGCGCCAAATTCGCCATATAGGTCGCGAAACTTTCGTTTAACCAAAGATCATCCCACCACTGCATAGTCACAATATTCCCGAACCACATATGTGCCGCTTCGTGGGCGATGATGTTCGCTACTCGACGGCGTTGTGCTTCGGTGGGCTCACTACGCGTTAAGAGTTTTTCGGTAAACGTGACCGCCGCAACATTTTCCATCGCACCGAAATTAAATTCAGGCACAATGATTTGATCGTACTTCAAAAACGGATAGGGCAGTTCAAAATAGCGTTCAAAAAAGGCCAAGCTTTTGTAGGTGGCATCAAACCATTGATCGGGATTCACATAATCTTGCATCTCCTGACGCGCGAATAGCCGCAACGGAATCGACCCTCGGTTTGATTCCCACACCGCATAGGGGCCCGCGTGCAACGAAAAAACATAAGGCGAAAAGCGCGCGGATTCCGGGAAATACCACCGCGCAGAACGCTCACCTTTCTCCACGATAGCCTCACGTACAGAAGTGATCACCTGCCATTGTAACGGCGCCTGTACTGTAAGCGTGTAGGTGGCTTTGATGTCCGGCTGATCGAACAGAGGAAACACTTTGTTGGCTTCATACGCCTCGAATTGAGAATAGAGGTAGCGGCGCCCGCTGTCTCGATCTTTAAAATGATGAAGACCCATTCCATCGGTTGAATAGGCGCGGCGATACAGCACTTCTATGACGTTGCGCCCCGGAGTGAGCGCTTCAGCCGCGATACGTAGATACCATTGCTCATAGTCCGCGGCGACGATTTTCCCGTTGATTTTAACTTGCTGAATATCACCCTGCTCGAAATCCAGCGTCAACTCAGATTGACTCTTGTCATGCCAATTGAAGCTCACCGTACTGCGCGCATAAAATTGCGTTTCTGACTGGGTCAAATCAATATCGAGATCATAATGCACGTCACTGACCGTGTGCGAACGAAACGCTGCATAGCGCTGACTAAGAGGGTATTGCCACTCGCGTTCTACTGCATCTGGCGTCGTGCTTTGCCGGGTGTTTTGACACGCACCAAGCAACACGATATTGAACAGCAGCACAACACCCATGACTACGCGCATGCTCAGCCAAACAGGACTCCGCCTTAACAACATACACCTATCCTCGACTTTTTTTCCAGCGTCGCAACAACGTGACCATCGCGCAGCCATTGCCGCTCAGCAAACCGTAAAGATGCGCATCGACAATCACGCGGCCTCCTATAAAATCGCGCATCGCTTCAGGGTCGTAAGCCGGGAATTGTTGTGCGACAACTTTGTAGCTGAAATACAAATACAACACCGTATATAGAGCAGGCGCCTGGCGTAGATTCACCAGCAAGCCGAACAGGACCAGCCCATATAACACACCAGACAGCCCCACGTAATTTGTCACTTCAGGGGAAAAAACCAAAGTCCTAAACTGACACCAAACGCACAGACAATAAGACTGACATACCAGGTTCGCTGACTGAGTGTGGGCATAAAAAGCAATGCCGCCAGCAGGTACACACTCACATTCATCAACATGTGATTGACATTGAGGTGCACGAAATTGCCGGTTAGCAAGCGCCAAACTTGCCCATCGGCCAATGCACGGCGGTCATAGCTCAATACCGGATTGACATTATCTGCGAGCACACCAAGGACGAAAATCAAGCTGCACAACATGCCTAAAACAGCGAGACGCCATAATCGCTCTTGCGTGGAATCATCTTCACCCGCAAAAAAATACGCGCGCATACGCTCGAAACGGGTTTGCAACGGATTGTCCGCGCTCATGACTTACCTCAGCCTGTAGGGAATTTTGCAGTCACTGATCCCTTCGTCGGGGTCAATACCATGCCGGGTTAAAAACATTCTTAAGGAATTAATGGAGTTCGTGCTGTTCGGGGACGGGCCCAGATAAACGTGCTGTAGTCGGAGTTGATCGTTTTCAGCCAAATCCAATTCAATATAGGGGACGATCATCGATGTCCCCTCGCGGAATTTAACTCGTGGGCATGCCTGTTCGGCATAGCTCGGAGAGATCACACGCCACTCCGCTTCCTCTTCAAAGGAGGGATGTTTCAAAATCGCCGTGATCATCAGAAGGTCCGATTCCATGCGTTGAAAAATCTCGTGGTATTGCATGCCCTCACATTCATCTGCAATATATTCAACGCCGTCGACCAGCTTTTTAATTAATGCGGCCTGCTCGGCGTTGTCGTAAATGCAGCGTGCGATCTTGAAACCCTGACGTCGAGCCACTCGACTGATCACGGCCGGGTGGAAGCCGAGGCTCACCCCTTTGCCGATGGTACTGTAGCCACGCCACTGACTGAGTAAATTTCCATTTTCACGGAAGGATGCCGCAAAAAGCAGGTGCCCGTTGGTCAATTTTCGGCTAAGCCAATCCACCAACGCATTCAGGAGTTTGGCATTCCAACCACTCTTATTGATCCGCAGTTTCACCTCGCGACGTACCAGATCTACAGTGTGACGCAGCTCAGCCGCGTCATTCATATAGCGGATATCACTGGCCCAAAGTTGGCGTGATTCTACAATGCCAAAAAGCCCTTTAAACGTGGTGTAATGGTAGAGCGGCTCGGTCGGCGCTCGCGAGAACAATTCGGCTGTGAGTTTGTCTATCATGTCCGTCCGTTAGTCATGTCAGGCGACCTCAACACTTACGAGCTGCCGTCTGTCGTGCCCCACTTATCAAATGAGGATTGTCATGCTCTGGTTGAAGCGAATCGCCCTGGTATTCTTTGCCCTGCTGTGTGTGCTTGCCGCGCTGATTGCGTATTTTCTGTTTTTCTTCGACCCCAATCGCCTGAAACCCCTGCTAGAGGATGAAGTCGCCAAGTACGGCGCCCACTTACACATGGAAGGTGATTTGCGCTGGCAGGTTTTCCCAAAGCTGGGCCTGCAGGTCAATGACACCCAAGTCTACAACAACGCCGAACAACGTGGCCCCGCCTTGCTCGACCTTGGTCATGTCAGCTTCGCGCTGGCACTCAAGCCTCTATTGTCACAAGAGGTTCAGGTCGACGCAATCCGCTTGCACGAAGTGACGTTGAATTATCAAACGCTTGAAGGGGGTAGCTCGAACTGGGATAGCCTGCTGGCGAGTGACGCGGCCGAAACCGACAGTGAAACCGAGGCCGCCACGCCCGAACAGGCCTCCGCACAGGCATTCACGCTCAACATTGCAGATATCGACGTGCAAGCGCTCACGCTGCGCTACGAAGACCTGACGACCGGTCAGCGCCTGTTGGCGACCCTCGAAACTTTGCAGGTCGCCCGCGTCAACCTCGACGGGCAGCCCATGCCGATGCATTTCACCTTATCAGCCGAACTGTCCGAGTTGCCCAAACTTCGCGCTGGTGGCGAGGCGACAGTGCGCTACGACGCCAGCGCACGCACGCTCAACATTGACCCACTGACACTCATACTCTCCGCGAAGGACGCGCAGGCAAAAGCTCAGGCGGCGCTCTCTATGGCGCTGTCCACTGCCGAACTGAACACCACGTTAAAGCTGACGAGCATGGAGGCACGCAACTGGCTAACGACATTGTCGCCTGATCTCGATAACGCGTTGGCGCCGGGTGCGCTGGAATCCGTTCAAATGGAGCTGGATGCCCAGCGACTGGACGACGGCACGATGAATATCACTCACCTATTCCAGGTAGACGATACGCAAGTGAAGGGCGCGACAGAACTTGTTCCACGAGCGGAATCACTGCCTGCCGTGCGCAGCACTTTGCACGGAGACACCCTCAATCTGAACCGATACCTCAAACCCAACAACGAGGTGCCCGTATCCAACCCTGGCCCCACTGCAGCGACAAGCACGCCGCTCCCGCTCGAACTCCTTAGGGAGCTGGATATCGACCTCGAGATGAAGCTCGATCAGCTGCAATATGACGCGTTATCCGTAACGCAAATTCAATCGAAGGTGCTGGCACACGAGGGCTTGCTCGAAGTATCCAAACTCAATGCCTGGGTGGCCGAAGGCAACCTCTCGGCGAACGCAGCACTCGACGCACGCACCGCGCGCCCCACGCTCAAGGCAGAGGGCGCCCTGACTCACCTGAATGCCGCCACGGTGGCCGTCGCGCTCGCAGACTTTTCGCAGCTTGAAGGCTATGTTTCGGGCCAATTTTCGGCTCAAGCCGCGGGTGCCGATACCGCTGATTTGGTCAACACCTTGAGCGCGGAGGCGCGAGTGGAGTCTGACGCTCTGCGCTTTTCCCCTTTCAATCTGCTCAAAATGTATTGCCAGGCCGCAGCGATCGTTGAACAAAAGACCTTACCAGAACAAAACTGGGCAAAGTTCACACAAATTTCTCCGGTCACATTGATCGCCAAATACGCGAACAAGACAGCTCGCCTCGAATCCTTCAGCGGCGCCATTGAGACACTTACCACGCAGGCCCAAGGGGAGTTCAACACCGAGAGTGGCGAATTCGACTTCCCTATTGCATTGAGCCTCAAACGCCTCGAGCAGGAACTGCCGGGTTGCAAGTTTGTTGATGAACGATGGGCTAACCAAAGTGTGCCTCTTCGCTGCAAAGGGCAACTGGACAACGTGGGCGTGGACACCTGTTCACTGGACACGGCCTACCTCAAAAAGATTGCCGAGCAACGCTTGGAAAAGGAGAAACAAAAACACGTCGACCGCGTCGAAAAAGAACTGGAAGATGAAGCCACAAAAGCGCTGGAAAAGCATTTAGAGAGTGAAGACATCGACGCATTGAAAAACTGGCTCAAGGGTGCCACTAAAAAATAGACCTCAGTGCGGGCTGTGAGCTGCATGAGAGCCGATGAAGCTCTGACCCGCCATTTTCGCTACCATGTGCAGCGCCCAATGACTTTTTAATGAGAACGCCTACATGTTCCGAATCGTAATGCTTGTTTCCGTGACCGTCGGTCTATTGGCCTGCAGCCACAGCCCCACCCAAAATACCGAGTTCACCCCTCCGCCCCTGCACCCAAATACGGCCTCAGCCTACGAGGCGGAGCGCGCGCGCGTGATGACACAAGCACCGAATAGCGACTTCACTCGACTGCGCCATAGCTTCACCGGGACCGACGCCTACCAACCCTGGGACACCACCGAACACGAAGCCAGTATCGCTATGCTCAACGCACAAGAAGATGAGGACTACACGTTATGCCTGCGCTTAGCCGACGCGATACTCGAGCGAAATTTTGTCAGCCTCTACGGCCACTTCGGTGCCTACGCCTGTAATCAGGGTCTCGACCATACCGACCAGGCTCAGTTTCACGGCTGGATGCTAAAAGGCTTAATGGACAGTATCACCGCTAGCGGGGACGGATTGAGTGAGGACAGTGCCTTCATCGTACTGAGCGGCACGGAAATGCGCGCGTTTGTGCGTCTGTCGGGACTGTTGATGTATCGGCAAGAAAATGTGTTTAGTGGGCCTCGACAACTTGAAGTTGTCTACGCGACCGACCCGGCGGTGAACGATGATGTGGTGTGGTATTTTGATACCAGCTTCGCGCGTCAAAAAAGCTTTGCGGCACCCTCCCTACCATGAACAAACGCGCACATACACACTGTCTAGGTCTCGCGCTCGGCGGAGGTGGTGTTAAAGGCTTGGGTCATATTGGCCTGTTAAAAATGCTGGATCAGCACGGCTTGCGCCCCGACCTGATTGCCGGCACCAGTATGGGAGCAATTGTCGCCGCACTGTACGCACATGGCTTAAGCGGACGAGATATTGAGGAAAGAGTACGCGCACACATCATTACACGCGGTGAGCGCGTTCGAGACATCTACGGCAAACGCAGTAAGCTGATGCTTTGGTCTCGCATCTTTCGTCTCGAACGCAACCCCGGCGGATTACTCGCCGCGGACGGCCTGTTCGCGCACCTTTTTTCAGAACTGGTGGATCTGAATTTTGAAGATCTGGCGATGCCACTGACTGTCATCGCCACCGACTTTCACACCGGTGAGGAGTATCCAATACGCTCTGGACCAGTGCTGCCCGCCGTGCGGGCGAGCATCGCCGTGCCCGGCGTATTCGCCCCGGTGCGACACCAAGGCCGGCTTTTGATCGACGGTGGCCTCGTCAACAACTTACCCACCAGCCACGTGCACGACAGCGACTTCGTGATTGCCAGCAATGTCATCACCCTGCCCGTTTCCGACACCCCCAAAACACTAGAAGTGATTGACGGTGCGATTAACATCATGGTGACTCACGTCACTCGCCAGGCACTCGCACAGTTCCCCGCTGACATTCTTGTTCAGGTAGATAGCAACGGCATTGATGCCTTTGATTTTCTCAAAATAGAGGAAGCATTGGCTCGTGGAGATATCGCCGCCGCAAAGGCCCTGCCAGAGTTGCGTGCGGGCCTGCTAAGTGACGATCCCAGCCCTACTGTCGCGGCAACTGAGACAACAGCAGTTCATACGCCTCCTGCACCTGAATAAACGCCTTCGCATCCCCTCCTCGATCTGGGTGCAGGACCGCAGCACTGCGTCGAAACGCCAAGCGGAGACGATCACGCGAGAGGGGCGCTTTTACATTGAGCAGCATCATCGCCTGCTCCGTCGCTTCCTGACCAGAAGCCTGAAACTGGGTAAATTTGCGCCAAAAGCTGTCGAGCATCCTGCCGAGGCTTTCGTCATCCTCAGCCTTTAGGTTGTGAATATCGAGATAATACGCCGCCAATGCCGGCGGCGGTGGGTTCGCCTGAAGGAGCTTACGCTCTGTCGCATCATCCCTATGCACCATTTGAATATGCATAGGATCGATGTGAAACTGGAACTCGCCGTCCTCTACCGCATTCTCTCGCAAGGTATACAGTACGTGCATGAGTAAGAAGTGTTCACGGAATAACCGCGTTTGCGCAGAGGCCTCGCTAAAGAAAGGCGCATCAAAATAGCCTTTGGCGCGCAGCTCACTGAGTAATACCTGCTCTCGCAGACCCGCCGGATGCGCCAGCAAGAGCGCCTCCACTTCTGAGGCGAGTGGCGCCCACGCTCCGTGCTCAGAGCTCGAATGACTATCCTTACCAGGCATTGATCACCAGGCCAATTGCGAGAATCTGTGGCAGCGTCAAGATAGGCAGAAACAGGGCGATCTTCCAAGAGCGGGTTCGCTCCCTAAGCACCATGATCTCCGTATAGTCAGTCGACACGCCCGCCATGAGAAAGGCAAACGCGTTCCCTGGCGCCTGAGCTCGGGTAAATATGTCCGCAGCAATCGGCGTTGAGCCCTCCGAACACACCTCTATCACTGTCGCGACCAGGAGTGTGACCAACAGTCCGAGTGCGGTGGGGCCGAAATACTCGGCAAAGGCCTCTTCAGCAACAAACGCACGGATCAAACTTGCCAAGACGATCCCCACCATAAGCCAACGAATCACCATTCGGCTTTCTGCTAGCCCATCCAATAGAAACTGTTTTGCTCCTCGCCAGGAAAAACGGATTCGGGACAGGCCGCGACGCGCTTCCGCCCAAAACTGAAATTGAGACGGCACTGTGTCCCGATGCGGGTTCTCAGGTAAGACCCTGCGCGCGACCAGCGCGTCGAACAGGAGACCGGTGATCACCGCAATAACCGCCGACAGTACAATGAACACGAGAGTCCATTGCCATCCGATCAGTGCAATCAAAACCACGGTCAGGCTTAGGGAGTTCCAAGGGCTGGCGATCAGAAACGCCATCACCTGGCCGATGCTGGCACCCCGCTCATACAACTTCGCGCCCACCATCAGAATGCCATGACTGCAGAGATCGAGTAGCAGCCCGGCTAAGGTTGCGCGCCCCACGCCAACCAGCCCAGGGCGATCTCCCAGGACCGAAAGCACAAACTCACGGGGCACTTTCGCCAGCACCGCCACCATCAAGACGCCGATCAGCAAGCCCCAGAACATCGTATTAAAGAGCTCGAAGACGCCGTGGTTAAATGCTGAAAGGTACGGCAGTTGAGCAAGCTGGAGAAAATGAAGTAGATACGCAATACACACCACACTGCCTGCACCCCACAACAGCCAGTCGACCTTCGCCGAGTGGTCACAACAGGCCGCGGTGTGCTCCGCGTGATGCGCGTGGCTGCCCAGAGAGGGCTCATCGTCCTTCTTTACCTTACAACAATCACTCACAGATCGACCTCACTAAAGAGTATTCCATTCTGCGCCGGATGGCTTCGAGATTCAAAAAAACGTATCGCTATGGCAGCTGTTACCCTTCGTAACTCTGTGCCCCAATTTGGTTAGTTTGCGCACCAAATATAACCAAAATGAAATAAAAACGTTTTTTATACTCCTTTATAAGCTAATAACATGAATACTCTCGGACTTATAAAAACTTAAACTTAAAAACGTAACCTTGGGTAACATTTTAATACAAAGGTAACACTTCTTGAGCTAAAGTAACCATGTCGGTTACACAATGTTTTCTTATTCTTATTTTGAGGGTCTTACCATGAAACGTTCACTTATCGCTTTTGCTGTTGCTTTGATGGCTGTCTCTGGCGCTGCCAATGCAAAAATCCGTTACGTTGACGGCATCGTTAAAGATGTCGAGCCAGAGACAAACACGATCTCCATCGTGGAAGATGAGTCTGGTGAAGTGATCACTTACACCTACCACGATAAAGCCAAGTACGAGACCGGCTTTGGTTCAAAAAGCATGGACAAAGTACGTAAGGGCGAAGCAGTAACTCTGAAACTGCAAACTGCCAAGGCGGAATAATTTTTAAAACCGTCTTAAGGATGAGGCGGTCGGCTTAATAGCCACACCCCCAGTCTTTGGGCTGGAGCGTAACTCGGTAACTGGAGTTTCTGATTTACTTTGCGGGCTTTATCGCAAACTCTCTCCTTTCGCGGCCATCTTCGGATGGCCGCTTTTTAATCTTCCCGAAAAAACTCTTCTCCGTCGAAATGCCACCAGGTCACACCTGATTCCACTTCAGTACTGACGCTTAACTGCAAATCTTCCGCGACTGCTTTCGTGTACAACCAATACCCGTCATGAAAGGCGCGCCCCTCGGCATCAAACTCGAGCCCTTGTGCACCGAAATTTTCACGTAAACGAAATAGCCCACTGCCTTCTCGCTTAACGGTGGCTTCGAGTGCGGTCCAATACTGGAAAAAGCAGCGGGAGGCTGCGGCTTCGCTGTTTTCTTCGGCCACTCGCAACGCGAGCGTTGGATGGAGATAGCGACCTGCATGCCGCCAGGGACGCTGAACCCGGGATAACCGTTCGAGGTCGACGCCACAGGGCCGGTCTGAAACGCACAGCGCCACCCCCCCTTGAGTGTGAGACAAACTGATATGCAAGCCCGTCCCCTCGGCAAGCAGGGGTTTCCCATTGTCGTTATAGCGAAGGCGCACGGCTTGCGCCGCACAATGCAAATGCTCAGCGAGGCGCGTTTTCAGAAGGTAGCGTGCAATCAGGAATAACTGACGGGGATCCTCTCGACGAAAGCGCTGAAGACGCTCACGCTCAAGCGCATCGAGCACGCCCTCCATCTCGTGCTCAGGACAGGGCAGCCCATGCTCTGCCACGGAATAAAAATACACATCCAACCAACTCATGATGGGGCAATGACACAGCGGTTGCGCCCCTCATCTTTTGCCTGGTACAGCGCTTTGTCGGCGCGCTCAAATGCCGCTTCGACCGGCTCATCCTTCTGAAATTCGGCAATGCCGAAAGACAGGGTGATTTGCACGGGGTTGTCCTTGAATCGAAACGGCGTCTTCGCGACCGCTGCGCGGATTTTATCCAGCACTTTAAACGCCTGCTCTGCGGCCGTTTCCGGCAACAAAAGCACAAACTCTTCGCCACCATAACGCGCAATAAAATCCACGTTACGCAAGCGTCCGGACACGACTTTGGCAATCAATTTCAACACTTTATCGCCGGCCTGATGACCATAGGTGTCATTGATGTGTTTAAACTTGTCGAGATCACAGACACAGAGCGTCAACGGATGCCCGTAACGTTGAAAGCGTTGCATTTCGTGATGCGCCCGCTCTACCCAGGCTTCCCGGTTAGGCAAGCCGGTGAGGCTATCATGCGTAGCTTTATACCGCTGCTCTTCCAATGCTTCACGCGTTTTCAGGCTCTCTTTCTCTATGCTCTCAACCTGCGCCATAAGGGCCTGCAGTTGCTCCGACACCGCTTCCTGAGGACGCTCCCGATAGCGTTTGAGCGCCTCAGAAATATCCGAGATGTGCTGTGTGACTTCTTGTTTCAATGTGTCTACGTTGCCGGTTTCAGCAATGGAATGCTTAATGCGCGCCACGCCACTGTTCACGCTTTCACTAAGTGTTGCAGCGGCTTCACGCTCGGCTTTCTCTTTCTCTCCAGCGCCGGTCAACGCTTCGCGGATGGAGGACAGTTCGACACGCACCTGTGCCAGATACGCGCTGAACTCCTCGTCTGCCTGTATGTAACGCAGCAAGAGCATGTCGCGAATGTCTTCGAGCGTCACTGACAGCACATACCAGTCCATGCCTCGCTCGATACGATGCCGAACAATGTCCATGCGATGGCGTATCACATCATTGGGATCAATTCGGTCAACGAGGGATTTCAGCGTGCGCGCAATACGTGTGGCGACGGCGGTGTAGCCATCTTCGCCGTCTTCAATCAGCGCCTCTTCGGAGACGGCAAGCTGCACCGGCGGCTCCGCTTCTTGCGCATCAGCAGGCGCGGCTTTTTTTGAGGTCTTTTCGTCCGGGACAGGGCCGGTGTCGGGTCGCAAGGTTCGCCCGCCTTTCAGTCGCGTCCAGAGCCCGGCCTGAGGATCGGACGCCGCAGACAAGGCGAGCTCCTGAAGCTTAACCAGGTCTTCGAGCACAAGCGGATACTGTCTAAAGTTGTGCAGGCGCTTGCTCAGGTTCTGGCGAAATTCTTTAAGGCTCGCTTTGATCTCGTTCGGCGTCTGGAGCTTCTGGTATTGGTCGATCAGAGACGACATCACCCGCGCGGCTTTCATCGTTTCCGAATCACGAGCGTGCTCAAAATCGGCCACGCGTTGCTGTACCCGCTCAAGCTGCTCTACAACTTGCACGCCCGAGCCCCCTCGCATCGTCTCGCGCAGGCGTGCGACGCTGGCGTCCAATTGCTGGTCCATACCCGATGCTGCAGCCGCCAACTGAAACAGGGTCTTGCGCATCAGTTCCAATTGCAGGGCGGACTGCTTCTCGATGCGCTCCTGCTCTTTCAGCGCTTGAAAATATTTCTCTCTGTAGCCGCCCGGGGCTTGCTCACTCATGACTGTGTTTCGTGTCGTTCGCGGATGGAATATGAGCTTCAGTATAGTGCGTGTCAAAACGGCAGGCATAAAAAAGCCGCGCGATAGCGCGGCTTTTTCGCCTGATTGAGCGCTGGATCAGTTCAAACCACGCTCAGCGGCAATTTTCTCGACAAGGAAACTGGCCACTTCGAGCATGGTCTCGAAATCGCCCGCAGAACCGGTGGTAATGCGATATCGGCCATCGACAAAAATCTCGGGCGTACCGCTGATCGCAAAGGCTCGTGCACGACCATCGGCCTGATTGACTTTGCTTTTGATAAACCAGTTGTTGTACATCTTGCTGGCTTTTTCTCGATCAACGCCCAGCGACACAAACATGTCGAGGATGTCGTCTTCATCCAAAAGCGCGGTCTTCGCATCGCGTGCATTCGTCGCGTCGACATGCATCGCCTTAAAGATCGCATCGACCGTTTCAGGGCCTTTGCCTAATTCAACACCCGTGTAATACACCTGGGCTCGAATGGCCGTGTCTTTATTCCAAACCACGGGGTTCTTAACCAACTCAGCCGCAGCAGGCTTGCTCTTTTTCCACTCGCTGATGGCGGACTCGAAGTGGAAACAGGCCGGACAGCCAAAGCGGAACACTTCTGTAATCTCGACTTTGTCCTCACCCACGATGGTGGGTACCGGTGCCTGCATCTTCATGTAATGTTGTCCTTCGATGAATCGCTCTCCGGACACCGGAGCGTCCTGCGCACAGGCGCCGAGTGAAAGAAAGAAGGCAACCGCCATTATCCAATACCGCATGATGTACTCCTGCTTACTGATCATTGTTCTGGTCCATCGTGCCGCGTCTCGCCTGAATCAAGGATGAATGAGGCCTTGGCACGTATAAATGAAAAGGGGCAGCCAATGCCACCCCTTTCCGAATCCGACCGCACGACTTAGTGCAGACCGGCGATGTAGCTCGCGACGGCTTTGATCTCAGCGTCGCTCATATGTTCCGCAACGGAACGCATTGTGCGTGCCTCGCCATCATTGGCGCGCTCGCCGGCGCGGAATGCGCGCAACTGCTTTTCAATGTATTCAGCATACTGCCCACTCAATCTCGGGTAGCCGGCGGGCGCATTGCCGAGGCCACGCGGTGAATGACAGCCGCTGCACGCGGGCACATTCGTTTCATGATTTCCGGCACGGTAGACTTGCTCACCCAGTGCAAGCGCACTGACCTTCGCACCGGAATTCAACATCAATTCGTCATCCTTGGCCCCACTCAGCTGCGTGGTTTTGGAAGCGAAATAGGCTGCGAGGTCTTGCAGATCCTGATCAGAGCTTGAATCAAGGATGTTCGCCATTTCAGGCACACTGCGCTCGCCAGATTGAATATCCTGAAGCTGTTTGTAGAGGTAATTTTCACCCAGACCAGCAATTTTGGGGAACATGGGCGAGGGGCTGTTTCCGTCAGCGCCGTGACAGGCGGTGCACGTGGCCGCCAGCGCTTCCCCATTCGATGCATTTCCAGCAGCAAGCGCTGAGCCCGCAACGGTCATCAGACCGGCGGAAAAAATGGTGGCAAGTACCGTTTTTTTCATTAATCTTAACGCCCTTGTTTGTCTCGTAGTGGGTGAACTGGCGACGAATACGCGCGTCGCGCCTCTTTCATTTTTATATACGGCGCCGCATTATATACCGCTAACCTCTAAACGGCGAAGTTTCTGCCCAAATGTTCTCGATTAACTTTCAGACTGCCCAATATTTGAGCAGCGCTCCCTCTTTGAAGGAGTGTCCACCCGAAGAAGGTGTGGAAGTCGCCTTTGCCGGCCGCTCCAATGCCGGCAAATCCAGTGCGATCAATACGCTGACTCGCAATGGCAAACTCGCGCGCACCAGTAAGACGCCGGGCAGAACCCAGCTGATCAACTATTTCGTGCTGCACGACAACCCCCTGCTTCGCGTCGTCGACCTGCCTGGCTACGGCTTTGCCAAGGTGCCCCTGGCGATGAAGCAGGCCTGGGAGAAAAACATGTCGGCGTACCTCCACAAGCGTGAGAGCTTGCAGGGCCTGGTGCTGGTGATGGACATCCGTCACCCCATGCGCGAGCTGGATACCATGCTGATCAACTGGGCGGTCGAAGCAGAACTCCCGACCCATCTCCTTCTGACCAAGGCCGACAAGCTCAAGCGCGGCGCGGCACAGAGCACCCTTTTGCAGATCCGCAAAACACTGATCGAGGGCGAGGTCGATGATCTTGTCAGCGTTCAGACCTTCTCCGCCCTGAAAAAGCAGGGCGTACAGGAGCTGGAAAGCCGCTTGTCGGGCTGGATGTCCGTAGAGGGCGTGCAAGAGGAGTTCGAAGACGACGCGTGATCCACGTGTGCTAGGGCCTGTTAACACTAAAGACAAAAAAAAGCCCCGAGCTGAATCAGCCCGGGGCAATAGCTTACTTTGGGGGAAGTACATCAAGCTTTGGGAGAAGCCATATGTCTGTACTTTAGGACTCACCCCGTTCAGGAAAGTTCACCGGTTTTATTAAAAAAACGCTTTTTTGTTCGAAACAGGGCTTTTTTTGCCAAATTAGGCGTGAAATTCATCAAATCACGTCGATTTTTTAGTGAGCTTCGTCCCAATTGTCGCCTATTCCCGCTTCGACGAGTAAAGGCACCGTCAGCGAAACCGCTTTCGACATCCGATCACATAGCGCGTCTGCGACTTCCGAAGCCGCCGATGCGTCCACTTCGAGCACCAATTCATCGTGTACCTGCATCACCAATCGCGCGGGTACTTCGTCGGCACGCAACCACGCATCCACATCCAACATGGCGAGCTTGATAATGTCCGCTGCCGTCCCCTGCATGGGTGCGTTGATGGCAGTGCGCTCTGCCGCCTGGCGTCGCATGCCGTTGCGACTGTTGATTTCGGGCAGATACAGTCGCCGCCCTTTCAGGGTTTCGACATAGCCTTTTTCCGACGCGAGCCGCTTGATGTCATCCATGTATTGGGCCACCCCCGGATAGCGAGCGAAATAGGTGTCGATGTATCGCTGTGCGTCATTGCGACCAATGCGCAACTGGCGCGCCAGACCAAAGGCCGACATGCCGTAAATGAGACCAAAGTTGATCGCCTTGGCACTGCGCCTTTGCTCGGCACTCACTTCGTCCAGCGTGGTGCCAAATACCTCCGCGGCAGTGGCTTTATGAATGTCCAGACCTTCGCTAAACGCGTGACGCAGGCCCTCATCACCACTGAGGTGCGCCATGATGCGCAGCTCGATCTGGGAATAGTCGGCCGCAAGGATCTTCTTACCCTCTGGCGCGACGAAGGCCTGACGAATGCGCCGACCAGCCTCCGTCTTGATGGGAATGTTCTGCAGGTTCGGGTCAGTCGACGAGAGCCGCCCGGTCGCCGTCACGGCCTGGTGGTAGGAGGTATGCAAACGGCCGGTACGGGCGTTGATCTGCAACGGCAGCTTGTCAGTGTAGGTGGACTTCAGCTTGCTTAGCCCTCGATACTCCATGATCAATGCCGGTAAGGGGTAGTCCAGCGCCAGCTCCTGCAGGACCTCTTCCGAAGTCGACGGCGCCCCCTTTGGCGTTTTCTTGATGACCGGCAGCTCGAGCTTTTCAAACAGAATCTTGCCCAGTTGCTTGGTCGAACTCAGATTAAATCGTTCTCCCGCCTGATCGAAAACCTGCTCTTCAATGCGCTGCATGGATTCCGCATGCTCACGACTCTGGTCGGCCAACTGTGCAGCGTCAATGTAGGTCCCATTTCGTTCCGTTCTCGAGAGGACTTCCAGTAGCGGGATTTCAATGTCGCGATAAAGTGCCTCAAGTGAAGGCTCCGTACTGATTTCAGCAAAAAGCTTATGGTGTAGACGCAGCGTGATGTCAGCGTCTTCGGCGGCATAGGGGCCAGCTTGCTCAAGCGGGATCTGGTTGAAGGTCAATTGCTTCGCGCCTTTGCCCGCAATGTCTTCAAAGTGAATGGTTTGCAGGCCTAAGTGCACCTCTGCGAGGGTGTCCATGTCGTGACGATTTGCCGTGGAGTTCAGCACGTAGGACGCCAACATGGTGTCGTGTGCGATGCCCTTAAGCTCAATTCCATGATTGGCGAGCACGCTCATGTCGTATTTCAGGTTCTGGCCCACCTTTAGAATCGATTCATCTTCAAGAATGGGTTTCAGTGCCGCAAGCACGTCATGGGCATTGAGTTGTTCGGGCGCCCCCACATAGTCGTGCCCTATCGGCACATACGCGGCATGACCTGGCTCTACCGCGAAAGACACACCGACAATGTCGGCTTCCATATAGTTGAGCGACGTCGTTTCCGTATCGACTGCGATCAGCGTAGCCGATGCCAATCGTGCCAACCAGGTATCCAAGTCGGCTTGTTCGAGGATCACGTCGTACTGTGTTTCAATTTGCTCTGCGGCCTGAGGGGGGTTCAAACCATCGGCTTGAGCCTGCTCCAACTCCGCTACCCAGGTTTTAAACTCAAGCTCGGTATACAGCGCCAACAAGCGCTCAGAGTCAGGCGCCTTCTGCTTGAGCTCACGCAAGCCAAACTCAAATTCGCAGTCCGTCTTGATGGTCGCCAATTCGTAACTCAGCGGCAAATCGGGCAAGGCAGCACGCAAATTTTCGCCTATTTTCCCTTTAATCTGATCGGCATTGGCTATGACGCCTTCGAGGCTCCCGTATTCCGTTAGCCATTTCACCGCGGTTTTCGGGCCGCATTTGGGTACGCCGGGAATGTTATCGACCTTGTCACCCACCAGCGCCAGATAATCGATAATCTGATCCGGGCGAACACCAAATTTTTCCAGCACTTGCTCAGCGTCCATGACCGTGTCGGTCATGGTATTGATCAAGGTCACATGATCGGTGACGAGCTGTGCCATGTCTTTATCGCCTGTTGAGACCACAATCGGCACTTTCAGCTCAGTGGCTTCTCTCGCCAGCGTGCCAATGACATCGTCCGCTTCAACACCTTTGACGACCAACATAGGAAATCCCATCGCCTCAACGGCCTCATGCAGAGGGGCAATCTGTGAACGCAGATCATCGGGCATGGGTGGGCGGTTGGCCTTATATTCTGAATAGATATCGTCGCGGAAGGTCTTGCCGGGCGCATCAAACACGACCGTGATGTCGCTGCCGGGATAGTCTTTTTGTAGCCGACGCAGCATGTTCAGCACCCCTTTGACGGCTCCAGTGGGCTGCCCCTTTGAGTTTTCGAGCGGGGGCAAGGCGTGGAAAGCACGGTAGAGGTAAGAGGAGCCGTCGACCAAAACGACAGGCGGAGTAGATTGAGAGTCAGCCATAAGAATCTTCAGAACATCAGCAGAAAAGACGAAGGCGCAAGGATACCTGAAACACTTCGCGCTGACTCGGAAAGCGCAAACTCGGCAAGCCCAAGAGATTGTTACCCCAACAAAGTGTTACCTAGTGCACATTCTCGTTATAGGCCGATTAGATATACCTCCAGAGGTAACACATCTCATACAACCCAATTAATCGTATATATTAGCGACTTTCTCCCATAATAAGTTCAAATAAGCATCAAACCACACTGGCCTCATCATATTTTTTTGCTTCAAGTCAAATAAATATTTGCACATCGTGGTAACAGTTGTTACTATTCGTTACGTAAGGTAACAACTTACACAGGAGGCGGGAATGAGCCCGCCCTTGGAGACCAACCCAAACTCTCACGAGGAGAACAGGAATGAAAATTCTAGCTATCTTTACTATTGCACTGGCTGCTCAGGGTGCAATGGCTAGTGAGGTTGGTGCCACAAATCCTAAAGGTGCAGAACAGACAGGCAAAACTGTCGAACTCGCATTGGCGGACAAAGGTGCCGGCGCTAGCTGGTCAGTTGAGCCCCTGACATTTCAGGCAACCGCTCATCAAACCGCTGAGCTCAATACGGCTGTAGAGAAAATGAATGCCAAGGTATCTACCGATTTGGATGCCCGCATTGCTGAAAAGCTCGCTCAGTCGCTGAGCAATTAAGTTCGAACTGGGGCGGCTCGACCGCTCCTTCATGAATTGATTGCTTTCGCACATCGCGGAAGTGCGCAAGTCGGGCCACTCGCGCTCACTTGCAGACCGGTTTAAGGGTCGAAGGGTTAAGCTGTACCTTAGACCCGCTTTTTAGAGTTGTCGGTTAAGTTGTACGACGACTCGCTTATTCAGACATGGCGCTTCTTAGCGACATGCACCCTTAAGAGACGTCGGATTATGTTGTACCGTCGGCTCGCCTAAGTGAGACATGCCGCCCTGCGGCGGCATGCATGCTTTTGGGCTGAGTGCCTTGTGCTACCAGCCCCGTTTTATTCCTTGTGCCCCGGACACACACGTCCTCTCCTCCCAAATTTAGGCTTGGTCCGGGGCTTTTTTACTCTCCCGCTAAACACCGCAACATCGCGTCATCCAGACGACTCATATACTGCAAGAAGGGGTGTTCTCCAGCGGGGTCAAGCTCCATCCCCACCGCCAGCAAATCCATCTCAACCAGCGGCAGCTTGAGCATGTCCGCCAGCTTTTCAGCCGATTGACGCTCACCCGTTTCGGCGAGCATGCATTGCGCACCATCGAGCTCACGTTGCAGGTGCCTGACTTGTTTGAGGCTGAGCGCCTCTTCCGGATTCAGCGTGGCATGGCCGCGCTGTTCGATTCCATAGTCATTCAAGTAGTGCCCGTAAGCGTCGTGATAGGCACCAATATAGCGTCCCTCGTAGGCCTTTAATCGAGCCAACTGCTGTGTTTTATGCACGTCGAGGGCGTTAAGAAACGCAGTCAAACGCGTTTCGAACTCCGCTTTCTGGTGCGGAAACAAGGCTACAAGCTTGAGGCTGATGGCCTCCGCAATAATCGCGGCATTGACTGTACTGAGCCACAGATGGGGGTCCACTCCATGCGCATGACCATGCACATCCGGGTAGTTCAGGCCACTGAGCGTCGAAAGTTCGAGTACGGAATCGCTTGCACGTAGGGTATCTATCGCCTCCTCCAGCATCGTTTCCAGACCGGGGCCCACCCAAATCAATAAATCCGCGTCCTTGATACGACGGATATCAGAAAATTTGGCCTGGAAATGATGGGGCGATTGAGCCCCCTGAATCAGCACAGATACCGACAAGTCGGGTGCCAGGTCCTGTACGATGAACGCCAGAGGCCGGATACTCACCAATAGAGGTTGCGAAGGCTGCGCGGCGAATGTCGGGAAGGACAGAGCGGCGAGGCACACCAGCATGAACAGGTGGCGCAGTGGATGCAATGTTGGGGCTCCCGTAAAAATGATATATGATAACATAACACACACCCTCTTAGACAACGAACCGAACCACGGCGCTATGCCTTCGTCCCACGTCGCCCTTGAAGCCGAAACCGTGCGCTGCCTGAAAGCCGCAAGCGATGCCTGCGCACGCCGCGGCAGCAAGCTCACAGAGCTTCGCCAACAGGTGTTGACCATACTCTGCCAGAGCGAAAAGCCGCTCGGTGCGTATCAAATCATGGAAGCGCTCGCCAAAATATCGGATCGCCAACGCGTCGCTCCACCCACAGTCTACAGAACGCTCGAATTTCTCCTCAGCATTGGTGCAGTGCACCGTATCCACTCTATCAATGCGTACATGAGTCGCTCAAGCCTCGGCCGAAACGCCTGTGAGGCCCTTTTCCTGTGCGAGCATTGTGGCCGCGCACTCGAAGTTCCGAATGCGACCTTTCAACAAACGATTAACCTCGCAGCCAACGAACTCAAGTTTCAAGTACAACAACAGGCTGTCGAAATCAGCGGTACTTGTCATCAATGTCGCGCCACCAATCGTGATGACACCCAAATCGGAGAGCGATCATGACGGCTGCCGCCCACCCAGACGCGATATTGTGCGCGCTTCAGGGTGTCGCCCTGGCTCGCTCCGGGAACCAAATATTGCGCGACATCCAATTGGACATTCACCGCAATGAAATCCTGACCATCATTGGCCCGAATGGTGCCGGTAAGAGTTCGCTCCTGCATATCATTGCCGGTTTGGTTCAGCCCAGTGAAGGTCGTGTGACGCGTGAGAAGCGCTTACGGGTAGGGTATGTGCCTCAAAAATTGCGCATCGACAACAGCCTACCGATGAAGGTCAGCCGCTTTTTAAGCTTGAGCATGGTCGACAAAGTCACCCAGCGCCAAGCACTGAAGCACGTCAATGCTGCCCACTTATGGGACCGGCAGCTGCATGGACTCAGTGGCGGAGAGCTGCAACGTGTGCTGCTCGCCCGTGCCATCGCTCGCCAGCCTCAATTGCTGCTGCTCGACGAACCCTTGCAAGGTGTCGACGTCAATGGTCAGGCCGAGCTGTATCGCCTGATCGCACAGATCCGTGAGGAGTTGGAGTGCGCCATTGTCATGGTTTCGCACGATTTACACTTAGTCATGGCACAAACAGACAAGGTCATCTGCTTAAACCAGCATATCTGTTGCGCCGGGCAACCGGAGAGTGTCAGCCAACACCCTGAATATTTAAGCCTGTTTGGCCGTCAGCAAGCACAAGATATCGCGGTCTACACCCATCACCACGACCACCACCACAATCTGCACGGTGCCGCCGTCGATTGCGGAGCACAATGCCGCCATGATTGAGTTGATATTGCCACCGCTTTTCGCAGGGCTGGCGCTGTCGTCGTTCGCCGGGCCACTCGGTTGTTTTATGGTGTGGCGACGCATGGCGTTTTTTGGCGATGCAATCGCGCACGGCGCGTTACTCGGAGCAGCGTTGGGTTTACTGCTGCAACTGCAAATGAATGTGGCCGTAATGGCGGTGGCCTGTCTCAGCGCCCTTGCACTGACGCTGGCGCGACGCTATCCAGGGCTCCCGCAGGATGCGGTACTAGCGGTCATATCTCAGGGTAGCTTGGCTTTCGGGCTGTTGCTGATAGGCTTGCAACACGATTTGCGCGTCGACCTGATGTCCCTGCTTCTCGGGGATTTACTCACCGTGACCTACGTGGATGTCACACTGATCGGAGGCTGGGCTGTGTTCGCCCTCACTATCATCGCTTTGTTCTGGCGCAAGTTGCTTCTCATGATCGTTGACCCCGACCTGGCCCGCGCCGAAGGCTTCAGCGTCCAGCGGCTTTCATTGATGCTGATGCTGTTGATTGCCTGCAGTATTGCCATCGCCATCAAAATTGTCGGCGTACTGCTGATCGCGGCGATGATGGTCATTCCCGCCACAGCGGCTCGACTGCTCTGCCGATCACCAGAAGCGATGGTGTTGATTGCCTCGGTGTTGAGCGCCCTGAGCGTGTGCCTTGGGCTAACGCTGTCCTATTTCGCCGACGCGCCCGCTGGCCCCGCCATCGTCTGCGCTGCGGTATGCCTGCTGTTCACCTGCGCAATCCCCAGCACTCTGCGGGCGAGCTGAGTCGGGAAATTTAACATTTTCGCAAGACGGTAGGCCTTAACAGCGCTGAAACACCCGCCAATAGGCCACTTTCATCCTTTGGCCCCGTCCTTGCTTGGATTAGCTTCCGCTATGTCAAATTAGATAAAGGCTCAGGACATATTCGATGGTCTCAATACTCATGCCCGCGAGAAACGCCGCGAAAACCGTCGTCGGTGCGATTAATTCCGTTCTCGCCGCCGACCACGTCAATGAAGTTATCGTCATTAATGACGGCTCTTCAGACAACACGGAAATGCTGGTCAGAGAGATAAATGACCCGAGAATCCGTGTCATTCAGGGGCCACAAGCCGGTATCTCTGCCGCATTAAATGCGGGTCTGGAAGAAGTTACCGAGCGTTATGTTGCGCGCTGTGATGCCGATGATTACTTCACCTTTGACCGTTTTTCTTGGCAGTTGCCCTTCCTCGATGCTCACCCGGACTACACAGCGATCAGCGGCGGCTTCAAAACCGTAGATGAAAAAGGCGACAGCATCGCGGAAATGGCCATGGACACCAGTGGCGACGTCACCGAGCTGCTGCAAAACGGCAAAACCGTCACGCACCTGGGGACCTGGTTGATCCGCGCAGACGCATTGAGAAAAATCGGTGGTGCCCGAACCTGGTTTACCAGCGCGGAAGATCTCGACCTGCAATTCCGTTTGGCTCATCTCGGGAAGGTATGGCATGAACCGCAATTCGCGTACTTATATACGCTGCATCAGGCCTCGATCACACATAGCATGCCCGACACTCAACGCACCTTTTTCGATTTACAGGCTCGGGAATTTAGCTTGCAACGGAAAGAAACGGGCAGCGACGACCTCGAACGCGGCCAGGCGCCAAGCGTGCCGAAAAAAGACAAGAGTGTGAATTCAGCTAATCATCACATTTCACGGCTGCTAGAAGGCCAAGCTTGGCGCACCTTCGCCAGACGCCAACGTTTTAGCGCGTTGAAATTGTCCGTACGAGCGATCAACCACAATCCGACCAATGTCCGACTGTGGAAGGGCTTGTTGTTGCTGTGCGTCAAACCCTTCCCCAGCCCGCAGGCCAGCGCCTGATCACACGCTGGCAGGGGTGAAGTTCAAATAGTATGTGCCAAGGGCCGCAAGGCCCAATAGGCCGACAAATACCGCATCGATCAGAACCATTGAGATGCCCCGTCGTACGGCGATAAACAGCGAAACCAAATAGGCGAGGAAACCGGCCGCCGCACTGCCGATTAACATGCCCCACACGCCCGCCACATAGAAGCCCAATACCACACCCGAGATACGGAAGACGGAAAAAATCACCATAAAGTGAAACTGCGTTCTCGTCTCGCCCTTTGCCAGAATGGCATTTTGATAAATCATCGACAGACAACCGATACCCGCTCCGAGTGCCATAATGGCCAAAAAGCCACCTGTTAACGCATAGCGCTCATCGTATAAAAGATCGATAAGGGGCTGCGCAATAAATGACAACAGACAAAAGCCGGGGATGACCAACGCCAGTATGATGCTTCGCAGTTTGAAGAACTCGACATTAAAGCGCGCAGGCTCCTGTCGCTGAATGCGACTTAGATACGGAAACAGCACCTTATTGAGAATATGCGACACCAGATCGCCGAGCGCCCAGGACAAGGTCGTCGCAAGCGTGATAAACGCGAGGACTTCCACCCCCGCGAGTTTGCCTTGAATAATAGCCAAGCCACGCCCACCGACGAAGGTCAGCAAGGTGCTTCCGAAAATCCATTTCCCGAAATGGAAAATCTCCAGCATGTATTTTTTGTGCAGCAAGAAGGCGTTGTGTGAAGGCAACAACCAGTGGCTCAGAAAGACGCGTACGAACGCACCAAATATTGTGCCGACAGCCAAGGCCCAAACGCTGTTCATTTGCCACGCAGCAATGATCATGACAACGGCCGCCGCGACCTGAGAGACAAGCTCCATAGCCGTCATACGTCCAAGTGCAATCTGTCGCTGGGTGTAGGCCACACCAATCGATTGAAAGCCTTTGATCATCGCCGTCGTCGAGACAGCCGCGATAAGAGGGAACAGCAGAGGTTCGCCGTAGAATAGGGAAATCGGCCACGCGAGCAATACCGCGACACCAAAGATACCGAAGCCACGTATGACCTGTAGCGTCCAGGCGGTTTTAAGGAAGTCCTTGTCCGCACCATTGGATTTCTGGATAACGGCCGCGCGCAAACCGAGATCACTGAACATATCAAGACCAACCAGAAACACATTCACCAGCGCCATCAAACCAAAGGCTTCGGGGAACAGAATTCGTGTCAGAATCAGATTGGATATGAGCTGGATGACTTTTTGCGAACCGAAATGGAATATGGTCCACGCAGCGCCGCTACTGATTTTTTTGTTCATAAGAAGATCTTTACACTGAGCTACAGCTCATCGACGAGAGTACTGTCCATGTTACGCTCAAGATTGATATGACATGCCGCTCTCTCACGCGGATCGGCACTTCGAAACTTCAGGAATATTGACGTATCTACGCCGTACTGGCCGCACGCTCCAACTCTCTCGCCCGTGCATACAGTGCACCCGCAAGAATGAATGTCAGAGTGTTAGCCGAGTCATTTGGAATCTGATCCACCAGATTGATCATCAACATCAGGGCCATAGCCACCGAAGGGTACGCAAGTTCCTGAATTTTGCTTTTCTTTGAAGCACGATACAAATAGTAAATCGGGAAGCTGATCAGTCCAAATATGATCATATAGCCACACCAACCGTATTTACCATAAGTGATAATCCAGTAGCCATCTGTGGTACTGGTATTCGCGCCGGTCAATGGATCATACAACCTATTCCGGCCCCAGCTCCCCCAGCCAAATACAGGGCGAATCGCTGCTTTTTCAAGCAAGGCATCTTCGTTATCGACACGGTATTCCAGAGACTGCGCCCGCTCTGGGTCGATCCCCTCGAAGTACGCCACAATTTCTTGCATTGGTAAGAATTCGGCGCGGATAAAGGGAAAGATAAACACGCATGCTGCAATTAAACTGGCGAGGAACAGCTGTAGTCGTCGTGACAGGAACAACAGCATAGGCAGCGCCAGCATACACAGAAGCAACGAACCGAGCGATTTGTTATACACCAGCAGGAAAAGGACATAGAGAAACGTTAACAGCACAGGCGCCTTGTAGATTCGACGGCCCTTCGCCTTCAACCAGCCCCCGACAGCCAAAACAATCATCGCAAGAAACATCGCGACGAGCAGCCCGTGCCCCATAAAGACAACAGCTCGGAAACCACCCTGACGCTTCATTTGCGCAAAGTCATGAGGGAAATAGCCATAGACCTGTTTGTGCAGCTGTGGACTCATGCGGATTTCCCACATGATCAGCAGACAGTACACCAAACCGAGAGAAATAAAGGTCAATAAGAATAAGCGATGCGCTTTTTCCGTACCGAAGTACGTTGCGCCCAAGACGAAAGGAATGTAAATCAAGGTCGCGTTGTCGAACACGATGTTGACGTAGTCCATTACGCCCAAAGACGGCAGCACCCTCGGACCATAGACTAGCGCGTCCATGTTGGTCAGAACGGTAAATACTGGGAAGATAAACAACAGCATCAACATACGACGTATCAGCGTATGCTTAGGGAAGTAGTCCAACTTATCCTTGGCAAGAAAATGAAAGATCAATATCGCCGAAATCGCAGCAATACTGGTCTTATCAATGGGCGGCAGAGCCGGCAGATCGATCGCGGCTTTCACCGGAAGAATCATGTACGGCACCATGATCACCGCCAACGCAGCAACTTCACGGCTATTCTTTTTGTAAATCCAAACCGCTAATAACGGCCATAGCAGCAGTATCAGCGTTGACAATATATTTCCATTCATGGGGAGTCGTGTGCCACTGAGCGTGACGTTTCCTCTATCTCTCGTTTGCTTCTCGTTCGCTGCGTCCGTTCATTCGAGTCGATCTACAGACAAGCTCGCGACCTGCGTTACTTCAAGTGTGCCGCGCGTATGCGATTGATGCGTTTTTGCATCGTTGTTTGGTAGGCCGGTATGCGAACAACCTTTGAAGAAACATAGCCAAACCAATTCCAAAAGCCCCATTGAGCAATATTGAAACGAATGCGCCCTAGACGACTGTGTAGCTTCAAGGAGCATTTGTCCCAAGCCGACAGCGATTGCTTGTCTGCAATCGTGATCGGGTAATCTCGTTGCGTCATCAGTTCCCGCGCTTGGTATTCAACCCACAAACGCTCTCTCGATGACAATTTGGTGCGCCATTGATTGGCGTATTTCCCACTGGGTCTCGAATAGGTGCTGCTCTGTTCGAGATCCAACATCGCATCCTCAAATTCCAAACCCAAAAATGCACAGAGTCGGGCCGTCTCTTTCTCCGGCTCCGTGACCAGTTCTTCGTAGCGCACTTCGATCCATTGATCCGGTCGGATTTGGGTAACGGCGCGATCCCAGCATTGCTCCGCATTAATCCAATATTGCGCACCCTCGTGCACATTCCCCACCCAGCCCATGCCAATGCAGGACCGTGCTACATCTCTCGGGTCGCGCAGAAGGTGAATAAAACGCGCATTCGGCCATAATTTCGGCAGCAAATCGATACGCGAATGCACTGATGCGCCGATAATGGGTTGAGGATCACGCTCATGCATTTGAGCAAGGAAACTTTTTACTAATGCCTCGTATCCCAGGCTAGGATCGACATGAAACTGATAGTTACTTGTCTGCCGATCAATCTGAACAAAGCGATGGTACGATTCCAGTGAGGGCCACGTATCGCCCACCGCCTGAGAGACGGCCCCCTCGAACTCACCAAAGAAGTGCATGCGAGAGTGCCGCGACATAATCAGCCGGAGCATGGTTGTGCCCGACCTCAGCGGTCCGACTACGAATACCGGACTTTCTAACGCCTCACTACTCGCGCTTTTACTATCCAATTCGACATTCTGCAGAGTCATATTCTTCAGCCTTCCCAAGCGAGCGCGACAATGTTGTCGAAGCGACACTTTTGTAGTTCGCGATACCAAGATCCAAATTTACCATTGCGCCGAGTTTACGCAGGTCTTCATCAAATTTTGCTTCCAGCAATTTGATGCTGTCCTCATTGAGTTGAGGCCGTTCTTTCATTGTTAGCTTGTTTTTCACTTTATCACGAAGCCCCTGAGGGATCAGAGTTCTGCGCAAGGCTTGCATCAGCCGGGATTCAATCAGCAGGTGATACAAAGGAAATTTACGAATCCGTTGCGCTGAGACATTCGAGGCCTTCTTTTCGAAATCCCACTGCACCGACTTCGTATAGCCAATGTGTGCGGCAACCGACTCAAGCTCTTCTTGTGGGTGATCTTTCAAGTGCTCAAAAAACACGAGTAAGATGTTCTCCGCAGGGAACATGCTCAAAATATGCTCGAGTTGCATCGCATAGGACGAATAGGCAATCAGCTCCGGATAACGGGTGACTGCCGTATTGATATCGCAGTGATAAATGCCCTGACTCCATTCATGAATGTAGTGGGACACGAGACGATCAATCGGGTGTCGGACCATGTAAATCAATTTCTGGTCTTTGATTCCAGCGGACTGCATCCGCTTCAGCGTCTCCGGGTAGGTGGGCATTTTCGTGTAATGCGTGCTCGATTCGCCATTCCATGTCGCAGTGGGATCAAACAGGGAGGAATACCATGCTAAGCCTTTTGCATACTGGTCATCGTCACTGAAGAAATTCGGCTCTTTTGGTTCCGACATATGGATATCGGCTTGCAGTGCGAGCTGGTCATGAAGGGTACTGGTTGCGCATTTCATCGCGCCAACAATGAGGAAGTCAGGAAGTACTACAGCGTGATTCATTCTAGCGGCCCTTCATCGGACGATTAAAATTGATCCAGATATCCCGGTACTGTTTTTCACACACTACCGCCTCTTTTTTGCCAAACAGCGCTCGGACAAGCGATACGATACGCCCAACACCCCACAGCAGATTGGCAAAAACCAACCCGATCTGACCATAGTGCTTGGCAAAATACCGCGCTCTAGACGCATAGTAATACGCGGGCAGACGACTGCGTTTATGGATGTTTTTCTTCACATCCGAACTGCCACCACGAAGGTGTACCACGCGAGCCTCTGGCACATTAACGATGTCCCAGCCGAGATCGCGAGCCATGCGGCAGTAATCTGTGTCTTCAAAATAGAGAAAATAGCCTTCGTCCATCAGGCCCACTTGTTCAATCACTTCGCGGCGGATCATCACGCATGCGAAGCTCGTCCACTGCGGGAAGCTGCGTCCTTCTTGCACGGGAATGGGCACATCCCAACGTCGAAACAGTTTGGTCACAACAGAGGTGGCTGCAGCGTTAATCATCTCGCTCACCGGCGAGTGATAGCGAAAACAACTTATCTGTGGCGTCGCGTCGGGCCATTCTAGCCGGGGAGAGATCAAGCCCGCCTGTGGCAGTTGCTTTGACGCGGCCAACATGGCCTCAAGCGCACCGTCGCGAACAATGGTGTCGCTATTAAGCAGCAAATAGTGCTTGGCAGCCTGATGCTTTATACCGATATTATTTCCCGCAGAAAAGCCTCCATTCACGTCCGATTTCACAAAAGTCATGAATGAAGGGGCGGTGCTATCCCGCCAAGCGCTGAGTTGCTCCCATGAATCATCCGGAGAGGCATTGTCGATGACGACGGCCTGGCGCGTTTCCGTGAGCTGTCCTTTGAGGCTCTCTAAGCAATCTATAACCAGCTTGGGGGTTTTGTAGTTAAGAATAACTACCAGTAATTCCAATTCCATGAGACTCCAAAGCATTAAAATCTGAACAGAAAGTGATCACTTACCGTTCAAAAACGACTCTTGCACGATCCACCCGAGCATGGTGACACTCCAAAAGTCTTACAAGCAAGTAGCGAGCCATACGTAGGCGCCAACTCAGCGCAGGAAGCATGGCTCAGCCATTTTAGCCCGGTTCTGTGGCAATCCCTTGACGTCAGCGCATCCACTGTTTGTCGCAAAAGTGTAAACTTTTCAGACACTGGCGCCGAAATCAACCCCATGCTACGCTCCATGACTACGCTTGGCTTCGCAATCTTTGACGGCTATCTCACCTTAAAGCGTTAACCCCGTCTCATTCCATTAATAAAGGTCATTTCCTGTGCTCCAGCTAACAGGCAAGTGCGGTCCAATCTGCTAATTTTTTCGACATTGACGCACGTATTGCCCCTCGGGGTTTGTTTTTAGTTAGAACGCCAAAAAAGTTTGGCGACCACCGGAGTCTCTAATGACCGCTCAGAAAAGTAACGTTTTATTTTCTGCGATATTCGCTGCTACTCTTGCTTCATGTGGCGGCGGTCAAGGATCTACCGCAGGGGGACTGATTCCAGCCCCGGAAAATGATAATGGACAATCTACTGTAACACCCACTCCCAGCCCAGTTGCGACCCCTACCCCGGTCGAACCGGAACCCGCTCCGACACCACCCCCCGTCGTAGCACCGGCCCCAGAGCCTACACCCGTTCCAACATTGGCACCCATTCCACTGCCCACAACGGAACCAACACCAGAACCCACCCCTGAACCCACTCCCGTACCCGTATCCAAAGTCGGAGCCGTTTCAGGCGTGGACCTGGTCACCGTTGTTAGCAGAAATAACTACAGCGTACTGAACGCCATTTCAGGTTCGCAAGTCATCGATCTACACAACATTGCCAGCGACTCCATCAACTTCATCGCAAACGTGGCTGATGAAGCCATGGTCGGTAGTGTGCATTTTGATCTCGAAGGTCCAATTTCTCTAGACCGACTCGAAAACGAGCCCGTATTTACACTTGCGAACGGCTACGACAACATTTCGCTGTCTGATGCCCGCTCGCTTGTTGGCGACTACACACTGCGCATTACTCCCTATGAGCTTGATGACGGTACCGGTGAGATCGGTCGCACCGTGGTCTACAACTTCTCGTTTGTCGATGGCAGCATGGATCTGGTTGGCGGAATCGATTCCGTTGAACTGGTCGCCGTGAACGCCACCAATGATTACGCGCTGGTCTCTGAAATTGACGACTTGGGCAGCTATGACATCAGTGAGATTCAAGCAGCTCAAATCAATATCATTGCCACTCCGCAAAAGGCAGAGGCAGTCGGTAGCGTACAATTCGAGCTTGACGGCCCGATCACCTTGGATCGCATCGAGAATCACGCGGTGTACACCGCAGCAAACGGCTATGACAACATTTCGTTGGCTGATCTCGCCACCGTCGTCGGTGACTACACACTCACGATCACGCCTTATGAACTCGCCGATGCTGAAGGCATGGTGGGTCGCCCGGTTACCGTGAGCTTTTCACTGACTGAAGAGGCACCTATCGTCAATGATGTACCTGGAATCGCTTCGGCGGACCTGTACGTCGTGACGGAAGAGACCGATGCCTTTGTCAAAGTCGATACGATCCAGAACAACGACACGATCGACAAAACCAGCTTGCCCGCAAACACGATCAACATTCTCGCCATCCCCGCATCGGACGAGCTACCTGGTAGTGTGCAGTTCAGCCTGAGCGGTCCGGTCAGCATTGATCGTGTTGAGAACAATGCGCCATACACTATGGCGATTGATACCGACAACATCGATGTCACCACCGGTCTTCCCGATGGCGAATACAATCTGACTATCACACCGTATGAGCTGGCCAGTGGTGAAGGCGATATGGGCCTCCCCATCGCGCGTACATTTACTGTGATCGGCGGCGAAGTGGAACCTGCTCCTCCTCTGGAGCCCATTACTCCAAGCTTGAATGCACAGGCGGATTTCTACACAATTACCTCCGGCAGTACTTTCAATACCGGTGCGGGTAACTCTATCGCCGAAAACGACTCCTATGATGTCTCTAGTGCTGTCTTCATGGTTGAATCCCTACCATCAAATGGAGAGTTGGTAATGGAAGTCGATGGCAGTTTCAGTTACACCCCTGCCGATGGGTTTGTAGGCTTGGACACATTCACCTACGCGATCCAGCAAGGCGCCGGCACCAGCATTGCGAATGTCGCACTTACCGTGGTTGCAGCGGAAGGCAGTAGTGGATTCACCGGCATCGTGCCCTCAGCTGACTCACGCATCATTTATGTGAGCAGCAGCCAGGGCTCCGACAGCAATGATTGCTTGTCCGAAAGCAAGCCTTGTAAGTCGATTAACGCCGGCTTGAACAAAGCACGCTCGAACAAGCCAGATCACGTGCTCCTGAAGCGCGGTGACAGCTGGGTAAATCAGTGTGGCCTCGTACTGCCCTCAGGTCAAAATGCCAGCAACCGCATGGTATTTGGATACTACGGCACTTCGGGTGACCGTCCACGAATCGCCTGTACCGGCAAATTCTTCAGCGCCAACTTGCGTGCGAAAAACATCCAGATCCAAGGTATCGAGTTTGACGCCTACAAGCATGACATCAGCAACTCTGCGTTCACAGGTGACATCGATGACCGTGGAGAAATCGTCCTGCTTGGTGCGAACGAGAACTACCTCTGGGAAGATGTGCTGTTCAATCACGTTGAGATCATTGTGCAGATCTTCAACGGTGCCGCACCCAAGAACTTCACCTTCCGACGCAATATCTGGACAGGTGCTTACTACGATGCATCCTCACGTAATCGCAATAAGCGTCCTTCCAATGTGTTTGCAAGCGGTGTCGACGGCCTCGTCTTTGAAGAGAACGTCTTTGACCACGGTGGCTGGAACCCTGATGTATCCGATGCCGCGGCCAATATGTACAACCACAACCTGTACATCCAATACACCAACGTCGGCAACAGCGTAGTATTACGCAACAATATCGTGACGCGTGCATCGAGCCACGGTGTTCACGGACGCCCTGGCGGTCTCTATGAAGACAACTTCTTTGGACGCAACACTGTAGGCCTGCAAATGGGCTACCGCGACCACGCGCTGCCGGTAAATACCTTCGCCCACGCTTACAACAATGTGATCTCCGAAGGTATGAGCATGGTGAAAGGTGACAACCCCTGTGCCGGTACAAACCTTTGTACCTCTGCAGTCTGGGGCCTCCATCTCGCCGACGTCAGCAAATCCAACTCGGTACGCGTTCGTGGCAACATTGTCTCCAGTGTCATCGATACAGGCACCTGGGAAGGCGAGTTCAACCGACTCAATCGTCGCGGTATTTCTAACGACGGTGGTATCGACAACGCTATCCTCGACAGCAATATTGAGTGGGGTTGGGATACTGACGACCAGGGTACAGAAGTGAGCTACGTTGACCCGGGCCGTACTCTCGCGGACTACAACGCAAGCTTGGGTAATGCCCGCGACTTCGATGACTTCATGGATAGAGTGTTGACTCGCCCTCTGGGACAGTGGGATGAGCGCTACACAGCGAAGAGCATTAATGCCTACATCCGAGCCGGTTTTGAAAGACAGTAAGCGTCTAAACACCGCTCATAAAAAAGCCCGGTAATACACCGGGCTTTTTTTGTTCTCAATATTATTTGTATTCAATAATTTTCATCTGGCGCTTCGTAAGTCGGTCATAGTAAAACGAAGCTACACCCTGCATTTCAGCAAATTTACCCAAAATATTACATGCCGCCCAAGGCGCGGCTAATTTCCCCAAGTCTTTTCGAGATCGCTTCAAGCGAAAATATTGCAATGGGTATAGGGCCCATGCCAATAGGCCATAGGGTAATACCACACTGACCACCAGCAGAAAAAGCGGTAAAGCGCCTCCCCAAAACACAATCCGGCGCACTTCCGATTTTTTAAACGCTTCGGGGGAGTGACCGTGCTTGTCATAGCCAAGGGTGTAGGCATAACCTGCACGCTTGTTGCGCTTCCACCATTGCTTCCAACGTGTCATGGCCGCGTCATGCAGGGTCATATCCGCGTCCAAGCGGTAAATTTTTCCGCCTGCTTGGCGCAATCGAAAGCACATTTCAGGTTCTTCGCCAGCAATAAAATTGGGGTCGTAGCCACCTATTTCCTGTAACGCAGAGAGGCGAATCAGGGCATCCCCACCGCAGGATTTCGCATCACCGGGAGGCGTGTTCCATTCCACATCACACAGCGCGTTGAAGAGGCTATCTTGAGGTCGTTTCTCAACCCGTCGTCCACAGACCACGGCGTATTCCGCATGATCGTTTAAAAACGTGACCGCCTGCGGCACCCAAGAATCGATCAACTCGCAATCGCCATCAATAAAATGCACATATTTGACCTGTGGCCACTGTGCCAGCAAGGCCTGCCAACCCTCATTGCGTGCCCGTGCTGCCGTAAAGGGCACAGACATATCCAGCTCAACGACATGGCATCCACGCGCTTTGGCTTCGGCAACACTGTCATCATCAGAGCCGGAGTCGACATAAATGATGAGATTGGAGTGTTTTAAAGCGGAGTCCAAACAGGTAATCAGGCGAGCGCCCTCGTTTCTGCCAATGACAACGAAGCCTGTGTCGAGGTACTGCTGCATCTATCCCATCCCTAATCTGCCTGATTCAGCCGCATAGTTAAACGTATTCCCATGACGGGTGCAATCCGCTAGGTACGGGACTGAGAAATAGAAAGCAGTAGGCAGGTGCCTGAAAGCGCGAACAACACAGCGCCGACGGCATTATGTGAAAGTGCCACCGGAAGCGGCACTGCCAGCAGGATATTGGCTACGCCTAACGAGACCTGCGTGCCTAGCGTCACGATAAACGCCAAAGCTAACACGCCATAACCGGCCCGATATAAACGAAATGCCGCGTACAAAATGCACAGCGTGACAAGTATTGCCCCAAGCCGATGCATAAAATGGATGGCGATGCGCGCGGTGTTATCCAACATGCCGCCCAGATAATTGGGGCCGACATGCTGGAAGACATTGAAGCCCTGACGAAGGTCCATGCCGGGCCACCAAGTGTTCTGACACTTCGGCAGGTCAGGACAGGCTACGGCAGCATAGTTGGCGCTCACCCAGCCTCCCAGGGCGACTTGAATGGCCACAACAACGAACACCAAGGTGAAAAGCCCACGCCATCGGCCCTCGACAAACAGGCTCTCCCAACGCCCCGAGCTCAGCTGTCGAGTTGTGGCATAGGTGATCAAGGTTAGAATTGTAAAGCCCCCCAGCAAATGCGCCGTGACGACCTGAGGCCATAGTTTTAAAGTCACCGTCCACATTCCGAACAGCCCTTGTAAAATCACGGCAGCCAGCAAAATACTGATGACTAGCTCGTTTAACTGCCGCTGAGCCACCACCGCTCTATAGCGATAAACCACGCTCACGCAGTAAAGAAGCAAGGTGCTCACACAGAGCCACTCGGCTTGGCTCCCTACCACAATCCGTACCACCAGGCTGACAATCAACGCGAGCATCAATAGCATATCAACACTGATCACACGCGTTCCCCGAGCTCGATTTGCGGAGCACTTAATAATGCAATACAAGCCCACGATCAAAACACCGAGGAGGGACGCAAAAATGCGGTGTGTTTGCTCAGGCCACGTCTTGTCGTGCTCAACAGGTGTTTCTGGAAAGGATAAATTTGCGGTTTGAACATCTTCGCTTGTCTTAGGCACCCATAGGTGGCCATAACAAGTCGGCCAATCTGGGCACCCGAGCCCCGCATCAACGAGACGTGTATACGCGCCCAGTACGACCACCACAATCACACTCAGGCAGGCGACGATCCACAGAAAAGTTCGTATCATGAGCTCGCCTTATTGCTGATAATCGATGGAGAACTTGAGCGCGCGCTTCAAATCTTTCAGTAAATCGTTTCCATCGATATCCAATGTGTAATGCATCATCGCTCGCCCTTCCTGGTCAACGAGGTAGTATCCCGCTGCCTCACTCGACGGCAAATTAAATGCATTCAGCCACTGAGTAAGACGCGCCTCATCCACCGCTTCATTTATTAGCCTTGGGTGCGTTTCCTCGAGCGCTGTTAATTGCGCACTGTTCGGCAAGCCGCCGCCCCAAAGCGCGATACGCTCGACGCGTTCGCTGCGATGCGCTAAACGGATGTGCACCTGCCTGGTCAGATAAAGTGCTTGCTCGCATTCCGTATCGCATTCGCCCTCAACGGGAATGACGATACGCCATTTTTTATCGGATTCCAGATTCATTCGCATCGCATCCGAAACCAACGGCCCTAATGGCTGAGGTGCACTCAGAAGCGTCCCTTTATTCACCGTCGAATCAGGCACGCCAATGCCCGAAAAATACATCACATACGCCGCAGCAACCGGTAGAATCGACACGACGATCATGGCAAAAAGTGCTTTTTGAGAACGTTTCATTTTTTCTTCTTTATCAGTGTGTATAGATTCGAGCTCGCAAAAAAACCACGCGACGCACAGCGCCAAGCCCATTAGCAACCACTGCACAGCATAACCTTGATGCCTGGCTGGGCTCACCCGTAATTTTCGCTCTCGATAGGTTAATACATGCGCGCTTTCTGGCAACAAGCGAAAATAAGGCAGGGCGGTATTTAAACCCAATTGCCGTGCAAGTACTTGCGCGTCTACTTCCACTATTCGGTGCGGCCAATTCACTAGCGTATTATTGTTTTCATCAATCAATGGCAAATCGGTGGGTTCTTCACGTATGGCTAAGACGGTTGAGATTCCATTAGGAAAAGTAAGCTCATGCAGTTGCGCTTCTTCAATCCACCCACGATCAAGTAAAACCCAGCCGAATTCCGACTCAAAGGGCATCACCACATCATACCCCAAGCGTCCTTCGAGAACGCGACCTTCTACCAGCCAATAGTGAGAGGTCTCCATACGGCCCGTCATACTGACCGATTGATGAAGCTCGACATCACTCACCTTGGCTGAGAGCATCTTCACTTCATTGTGTTCAGCACGTCGCTGTTGTTCATCAATCCAGGCCTGCTTCTCTTCGGCTCGTTGAAATTGCCATCCGCTCAAATAAAAAACAAGGCGAGAAAAACGGTTGAAAATGCGGTGAGACGCCAGTTAATCTGCCATCTGAACGTAGTCATTCGTAAAGTTGGGTTAAAAGCATGCTATTAAAGATATGGATCGTTGCGCTACTTATTGCCGTCATTGTGAGTTTAACAGGAGGCTTGGTGTTTCTGTTAAAGGACATGGGCGTAAAGGACTCCAAACGCACGCTCTATGCACTCGGCGTGCGAATAACTTTAGCAGGTTTGCTATTGGCGAGCATCGCCTATGGACTGCACACTGGCGCGCTCGGCTCTTCCGCCCCATGGGACAGGCAACTGCACCACGCAGCTGCCTCAGAATAGGACTTACCCCAAGATGTAGACACAGACAAAAAGCCCTAACCAAACCACATCCACAAAGTGCCAATACCAGCTTGACGCTTCAAACCCGAAACAGTCATCGTGCTTGAAAATATTGTTTGGTTTCATCGCGGCCAAGGCGACTAACAAGGCACAGGCTGCCCCCACGATAAGCAGTCGAACTGTCAGCGAAAAGTGCCCGACGTTGAACGCGACATAGAACGATAAGGCGAGTGCGCCCACCACCAACCAGCGCGAATTCCATCCCTTCATCGACCGGGTCAATTGCACCAGCAACATAATGCTACCCAAAGTCACATGCGCGCCATGGAAGCCGGTCAACATGAAAAAGGTTGTCCCATAGATGCCCGAATTCAGGGTGAGCCCCAAGTGCTCGTATGCGTGAATATATTCTTCCGCCTGCAATACCAAAAACAGAAAACCAAGACTGACAGTAATCGCCAACCAAAGATTGAAGGTTCGGCCATTATCACCGTTTTTCAACGCGGTATGGGCCATATGCACCGTGACACTGGACGTCAATAAGAGAACGGTATTCCAAAAGGGAAGCCAGCCGAGCCAGCGCGCCAAGCCTGGATTGCTCATACTTTCATGGGGCCCAACGAATTGCGCGTTTTCCCCATTGGCCGCCATATCCGGTGTCGTCATCATCGGCCATTCACCGGAATAATTATTCCATAGATATTGCGATGTCGGCCCTTCTGAAAGCCATGGCAGCGCGAAGGAGCGCACATAAAACAATGCACCGAAGAACGCAGCAAAAAACATGACCTCACTGAAAATAAACCAACCCATGCCCCACACGTAGGACCGCTTGAGTTGAGCGCTATTTAGCCCTGCAGCGTTCTCTTTAATGACTTGCCCAAACCATGTCCACAACACACAGGCAAAAATCACCAGCCCACAAATAAATACCAGCTTGCCTTTACCAGGCTCACCGCTACTGGTTTCCATAATCCAATTGCCCAAGCCCATCACGGTCAGAAACAGACCCAAGCTGGCAAACAGGGGCAGTCGACTTTTATCGGGAACATAATAAGCTTCGTATTCTTGTGCCATTACATCTCTCCGTTGTTCCTTTTCATTATTAGTGAGTCGGGCCCGAGAAGGCCACCGATACAGGATCAGATGGGCTCGGCGAACCTACCCGTATTGCTTCTATGCTTTCCTGCGCACTGTCTGTGATATCAAACAGCGTGTACGACAGTGTGATGCTGTTGACGCCCTTCGGCAGGGCTTGATCGACAACAAATTGCAATCCCAAATCCGCTGCTTCGCCCGGAGCAAGGACTTGCTGATTGAAACAAAAACACTCCGTTTTATGGAAATAGTCCGTCGCATTCTTTGGCGCCATACTGGGCACGGCCTGCGCCGCCATATAGCCATCGGTTGGGTTATGCGCCAGAAAAGCGGTTTCAATCACCTGCCCTGGATGCACTTCCAACTTATATTCCCGCGGCTCAAACGCCCAAGGCATGGCCGTGTTTTTTATCGCGATAAATTTTACAGTGACTGTTCTGCTCTCATCGACGTCGGCCGATACCGGAGTATAGGGCTGGCTGTTGGTTTTCCCATTCAGGCCGGTGATTTCACAAAAAAGGGTGTAGAGCGGAGGCATCACCCAAAGACAAAACGCGAACATCAGTACGGCTAACACTGAGAGTTTCAGCACAATGCGCGTATTTTTTGCCTTTAGGTCTGCCATGCTCGTTACATTCAGCGCACTTCAGGCGGCGTGCTAAAAGTGTGGTAGGGCGCAGGTGACGCCACAGTCCATTCCAAGCCTTCCGCACCTTCCCACACCTGATCCGTGGCCGGCCGACCGCTGACGATAGTACGTATCACGATGTACAGGAATAGCACTTGTGCCGCACCAAACAGAAACGCTCCGACGGACGAAATCATGTTCCAATCCGCCCACAAGGGGTTGTAGTCGGGAATACGGCGAGGCATCCCCGCCAGGCCAGAAAAGTGCATCGGGAAGAAGGTCACGTTCAGACCAATGAAAGCGATCCAAAAATGCACCTTGCCCATCGTTTCGTCATACATCCTGCCACTCCATTTCGGCAGCCAGTAATACACCGCCGCCGTAATGGAGAATATCGCCCCAGGGACAAGCACATAATGAAAATGTGCCACCACAAAGTAGGTGTCGTGATATTGGAAATCTGCCGGCGCAATGGCGAGCATCAAACCGGAAAAGCCACCTATCGTAAATAGAATCACGAAGGCGATCGAAAACAGCATCGGCGTCTCAAAGGTCATGCTGCCTTTCCACATCGTGGTAACCCAATTGAAGACTTTCACCCCGGTAGGCACTGCAATCAGCATTGTCGCGTACATGAAGATCAACTCAGAGGCTAACGGCATACCCACCGTAAACATGTGATGCGCCCAAACGATAAAACTCAAGAATGCAATTGAGGCTGTCGCGTACACCATCGAGGAATACCCGAACAACGGCTTGCGCGCAAAGGTGGGAATAATCGCACTGACGATGCCAAAGGCCGGCAAAATCATAATGTAGACTTCCGGGTGACCAAAGAACCAGAACACGTGCTGGAACAATACCGGGTCACCACCACCTGCTGCATTGAAAAAGCTGGTACCAAAATGAATGTCCATCAACATCATTGTGACCACACCCGCGAGTACAGGCATGACCGCGATGAGCAAATAGGCTGTGATCAACCATGTCCATACGAACAAAGGCATTTTCATCAGCGTCATGCCCGGCGCGCGCATATTGAGGATCGTCGCGATAATATTGATCGCGCCCATAATGGAACTCGCACCCATGATATGGACGGAAAAAATAAACAGCGTCACGCTCGGTGGCGCGTAAGTGGTGCTCAAAGGTGCATAGAACGTCCAACCGAAGTTAGGCGCACCGCCCTCCATAAAGAGGGTGCTAATGAGCGCGGTGAAGGCAAAGGGCAGGATCCAGAAACTCCAGTTGTTCATCCGTGGCAGAGCCATATCCGGCGCTCCGACCATCATCGGGATCATCCAGTTGGCCAACCCGACAAACGCTGGCATCACCGCACCGAACACCATGATCAATCCGTGCAGCGTGGTCATCTGGTTAAAAAATTCAGGTTCGACGATTTGTAATCCGGGTTGAAACAACTCCGCTCGAATCACTAATGCGAACATGCCGCCGACAAAGAACATCAGAAAACTGAACCAAAGATACATCGTGCCGATGTCTTTGTGGTTGGTGGTAAAGAGCCACCGACTTAAACCTTTCGCAGGACCATGTGCCATTATCGTTCTCCTATTGGCCTTGCTCAAAACTGACGACATCAATGGGCTGTACGAGGTCACCCATGTTGTTGCCAAACGCATTTCGCTGGAAAGTCACCACCGCCGCTGTCTGGACCGGGGTTAACTGTTCGCCGAACGCCGGCATGGCGCCACCGCCATTGATTACCCGATTCAAATGATCGGCTACAGGGCCCGTCGCAATAGGGCTACCGGCAATCGCAGGAAATATACCTGCGCCCTGCCCCTCTGGCTGATGGCAAGTCGCACAAAACTGTTGATAGACCTGCTCTCCCTGGGCGTAGAGTTCGTCGAACTCCAACGTCTGCTTGGCCGCTTCTGCGATCTCTGCCGCCCGCGCTTGTCGCTCGGCAATCCACTCGTCAAACTCTTCTTGGCTCACCACTTTGACTTCGATCGGCATAAAGCCATGGTCTTTACCGCATAACTCGGCACATTGGCCACGATACAAGCCGGGTTCCTCAACTCGAGTCCAGGCTTCGTTAATGTATCCGGGAATAGCATCACGTTTGACCGCAAGATCGGGGACCCACCAGCTATGAATGACGTCGGCCGCAGTCACGAGGAATCGCACTTTCTTGCCGGCGGGGATAATGAGCGGCTCATCCACTTCCAACAAATAGTGCGGGCCTTTGTCGGCGTCACCGTAAATTTCGTCTTTTGGCGTGCTCAAACTCGAGAAAAAACTTACCCCCTCTTCGGGGTATTCGTATTTCCACTTCCATTGATAACCCGTTACCAGGACTTCAACGTCGGGATTATCAGTGTCGTAGATCTTGACGAGGGTTTTAGTGGCCGGGATGGCCATGCCAATGAGAATGGCAAAAGGAATGATGGTCCAGATTATCTCGAGTACCGTACTTTCATGAAAGTTATCGGCAACCGCGCCTCTGGATTTTCGATGCAGGTACATGCTGATAAACATTGCACCGAACACCACAACGCCTATCACACAGCAGATCCAAAAGATCAACATGTGCAGGCTGAACACTTCCTGACTTAGAGCTGTCACACCTTCGGTCATATTCAGCTGCCACTCGCCAGCGAGAGCTGGCGCAGTCAAAAGAGCTGAAGACACGAGGGCGAACAGCGCAATGGGTGTTCTGTATGACAACCTCATCGCCCGTCTCCATTTGTCGTATGTATGTAACTTATTGTTTTTATTACTGCCTTGTTTCTACATACCGCACTGAACGATAGCCAGAATAAATTTCTGCTTTCGGCGACGGGAGGCCTACTGCTGCCATGAAATGGCAAAGCACCCTCGTTCAATTCGGCTGCGACAATCCGTCGCACTGAATTGATTATAACTAGAGATTATTAACTTTGTGAATGGTTACTTGGCATCCAAATAATATAAGTTTTGATCAACCCCCATGAACTCCGCCTCACAGCGGTGCGCCAGCGTCATTAATTCTAAAAAAGAGTTCAACTAGTCAGATTTGCTCTAAGCGCTTGTAAATGGGCAGATATGAATTAACTTTTAGGAACACGCCGGGGGAAAAGACGTGCGCGAATACCCAATATTCGCAGCAGACGCAGCAACCTTCTATACGAACTTCACTACATGGGTAGAGACAAAAACGTGCTGATTCGCACTTCCATAGCGCATGCACAGAAGAATGAGACGCAATCAGGGTCCCTGTCGACCTATGTGGAGCATCGATTACCGTTGTTACACCGCGCTATTGTCCTTCCAGGCGATGGTGGCAGTGATACGCTCACCCATTTCCTGACCCGCTACATCGAGCACGTACCGGATTTTCTGGAAGCCCTTATTGCGGTATCGCGCAGTGCCGAAATCTTCGAGTTCGTCGAACCCATCGTCGAAGTCGCCCAGAACTTTTTCAATGCCCAAACCGAGCTTCTCGACGAAGATCAGGGCTTACAGGCCCTGATCGATGAAGCCTACCTTGCTCATCGGCTCATGGAAGAAGTGAATGACCGCATCATGATGATTGGCGGCGTGCCGCTCATCCCAATGGACATGACCCTGTCGAACATCATCGTTCATCACCTGCTTGGAGATGACTACGCCAATGACCTCGATATGGCCGTTCACTATGCTGTGGACGAACTCTTTACGGCACAGGAGCTGCAAGCCAACGCTGCCCTCAAGCGCTATCTCGCGCTGCATCGTGCTGAAGGCTGGCGCGCTATGATCGAAGAGTGGCCTTGCCTCGCCGGTGACTCATCCATTTCTCTGGAGCTGGAGTACCGGCCCGACCCGGCCACATTTCATTGATCTTTATTGAGGCTCGATGAATTTCACGGCCTGCACATCACCGGGGTCGGGCGCGCCCGTCCCCTGATCCAGATCGGACTTGCTCTCCTTGTAACCACAGTTCACGCACTCGATGTGCTCATCGTCCTCAGTAGTGAGTAACACGATTTTATCAACCAGTTCACATTTCGGACATTTCGCGCCCGCAATGAAGCGTTTCTTAACGGGTTTGCTCGTTGTCATACGGCCTTTTTACAGTAATAGTCACGGGTTCATAACAGATACATGATAACATTTACCTTCCAGTTCATGGGTTTAGAAACGAAGATATGGACGCCTTGCGCAGCTACAACAACGTCGCCCCCACATTAGGCAAAAAGGTCTTTATTGACCCCGCCTCCACCGTGATTGGTGACGTACATATCGATGACGATAGCTCGATCTGGCCAGGCGCCATCCTGCGCGGCGACATGCACCGCATCCGAATTGGTAAACGAACGAGTATCCAGGACGGGGCCGTTCTGCATATCACCCATGCCAGCACTTACAACCCAGACGGCTGGCCTCTGATCATCGGTGACGACGTCACCGTAGGCCATAAAGCCTGCCTGCATGGTTGCCAAATCGACAACCGCGTCCTCATCGGCATCGGTGCGATCGTACTCGATGGAGCACATGTTCCTGAACATGTGATCGTGGGCGCAGGCACGCTCGTACCACCCGGTAAAAAACTTGAAAGTGGCTACCTCTATGTTGGCAGTCCATGCAAAGCTGTTCGCCCGCTGAGTGAACAGGAGTTGCAATTTTTCACCTACTCGGCGCAAAACTACGTTAAGTTAAAGAATGAGTACCTCCAATCAAGCTGAAATTTCAGAAAGCACGTTCACCTTCCTCAACATCGATATCCAAAACATTCTCTTTAACGATTTTTTGGAAACCTTGACGGAAGGCGTTGTGGTGACGCCCAATGCGGATCACCTGATCAAGCTGCAGAAAGACCGTGAATTTTTCGAGTGCTATCAAAATGCCGAGCATATCGTGTGCGACAGCCGCGTATTAATGATGTTGTCTCGCGTGTTGGATGCTCAAAACCCCATTAAAGATCAAATCGCGGGCTCTGATTTCTTTCCCGCCTTCTGTCAGTATCACAGCCAGAACACACAAGATATGCGTGTATTTTTGCTCGGAGGCTCCGAAACTACCGTGGTTCAAGCTCAGCAAAATATCAACGCGCGTACGAACAGCCAAATCGTCATCGACGGCTACAGCCCGCCTTTTGGTTTTGAACATGACGATGACGAAAACCAACAAATCATCGATCGTATCAATCAAAGCGGCGCAACTGTGCTGGCAGTAGGCGTGGGTGCGCCAAAACAGGAGAAATGGATTTATCGTCATCGTGATAAAATGCCTGGGGTTAAAATATTTCTCGCGATTGGCGCAACGATTGAATTTGAGGCAGGTGGCGTTAAGCGTGCGCCCAAGTGGATGTCGCGCACCGGACTGGAATGGGCATTTCGAATTTCACAGGAACCCAAGCGCATGTTCAAACGCTACTTTCTGGACGACATGCAAATCTTCTGGCTAGTGTTCAAGCAAAAAACCGGGCTGTACAAAAACCCTTGGGCCTAACACCATCGGGAACAGGCAGAGCAGATACGCTCTGCCTGCCTGACGAAGCGGTGTATCAATAGGCGTTTTCGTTTCGTGATATCAACGCAAACGGTGTTAAAAACAATATCTTGATGTCCAGTAACGGTGACCAGTTACTGATGTATTCCAAGTCCAGCTCCACGCGCCGCTCCATCGCTTCAATCGTATCGGTTTCACCCCGAAAGCCATTTATCTGAGCCAAACCTGTCATTCCCGGCTTAATACGATGTCGTGCCAGATAGGCCTTCACTTTATCCGAATAGTACTCGTTGTGCGATTCTGCGTGTGGCCGTGGCCCCACCAGCGACATACTGCCTTCCAAGATGTTAAATAACTGAGGCAGCTCGTCCAGGCTCGTCTTGCGAATGAAGGCACCCACCGGTGTGATGCGCGGATCGCCCTTGGTAGCCTGCTTCACCACTTTATCAGGCTGGTGCTGGTACATGCTTCGGAATTTATACACATAGAATTTCTTGCCATCCCAACCATCGCGCACCTGTTTGAATATGATAGGGCCTTCGGAGGTCAGCTTCACCGCGAGCGCAACCGCGATCAACACCGGTGAAAACAGCAGAATGAGAATCAGCGCAGCGCTTTTGTCCATCATCGATTTAATGAAGGCAGGCCCGCCTGACATCAACGGTGTCTCATTCAAAGTAATGAGGGGTACGCCCGCGACTTCACGTACGCTGTGGTTCAGCAAACGGAACTCGAAAATATCGGGCGCCCACACAAGGTCGATATTTGAATCGATCAACATCTCCTGGACTAATTTCACATTCGCGTTCTGTGAAAATGTCGGTGCCAAATAAATACGCCGTATGCCGTGTGCTTCGATTAAACTCTTCAGTTGCGAGAGTTCACCTAGAAAAGGCACGTCGACAACCTGCCAGTCATCCGCTGTGTCCCCTTCAAGGGTGACAAAACCAACCACCTTGTCACGCAACCAGATATTCCTCGACAGACTGCGTGCCAAGTGTTCAGCAAGACTACCGCTTCCCACGATAAGTGCGGGCAATCTCTCACGATGGTTTTTGCTGTAATAGATGTACAGTTTGGACACCAGAACTTGTACGAAGGCTTGGCCAATAAATGAAAAAATAGCCCAGTACACAATCACTTGTCGTGAATATTGTTCGGAGGTTTTGGTGAGGAACGCGACCCAAGCTAGGATGATAATCACCACACCCCAAGCTCTGGCGATATGTTGAATGGCACCGATCAAATTGTCGAAGCGTCGATGTACGCCAAATACATTGTAGGTAATGACCATGACGAGCACGGCAAAGACCGCCATCGTACGGTAGTGGGACAGCACTTCCCCATCGCGCAGGGTGGTAAAGAAGATAAGTGTGCCCACGACAACGAGCGCGTTCAGCGCGTGTTGAATCCACTGCACGAGCGTATCATGATTCTGAAGAAGTCGTTTTCTACGCCTGAATTCGTTTTTCACTGTCATTACCCAACAAAATCTGTCTAATATTCAAAAGAGTCAAGACGAACGACGCCAGCGCTTGCCCTGATTGAGCTCAGGTCAAAGGCTGGCGTGTACGGTCCATCCTGTTATCACCATATCCACTCTGGTGTGTCACCACTCAAGCGGGTTTGGCTTCTCCTTCCTTTTTCGCTTCAAGGCCTTCACGATAGCTATCGTAAGCAGCAATTAACATCGCCTCATCACTGTCCTGGGGAACCCACCCTAGCTCTTTCTCGCCCTTCGATACATCCAAGACACAGGTTTCATCAGCGATAAGGTATTGCTCTGGGTCCATGATCGGTTTGCCAATTCGATCGAGAATGTCGAGCACAAACTTAACAAGAAACGCCGGTGTAGGAATCAGGAAAGATTTACTATCCGCCCGTTTGATCAATTTCTTCAGCAACTCGTTCACAGTGGGCGGGTTCAGAGAACCCAGGTTGTAAGCTTCGTTGGGGATACCCTTCTCTACCGCACAAATCACAGCGTTAGCACAATCACTCACAGAGATGAACTGATAGTAGTTTTTACCACTGCCTATCGTCGGTACCGGCAGGTTCGCATCAACCAGCTTGAACAGTTTTTCAAGGATACCCAATCGTCCAGGGCCAATAATCAAACGCGGTCTGAAAATCGTAATGTTAAAGCCCTTCTTGCGGTAGGCCTCACAAAGGTACTCTGTTTCCAATTTCGCATTGCCATAAGGGCCAAGTGGCGCTCTGGGATGGTCTTCGAAGCGTGGATGATGGACCGTATGACCGTACACCATATCCGTCGTGTAATAGATCATTTTGTGACAGCCTTTGCTTTCCAGATACTCGAGTACGTTTTTGGTACCGTCGTAAAGTGCCGTCCAAAAGTATTCTGTACGCTCACCTCTGGGCAGGATGGGCACCAACAATCGCGCCGCGAAATGGTAGGGCACGTCGTCCGCAGTCAGGCCCACTCGATCAAAGTCTTCCTTTTTTGTCACGTCCATTTCAATGTAAGTGACGAGCTCACTCTCATAAATGCCCGAAGACTCGGTTTTTTTCAGATCACAGATGACAACCTGTTCACCGCGTGCGGTGAGCTTCTTCGTCAGCTCCGTGCCTAGAAACCCATCACCACCAAAAATAAAATGTTTCATCGATATTCCTCAAACCAAATTAACTTTTTGCAACCAGAGCCACACCACTGCAGATGAGCAGTACGCCAAGAATACGGTAAGTGTTTACATCTTCCGAAAGCACGAAGTAACCCCAAAGGGCCGTGAGTACGAAGGACAGACCAAGAAAGGGATACGCGTAACTGATATCCACTCGCGAGAGCACAACCAGATGACTGCCCATGCTGATGACCATCACCAGCAGCCCAGATATGACATAAGGATTAAAAATGATATCGAAAGCCGACTTCATAATGCCTGAAGCGCTGATATCAAACTGGGCGATGCTCGTCATTCCTTTTTTTAGAAGTATCTGCGAGCCAAAATTAGTAAGTACAGTAAACAATATTAAAGGGATAAACTTTGCCATGCGGGTATTGCCTGAAGCTCTAAAGTGAAAGTCGTTTAAAAATAAATTCGGGAATGCTGCAAATGATCAGCATAATGTAACGCCAGAACCAGGGCGTATAGATACTGCTGCGCCCCTTTTCAATCGCGTTAACAATGTCATCGGCCACTTTTTCGGGGGTCGCCCATAGCGCACCTTTCTTTTCGATATGTGCCGTCATCGGGCTGTCTATAAAGCCCGGCTTAACTGTCAATACGCTGACACCGCTTTTGTAAAGCCGATTTCTCAAACCGTCCACATAGGTAGACAGCATCGCTTTCGCCGCACCGTACACGTAATTGCTTTGCCGACCTCGGTCGCCCGCGACAGACGAAATCACCGCAATCTTGCCCGATCGTGACGCCGCCATCTTATTTCCAAACGCGGTGAGCATCGCAATTTGACTGAGCGCGTTGGCGTTAATGGCCTCGAGTGTGCGTTCAGCCGATTGTTCACAGAGCGCTTGATCCGGCAGTGTCCCATGCGCAACCAGCAGAATATCTACGCGATCCAACAAGGTGTAAATATGCGCAACAAGATCTTCCCATTTACTACTTTCTGCCAGATCCTGAACAATGGTTTGCACCTTTTCAGCACCTCGGGTCATCAGGTCCTGCTCGATGCTCTCCAAATACGCTTGGTTTCGCCCTACTAAAATCAACTGCGTAGAAGCACGCGCATAGTGCTTCGCCACAGCCTGAGCTACAGCACTTGTTGCGCCCAAAATAACGACATTTTCCATTTAGTTCTCCGTAACCCGACGCCAGAAGTCAGAGCTAAACAGCGGGTCCTTATAAATTTTGAATTCCTCGAGCTTAGGCGTAAACGACTGGAATACACTCGCCGACATCCGAGCATCCTTAGCCGGATAGATTGCTCCTCCTGCTTCTACCACCAACGAATCCAGTTCATTCAGCAATGTCAGTGTTTTCTGACCCTGAAACGGGAAGTCGAGCGCTAAGCACACACCCTCGCGCGGGAAGGACAGCATGCCCAAGGAGGGAATGTCGCCAAACTCCTTCAACACAGCAAGAAATGAGCCAGCACCTGCGTCCGCAATTCTCGCCATGATCTGCTTGATTGCAGAGTAGTCCTTAGCAGGCACCACGAACTGATATTGCAGGAAGCCACGTTTCCCGTAAATCCGATTCCAATCGTTGATGCCGTCCAAAGGGTAAAAGTAGGGATCGTAATGTTGCTCCTGCCCAAGACATTCTTTGCGCTTACCATTCCAATAGTAGAATTGGTTGAAGGCCTTGATACTTAGCTTATTCAAAGCCATGCCAGGAAAGTTGAAGGGCACACTTAACTTTTTCTTCGCCAGCGTCGCCGGCTTAGAGGACGCGCAGTGGTTCGCCCTTAAAAATATCCCCCGTCCGAGGGCATCGCCCTGGGCCATGCAATCAATCCACGCAACGGTGTACAGATAATCTTGTTTGGACTCATCGGAGAGCTGCTTGAACTCATCCAAACCGTTGAATGCAATAGTATCGACTGAAAGGTAGGCAGACTCTACTGATTTTAACTGTAAGGTCACCGTCGAGATTAATCCGGTTAAACCCAATCCACCGATCGTTGCGTAGAACATTTCTTTGTTCGACGACGGCGAGCACGTTAAACGTTCGCCATCCGAACGAATCAGTTCAAGACTTTTTACAAAATGCCCGAACGAGCCATCGACATGGTGATTTTTACCGTGCACATCGTTCGCTACAGCACCACCTAAACTGACATATTTTGTACCAGGCGTGACTGGGAGAAACCAGCCTTGGGGCAGAGCCAGCTCGATAATATCCGCTAAGGTCACGCCAGATTCGGCCGTAACCACGCCCCTTTCCGCATCAAACTCAACAAACTTATTGTATTGCCGGGTATCGCATACGAGACCACGTGAGTTCAAGCAGGAATCACCATAGCTGCGCCCACACCCGAACGGCAAAATTTCCGTATCCATGTCGAAAGTCGGAAAGGAAAAGCGCGGCTTCAGGCTGTAACCTCGTTGATGCACTTTCGGGTAGCGACCCCAAGATTGATAGCTCATATCAAGCCCCAAAAGCCGACGCGGAAATCACCACGAGTGCGCACATCAAAGCTGTGATGTGTGAAATCTTATCTTTAATCGCAAACACGATCGGATCTTCGTTCATTTCACCCCGCACCGTCTTCAGCCAAATACGGCCAATCCAGTAGAGGAGTAATGGGCAAATAAGCCACAAAATTTCAGGTGTCGCGTAGTTGGATTTAACCTTGTCACTATTGATATAGAGCGCGATCACCAGCACCCCAATATAGCCGCTACTGACGCCCATAGCCGTGACAAGAGGGGCATCACTGGTGATATATCCCCGACCCTTAGCCGATGTCTTTCCCGAAACAATCAGTGCGTTCAGCTCTGACGCTCGCTTGGTAAACGCAAGGCTCAAGAAGAAGAACATCGAAAATGCGAGCAGCCAAAATGACCATTCCGCCCAAATAACAACCGTTCCTCCGATCACCCGAATCGTGAACAAGCCCGCCAATATGCAGGTGTCGAGTATCACCATGCTCTTAACATGGAAGGAGTACGCCAACGTCGTGACCAGATAGACCAACGCGACAAGCCAGAAAAGTGTCGGGAGCACTGCGGTGATAGCGATAGCACTGATAGAGAGTACAACGAACATCATGATCGCCGTTTTAATCGAAATATCCGCAGCGGCAAAAGCGCGGTATTTCTTTTTGTGATGCGCTCTGTCGGCTTCAAGATCCAAGAGATCATTAATAATATAGGTAGCGGAGGCGAGCAACGAAAAGGCAAAAAAGCCTAATACAGCCTTGATCGCCATATCTGGTGTCGCTAGCTGGAAGTCGAGACACAGAGGCACGAAGATCAGTGCATTTTTTACCCACTGATGTACTCGAATCGCTTTTATATACGTTTTCAATTTCGGTGTGGGGACTGGAAAGGCCTGTATCTCACCGTATTTTTTCATCATACGGTTTATAAATTTCTGCTCTCCTGCAACCAATACCTTGTCGGAGTGATCCCACACTTTGATGTCGATATCGTGATTGCCAATATAATCGAATTGTTTATCACCAAACTTTTCGACAAGCAGTTTTGCTTTACGCGACCCGGTTATGTTTTCTGTGTCCGTCGTTGCGATGACACCTTCAAACAGGCCGAGATGGTCTGCTATTTTCTGGGCCTGCTTCTGATGACACCCAGTACAAAGCCAGATTTTTCGGCCCTTGCTATAAGCATCATTCAAAAAGTCGAGCACACCCTGATTGTAGGGCAGAAGCTCGGGGTTCAAACTGAGCTTTTCGGATAACTTGCTCTTGAGATGTGCCTTACCCTTCAGCACCCAGAAGGGCAGCATGAAAAGCATATGAAAACGAAATTTCACTAAGAGCATCAATAGCTCATAGAGCGTATCTGTTCTCGTCAATGTCCCGTCAAGATCCACGCATAATGGGCGTGATTCCTCTGCTTGAATCGCAGTCATGTCCTTTTTCCAACGGCTGAAGGGTTGATAGTTAAATGCGAGCTCTATAGTCTCTTTCTACCTTGGTTTTTCGGTTACGGTCGAGATTGTATCAATTTGCCTTAAGCGTATAGCCGTTTACTGGCAGAACTCTGTCAACTTGCGTGTAGCCACACGCAAGCTTATCCCACTCCTCAAGTAATTGAGGATTACGCGACTCTCACCCTGCTCCAAGCCCAAGGCGTCTTCCGCCACACTAAAGCTGACGGCGTGAGAAAAATCGAGTGAGGTGGGCGTGTCTCCGTCGATGTAAAAATCAACCACGCAGTCTTGCTCGCTTCGGCTATCCACCAGATTCGATTTCGGCGTCATATTCTCAATTACGCTCAGCTTCCATGCATCAAATACCGCCTCCCAGGAGTTTGCAGCCAGCAATGGATCAAAGGTATTGGAGTCGAACTGCTCAGAATCTTTGTTCGCATCCAGCTGCGCCTGATAGCGTTCGTAATCTTCACTGATACTGACACCTTTCGGCAGTGACGCACCAATTTGCGGCGTCGTATTCTTGATTCTAAAGCTGTCATAAGCCCTGCTCTCTACCCGAGCAGCGTCACCATTTTGTTCAACCATCTCATTGTGCTTTTCTACCAGCAAATCATCCGTGGAACGGTTGGTATACACCAAACCGATAAAGCCGCTGATCAGCACAATCACAATAAATATCAAGTCTTTCTTCACGTAACCGGAGTGCCTGTGTCTATTATGGTATTTCTATTCCTAACCGAATCCCGTACTGCAAATTTTTGTACGGATCATCTACTCGATCGCGACTCTCCTCTCGAGTAAATAACTCAATGCGGCCTAAACGGCTGAATTGATATGCCAGTCTTGCTTCTCCTCGCTTATGCAGCACATCCCTTTCCGTCTGTTCTACGTATTGAATATCACGCTCAGAATACAGCCCGGTTGCCTCCATCTTCGGCGAAAGTCTATACCTGAATTCCAAGGTCCAGACATCCGCCTGCTGATCGTATTCATCGAAACGTAAATACTCGAGTTCTTGCCAAGCGTACGAAAATAATGCCGTGCAACGATTACAAATCGTCTTGTTTTCCCAGATAATTTCAAAGTTTTGTAGTTTTATCTGGTCTTCGACATTGTCGCTACCACCTACACTGACATTGTTATCGAGCAGACCACGTAAAAAGCTTGTCGCGGTGAGCTCATAGCTGCCCGTAGCCGTGAAAATATTGCCACTGTTTGTGTACGCGATTTCTGCGTTGTAGAAAGGGTCTTCTTCAACGACGTCGACATACAGGGGCTCTATCCGGTTAATTCCACCCTGAATCAAGTAAGTCAGATTGCGTGTTTCAGAGGTGAGATACGCAAAGGCGCGTGTGTATCGATAATCGAGTTCGTCTTCCGTCTTGTACCGAATGTCACTGGCTGACACCACCAAGCCAACGTCTTTAGAATACGGGGTACGATGCAACCAACCGAGTTCCGCCCCAGCCTGATCTGTGTCCTCACGCTCCTCGGAATCAAAACGTACTGCGGTAAAAATACCCGCTAACGAAAGGCTGTTTACCTTATCTGCCCGAGTTTTTACTGAGGGGCGAGCAAAATAGATACGTTGTTGGTTTGTATTCACCGCCAGATCGTCGTCTTCTGGATTATTCAACTGACGGCGCGTGCTGTGACGTAGGTCGAGATCAAAGATACTCGTCTCATTCCCGTAGGCCAGTTGCGATTCGCCATTGACGATCACATCATCTTCCTGACTTCCCTGAGTATAGAACTCCTTACCGCCATTGTAGTGAGCAGTGAAGTTCGTCATATCACTGTGATAGGCACCGCGCAGCTCAAGGCCGTAATAGTTCTGCTGCTCTCGGGTTTTCGGAATATCGGAATTTTCCGGAATACGGAACGCATTTCGATCAATTCGAGTTTCGGCCCAGAGCGTGCCACCGATGTCTAGACGCCCTTCCTTATCATCTGCCGGCGCAGCACATACGGCTTGCGCCCACAGAGACGACGTCGCCAATAACGCTAATTTTAATTTCACAATCCGCTTCCTGCTTACGCTTGCAGACCGACAATCGCTATATAGATATAAATCGCTGCTACCAACGCCACGATGCCGGACAAAATAAGCATATCCTTCTTCAGTACCCTTTCAGAAAAGGCCGTGTGGTAATGCCCTGACACACCTAGGAGTTCGTTGTCGTCATCCAAACTCATTTTCAGCGCCGTCATGGTTCTGATACGCGGGTCCAGAATCACTAACGCGATGATCAGACCGATAGGCAGTCCTATCGCCAATATAGGAGCGGCAATCAAAAACTGCGCGAAGGTCAGCCCGGTTGGGTAAAACGGATACGCAGGCTCTTCTACTACTCTGAAGGTCAAGCCCCGACCGTCTTTTTGAATCGCAACAGACAAGCCCGCATTTTCTTTCCGCGCCAGCAATTCCTCATAGGCGTTCTTGGTCACGGTGTAATCACGCATTAGATCGGCTGAGGTTGTCTGATTTTCCACCACGATGTCTGCTTTTTCTCTTTCCTCTTCGAGCAGTCGCTCCAGAGAAACCAGGCGCTCGCGTTGTGCTTTCAGCGATACTTCCTGTACGGCTAACTGCTTACGCAGTTCTTCGAACAGTACTTCCGGGTTCGTTTCCAGTGCATTTCGACCGCGAATCATCGGTGTCACAACATCACTGCCACCACTTGCTCGAACAATTTCCGCATCAAGGTTGCTGATTTGCTGTTTAATCGTGACGATATCAGGGTAGGAATCCTGATATTGCAAGCGAAGCTCATTTAAGCGCTCCTGGAGTACAAATCGCTGTTGTTTGAGGTCGTAGATTTTTGCCTGCACATCCAGGTATTTGCTTTCGTTCCCCAGTTGAGCGCGCATGGACAAAATTCGAGATTCGGACTCTTGAATACTTAACTTCAATTCCTGAATCTCGGACTCCAGCTCATTGATTCTGCGCTGAACGGTTTCTTCATTCGTATCCAAGCTTTGCGCTTTGAATTCTTGCAGCGCGCGCTCTGCTTTTTCCAAACGCTCTTTATACGCATCCGCCTGCTTGGTGATAAATTCGAATGCGATTTCACCTTCTGCGCGACGACTCTGTTGCTGGAATCGAACAAATTCCTCGACAAGGACATTCGCGGACTCATAGGCCAGCTCGGGATCGCTGCCGGCATACGCAATAGAGAAAAAGTTTTTACGCTCGACATCTGGCTCAACACTGATATGCCCGCGGAGCGTTTTGATGTACTCATTCACTTCGAGGGAGCTGGAGTCATCATCGATATAGCCAAGGCGACGCGCAATCTGCTCCAACAAGGCCTTGGAGTCCATAAGGTTTTTCGCCTCATCAACCCGGTCGATGTCTGCAAATTCCGCACGTCCCCTCAGGAGAGGTTTGATGATATTGGAGTCGTCCACTTCCAGAATGGCTCGGCTGACATATTGGTTCTGCCAAGTCAGGCCAACACCCAATACGAGGAACAAGACGACGAGCCCCAGCGTCACCGCCGCAAATCGGAAGCGAATCAGCTCGAATTTTAAAGCCAGCAGAATTTCTTTTAAAAAGTCGACATTATCCATAAATCACCTCGAAGCCTTGAGCCTTAAAATGTGCGTTCCGGGATGGTAACGATGTCAGATGGCGCAAGTTCGTAGTTCGTTTCAAGCCGTCCTTTCTTGAGAATGTCGCCGAGACGAATGCTGTACGCTTTGGCACCAGACTCTGTCTTACGGTACAACACCGCCTTGTTAGGAATCGCAAACTCCGTAACGCCTCCAGCCTCAAGCACTAGGTCAAGCACGGTCATGCCATCGCGATGAACGATCGACAGAGGGTTTTCAACGGCGCCGGTTACGCGTACTCGACGTTGGAAGTCCGTAGACGTGGTTTCCGTCACAATGATCGTAACCTGAGGGTTACGGATAAAATTCACCAGTTGCTCGCGCAGGTTATCGCTCAGCTCCGTTGCGGTTTTCCCCGCAGCCACCACATCGCCGACCAGCGGCATGGAGATCTTGCCATCAGGTCGTACAGGTACGACCAGACTCAACTCTGGGTTGCGCCAGACATTCACCTGCAACACATCCCCCACACCGATGGTGTATTGAAGGTACTGACCGGCTACGCTGTCGGGCGCGGCGTCCTGTACGTCCGAGTTGCTGGCACATCCGGCAAACAAAGCCAGAGTCAGGGCTGCAAAAAGCGTTTTAAACTGATTCATTTTTCCGTCCTCAAAAACGAATTAAGTACTGATGTAAAGTAGCCCGACACTTTTCGGGCTTTTTTTGTAAGATTACCGCGATATCACCGCTGTTGCGGATGATTAAGCACATACCGCGCCATACTAACCATACTGCTTTTCAATCCACTGCCGATAACTGCCGTCCATCACCGCGCGCCACCAACTTTCGTTCTCGAGATACCACTGCAAGGTACGTCGAATACCGGTTTCGAAGGTCTCAGCGGGTTGATAACCCAATTCATTGTTCGCCTTGGTAGGATCAATAGCGTAGCGACGATCATGGCCGGGCCGATCCTTGACGTAAGTAATCAAACTTTCTGCGTTGCCTGCTTGTGCCGCGCTCGCCTCAGGGAAGCGCTCGGCTAAACCACTGTCGTTGGCGAAGGCCTCGTTCATCAGTCCGCAAATCAGTTTCACGATGTCGATGTTCGCCCATTCGTTGATGCCACCGATGTTATAGGTTTCATCAATGCGGCCCTTCTCAAGAATTAGATCAATGCCTCGCGCATGGTCTTCAACATACAACCAATCTCGAATCTGCTTGCCATCGCCATAGATGGGCAACGCCCGGTCAAACAGAATATTGGTGATCACTAACGGGATCAGCTTTTCAGGAAAATGAAAGGGGCCGTAGTTGTTGGAGCAGTTTGACGTGGTGACATTCAAACCGTAGGTATGATGGTAGGCCCGAACCAGGTGATCGGATGCGGCCTTACTCGCGGAGTAAGGCGAATTGGGCGCGTAGGGTGTGTCTTCCCGAAACGCCGGGTCTTCCGGGCCTAGCGTACCGTAGACCTCATCGGTGGACACATGATGGAATCGGTGTCCCTCGACATTGGCTTCCTCGTCCAGCCAGACTTTTTTCGCGGCTTTCAGAAGACTGTGTGTGCCGATGACATTGGTTTCAATAAAGGCATCCGGCCCGGTGATCGATCGGTCCACATGCGATTCGGCGGCAAAATGCACCAGCGTATCGACCTTCTGGTCTCGTATTAGCGCCTCGACGAGTGGCTGATCACAGATATCACCATGCACAAAGGTCATAGCGTCGGAATCTTTTACTGCAGCTAAGTTATCCAGGTTTCCCGCGTAGGTCAGCGCATCGAGAACCACCACTCGGTCTTGAGGGTACTTCCCCAGCCAATACAAAACGAAATTTGCTCCAATAAACCCGGCCCCACCGGTCACCAACAGTACTTTAGACATTAATTCGTTATTTCCTTCAATTCATTAAACATTGCACGCAACTGCGTCTGCCAGTGCCTCTGCTCCAAACCGGGCAGAGCCGACAGGACTTTGCGTTTATCCATGACACTGTATGCAGGTCGACGAGCCGGCAAGGGGTAGGACGCTGTCGGAATCGCATACAAAGGGATGGCTCGCTCGAGCAAGCCGTGCTCCAGGCCAAGCTGCATAATGGCCTCGGCAAAGTCATACCAGCTGGCAACACCTGCGTCACTCCAGTGATACAGACCGGTCACACGTTGATCCACCATCTGCCAGCAAAGCTGCGCCAGGCCTTTCGCCCAGGTCGGTGTGCCCACCTGGTCGACAACAATATTCATCGACTCCCGCTGGGACATGTAGTGCAACATTGCATGCACAAAATTCTTACCACGCGCAGCATAGACCCAGGAAGTGCGTACGATCGCCCAGTTGTTATGCGAACTTTGTTCCAACACGCGCTCCCCTGCGCGTTTGCTTTCGCCATAGACGCTCATGGGGTGCGTTTCATCGTCTTCGGCGTAAGGCACGTTCTTCGCCCCATTGAACACGAAGTCCGTCGACACATGCAGCAGGTAGGCGCCTGCTGGCATCGCATTGACGAGATTGGCCGTGCCTTGTTCATTCACACGGAACGCCTGGTCACAGTCTTCTTCAGCCTTGTCTACGGCGGTGTAGGCTGCGGCATTGATCACGACATCCGGCATCTGCGCCTCGAGAAAAGCACGCACCGCATCTGCATCGCCGATATCGAGTTCAGCTCGACCCACACAACACAGTTCAATGTGTTCCGGGCGCGTCAGCGCCAATTCCGTTGCAAGCTGCCCACCCGCACCTGTTACGACCACTTTCATGGCACTCTCCTATGCGAATTTGTCGGCTTGAGCCCAGAGCAGGCCTTCTTCGTCCTTTGCCGACAGAACCGGCGTATCGCCCTCGGCTATCGGCCATTCAACACCCACCGTCGGATCGTCCCAGCGCAGGGAACGCTCGTGCGCGGGCGCATAGTAGTCTGTGCATTTGTACACGAATTCAGCCTCATCGGAGGTCACATAAAAGCCGTGTGCAAACCCTTCCGGTACCCAAAGCTGCCGCTTGTTCTCCGCGCTCAAGGTAACGCCCACCCACTGACCAAAGGTCGGAGAGCTTTTGCGCATATCGACGGCAACATCGAAGACTTCCCCAGAAATCACTCTCACTAATTTGCCCTGGGTCTGTTCCACCTGGTAATGCAAGCCACGCAAAATCCCCTTTCTGGACTTGCTGTGGTTCTCCTGCACAAACTCGCGCTCACCACAGGCCTCATTGAAGGCTTGAGTACGGAACGTCTCCATAAAAAAGCCGCGTTCATCACCAAACACCTGGGGCTCCAGGATTTTCACATCGGCCAACGCCGTTTCGATAAACTTCATCGTCGTTTCCTTAAAACACTCGACTGCTCAACAGGTTAAGGAGGTACTCACCGTAACCGCTCTTGCGCAGAGGTTCGGCGAGTGTGCGCAACTGATCGGCGTTAATGAATCCAGCCCGATAGGCGACCTCCTCGGGACAATTCACTTTAAGGCCCTGTCGTTTCTCCAGTGTTTCAATGAACTGCGCGGCATCGAGCAAACTGTCATGCGTACCGGTATCGAGCCAGGCCGTCCCACGCCCCATAATCTCTACCTGCAAATCACCGCGATTCAGATACGCTTCAATCACGTCGGTAATTTCCAGCTCGCCTCTGGGCGATGGTTTGACTGCGCTTGCGATGTCGACCACGTCTTTATCAAAAAAGTACAGGCCGGGCACGGCGTAGTTGGATTTAGGCTCTTTGGGTTTTTCTTCGATCGAGAGGGCCTTGCCTTGCTCATCGAAGTCAATCACCCCGTACGCTCGGGGATTCGACACGTGGTAACCGAAAACGGTCGCGCCGTCAGTGCGGGCTTGAGCCGCACGCAGCGAAGCCACTAGGTCATGGCCGTAGAACAGGTTGTCCCCCAGAATCAATGCGGCAGGACTGCCGGCGAGAAATTCCTGGCCTATCAAGAAGGCCTGCGCCAGACCTTCTGGCTTTTCCTGTACGGCATATTCGAGTTGGATGCCCCATTGACTGCCGTCGCCGAGCAGGGCTTCAAAGCGAGGGAGTTCAAGTGGTGTACTGATAATTAGGATTTCACGAATACCCGCTTGCATCAGTGTCGCGAGCGGGTAGTAAATCATCGGTTTGTCGTACACGGGCATGAGCTGTTTGCTGACCACCATGGTCAGAGGATACAGACGCGTTCCACTTCCGCCTGCTAATATGATACCTTTCCTCGTCATTCCTAATCCTGTTTGTTACCTCGTTGGGAAGCGAGAGTGTATCACCATAACCTGGAAGCGTGTGTGTCACATCCCCGTGGCAGACTGTTCTGAACGTTGTCACGGATCTGCAACACCTTATGAAGCTGGCTTACATTACGACCTGTTTTGGTACTCCGTCTCATACTTTTATCCGACGCGAAATTCGCGAATTTGAGGCCACCGGAACGCCGGTAACGCTCTATGGCGTTCGCCGCGACACGAGCATCGCCGACGATGCTCAAGATCTCGTGGCACGCACGGCGTACCTCTACCCTCTTCGCTATCTGCAATTACTCGGTCTTATTCTCTGGTATGCCACGCGCTACGCCGGTCGATTTTGGCCAGCCGCCTGGGCGTGTCTGACGAGCTCGTCCGACAATTTAAAAAACCGTGCAAAACTGTTGTTTCATCTGCTGGTGTCCACCCGCCATGCGCGCGCCATGGATCTGGCGGAGATCACCCACCTGCATGCGCACTTTCTCAATGTCTCGAGCTCTATCGCGATGTTTTCCGCTTGGCTCGCGGATATTCCATTCAGCATTACCGTACACTCGGCCGGCGAACGCGACTTACCGCATGTAGCTGGCATCCCCCTAAAGCTCAAGCGCGCGCAGCGCCTGTTGATGATCAGCGAGTTTAATATTCGATACTACAGCGAGCTCTTTCCCTGCGAAGAGAAATCTGTCGTCGTGCGTTGCGGGATGAACCTCGACACTTTTGTTCGTCGCCCCTTTCGAGCACACAACAACCAACCGTTGCAGGTGTTGGCGGTGGGGCGTTTTGTAGAGAAAAAGGGCTTCCATATACTGGTGGAGGCCGCGCAACAATTGAAAGCTAGCGCGGTGAACGCGCGTATCGAATTGCTTGGCGACGGACCGATGAAAGCCGAACTAGAGCGCATCGCCAACGCAAAGGAACTGAACAACATTCTGCATTTCCTCGGTCACGCAAGCAGCGATACCGTAAAACACAAAATGGCCGAAGCCGACCTTGTCGTCGTACCGAGCGTCACCAGCGCAAGCGGGGAAATGGAAGGCATCCCGGTCGTATTAATGGAGGCAATGGCCAGCGGTGTGCCTGTTATTGCTTCAGCACATAGCGGCATTCCCGAACTGGTTACGGAGAATACGGGTGTCTTGGTTGCTGAAGGTGATGCCTCCGCATTAGCCGATGCAATCGCGCGCTTTGAACCCGACGCGGAAAAAATCGAAGCCGCACACGCATTGATCGAATCCCAATTCAATATTCATCATGTGGTCGCCCAGCGCCGCGCCCTGTTTCAGGAACCGAAGTAACATGATCGCCATCTCTGTAGTTATTCCCAGCTATAACGCACAAGACAGCCTACCTGGCACACTCGCCGCGTTGCAGGCACAGCAGTTTGAGCAGGAATTTGAAGTGATCGTCATGGATTGCTCGGATCACGACAAAGTCCCGCAACTGTGCGAACAATTCGAACACTGCCGCTGCATCCAAGTTGCGGAACGTTTTAATCCAGGCATAGGACGCAACCTGGGTGCCGAGCAAGCTAAGGGTGAGCTGTTGGTGTTTGTCGATGCGGATGTGGTATTGGAGCCAAACGCGTTGGCAGAAGCATGGCGATATTATCAACAAGGTCATTCGATTTTTGGTGGTGCGCTTGAGCTTAACGAACAAGCTGAGCCCACTATTGCGTCGTATCTCGAACACTATTTCTTTAATCACGAATCCCAACGCGGGCGCCCCGTCTGCCCGCGTAGCAATCTAAGCTCGGCATTAATGTTGTTCGATAGGGCCCTGTTTTTAAGTGAAGGTCGCTTTAAAGACATACCTCGGATGCAGGATACAGAATTAACAGAACGGATGATTGCGAGCGGCCACACACTTTCGTTCAACCCAAACGTTGTCGGCCTTCAAATTCAAGACTCGCCGATGCACAAGGTGCTTCGCAAAATCTACATCAACGGGAAAAACCTGTATTTTATTCGCTATCAAAAACAGTCTTTTCTCAAAAAGGTGTTTTTATTCCTTTTGCTGCCGTTGCTGACCTTGCTCAAAATTATTCGTATCAGTGCGCGGCATTTACGCTATCAAGATGGTCGAGGGCGCTTTATTACGATCGCATTGACACCGCTGCTACTGCTTGCCGGCGTTTATTGGGCTGGGGGGCTGTACCGTTCAATGATTTTTGGTGGCGAGATCAGTCGCAACAGAGACTAACGGGGCGCCTTGCCCCGTTTCGCGATCAAACGATCAACGCGCGTAACGCGTCGACCGCTTTTGCTGCATCCGGTTTCACACCTCGCCATTGGCGAAAACTTTCGGCCGCCTGACCGATCAACATCCCAAAACCGTCAGACACCTCTGCTGCGCCGGCGTCACGTGCGTGCTTGAGAAACGGCGTCAACTCGGCGCCATACACCATGTCATACACTTTGACCTGTTCAAATTCATACAGCGTGTCCGGCAGGGTCAAGCTCGCGCCAGACAAGCTCGCCGAACTGCCATTGATGATGATGTCGAAGGCTTCCGCAGCAGGAATATCACTCAAACCACACCCATTCACTTCGCATTGGGAAAAACGATCCGCAAGTGCCTCGGCCTTAGACGCAGTGCGATTGGCGATCAACACCGATTCTGGCTGCGCATTCAGTATGGGTTCGAGTACACCGCGCACCGCACCCCCGGCACCGAGTATCAATACCCGCGCGTGATGCAGGCTCCAACCCAGGCGCTCGGTCAAATCCCAGACCAGGCCCGCCCCATCGGTAGTGTCACCCCGCACTCGGCCATCTTCCATCACACTAAGAGTGTTAACGGCTTCAGCCAGCTTGGCGCGCTCAGTCAACTCATCCGCAAAGTGGAAGGCGTCCGACTTAAACGGCGATGTGATGTTGAGCCCCTTCCCTCCGCCAGAAAAAAAAGCGGTTGCGGCCGCGTTAAATCCGTCGACGTCCACCAGCTGCTTATCGTAGGTCAGGTTTTGCGCGGTTTGCTGTGCAAAGAGCGCATGAATCTGGGGGCTCTTGCTTTGCGCTATCGGGTTACCAAAAACACGGTATTGGTCAGGTGCTGACATTACAGCCACTCTCGGTTTGTTAAAAAGTACTCTGTCAGCCGCGCTTCTTCCGAACCCGGCTCAGGGTGCCAGTCGTAGTCCCAGCGCACCAAAGGCGGCATGGACATCAAAATGGATTCGGTGCGACCGCCGGTCTGTAAGCCAAAAAGGGTTCCGCGATCATAGACCAGATTGAACTCCACGTAGCGACCGCGTCGATACAGTTGAAATTGTCGCTGTGCTTGCGACCAAGGAAGCGCCTTGCGTCGCTCGACGATTGGCGCATACGCGGTGCAGTAGCTGTCACCGACACTGCGCATCAATGCGAAACTGCTTTCAAACCCGGGCGCATTCAGGTCATCAAAGAATAAGCCGCCAATGCCTCGCGGCTCATTTCGATGCTTAATATAGAAATACTCGTCACACCATCGCTTGTATTCAGGGTAGTACTGCTCCCCAAAAGGGGCGCAGGCTTGTTGTGCGACGCGATGCCAATGCGCGCAATCCTCTTCAAAACCGTAATACGGGGTCAGATCAAAACCCCCGCCAAACCACCAAATCGGTGGTGCCCCGTCTTTTTCTGCGATGAAGAAACGCACGTTCGCATGGCTGGTGGGTACCATGGGATTTTCAGGGTGAATCACCAGCGACACGCCCATCGCCTCAAAGCGGCATCCTGCAAGCTCTGGCCTGGAGGCCGTTGCAGACGCGGGCAAACCCTCACCCATAACGTGAGAGAAATTTACCCCGCCTTTTTCAAATACCGCGCCATCATTAATGACGCGAGAGCGTCCGCCACCGCCAGCCTCTCGGGTCCAGCTGTCCTCGACGAAACGTCCACCCCCATCTACTCGCTCCAATTCGCGACAAATGGTGTCCTGAAGTGTTAGCAAGTACTCACGTACCGCCAGTTTGTCTACCTTACTCATTCGTGTCCCCTAGGGCCTGTATACACTAGCGCAGTTGCTTGCCACTACGAGCGTCTGTAATGGTTGAGGGCCGGTTCGCGCCACCGGTGATACCCGGCGCAATGCACAGACCTTGGCGACCAAAGTACCGATGCACCTGAAAAGCATGTCGAGCCGCGGCTCGCCCAGAAGGGTTTGCTGACGTAGACACCAATAATCCACCAAATCGTCGGCTCAATGCCGACACCACAGGGTGACGACTGACCCGAATGGCGACGGTGCTTCTGCCGCCGCTGATCCAATCCGGTATACGCCCCTGATGCGGTACGATCCAGGTATGGGGGCCTGGCCAGCTGCTCAGAACCCGCGCCTTCTCCGCTTCAGACAAGCCGGCCAATAATGGCAGGGCTCGCTCGAGTTGACCTGTGATCAGAATCAAGCCTTTCGCGGCCTCACGCCCTTTCAATTGTAGGAGAGCCTCCACCGCATGCGCCTGGAACGGATCACACCCCAAACCCCAAACCGCCTCAGTCGGATACGCAATGACGGCACCCTGCTCCAACTGCCGGACACAATCATACAGAGAGGGATTGGTGTCATACACTGACATGGATCAAGCAAGCTCCTGTTATTGTTCAAACACAGCGGTCAAAGATTGCGAAAACTACTGGAATTCCGAACGCACAGCAAGTCACCCTAGGGCCTGTTAACACTCACTTCATGCGCTCTGTTGCCATCAAAATTTCGCTATCAAGGCGTGCGGAGTACCGTTTAGTGACTCTAAACAAGCGACAAACAACGCAGAGAGAGGGATTTTGATGGCAACCCGAAGGGCTGGATCTGTATTTCCACCCTGCTGCGTTGCTTTTCACTCATTTAGCTCGCTAAACCACCGTTCAAAGCGCCTTGCAGTCTGGAAATACAGACTCCAGCAGAGCGTATGAAGTGAGTGTTAACAGGCCCTAGCCTGGACCCGGCACACGTATGTACCCCAACGCACGATTTTCGACGAGGCCCATCACTTCCAAATCCAATAATATAGAGAGCAATTCTGGTACGGGTATTTTCAACTCACTGGCAAGCGCATCGGGATGGCGATCGTCGTATCCGAGTTGAGCGAGCACGCGCGCCTGGCCCGGTTCCAGCCCCGTCTCTATTCCATTCACCAAAGGTGCTGCGGGCGGTGATGCCTCATCACGAACAAAGTCGAGCATCGCCGCAAGTTCCTGAACCACATCTTCGGCTTTCTCCACCAGAGTTGCACCCTGTCGAATCAAGGCGTGGCACCCAGCAGCCTGAGGGTTGAATACAGAACCCGGCACCGCGAATACGTCTCGCCCTTGCTCCATCGCCAGACGTGCCGTAATCAGAGACCCGCTTTTCAGTGCAGCTTCCACCACAAGCGCGCCCATAGAGAGCCCACTGACAATGCGATTCCGCTCGGGAAAATGGTAGCGATGCGCACGGGTACCCAGTGCCAGCGTGCTGACTAATGCCCCACCGCTATCGAGAATCTGCTGCGCGAGTTCGCGGTGTCGTCGCGGATAGATCACATCGACCGCCGCCCCGAAAACGGCCACTGTCGGCCCATCTCGTCGCGTACTGGCAAGCGCACCCCGGTGGGCCGCTGCATCGATGCCCAGTGCCAGCCCACTCGTCACGGTGAGACCACCTCGGGCAAGCGTTTCGGCCAAAGTTTCACACACGCGTATCCCTGCGGGTGTGGCCTTGCGACTGCCCACTATTGCAAGCTGCGGCAGAGACAGCGTTGCCGCATTACCCCGAACATACAGCACACTCGGAGCTTGATGAATTTCCTTCAATAAAGGGGGGTAGTCTTCGTCGGCGGGAAAGAGTAAACGCACATCCGTCTCCGCACATCGACTGCGCTCAGATTGAATCCGCTCCCACCAATACCCCTGTTCACCGTTGGCACGGTAGTCCAGGCAGGCAGCCAGTTCGTCGTCGTCAAGCAACGCTCGCCAACGCTCGATGGGCGCGGTCCAGAACGAAGAGAGAACGGGAAAATGTTTTAAAATGCGCCAATAGGTGCGATTACCCGTGGCGGAAAGAAGGTGCAGCCCGAGGGCTAGGTCTTGCGGGGTCATAGCAACTCATCCTTGAGGCTAGGCGCGAAAACGCCGGGAAATCCGCGCGCCGCCTCCCTGGCCGCGCGCTACGTTGACAATTTAGGGGTTTTTCACCAAATCCTCAACTTTAAGGCCCTGGTCGGCTTCGAGCACCAGACCCATGCTGACTTTTTCGAAGGTGCGGAAGATCATCAGCAAGCCTGCGCGCTCGTCTGGCAGTTTCACCCGATCACCGGAAACGCGGTCAAGCACTGTGCCGCCTCGCTTGTACACCGCGAGCACGTTGCCCGGCACCAAGCCTTCGCGGTCGCCACGGTTGATCACCACGACGTCCATATTACCCACCTGACTGACACCACCCTCCACGGCCAAGATCTGACCTTCAATGTCCGCTACCGGCGCAGAGGGGAAGAATGTGGAGTCAATTGCGCGTTCTTCCTCGCGCAGCAGTCGGTCACCGATACGAATTTCTTCGGTGGTACGCGTCACGTTCATGGTGGCGATGCCGTCTTCACTGCTGTGTACGACGACCGTTCCGATATCGCGGGCCTGAATACCCAGGAACTCGTCCGTCACGGGGTCGACATACTTGTCGCCTTCGCGATACACCCCATAGACGGTACGCGGCTCGTCCACTTCACCGCGAACATAGAGCTGATCTCCGGCGCCGACAATCAAGTGCTGGTCGCGGCCAGAAATCACGTAGGGCGCCAACTTCAACTCGTCTTTACCGACGACGCGGCTGCGTGACAGGAAACTGTTGATCTCATCGAGCGGAATGGTGTCGATGGCCTCTCCCGTAGAAATCACGTGCGCCTTGGGCTCGAGCTTGTAAATTCGGCCGGAATTGTCGAGCGTCAGACGAGGCTGGCCGTCGAGGTAGATCAGGCGGATACGGTCACCGGGATAAATAAGGTGCGGGTTTTCGATCTGAGCATTCACATGCCAAATTTCTGGCCACAGCCAAGGGTTTTTCAGGAAGGTGTTGGAAATATCCCACAGTGTGTCCCCTCGGACCACCGTATGAACATCGGGAACATCGTCCTGCAGCATGGGGTCTTCAGCCAGTGCATTGCTGGCGCTGCCTGCCATAGCCATTGCGACGAAAATTCCAATTACATGCTTTCTCATGAGTTTCTTCCCATTGTATTCGGCGGCGCAGTCAGAAAAACGGTATAATACCGGTATCCGTATTCTGGTTAGCTGATCTCGTTCAAAGTTCAAGCATAGTTCAAGGCTTCGGACTCGAAGCTTAAACTCAATGAACTAGGTCTCAGATCATGGAGAAACGGCGTTCGCTCTGATTTCCGAAATTCAGTATAAACCCTTCTCCATCATTATGTTAGCTAGGAAACTTAGTTAAATACTAGAAGTTTGTCACGTAATGGCATTATTACCGATATTAGAATTTCCCGATCCGCGCCTGCGAACGATTGCTGAACCCGTCAAAACCGTTGACGCGAACATTCGCACTCTGGTCGATGACATGTTCGAAACGATGTACCACGCACCCGGCATTGGTCTCGCAGCCACGCAGGTCAATGTACACAAGCAGATCATCGTCATTGACGTCAGTGAGGAAAAAAACCAGCCGCTGGTGTTCATCAACCCCAAAATTGAGATTCTCGATCACGATGAATCCAGTTATGAAGAGGGCTGTTTGAGTGTACCGGGTTTCTACGAAGAAGTGACTCGTCCCCAGCACGTGCGCGTGACCGCGATCAACCGTGACGGCGAGGAGTTTGTACTCGAGCCTCAAGGCCTGCTCGCCGTTTGCATTCAGCACGAGATGGATCACCTGAACGGCAAGCTCTTCGTCGACTATATATCCAACATCAAACGTCAGCGCATCCGCAAAAAGCTGGAAAAGCAGCACAAAGCCCGCGCCTGACAGCGAGTGGAGTCCCTTTGAACATCATTTTTGCCGGCACACCGCTGTTCGCTGAGCGCCACCTTGCCGCACTGATTGAGTCTGGCCACGAAATCGTCGCCGTCTATACCCAGCCCGATCGCCCAGCCGGTCGTGGCAAAAAGCTGCAGGCCAGCCCGGTCAAACAGCTGGCGCTCACACATGGGCTACGCGTGGAGCAACCGGTCTCGCTGAAAGACCCTGATGCTCAGGCCACGCTGCGCTCGCTTAACCCTGATCTCATGGTTGTCGTCGCCTACGGCTTATTGCTTCCCCAGGCCGTGCTCGACATCCCTGCGCTCGCCTGCCTGAACGTGCACGGTTCACTGCTGCCTCGCTGGCGCGGCGCGGCACCCATTCAACGGGCTGTGGAAGCCGGAGATACAGAAAGCGGCGTGACCATTATGAAAATGGAAGCGGGGCTCGACACCGGCCCCATGCTGCTAAAACGACACTGCCCGATCAGCCAGAATGAAACCAGCGCCAGCCTGCATGACAAACTTGCTGAACTGGGGCCTCAGGCGCTTCTCGAAAGCGTCGACCAGATACACACGCTGCTAGAAAACGCGGAAGTACAGGACGACAGCCAAGCCAACTATGCGCACAAAATCAGCAAAGACGAGGCGCTGATCGATTGGACACAGCCGGCGACACTATTGGATCGCCAGATTCGTGCTTTTAACCCATTTCCGATCAGTTACAGCTTTTTGAACGATGATCGCGTCAAAATTCATCAGGTAAGTATCGAATCGGTGTCGGGCACGAATACCGAACCAGGTCGTATTCAGCTCGAAAACGACAGCCTTTTGGTCCAGTGTGGTGAAGGCCGTCTGCGTATCGAAACCCTTCAACTACCGGGTAAGAAAGCCATCGCCTGTCGAGACTTTCTGAATAGCATTACCGATCGAAGCAGTTTAGAGCGGTTTCAATCCGCATGAAGGTCAGAGTTCAAGCGGCCAAAACCCTCGCGCAGGTCCTGCGCCAGCAAGCCTCCCTGCAATCCAGCTTCGAGATCGCCATACAACAGGTAGCGGAACAGGAACGCGGCTTTTTTCACGAGCTGGTGTACGGCACCCTGCGGCAATATGAATGGCTCGACACCCTGGCCCAAAGCCTGCTGAAACGCCCTTTCAAAACCAAGGACGCGGATTTACACGCGCTCGTGCTGCTTGGTCTATATCAGCTCTACTGTCTTAAGACACCGGATCACGCCGCGGTTTCAGAAACCGTAGCCGCCACCAAACACCTCAATAAACTGTGGGCTCGCGGCGCAATCAACGGCATTTTGCGTAATGCACAGAGGCAGGCGGAAGCGCTTCAAGCGCAAGCCAAGGCGAACCCAGAAGCCAGCGCGCGCTGTCCACGTTGGCTCCTCGACCAACTGCAACACGACTGGCCCGATCATTGGCCAGCGCTTACTCAGGCTGCCATGCAGCAGCCCCCGCTGTGTTTGCGCGTGAACGAACAACATCAGTCTCAAAGCGCGTACCACGCCACGCTCGCCGAACACGGCATCGCCAGCCAAAAAGGCGCACTCTCTGGCGCAGCGCTGTACCCGCAGACGGCCGTGCATGTACCCAGCTTGCCCGGTTTCACAGCCGGTCACGTCAGTGTGCAAGACGAAGCCGCTCAACTCGCCGCTTTTTTGCTCGACGCTCAAGCCGGCGAACGTATTCTCGATGCCTGCGCCGCCCCAGGCGGGAAAACGGCGCACATACTCGAGCACAGCCCAGAGCTAGAAGCCCTGCATGCCCTCGAGTTGGATCCTGAGCGCGCCGAGCGCCTCAAAGAAAACCTCGAGCGCCTCAGTCTCACGCCGACCATGCTGATTGGGGATGCCAGCCAGCCATCGGCCTGGTGGGACGGACAGGTTTATGATCGTATTCTGCTCGATGCGCCCTGCTCCGCGACGGGCGTCATACGCCGCCACCCCGATATCAAACGCCTTCGTCAGGCCAGCGACATTCCTGCGCTCGTCGACCTGCAAAGCCAGATTCTCGACGCGTTATGGCGCTGCCTGAAACCCGGCGGCACACTCCTTTATGCGACCTGTTCGATATTGAATGTAGAAAATAGCGCTCAGATCGACCGCTTCCTATCGCGGCATGAAGACGCACAAATCGCGAAATTCGAGGTAAACTGGGGCGTAGAATGTCAGCACGGCATGCAACTACTGCCCACTGAATCCGCACACGACGGCTTCTATTACGCCAAGCTGATCAAATCCACGTGATGAATGTAAGCACGGACTCGCAGCAATGAAAATTATCATCCTCGGTGCTGGACGCGTCGGCGGCACGCTCGCGAGTAATTTGAGCAGCGAAGCCAACGACATCACCGTCGTGGACAGCGAAGAGGATCGGCTGCGCGCGCTGCGTGACCGCATCGATATCGGCGTGGTTTCCGGGCACGCCTCGCACCCGGAAGTGCTCATGCAAGCTGGGATTGAAGACGCAGACATGTTGATTGCGGTCACCGGCGTGGATGAGATCAACATGCTCGCCTGCCAGATCGCGCACAGCTTGTTTCGCACACCGACCAAAATTGCCCGCATCCGTTCGAACGAATACGCGTCCCACGACGGACTGTTCCGCTCAGAAGCGATTCCGGTTGATGTAATCATCAGCCCAGAGCAGTTAGTAAGTGATCACATATCCCGCCTCATCCACCAACCGGGCGCTTTGCAGGTGCTCGATTTCGCCGGTGGCCTCGCACAATTGGTCGCGGTAAAAGCCTATTTCGGTGGCCCTCTGGTCGGGCAGGAACTGCGCTACATTCGCAAACACATTCCCAATGTGGATACACGAGTCGCCGCCATTTACCGCAAGAACCGCGCGATCCTTCCCACTGGCACCAGTGTTATCGAAGCCGATGACGAAGTCTTTTTTGTCGCGGCTCACCAGGACATCCGCGCCGTCGTTGCGGAATTCCGCCGTGCTGACCGTCCCTACAAGCGCATTATTATTGCCGGTGGCGGCAACATCGGGCTGCGCCTGGCACGCCAACTCGAGCGTCACTATTCCATCAAAATCATCGAATCGAATACCCAGCGCTGTGAATATCTGTCGCGACACCTGAACCAGACCATCGTGCTGGCGGGCAGCGCCTCCGACCAGGAGCTGCTGCTCGAAGAAAACATCGAAGACACCGATGTCTTCCTCTCGGTCACCAACTCAGACGAAGCCAATATCATGGCATCGATGTTGGCGAAAAAGCTCGGCGCACACAAAGTCATCACCCTTATTAACAAGCCGGCCTATGTCGATCTGGTGCAAGCCAGCGACATCGATATCGCCATTTCGCCCCAGCAGGTCACCATCGGTACGCTGTTAACCCACGTCCGCCGGGGTGATATTGTCAATGTGCACTCGCTGCGACGCGGTGCGGCCGAGGCGATCGAAGTCATTGCCCATGGTGACGAGAAAACCTCTAAAGTGGTGGGCAAAGCGATTGAAGACATCGACCTGCCGGAAGGGGCAATGATTGGCGCCATCGTGCGTCAGAGCTCAGGCAGTGAAGACGTTTCCAGTTATTTGCGCTCGCCCGAGCTGGCGATGGGCTTTAATCGGGACATGGTGCGTAAAGAGGGTGAACATTTTGAAGTGCTGATCGCGCATGACGACCTCATCATTCAATCCGGCGATCATGTCATTGTTTTTGTGATCGACAAACGTTTCACCCGGGACATCGAGCGCTTGTTCCAGGTTGGCTTCACCTTCTTTTAACCAAGGACAGGGACAGGGTGCACTACGCCGTCATCTCAAAAATTCTTGGCACCTTGCTGATGTTGTTCAGCCTGACCATGCTGCCGCCGATTTTTGTCTCCCTGTTTTACAAAGACGGCGCCTACCTGAGTTTTATCACCGCGTTTGCGATCAGCTTTATCACGGGCTTTGTCTTCTGGGCACCGGTTTATCGTATTCGCAAGGAGCTTCGCACCCGCGACGGTTTCCTCGTGACCGCGCTGTTCTGGCTCGTCCTTGGGGGCTTTGGTTCGCTGCCCTTTGTTCTTGCGGAGGCGACACAACTGTCGGCAGCAGATGCGGTGTTTGAATCGATGTCCGGTCTCACTACCACGGGCGCGACCATTCTGACCGCCATTGATACCCTGCCGAAATCGATCCTGTATTACCGCCAGCAACTGCAATGGTTGGGGGGCATCGGTATTATCGTGATCGCGGTGGCGGTTTTGCCGATGCTGGGCATCGGTGGCATGCAGCTCTATCGAGCAGAAACACCGGGTCCGGTGAAAGATTCCAAGCTCACACCGAGAATCACCGAAACCGCCAAAGCACTTTTCTTGATCTATTTGAGCCTCACCATTCTCTGTAGTGGGGCCTATTTCGCTGCGGGTATGACCTTGTTCGACGCGATTGGTCACGCTTTTTCCACCGTCGCCATTGGGGGCTTTTCTACCCATGACGCCAGCATGGCGTACTTCGACAGCCCGGCCATCCTGATCATTTGCATCGTTTTCATGATCCTTTCCGGCATCAACTTCGCGCTGCACTTTTTCGCCTGGCGCGCTCACAGCCTGCAACACTATCTTCGCGACCCTGAGTGCCAGTTCTATCTGTCGATGATAGGCATCGGCATCGCGATCACCTGTGCCTACCTCTATTACAGCCAAACCTATGGCCTCGGCGACAGTGTGCTGTACGGCACCTTTGAGCTTGTCAGCATTCTGACCACGACCGGTTTTGGGGTCGCAGATTTCAGTGTCTGGCCCACTTTCCTGCCCTTCTTCATCTTCATGTTTGCGTTTATGGGCGGCTGTGCAGGCTCCACCGGCGGTGGCATCAAGATGATCAGGGTATTGTTGATCATTAAACAGGGCGGCAGGGAAATTCATCGGCTTATCCACCCGAATGCGATCGTACCGCTCAAACTGGGTAACAAAAGCGTATCCAACCGCGTCATTGAGGCAGTCTGGGGCTTTTTTGGCATGTATGTGATTTCCTATCTGTTTCTGTGCCTCTTACTCACCGCGACAGGGATGGATTTTTTAACCGCCTTTTCCGCTGTAGGAGCATGCATCAACAACCTCGGGCCCGGGCTTGCCGATGTCTCCGCGCACTACGGCAATATTGATGATGCGGCAAAATGGCTGTTGTGTTTCGCCATGTTATTAGGTCGTCTCGAAGTGTTTACCTTGCTGGTCTTGTTCTCACCCCAATTCTGGCGTCGATAAGCGCACAGATTCCGCAAGCCATCCCATGCTCGTGGCTTGGCCCCAGCCTCGTTGACCCGCTATAATTGCCGGCTTTGTGCGGGTTCGATTCCGCAATCGTGGACAAATCTGGCCATAACAGGCTTCCATTCTTCGTGAACTTCATAGGAAATTACCGTGTCTGACGTCGATGTCACCACTTTCCAGGGCCTGATTCTGGCACTGCAACAGTACTGGGCCGATCAAGGTTGCGTGGTGCTCCAGCCCATCGATCTGGAGGTGGGTGCAGGAACCTTCCACTCCGCTACGTTTTTACGGGCTGTTGGGCCTGAGACCTGGCGCAGTGCTTACGTGCAACCCTGCCGACGCCCCACCGATGGACGCTACGGGGAGAACCCAAACCGCCTGCAACACTACTATCAGTTCCAGGTAGTACTGAAGCCGTCACCAGACAACATCCAGGATTTGTACCTCGGGTCGTTAAAACACCTGGGCATTGACCCTCTCGCCCACGATATTCGCTTCGTGGAAGATAACTGGGAATCTCCAACACTCGGCGCCTGGGGCCTCGGCTGGGAAGTCTGGCTCGACGGAATGGAGGTGACTCAGTTTACGTACTTCCAGCAAGTGGGTGGCTTAGAGTGTTATCCCGTCACCGGCGAAATCACCTATGGGGTCGAACGTATCGCCATGTACTTGCAGAATGTCGATTCGATCTATGACCTCGTCTGGACCCGCGACGCTGATGGCAACACCGTCACCTATGGTGATGTCTTCCATCAGAACGAAGTCGAAATGTCACACTACAACTTTGAGGAAGCCGATACCGCCTTCCTGTTTCAATGCTTCGACAAATACGAATCCGAAGCTAAGCTGCTCATCGATAAAAATCTGCCGCTGCCCGCCTATGAGATGGTAATAAAGGCCTCTCATTCTTTTAACTTGCTGGATGCGCGTCAGGCGATCTCTGTTACAGAGCGACAGCGCTACATTCTGCGGGTGCGCGGCCTGGCACGCGCCGTCGCACAAGCGTATTTTTCTGCCCGTCTGGCATTGGGCTTCCCACTCGCGGAAGAAGCAATTCGTAACGAAGTGATCAGCAAGGCTGAAGCCGCAGCTGAAAAAGAGGACACGCAATGAGCAGTAATATTCTCTTCGAACTCGGTACGGAAGAGCTTCCACCCACTGCACTGAGCACGCTCTCACAAGCACTGACAAGCTCGGTTGAACTCGCTTTGAAAGACGCTAGCCTCTCTTACGATGCCGTCGAACCCTTTGCCAGTCCACGTCGTCTCGCACTCGTGATTCATAACTTGGCCGACACCACGCCTGTCACTGAAAATAAAGTGTGGGGACCGCCCAAAAAAGTCGCCTTTGACGGCGAAGGCAAACCCACTAAGGCCGCACTGGCGTTTTGTGAGCGAAATGGCGTCGAAGCCGAAGCGCTTCAAACAGAAAGCGACGGCAAGGTAGAGAAACTTGTGTGTACCGTCACCCTTGGTGGTGAGGAAAGCGAAGGGCTTCTACCTGAGATCTTTACTGCGGCTCTGAATGCCTTGCCCATCCCTAAACGTATGCGCTGGGGCAGTAAGCGTACCGAGTTTGTGCGGCCCGTGCATTGGCTTGTGTTGCTAAAGGACGCTGATGTTATCGACTGCGCGATTCTTGGCTTAAATGCCGGGCGTGACACTTTCGGTCATCGCTTCCTCGCACCAAAGGCGATTACGCTAAACAACGCCACCGAATACGCTGAAGCACTGCGAAGCCAGGGTAAGGTGCTCCCTTCGTTTGCAGAACGACGCGACATCATCGCAACCCAAGTAAAAGACGTCGCGCAAAGCTTAAACGGCGAAGCCGTGATCGACGATGACTTGCTCGATGAAGTCACAGCACTCGTCGAGTGGCCCAAAGCCGTGTCGGGAAGTTTTGATAAAGACTTCCTGCGTGTTCCAGGCGAAGCGTTAATCTCGTCAATGAAGGAACACCAGAAATACTTCCACGTTGTAAACAAGTCTGGCGAACTTCTCCCCTATTTCATCACCGTTTCCAACATGGAAGCCGATGATTACAGTGCAATCGTACAGGGGAATGAAAAAGTCATTCGCCCTCGCCTCGCCGATGCGGCCTTCTTTTTTGACACAGATAAAAAAGTCACACAGACGGCCCGCCGTGAAAAATTGCACACTGTACTTTTTCAGGCACAGCTGGGATCGATTTACGACAAAACCAGTCGGCTCGAACGCCTCACGCAGATTATTCTTTCACAGCTGGGCAAGGCCGAAGCCTTAGGTCAGCGCGCCGCTGCGCTTTGCAAATCCGATCTCGTCAGTAACATGGTGTACGAATTTCCCGAAATGCAGGGCATTGCCGGGTACCACTACGCACTCAACGACGGTGAAGATGCTGTCGTCGCGCAGGCCATTAAAGAGCACTACCTGCCCAAATTTGCCGGCGATATCCTGCCCAGCTCAGATGAAGGCATTGCACTTGCGCTTGCTGACCGACTGGATACCATCACAGGCATTTTTGGCATAGGTCAATTGCCCACGGGCTCGAAAGACCCCTTCGCACTGCGTCGTGCTTCGGTTGGTGTGTTACGTTTGCTCGTGGATACTGGCTGGTCACTCGATTTGCGCGAGCTGATCAAATACGCCGCCGACGGCCATCAAGCACTGACGCAACGCGAACAGGTTGTTGATGAAGTATTTAACTACATCATTGATCGCTTCAAAGCATCTTATAGTGACCAGGGTATCGGCAGCGAAGTATTCCAATCAGTGGTCGTTAAAGCGCTCACCGTCCCGACAGATATTGATGCACGTGTGAAAGCGGTGGCGACCTTCTATCAAAGTAGCGAGTCTGTCGCACTGGCTGCAGCAAACAAGCGCGTTGCGAATATTCTGGCGAAGAATGACGCCTGCGCACACGGGCAGGTGAACGCCGGCTTGTTGCAACAGGACGAAGAAAAGCAACTCGCGAGTACTTTGTCGTCGCTCACAAAAGACATTGCACCACTGATCGAACAGGGTAATTACGCTGATGCACTTTCGAAGCTCGCAAGTTTGCGAGCACCGGTCGATGCCTTTTTCGATAACGTCATGGTGATGGCGGAAGACGAGGCACTGCAAAAGAACCGTATTGCATTACTGGCGCAATTGCGCGCCCTGTTTCTTGATATCGCAGATATTTCCTATTTGGCACCTGCAAAGTAGGATCGGCCCCTTCAAGTACTGAACATTCGCAATAAAGGAATCAAGCGCAAGGATGCGTAATATCGAAAACGCTTTCAGATAAGGACGCAGCTTTGGCACATTTCCGATCGTTTATTTTTTTACTCGGATACACACTATTCACTACGGTCTACGGTGTACTGTCGCTGCCACTGAAAATCTTACCCGCACGTACTCAACACCGAATTATCATATCCTGGACCCACATCATCATATTTTGGGTTCGCATTTCATGTGGTTTACGCTATCGAGTCATCGGGAAGGAAAATATCAGTAAAGTCGACATGCCCGTGGTGATTTTGTCCAAGCACCAAAGCGCATGGGAAACCTTCTTTCTACAAGGCTTATTCTGGCCTGCGTCCACAGTACTCAAAAAAGAACTGTTAAAAATCCCTTTCTTTGGCTGGGGCTTGGCAAGTCTCCGCCCCATCGCGATAGACCGAAGCAACCCACGTTCCGCGCTTCGAGAAGTGAAAGAACAAGGGCTCAAACGCATAGAACAGGGAAATAACTTATTACTTTTTCCTGAGGGCACACGCGTCCCCATTGGACAACGTGGTAAATATGCGCGTAGCGGTGCGGAAATCGCAAAAACCGCAGGTCGTCCCATTTTACCCGTATCGCATAATGCGGGGAGTTGTTGGGGGATCGGCGGTTCATTCCTGAAAAAACCTGGTTTGATCACCGTGGTGATCGGAGCGCCAATTTCAGTGGATGAAAAAGACACGCGACAACTCACTCAGGAAGTAGAAGACTGGATTGAAAGCACGCTAGAAGACATACTTGCAGAACGCATTTAGCAGGAGAGCGAATCATGGTCGATAAAAAGCATTTTGGCGCAGTCGAATTTGGCCTGCGTTTTGGTTTTGCCTTATTGTTGGTCAGCTTGACTTATAACGCGTCAGGCTACTCGTACCTACACTGGTTGTTGAGTGTCTTTCCTCAACTTTCTCCACTGTTCGTATTGTGCAGCGTATTGTTGATTATTGGCTGGGTCATCTTTATCCGCGCGACGATCACGTCTCTGGGCTCGCTCGGCCTTGTCTTACTCTGTGCATTAATCGCCGCTTTAATCTGGCTCTTTGTCGATATAGGTTGGTTATCGCTGACCAACTTCAGTGTTTTTTCCTGGATTGTGGTGATCGGACTGTCGTTTATACTTGCTGTGGGAATGAGCTGGTCCCACATACGACGCCGTATTAGTGGACAATACTCGGTAGACGATATCGAAGGATAAAAAAAAGCCGGCTGAGAAGCCGGCTTTTTTATTTAGAAACGGAAATCGTAGTTTATGCCGAACGCGTAGAAATCATTGTCGTCGTTCGAAATAATATTTCGGTATTCGAAGTTCAGATTACTGCGTGGGTCGAGGGCAAATCCCACACCCGCACCCCATGACAGGCCGGAGTCGCTTGCGCTACTGGAATTCATACCGTCATCCGCTTCAATACTGATGTTAGAAAAGCCTAACAATCCATAGAGCTTGGCGGTTTGGTTTGCGGTTTCAATACGGTAGTACAGGGATTCGTAGTGATTGATCCCAAACTCGTAGGTTTCACCATCGATACTGCGGTCATCGCCACTAAAGCCCAAGCCGATACGCAGCTCGCCGCCGACATAGGGGTTGTATTTGTAACCACCCAGAATTTCAGCCGCGGTGAAGCTGATGCTGCCACCGTCACCTGAAGACACACCTGAGTTAATAAAGGTGCCGCCAGCACCGGCATACCAACCTTGTCGGTTGTCCGCTTGCGCGAAACCACATGCAGCCAACAATGCACAAGCAAGAATAGAACGCTTCATAGAATCACTCCGCTACCATCGTCCATCAATTAGAAGTTATACATCCAGATTAGATACATTTAACGCATTCGTCTCGATAAATTCCCTACGAGGATCAACCTGATCGCCCATAAGCGTAGAGAAGATCTGATCTGCGGCAATGGCATCTTCAATATCCACACGCAACATTCGTCGCGTGTCAGGATTCATTGTAGTCTCCCACAGCTGTTCTGGGTTCATTTCTCCCAGACCTTTGTAGCGCTGGATGGCATAGCCTTTACGAGACTCTCGCATGATCCATTCCAATGCCTCGCCGAAATTTCGTATTTCATGGCGACGCTCTCCTTTGGCAATATAGGCTCCAGGCTCAATCAAGCCTTCGAGTTGATCTGCCATGGCGCGGATCTTCTTATAATCACGCGATTCAAAAAAGTCAGAGCTTACGCGGTATTTATGTTGAATACCGTGTGCAAGCTCAACTATTTGTGGCTCATACAGGTGATTTTCGAGGTTTTCCTCAACGACCGTGTCATAACGATGCGAGTTGGGGTTCTCGTTGTATTCGTTCATCAAGCCGAGGAGTCGCTTAGACCAATCACCCATAACTCCTTGATCTTTAAGGGATTCTGCAGTTATTGTAGGCAAATACAACAATTGCTCGAGGAACAGTTCGGGGTAAGTAGAGCTCAATTTCTCGATACTCTTCAACACACCGCGATAGTCTTTTACCAATGTTTCAAATTGTGCCCCGGGCAGTGCAGGGGCATTCTCTGATACATGCAGCTCAGAACTTTCGATAGCGGCGTTGGTAAGGAAGTCCAATAAGGCCTCATCGTCTTTGAGGTATTGCTCCTGCTTTCCTTTTGAAATTTTGTACAGAGGCGGTTGGGCAATAAAAATATGTCCCCGCTCTACCAGCTCTCGCATTTGTCTGAAAAAGAAGGTCAACAGCAAGGTCCGGATGTGAGAACCATCGACGTCCGCATCCGTCATGATAATAATGCTGTGGTAGCGCAGTTTATCAGGATTAAACTCGTCAGCACCGATGCCGCAGCCTAAGGCCGTGATCAAGGTGCCCACTTCCGCACTGCTGAGCATTTTGTCAAAACGCGCTTTCTCGACATTCAGAATCTTACCTTTCAGGGGCAAAATAGCCTGAGTGCGTCGATCCCTACCCTGCTTCGCGGAGCCGCCTGCAGAGTCACCCTCCACCAGGTAAATTTCGCTGAGCGCTGGGTCTTTTTCCTGACAGTCAGCCAGTTTTCCAGGTAGGCCGGCGATATCCAATGCGCCCTTACGACGCGTCATTTCACGTGCTTTACGAGCGGCCTCTCGTGCCTTCGCGGCCTCCAGCATTTTACTGACAATCGATTTTGCTTCGGCTGGGTTCTCCAGAAGGTGATCCGCCAATGCAGCACCCATCTCCTGTTCAACAGCCGTTTTCACTTCCGAGCTCACCAATTTATCTTTGGTCTGCGAGGAGAATTTTGGATCAGGCACTTTAACAGAGACAATCGCCGTCAAACCTTCCCGCGCATCATCACCGGTGGTCGCGACCTTCTCTTTCTTGGAGAGCCCTTCTTTTTCGATATAGGTGTTCAAACAACGCGTCAACGCGGCGCGAAACCCTGCCAGGTGAGTACCGCCATCACGTTGAGGAATGTTGTTGGTGTAACAAAAAATGTTTTCTTGGTAGCTGTCGTTCCACTGCAAGGCCACTTCAACCCCTACGCCATCTTCCTCTCGCTGGGCACTGAAATGGAAAACCTTGTTGATCGGGTTCTTATTCACGTTCAGGTGGTCGACGAAGGCCTGCAAACCACCTTCGTATTCAAAGGTTTCCTGCTTACCACTGCGCTCATCTGTGAGCACAATGCGCACGCCGGAGTTCAGAAAACTCAGTTCCCGCAAACGTTTGGCAAGTAAGTCGTAATGAAATTCGATATTTGAGAAGGTATCAGGCGAGGGAATGAAGTGCACTTCGGTGCCGGTCACATCTGTCTCGCCGATAATACTCAAAGGCGCTTCAGGCACACCGTGATGATAGATCTGCTGGTGAACCTGGCCTCCTCGACGTATAGTCAATCTGAGTCTCGATGACAGTGCGTTCACCACCGAGACCCCTACTCCATGCAGGCCGCCCGACACCTTATAGGTGTTGTCATCGAACTTGCCCCCAGCATGCAGGACCGTCATGATCACTTCCGCAGCAGACACACCTTCATCGTGAATCTCAGTAGGAATGCCTCGGCCGTTATCTGAAACGGAAACACTTTCATCATGATGAATGTTCACTCGAATTTCAGAGCAATAGCCAGCTAAGGCCTCGTCGATGGAGTTATCGACGATTTCAAACACCATGTGATGGAGGCCTGTGCCGTCATCGGTATCGCCAATGTACATCCCTGGTCGCTTACGTACCGCATCCAAGCCTTTGAGTACCTTGATACTGGAGCTATCGTATTCTTTCTGAGTCGGCTCTTGCGTCATTATGCTTATTCCAAAAATCCTACTGATTGTTCACTGTTATTTGACCTTGTTTCACGTGAAACCAAGAACAAGGCGTGTCTTTCAATTCTTCCAACACTGTAGCCAGCTGCTCACGAGCTACCGCACTGATAAACAGCTGGCTGCCAAGCGAGCGTAGATTCTCACATAGCGCAGTCAGACGCTTAGAATCCAATTCGGAAGGAAGGTCATCCAGCAATATAGCGGGTGTATGCCCTGTCCTTCGAACAAAGAGCATAGCCATGGCCTGGTGTAGGGCGATAACGACGCTCTTCTTCTGACCCCGAGATAGATTCTCGGAAGCGAGGCGATGGCAGTACTGAAACTTCAAATCGAAGCGATGACTCCCACTACTGCTGTATCCCAACTCCAGATCCCTCTGCCATAGGCCGTCGAGTACTGTGAGCAAAGATTTCTCACTATCAAGCGAGGTGCCTGCAGGCCACCCCGTCTTATAACTCAATTCGATGTTCTGATCGAACTCATCGCTCATCGCGCTCAATACGTTTTCAAAGAGTTCGATGAACTCGACGAGTACTTCTTGCCTCATCGCCTCAACTTTCAAGGCCTCTTTGCAAAGAAGCGTATCCCAGGGTAAAAGCTCTAAACGGTTAATTTTACCACGTCGAAGCAGCATATTCCGCTGTTTTAGCGCTCGCGCATAATTCTTCCACGCATTTAAAAAATCAGGTTTCACGTGAAACACGAGCCAATCCAGTATCGCTCGTCTTGCCTTTGGTGAGCCGTCGAAGAGATTAAAGCTCTCTGGGTCCAGGGTAAGACAAGGGAAGCCTTGCGCCAGCTCTGAGCTTGAATGCACATTGGCGCCGTTCTTTCGGATTTGCACCTCGCCAGCGCGGTTGCGACTGATACCGACTTTGTCCAAGTGCGCGTCCTCACCAAGGAACTCTCCAAAGACCGTGAGCTGATCCTTATCGTGCTGTATCAAATAGTGCGGCTTGTGCGTGCGAAAACTCCTGTTCGCGGAGAGCAGATAAATCGCTTCAAGTATGCTGGTTTTCCCAGAAGCGTTTTCGCCGTAGAAGACATTAAAAGCAGGACCAAGGTGGAGCGTAGCCCCACCGAGGTTGCGGAAGTGTTGAACTTGAAGGGTTTTTAAAAGGGGCAAGAGAGCACAGAAGCGTCGATCAGAGTCTCATCGGCATGACAACGTAACGCGCGCTGTCGTCTTCGGCGTCCTGGAGCAAGGCACTGCTGTTCGCATCTGACAGCGTGATGCGGATCTTCTGGCTATTCAAGACATTCGCAACATCCTGAAGATAGCTGATATTGAAGCCTACCTCGAGGGATTCGCCTTCGTACTCCACTGTAACGTGATCTTCAGCCTCTTCCTGCTCTGGGTTATTCGCAACAAGTGTTAATTGCTGCGACTCAAGCAGGAGTCTTACACCACGGTACTTTTCATTGGAGAGGATGGCTGTGCGGCCAAAGGCCTGCTTCAGCTCTGCGCGATCACCAATGACAATCTTATCGCCACCCTTCGGGATCACTTGCTCATAATTTGGGAACTTGCCGTCTACCAGTTTGGAGGTAAAAGTGTAGTCCGCCGTTTTGGCTCGAATGTGGTTCTTGCCCATCACGATCTCAACCTGATCGTTGCTGTCAGCCACTAAACGACTGAGTTCAATCACGCCTTTGCGAGGCAGAATCGCTTGTACAGGCTCCGACAACGCCAGGCCTTCAATGTCCTTCGTTGCGAGCGCTAATCGATGACCATCCGTCGCTACCACGCGTAACTGCTGACCGCCGAGCTCCCAAAGCATGCCATTGAGGTAGTAACGAACGTCTTGTTGCGCCATCGCAAAGCCTGTTTTTTCAATCAGGTCTTTGATCAGCCCCTGAGTGCAGCTGAAGGTAAACTCGGATGTCGATTCTTCGACCGCTGGAAACTCACTGGCTGCAAGCGTAGACAGCGTAAAGCGGGACTTCCCACTCTTGAGAATAACTTTCTGCTCATCCAACTCAAACTGCAACACGGAAGAGTCCGGAAGCGCACGGCAGATATCCACGAATTTTTTTGCCGGAACCGTAATTTCACCGGAACCGCTGCCACTGGCAACCTGTAAGCGCGCAACGATTTCCACTTCAAGGTCTGTGCCCGTTAAAGAAAGTTGATCACCATCCAGCTGGATAAGAATATTCGCCAGTACGGGCAGTGTATGACGCCTTTCTACGACGCCCCCAACCAATTGCAGGGGTTTTAGAATATCTTCGCGATTCACTGAAAATTTCATGTATAGCTTCCGTTTGCCGTGACTCTATGTCGTGAGTGTTCTTAAAAGATTTTTTACGTCCTCATTGATATCGGCGTCTGAATCAATGAGCTCTTTAACTTTCCTACAAGCGTGCAACACGGTTGTATGGTCCCTACCGCCAAAGGTATCCCCTATTTCGGGCAAACTGTGGTTCGTAAGATCTTTAGCAAGGTACATCGCCACCTGCCTCGGCCGAGCGACAGATCGACTTCGGCGTTTGGAGTGGAGATCAGAGACCTTGATTTTATAATATTCTGCGACAACTCTCTGTATATTATCGATACTTACGAGCCTATCTTGCAGGGCAAGTAAGTCTTTTAATGCTTCCCTAACCAGTTCAACCGATATGGGCCGGTTAGTGAACTGAGCATTCGCAATTACCCGCTTCAACGCACCCTCGAGTTCACGCACATTCGAGCGAATTCGCTGTGCGATGAAAAACGCGGCGTCGTTGGGCAGCAACATCTTAGCTTGATCAGCCTTGCGCATCAGGATCGCAACCCGCGTTTCCAATTCAGGCGGTTCAATCGCAACCGTTAAGCCCCAACCAAATCGGGATTTTAGGCGCTCTTCTAAGCCATTGATTTCTTTAGGATAACGGTCACAGGTTACGATAATTTGCTGCCCCCCCTCCAATAATGCATTAAAGGTATGGAAGAATTCTTCCTGGCTGCGTTCCTTACCTGCGAAGAACTGAATATCATCGATCAACAGCGCATCCACAGAGCGATAATAGCGTTTAAACTCGTTAATCGCGTTCAGCTGCAGTGCCTTCACCATATCGGCGACAAATCGTTCAGAGTGCAAATACACCACGTTGGCGCCATTAGAGCGCTGCAATAATGCATTCCCCACCGCATGCATCAAATGGGTCTTACCGAGGCCCACTCCACCATAAATAAAGAGTGGGTTATAGGACCCACCGGGGTTCTCTGCCACCTGTGTCGCCGCCGCTAAAGCCAGCTGATTACTCTTACCTTCGACGAAATTATTGAAAATGAAATCCGAGTTCAAATTACTCTTGTGAAGGATACCCCCTTCCACATCGTTTTTTGTCAGCCGGTTCACCGGCTCAATAATGCTCTGGGGTGCAGGTGCTATTTCGCTCTGGCGGGTATCATTGCCGTGCTCGAGCGCCTCCCAATTAGAGAGATGATCATGTCGCGCCGCCGCGGGTTCAGGTGTGATGCGCTGCCCAAATTCCGAACTCTGAGCACTCGCACCTATATCAAAGCGATGTGATTCCGGTTCTTGCCAGGTCTTGTCCTGCACAGGGGCGTGTTGCGTACGGCCATTTGGACTTGAACTCGTGGGGCGCTGAAAGTCAGCACGCTTATTCGCAGTGATGATCTCGATCTGAATGGGGCCTTGCTGGCTGTTCTGGCGAGCGATGTCTTCGATTCGATCACGGAACTTGTCATTGACCCAGTCCAGCACAAAGCGGTTGGGCGCAACGAGCACAAGCGAACCGTTGTCGCTACTTTCGAGTTTTAAAGGCCGGATCCAGGTATTGAATTGCTGCTCGGGTAATTCTGAACGCAAATGATCGACGCATTGATTCCATATCGTGGCAATCAAGAAAAATTCTCCAACCTCTCTTCTTTATATATAGAGGTTTACTTAATAAAAGGTGTGAATCGATGTGGCTGCCCGACGACCTTGTGAGGCGAGGTCTTGAGTGACTGCAGATATCACCAGAAATACGAAAGCGGGTGTAGCGACGCCGTGAAGTGTGGATAAGTGTCCACAGATTTGGCCGCTACCAGCCAATGTTCCAGCCGCTATAGTAGGATAACCCCGTATTTTTATCCACAGATTTTTTAGTATTTTTATTTTATACAAAAACAAAAATATAAAGTATTTTAAATCAATCACTTATACCCTAAAGTCAAGTGGACACTATAGCCACACAGGCACAGTTAATTTGTGGATAATACTGTTAATAAACTGTAAGAAATCTGTCTTTTACCGGTGTAGAACTGCGCCAAAGCCCCTAATTGCGTGATATCTATACGATACACTAGGCGCCCGCCAAGAATTTACTTCTCAAGATTGATTTTTGATCATGCTTCGCATAGAATCGCGCGTCCTTTTCCCAGGCAGACTAATTTCTGCTTAACAGACGGCACGAAGAACACTGATATGAAACGCACATTCCAGCCCAGCAACCTGAAACGCAAACGTACTCACGGTTTCCGCGCGCGTATGGCCACTAAGAACGGCCGCAAGGTCCTCGCACGTCGCCGCGCCAAAGGTCGTAAAGTACTGTCGGCATAAGCCCGGTATCTAGCTCAAGTCAACGCAGTCCAGAATCTGGGCGGTTGACCCAAGCTAACGCGATTGGGGTGACATCGAAAACGACTGACAGCCGCTGCTTCGCCAAACAACATAGGTTGTTGGCTGCTGCACAGTTTCAGTACGTCTTCGATCAAGCCCCCATTCGCGCCTCTCACCCCTGCCTGCTCGTTCTGGCTAAACCGAATAAAGAAGGACACGCGCGCCTTGGTTTGGTCATAGGAAAGAAGCATATTAAGACGGCAGTTGGTCGCAACCGCGTAAAACGACTGATCAGAGAATCCTTCCGACTCAGACTCAAGTATCTTCCGGGATTTGATGTTATAGTGCTCGCGCGCAATGGCGCGGACAATTTGGACAACGGCGAAATTCTCTCGATCCTCAACGGCTTATGGAAGCGAGTAAGCAAGAAGTACACACATCTTTATGGCGAAGACTCGGCCATAACGTAAGTGTCGCTGCCGGCCTTCCGCTTCGCTGGCTCATCCGACTCTATCAGCTCGCAATCAGCCCCATGCTGGGCCCGCATTGCCGTTTCCATCCGAGCTGCTCCAGCTACGCCCTGACCGCCCTCGAAGAACACGGCCTGCTCTATGGTTTGCTGCTGAGCTTAAATCGTATTCGAAAGTGTCACCCATGGAATAAAGGCGGCCACGACCCGGTCCCACGCAAAAATTTTAATCATCCAAAATGGTAAGTGAAACATGAATTGGCTTCGATATGCCTTGATCGCAGGAATCTGCGCCGTCTCCTACATGCTGTTTCTGGAATGGAACGCGTTCGAAGAAGCCCGAATTGCGGCTGACACGTCCAATACCGAAACGCTCAGCAGCAGCCCACTGCCTCAACTCAGTGATGAGAACACCGCGATTCCCGTCACGGCGGACCCATCGAATGCCGACCTGCCTCCCCTTCCAGGTGAAACAGAAGTCAGCACTGAAGCACCCAAAGCGGTTGAAAACAGCACCCAATCTCAGTTGATTTCAATCACGACCGACAGTTTCGACATTCTTATCGATACACGAGGCGGTGACATCGTCAAAGTCGCCCTGCCCAAACACCTTGCACACATCGACAGTGACGAGCCCTTCATCCTGATGAATCGGTCTGCGGCATTGACCTATGTTGCGCGCAGCGGCCTGGTTGGCGCAAATGGCACAGACAACCCCAGTGCTGATCGACCTATTTACAGCGTAGAGAAAAACAGCTGGTCCATGGCAGAAGGTGAAGATAGCTTGAGCGTCGACCTTCAGTACCAGCAAGGCGATGTGACCATCACCAAACGCTATACCTTTTTCCGCGGCGAATACCGAATCGGTCTCGACTACCTCATCGACAACCAAAGCAATGCCATTTGGAAAGCCGCCCCCCACGGGCAAATTCGACGTGACGGCTCAGAGGTCGAAGCCAACGTTGGCATCGGCATGCAGCCCTACCTCGGCGCCGCAATGACCACCCTCGACAAAAACTATGACAAGGTAAAGTTCTCTGAAATTGAAAAAGAGACCGTCAACCTCAAGCGTCAAGGTGGCTGGGTTGCGATGGTTCAGCACTACTTTATCAGTGCGTGGATTCCCAACAGCGACGCACAGAATGTCTATCGTCTGCGCTACGATACAAATAACCACCTTTATATCCTCGAATACTTCGGCAGCCTGACCTCGGTACAACCAAACAGCCAAGGCAAAATCAGCGCTGAGTTTTATGCCGGCCCCAAAAACCTTCGCGAAATGGAAGCGCTCTCGCCCTACCTCGACCTGACTCTGGATTACAGCTGGTTGTGGTTTATCGCCAAACCCCTGTTTTTCGCATTGGACTACATTCACGGCTTCGTCGGTAATTGGGGTATCGCCATCATTCTACTGACGGTATTGATCAAACTGGTGTTCTTCTATCCTTCCGCGATGAGCTACCGATCAATGGCGAAGATGCGCAAGCTTCAGCCAATGATGGCCGACCTCAAAGAGCGCTATGGCGATGACAGACAGAAAATGTCAGCCGAATTGATGAAGATTTACCGTAAAGAAAAGGTCAATCCTCTCGGGGGATGTTTGCCGATCCTTTTGCAAATGCCGGTCTTCATTTCGTTGTACTGGGTGTTAATGGAGAGTGTCGAACTACGCCACGCACCGTTTATGTTGTGGATTAATGACCTCAGTGTAAAAGACCCGTTCTTTATACTGCCATTGATCATGGGCGCAACGATGTTCATTCAGCAAAAGCTGAACCCCACTCCACCCGACCCAATGCAAGCCAAGGTCATGCAGTGGATGCCGGTGTTCTTTACCGTTCTATTCCTGTGGTTCCCTGCGGGTCTGGTACTGTACTGGGTGGTGAACAATACCCTGTCGATCGCACAGCAATACGTGATCACTCGCCAGATTGAAAAAGGCAGTGACTAAACAGCACGACACCATCTGTGCCGTCGCGACCGCTCCGGGTCGCGGCGGCGTAGGCATTGTTCGCGTTTCGGGCCCCCTATCCGACACGATTGCGCGCCGCTGTTGCGAGAAATCACTCTCTCCTCGACTTGCCACCTTCACGGATTTTAAAGACGAAGCCGGCAACACCATCGACCAGGGTATCGCCCTGCTTTTCAAAGGCCCGAACTCCTTTACCGGCGAAGACGTGTTTGAGTTTCAGGGCCATGGCGGCCCCGTCATCATGGACATGGTCTTGTCTCAGTGTCAGCGTCACGGCGCACGATTGGCCCGACCCGGCGAGTTTTCCGAGAGAGCCTTCTTAAACGACAAAATGGATTTGACTCAGGCGGAAGCCATTGCTGACCTGATCGACGCGAGCTCGAAGCAAGCAGCCATCCAAGCCGTCCACTCTTTAAAAGGCGCCTTTGCTGCAGAGATCGATGTACTGCTTGAGGCCCTGACCCACCTTCGGCTCTACGTCGAATCGGCGATTGATTTCCCCGAGGAAGAAATCGACTTTCTCAACGATGGTGTCGTCGAGTCAAAACTCAGCAACCTGATCACACAATGTCACCGTGTATTCGATCAGGCAAGGCAAGGCGCGGTACTGCGTGATGGTTTACACGTGGTTCTTGCAGGAAAACCCAATGCCGGCAAATCGACCCTGTTGAACACCCTCGCCCAACGCGAGGTGGCCATCGTTACCGACATTCCTGGCACCACCCGCGATACCCTAACCGAGCACATCCATCTCGATGGCATGCCGCTGCATATCACCGACACCGCTGGAATCCGCGAAACGGACAACGAGGTTGAACGCATCGGTATCGCACGTGCGCGTAAGGCGATAGATGAGGCTGATCGGATTCTGCTATTGCTCGACGCCGCTTCTCTGTCCGCCGAACAGCTAGAAACGGACTGGCCCGAATTTATAAACAGAGCGGACTATCGCGACAAGCTGACCCTGGTCATAAACAAAGTCGATCAAAACCCGCAACCTCCTTCCATACCAGGCTACCCTGTCGTCCCGATTTCTGCCTTGCACGGAACCGGACTCGATACCCTCAAAGCCCACCTTCTCGAAAGCATGGGCGTGGCATCAACGACAGAAAGTACCTTCAGCGCTCGGCGTCGCCATCTCGACGCGCTGCAGCGATGCCTCGGCCACCTCGATGACGGCCAAGCTCAACTTCACGGACATGCCGCCGGCGAACTGCTTGCCGAAGATCTTCGCCTCGCTCAAGACGCCTTGGGTGAAATCACCGGACGAGTCAGTCCAGACGAGCTTTTAGGCAAGATTTTTTCCAGCTTCTGCATCGGGAAATAAGCCTCACCACAACACAGCCCTTCGGCTCCGCTAGATTGCGGAGTCAATAATGCTGCGCGCGTCGTTTCCAATCACACACAACTAACACAGGGCTTATTAACAGGCTGATCACAACGCTCACGACTTATAAAAGGTCAGCAACAGCTTTTTCACAGCATAACGACGGTTTACTTAACACCAAAAAGAATATCAAGTTAGTCATGTATAACTAAATGGACAAGTTCGGTATAAGGCTGCGAGGAAGGAGGGGATAAAATTGGGGATAAATGGGAAAACCTGTCAAAAGTGGATAAGGCCGCTTTCTATCAATAGCTAAATGACAGGCTATCAAGCTCCAAAACCGGCCTTATTTGCCCGCTTATACTTGCTATAAACTATTGTTTTTTAATTAAAAAAATAGGTTATCCACAGAAAAGGGGGCATATAACATCTATAACAACAATAAAAACCCCTATATCTATCTCATACATCTATTTATTTAACTTAGATATAAATGCAATGTTGAAAGGACGTTGTCCTTTTAAACAAAGCCGTTATAGTACTTTTTTTAACCAGCCCGAATCTCTATAATGCTCGCCCTTTTCTCTCAGACCGGAATCTCATGAATTATCCGAATCGATTTGATGTGATTGTCATTGGTGGTGGCCATGCTGGCACAGAAGCCTGCCTGGCTGCGGCTCGGATGGGGTGTAAAACCCTCCTTTTGACGCACAATATCGAGACCCTCGGCCAAATGAGTTGTAACCCTGCTATCGGAGGTATCGGCAAAAGCCATCTCGTGATGGAAGTGGATGCACTTGGCGGAGCAATGGCGCGCGCCACGGATCGCGGTGGCATTCAATTCCGTATCCTGAACAGCCGTAAAGGTCCCGCAGTACGCGCCACGCGCGCGCAGGCAGATCGCGTCCTCTACAAAGCCGCCATCCGAGAGATTCTTGAAAATCAGGACAACCTCTGGATTTTCCAGCAGGCTGCCGACGACCTCATCGTTGAAGGCACGCGCGTGACGGGGGTCGTCACGCAGATGGGGCTGCGTTTCGAAGCCGACTCCGTTGTTTTGACTGCTGGAACCTTTCTCGGTGGACGCATCCACATTGGTTTGGACAATTACAGTGGCGGGCGTGCCGGTGATCCCCCCTCCATCGCACTGGCCGATCGCCTGCGCGAACTGCCTCTGAATGTGCGCCGCCTAAAAACCGGTACCCCACCGAGAATCGACGCCCGTTCTGTCGATTTCAGTGGTCTTGAAGAACAGTGGGGCGATACGCCACTGCCCGTCATGAGCTATCTGGGCAGTACAGCGGAGCATCCAAAACAAGTGTGCTGCTGGATTACACACACCAACAGCCAAACGCATGACTTCATTCGCGAAGGTTTTGAGCGCTCGCCGATGTTCACCGGCGTTATCGAAGGCGTCGGACCACGCTATTGCCCGTCAATTGAAGACAAGGTCAATCGCTTCGCTGACAAAGACAGTCATCAGATCTTTATCGAGCCCGAAGGGCTCAACACGCATGAGTTGTATCCCAATGGGATATCGACCAGCCTACCCTTTGATGTCCAGATGAACTTTGTGCGCTCGATCAAGGGCTTCGAACAGGCGCATATTTCTCGTCCGGGCTACGCGATTGAATACGACTTTTTCGACCCGCGTGACCTGAAACACAGCCTCGAAACCCGCGCTATTGACGGGCTCTTTTTCGCGGGCCAGATCAATGGCACCACGGGCTACGAAGAAGCCGCCGCGCAAGGCTTGCTGGCCGGCGCGAATGCAGCGCTCAAATCTCAAGGCAAGGAAGCTTGGTGCCCAGAACGCGATACCGCGTATATTGGGGTTCTGGTCGATGACTTGATCACCATGGGGACAAATGAACCCTATCGTATGTTCACGAGCCGTGCGGAGTACCGTTTGCTCCTGAGGCAAGACAACGCCGACTTGCGCTTGACCGAAAAAGGTCGTGAACTCGGCCTGGTTGACGATGAGCGCTGGGCCGCGTTCTCACAAAAAAGAGAACAGATCGAGCGCGAAACGCAGCGACTCAAAGAAACCTGGGTGCAGGCCGCCTCGCCCGAAGCGGAGGCTTTAGCGCCCAAACTGCGTTCACCTCTGACGCGAGAATACGCGCTGATGGATCTGCTCAAACGTCCTGAGCTCGGCTACGCCGACTTGGCCGATATCAAAGGGCAAGCTGTCGATGACGCGCGCGTGGCCGAGCAAGTAGAGATTGCCGCCAAATACTCGGGCTATATCGAGCGTCAGCAAGAAGAGATTGATCGGCTCAAGTCGCAGCAAAATACACGGATACCCGACGACTTCGATTACACACGTGTTGAAGGACTATCGAAGGAGCTGCAAGAGAAGCTCGGTCAGGCCAGGCCCGAGACCCTTGCTCGTGCCTCACGTATTCCGGGTGTCACGCCAGCCGCAGTGTCCCTGTTGTTGATTTATTTGAAAAAACGGGCCTCGCTCGGTTCAACCACGTTAGCGGGTTGATCACGATGCAGGAAACGCACTTCTACAAGGCCTTGGATTCGGCCTGTGAAACGCTGGGTGTGTCGCTCGAAGCGCGCGCGCGATCGGGTCTGTTCGAATACTGGCAGATGTTCATCAAGTGGAATGGCACCTACAATCTTTCGGCCATTCGCGACCCTGAACAGATCCTATACAAGCACCTTGTCGATAGCCTTGCCATCGTACCGGCATTCGTGGACCAACCCGCAACGCGCTGCCTCGATGTGGGGACAGGGGGCGGCCTACCCGGTATCCCCTTGGCGCTCTGTTTTCCCGAAACCGAATTCACTCTGCTCGACAGCGCAGGCAAGAAGATCCGTTTCCTGTTTCAGGTGAAACAGGCATTGGGCCTTGCGAACCTCCAGCTCGAAAATCGCCGTGTGGAGTCCCTGCCCTCTAGCCCGGGTTTTGACCGTATTGTCAGTCGCGCCTTTGCATCGCTGGCACGTTTTACGGGCCTGTGTGAACACCTGCTGAGCGACACGGGCGAATTTTGGGCGATGAAAGGCGTCCACCCTTTGCAGGAGTTGAGCGAAATAGAAAAACACTATATCGTCGTTGAGCAGCGCGACCTGAATGTCCCGGGCGTCGAGGGCGAGCGCTGTCTGATTAAATTGCGCAAACGCCCGTCAGTGACTGAATAGAGGTAGAGGCAGTGGGAAAAGTACTCGCGATCGCCAACCAGAAAGGTGGGGTCGGCAAGACCACAACCTGTGTGAACCTGGCCGCATCGCTCGCTGCCACCAAGCGTCGTGTTCTGCTGATTGATCTCGATCCTCAGGGGAATGCCACCATGGGCAGTGGCATAGACAAAAACGATCTGGAGCTGAGCATTTATGATGTGCTGGCCGAAGGCACACCTGTAGATCAGGTATTACGCCTGTCCCAAGAAGGCAAGTATGCGGTATTACCTGCCAATGGCGATCTGACCGCGGCCGAAGTTGAGCTTTTGTCTCTGTCAGAAAAAGAAAAACGACTCGACAAAGCGTTGCTGCAGGCGCGTGAAGATTTTGATTACGTGCTTATCGATTGTCCCCCTTCACTCAACATGCTGACGGTAAACGCCCTGGCCTGTTGTGATGGTGTGCTGATACCGATGCAGTGCGAATACTACGCACTCGAAGGGCTCTCGGCCCTGATCAACACCATCCAGTCGATACAACGGGTATTGAACCCCAAATTAAAAATCGAGGGTCTGTTGCGCACCATGTACGACCCCCGCAACAGTCTGACAAACGACGTGTCCGCTCAACTTAAAGAGCATTTTGGCGATGCGGTATACCGAACCTGTATTCCCAGAAATGTGCGGCTCGCGGAAGCGCCGAGTTACGGCATGCCCGTGATCGCTTACGATAAGCAGAGCAAGGGAGCGCTGGCCTATCTGGCGTTGGCCGGTGAAATTAACCGACGTCAAGACACACCCGTAGGTGAAACGGCCTTTGCGGCCGGGTAATCAGGAATTAGAGGCAACAATGGCAAAAAAACGTGGTTTGGGTCGTGGACTCGATGCGCTGCTCTCCGGGGCACAGGAGGTTCAGGACGTTAACCTGGATGCCAATGGGGATGTCCAAAAGGCGCCGGCGTCGCTCGACGGGATGCTGAAAAAACTCCCCATCGAGTTGTTACAACGCGGAAAGTACCAACCTCGTCGCGATATGGATCAACTCGCTCTCGAAGAGTTGGCAGAATCCATACGCAATCAGGGTGTGATGCAGCCGATCGTGGTTCGTCCCATCGATGATGAGCGCTACGAAATCATTGCCGGTGAACGTCGCTGGCGCGCCTCTCAATTGGCTGGCCTCGATGTGATCCCGGCGGTCATTCGCGAAGTGCCTGATGAAACTGCCATCGCCCTCGCGCTTATCGAAAACATTCAGCGTGAAGATCTCAATCCGATGGAGGAAGCGTTTGCACTCAAGCGCTTGCAGGATGAATTCGAGCTCACCCAGAAAGAAGTGGCCGAAGCGGTAGGAAAATCGCGCACGGCGGTGACCAATATCTTGCGCCTGCTCAATCTCAGTGATGAGGTAAAAACCATGCTCGAGCATGGTGATCTTGAAATGGGTCATGCGCGTTGCTTATTGAGTCTTGAACCGGAAAAGCAGCGCAGTGTGGCGAGAACCATCGTTGCGAAAGGTTTGTCTGTGCGTCAGGCCGAAGCACTCGCGAGAAAAACGCTGAATGGTGAAGACGAAGCGACGCCGATCAAGGACGAGCCTAATCGTGATATTCAACAGCTACAGGAAAAGCTCGGCGAAAAAGTCGGTGTTCCCGTAGAAATACAGCACTCCAGCCGAGGCAACGGCAAGCTCGTACTCAAATACAATAACCTTGATGAACTCGATGGCATTCTCGCGCATTTAAACTTCCAGCAACACTGAGTCATTAACGCGAACGCAGACGGCGAGATGTCACACCCGTTTGGCCGCGATTCAGGATAGGCTTTAAAAATGAATAGCGAGCAACTAGATAAATTCGAAGTTTTTGCTGACCTCGACGAGCAAAATAAAATCATCGCTGCGCGGCAAGTGCAATCCGAAGCGGTAGACAAAGGGACCGTGTTGTTCGACGTCGGCGAACAGGACGGCATTGAATATTTTCTCTACGAGGGTGAAATCGAACTCACCGCCCAGGATGGGCGAAAAAAAATCATATCCGCTGCTGACCCCGCTTCCCATTTTCCCCTCGCGTTGCTTCGGCCAAGAAAATATCGCGCGACGGTGGTCTCTGAGCGCGCAAAATTACTCGCGCTTGATATCGAAGTACTGCAAGACTTAAGAAAGTCGGTGCCCGTAGCCGGCGACGCATTCAGCGCCTTCTCACCATTGGCTGAAGGTATCACAGCCGTCATCGATGACGAAAAAGAAGCCGACAGTGTGCGCAATTTTGTCGAGAGCGCGGCTTCCGCGATCGTTGAAAACCGCTTGCTGATTGCAAACTTCGATGATGTCAGCACCACTATTTTCAATGTGCTTCAAGATCCGGACTTAAGTCTGGATATGTTGATCAGTGCTGTGCAGTTGGACGCTGCGATTACCGCGAAATTAATAAAAGCGGCAAACAGTGCGTTTTTCGGTGGGCTGCCGCGCGTGGACTCTGCGCGTGCCGCCATTGTGCGTTTAGGTCAGGACCTCAGTGTCCAGCTCGTGACCGTCATGGTCTGCAAAGAGGTGTTTCAGTCCAGTAAAGAAGAATTGCAACTGGCCATGCACCGCCTCTGGCAAAGCTCATTGAAACTGGCCACGTACAGCGTCGTGATCGGGCGCCGAGCACAACCGCGCTTTGCGCAGGGCCCGGCTTTACTCGGTGGCTTAATGAATGACATCGGTACCTTGGTCATCATTGCGTACCTGGATCAATTTCCAGGGATGATGCTGAATATTTCCGAGCATGTATTGGCGTCGTCCCGAATTAAGAAAAAGCTCGGCAGTGTGCTGTTGAACCACTGGCACTTTCCTGAACCGATCGTGGATGCGGTGGAATATGCCGACCTTTATGATCGGCCTAAAGAAGAGGCGGATCTCAGCGATGTGATTTGTCTCGCGCGAATGCTGATTCGTATGACCAGCTATCGAAAATTGCCGGTCGCTGAAGTACGCGACTTACCCGCCTATGAGCGCTTGGGTTTTGATCTTGACGATCCGGCCATGTTATCGGCGATACAAGAAGAAGCAGCTAAATACATACAACTCTTCCAGGGCGCCTTCGAATAGGCGCTTACCTTATTGGCGTCGTGTTGTCTTTCGTGCGGTGTTGGTACTGCCATAAAGTGGCATAACGTCCCCCCTCTTCCAGTAGCGCGTCATGACTGCCCTGCTCGACGAGCTGCCCATTCTCAAGCACGAGAATCCAATCCGCGTCTTTAATGGTTGAAAGTCTGTGTGCAATCACAAGGCAGGTCTTGCCTTCGCTCAGGGTGTCGATGGCCTGAAGAATATGCGCTTCAGAATCGTTGTCCAATGACGACGTGGCCTCATCGAATATTAAGATCGGAGGGTTCTTTAACATCGTCCGCGCGATGGCGATGCGTTGCTTCTCTCCGCCCGAAAGCTTTAGGCCCCTCTCACCGACGATCGTCTGTCGCCCCTCAGGTAGGGAGTGAATAAAGTCTTCCAACTTGGCATGACGTATCGCTGCGCAAATGTCTTCTTCACTTGCATCCAGTTTTCCGTAGCGAATATTCGCTTCAATTGTATCGTTGAACAAGACCGCGTCTTGTGGAACAAAGCCAAGCTGAGCACGCAACGAATGCAAGGAGACATCCTGAATATTGTGGCCATCAATATAGATTCCGCCGGTGTCACAATCGTAAAATCGAAACAGCAGTTTTGCGAGGGTTGATTTTCCCGATCCACTGCTGCCAACGAGGGCGACCTTTTTTCCGCCCGCTACGTCAAAATTCAACGCTTTTAATATGGGGCGTTCAGGTGAATAGGAAAATGACACCTGCTTGAATTGCAGAGTGCCTTCCGACACATGTAAGGGGGTATGCGAATGTGTGTCCTTTACGTTGGGTGTAATACTTAGCAGTGAAAACATCTTTTCGATATTGGCTAATGCGCCTTTCATTTCCCGATACACGAAGCCGAGAAAATTAAGCGGCAGAAAAATCTGCATCATAAACGCATTAATCAGCACGAAATCGCCGAGCGTCATTGCGCCTCGACTCACTTCGTACGCCGCCAATATCATGGCAGCACTCATCGAGACGGAGATCACGAAGGCTTGTCCGCCATTCAGAGCAAAGATACTCAAGCGATTTTTTCGACGCGCGGCTTCCCATTCATCGAGGTTCACATCATAGCGGCGAGCTTCATAATCTTCGTTACCAAAATATTTTACGGTCTCGTAATTCAGCAAGCTGTCGATGGCGCGGCTGTTGGTGCTGGAATCGGCTTCGTTCATTTCTCGCACGTAGCGTGTACGAATTTCCGTCGCAAAGACAGACCAGATGATATACAGCACGATGGCCGCAAAAACGATCACACCAAACCAAACACTATAGCGCCCAGACAGAATGACGATCACCATGATAATTTCTATCAATGTGGGGACGATATTAAACACCATAAAGCGCAGCAGAAAGCTGATGCCGGTGGTGCCCCTCTCGATATCTCGGGCGAGGCCTCCGGTCTTGCGTTCCAAATGAAAAGAAAGGTCGAGCGCATGAAGGTGTTTGAACACACGCAATGCGATATCGTGCATGGCGTGTTCCGTCACCCTCCCGAAAACGGTGTCCCTGAGTTCTGCGAACAAGACATTCGCGAGGCGCACCAAGCCGTAAGCCACGAGTAAACCCAGCGGCACGAGCAGAACCTCGTCCAAGCCAGCATCCCCTGCGTCCAACGCATCGACGATATGCTTTAGGATGAAAGGCAGGCCAACACTGGCGATTTTAGCGGCGATCAATAAGGCGAGGCTCAGCGCAAGGCGACGCGGATAGCGCAACAAGTAAGGCACCAGCTTGCGCAGCACAGACCAGTTAATATCGTTGTACTGTACGTGCGTTTGTTGTCCGCGCAATGGTGTATCTCCTTTAGGTGAGCGTGGATTGCAGAAAGGGTGGCAGTGATTGATAATTTGCGACTTTGTACCTGCTCGAGACGAAACCGTTGGAGTGGGTGATAAGATTCACGTCACACTGTGCAGGAGTATTCATGCCATCCTTCGACATTGTATCGGAAATAGACAAACACGAACTTCAAAATGCGGTCGAGAATGCGGAGCGTGAACTGCAGACGCGCTTTGATTTTCGTGGAGTGAGCGCACAGTTTGAATGGAAAGACCCCAACGCGGTGCTGACGGCCGAAGCGGATTTCCAGGTGACGCAAATGCGAGACATCCTGATTGCGAAGCTGGTGAAACGCGGCATTGATCCCGAAATGATGGACCCAGGTAAAATCGAGCACTCGGGCCGTACCTTTAAATTGGTCATCGGCTTTAAGGAAGGGATTGCGCAGGATGTGGGTAAGAAAATTGTCAAACTGCTTAAGGACAATAAGTTAAAGGTGCAGGCGGCCATTCAAGGAGATCAGCTGCGCGTGACCGGTAAAAAGCGAGACGATTTGCAGGCCGCGATCGCCTTGGTGAAATCCACGGATTTGGGTCAACCTTTCCAGTACAAAAATTTCAGAGACTGACGCCGTTAGGGTTTAGGGCAGCAGCAACCGGGGTGAAGAATTGATGAACACAGTGCTGTTTTTGTGCACGGGAAACTACTACCGCAGTCGTTTCGCGGAAGAGTACTTTAACCACCATGCCGCTCAGCGCGGGCTCGACTGGAAGGCCGAATCAAAAGGCATACAGCGAAGCTTCGAGGGCAACGGCAACGTTGGACCCATGTCGGTGCACACGATTGAGGCTTTAGCAGCCCTCGCGATTACGCCCGCAGGCGCGGAACGCATGCCGCTGCGCGTTGAAACCGACGATTTTAATGCGTATTCGCGTGTGATTGCCGTCAGCAAGGATGAACATGAACCCATGCTGGCGGAACATTGGCCAGCGAGCGTGACCGCGTCAGTGGCGTTTTTCGATGTCGAAGACTTGCACATCGAAGGCTCCAATACCGCCATTCCTCGACTGCAAAGCCATCTCGATACCCTGCTCGCAAGTCTTTAGAGTCAGGCTTTAAGCGCGCGGCTACGGTTCTCGCTTATTGGCCCCGCTTCGAGATTCGCAGTCTTTTGCATACGCAATCTGCGCGCGTTCGCGCTGAGTTTGAGGGTCGTAGCGCTCATCTTGTGGGTTGGGTGGCATGACATTCGGCGTGACGAAGGATGGCCCCGCCGAGCGCCCTTCGGCTTCCATGCGCAACTGTTCGCAGTAGCGGCTGTTTGCATCGAAATCTTTGCCTTCCGTGTTGTTTGGCGTCTGACTGCACGCAGCGAGTACAAGTGCCGGAAAAATGAGTGCGAATGGGGTTTTCATGGCTTGCCGTCCTGGGTCCTGAATGTTGAAAAGTCTCACGCAAGGGCATGCGTTACTTGTGGTCCGTTTAGATAATAGCCATCGATTTTCGTTCAATCTGTTTCAAAATGTCAGTTTCTTGTGCCTAAAGGCATAGAATGAACCAAGTTGGCGCTGGGATGGTTGAACCCACTGTTTATCCCACCTATAATCGGCGACGCTCCGTCCAGCCTCGCTAGGCACTGGGGTGGAATACAACAAATGAGATCCATTCGATCTGGCGGCCTGCCACCGATTCTGTGAACAATAAGGGGGATAGCAGAATGGGCGTTGGCAATGAGGGCCACAACAGTGCCGATACGAATGGCGGGTAGCAAAGCGCAGATGACACTTCGATCCCCGTTGCGATACAGCCTGACCGTACAGCTTGCCGCTGTAGCGGTGCTGACTTTGCTGACTCTGCCTTTTGGTAAAGTCGCAGCACTCTCGACCATGCTTGGCGCATTGGTGTATGTGTTGCCGAATTTGTATTTCACCCACTACGCCTTTCGATTCCGCGGCGCTGAACGGGCTATGTGGATCAGGCAGTCCTTCCTTTGGGGGGAAATGGGGAAGTTATCGCTGACAGCAGTGGGGTTTGCCCTCATTTTCCGGTTTATGGAACCGGTCTCACTGTACTTCCTGTTTGCCGCATTTGTTCTCATGATCGTATTACAGTGGTGGTTGGCCCAACGTCTGGCCAATGCCCTCGCGACGGCCGAATAAACCCGTCGCTAACAGTTTCATTCTTAAAATATGGGTAGCTAAAGCAATCGCTATGGCAAGTGAATCTGAAGGTTTAACCGCGACTGGATATATCCAGCACCATCTTCAAAATATGACCTACGGCAAGTTGCCGCAGGGTTATGAACGACACAACGCCGACGGCAGTGTCACCGTTTTGGACAGCAGTACCTGGACCCTCGCGCACTCTGCGCAGGAAGCCAAAGACATGGGTTTCTCGGCGGTGCACGTCGATACCATGGCCTGGAGCATCCTGTTGGGTTCTTTGTTCTGTTTCCTGTTCTGGCGCGTGTCCAAGAAAGCCACGGCCGGCGTGCCTACTGGCGTGCAAAGCTTTGTTGAGCTGATCGTCGACTTCGTCAACAACACCGTTTCTGACATTTTCCATCACAAAAACAGCATGATCGCGCCCATGGGCCTGACCATTTTCTGTTGGGTCTTCCTGATGAACCTGATGGATCTGGTGCCAGTTGACTGGCTGCCGAGTGCTGCAATGTGGGCAACCAACGACTCTCACTTCTTCTTTAAAGTCGTACCGACCACCGATCCCAACGCCACTCTGGGCATGGCGATCACGGTATTCCTGCTGATGATTTTCTACAGCATTACGCAAAAAGGTCTGTTTGGTTTCATCAAGGAACTGACCTGCCACCCCTTCTTCGCGCCGAAGAAGTACTGGTTCTTCAATATTATTCTGGTGCCGATTAACACCATCCTTGAAACGGTATCTCTGATCGCCAAGCCCATCTCTCTGGGGCTGCGACTGTTCGGAAACATGTATGCCGGTGAAATGATCTTCATCCTGATCGCCCTGCTGTTCAGCGTCGGTCTGGTGATGGGTATTGTCGGTGGCGTACTGCAGTGGGCATGGGCGGTTTTCCATATTCTCGTGATCACGCTTCAGGCCTTTATCTTCATGGTCCTGACCACCGTCTACATGGCGATGGCCTACGACGATCACAGCGAAGATCATTGATTTTTAAGATTTTTTAAACTTTTTACTTTTTAACTTTACTCTTGAGGAGAAAACACAATGGCACAAGCACTGGTATACATCGCAGCAGCACTTCTGATCGGTTTGGGCGCACTGGGTACAGCTATCGGCTTCGGTACTCTGGGCGGCAAATTGCTTGAAGGTTCCGCGCGTCAGCCTGAACAAGGTCCTGCTCTGCAAGGCAAAATGTTCCTGATGGCGGGTCTGCTTGATGCGGTTCCAATGATTGGTGTTGGTATCGGCATGTACCTGATCTTCGCTGTTGCACCTGGTCTGGCAGCGTAAACCCCACACCCCTTTAGAAACTATTAACTAACGAGGTGTAGGTGTGAATATTAACCTGACTCTGATAGGTCAATCGATTACCTTCCTGGTGTTTGTCGCCTTTTGTTGGAAGTACGTTTGGCCCGCGCTGTTAGGCGTGATGCAGGATCGAGAAAAACGCATTGCTGATGGTCTTGAAGCCGCGGATCGCGCGGATAAAGATCTGGAACTGGCGCAGAAAAAAGCGACAGAGCAATTGCGTGAAGCCAAGGAGCAGGCAGCTCAGATCATCGATCAGGCCAACAAGCGCGCTTCTCAGATTGTTGAGGAGGCCAAAGAGCAAGCGAAGGCCGAGGGCGATCGTATTAAAGCAGCGGCGCAAGCCGAAGTGGATCGCGAAATCAGCCAGGCACGCGAAGAATTGCGTGGCCAGGTTGCGACTCTGGCGCTCGTTGGCGCAGAAAAAGTTCTGGGAGCCAGTGTGGATGCGAAAGCCCACGCTGAGATGCTGGACAAACTGGCCGCTGAGCTATAACGGGGGTTAACGAAGCGTATGGCAGAGTTAACCACCCTGGCACGACCCTATGCAAAAGCAGCCTTTGAAGCGGCTCTGGCGGATTCTGCCCTGGCAGAATGGTCAGAGGCTTTAAAGCTGCTTGCTGCCCTGTCTCTCGAAGACAAGGTGCAGGCGCTGGTGGCGTCGCCCAATCTCACAGCGGAACAGAAAAGCACGGCACTGATTGAGGTCTGTGGTGATGCGCTGAACAACAAGGCACACAGTTTGTTCGCGTATTGGCTGACAACCAACGTCTGGGTCTGCTGGCACAAATCAGTGAATTGTTCGAGCTGTACAAGGCGCAACAGGAGAAGTCAGTCGATGTGAACATCGAAACGGCCTTCGAACTGGATGACGCACAGGTCGCCAAGCTGAAAGCAAGCTTGACGAAGACACTCGCGCGAGATGTTGAATTCAGTACCTCTGTGAACAAAGACTTGCTTGGTGGCGTGTTTATTCGCGCTGGTGATACCGTGATCGACGCGTCCATCCGTGGCCGTTTGTCCCGCCTTGCCGGTGTTCTGAACGCCTAATCTGAGCCCGGCCGCCCTCACTGCGGCCCTGCTCCCGAACCGAATTGAACGAAAGGAAATCCAGTATGCAACAGCTGAATCCTTCAGAAATTAGTGAAATTATCAAGAAGCGCATCGACACGCTGAGCGTGAGCTCCGAAGCGCAAAACGAAGGTACGGTCGTCTCCGTGACGGACGGTATTATTCGTATCCACGGTCTTGCCGAAGTCATGTACGGTGAGATGATTGAATTCGAAGGCGGTGTCTTCGGAATGGCTCTGAACCTCGAGCGCGACTCTGTCGGTGCGGTGGTTCTGGGTGATTATAAATCCATCGCGGAAGGCCAAACCTGTAAGTGTACAGGTCGCATCCTCGAAGTGCCCGTGGGTGAAGAACTGCTGGGTCGCGTTGTCGACGCACTCGGTAACCCCATTGATGGTAAAGGTCCAATCAATGCAAAAGCCACCGACGCAATCGAAAAGATTGCACCGGGTGTAATTGCTCGTCAATCGGTTGATCAGCCGGTTCAGATCGGTCTGAAAGCGATCGACACCATGGTGCCAATCGGCCGTGGCCAGCGTGAGCTGATCATCGGTGACCGTCAGACAGGTAAAACCGCCGTTGCGGTCGATGCGATCATCAACCAGAAAGGCACAGGTATTAAATGTATCTATGTCGCGGTTGGACAGAAAGCGTCTTCCGTTTCTGCCGTTGTGCGCAAGCTCGAAGAGCATGGCGCGATGGACCACACCATTGTTGTCGCCGCAACCGCTTCTGACCCTGCAGCAATGCAGTTCCTGGCGCCGTTTGCTGGCTGCACCATGGGCGAATACTTCCGCGACCGCGGTGAAGACGCACTGATCATTTATGATGATCTGACCAAGCAGGCCTGGGCTTACCGTCAGATCTCCCTGCTGCTGCGTCGTCCGCCTGGCCGTGAAGCGTATCCTGGTGACGTGTTCTACTTGCACTCACGCCTGCTCGAGCGTGCCGCTCGCGTGAACGCCGAGTATGTAGAGAAATTCACCGACGGTGCCGTGAAAGGCAAAACGGGCTCACTGACGGCTCTGCCGATCATTGAAACCCAAGCCGGTGACGTATCTGCATTCGTACCGACCAACGTGATCTCGATTACCGATGGTCAGATCTTCCTCGAAACCGATCTGTTTAACTCCGGTATTCGCCCTGCGATGAACGCGGGTGTCTCGGTATCGCGTGTAGGTGGTTCGGCGCAGACGAAGGTCATCAAAAAGCTCTCCGGTGGTATCCGTACTGCATTGGCGCAGTATCGTGAACTGGCGGCGTTCTCTCAGTTTGCTTCCGACCTCGATGATGCGACCAAAGCGCAGCTCGACCACGGTGAGCGTGTGACTGAGCTGATGAAGCAGAAGCAGTACTCTCCCCTGAGCGTGGGTGAGATGGCGGTCTCTGTATACGCAGCGAACGAAGGCTATCTGAAGGACGTTGAAGTGGCCAAAATTGGCGCATTTGAAGACGCATTGCTGTCCTACATGAACAGCAGTCACGCGGATTTGATGGCGCAGATGAATGAAGGTCAGTACAGCGACGACATCGTCAGTGGCTTGAAAGCCGCGCTGGATAACTTCAAAGCCACCCAAACCTGGTAATTGCCCATGGCTAGCGGAAAAGAAATACGCACCAAGATCGGCAGTATCAAGAACACGCAGAAGATTACCAGCGCGATGGAAATGGTCGCCGCGAGTAAGATGCGCAAGGCCCAAGACCGCATGTCGGCCGGCAAGCCTTATGCGCAGCGCATTCGCGAAGTGGTCAGCCACTTGGCTCACGGTAATCCGGAATACCACCACATGTACCTCAGTGAACGTGAGGTCAAGCGAGTGGGTTATGTTCTGGTCTCTACCGATCGCGGGCTCTGCGGCGGCTTGAACATTAACTTGTTCAAAACAGCCATTCGCCACAGCAAGCAATGGGCGGATCAGGAGGTCGACGTTGATCTCTGCCTGATCGGTTCCAAAGCGGCCGCGTTTTTCAAAAGTGTGGGCGGTAATGTGGTGGCCAGCGTTCGTGATGTTGGCGAAGAGCCTGAAATTGCAAGCCTGATTGGCGCGGTGAAAGTGATGCTGGACGCGTTTGAAGAAGGTCGAATCGACCGTCTCTACGTGGTTGGCAACGACTTTGTGAACACCATGTCGCAGGTGCCCTATGTGAATCAGCTGCTCCCGTTGAAAGCGGAAGAAGACGAGAAGCTGAAGAAGAGCTGGGACTATCTCTACGAGCCCGATGCCCGTGAATTGCTCGATGGCCTGTTGACTCGCTACATCGAGTCTCAGGTATATCAAGCCGTTGTTGAAAACGTAGCCTGTGAGCAGGCCGCGCGTATGATTGCGATGAAGTCAGCAACAGACAACGCGGGTTCAATGATCGATGACTTGCAGACCGCCTATAACAAGGCGCGTCAGGCAGCGATCACTCAGGAGATTTCTGAGATCGTCGGTGGGGCAGCGGCAGTCAGCTCCTAGAGCGCTGTCAGAGCAAGCAAATTCATTTATAGATTGAGTATACGAGGAAGCGAAGATGAGTAGCGGACGTATCGTACAAATTATCGGCGCCGTAATTGACGTGGAATTCCCACGTGACAGTGTGCCTAAAGTGTATGACGCCTTGGTAGTGACAGGCAAAGACCTGACACTCGAAGTGCAACAACAATTGGGTGATGGCGTTGTGCGCGCCATTGCGATGGGTTCATCCGAAGGCATCAGCCGTGGATTGCCTGTAGACAATACCGGTGCCCCTGTATCTGTTCCTGTCGGAACCGAAACACTGGGTCGCATCATGGACGTACTGGGTAACCCCATTGACGAATGTGGCCCCATCGGTGAAAAAGAGCGTGCCTCTATCCACCGCGAAGCCCCTTCATATGACGAACTGTCAGCGTCGACCGAACTGCTCGAAACAGGCATCAAGGTGATCGACCTGGTATGTCCGTTCGCGAAGGGTGGTAAGGTTGGTCTGTTCGGTGGTGCCGGTGTAGGTAAAACCGTAAACATGATGGAGCTGATCAACAACATCGCGTTGGAGCACAGCGGTCTGTCAGTATTCGCCGGTGTGGGTGAGCGTACTCGTGAGGGTAACGACTTCTACCATGAGATGCAGGAATCTGGCGTTGTAGACGTTGAGAACTTCTCAAACTCCAAAGTGGCGATGGTCTACGGCCAGATGAACGAGCCACCAGGAAACCGTCTGCGTGTGGCCCTGACCGGTCTGACTATGGCGGAAAAATTCCGTGACGAAGGCAAAGATGTTCTGTTGTTCGTCGACAACATCTACCGTTACACACTCGCGGGTACAGAAGTATCGGCACTGTTGGGCCGTATGCCTTCAGCGGTGGGCTACCAGCCTACTCTGGCTGAGGAAATGGGTGTACTGCAGGAGCGAATCACTTCTACTAAGACCGGTTCAATCACCTCCATCCAGGCGGTATACGTACCCGCGGATGACTTGACTGACCCGTCGCCTGCCACCACCTTTGCTCACCTTGATGCAACGGTTGTACTGTCTCGTGACATCGCATCAAAAGGTATCTACCCAGCGATCGACCCACTCGACTCCTCTTCGCGCCAGCTCGATCCGCTCGTGATCGGTGTTGAGCACTACGAAGTGGCGCGTGGCGTACAGACGGTACTCCAGCGCTATAAAGAGCTGAAAGACATCATCGCGATTCTGGGTATGGACGAACTGTCTGAAGAAGACAAGCTGACCGTGGCGCGCGCGCGTAAGATCGAGCGCTTCCTGTCTCAGCCTTTCCACGTTGCGGAAGTCTTCACCGGTTCTCCCGGTAAGTACGTGTCTCTGAAAGACACCATTGCAGGCTTTAAAGGCTTGTTGTCCGGTGACTACGATGATCTGCCAGAGCAGGCTTTCTACATGGTCGGTACCATTGAAGAAGCGGTAGAGAAAGCGAAAGCGATTGCTGCGAAAGCGGCCTAAGGGGCTCCGTTATGGCTATGACATTCCATTGTGATGTTGTCAGCGCTGAACAGGAAATTTACTCCGGCCTGGTTGAGTTGCTGGTGGCCAGTGGTTCAGAGGGTGAGTTGGGTTTGACCTACGGTCACTCCCCGCTCCTGACTCGACTGAAACCCGGCCCGATTCGACTCAAAACCCAAATGGGCGAAGAGAAAATTTTCTATGTCAGTGGCGGCTATCTCGAAGCGCAGCCTCATGTTGTGACCGTTCTGGCGGACACCGCTTTGCGCGAAGACGACATGGACGAAGCGGCAGCTCAGAAAGCGAAAGAGCAAGCTGAAGCGGCCTTGAAGGACAGTGGCGAAGGCATTGATTACCGTCGCGCCGCGATGCGTTTGGCTGAAGCCGAAGCGCAACTTCGCACCATTAAAGCGATTCGCAACATGAAATAAGATACGGCATTCGTGCGTATCGTCGCAAAAAGGTGGCTTCGGCCACCTTTTTTTATGCCCTTTCGGCACGAATTACCGAACTTAGCGTCAAAAGTCAGGAACATTTGATATATTCCGTCGCCAGACGCCAAATCGATAGTAAAGAACAGGAATTCGTATGACTCAGATCGTCATTCTTGCGGCGGGTAAAGGCACCCGCATGCGCAGCGCCCTTCCAAAAGTGCTACACACCTTAGCCGGGAAACCCTTCGTACAGCACGTCATCGACAGTGCGCATACGCTGTCCCCATCGAAGACAGTTGTGGTCGTGGGTCATGGTGGTGAACAGGTCTGCGAGGTGCTCGCCGATACGGGTATCTGCTTTGTATCCCAGGAAGAACAATTGGGTACGGGCCACGCCGTACAACAGGCCCTGCCAGAAATAGACGACAATAGCCCCGTATTGATCCTCTACGGCGATGTGCCTTTGATACAGCGGGAGACCTTGGAGGCCCTGCTCGAGTATGTGAATGCCGAGACGATGGCCCTACTGACGATTGCTCTTGAAGACCCCACCGGGTACGGACGCATCATTCGCAATTATGCGGGTCAGGTTTGTGCGATTGTTGAAGAAAAGGATGCCGACACCGATCAGCGCGATATTGCGGAAGTGAACACCGGCATAATGGCGGTTACGGGCGCGCACCTTAAATCCTGGCTGCCACGCTTGTCGAACGACAATGCGCAGGGCGAATACTATCTCACCGACATTATTGAAATGGCGGTGGAAAGTGGCGTGCGCGTGCAGGCCGTACACCCTTCGGCGGAATGGGAAGTGGCCGGTGTGAATAATCGCATGCAGCAAGCGGAATTAGAGCGCGCTTACCAACATCAGCTCGCTACTGAATTCCTGGAACAAGGCCTTACACTCCTAGACCCGAATCGCTTCGATGTGCGCGGGCATCTTCAACATGGCAGCGATTGCATCATCGATATAAATTGCGTTTTTGAGGGTGATTGTGTCCTGGGTAATAATATAACAGTCGGTCCTAACTGTTTGATTAAAAACGCAAAAATTGGTGATGGCGTACGGATAGAAGCCAATAGCATTATCGAAGACGCAGAAGTGGCGGCGCAGGCCACAATCGGCCCCTTCGCGCGCTTGCGACCGGGTACCGTATTGGAAGAAGGCGCAAAAATCGGCAATTTCGTCGAAACCAAGAAAGCCCGCATCGGCAAAGGCAGTAAGGTTAATCACCTGAGCTACATCGGCGATGCCGAACTCGGGGACTCTGTGAATATTGGCGCTGGCACCATTACCTGCAACTACGATGGCGTCAACAAAAGCCGCACAGAAATCGGCGACGACGTCTTCGTCGGCTCCAACAGCGCCCTCGTCGCACCGGTTAAAATCGCACGCGGCGCCACCGTCGGCGCAGGCTCAGTGGTCACCAAAGACTGCAACGAAGATCAGCTCGTCGTCGCCCGCGCACGCCAACGCAACATGGACGGCTGGGCGCGCCCCACCAAAAAATAAATGGGGTCAGATGACAATTAATTGGGGAAAGAACGCTGACGCCCACTAAAAAGGGCGTCGTATTCTCTAATCCTTACAAAACGCGCTTGCACTCATAAAGTGAAAGGACTATCTTTCGTTTCGAAAGAAAATGGTGTGAAAACTTTCACTTTATGAGCAAGCGAAACACTAAGCAGCGTCGTCAGTTGATATTGCAGGCGCTACAGGAACAGGGTGATGTCAGCGTAGAAGCGCTTGCCGATACGCATGAAACCTCTGAGGTGACGATTCGTAAAGATCTCGCGGTGCTTGAAGACGCGGGCTTGCTGATGCGTCGCTACGGCGGCGCAGTGATGGTGCCGCAGGGCTTCCTCGAGGGCACAGAGCCCGAACACGCGGCAGGTACGAAACACGATATTGCGGTTGCGGCATCCGAACTCATTCGTGACCACAATCGCATCATCGTCGACTCCGGCACGACCACGATGTCGTTGATCCCCCTTCTCTCTCGCTTCCAGGGCTTGGTCGTTATGACCAACGCGCTGGCGGTTGCTAATGCGCTGCGTGAAATCGAGCCTGAACCCAGCCTGTTGATGACCGGTGGAACCTGGGACAAACGCTCCGAATCCTTTCAGGGCGTGCTCGCTGAGAAAATGCTCCGAGAATACGACTTCGATCAGCTCTTCATTGGCGCCGACGGACTCGATATCGAGCGCGGTACCACCACTTACAACGAATTTATCGCCCTGTCGCGAACCATGGCCGATGTCAGTCGTGAAGTGATCGTCATGGCCGAATCGCACAAATGCGAACGTAAAATCCCCAACCTTGAATTGCCGTGGCGCCGAGTGGACGTATTGGTAACAGACCATCGTATTTCCGAGCGCGCAAAACAAACGATCGAAGCTCAGGGCGTACGCGTGCTCTGTGCGGAATAGGAGAGAACCATGTGTGGAATTGTGGGCGCCGTCGCCCAGCGTGATGTAGCTGAAATCTTGGTCGAAGGTCTGCGAAGGCTGGAATATCGCGGTTATGACTCCGCGGGTGTGGCGTTACTGAGTGAGGGTCGAGTCGCACGCTATCGGCGTATCGGTAAAGTCCAGGCCCTGGCGGAACTGGTAGAAAATGAACAAGCCCCCGGCGCGACGGGCATCGCTCACACGCGTTGGGCGACCCACGGCGAGCCCAGCGAGCGCAATGCGCATCCGCACCTGTCCGGTGAGCGCTTTGCGGTGGTACACAACGGCATCATTGAAAACTACCGCGAACTGCGAGAGCAGCTCAGTGCTGAAGGCTACGTGTTTGAATCCGAAACGGATACCGAAGTAATTGCTCACCTAGTTGCAAAGGAACGTCAATCTGCCGGGTCACTGTTAGAAGCCGCACAAGCAAGCATCGCCCAACTCGAAGGCGCTTACGGCACGGTCATTGTAGACAGAGATGAACCAGAGCACATGATCGTCGCACGTTCGGGCAGCCCTTTGGTGATTGGCCTCGGCATAGGCGAGAACTTTGTCGCCTCCGATCAGCTCGCCCTGTTGCCTGTGACCCGTCGTTTTATTTTTCTTGAAGAAGGTGATCTTGCGGAAATTACACGTCGTGAAATTCGCATATTCGACAAATTTGGCGCGCCGGTGGAACGTGAAATACACGAGAGCAACGTCAGTTACGATGCCGGTGATAAAGGCCCCTATCGCCACTTCATGCTCAAAGAAATCTACGAGCAGGCGAATGCGATCAACAACACGCTTGAAGGGAGGCTTTCCGCGACGCAGGTTTTAAATGAAAGTTTCGGCGCGGAAGCGCAAGCGCTATTCGAACGCGTGCGCAATGTACAGATTGTGGCTTGTGGCACCAGCTACCACAGCGGCATGGTCGCTAAGTATTGGCTGGAATCACTCGCGGGTGTCGCCTGCCAGGTCGAGATTGCCTCCGAATATCGCTATCGGCAACCCGTTGTTCCCGAAAACAGCCTATTGGTGACGATCAGCCAGTCCGGGGAAACAGCAGACACCTTAGCCGCGTTACGCATGGCGAAGGAACAACATTACCTCGCGAGCCTCGCCATCTGTAACGTTGCGGGTTCCTCTTTGGTGCGTGAATCCGATCTCGCGTTTTTAACGAGGGCCGGTACCGAAGTGGGTGTGGCTTCTACCAAGGCGTTTACCACCCAATTAGTCGGCCTGGCCATGCTGGTTCTGGGCCTAGCGCAACGTCAGAGTGAGGCGCCCTGGTTACAGGAGCGCCTTGACGAACTGCGGCACCTGCCCGCACAGATTGAAGAAGTGTTGACCCTGGCCGAGCGCATTGAAGCCTTGGCCGAAGAATTCGCTGACAAACACCACGCCCTCTTCCTGGGTCGCGGGGATCAATACCCCATTGCGATGGAAGGTGCATTGAAGTTAAAAGAAATTTCCTACATCCACGCCGAAGCCTACGCCGCGGGTGAACTCAAGCACGGGCCTCTGGCGCTGATCGATGCCGACATGCCGATCATCGTCGTCGCACCGAACAATGCATTGCTTGAAAAACTTAAATCCAATGTAGAAGAAGTTCGAGCACGCGGCGGCATCCTTTACGTGTTTGCCGAAGCCGACAGCGGCTTCGAAAGCGACGACACGATGCGCGTGATCACCCTCCCCGGCCAACACGGCTGGTTAGCGCCGATCATCTACACCGTGCCTTTGCAGCTGTTGTCGTACTATGTCGCGATCATAAAAGGTACGGACGTCGATCAACCTCGGAATTTGGCTAAAAGCGTCACTGTTGAATAATTGATTGGGCCCTGAAGCGCCTTTTATTGTTGTTCAATAAAAGGCGTGGTTCCGTATGCGGTCCCTGCGCCTTACCGCGCACCCTGACTTCTAAGAAACGGTTGAACAGATAGATAGGTGCCGGTTCGCCATAGCCACTCCAAGGGCCCATAGAGAAAATGTTTGAGCCAATAATAGCTGAACACGCCTTGTACGACATACACAAGGAGGCCAAGCATCACCAAGGAGAATGCGCCCCAAACCCCAAAGAAATAGCCAAATGCCCAAGGTGCAAACAATAGGCTACCTATAGCGCCTTGCATGATGTAGTTGGTTAAAGCTGTTCTACCGTAAGGCGCTAACACTTCCAGATACTGGCCAACACTCCTCGAATAATAGAGGGCGAGAAAGCCGTTGATTAATGCACCTGAATACGTGACCAAACTGAGGTCATTCAGTGTTTGAGCGAGCACCAGCCACCACGACAACTGTATGCCATCCGCCCTGAAGAACAGTCGGGTATTTTGTTCAGGGACGAATGATTGTAGGAAAGAAAGCAAAACGGTTGCAGCGGTAAAAGCCAAGAAAAAGTGTATGAATTTGCCTCTTTCCTGCTGAGCCTTTTCTAAAATTCGGCTTCTACCGACCAGTAAGCCAAAAATGAATAACGAGAATGTTACGTATCCTCGCCCAATGAAACCGAATTGGTAGTTTAATTTCCCTTCAAGTCGATCGGTGTAATTGTGTTTAGCGGAATGGATAAATGAGGGGTTCGCAAGGTGTTCCGGAATGGCCTCACCCGGAGTTTCAGTACCGACGATTTGCGCTTGCTCAACACTGCTCGCGACCTGATGGTTGTGGACGTGTACCTGAATAATTCTAGGTACACCGAACAATAAAACAATGGCGATGAGCAGGAGAAGCCCGGTCCTAAAGCGGTACACGCAGAGTAAAATCAATCCAAAAAACGCATAAACTGAAATAATTTCTACGCTATAGAACGAATGGCACAATAATCCAAAAGCCATTAACAAAATCATTCTCCAGACAAACTTGCGCCGAAAGTCGATTCCCTTCTTGGCCGCTTTGTCTATTTGAATGAATAAACTCATCCCGAATAAAAAAGCAAAAATATTAATAAACCTCCCCATTACGATGTTGCTCCCAACCCACTGTGTGGCGGAATCTAGCTGGGGAAAATGAAATATCTCCAAGTCTGTAGGTAATAGCCTAAAGCCGAAATGTTGAATCATGTGCATGACGATGATGCCCAAAAGTGCGAATCCGCGCAGAGCATCTAAAGAAGATATCCGTTTTAAAGGAGAGGATAATGTTTGAGACATGCGTATGTTCTCTTCGAGATCTCAGATACGTTGGCGGTCGTGCTTTAGGCACAACTCGAAGCGTCATATGTGGACGATGGTATGACTCAGTATTTGTGACTTCAATATCAAAAAACAGGATGCTCTGTTGAAATGAATTCAACAAATCATTGGTCAACTCTCCGGTTTATGACGCAAGGCCTCAAGAATGATGGGGAAGGCACCGGATGCTTGTTTTCGGCTGGGGTAGTAGAGGTGGTAACCCGTATACGGATCGCACCAGTTATCCAATACGCGAATTAGACGGCCTGCTTCTATGTGGTCCAGGACTGTGTCCTCTGGGAGATAGGCCAAGCCTTGGCCAGCTACAGCCGCCCGGACGATGGGGCTCACGCTGTTGTAAACCCATTGCCCAGACACCTTCACCGTAAATTCTCGACCGTCCTCATCGAATACCCAGGGTAACAGGCCCCCGTGGGTCGGGAGTCGTAGGTTGATGCAGTTGTGCTCGGTCAACGCCTTAGGCGATGTGGGTTGAGCGTGTTTTTCGAAGTACTCGGGCGACCCCACGACGGCAATACGCTGGTCAGGTCCGATGCGTACTGCAATCATGTCTTTATCCAGCTCATCCCCTAAGCGAACGCCCGCATCAAAGCGTTCGGCTGCGATATCGGTCCGCGCAAAGTCTACGGTGACCTCTACCGTGATATCCGGGTACTGGGGCAAGATTTTGGCAAGCTTGTGCCAAATGATAGAGTTCGCTGCATGCTCAGCGGTCGTAATCCGGACCGTGCCAGAGGGTTTTTCTCGTTGTTCTCGTACCGATTCGAGTTCGCGTTCTATCTCCTCAAAATGCGGTGCCACGCGCTGGTAGAAGCGTTCTCCTGCTTCCGTGGTCGAAACGCTGCGGGTGGTTCGAGTGAGTAAGCGTACGCCGAGCCTCCCTTCCAGTGTCCGAATAGAGTGACTCAAGGCCGAGGTAGATAGCCCCATCGTTGCAGCCGCCCGGCTAAAGCTCCCTTCTTTAACAATTTGGATGAAGGCTAATACGTCACCATAATTTTTCTTAGTGGCCATTATTGAAATCTATTAAACATTCGTTTGGGATTGTACGAATTTTTCAATGAGTCTGAATACGTTTGGCATGCGCTCCGTTGCAGGCGTTGTCATTCCGTCTGCGAGCGATCCCCGTTTGCACACGCATTTTTGAACACTTTAGGTGTGCATCCATATTCCTTCTTAAACAGCGTATTGAAGTAGGCCACGCTCTTGTATCCCACGGAATAGACGATTTCGGCAATCTTCGCGTCGGGTTTTTCTGCCAGCAGCCTCGCCGCTTCAGTCAGTCGTAGCTTGTTTAGATACGCGCTGAAGGTATAGCCAATTTCATGCTTGAGGATGTCGTTGATCTTGTTTCGGTTCACGCCAAGTGCTTTAACGGCGGCTTCGAGGCTGAGGTCTGGGTCCGCATACTCGGAGGCCATAAAGCGCAGCACCGCTGCCGTTTCCTTGTGTTTCTGTGGTTCGACAGTGAGTTGTTTATAGGCGACGAGGGGACGGTCTCGCTGCAGTTTGTCCCGGATCGTCTCCGCGGTGTAATGCAGGTGGCCTCGGATAAAGGCGTAGAGGTAAACGCCCCACAAAATGGCGCTAAATGCAGCGAACAGGTATAAAAACCGCGCGTCTAGGCCGCGTAGTGCCATCGCATCAATGTTGACGAAGGCATCGACATCGACTGGGCTTTGAAAGGATGCGTTGAATGCCATCATCGATACCTCAGCGAGATCATAGGCCTGCGAGGACAAATCCAGATTGTATTCCTCCAGCCACCACTGCGGGGTTTCCATGTGGCGAACGTCGATCTCCACTTCCTGCCACTGCGGCCCACATGAAAAAAAGGCCGTCGGTGTTCGGTAAGTTTCGCGCTTGCCAGCTTGAGTCAGACCGGGTTCTTCTGTGTACAGCGATAGAGACAATACATTCGCAGGTTGGCACTTCACTCGGAAGCGCACACTGTCAAAACGCGAGAGGTTCACCTGTGCGGGTGCCTCGGCTTCGCCGGTAAAGGCCATTAAGAACGACGCGTAGGGATACTGAATCGCACGCGCAAGGTGCATGCTGAAGCTGAGGCTGTAGGTGTCGTCGTGGAGCACGATCTGCGACTTTCCCCCTTGCAACGCATCGTAGTTCAGATCGCTGGTCCACGGGTACTTGCCTTCATAGCCTGGGAATAATTTCACATTTAAAAAAGCCTGACTCATGGTGAAATACCCCGCAAGAAGGGTGATACCGAGGCAAAGCGCGGCGTAAAGGAGCGCCTGTTTATAAAATTTGATCATGGGGTATTCACTGCTCAATCACCACTGAACTCAAGCATTCACTTATATTGATGCGCGCTGTGCATGGCTTTCTATCTAATAGTCGTCTTGCAACTATGTCAATCTCAGCGTGCTTGGGATAGCTGAGGAATTTGGCGACCCGAACTATCAGAATTTACACAGATTTTATTGTTTTCTGCACCTGTGAAAGTGATTTAAGGGTAAATGATAGAGCGCAAATGCGCGAGGCGGTGTAATGGCGTTCTCATCCCATAATAAAAAGACAGAGCGCGATGACTTCACGTAGAACCTGGCTCAAAGCCTGTGCGGGTACGGCCCTCGGGTCGATGGTACTTCCCGGCGCCGCCCGTGCCGGGCAGCAACAGAGCGACTGTAAAGACGAGGCACCCCTGCGTTGGGGACTTGGCCCGGAGTCTCAACGTCGAGCCGATTTAGGCAACGGCTACTTCTTTAATCCCATTGTGCCCGGTGATCACCCGGACCCCACCGTGTTGAAAGATGGCGACAACTATTACATGACGTTTTCGTCGTTCGACACCTACCCGGGCATCATCATCTGGCATTCCAAAGACCTCGTGAACTGGACACCACTTGGCCCTGCATTGCACAAACCGATAGGCACCGTGTGGGCACTGGACCTGTGTAAAGTCGGGGATCGCTACTACGTCTATATTCCGGCGGCAGAGCCGGGTAAGCCGTGGTCGATCTACGTCATTTGGACGGATGATATTCGCGGTACGTGGAGCGACCCCATCGATCTGGATATCCCTCACTGTATTGATCCGGGGCACGCCGTAGGCGAGGACGGTAAGCGCTATCTTTTCGTCAACGGTATTCGCAAAATTCTTCTGCGTGACGACGGCCTGGCCACGCAGGGCGAGTTGCAAGCGGCTTACGAGCCCTGGCGCTACCCAGAATCGTGGATCACCGAAAATTTCGCGCCGGAAGGCCCAAAGATCACACGACACAATGGCTGGTTTTACTTAATTACGGCCGTGGGTGGGACGGCGGGCCCGGTGACCGGGCATATGGTGATTGCCGCGCGCTCCCGTTCAATTCATGGCCCCTGGGAGCACTGCCCCAACAACCCCTTGGTGCGCACGGAGTCCGAAGACGAATTGTGGTGGTCTCGTGGCCACGCGACGCTGGTGGAGGGCCCTTCCGGCGCTTGGTGGATGATATATCACGGTTACGAGCGCGACTTTCGCACCTTGGGCCGCCAAACCCTGCTGGAACCGATCGAGTGGACGGATGATGGTTGGTTTCGCGCGCTCGGTGGCGACCTGTCATCTCCCCTGCCCCTCCCTGCCCAACGCAAGCAGCAAGTCAGCGGTTTGGCACTGAGCGATGATTTCAGCGTAAACACGCTCGGCGCGCGCTGGCACTTTTATCGACCGGGGCCTGATGAGCAGGCGCGTTTACGCTTTGGGCGGGAAGGTTTGCTGTTTGAAGGTCGTGGCCAGAGTTTGGCAGATAGCTCGCCGCTAACGTGTGTACCTGTGGATCGCGCCTATGAAGTGAGTGTTGAATTGACCTTGCTCGATGAGCACGCAGAGGCGGCCTTGGGGCTGTTTTACAACGAAAAGGCCTATGTCGGGGTCGGCTTCTCGCGCACGGCCATCAAGTCCTATCAATACGCCGAAGAGCAAACGTGGGCCCGGCAGGCACGGAACATCCAAACCGTGCAGGTAGCGCTGGTCAACGACGAACATGTGATTACGTATCGCTACTCTTTTGATGGAGGCGAACACTGGCAGACCCATCCGACGCGCATGGAAGTCTCTGGCATGCACCACAACGTGTTTGGCGGTTTTCTCTGTCTTCGACCGGCCTTATTCAGTTTGGGGAAGGGTCGCGTGCGCTACGCCAATTTTCGCTATCGCGCGCTGAGGGAGGGTCGCGTATGACCATTGTGGATATGCAGCGCTACCAAGCGCCTTCACTCAGCAAAGCGCTGGAAATTCTCGAGTATGTTGCCAAACTCGATCGCCCGCTGAGTTTGAGCGAATTAGCCAAGGCCCTCGACCGTTCGGTCACCGAGATTTACCGCATTGTGGTGGTTCTGAAAGATCGCGGTTACCTCTTGGCCGATGAGCGCAAATGGATTCGCTTGAACACCCGAGCCCTTACGATGCGGCAGGTCTTTGATTCGGAAGATGTACTGCTTGAAAAAGCCATAGAAGTGCAGAGACAGCTTAGTGAGCGTACGCGCGAAAGCAGCTTTTTGTCCGTGGTATCGGGTCTGGATGCGGTTGTGGTGTCGACGGTAAGCGGCACTCGGGACTACGATCTACAGATTCGGCTCGGCTGTGCCAGGCCGCTGTGGGCTTCGCCTACCGGGCTTGCGATGCTGGCGGTCATGCTTGAGGGGGAGCGGGAACGCTACTTTCACTCGCTCGGCGATCGCAAGGACCAACCGTCCCTGGAAGTGCTTCGCGAGCGCGTATCGGCTGCAGGTCACACGCCGGTTGTCAGCGACACGCTATCCAATACGGCGATAGGTGAACATGCGGTGGCCTTCCAGACGGAGGGAGGCGGTGTGGCGGCACTGTCTTTGATGGCGCTTCGCACGCAATCCGACCCGAAACGGGACGATCTAGCCATGCTGTTGCATTGTTGCGGCGCATCGCTCCAGGGCGATGTGTTGAGTGAGCGCGGTACGGTGGCTTGAGTGCTCCACCTTAGGCGTGTCCAACGAAATCAGGTGGGTTCGGGCTCCAGCAAGACCTCACCGTAAGAGCTGACTACCGCCGCGCCGCCGATGCGGATATTCAAGCCCTCTTCCTCACGCTTGTCGAGTTCGAGATGCAGGGTGCTTTGACGTTCGTTGTTCGCGCCACGTCGAACAGTGATGCTGTGTGTGCCTTTGCGTACGTGGTCTTGCGCATTGAGATAGGCGGCAAAGGCGGGCAGCGCATCGCCCACAGCCGGGTCGCTGCCACGGGCGGCCCCTTTGACGAGCAGGCGCGCGTGAAAGTCCGCACCACTCCTATCGGTACTCGGCGCAAACACCAGAATTTCATCCACGAGACTGGTTGGCAGCGAGCTCTGCACCCATTGGTTCAACGAGATTTCAGCCTCTCTGACCGCGTGATACGACTTCAGTGGTACGACCAGAATGGGCTTGCCACACTGGCTGATCATGCTTTGGTAGTGGCGGTGACTGATGTCATCCGCAGACAACTGAATGATGTTCGCGAGTTCGTCCTGCTCCGGCACGAAGCGGTCGATGCTGGGCAGCAGGTGTTCTTTCAACAGGAAGGGAAAGCGCTTGGCGCTGGTATCAATGTAGGCTTCGATGGCGTCTTCGACGGTGTCGATTTTGATAGGGGTACTGCCGTCGACTTGTTGAATTTGAGCACTGTGTTTGAGTGCAGCAAGCCCCGCGATTAAAGCATGGGCACCCGGTACACAAGCGCCTTCGGAATTGTAGCTGCGAAACCCATAGCGGCGGCCGGGGTCAATGCTGTGGATGAAAACGGTATCATCCGCGACCACCTCTTCTGCGAGGGGGCGTAAAAACGCGGGTGGAATCTGGTCTGCATCCGGAAACACGGCGACAGGTACGCCCCCGAATACGACATCTGAGAATGCATCGACGATAAAATATCGATAGCCCATCCTGGCCTCCGTTGTTTCTTGTTTTTGTTACGGCCTTACCTTTGCCGAGCTTTCTATGTGCACAACGACGGCCCTAATCTAACGCGTCCCGCGCGCGTATTTCAAGAAATATGCGTGGTATCGTGTTATAAATGTGTGCAATGCCCGTTTTTTACGGAATAAGCACTAAGCTTTTCAGGCCACAATAAATACACTGAGCTACACAGCGTCGTTAAGAGGTAAAAGGAGCCACCTCATGAAGGCAATACGTTTATTACATGTGACCGTTTTGGCGGTACTTGCGGGTATATCTACCCAGGCCTTCAGCCATGGTGGTGGGCACCCTGTCCGCTACGTTAGCCCTGACGGCAATGATCAGGGTGAATGCGCGAGCCCGAATTCCCCGTGCCGTAGCCTGAGCTATGCCGTGACGATGAGCAGCAAGGGCGATCAGATCCTGATGGCATCCGGGGAGTATGTACTGGATGAGCTCGATGTGTTCTACCTGCTCAGCGACATGGTCAAAATCCGAGGCGGTTACAGTAGCCAGGACGCCTACGCGCACTACGCCCCCCAAGAAAACCTCACCACTGTGATAGGCATTCCAGCGCAATACCGCTCGGCGCTGGCTGAGCGTGGTTTTCGATTATTGCAGGATGAAAAACACATCGAAACCGGGGTCGCGAAACAGGAAAAGGGCTGGCTCGCGACCTATCGCAAACTGACTACCACGGCATCCTCTTCACAGGCCTGCGTCAACGGGATGTCCGGTGCAAACCCCTGTGCGAATATTGATCGTGTTGCTCACGTGCCTCTGAGCGCATTTGACGCCGAGCCAAGCAGCGCCAACGACATCTGGGGCTTCGTCGATTTGAATACCGGGCGTGAGTATGCGCTGGTGGGGCTCGCGAATGGCACCAGCGTGTGGGATGTGACTGCGCCCGAAGCACCGGTTGAAGTGGGTCACGTCGCGGGCGCTCAAAGCGGCTGGCGTGATATTAAAGTGTACCAGTATCACGATGCGAATCTTGGCCGGTACCGCGCCTACGCCTACGTGACAACGGAGGGCGTTCAAGGTCTACAGATTCTTGATCTGACGGAGCTGCCCGAGCGTGTTTCCCTCGCAACGGTGCGCAATGATGACCTGCTGACGGCACATAATGTCTACCTCTCAAACGTGGATTATGCGACCGGAGAAGCCTTGGAAGGCTTGGATGCCTACCTTTATGTGGCGGGTTCAAACCGCGACGGCGGCGCCTACCGCGTGTACAACCTGGACAACCCCGAAGCGCCGACACTCGTGGCCGTTGGCGCTGGCGGATACATTCACGATGCCGCGTCTACAGTGATTCGAGATGAGCGTGCCGCACAGTGTGCGCACGCGGAGGGTCATTGCGAAGTGTTGGTCGATTTTAATGAGACGACCGTGGACCTGTGGGATATGACGGACAAAACCCAACCTGTGCTCATCAGTCAAACCAGCTATCCGGGTGTGGGGTACGTACACAGTGGATGGGTGTCAGAAGACACCTTGACCGTCTTTGTGCAGGACGAGCTTGATGAGCGAGGGAGTGGCTTGAACACTACCCTGCGCGCGATGAGTATTCAGTCGTTAACCGAACCGCAATTTGTGGGCACTTACACGGGCCCAACCCGTGCCATTGACCACAACGGCTTCACTGTCGGTACCACCTACTACATGTCAAACTATCGTCGTGGCCTCACGGTGCTCGACGTCGCTGACCCGGCCAACATGGAGGAAATCGGGTATTTCGATACCTTCGCGGTACCGGCGGATAACACGGCATCCTTTAATGGTGCCTGGGGTGTTTACCCGTTTTTGCCGTCGGGTAACTTGCTTGTCAGTGACATTGAATACGGTCTTTGGGTACTGAAGATGAATGACGGTGGTACCCTGCCCTCGCCTGCGCCTAGCCCCGAGCCCAGCCCCAGCAGCGAACCTGAACCCTCCGTTCCCGCCGACAGTGGCGGTTCGGGTGGTGGCGCCGCAGGCATTGGAAGCCTTTTGCTTATGATTGCCGTCGCCTATTGGCGCCGGCGTCGCCATTGAAACCACACAGCGTGGCTACATATAAGTGAGAACCGTTCATTGTATGTGCCGCGCGAGCTAGAGAATTTATGACTGCCAAAAAACCCCCTGTCTGCAGACAACCCCAACCCGCTTTTACAAGCCCATCGCCTGCCCCCGTTTACTGAGGTAAAGCCCGAACACATTGTGCCCGCCGTGAAAGCTTTGACGGAATACAACCTCGAAGCCCTCGATGCGCAGCTGTCAGAGTTGGATCAGCCTAGCTGGTCAACCCTGGTTTCTCCCCTGGAGGCACGAGACGACGTATTGGGCCAGGCGTGGTCTCCGGTCAGTCACTTGAATCTCGTCTGTAACACCAGCGAATTGCGCGAGGCACATGAACAAGCGTTGGCGCTGCTGAGCCCCTATTACACGGCACTTGGCCAAAATCGAGCCTTGTGCGATGCCTATCAGGCCATCGCCGACAGTGCGGAATTTGCGTCATTGTCTCAGGCGCAGAAAACGACCATCGAGCATGCCCTGCGCGACTTCAAACTCAGCGGCGTGGATTTACCCGACGACAAGCAACAACGCTACGGCGAGATTCAAGCGCGACTGTCTCAGCTCACCAGCCAGTTCAGTAACCATGTTTTGGACGCCACCCACGGTTGGTACTACCACACCGAAGACGAAAGCGAATTGGCCGGGCTGCCCGAATCGGCCGTGGCCGGCGCGCGTGCAGCGGCTGAGCGCAAGGAAAAACCCGGTTTTGTTTTAACACTGGATGGGCCGGTGTACATGGACGTTATGATGTATGCAGATAACCGTGCGTTGCGCAAAACCCTCTACGAAGGCTATAACACACGGGCCTCTGATCAGGGGCCATCGGCAGGGAAGTGGGACAACGCACCACTGATCGAAGAGATTCTTAGCCTGAGGCAGGAGCTTGCCGGCCTGTTGGGCTACGACAATTACGCTGAATTATCGCTGGCGACAAAAATGGCGGATTCTGCAGGGCAGGTCGAGCAGTTCTTATTGGATCTCGCGGCGAAAGCACGCCCAGCCGCGCAGCAGGACCTTCAGGAACTACGTGAGTGGGTAAGTGCTAACTATCATCAAGATGATCTTCAACATTGGGACATAAGCTACTACAGTGAAAAGCTGCGCCAGCAGAAGTACAGCGTATCGCAGGATGAGATTAAGCAATACTTCACTCTGCCGAAAGTCTTGGATGGTCTGTTTGAAGTCGCCGGTCGGCTCTTTGGAATTGAAGTCAGAGCCCAGGACAGCAGCGGACTCTGGCACGAGGATGCGCGTTTCTATCACATCTATCGTGACAACGAGCACGTGGCCTCCTTTTACACCGACCTCTTCGCTCGCGAAGGCAAGCGGGGTGGTGCCTGGATGGATGTGTGCCGCACACGCTTGCGCCGTGAAGGCGCGCTGCAATTGCCGGTTGCCTACCTCGTGTGCAACTTCAATGCGCCGACCGGAGATAAGCCGGCGCTGCTCACACACAATGATGTGACCACCCTCTTTCATGAATTCGGGCATGGGCTGCACCACATGCTCACGCAAATGGATGTGGCCGCGGTCAGCGGCATCAGCGGTGTGGAATGGGACGCAGTCGAACTGCCCAGCCAATTTCTTGAAAACTGGGCCTGGCAGCCCGAAGTGCTGAAACAGATTTCCGCCCATGTGGATACGGGAGAGACACTGCCCGATACCCTGATCGATAAAATGATCGCGGCTAAAAACTTCCAATCCGGCATGTTCCTTGTGCGTCAGATCGAATTTGGGCTATTTGATCTGCGCGTGCATCGCGACTTCGGCGCTGACGGCTTTGCGGGTGTGCAGGCCACTCTGGACGCGGTGCGTCAGGAAGTCGCCGTCATCATTCCTCCCGTATTCAACCGTTTCCAAAACGGCTTTAGCCATATTTTTGCGGGAGGCTATGCCGCAGGCTATTACAGCTATCTCTGGGCGGAAGTGCTCAGTGCCGATGCCTTCGCAGCCTTCGAGGAAGCGGGTATTTTTGATCGTGACACCGGGCGACGTTTTTATCAGGAAATTCTGTCTCAGGGTGGCAGCCGAAGTGCGGCCGAGCTGTTCAGTAATTTCCGGGGGCGCGAGCCTGAAGTCGACGCCTTGTTGCGGCACAGCGGTATTGCCGCTTAACGAATAATGACAACAAACACGGTTGCCGAGCAGCACCCGCACTGATTGCTACACTACATAGTGCGTGGCCTAGTGAACCTGGGTCATGCACTTTGGCGGGTCATTAACGAGGGATGTCATGGCTGAAAAGGACACACTGCACACGCCAGCCGATCTGGATCGATTAAAACTGAAGCGTTCCCTGCGCTTTGTGTCGTTGTTTCACAACCCGCTTTCGGCGTGGACGATTCTGGCAATTTCGCTCTGCTTGACCATCCTCGCCTACGTGATTTCTCAGAACGCGCTGAAGAGCCGCGCCGAAGACCGCTTTGAGTTCCATGTTCAGGCCATCGAAAAGTCCATTCAGGACAGGCTGCTCGTCTATGAGCAAGTATTAAGAGGTGGTGTTGCGCTGTTTAATGCCAACCAGGGTCACGTCAGTCGCGACGCCTTTGCATCCTATGTCGCAACGCTGCAAATCGAACAAAATTGGCCCGGCATTCAGGGCATGGGCTTCAGCGTTCCGCTCTCGCCGGAGGAACTTGACGCACATGAAGCCGCCATACGGGCTCAAGGCTTCCCGGATTATGCGGTAAGCCCTCCGGGGCCGCGTGATGCCTATTCCGCGATTATTTACCTTGAGCCCTTCGACTGGCGTAATCAACGCGCCTTTGGCTACGATATGTGGTCGAATCCCTCTCGCCGAGAAGCCATGGCCCGGGCCCGCGATACCGGTACCGCGAGCACCAGCGGCTTGATTACCCTCGTGCAGGAAACCGACGAAGACGTGCAGCGCGGCTTTCTGACCTACCTACCGGTCTATCAAGGCGGCAGCATGCCGGACAGCCTCGACGCGCGGCGTGACCGCTTTGCTGGATGGGTATACGCGCCTTACCGTGCGGGCGATTTAATGGAGGGCATTGTCGGCGAGGAGCACGACGAGGTGACGGTACGAGTGTTTGACGGGACCCGCGCCACCATGAGTGAGGAGACCTTGCTCTACCACAGCGCGGATGCCGATATTGCACATCATCACCAACCCGTTTTCCAAACTGTTCGAGAGTTCTCGCTACAAGGCAAGGATTGGACGGTCGAATACCACACCCATGCTGGCTATCAGACCTTAGTCAGTGATTTTCAGCAGCCATACTACATCTTTGTGAGTGGTTTGATTATCGACTCGCTGCTGTTCTACGTTATCTACTCCCTCTACTTCATCAATAAGCGTGCGAGAAACATTACTCGGGATTGGCGGAGGATTATTGAACAGGCACCTAACGCCCTTCTGATTGCCGATGAACACGGACAGGTATATCTGGCAAATGAGCAAGCAGAGATCCTGCTGGGTGCTCCGAGCCGATCCCTGCGAAGCCAAAATCTGCGCGATCTTTTCGACTGCCCTAATGCCATATTCAAAGAAGCCTTCCTCCGCGATGAAGATACACAGAGGCTCGACACAGAGGTAGAGCGGCATGACGGTGTGTTGGCGCCAGTCGAAGTGAGCATTGCTCCACTGAATACACTACAGGGGCGCTTTTTGGTGGCGTCGCTGATTGATATCAGTGAGCGCAAGAAAATGCAGCAGATGTTCGAAGGCATCGTTGAACAAGCGCCAAACGCGCTCGTAATGACCGATGAGTCCGGCAACATCGTATTATCGAATGCGCAGGCGGACGCGCTCTTCGGGTATGAGACCGGTGAATTGCGTGGGAAGTCTATTGAAACGCTGGTACCCGAGACGCACCGAATAAACCACCCCTCTTATCGGGCGCGTTTTTTTGAGGCTCCCAAAGCGCGTGCGATGGGTGCGGGTCGGGATCTCAGCGCTCAACGCAAGGACGGTTCTGAAGTGCGGGTGGAAATAGGGTTGAATCCGGTATCCATTCGAGAGGAACGATTTGTTGTCGCATCGATCGTAGATATTACTGAGCGCAAACGCGCACAGTCAGTACTCGAAGACACGAACCGCAAGCTGCAAACCAAAAACCAGGAAATGGAGCAGTTTATCTACACGGTATCGCACGATTTGAAATCGCCGCTCGTGACGATTGGAGGCTTTGCAAAATTGTTGAGCACTTCGCTTGAGGAGATGGGGGCCACTGATAAACAGCTGCACCAATTGAAACGCATTCAAGCCAATGTGAATCACATGGAAAACTTATTGGGTGACCTCTTACAGTTGTCGCGCGTTATCCGACAGGGCCTGGATATCGAAGTCGTCGATGTGAATGCCTTGGTAGACAGTGTACTCTCAACATTCGAAGCGCAGATTGAAGAGCTGAATGCGACAATCGTGATTCAGCCGGCCATGCCAGCAATACATGCGAACTCGCGGCTGTTGGGCCAGTGTGTGCAGAATCTGATCAGTAACGCTCTGCAATACCGTGAGCCACAACGGCCATTGGAGATCAGGATTTACGCCTCCGAAACCGCCACGCATGTGCGTTTGCACGTACAAGATAACGGCATTGGCATCGAGGCCAGTTATCATGAACAGATATTCCGTATTTTTGAACGGCTGGACGTGGGTGAAGGAACGGGCGTTGGGCTGTCTATTGTAAAAACCATCATGGACCGACATTCGGCACAGGTCATCCTGACGTCCACACCGGGCGAAGGAAGTACCTTTACACTTGAATTTTTAAAACACTTCGAAGGAGTGCTTTCGTGAACGACATACAGGCTCTGACCATTCTTCTGGCCGAAGACAACGAAGACCATGCTGAACTGATCATTGACACCTTACAGGAGTTCAATATCGGGAATGAAGTCGTGCATGTGACGAATGGTGAAGAAGTGATGGATTATCTTCACCGCCGGGGAGCATTTACAGGAAGATCGAATGTCGACCCGGACATTGTGTTGCTCGATCTGAAAATGCCCAGGATGAATGGCAAGGAAACTTTAGTTGAAATCCGCAAATCAAGTCGGTTCAGTGATGTCCCGGTGATCATGGTCAGCACTTCTCGAAATGATGAAGAAATTCAAGCCTGCTATCAAGCCGGTGCCAATAGTTATATTACTAAACCCCTTCAGTTTGAAGAGTTTACGCGGAAAATTCGCGAGTTAAATTTGTACTGGGTACTTACGAGTGAGTTACCACGCAAACGGGAGACACTTTAGTACATGAATGTCCTGTTGATCGAAGACAATCCCGACCATGCTGATTTGATTCAGCATACCTTGACCAAAGTGTACAAGAACGACGTCGACCTCGATTGTGAAGACCGACTGAAATCGGGCTTGGAACGCTTACAAAAGCGAGACTATGATCTTCTTCTGTGTGACCTCAAGCTTCCAGATTCAGATATTGACAGCACGGTCACTTCGCTCCAAAACATACATACCTACACCCCGATCGTAGTGCTGACCTCGCTGGATGATGAGTCGTTGGCACAAAAATTAATTAATACCGGTATCCAAGATTATCTCCCTAAGGAAGACCTCAGCCCAAACCTGCTCTTTCGTGTCTGCTCCCATTCAATAGAGCGAAAAAAACAAACCGTCATGCTCGAGCATAAAAATGCTGATCAGGCGCGTTTTTGTTATAGCCTCTGTCATGATTTTAAGGAGCCTATTCGAAAAATTGCGAGCATGCTCAGCATGCTGCACGATGATTTGAACGATCGCGTGGTGCTCACAGATAACAACAAACGCTGTATTGAGTCGGCTGAACGGAATGCCGCCAGCCTGATTAACTTGATAGACGGTCTGTACGAATATCTTAATTTAGACAGTACCAAAGAAAAATTCACCGAGGTGGACCTCAATCAGGTTTTTGAGCAACTCGACACGGAGTACTCGCAACAATATTCCGTCAAACTCAGTGTGGCCCCCATGCCGGTCATACAGGCGAACTATTTTCAAATGTATTTCCTGTTCAAGAATATCATTGCGAACAGCGTGAAATACAATCGCAAGACACCCAAAATACGCGTCGATGTCACACATGATGAAAGTGAGTCGACCTGTACCATTCATGTCACCGACAACGGCATCGGTATCAATAAAGAGTATCTGCAGGATATTTTTACGCCGTTTGTCCGCTTGCATAGCCGCAGTATCTACAGTGGAACGGGCCTGGGGCTGAGTATCGTCAAGCGGGTAGCGGAGAATCATAGAGGGCGGGTGCACATCGACAGTGAAATTGATCGTGGCACGACAGTCAGCGTCACACTGCCCATAAAACAGGTGGATTGACGCATTGCGTATGCGGTTTGGGCTGGTATGATCAGATGCCTACCACCTGTTTGAATCGAGAGGGCACCATGTCGTATTTTTCGCTGCTGAACCTTGCAGTTAAACCTTACCTCTGTCGTATCTCAATCGCCGTTGCTGTCGTCTTTTTCCTTGGTGCCTGTGCACCAGATACGGACACGGCCGCGACCGGAACGGTCGAGCAAGCACCTGTCTTCACAGAAGAAAGCTGGAAAGAACTCATCAGTGATCAATGCAGCAGTTACTTTGACGGCTGTAATAATTGTGTGCGTCAGCCAGGACAGGATATTGCCGCCTGCACACGTAAAATGTGTGCTGAATACGCCGAGCCACGTTGCCTGGATGTCGAAATCAGCGCGACCGATGAGCCCGAACCTCAAGCGAAGACAGTTGAGTATCAGTGTGGTGACAGCGCACGATTTATTGCCGCCTACGGTCGCTACGAAACAGAAGCGAAAACCATCGAGCTCGCGGCGGACGAAGTGCTGCTTCGCGATTCTCAAACGGGTGAAGAAACGGTACTGACGCGTGAACAGGCGGCATCGGGCGAAAAGTATTTGAACGGTGATCTGATGTTTTGGGCATCTGGTGACGACGCTATGATCAAAAAAGGCACGGAAGCGCTCTATTCTGACTGCCGTATCTATCGTTAGAGGCGCTGGGGGACACTATGGAGCAGGGATTGCTTTTCGCCTTGGTGGCGTCTTTATTGGCTGGTCTGGCCATGCCGCTGGGTGCCCTACTCGCCCGAGCAGAGCAACTTCGTCATTTCGTCTATGACAAAGAGATTCAGCACGGTGTCATGGCTTTTGGTGGCGGCGCGCTGTTCTCTGCGGTTGCTCTCGTTTTAGTACCGGAAGGCATTGAGCCGTATCGCGCTTTACCCGCAACCGCGCTGTTGATCTGTGGCGGGCTTGCCTTTATGGCGCTGGACATCTATCTCGCGCGCCATAAAACACCGGCAAGCCAGCTCGCGGCCATGCTCTCTGATTTTATTCCCGAAGCCATTGCTCTGGGCGCCGCGTTTGCACTGGGCGGATCGAGTGCACTGCTGATCGCACTATTGATCGGGCTACAAAATCTCCCAGAAGGATTTAACGCTTATCGAGAGATGATTGAGTCCGGCAGCTTCCGTGCGCGAACACTGATTCTTTCCTTTACAGGCCTGGCCTTACTCGGGCCTCTTGCTGCCTTTTCTGGCTACGTATGGCTAAGCCATTTGCCAGTGGTGCTCGCTGGGATCATGCTCTTCGCTGCAGGGGGAATTTTATATTCGGTATTCGAAGATATCGCACCGCAGGTGAAGCTCGAGCATCGCTGGAGCCCGCCATTGGGTGCAGTCCTAGGCTTCGCCCTAGGTTTAATCGGCCAAATGCTCAGTGCGGGCTAGAGCCAATCAAACTAGCAAACGCATAAAGCATGAAGATGTGCAAGCGTTTGAAAACGTATTCAGAAGCGCTTTGAAATCTTAGTAGTGTGGCAAACTGGTCGGTAGCGTCCTTCACTTTGAAGACCTGCCCGGCGTCTGGCATGCATATTAAATCCCGCGTGAACAGACCCCGATACGAAGAACGATAATCATAATGGAGTCGACATGTTCCGCTTGCGCCGTTCGCACCTGTGGGTGCCTTTTGTTTTTATTTTTACTGCGTGTGAATCCGAGCAGGATGCCGCAACACCGACGCCATCGTCCTCGCCTGTACAACTGGACACCCCACCGCTCGCGTTCCGCTCCGTTCTGGATGGTCGCCCCCGTGCACTGACTTTGCGCCTCCCGAACGCGCATTTCGTTGCCTTTACGGCGGATACCGGAGCCTTATTGAAAGTGTGGTCGGGTGAGCTGGATACGAAAGGCGCCGTCTTTGATCAACGACATGGGCCGCAGCCTGAAAGCGCGGGCGTTCAATATTGGCAAGGAGAACAAACACGCTGGCTGCATGGTGATACGCCATTGACCTACGCGGGTTATGCGATAGATCAGGGGCGGGTCACTTTAATGCGCGCGGCAGGCGCCGTAACGGTGAACGAACAGGTGGAACTCCTCGGGACGGATCATGGCGTGAGGCTGCTGCGCCATTTCGAAGTGTCGGGTCTGGAAGAAGGCGACACGATTACTCTGCAGGGACTACATGCCCCTGCAATAAGCGCGGAAGGCGCCTTGGTGCGCGAAGACACGGCCTTCCAGTTGGCAAACGGTGCTAGCCGAATTGCGATGGAATTAAACGCTATAGAACGCGAAAGTGAAAAAGTCGTCGAGCAACCGCCGGGTTTGTTGGCCATACAGAACAGCGACTGCGCTGCCTGCCACAACCCAAGCGTAAAAACAGTCGGCCCGGCCTATATTCAGATCGCGTCCCGCTATCACGGTGACGATGAAGCGTACGGTGCGCTCGTACGTAAAATTATCGAAGGCGGCAGCGGCCAATGGGGCGAAGTGCCAATGACACCTCACCCTGGGCTGAGTGAGGCCGAGGCCGGAGTGATGGTCGACTACATTCTATCCCTGCATCAACCCGAACCGCTGGGCGATAAAGAACTGTTGCTGGATCAGCCCGGCCCCGACTTCGAGATGTTTGAGGCCATTCCGGATGAGGTGCCAATGGATGCGGGTGCGATGGTGTATCTGCACTATTTCAGTGGTGATCAACCGAACATCGACGATGTAAAAAGCGGCGCGCCAGCGCTCGCTGGCCATGTGCCCTACTTGCACTGGCCAACGGTGGCTGCGTTTAAACCCGAGCAGGAACGTTTCACCTACCAAGTGTTGACGCATCTAAAGCTTGATAGGCCGATGAACACCACGCTCAGGTTGGTCAGTGATGATGGTGCGTACCTCTATCTCAATGGTGAACAGATTATTGATAATTGGGGCTTCCACGCGCCGGAGGCGGTCGATGCTGAGGTGCAACTCCCTGCCGGTGAGCATGCGCTAGAAATCATTTACGTCCAGGGTGCGGCCGGTGCGGCCCTGTCACTGCAGTGGCTGAATCAAGAAAGCGGAGAGTTTGAGGTCGTGCCTGCGTCCTACTTTGCGGTGAAGCCGAGCGATGTGCGCGAAGTTGAACCGGTAGTGACCGACCCGGACAGAATTAAAAGCATTCCGGGTGACCGCATAGAAGTGGCCGGTGTACACCCAGCGTTTGATCTGTTTCAGGCGCGACCCGAAGCATTTGAACCGATGGTAGGCGGTTTGGATCTGCTAGATGAAAACCGTCTGGTTGTTTCGACCTGGGATCCGCACGGCTCGGTGTACATCGTCGAACACTTCCGCAGCGATGATCCTGCACAGATTCGGGTACAACGAATCGCTCACGGCCTGGCCGAACCGCTTGGCGTCAAAGTCGTAGAAGGTGAAATCTATGTTATGCAGAAGCAGGAGCTGACCCACCTGGTCGATCGAGACGGTGATGGGATCACGGACCTGTATGCGAAAGTGGCGAACGATTGGCAGGTGACGGATAACTTCCACGAATTTGCCTTTGGTCTTGAATACGAAGACGGGCATTTTTATGCAACGCTGGCTACCGGGGTCTTGCCAGGGGGAGCCAGTGCTCAACCGCAATCGCCGGATCGCGGTAAAGCGGTGCGAATTTCGAGGGAAACCGGCGCAGTTGAATTTATCGCCTCGGGCCTTCGCACTCCAAATGGAATTGGTTACGGCATAGATGGCGCGATGTTTATCGCAGACAACCAGGGCGATTGGTTGCCCGCATCAAAAATCGTTGAGCTGACGCCGGGCGCTTGGTACGGATCGCGCTCAGTAGACTTTGAAGGCACGGTGTCGTTAAGTGAGGTCAAACCGGTTGTCTGGTTGCCCCAGGATGAGATCGGAAATTCCCCGAGCGAGCCGGCACCGTTGCATGTCGGGCCCTATCAAAACCAGATGGTGCATGGTGAAGTGACACACGGCGGTTTAAAGCGCGTGTATGCCGAAAGAGTGAATGGTCGACTTCAGGGGGCCGTGTTTCGATTTACTCAGGGGCTCGAAGCCGGCGTGAACAGGCTGCAATGGATAGACGACGATGAACTGATCATTGGTGGAATCGGTAATCCCGGAAACTGGGCGCATGGCGACGCGCTTTGGTACGGATTGCAGCGATTAAAATACAATGGCCAAACAGCGTTTGAAATGCTCAGCGTGAGTGCGCATAGCGACGGCTTTGAAATCGCCTTCACTGACGCGATTGCGGTTGGTCAGCAATTGTCCGCAAACGATTTTAGAGTGGAGCAATGGTACTACGAACCCAGCGCCGAATACGGTGGTCCAAAACTGGACCATCGGGCACTCGATATAACCCACTTCAGCCTGTCTCCGGATCGTCGTCGCGTTCAGCTGCAATTGGCTGGCTTGAAACCGGATCATGTGGTGTATTTCAGAATTACACGCCCTTTCCACAGTGCGAGTGACCGCTCATTGTGGACCACAGAAGCGTGGTACACCTTAAATGCCCTTCCCACGAACAAACCCTTAGCGCTTAACGAAGACTATCAGGTTACGCACAACACCTTGAGCGAAGCCGAGAAGAACGCAGGCTGGCAATTGCTGTTTAACGGCAAAGACCTCGGGCATTTCCGCAACTACAATCAAGATGCACCTGGTGCGCGTTGGGGAATCGATGCCGATACTCTGCATTTTTCAGGGAAAGCAGTAGGCGAAGAGGGATGGCAGGCGCAAAAAGGCGGAGACTTGGTCATCACTCCTGAGCCCGTCACTCACTATGAACTGTATCTTGAGTGGAAGCTGGAGAAAAAAGGCAACAGCGGCATTATTTACAATGTAAAAGAGCGCCTCGATCTCGAGCACCCGTTTATGAGTGGGCCGGAGTATCAATTGCTCGATAATATCGGGCACCCTGATGGTCGCATTGAAACGCATCGGGCTGGGGATCTTTACGATTTAATCAAAACCCGATTCGTGACGGTAAATGAGGCCGGTGAATGGAATCGCAGCCGATTGATTGTGCGCGAAGGGCATCTGGAGCACTGGTTAAACGGCTACAAAGTGGTAGAGACGACACTCTACGACGATGCTTGGTTTGCGATGTTGGCGAACAGTAAATTCGCAGATTGGCCTGACTTCGGTAAAACACCGGGGGGGCACATTGTGTTGCAGGACCACGGCGACAAGGTCTGGTTTCGAAATATAAAAATCAAAATTTTCGAGTGAGGCGAAGTGCCGAATGAACTCACACCCGTACGTCAAAAAGAGCCTTGACGTACGGATGAGCCTATTAAATCGTCTCTATTCAGCCTTTATTTCCGATCATTGGTTGCCCGATGCCTCAATATCTGTCTGACTAAAAACTGGGAAACCGCTGGGTTTTGACTGGTTTAGCTTATTCAGAAAGTAGGCGTCGCCAATAGGAAGGTTTGCTGATCCGTAGTCGTAAAGATTCAATAGTGCGCGCATATCGCTGTTGTCGAGATGATCTCCGTAGAGCTCATACCACGACGCGATGGTTGGCGTCACGAACACGCCATATGGGTTTTCAGCGATTTCATTGTTTTTCGCAAGGCGAATCGCATGCGTCAGTAACCCTTCCTTGTGATACACGAATTTCAGTTGGCCTTGAGGGTTTTTAGGTACGGCTGATTCATCGACGGTAACGATGTCTCGGTGGTAGCTGTAGCTCGCATGTGTGACTGTACCATCAACCGTCCAAACACCGGCGAATTCCCAATCGTGACGGTGCCCACTTTCGATGCCTGAAAAGATTTGATCCTTTTCAAAATATAAAGCATAAAAATGTCCACAGTAGTTCGCGCCAGCATACTGTTTACAGGCATGACGATGAAGAGTATTCGAGTATTCGAGAAAATTGTTCGGGCGGCATGATCCACCGAGGCTGCCACTGGGTTTAAGGCCCCCGTTTTCAGCACCGTCGCGGCTTATTCCCGCGGCTGGAAAACAGCCATCACCATCGAAATCAAATACGGGTGCGATGCTCGTGATATCGGTAAAATTAGGTAGTGCTTCATCGAGACTTGGAAACTGATGCGCAAAGACAGAGCTGGAAAAAAGGGTCAGAAAGAATAAGGTAAAACAAGTAAATCGAAACACAGATTGCCTCCTTAATATAATAAAATGGTGATGAAGGCGCGCCTTGGAACTCGAGCGCCCCACTCTAAGAGCCATATTGATGAAATAAGGGGACAAGGAATTTGACGCTGTAACAAAGGATTAATATAGGGTTTTAGAAGTAGAAAAACAGAAAAAAGCGGCTGCCAAGGCCAGCAGCCGCGAAGGGGGAAGAGAAGCTCAAACCTTAGAAGAAGGTGTAAGACACGCCTATATAGTAGGTTTGTCCGCTCACCGTCGTGTTGTACAGGCGATCACTGGAGTCGGTGTATTGTTCTTCACGCTCGTCCGTCAAATTGATGCCTTCAACGGTAACTTTAAGCTGATCGGTGAACTGATAGAACGCCGAGAAGTCCATGTAATTTGTTGCATGGAAACCGCGTTCATCTTCCTCTGCACTGCCCGACGCGACGGAACTGATGTAGTCGCTGCGATAGGCCGAGGAAATTCGTGCACCCCAATTATCGGCTTCGTAGTACAAGGTGAAGTTGGCCGTGTGTTCGGACAGACCAGGGAACGACTTGTACTGGTCTTCGAGTTCGACCCCAACGCCGCGATACAAGGCTTCGCCGTCGACATTCGTGTAATTCGCTACGACGCCAAAATTATCCCAGGGTGCGGGCAAAAAGCTGAGGTCCCCCTGGAACATTATTTCCCAACCGCTGAAGTCGGTTTTGTCGAGGTTTTGTGGCTGACTGACGGTATAGAGCGTGTCGGCCGTTTGCGGGTTACCGTTTTCGTCAAATTCGCCGAGTAAGTCTAGAGGATAGCCTGTTTCCCCATAAGGCACTTCACGCACTTCGTTGAGAATGAAATTATCGATGGTTTTCGTAAAATAGCTCAGTGCGGCGTATCCGACACCTTCAAAGTAATATTCGATAGAGGTATCGAAATTAGTAGACTCAAAAGGCTCCAAGCCAGGATTACCGGACGAGATGCTCAAGCCAGATGAGCCAAAGAGAGGGTCATTATTGACTGTACCGGATACACCCATCGCGCCAAGTGTCGGGCGTGTGACATTTTGGCTGGCGCTTGCTCGCCAAACCCAGCTATCGGTAATATCCCAAGCGACGTTGGCTGTTGGTAAGATACCGTCATAGTTCTTACTCACCGTTACATATTCGCTGCCATTGATAATGCCGCTGGAATCGATGTCGGTTTCATAGTACCGCAAGCCCACGTTACCGCGTACGGCATTGACGTGGAACTCATACTGAAGGTAGGCAGCGAAGGTGTCTTCGGTAACCTCGTCTTTATCAGGATCTGCGGGTAAATCAGCGTTCACGCCAAAAGCGCTCAGGACGCCGTCAACGTCACTACTCAACCAGCTTTGTCGCTCATGCCCGGAATTGGTATACACCAGTGAAGGGTCTACGATGTCACTGATGCTGCCATTTTCCCATTCGGAACGTAATAGATTGCCCTCACTCGCTTCGCCACTCTCGTGAGCAAAGCTTTTTAGTGAAAGTCCTGCCATTAGACGATGTTGATCCGTCAGTGCATAGTCGGCGTCCAACTTTATATTGTCGAAGCCATTACTGACGTCATCTTCTTCTAAATCAATTTCGTGATATCGAAACTCGTTGATATCAGTGGGATCATAACCGTTAATGTAGCTATTAGTTGCGTAAAAGCGGTCCCCACGATAATCAATAGTCATATCGGCGAACGACTCGAGGTAAACTTTGGCGCTGCCTGTTTCGAATTCGCTTTCCATGCTTCCGATCAGGCCTGAAAGCGTCAGTTTATCGGAGACTTGCCAATCGGCATGGAAGACAGCTTGTTGAATAGTTGTATCGGCGTACTGCTTGCGACTTTCCGAATGCAGCGCCGTATCCTCGAAGCTCGAGTAAATCACCTCGTCACCTGCATTATATTCTACGTCGACTAAACGACTGCACGTGGCTTCACCTGCGTAAGCTGGACCAGTACAGCCTAAGGCTGTAGAACCGGAGCCTCGACTTTGCAGGTGGAATTCTCGGCGATCGTTGTTCAGTTCCCCGTACAGAAGGTCTAGACCAAGATCCAGTTTTTCGGACGGTTGGTATTGCAGTGCAAGCGTGGTACCAGTGCGGGTTTGATCACTTTCGAAAAGTGAGTAGCGGCTACCGCGAGAAAAAAAGAGGCCGTCATTGTTGATTTTATCTTGGTCTGCTTGAGGCAACGAAGAAATATCGCTGCCGCTGGCATTTAGTGGACGCCAACGATAGGTGTTATAGCCCTGCTCGTTGGTTTCACGCTCACTGTAAGCAAAAGACACGAGGGCACCAAAATCACCCCAGGTATTAGAAAGTAAGGCTGCTAAACGTGGGCTGATGTCATCGGACAACGAATTTTGCCCAAGCTTTCCCGTTACAGCTACAGCAGGGCCGTCATAGTCAAAGGGGCGAGCAGTATTTAGGTTCACTGTGCCGCCAATACCGCCCTCTTCCATATCGGCTGAAAATGTTTTCTTAACATCGACCTGATTGAATAATTCAGATGCAAAAATATTGAAGTCAAACGCACGGGAGCGATTGATCGTGCCGCGACTATCCATTGCAGAGGAAGAAGTACCAAGTGCCTCCATACCGTTGAGCTGCACTTGCGTAAAATCCGCGTTCAAACCTCGTAAAGAAATTTGACGGCCTTCGCCCGCTTCACGCGTAATTGTGACACCGGGTATACGCTGGAGTGATTCGGCAAGATTGAGGTCTGGAAATTTGGCAATGTCTTCTGAAAAGATGGAATCCTGAGAGCCGAGCGATTCTTTTTTCAGTTCTTTGGCTTTTTGCAGGCTGCCACGAAAGCCTGTCACAACGAGTTGTTCGAGGTTCATTACCTCACTGTCGTCCTGTTGTGCCAGTGCTGGCGTAGCCGAGATTAATGCTGCAATGGTGAATGCGAGCTTTTTAGGCGTAATTCGGGTGTGCATGAGTGTTTCTCCCAAGTAGTCGTATGAAAAGTTGGTGATTAAAATAGCGTTAGCGTGGGTCGCGATCTTCCGTGACGGGAGGCTTTACAAAGGCACCATCGGAAAACGATACGGTGTAATTGCGTACCTCGCTTTGTGGCGACGTGGGGTAAAAATCTGTCGAGATAATCTGGGCACCACTGGCTTCAGCAGCGCGAAATTGAGCCTTAAGACGGGATGTCGGGGCGGTGATGTCGGCATCGGCGCGCGTACGCACTAAATAGCCTTTAGCAATCAGCGCGCGTATTTGAGCGTAGTCTTGCTCTGGGTTGTTTAAGATCAAGATGGCCGCTTCGTCTTCCGTTTCTGGATAGTGTGCAAACATGGCACGGCCTTTTAGCGAAGGGTGGGCGCTTCGGTACCGGGCGTTTTGATCGCCCGCACCGTCAAAAATAAAAATAAATTGCCCGCGCACCGCATCGAGCTTGGGCCAGCCGGTGTCCAACACGGCGTCACGCAGGCTGCGATGTTGGCCGCGCAGGGTGTCAGGGTCGAATACCTTGTCACGCCCGAGTTCTTCGTAAATGCTTTGGTCTATTTCTTCAAAGCGTTCAGCATCGAACTTGGGGACGGTCACGGCACCGAGTAAATCGGTACCACGCTCTTTCGCATTGATCAGTACAAAAACAGGCAGGTGAGACGGGTGTGCATCGGACCAGATTTTCAGTTGGCGAAGGCATTGGCGAAACGCCACACAGTGAGTCGTCACATCGATATCGGGCTGGTGTAGGGTCTTTAATCCGGGCCGGCTTAAGTCGGCTTTTTCCTGCTCGGTATACAAAGGGGAAGATAATTCGGTGTTTAACAATGTTTCGAGAAGCGGCACGCTGTACAACCCGCCTTCAGGGTCGGCCACTACATCGAGCTCAAGGTGTCGAAGGCCTAGATCAAGTTGCGCCTGTAAGGGAATGTGGCTGTAGCGGATACGATCCACATCCACTTCAGTATGTGCCTGTAGATATGAGACAAAGGGCGCAGGCAGCGCTTTTTTATAGCTATTATGCGAACCGATAATCTGTAATTGATTCAGATGCAAAGGCTCCGCGATAACCGCGATCACGCTGAAAAACATGCCCGACGCCAGACCGTAGCGAAACATACCTAATAACCGAATTAATGTGTTCGCGTATAAGGGCTGGAAGTTTCAGAAAAGGGGGACAGCAAAAAATGAAATACATAAAAATTTCATTGAACTGTCATGTTGGGAAAGCGAAAAGCGCTTCTAAATACCATCAAAGACTGAAGCTGATACCTGCGTACCAGGTGGTCCCACTGTAGGTAGAATTGTAGGGCCTATCGGCCGCGCTGCTGTACTGTTCTTCGCGTTCGTCGCTGAGGTTGATACCTTCAAATGTCAGTTTGAGTTGATCATTCAGGTACCAGTACGCGGATGCATCCCAATACAGCGTTTCGTGAAAGCCGCGCTCGTCTTCGTCATGCAATACGTTGGTATCCACGACGGACAAATACTCACTCCGGTAAGAAGACGAAATCCGAAAGCCCCAATGGGCACTGTCGTAGTAAAGAGTGAGATTGCTACTCAGGGGGGACATGCTCGGTAAACTTTTGACGAAAAGTGGGCGGCCTTGATCATCGTGATAACGCAGTGAACCGTCGGCAAGCGTCAGGTTCAGCATCATACCAGCCTGATTGAATGGGCGCGGTAGTAAAGAAAAATCCGATTGTGCGACCAGTTCCATACCTCGTAATGAGGCCGATTCAGCGTTCTGAGGGCTCACATAATAAATATCACTATGGCGATCCAGTTCGTCAGGTAGGAGTGATGCGGGCAGTCGCAACGCATCAAAGGCGAGGGTTTCGCCCTGTAGCACAATAAAGTCGTCGAGCGCTTTATAGAACACTGTCGCTTCGAGATAGCCGCTGTTGTCCAGAAAATGTATGAGGGAAAGGTCGACGTTTCGGGATTGATAGGGATTCAAATCGGGGTTGGGCCCTTCAACGGTGGGCAGGGCGCTGTCGTCGGCTTCGATGATTTCTACCTCGCGGCTAAGTGCTTGCAGATCTGGCCGGGTCAGATTTTGACTGAATGCAGTTTTCACATAGGTGTTTTCCGCAAGGCTATAGTTGATTGTGAGGCTGGGCAGCGTACCGTCGTAGCGACGCACCAGGGAGTAGGCGCTCGATTCCAGCGGCACATGGGTGGTCGTGCGCGTGTGGAAATAACGAAGCGCGGCCTCTGTGCGCCACGCACCGTGTTCCCATTGCACGCCTAGATAGGCCGCAGCCGTGCGTTCGGTGATGCCATCCCGACTGCTGTCGAGGCCAAAATCGGCCGTGTTTTCAAAACCCTCGTAGCGACGATACGTATCCAGTTCAAACTCCCGAAGCGTCGAGGCCACATTCAGCACGCGCCAGCTCGCGGAGGGATGCGCAGTTAAAATATGGCTGTACGCCTCACTTACGGGCAGTGGGTTGGCTTGCCATTCATCGCGCAATAAATCAGGCGCAAATCCCAGTGCGGACGCATTGTGTAAGGTGGTGAGATCGAGACCGCCCTGCCATTGCCAGCCCGGTTGCCACGCATGAATGAGTTCAATGCGCCCGACATCGTATTCACTGCGACTGTAGAATTCTTCTTTATCGACTTCGTGAAGTGACCACTCGCCTGCCGAACGCGTATCGCTGCCATAGCGATAGTCGCCAAAAAAAACGATCGGCTCGATAATCCACCGTGACGTCACTGACGCCTTCGGCAAAAATTTTGGCGCTGAAAGGCATTGAGAAGTTAGCGTGACTGTGGCCCAGTGTCGTGCGCAGGCTGCTGGCCTCACTGAGCTGCCAGTGCCAGTCAAACTTTAAATGCGTGAATTCTGTGAGCGCGTCCTGGCGTCGACTTTCGGTTGCCATTTGCGCGTCCGCATAGCGTGCGTAGATCAGCTCGTTCGCGGCGTTGACCTCCGCCTCCAATACGCGAGTTTGCCCCGGAATAATCGGTGTCAACGACGCGCCACGCGGATAGAGGTGGAATTCATTGCGTTCGAGGTCGAGTTCGCTGTACAGGCCGTCGAGCGTCATTTCGTGCGTGTCGTTTTGAAACTGAAATGCTGCGGTAATGCCGAGTCGACTCTGCTCGTTTTGCCAGACAGAGTAGCGATTGCCTCGGGGCTGATAGAGCTCAGCGCCCTGCCACGCCGATTGTATCGACGGTGCAAGGGCACTCAGATCCGCATCGTGATCGGAAGCCTGACGCCAGCGCACCGTATTCGCGCCCCACTCGCCGGAATGGCGTTGACTGTGAGCAATCGAAAACAGTGCCCCCCACTGACCCCACGTGTTGGCGGCGAGCACGGCTGCACGCGTTGCTGGCGCATCCATGTATTGATTCTGCCCTCCTTGCAGCACCGCATTAAAATGGAGCCCGGGCGTGTCGAAAGGTTTTGGGGTACTGAGGCGCACCGTACCCGCGAGGCCGCCTTCTTGGTGGACGGCACGATAACTTTTTTCAATCGTCAGTTGCTGGAACAGTTCGGACGCAAAAATATTAAAATCAAAGGCCCGGTTTCGTGTTTTTTGGCCGCGGCTGTCCATGGGTGAATCACTGTTGCCCAGCACATTCATGCCATTGAGTTGCACCAGCGTGAAACGCGGAGGTAAGCCGCGTAATGAAATCTGTCGGCCCTCCCCTGCTTCGCGCGTAATCGTCACCCCGGGTAAACGTTGCAGGGATTCGGCGAGATTGAGATCGGGGTACTGAGCGATGTCGGCTGCGAGTATGCTGTCTTCAATACCGAGCGCACTGCGCTTTAATTTGCGTGCAGAAATGAGTGAGCGTCGAAAACCATAGACGATGGTTTCATCCAGTGTATGACGGTCTAGGTGGCTTTCCTGCGGCCGTGTTGTCGAGGCATTTTCTTGTGCGACCGGCACGATCAGTACGCCGGCAGGCTGAATCAAAAACGTGAAACCGCTGCCTTGGAGTACGGTTTGCAGTGCCGCTTCCAGGCTGTAGTCGCCGGAAGGCAGTGACACGGCTTGCGCAAGCGCGGCGTCGTGCTCAAATATGATGGGTGTGGCGAAGGACGAGGAGAGGCGACGGAGTTGCAGGTCGAGCCGATCAGAGGGCAGAGCCAATGCGAGTTGTGTTGCGGCGCGTGCCGGCGACACGGCAAGCGTGAACAACAACAATACAGCAAGCAACGTCACACGCATGGCGCAGTTTCGGGTCCGTAAGTTGGGGGCGATCTCTGCCCCGGCCAGGGCCGCTACTGCGGCTCGGAGAGTACGAAGTGACGATCCGTTTCAATCAGTTCCAGTTGGTGCAATGAGGCAATCAGGCCCAGCGTATTGGCGGGGTCTCGCAATTGAAACCGACCGGAAATTTTTTGCGCGCTCAGCGCGGGGTCGAGCTGAATCTCTCGGTCGCTGTAACGCTGCAGGCGTGCTACCACCTCGGGCAAGGCCGCGTGTACGATATCCATCCAACCGCCCTGCCAGTCTCCGGCTTTCAACACCTGTGCGGAATGTTTTACCTGGCTGAGCACACCGTTTTTGACGTGCACCTGTTCACCCGCGACCAGTTCTACCACGCGATCGGCGGTGACGCGAACACGCCCCTCCGTGACGGAGACCAACACGATGCCTGCGCGATGATCAATATTGAATTCGGTTCCCAAGACGGAGATCTGTGCTTCGGGTGTGTGCACGACGAAGGGCCGTGCGGTATCGCGCGCAATATCGAAATAGGCTTCACCCTGCTCGAGCCATGCGTGGCGAGACTGTTCCGAAAAATGCAGGCCGAGCGCAGTTTGCGCGTTCAATACCAGAGTGGAGCCGTCTTCGGTTTGCAGTGAACGCAACTCCGCCACCTGTGTGGCAATGCGCTTGCTCGGGCTGGGAGCACCGGCTTCAGGAGTGACCTGCCACTGTGATTGGCCAACCACAGCGACTAACACCATGCAACATAGGGCGGCGGACCAAGCCCACAGCCCGCTTATACGCGAGCGCGTTTTCGTATTATTTGTGTTCATTGTGTCGTGGGGTGGCGCATAGCTGGGGTACACGCTGAGTGCTGCCTCTAGCTCTTCGCTATCGTGGCAGGCGCGCAAGCGCTTGAAGGCCCGCTGATTGGCCTCGTCGCGCAACCACTCGGCAAACTGGCTGCGCTCAAGCTCATTGAGCGTATCCAGATTATCGAGCCATTCGGCGGCGTGTTCGAGGCGTTCGTTATCGCTAGTCATCATTCGTTTTTGCTGCGCTCAGTCAGGCGCAATTCAGGCAATCAGATACAAAGACGGCGCCCGGCGCAAAAAGGGGACAGGGCGTTGAGGCATTTTTTTACCAGCCGCGTGTTTCCATCGCCAAGGTGATATCGACCAGTGCGCGATTGATGTGTTTTTTTACGGATTCGAGGCTCAAACCCAGCTCATTGGCAATCTGCTCGCGTGACTGCCCTTCAACACGTCGCCGCTTGAATACCTCACGTCGCAGCGGTGGCATCGCGTCGAGCACTTCGATCAAATCATCGAGCTTGCGACTGTCGAGTTCACGCGCTTCGAGGTCACTGCCACCACACAAGAGGTGTTCGTCGAGTGTTTCGGTTGGATGTCGGCTCGCCTGGTGCCAGTGATCATACAGCGCCGACTTTGCCACGCGCAGCGCGTAGGCGAGCGGGCTATCCAGACGCTTGAGCTCCGCACTGCGCAGCGTGCGCGACAGCGTTTCCTGCACGATGTCGTCGACATCCGCTTGTTTGTCGACTTTGCTGGAGATGTAACGGGTGATTTTCGGAATGGCCGCGACCAGCGCCTGCGTGGCGCTGCTGCACGAATTCGAGCCAACCGGTTTGTCACTCATTCTGCGAAACTGCCGAGGTAATGTGTCAGCGGCCCACACTAGCGATCAATTATGTCGTTTTGGTGACACTTTTATGTTGCTGATAAGAAGGCTCAGACGTCTTCCCACAGAAAGCTGGTGGCGTCGACGCCGAGGACCTTGGCGCGAAACCAGGCATCGGCGGCCCTGCCAGCCAAGCCGTAACAGACGTGTAGCGGCAATAGATGCTCCTCACGCGGGTGGCAATAGCGCGCGTGGGGCGCGTTTTCCCATTGGGTGAGTGCTGTGGTGCGTTCGAGTTCAGTGTGTACGCCGCAGCAGGTATCAATGAGCCACTCCTGAAAGGCCTGATTTTTTTCAGGATGGCGTGCAGTTTGGCGCATTTCGCGTAAGTTATGGTAAGAAAACCCCGAACCCAATACGAGCAGAGAACCCCCGTTGAGCTTGTTTCGATCCAGTTGTCGCAGGGCGCGACCCAGTTTTAGATGGTGTTCAGCATCCAGTGAGCTTTCGAGCGAGATCGGTACGACAGGGATATTCGCCTCGGGATACATCAGCGTCAGTGGTACAAAGACACCGTGATCCAAACCGCGCTCGACATCGCGTTGTGCGCGGATACCTTGCTGAGTGAGGGTCTGTTCAATCGCTGCTGCGAGATCGGGCGCACCCGGAGCGGGGTATTGCAGTTGATAGCTCTCTTCAGGAAATCCGTAGTAGTCGTAGATCAGCTCGGGCTGCGGATGGGCTCCGATACGAACCGGGCGAGTTTCCCAGTGTGCGCTGATCACTGCGATGGCAGAGGGGCGGCGCAGATGCGAGCCCAGCTCCCGTAGCTGCGCAACCAGTGCGGCGTGACCGGGGTCACCGAGCAGGGGTAAGGGCCCCCCGCCATGAGAGATAAACGCAACATCAATCTGAGCGTGGTTCATGCTGAAACTCCAACGGTGTTGTGAGGCAAAGCATACTCCCGGCAAACGAAACCCTTGCCGGGAGTGCGATGTGAATCAAGCCAGTTGCGCGCGTGCAGTGCTGTTGGCGTGTTCAGGGTCGAGCGCATTGGCAATGACGGTATCCAGTGAGTAGCGCCCTGCGCCTTGCACGGCGAGTGCGGCAGTGGCTGCTAGTAAGCTCAAGGCGAATTCATACCCGCCGTTGCTCGAGAACAGACCGTTACTGAAATGTACGCTGAATATCGCGACGACCATGGTAAACGCGGAGACCAACGCAGCGGGTCGGGTCAGCAGGCCCAGGATCAATGCGATGCCCCCGAAAAATTCCGCGCTGCCCGCGAGCAGAGCCATCAGGTAGCCCGGCTCAAGACCGATGCTTGCCATCCATTGTCCGGTACCTTCCAGACCATAGCCTCCAAACCAGCCAAACAGTTTTTGTGCGCCGTGCGCGGCCAGAATCACACCAACCGGTACGCGCAGAAGTAAAGGTGCCAAAGCGCCGTGAGAGTGAAGCAGTGAAAGTGTTTTGTGAGTGTTCATTATGTGTGCCCTTCGCTTTGTGTTGGCTGGAGCCCGTCCCCAGCCTGTGTAGCCACTATAATTGCGAATGAAACATTGATTAATGCGTAGGTTATTGCTTTATTATCAACAAATTGTTGTTTATCAGGGAATGGAAGCGTTATGGATAAGTTGCAGGGCATGCGTGCTTTCGCGGCGGTTGTCGACGAAGGCAGCTTTGTCGCGGCGGCCGAGAAGCTCGGGATGTCGCCTCAGTTAGTCAGTAAATACCTGTCGCAATTGGAAAGTGCCCTGTCGGTAAGACTCTTGAATCGCACCACACGTCGCGTGCATTTGACCGAAGCGGGCGAGCGCTATGCACTGCGCGTACACCGCATTCTCGAAGACATCGAAGACTGCGAAGCCCAGCTCGGTGATTTCCAGGCTCAGGCCACCGGCACCTTGCGCTTGAGCGCACCGGTGTCGTTTTCCACTCTGCATCTGGCGCCCCTGCTGTGTGCGTTTCAGCAGGCCCACCCGGGCGTGGCCGTCGATGTACAACTGAATGATCGCAAGGTGGACATCGTTGAGGAAGGCTTTGATGTGGCCTTGCGTATCGGGCGCCTTCGAGACTCCTCGCTGATCGCACGTCACGTGGCGCCTGTGCGTCTGGTGCTGTGCGCGTCACCGGAATACCTGCAACGCCACGGTACGCCGAGAACACTCGCGGACCTCGCAGGTCATCGCTACTTGCACTACAGCCTGATGGACAAACCCGCCGACTCCGCGCTGTTAAAAGCACTTAGGCCCTCACGCGAAGGGGGGATGAGTACCAACAACGGTGACATTCTTGTGCAGGCGATGATTGCGGGAGCGGGTATTGGCCTGCAACCCACCTTTCTGTGCGGCAGCGCGCTTGCCGAGGGACGCTTGCAACAGATCTTGCCCGATACGGAGCCTGAGCCACTGGGTTTGTACGCCGTGTATGCCAACCGTCAGTTCCTTCCGGCGAAGGTGCGTCATTTCATCGACTTTATTGACGGCTATTACGGCAGCCCACCCTATTGGGATGTGTTCTAGGGGCCCTAATCTGAGCCCTCGATTTGGGTGCTAGAATAGCGATCTTTCTCACGCACAGGCGGGGACGAACATGCCAAATATAAAAGATGCGCCACCACAGTCGGTTCAACGGGATTTGGATGCGTTAAATGCGGCGCTCGATGCGCAAATCCCGCCAAAGCGCGACCAACAAAACCTCTTAATCGCGAGTTGGAATATTCGAGCCTTCGCATCACTGACACGTAAATGGACTGCAACAGGGAATGATTCCCCCAAGCGCGATCTACGCGGCTTGCGTACCATCATCGATATCGTCTCGCGTTTTGATGTGGTTGCAGTACAGGAGTTAAGCGGTAACCTGCGCGCACTGCGCGACATGATGAGCTACCTCGGCGACGATTGGTCCTTCCTGATGACGGATGTCACCGCCGGTGACGCTGGCAATCGCGAACGCATGGCGTTCATCTTTGATCGTCGCCGTGTCCAACCCTCCGGCCTCGCGGCCGAGATCGTGATTCCCCCGGAATGGATCGACGGCACACACGACGACGCCATCGGTGAAAATGCCTTGCGCGAACAATTTGCACGCACACCGTATGCGGTCAGCTTTAAAGCCGGCAAACAGACCTTCATCCTGGTGACCCTGCATGTGAAATACGGCGACTCCTCGCGCGACCGCGTTGCAGAACTCACCGGCATTGCCCGCTGGTTACGCTCCTGGGCTGATCAGGCAAACCGCTGGCACCACAACTTGCTGACGCTCGGTGATTTCAATATCGACCGCCAGGGCGACGCCCTCTGGCAAGCCTTCACCTCCACCGGCCTCACCGTCCCCGCCGACCTCAACAACGTTAAACGCACGCTGTTTTCCGACGATGATGAGCCTAATCTGGAAAAATTCTATGACCAGATCGCGTGGTTTGAATCGGGTGGGAATCGAATAAAGCTCAATCTGGAATACGTGAAGGGCGGAGGGTTTGATTTTTTACCGTTTATTTATACGGATACCGATCTGACGAAGAACGGGAAGTCGTTTCGGGTTTCGGATCATTATCCGCTTTGGGTGGAGTTTAAGTTGTAGGTGTGCGGTTGCTTCCAAAGCTTTGCGTTTGTGAACCGCGTATTGGTTCAAATCCCGGTTTGGGAAGAGTGCATTCTATTTGGGGGATACAGCCGAATTTGATTCGGAGAATTATGGTGCCCAGGGGCGGGTTGAATCAAAACGGCTTCTGGGCCGTTTTGCCCCTTCGGGCTTCGCGGCTGCGCCGCTCGTTCCAAACGCTGCGCGTTTGTGAACCGCTTGTTGGTTCAAGTCCCGGTTTGGGGGGGAGTGCATTCTATCTAGGGGATACAGCCGAATTTGAATCGAAGATAAATGGTGCCCAGGGGCGGACTTGAACCGCCACGGCCGTGAGGCCACTAGCACCTGAAGCTAGCGTGTCTACCAATTTCACCACCTGGGCTTTTGGGCTGGAAACGAGGCGTGATCTTGGGTCCCCAGCTCAGAGCGGCGCACTATAATGGCTTGCTGGGGTCATGTCAATTGATTGCGTGTGACTTTTGTGCGTTCTATAGTCCCCGGTCGGATTGTGGATCAGGAGAAGTGCGTGAGCGTCGAGCGTGTGGATAAGTTGCTGGTGGAGTTGGGTTTGGTGCCCTCTCGCACCCTGGCTCGTCGTTTGGTCGAATCGGGTAAAGTGGAGGTTTGGCACGCCGGTTTATGGCAAAAAGTCCAGAAGGTGGCGGAGCGCTGGTCGACGGGGTCACGATTTCGTATCGCGGAGGCCGATGAAACGCGCTTTGTGTCTCGTGCTGGGCTAAAGTTAGAGGGTGCGCTCAAAAAAACGGGCCTCGACGTCATCGGAATGCATGCGCTGGACGTAGGTCAGAGTACGGGCGGCTTTACGGATTGCCTCCTACAGCACGGTGCGAAGCACGTGACAGGGGTCGATGTTGGGCGCGAACAGCTTGTGCCGCAGTTGCGTGCGCACGCGCAGGTGACCTGCCATGAGGGGGTCAACGCACGGGAGCTGGATCGCTATTTGGCGGGTGAATGTTTCGATGTGGCGGTGATGGACGTGTCCTTTATCTCGCAAACGTTGATCTTGCCCGCCCTGGTGCCGTTGTTGCGGCCCGGAGGGCATCTGTTCTCGCTGGTGAAACCCCAATTTGAGGTGGGCCCTGAGGGCATTGGCAAAGGTGGCCTTGTAAAAAATTCGGCGCTTTATGCCACAGTAGAACAGACGATTTCAGCTAGAGTGGAAGTGTTGGGTTTACACGTGGACGCTTGGTTTGAAAGCGCAATTAAAGGTGGAGATGGCAACACGGAGTTTTTTGTCTACGCCACAAAGCGATAGGCCGAATATTCGGCAACAGGTAGACACTCTATGATGATCATTCGTGCCACTCGGCTCTGCGTACTGCTGCTAAGCGCTGCGCTCGCTGCCTGTGGCGGTAATTCCGGCGGCGGTTTGATGACCAATCCGACGCCCTCCCCTGGCCCGGCTCCCTCTCCAACACCCGCTCCGACACCGACCCCGGTGGCGACGCCCAGCCCGGTGCCCACATCGAGCCCCACGCCTGCGCCGACGCCCACGCCCGGTGTGTCTCCAACGCCGACGCCCACGCCGACACCGGTGGTCAGCCCCACGGCCACTGTCGATATAGAAGGTCGTGTGACCTATGATTTTGTGCCACATCGCAGTAGCGGCCGTGGCTTAAATTACCTCGGTACAGAGGCTCGCCCCGTGCGAGCCACGACGGTTCAGCTCCTGGATGCGTCAGGCCAGGTGATTGATACCGCGCAGAGTGATGACGATGGGAACTATGTACTGACGGGTGAGCCGGAAACCGATTATCGCGTACGGGTTCTTGCTGAGCTGAGCAACAGCTCACCGAGCTGGTACATCACCGTCAACGACAATACGGCTGGCAATGCTCAATATGCACTGGATGGCAACCTGTTCAGTAGTGGCGAAAACGGCAATATTCGTGACCTGCACGCGGGCTCGGGCTGGACCGGAGCGGATTACACCGAAGCGCGTTCGGCGGCACCGTTCGCGATTCTGGATTCGGTGTATCAGCTGGTCGATACGCTGGTGGACGAAGGCTTTGACGACACCTTACCGGCGGTGCAGTTGCGCTGGAGTGTCAATAATCGCGCGAATCAGGGCGAGCTGAGCGACGGCAACATCACCACCTCTTCTTATCTGCCGGGCATCGGTGCGATCTACATCCTTGGCGATAAGAACAGCGACACCGATGAATATGACCGCAGTGTCGTGCAACATGAGTTCGCACACTACCTTGAAGACAACCTGTCGCGCATCGACAGCATTGGCGGAGAACACAGCCCGAATGACCAGCTCGATATGCGCGTGGCGTTCAGTGAGGGCTTTGCGAATGGCGTGGCGGCCTTTGCCTCGGGCACGGGCTATTACGAAGATTCGGGCGGCCCGGCGCAAGCGGGTGGCTTCCGCATTCAACTTGAGGCCACGACGCACAATCGCGGTTGGTTCAGCGAGGCCAGCGTGGGCAACATCATTTACGACATCGCCGATGCCAGCAGTGACGAAGGCGATTTTCTGAGCTTGGGGCTGTTACCCATCATAGAAGCGATGCAGAGTACGGGCTACGTACAGGCCAGTGCCCTGACCAGTATCTTCCTGTTTCTCGACGAGTTCGGCGAAAATGCCGACAGCAATGTCGAAACCGGCCTGTCTGAGTTGATGGAGCTGCACGACATTAACGGCACCGGCCCCTTCGGCGAGGGGGAAACGAATGACGGCGGCATCTCGGTCACGCTGCCTGTGTATTTGGATCTAACGCTAGGCAACGCCATTGAGGCCTGTTCTCGGGGCGATGAAGAGCACAAATACAATGCCGTTGAAAACCGGCGGTTTTTGCGTTTTACCGTCGAAAATGAAGGCTTTCATCGCATCCGTATTGTTAAAACGGATACCGGCACCGGCGATAAAGACCCGGATGCGGTGCTCTATAAAAACGGCAATCAACGCAGTCGTTTGGAGTCCGAATTTGTCAATTCGGAGGAGCGCGTGTTGAGTTTGTCCGCCGGAGAGTATGTGCTGGAAGTCTATGACTTCAATAATATTGATGCGGATGCCGTCGGTGGCGCAGTGTGTTTTGACGTGACTGTGAGCGAGGAAGGCTAATGAAAACATGGCTGATGAGTTTCTTTCTGCTCTGTGTTGCATCTTGGGCGAATGTCAGTCTGGCGGCGAAGGCGCCGGACTCGGGTTACCTGAAGCCGGGTGCCGCGGTACGTTTGAAAGCGGAGATGCCGGACGTGGTGCATGTCGGCGAAACGGTGACAGTGCGTTTGCGCTTCATACCCGAGCGTGCCGAAGGCAATTTGAACGTGGTGGTGCAGTTGCAGGGCGCGGCGCTGGCGCTCGAGGGCACGAGTGATGAGCCCTTGTATGTGGACTTTGATTTGGCGGCTGATGATCCGGTGTTGGAACTCGAGGTATCTGGTGTGCGCGATGGCGAAGCCTACCTGTCGTTTTATGTCGAACATCAGGGGCTGTCGCGCGCGTTCACAGAACACCTTCGCGTGGGCACAGGTAAGGCGGCCGAGGCCCGCAGCCTGAAAACGGCGGCCGAGCCGGGTGTGAAAAGCCTGCCCGCGCAAGAGCGCGTGCAACAAAAGTAAGCCAGCCCGCAAGCAGGCTGATACAATCCGCGCATGGATGTTTCAGACCTGATCAACGGCTTAAATGATGCGCAGCGCGATGCCGTCTGCGCGCCCCTCTCCAACCAATTGGTACTCGCCGGTGCTGGTAGCGGTAAAACCCGCGTGCTTGTGCACCGTATCGCGTGGTTGATGCGTGTCGAGCAGCTCGGCCCCCATCAAGTGTTGGCCGTCACCTTTACCAACAAAGCCGCGCGCGAAATGCGCGAGCGCCTTGGCCAGCTTCTGGATCGAGGGGACGCCACCCTGCGCACGATGTGGGTGGGCACCTTTCACGGGCTCGCGCATCGACTGCTGCGCAGCCATTGGCGCGAAGCGAATTTGCCGCAAAATTTTCAAATCCTCGACAGCGACGACCAGCTTCGCCTTATCAAGCGCATTTATCAGGAACTCAGCATCGATGACAGTCGCTGGCCGCAGCGTCAGGCGCAGTGGTTTATTAACGGTCATAAAGATGAGGGCCGTCGCGCAGCGCATGTGCAGGATGATTTCGACCCGTTTAACAAGGTCATGAAGAGCGTCTACCTGGCCTACGAAGCGGCCTGTGAGCGCGGTGGCATGGTCGATTTTGCCGAGCTGTTGCTGCGTTCGCACGAGTTGTGGTTGAAGCAGCCCCAGTTACTTGCGCACTATCAACAACGCTTTCGCTGTATTCTCGTCGATGAATTTCAGGACACCAATGCGATTCAATACGCATGGCTGCGCGTTCTGGCAGGCCAACAGTGCAGCGTCGCAGTGGTGGGGGATGACGACCAGAGCATCTACGGCTGGCGCGGCGCCAAGATCGAGAACATCCACCGCTTTCAGGAAGACTTCAAGCCGGTCAATGTGACCCGACTCGAGCAGAACTACCGCTCGACCTCGACCATCCTCAAGGCCGCGAACGCGGTGATCGAGCACAATGGTGATCGCCTCGGAAAGACCCTGTGGACAGACGGCGCCGAAGGCGAAGCGATCGACCTCTACGCGGCATTCAACGAACAGGATGAGGCGCGTTACGCGGTTGATCAGGTACAGCGCTGGATTCGCGACGGCAATGGTGCCAGTGACATGGCCCTGCTGTATCGCTCTAACGCCCAGTCGCGAGTGCTCGAAGAAGCGTTTATTCGCGCCGATGTGCCCTATCGCATTTACGGCGGCCAGCGCTTCTATGAGCGACTTGAAATCAAAAATGCCCTCGCCTATCTCCGTCTAATCAGCAATCGAAATGACGATAACGCCTTCGAACGTGTTGTGAACACACCAACTCGGGGCATCGGCAATAAGACCTTGGAAACGCTGCGCGTGTTCGCGCGCGAGCAGGGCTATTCGCTGTTTGAAGCGAGTGTCGGTGCGCTCGCAAACAACGTCTTTACGGCGCGCGCCGCGAACGCGCTCAAGGGTTTTTTGACCCTGCTCGACAGCCTCGAAGACGCCGTTCAAGACATGGACCTGGCAGCCTGTTGTGCGCATGTCGTGGAGCACAGCGGGCTGCTGGCCTTTCACGAGGCAGAAAAAGGCGAGCGCGGTCAGGCGCGAGTGGAAAACTTGCAAGAACTGGTCGGCGCTTGTCGAGCCTTTGAGCCCGACGACGAAGACACACCCGTGCTCGATGCCTTTCTTGATCGCGCCGCACTGGATGCGGGAGATGCTCAGGCTGACGACTACGAAGAAGCCGTGCAAATGATGACCTTGCACAGTGCCAAAGGTTTGGAGTTTCCGTTTGTCATCCTCTGCGGCATGGAAGAAAACCTCTTTCCGCACCGCATGTCGGCCGAAGAGCCCGGTCGCCTCGAAGAAGAGCGTCGTCTCTGCTACGTTGGTATCACCAGAGCCATGCAGAAGTTGGTGCTTACTTACGCAGAAAATCGTCGCGTCTATGGCAAGGAAAGTTTCAACGCGCCGAGCCGCTTCATACGTGAAATCCCTGCGGGCTTGGTGCATGAAGTGCGGATGAAAGCCGCCGTGCAGCGGCCTGCAACTTATCTCGCGCAGGACGACGCTCCCAATGAATTCGGGATTCAGCTTGGGCAGATGGTGCGTCACCATGTATTTGGTGAAGGTGTGGTGCTGAACATCGAAGGTCGCGGTGCGGCCACGCGCGTGCAGGTCAATTTTGCTAACGAAGGCAGCAAGTGGATTATGCTACAGTACGCGAAACTGGAACCCGTCTGATCCGCTAAAAAATAATGAATAATGCGCGCTACACGCCGTGGTGGCTTCCCGCCGCCGTGGTGACCCTGTTGTTGACCACCCTCACCCTATTCTGGCTGTTGGTTTTTTCTTCCTCATCCACACCCCGTAATGCACACATTAATACGGATACCGAAGCTTCAACGCGGGCCGAAGTGTATGAATGGGATCTGGTGACGAGCTGGCCCAAGGGCTTTCCCGGCTTGGGCCTCGGCCCGGAAACGTTCGCCGACATCGTTGAGACCATGAGCAATGGGCGCTTAAAGATTCGTGTGCACGGAGCGCGTACCATCGTGCCGCCGCTGGGGGTGTTTGATGCCGTCAGCGCCGGCTCAGTGGAAATGGGGCACAGTGCCGCCTACTACTGGAAAGGCAAAATACCGGCCTCGCCGTTTTTCACTTCGGTGCCCTTCGGTATGAATGCACTGGAGTTCAATGGCTGGATCTTTCAGGGCGGCGGGCTTGAGCTCTGGCGGGAAATATACGCGCCATTCAATCTGATCCCCTTCCCCGGTGGCAATACCGGTGTGCAAATGGGCGGCTGGTTTAACGTGGAGATCAACGATGTTCGCGACCTACGCGGCGTAAAAATGCGCATACCCGGCTTAGGTGGGGAGGTGTTTACGCGTGCCGGCGGCACGGCGGTGAACATTCCCGGGGCTGAACTGTACAACGCCCTGCAAACAGGGGTGATCGACGCAACTGAGTGGGTCGGTCCCTACAATGATCTCGCGATCGGGTTCCACGAAATTGCGCGCTACTACTATTATCCCGGTTGGCATGAACCCGGCCCGAGTATGGAGTTCATCATCAATGGGGACGCCTGGGCTGCTCTGCCCGCCGATCTTCAGAAAATCATCGAGGTCGCAGCGCGTGCAGTCAATCAGGACATGCTCGACGAATATCAGGCGCGCAGCAGCATCGCGCTTGAAGAGCTCGAAGCGGTGTATAACGTGGATATTCGGCCGTTCCCCGACACGGTGATCCGGCATTTCAGAGAGACCGCGTTTGCGATTTATGACGAACAGGCGCAAAGCAACGCGGATTTCAAACGCGTCTACGAGCACTATTTCAACTACCTTGAAAAAGCACGCGCCTATACCGCGATCTCAGAAAAAGCCTATTACGATTTGCGTTAAGGCGCCGTTTAATTCGGGCCTTGAACGCAGAGTAGGCCCGCGCTAGCAGGAGACAGGACGAGTACGCCCGGCGTCATCAATGGCCACGTAGACGAACTCGGTCTCTGTGACTTTTTGTTGTGTTTCGCGGTTATAGTGTTTGACCCACACCTCAATGCAGCATTTGATGGACGAACGCCCTACGCTGAGAATTTCGCAATAGCAGCTGACCGTGCCACCCACAGGGACCGGACGCAGAAAGCTCATGCCGCCTACGGAAACAGTGGTGACGCGGCCCTTGGCGATTTCGCGTGCCGCGATGGCGCCTGCGAGGTCCATCTGGTACATCAACCATCCGCCGAAGACATCGCCGTTGGAGTTGGTATCTTTTGGCAGGGCGAGCGTTTGCAGCACCAGTTCGCCACTGGGTGTTGGGTCTTGCTCATCGTCGAATTGCATTGTTTTTCCTTATGTGTTGCTACTGTGTGTGTCTGGCTTCCTGCCAAATCAACACACGGTCCTCACGATCTGAGGATGTCGGGCAGCCAGGTTGCCAAACCGGGCCACAGCACCATTATTAACAATACCAGAAGCTGTATTGCAATAAAGGGAACGACGCCGCGATACAGGGCCATCGTCGTGATCGAATCGGACGCGACCCCCCTTAGATAGAATAGCGCAAAGCCGAAGGGCGGCGTCAGGAACGATGTCTGTAAATTCAGAGCAATCATAATACCAAGCCAGATCGGATCGAAGCCCATCTGTAACAGAACCGGGCCGACGATTGGCACTACGACAAAGGTGATTTCGATGAAGTCCAGAATAAAGCCGAGCAGGAATATCACCAGCATCACCAACAGTAGTGCGCCGTAGCGACCGCCGGGTAAACTGTCGAACAGTGTCTCCACGGCCTCTTCGCCACCGTAGCCGTGGAAAACCAATGAAAAAAGCGACGCGCCGAGTAATATCGCGAAAACCATGGCGCTGACACGCACCGTGCTCTCCAGACTGCCGCGTAAAATAGTGAGATTGAGCTTCCCGCGAGACCACGCCAATGCCATTGCGGCGAGCGCGCCGACGCCCGCGGCTTCGGTGGGCGTCGCAGCGCCGGAAATAATGGACCCCAATACCAGCAATATCAGCAACAACGGCGGTGCGATACTGGCGATCAATTGAGCGGCGCTGACACCCTCATCGTCCTGCACCGCTGGCGCGCGAGCGGGGCGAAAAAGCCCGTTAAAGATCAGGTACAGTGCATAGCAGACCACGAGCACCAAACCGGGGCCGATAGCACCGAGAAACAGGTCTCCGACGGACACAGGTTGGGCATTGAAAATGCCGAGGTTGAGCTGGGCTTGTTGGTAGGCGTTCGAGATCACATCGCCCAGCAGCACCAGCGCAATCGATGGGGGAATAATCTGACCGAGCGTCCCGGTTGCGCATATGGTGCCGCAGGTCAGCGCCGGATCGTAGCCGCGGCGGATCATGGTCGGCAGCGACATCAGGCCCATCGTGACGACGGTGGCGCCGACGATTCCGGTGCTCGCCGCCAGCAGGGTGCCAACCAGCAGCACGCTGAGCCCCAACCCTGCTGGAAAGCGCGCGCACGCGTGCGCCATATTTTCCAGAAGGGTTTCGGCGATTTTTGAGCGCTCTAACAATACGCCCATAAACACAAATAGCGGTACGGCGATCAGGGTTGTATTGCTGATCACGCCAAAGACTCTGTCGGGGTAGGCGCCGAGCAGGCTGGCATCAAACATGCCTCCCAGTATGCCAAAGCCCGCAAACAGTAAAGCCACACCCGCGAGTGTGAACGCAACGGGGTAGCCGAGCAGCAAAGCCGCGCAGACCACCACGAACATGAAAAACGGCAGCAGTTCGATCACGACAATGGCTTTCCTTCTGCGCAGTCGTTGAGTGGCTGTTTCAGGCTGACCGCACAGAGCCTGCAGCCGATTTCACTTAAGGCATGCAAGCACAGCAAGGTGCCTGACAATGGGATCAGGGCCTTCAACACATAGACAAATGGCAGGCCGCCAGGGTTGATCGAGCCTTCCCGCATGGCCCAGCTCTGCCACGCGCCCGACCAGCTTGCGAGCAGCATAAACAGTGCAAACGGCAGTAAAAACAGGCAGGCGCCGATGAGATTCACCCAGTCCTGTTGCCAGGCGGGCATGCGGCGGTAGAGGATGTCGACGCGCACGTGACCATCCACGCTGGCGGTGTACGCCAAGGTCAGCATAAACAGAATCGCGTGCATGTAGGTGACGCTTTCCTGCAAGGCGGTAGAACCGATATCAAAGTAGCGCAACGCAATGATCAGGCAGACCGTCATGGTCATCACCGCGATCAGCCAGCGCAAACAGTGGGCAATATGTTGCTGAAATCGATTGATACAGAGGCTGCATCGTTGAAGGAAGCGCAAAGGGGCCGGCATGAATTAATCTGCAGTACATTATTTGCCGCTATTATCGGCAAGCCGCCCGCAAATTGCGAGCAGGCCCGTGGCGTGTTTTATGACCACCGGTAACAAAAGTGTTATCTATATGTCATATTATGCGCGCGGTGGCGAACCGATTTGACCGCAAAGACGAGGGTATTCGTGAATAAATTACTATCCGCAGCCGCGCTTCTATTCTGTGCCGTGCTCTCCGCGCCGGGCCACACGGCCACGCGAGACTCGATCAGTGTCGTGGGCTCCTCCACCGTGTTCCCCTTCTCCAAGGTGGTGGCTGAGCGCTTCGGCAAAACCACACGTTTCCGTGCGCCCACCATTGAGCAGACGGGTACAGGCGGTGGCTTCAAGGAGTTTTGTAAAGGGGTTGGGATCGAGTATGTCGATATCACCAATGCCTCGCGTCGCATCAAAGCCAGCGAGCTGAAGATGTGTCATGACAATGGTGTGGACGAGGTGGTCGAGGTGCTGATCGGCTACGATGGCATCGTCCTGGCAAACTCCATTCGAGCCGAACAGTTTGCGCTTTCGCGTCGCGACATTTTTCTCGCGCTGGCGAAACGGGTACCAAACCCCGATGGCAGTGCCTCGCTGATCGAGAATCCATATCAAACCTGGAAAGAAATTAATCCCAACCTGCCCGCGACGCGCATCGAAGTGTTAGGGCCGCCGCCGACCTCAGGCACGCGCGATGCGTTTGTCGAGCTCGCGATGGAAGCGGGTTGCAGCAGTTTTGCCTGGATTGCCGCACTGGAAAAAAATGACTCACATCGCTTCAAGTCGATTTGTCATCTACTGCGCGAAGACGGCGCATTTATCGAGGCGGGTGAAAATGACAACCTGATCGTGCAGAAACTGAATGCGAATCCGCGTGCGTTGGGCGTGTTTGGTTTCAGCTTCCTCGATCAGAATCTCGACAAGGTTCAGGCCTCACTGATTGACGGCGCTGAGCCCAACTTTGACAGCATCGCTGATGGCAGCTATCCCGTATCCCGTCCGCTGTACTTCTATGTGAAGAAAGCGCATGTGGGCGTGATTCCGGGCATCACGGAATACTTGACGGAGTTCACCAGCGAGCGCGCCTGGGGAGATGAAGGCTATCTCGCGGACAAAGGTATGATTCCGCTCACCGCGGAGCGCCGTGCGGAAATCAAGGCGCGCGTACAGAACCTCACGGTACTCGAGTCTCTGTAACTAACGCACTTTTCGGCAGCCGGTCTGCCCTTTTATTAACCGGGCTCGGTCGCAGTGATCGGGCTCTTTTTGCATTATTGTTTATCGTTTTATGAGTGCTTCTGTACTGATTGTTTGCATGGGGCTGATGCTGCTTGCCGCGTTTACGCTCGGCCGCGGCCGTTCCTTGAGCGTGCGCGGCGAACAGCGCTTGAACTCGTTGCCCTACTTCTACGGCATGCTCACGGTGATGTGGTCAGCACTGCCTGGCGTTGCCATGCTCGGCCTTTGGTTAATCTTCGATGACAATGTGATCGAGTACGTGGCCATGCAGTATTTGCCTGCGGATATGCGTAGCGTTGACGACGGTGAACGCAGCCTGATATTGAATCAGATTTACAATCTCGCCTATGACCAGGGCGCAACGCTTGCGCCTGACTACATGGTCTCCGCCGCGCAAGCCGTCAACCGCATGGAAAGCCACAGCCGATGGTTGATGAGTGTGGTGGTGCTCTCCAGCATGGCCATAGGTGCGGGATTGATGTGGTTGCGGATTTCCCCTGCACTCAAAGCGCGGGAACGCCTCGAAAAGTGGTTTCGAACCGGGCTGCAATTGTGCTCAATGATCGCTATTCTGACGACCATCGGCATCTTGTTGTCGGTGTTATTTGAGTCCCTGAGGTTCTTTCGGCAGGTGCCGGTCACGGAATTTTTGTTCGGCCTGGATTGGAGTCCGCAAGGGGCTTTCCATGCAGACCAGGCCTCATCAGGAATGCGTTTCGGTGCGATTCCTCTGTTTGCCGGTACCCTGATGATCGCCGCGATCGCGCTGGTCATTGCGGTGCCTACGGGGCTCATGTCTGCCATTTACCTTTCCGAATATGCGCCCTCGAAATTACGCGCGACGGTGAAACCCCTGATTGAAATTCTGGCGGGGGTGCCTACCGTCGTGTACGGCTTTTTCGCAGCGTTGACGGTGGCGCCTTTCATTCGTGATCTGGCTACCTCAATGGGGCTCGACCAGTGGGTGGCCGTATCATCCGAGAGTGCTCTGGCCGCAGGCCTGGTGATGGGCATTATGATTATCCCCTTCGTGTCCTCGCTAGCGGACGATGTCATCAATGCTGTGCCGCAGAGCTTGCGCGATGGCTCTTTGGGGCTCGGTGCGACGCAAAGTGAGACGATTAAACAAGTGGTGATTCCAGCGGCGCTGCCGGGCATTGTGGGCGGTGTTTTGCTGGCGGCGTCGCGCGCCATTGGCGAGACCATGATTGTGGTAATGGCAGCGGGGCTCGCGGCGAATCTCACCGCTAACCCTCTGGATTCTGTAACGACCGTGACGGTACAGATTGTCACCCTGCTGGTGGGGGACCAGGAGTTTGATAGCCCGAAAACACTGGCGGCCTTCGCGCTGGGGTTGATGCTCTTTTTGGTGACGCTGGCTTTGAACTACCTCGCGTTGCACGTGGTGAGAAAGTATCGTGAGCAATATGAATAAATTTGACCCTCAACGCACGTCTGCCTTGGTCGAGGCGAGCCTCAAACGCCGCTATCGTGCTGAAGCGCGCTTCAAGCTGTATGGCGTGACATCCATTGGCATTGCCTTGCTCGCGCTGGTGGTCCTGTTTACGGACATTATCAGCACCGGCATCGGTGCGTTCCGGCAAACCTATATTCAACTTGATGTGCACTACGACGCAGAAGTGCTCGGCATCAGTGATGCGCGCAATGAGAAGCAGTTGATGATTGCGAATGTCGACGGCGTCGTGAAAGCGGCCATGCGCGCGCGCTTTCCTGAGGTCAGCAGCCGGGGTGATCGCCGTGCGTTGTACAGCCTCGTCAGTGTCGGCGCGACCTTTGACCTGCAGGACGAATTAAAGCAGCAACCTGATTTGCTCGGTCAACACAAAACCTACTGGCTGCTAGCGGACGACGACATCGATAGTTATTTCAAGAGCGTGCAGGCTGGGGAAAGCTACGCAGGGCGCGTGTCCGAGAAGCAGATTGAATGGGTGGATGCCCTGCGTGACAGCGGTGACATAAAAACCCGTTTCAACCGCCGCTTCTTTACCTCGGGTGATTCCGCCGAACCGGAAATGGCCGGCATACTCGGCGCCTTAGTCGGGAGCCTGTTGACGCTCGCGGTGACCTTGATTCTGTCGTTTCCGATAGGGGTGGCCGCGGCGGTGTATCTGGAAGAGTATGCGCCGCGCAATCGGCTGACGGATTTCATTGAGGTGAATATCAATAACTTGGCGGCGGTGCCTTCAGTGATCTTCGGCCTGCTTGGGCTTGCCATCTTTTTGAACATGTTTGGTATGCCGCGCTCGATTCCGCTGGTGGGTGGCCTGGTGCTCACCCTGATGACCCTGCCGACCATTATTATCTCCAGCCGCGCCGCGATTAAAGCCGTGCCGCCTTCAATTCGTGAAGCCGCCTTGGGCATGGGCGCCTCCAAAATGCAGATGATCATTCATCATGTTTTGCCGCTGGCGATGCCGGGTATGCTGACCGGTGCCATCATTGGCATGGCGCAGGCCCTTGGTGAGACCGCCCCCTTGTTGATGATCGGAATGGTGGCGTTTATCGTGGATGTACCCGGCGGGGTAACAGACCCGTCCACTGTCTTGCCGGTGCAGATATTCCTTTGGGCCGATAGCCCTGAGCGCGCGTTCACTGAGCGCACCTCTGCTGCGATTATGGTCCTGCTGGGCTTTTTGATCTCAATGAACGCCCTTGCGGTGTGGTTGCGTCGACGCTTGGAGCGGCGCTGGTAGGAAGTACGATGAGCACTACAATGAATGACACCTTTCTAGACGACAATGCGAATATCCCCGAGCAGGCCGTCGGCGCCCCCTTCAGCGACGACGCCAAAATCGCGATACGCGATGTCAGCGTGGCCTACGCGGACAAGAAAGCCGTGCACGAAGTGGACTTGGATATTGGTCGCAATGAAGTGATCGCAATGATTGGCCCCTCTGGTTGCGGTAAGTCGACATTTTTGCGCTGCCTTAATCGTATGAATGACACCATCGACGTGTGCCGCGTGACGGGCAGCATCAAGATGGACGACATTGAGATTAACGATGGCAAGCTGGACGTGGTGCCGCTGCGCGCGCGTGTCGGCATGGTCTTCCAAAAACCCAATCCGTTCCCGAAAAGCATCTACGACAACGTCGCCTACGGCCCGCGCATTCACGGCTTGGCTAATCGCCGCAGTGAGCTGGATGACATCGTCGAAACCAGTCTGCGCCGCGCGGGTTTGTGGAATGAGGTTAAAGACCGCCTGGATCAACCGGGTACCAGCCTCTCCGGGGGTCAGCAACAGCGGCTGTGTATTGCGCGTACCATTGCGGTGAGTCCAGAGGTGATTTTGATGGATGAGCCTTGCTCGGCGCTCGATCCCATTGCGACGGCAAAAATCGAAGAATTGATCTCCGAGTTGAGCAACAACATCACGATTGTCATCGTGACCCACTCCATGCAGCAGGCCGCACGTGTGTCGAGTCGCACCGCGTACTTCCATATGGGGCGCCTGATTGAAGTCAATCCGACCCAGCAGGTGTTCACCAATCCGGATCATCAGCTGACTGAGGCCTATATCACGGGCCGCTTTGGTTGATTCACGCTATAGTTACTACTGATACAGCAGCACGCGCACCCACGGAGGGATCAGACGCCTAGCAGGGGGACCGAAGAGTGGATTCACTACATCTAGATCAGCACATCTCGCATCAATTCAATGAAGACCTGGAACTGCTTCGTACCAAGCTTCTGGAAATGGGGGGCTTGGTTGAAGACCAGCTCCGCGACGCCGTGAAAGCCATTGAAACGGCGGACGGTGGTTTGGCCGAAAAAGTGCGCAAAACGGAAGATGAAGTCGACAAGCGGGAAATGGAACTGGACCGCGAAAGCATCACGGTGTTGGCACGGCGCCAGCCCGCCGCTTCGGATTTGCGCTTGGTCATGATGGTAACCAAAGCGACGCGCGACCTCGAACGCATCGGTGATGAAGCCAATAAAATTGCCAAGATGGCACAGGCCCTCAATGAAGAAGGCGGTGATCCGGGGCGGGGCTATGTCGAGCTGCGACACCTTGCCCGCAACGTGATTCGTATCGTCGGCGTCTCACTCGATGCCTTCGCGCGCTACGACGTCGAAGCGGCGATGGAAGTGGTGCGCGGCGACAAACAAATCGATACCGAGTACAAAACAGCCGTGCGTGAAATGATCACCTATATGATGGAAGATCCGCGCGCGATCACACGCGTGATGAACATCATGTGGGCCTTACGTGCACTTGAACGCATTGGCGATCACGCGCGGAACATCGCCGAACACGTGATCTACCTCGTGCACGGTACGGATGTCCGCCACACCTCAATCAGCGATATCGAAAAGGCCCTGCAGCAAAAAAGTTGAAGTTGCGCACACTTTTGCGCCATGGCCGAATACGCTAAACTGAGCGCCAACGCGCCGGGCTGTCTGTTGTCAGCCCTCAAAAATAACAGTGCGCGCACTCAGATTGCTAAATTCCGGGGATACCTTTTCATGAAAACTGTTTTCATCGCGCTGATGTCAGCCTGTGTCGTCTTGCTCACTGCCTGTGAAGGTAAGATGCAAAAAATGAGCAATCAGGAGCTGGCCGAGAAGCGTGCCGAGTGTGTTCGCAACAACCCCACCTCTCCCGGCCGCGTCACGGCCTGTGAAAATATCCGCAAAGAGTGCGAAGCTCGCCGTAAGGATGGCAACTACGCTTGCTAAGCTGGCTAGGGCGCGACCGCGTCCTGCTTGCGCGCTGTGTCACATAACTCGACACAATTTACCGTCTCATACTTATAGCTGATTGTAATGTGAGCAAGGCTCGACCAGAATCTAGAGCCATCGGTACGAATGGATACGTTAACAGCATGAACGCAACCGCTTCTGACGTTCGGCCTGGCCTCGCTTCTAGCGAGAGAGCAGTGCTTGATGAAGCTCTGCCCACAGCCCGGCTGCAACTGCTAAATACCTACATCCGCGAGCTTGTTCGCGAGGCTCAACTTGGCCAACGTGCCGAGCTGACCCTGCAGCGCCTTTCGCTCACCCTTTTCGCCATGTCAGGGGCCTCTGAGGCCATGTTGTGTGACCGTCAACATCCGGCACGCAGCATTCTCGACACGACCGCGCGTATCGCGCAGCTATCCAAGGAACAGTTTGAGCCCGGACAGGCCCTGTATCAAACCCTACAGGAATCCCTTCGCGTGCTGCGCTCCGCCAGAATCAAGGCGGAAGATGCGTTGGTGCGCGTCAACGCCGATCTCCAACACGTGTTAAAACTGGCCAAGATTCGCGCCTCCAGCGATGCCCGTACGCAGGCCGACGAGCTGGGCAAGGTGAGTCACGCCAAACTCCTCGCGAGCAGCATGATTATGCGCCACAGTCAGCGCGGCCCCACTCGCAGTGCCCTGCTTTATTTCGCGTTGACGGATTGGCTGGAGATGCTGACCGTGACCATTCTGAAAAACGGTGAGCACAGCAAGGCGGTGAAGACCGCAGACAGATTGACGTTGGCGCTGTTTTATCTGAATGCGTCGGATGACCGACGCAGGAAGGCATCGTTGCGGGCGTTTCTGGAAAAGAATCTGCCCGCGCATGTGGCCCAGTTGGGATGGACTTGCCTGGGCCACCCGATTGAGCTGCGCCCGCTTGTGGCGAAAGCACGGGCGCTGACAGCTCAAGTTTACTGAGCGCTGTAACCCATCTCGTTCAACTTCTTACTGGCGGCTTGGCCCAGGTCGCCACCGCTTTGCGCAACCTGCTTGAAATAGTTTGCCGCCGTTTGCTTGTCGCCCCCCTCTAAAGCGATGTCCCCCAAGTGATACATAGCGATGGGCGTTGGGACAATCTTAGTGCTGGCTTCGAGATGCTGTTTGGCTGCGGCATTCTTTTTCTGGGCGCGCTCAGCGAGCCCCAGACCCAGCGAACTCATGAAATAGCCGGGGTTGTACTCATAGGCTTTGGAAAACGACGTTTCGGCTTCCGCAAAGGCTTTTTGGTTCAGTTGAATCTGCCCTTTCGCGACGTAGAACAGCGACTCTTTGGGCTGCAGTTTGATGGCTTCATCCAATAGTGCGCTGGCCTTATCCATCTCCCCTTCCTGCATGGCGTTGAGCGCTTCCTGTTGTTTCTTGTACGCCGGAATGTCTTTCTTAATCTGGGCTATGGCCGCTTGATACGCTTCGCGATTGCGCTTACCGGACGGCAAGCTTTTGGCCATTTCCTGATTTTTTTCGACCCGCTCATGGGATGGGGGGTGGCTGGCAAACAGTGCGGTAAAGAAATCTGAAGACTGGCCCTCAGATAATTTCACAAAGGTTTCCTGCAGCTCGACGGCCGCCTGAGGCTCGTAACCTGCGCGTACCATGTACTCCATACCGTAGCGGTCGGATTGAAGCTCCTGGCTGCGGCCATAGTGGGCCTGGTACATGGCTGCGCCGCCCATCGCCCCCATGCCGATGTATTCACCGTAGTCGGTTTGCGTTCCGGCAATACTGACCAGCGCCACGCCGGCACCGAGAATCTGTTGTTGTGTCATTTTTTGCGCGCCGTGGCGCGCGGCGGCGTGCACAATTTCATGGCCGAGTACGGCCGCCAATTGCGCTTCGTCTTCCAATACCACGAGCAAGCCGCGATTGATGGCGATTTTGCCGCCCGGCAGCGCCCAGGCGTTGGGCACATTGTTGTTCAACACCACGAATTCATAGGGCAGCTCAGGGCGGTCGCTGACGCGTGCGAGCGTCTGGCCGACTTCGGCGACGTACGGTGTCAGGTCATCATCCAGCACATATTCGCCGCCTTGTTGCTGTTGGTAGACGAGGTAATTCTCTTCGCCAATGGCGACTTCCTGCTGGGCTGAGACGAGCGACAATTCGCTTTCGCCGGTAACCGGGTTGACGGCACAGCCCGTGACGGCGGTGATCAAGAGCAGGGAGATGAAAAAATGACGAATCACAGGGCACTCCATGTGTGGGTTTGAAGTTTCAATGTATGCACGGAAGGATTCAGTGCTTGCCAAGGTCCTATATAATACCGCAGCAAGAAAAGAAACGCCTGAACCGACAAGACTTACGATGAATGATATTAAAGTGATTAACCTTTTTGCGGGCAAGCAGCCAGACGGCCAGAGTGTGGTCGAGCAGGTGCGCGTGGTGCCCACAGAAAATGACCGTTTCCGACTGGTGCAGTCACCCGCCTTCGTGCAGGGGCTGGCCTCCGGCGATGAGATCCGCTACGACGAAAAAGACAACAGCTTCGAATTGGTGAGCCACTCCGGCAACTTGTGTTTACGCGTACTGGCCCGGCAGGGGCTGGAGTTGATTCGGGATAATCTGAATGCCGAGCTGATCAAGCTCGGAGCCGAACTCGACTATGCGAACGAGCGCCTGCTTGTATACAGCATCCACGTGAGCTGCGGCTTCAAAGAGATCGAAGCGGTGCTGAACAAACACGTCGGTAAGGATGAAAACAGTCTGTGGCGCTACGGGAATGTCTACGACCCCTCGGATGGCAGCACGCCACTGAATTGGTGGCTGGATCTGGATAAAGATGTCTAAGCATCGGATGCTGGCGCTTGTCGATGCGTGAATTTCTGTCCGCTCTGGTGGGATTTATCGTCACCGCTGTGTGCATTGCGCTGTGCTTGGGTGTCGGGCATATCTTTGCGAGTGTACTCGGTGTGTTGCCGGCGTCTCTCTATGGGATGCTGCTCTTTGCCGCGTTGCTGGCAACGGGTCTGATGGATGAAGAGCGCCTCGGCAAATCGGTCGCGCGTATCGTGTACTACATGCCGATCGTTTTTTTACCCATTTGCGTCGGCGTTATGGAATACACGGACCTCATCGCCAGCGTGGGCTGGAAATTACTCCTTATTGGCGTGCTGACCACCTTACTCACGATGAGCCTGATCGCCTTTGTCGCAAGTCGGATGCTGCCAAGGGAATCCGATGATTGAGGCGCTGGGTTTTGGCTTGCTGACCATCGCGGTCTTTCTGTTCTGGATGCGCATCCAAAAGCGGGCTGACCTGCTGATTCTCAATCCACTCTTGTTTAGCCTGTTCTGCATTGTCGGCGTATTAACGCTGATGGACATCGACTATCAGCGTTACATGCGAGGCGCCAGCTACATCAGCTTTTTTGTTGAGCCCTGCGTGGTCGCACTCGGCTACCCCCTGTTCAAACAATTGAAAATGATCGGCCGCCAGTGGCGTGAACTGGTGACGCTTTGCCTGCTCGCCGTATTTACAGTGCTGACGGTGAGCGCGCTGTTAGCGCGCTGGATGGGCATTGAAGATTGGGTGATTCGATCGCTCGTGATTCTGTGTATCACGACGGCCATCGCTATGGAAACCAGTGAAGCCCTAGGGGGAGCACCCTCCCTCGCGGCGCTGACCGTCATGATCGCCGGCTTCACCGGCAGTGCGTTCGGCATGCAGTGGTTGATGCTGATGCGCATACGGGAACCGCGCGCGGTAGGTTTGGCCATTGGCAGTACGGCTCACGCCTTGGGTACCGCCACCATTGCGCGTTATTCCTACGAAAGCTCCGCGTATGCGTCCACCGCCTTGATTTTATGTGCAATTTTCACCGCAATTGTCGCGCCGTTATACATTCCCTTCCTTTTATCGTTGTAGAATAGCGCGTCTTTCAACAAGCCAAGCCGTTTATGAAAACCTCAATTATTGTCGACTCTGCATGCAGCTTGCCTCAGGCACTGCGCGAAAAGTACAACGTCTCCTTCGTTCCTATCACTTACAGTGTCGACAACGAAAGTTTCACGGATGCCTGCACCGAAGAGAATGCAGTCGAAATGTTTCAGTCGGGTGTGTTCAAGCGCAAGCATGAAGTGCATACGCAACCTCCGACGCCTGAGGATTTTGAAACGGCGATTATCGATAAGATCAAGCAGGGCTACGACCGCATTATTGTGCAGACTGTCAACCGCACTCAGGGTGAGACCTACAACAATGCCAATGCGGGTGTGGCGCGCGTTAAAAAGCAGCTTGATGGTCGCGATATCACTTTGCGAGTGATGGACAGTCGTACTGTCTTTGCGGGTCAGGGCTTGATGGCGATCGAAACCATTCGTCGCCTTTTGAAGAATTCAGACGAGGCGGCGGTGCGCCGCACGATGGATAAGATCTCTGAAAAAATCCACACCTTCATCCTGCCGCGAGAGCCCTTGATTGCACTAGAGCGCTCGCGCCAGCGCAATGAAAACAACGTAGGCTGGACTCAGGCCTTGATCGCGAACAAGCTCGGTATTCACCCGATCATTTGTAACGTGAATGATTCGTCGCATTCGGTTTCCAAAATCTGGGGCTTTAAAAAAGCCGCGAAAGCGATCTTTGATCACGTCTCAGAGCGCATCGATGCCGGTTTGTTGAGCCCGATTATTACGGTGAATTTCTGCGGAACCATGGAAGAGCTGGAAGCCTTGCCCGGTTACGCGGAGCTCACGTTAAAAGCCAAGCGCGCAAAATTGATGTTGGTGCCGTCGGTGGCCAGTCTCGCGGGGGGGATTTATACCAGCGTTGGCTCGCTGTCTGTTGCGGTCGCTACAGAAGAGCACGAGTGGTAAGCACGCACGAGTCACTCGCTGGGGCGGCGTTGTACTCAGAGCCAGCCCTTTTGCTGCGCGATACGCGCTGCATCGACACGATTGGTGGCGTTGAGTTTGGCGATGGCTTCGGACAGGTAATTGCGCACGGTGCCTTCAGACAAAAACAAGCGGGCCGCAATTTCCGAAGTGCGCAGTCCTTCAGACGCCAAGCGCAGCGCACGACGTTCTTTTTCGGAAAGCGGGTCGCGTTCATCCAGCGCCGCCACCGCGAGTTCCGGGTCAATCGTTAGCTTGCCTTTGAGGGCACTGCGAATCGCTTGAGCAAGCTGCTCCGAGGGCGCATCCTTCAAGAGAAAACCGCGAACACCCGCATCCAGTGCGCGACGAATGTAGCCTGCGCGCCCGAAAGTGGTGACGATCACCGTACACACATTTGGAAACTGCTGGCGTACCTGTTCGGCGAGTTCTATGCCACTCATGCGCGGCATTTCGATATCGCTCAACAGCACATCGATCGGGTGCGCGGCGAGTAATTTCAAGGCTTCTTCTCCGTCGGAGGCTTCCGCCACCACTTCCAGGTCCCCTTCCAGGTTCAACAACGCGCGCAAGGCGCCGCGGACCATGCCTTGATCTTCTGCGATCAGCAATCGTATTGTCATGCTGGCACCTCCGCCTGTCTGTGAAAGTACATGGCCAGTTTCATCCCGTTTTGGGTGTCTATCTGCAGTTGAGCGCCAATATTTTCCAGGCGTTCGCGCATTCCGCTGAGGCCGTTCCCGACTTCTACCTGCTCAGGTCGCCCATTGTCCTCGACGTACAGCGCCCAGTCTGCGTCCGGTTGTTCCTCGGGTGAAGTCTGAGTGCGCAGGCTGACACGGCTGCCCTGGCAATGTTTGAGGATATTGGTGATCGCTTCGGTCAGTACGAGCACCAAGGCGCTTTCTTCTTGAGCCGTGAGCTGGGGGAGCTGTAGCTGATCGTCGACCTGATAATTCCAGTCTTTCAACGATTGCACCAGGCGCTCGACCTGCTGTTCGAGACTTCTCGCACGATATCCGGTGATGACGCTGCGCATTTCACTGAGGGTGTCGCGGCTGATCGCAGCGACTTCGCGAATTTCTCCAAGGGCCGCTTCTGCATCTCCCGCTTTACCAAGCTTGTCGGCTAATTGCGCTTTCAGGGCGATGGTGGACAGCGAATGGCCCATCACATCATGCAGGTCTCTCGCGATTCGCTCCCGTTCGGCGACGATTGCCAATTGTTCGATTTCGTCCTGCGACTTACGCTGCGCCTGCGCATGGATGTGCGCTTGTTTATCGTAAAAGCCGTAACTCAGAAGGCCGAGCGTCGGGATGATCACGGGCAGGTAGTACCAGAGTTCGTGATAGCCGTGCTGCTCAGCCGTGATGACCACGGCGGCGAGGATGCAGACAAACACGAGCAGCGCCGTATTGCGGTTAAAGGTGAACGCGGCGAAATAGGCGCAGAACCAGTAAAAGGAGTAGGACGAGTGATTCAGCGGTGCCGTCACAAAGCCAAGCGCGATCGATGCGGCAACCGCGATGCCGACCACGTCTTTGCGTTTGGCCACGGCCATCATGTGGTAGAGATACACTTGAATGACAAAGACGACTAACACCACGGCGAGCTGCCAGCCGCCCAAGCCCGAATAGAAGGGGCCGATAAAGTAAAACAGGCTGAAGATCAGTGGACTGTAGATCTGGAACGGGGACGCTTGCTCCGGTGTCGATTCGGTCGGGGGGCTGGCCCAGCGGGCCGAGCGCGACCATCGAGAGGCACGTGGAATCTTTGCTACTTTGTGTTGCTTCATCGTGTTGAAGTTGACCGGGTCGCGCTGTGGAGTGAGTAATGTATCAGAGCCGCGTGCTCAAGCCAGCTGACAATTGTCACAAGGCTTAGTCGAATAAGCCGCGCGATTTTAGGCTTGTGGTTTGCCGGGCTATGGCGGCGATAGCCAATCTCAAGCAGCGATGTTGTCTGGCTCGAGTATAATGTCGCTCAACAACTTCATTTTTTACCCGGAAAAACACCTGAGCCATGCTTGTTGTACTCTCCCCTGCGAAAAACCTCGATTTCGAATCCCCCCTGCCGACGCGACGTCATACCAAGGCGGCGCTGTTGGATCACGCTGAACCGCTGGTGGGAATCTTGCGGGATTACGCTCCGCACGAGCTGTCCAAGCTGATGAGCATCAGCGACAAGCTGGGCGTCCTCAATTACGACCGCTATCAGGCCTGGTCACAGCCATTTACAACACGCAATGCGCGGCCAGCGATGTTTGCGTTCAACGGCGATGTCTATGCGGGGCTCGAAGCCTACACCTTCAGCGATGAGGACATCGAGTTTGCGCAGCAGCATGTCCGCATCCTGTCGGGGCTCTACGGTGTATTGCGACCGCTTGACCTGATGCAAGCGTATCGGCTGGAGATGGGGACGAAGCTCGCGAACCCGGAAGGCAAGGATCTCTACGCCTACTGGGGTGAGACGATTACAGATGTGATCAACAAGCAGCTTCGCAAGTTGAACAGCCAGACGCTGCTCAACCTCGCTTCGAATGAATACTTCAAGTCGGTGAAGTCGAAGGCGCTTGGCGCGCAAGTCATTACTCCGGTGTTCAAGGACTTGAAAAACGGTCAATACAAAATCATCAGTTTCTTCGCCAAGAAGGCGCGGGGCCGAATGAGCGCCTATATTGTTAGGAATAAGATTACGGATGTGGCGCACATCCGCGAGTTCGACTGGGATGGCTACGCATACAACGAAGCGCTGTCCAGCGAGAGCAATTGGGTTTTCACTCGCGACGCCACGCCATAGGCTTCACCCCACACGGGCGGTGAGGCCCGTGCTCAGAGGTGAATTATGGCTTTTCGTGTTCTGGTCGTGGATGACGCCAGCTTTGTCAGAGAGACGATTAAGCGGCATTTACGTGCCCTGATCCCGGATATCGAGCTGCTCGAAGCGCCCGATGGCCGCAAGGCCATGTCGATAGTGAAGAGTAAGCCGGTGCAACTCATCTTGTCGGACTGGGAAATGCCTGAGATGAGTGGCGAGGACTTTCTCAAATGGCTTCGCAGCGAGCCGGACTACCAAAGCGTTCCCTTTGTCATGGTTACCAGCCGCGGCGATCGCGATCACGTAGTTGCCGCAATTCAGTCCGGTGTGTCCGACTACCTCTCCAAACCCTTTACCCCGGAAGAATTGCAGAGAAAGGTCGCCAAGCAGCTCAAGCGCATAGGCTACAGCCGACCCAAAGGCGCCGCGCCTGCGCCCTCCAGCGAAACCTCCGCGTCGATCCTGACCGGCGCGGCCAAGAAGCCGGTGCAGAAGCCACGTGAGGTGCGATCGGCGACAGGGTTTGGCAAACCGAAGGCGGCAGCGCCCCCCGCGAAAAAGAAAGGCTTTGCCGGTGCGGCGGTGCTGCGCTTCCCAGAATGTCAGATCGAATGTGATATTCGTGAACTCAGCCTCCAGGCCATGCAGGGGTTTATGGGTAGACCAGAGCGTATGCCGGGTTTGTTCGAGCAGGCGGCCGTTGACCTAGAAGATGAGCAGGGCGCGACACTCGCGCGCTTAAATGCGTACGTGCATGCGCTGGTGGCGGCGGAGGCGAGGCCAGACAGCGGGCAGATTCGCATCACCGTGCGTTTCGTCGACAATGACCCCGAGAAGTTCGAAGTGCTGTCGAAACTGATTGCCGCAGGTTAGCCTTCGGTAAGATTCCCCGCTGAGACTGCAGGTGGTGAGCGTGCGCCTTTTGCGCTACAGTGCTTTTTCTTAAAAATACTGTGGAAATGGAGCACCCAATGCACAAAGGCTTACTCGTCCTGATCCTCGCCCTTCTCGCTGCGGCTGGGCTTTACTTTATGACCCAACAGGATGAAGGGTCTGCAACCCGCTCCGACACTGTCAATTACCGCGCACATATTCCCGCGGACACCTTGATGTTTGTTGTGTCTGAAACGCCTATCCCGCTGGCCTACTACACCGCGGCCGATCCGAACTACGCACAAGTGGCTCTGATGCTCGATGAGCTGGAAAGCGCCGATGAACCCGCGCTGGTCTTCCTCAGCGAACTGGGCAGCCGTTTCTTGCATGCGATGACATCAGGGCAAGACGCAATGAAATCCGATTGGGGCTTTGCCGATGAGGTGACGTCAGCCGCGTACTTTGTTGGCGTGCTGCCTGTTATGGAGCTGTCGCTCGCGCAACCCGCCCTGTTTGTTGCGCAGGTTCAGCAAGCGGCGGACAAAGCCGGCTTGCCGCTCACGACCACGGCATCAGGAGAGGACAAGCTGCATCGAGTGGTATTGAGTGACGATGATGATCTTGAACTGACTTTGCTCGTTCGCGAAAGTCAGGCGGGTGTGCGTGTTGCCGTCGAAACACCGGTACGTGACGACCTCGCCGCGTTGGTGTCAGGTGACACGTTACCGGCCAAATCATTGGCGAGCGAAGGCACGGTAGAACGCATCACGAAGATGCTCGATATGCGCGGCGATGGTGTCGGTGCCCTGAATCTGGTGGCTTTGGCCAACACCTTCACGCAAGCGGATTCGCTGGCAGGACAAATGCTTGGTGAAGTGGCCCCCGATTTTGATTTAAGCGGCGTACAAAGCCCGGCCTGTGCGGATGAAATTGGTCGCTTCGTGGCGGGTGTACCCGAGTGGGCCTTCGCTACCGATCTTAAACTCAATGGCACGGTGTCGCTGGTCAGCGAATTTGCCAGTCGACTGGTGATCGCCAACGCCGAAACCTCTGCGCAACTTGCGAAACTGAATGGTGTTGTGGCGCCCTTGAGTTCAGTGGATGTGCCGCGGCCTTTGTACAGTTTCGCGCTTGGCCTGGACGTCAGCCAGCTGACACCGGTCTTGATGAACCTCCACTCTCGCATCATGGCGCAGGACTATAAGTGTGAGTACATGCAGGAAATGAAAGCATCCTTGCAGGAGAGCAACCCGGCCATGCTCGGCGTGGCCACCGCGATGGTGTCCGGCATCAAGGGCTTCAGCATGACCGTCAACGACCTCAGTATCACGGACATGGGTGAGCCTGAGTCGGTGTCGGCGCTGGTCAGCGTTTCCGCCGTGTCGGCGCGACAGTTGTTGGCAATGGTTCAGGGCTTCGTACCTGAGCTCGCGAGTTTGTCGATTCCTGAAGACGGTACACCCGTGTCCTTTCAGTCTGCGATGTTGCCACCCAGCGCACCGGCGCTGAAAATCGCCATCAAAGGCGATCAGCACGCCTTGATCATGACGGACGATGACGTCGCGTTGAAGCAGGCTGCCGCGTTTGACGGTCTTTCGCTCGAGCCCAACGGCTTTATGAGCATGTCTTTGGATCTCGCGCGCATCAGTGAAGTCACCGACTCTGTCGGCGCTCTGAACCCCGCAAACGGCGGTTTGGATGCGACAGGCTGCGCCAACATGGCGATGCTGCAGTCCAGCTATGAAAACATGCAGATCAAAATGGACATTGATGGCAACTTCAACGACAAAGGCTTCGACATGGGTGGCGAAGTGAGCCAGAACATCCCGAAAGTGGAAGATTTCGCGATTCAGCCCGGTAAGTATCAGGCCTACTTTATTGACGATGGCTGTCAGCCGCTGACGGACTCCATTGAGCAGTTCAATGCCGACGGCACTGGCCGCATGCTGGGGCTCGACTACGAATTCGAGTGTGAATTACATACCTTTGAGTCCGAGTACCGCTGGCGCCAGGAAGGCTTGATTTTCTACATCGATCCGGTCCGAAGCCGCTCTCAGGATGCCGCACTCTGTGATGCGAATGCGCCGTGGAGTGAATGGGAAGACGACAGTGAAAGCGGCAGCGAAGCCTGTGTGATCACCTCCGTGACCGAGGAAGGCTTTGACTGTGTGTTTGACTCACTCGACGAGCCCTTTATCTATGAGTTCCGAGCGATCTCGCCCTAGTCGAGAGCTTTGAGCGTGAACGCTGTGGACAAGCCGTTTTCTCAAGCCTGCGAAAACAACAAGGGGCCCATCTTGAAGGTGCTGCTCAGCGCCTTCGCCCCGAGTCGCCGCGTATTAGAAATTGGCAGCGGCACGGGTCAGCATGCGGTCTATTTCGCGGCGGCGTTGCCGCGCCTGGTCTGGCAGCCGACCGATCGGGCGGAGTACCTGGCGGGCATACAGCAGTGGCTCGATGACTATCTCGGTCACAACATGGCCCCGTTGCGGGCCTTGGACGTCATGGACACCGACTGGCCCTCGGATTTTGATGCCGTGTTCACGGCGAACACCCTGCACATCATGCCGTGGTCTTCGGCACAGCATCTGATCGCCGAAGTGGGACGCCGCCTGCCGGAGTTCGGGATGTTTGCGGTTTATGGCCCCTTCAACGAAGGCGGCGAGTACACCAGCCCCTCGAATCGTGAGTTTGACCAGTGGCTTAAATCACGCGCAGCTCATCAGGGGATACGCGATAGAGAAGCGGTGGTCTCCTGTGCGCAGCACGCCGGCATGGCGTTGATACGGGCCCATGCCCTACCCGCGAACAATCAGCTACTGGTGTTTCACAAGGCGCCCGCATCGCAGCCCGCGCATTCCACATAATCTGAGTCACCGAGGAGGCCCCATGCCATTGGGTTCCGATCGAACTTGGGAAGAGTGGGTGGATGCCTACTCGCAGTCCCATCAACATCCTGTAAACAAACGCTGTCATCGTATTGGTATTCCGATGATTGTGGTCTCGATTGCCCTGGCCTTGTGCAGCCTGTTGCTCGCGGTCGTCGGTTTGAACGTGTTTTGGCTCGCAGTGCTCGCGGCGGGGCTGTTTATTGTGGGTTGGGTGTTTCAGTTTGTCGGCCACGCCTACGAAGGTCAGCCGCCTGAATTTCTACGCGATTGGCGATTTTTATTTGTCGGTTTGCGCTGGTGGTGGCAAAACCGGCGCGGATAAAGCGGCCTTGTGAGCGCGATGGATACGTTCTTGTGACGGCTTGTCCATCTTCAGGGAAGTGCCTATACTGGCGCAAAAGTCACCATAGGGAATTGAATAATAAATGAAGGAACCTTCGTCAAAAAGCTACATCGTGGCGGTGTGCCTGTCTGGCATATTCGGCGTGATGGGCATTCACCACTTCTACTTGGGCCGTTACCTTGAAGGCATCATCGACTTCAGCCTTTTTGTGGCGACCATCGTGTGCTGGATGACGGGCCATATCGGCTGGGCAGTGTTGTTTGGTCTCGCCGATGCGCTGCATACATTCATCATTACCATCATGTTGTTAACCGGGTCTTTTAAGGATGGCAAGGGACGTGTTGTCTGCTATCCAGGGCAAAAACTGGCATAAAAACCATACTATTGGAGAGTCATACTATGAACGACGTTACAACTGCCGCAGTGGACGCTGCTCCTGTGAGCGACAAGGGTTTCGTACCCACTCTTTTGCTGTGCTTCTTCCTCGGTGCTTTCGGTATTCACCGATTCTATGTAGGCAAAGTCGGCACAGGCATCCTGATGTTGCTGACCCTGGGTGGCTTGGGTATCTGGACGATGGTGGATTTCATCATCATCGCGTGCCAGAACTTCAAAGACAAAAACGGTGCGGTGATCAAAGCCAACTGAGTTGGCGGCGCCAAATCAGGCCTTGTGGACAGTAAGGCCTGAGTGAGGGGAAGCGATGCCTTCCCCTACTCCTCTTCTTCCTCTTCGATCCCTTCTTCCAAATGTTCCCGCAGCCATGTTGGCAGCGCGACGGTATCCCGTTGGCGATAGCCCTCGTCTTCAATTAAGGCGGAAAGGCGCTCTATGCGGCTATCGAGATGTGGGTGGGTTTGCAGAAATTCCGGGAAATCATCGTCAATATCCCCTGAAACCTTGTCCAGTTCGGCGAAGAAGCGGTCAAAGCCTGAGACATGCCCGTAGTGATTTTGCAGTGCGTGCAGCGCGATGGTATCGGCTTGCTCTTCTTGCTCCCGGCTGAAAAAGAGCATGCCCATGTCACCGCCAAAGCTCGCGAGTGTGTCGGCGCCGGTTTGTCCCGTCGCGAAGGCGAACACGAGTTGAATGGCCGCGCCGCGACTCATCGCTACGACCGGGTGGCGCTCGCGAACGTGTGCTAACTCGTGTGCAATCACCATCGCGAGACTGTTTTCATCGTCAATGGTATTCAGTACCCCGCGAAAAATAAAAACGTGCCCGCCGAGGGTAGCAAAGGCATTGGAGATATCGCTTTCGACGTAGTGTACGGTCACGTCGAAGCTGTCGGGCATGTCCATCGCGTACGCGAGATCGTCACCGAGTGCCTGTAGGTAGGCCTGCACTTCCGGATCACCCGCGTGGTGCCCAAGCCACTTGTCGGCCATCACCTCATAGGGTTTCACGAAGCGCTTCTCGGCACTGAATGGCAGCCAGCGCGCGATATGGGGAGCAAAAATAATCAACAACAGGATCATCAGGGCGAGCAGGCCAAAGCCCCAGGCCAAGGTTTTCACCATCGCGCGGATATGGGCATCGTGATCGTCTGGTGGCTGATAGTAGACGGGTTCCTGTGACATGCATCGGTCCTTCCTTGTACTCTGGCGGCGTGTGCCAGGGTTTTGATTTATTGTGCTGGGCGTATAAGAATACGCGTTTTTTCGTTGAGATTGTGTCGAGAGAGTGCCATGGCGCGTCATAAAAGTAAAAAGGCTGGCAAGGGATCGGCGGGTCAGAATCGCAAAAGCAGTGAACAGTTTTTGGAGAAATACGGGCAGCGCAGCGATGTGATCAGCTTGGATTCGGGATTGATGTATCGCGTAGTTGATGCGTTGGACGAGGGGCCGTGTCCGACGGAATGGGACGCGGTCACGATTCACCAGCGTATCTTACTGGCGGACGGCACGGTCATCGCCGACAGCTATCGCGAAGGTCAGACGGATACCTTCCCTGTCAGTGAGGCGATACCGGGTCTGAAAGAAGGCCTGCAGTTGATGCCGGTAGGCAGCCGCTATGAATTTGTATTGCCACCAGAGCTGGCCTGGGGACGAAAAGGCAATCGCAGTAAAATCGGGCCGAATGCCGTATTGCAGATGGACATTCGGCTCGTGGCTGTAGAGTAACCAATCAGACTGCGACGTCGGTCAGCGTGCCATTACGGTAGTCGTTGATGGCCTGCTCTATTTCCTCTGTCGTGTTCATCACGAAAGGACCGTACTGAGTAATTGGCTCCCGCAAAGGTCTACCCGCAAGGATCAGCACACGCGTCTCGATGTCGCCCTCATTGCATACCTGGATATTTTCGCCTTCGCCCAGACGCGCCACAGATTGCGCACCGATGGGTGACGCCGAGGCGCCAACGAGTGCCTGCCCTTCGTAGACGTACACTAAGGCATTGTGAGTCTCGGCGACGGGCACCGACACACCCTTACCGGGCGCCAGATGTACGTCGAGGTAAAGCACTTCGGTATCAGGCACGTCGAAATAGCCCTGCACCTGGGTACCGTCTATCTCCGCCTGTCCCGCGAGGGCTTTCACGGTAACGCCCTCGAACTCATAGACGGGGATAGCCTCGGGTGCGACGTCTTCGTAGCGAGCCGCTTGCATCTTCTTCTCGGAGGGCAAGTTCAACCACAGCTGAAACCCACGCATCTTGCCTTCTGTCTGTTGTGGCATTTCGGAATGGATGATGCCGCGACCGGCGGTCATCCACTGCACGCCGCCATCTGCCAGCAGTCCCACGTTATTCATGTGGTCGCGGTGTTCCATCTTGCCTTGCAGCATATAGGTCACTGTTTCAAAACCCCGATGCGGGTGGGGTGGAAAGCCGCCGATGTAATCAGAGGCTTCTTCGGACCCAAATTCGTCGAGCATCAGGAACGGATCGAAGCGCTGGGGCCGCGCCCCGCCAAATATGCGCTTGAGCTTGACGCCATCGCCGTCAGACGTCGCTCGCCCTTGGATGTGTTCTATGACTTGCCTGCTCATGCGGCCTCCTCGTCGTCGAGGTACTGTTGAATGGTTTCCCGGGCATCTTCGAGTGCATGCGCTTTATGATCACTCAATGCCAGGCCTTCTGCATACACAAACTTCAGGTTCTCAGCGAGGCCGAGAAAGTTCAAGATCGTCTTCAGGTAAGGCACTACGTGGTCGGCGGAAGAGTCGCGATGCTGCCCGCCGCGGGTGGTGACGACATACACTTTTTTACCTGACAGTAATCCGACCGGGCCGCTCTCAGTGTATTTAAAAGTCACACCAGCGCGTGCGATATGATCAAACCAGGCCTTAAGCTGACTCGGAATAGTGAAATTGTACATCGGAGCGCCGATGACCACGATATCTGCTTTCTGAACCTCGTCGATCAGAGTATCGGCAAGTTCGGCGCGGTTTTCGCCGAGGGCCGCAAGCGTGCTGGCGTCGAAGTGAGGCTGGCCTTCGCTGGCAAGATTGCGGTGAATGACCTCTGCGTTGTGTTTGGTCTTCAGCCCTTCAACCAAATTAGCGGTCAGGGTCGATGATTGGCCCTGAGTATCAAAAATACTGGAATCTATGTGTAGTACAGTGCTCATAGTACGTCTCCTGTTCGGGTGAGGGAGGTTCCAATAACCTCTCGATGACACAAGCATAACCAAGTAAAATCGATTGAATGTACGTATTAATTGTCTTAAATGATCAAATAATTTGATCTATTCGGGTGTGCTTATGTCGGATATCCCACAGGTCAGCCTGGAGCAATGGGCCACGTTCCGGGCCGTGGTGGAGGAAGGCAGCTTCGCCAAAGCGGCTGAACGCTTGAACAAGAGTCAGAGCAGCGTGAGCTACTTGATCTCCAAAATGGAATCCCGCCTGCCCGCCCCCACACTGGTTATGCAGGGGCGCAAAGCGGTGCTGACGGAACTCGGGAAGGTACTGTATCGGCAGGCATGCAGTCTGTTGGATCAGGCGCTGTCACTCGATCGCAGCGCGCGCAGTCACGCCAAGGGTTGGGAGGCCGAGTTAGTCCTGGCGGCCGATGCCCTGACGCCTCTGACTCGCCTATTTTGCGCTTTACAGCAGTTTTCAGAGATCAGTCCGGTGACGCGTGTCCGTATTCTGGAGACGTCATTGAGCGGCACTGACGAGGCGCTGCTCGAGCGGCGCGCCCAGCTCGCGATCACGCCGCATGTGCCGGTTGGCTTCCTCGCCGAGCCACTTTGGGAGATGCGCATGCTGGCGGTTGCGAGCCCCAGTTACCCACTGGCTAGGCAGACGCACGCCATTTCAGAAATCGAACTCGCTCAGGCGCGACAAATTGTGTTGCGGGATACCGGCATGCGACGGGAGCGCGAAGGCGGCTGGTTGGGGGCGGAACAACGTTGGACGGTCAGTCATTTCTCAAGCAGTGTCGAGGCGGTGAAGGCGGGTTTGGGCTTTGCTTTCCTGCCGGAGCACAAGGTCCGAGCGGCACTGGATGAGGGGTCCTTGGTGAGGTTGAATCTGGAGATCGGGGGTGAGCGCCGGATTGGTCTCAATATGGTGATTGCCGACCAGAGTCTCGCGGGACCGGGTGTTAAGGCGCTGGCTGAGATTCTTCGGGCACAGCAAGAAAACCTTCCCAATCACTGAATTCGAGAATGAAGTCTTCCACCAGTGCGGTGTAGCGCGGCTCATCAAGATCAAAATCACCGATATGGTCGGCACCCCAATCGGTAATCAGGACGCGAGTACGCTCAGGAGGCAGCGACTGAGCAAGTTCGACGCTCTGCCGGTGATCGGTCTTGGTGTCGGTGCGCGAATGGATGAGCAGCACGGGCGTTTGTATCTCGCTGGCGTGTTTTGCTGTATCCGCTTCGCTGTACCAGAATCCGGTGCGCAGGCGCAGGCCGAGGCGGATACCCGGTTCGATGCACATGACCCAATCGCCGTAGTCACGGCGACCGCGCTCGAAAATGGCGCTTTGCCAGTTTAGGAAGGGTGAGTCGGCCACGACGAAGCCATGTGCCGGCAGGCTTGCCGCCGCCTGTAAGAGCGTGGCCGCGCCCCAGGAAACGCCAAAAAAACCGATGTGTTCGGGTGCGTAGCCGCGCGTGTCCCGCAACCATTGGCTCAATGCAACGATATCGTGTTTTTCGAGATAACCGCCGCCCGGTGGGCCACTCTGGCGATCACCGTGGGCGCGGTGGTCAAAGGTCACGTAGGCACAGCCGAAGCGATCGAAGGCCCGAAAAAAGCGTTCGACTTGCAAACGAGTTTGGCCCCAGCCGTGTGCCAGAACGACCACGCAGGGCGAGGCCGTGACGGGTGTAAACAGCCACGCATTCAGGGATTCGCCGAGTGCGTTGTCAAGCTCGACGACGTCGAGGTGCCTGTCGAGGCGCTCGGTCGCGGCCGTGTTGATGAGCAGGATGTCTTTATCCGGCCGCTCCGTTTGCAGAATCACGCCACTGAAATGCCAGCACAGTGCCAGGTAAGCGAGGATCAGGGCCACCAGCAGCCACAGCAGGATACGTTTTATCAGCGTCATCGGCGCGGTCGCCTTGAGGAGGCCGGTGTGGAGCGGCGGCGCCTGGGTCGGGTTTGCGTATTCGGCTTCTTTGCGGCGGGCGGTGCGGCCACGTCCAACACACGAAATTCACCGGGTTGCAGGCGCTGGCCATCCTGATCCAGATGCCAGTCTCCCACGGCATAGCGGATCAAACGCAGTGTGGGAAAGCCCGCGGCTGCGGTCATACGTCGCACCTGTCGGTTCCGACCTTCGCGAATACTGAGGGACAGCCAGCTTGTCGGTTGTGTTTTGCGATAGCGCACTGGAGGATCGCGATCCCACACGGCTGGCGGCTCGATGCGCTCTGCGCGGGCAGGCAGTGTGACGCCGTCTTTCAGTTCCAAGCCATCGCGCAAGGCCTGTAAGGCCTCGTCTGAAATATCGCCGTCGACCTGAACCCAATAGTGCTTTTCTTCTTTGTGTTTTGGGTGCGCAATGCGATGCTGCAAGGGCCCGTTATTGGTGAGCAGCACTAAACCTTCGGAATCTCGATCCAGACGCCCCGCCGGATAGACGTCTCGGTACGCGGGGTCATGCAGGCATTCAGCCAGCGTGCGTCGGCCCTCATTGTCCCGAAACTGACAGAGCATATCGAAGGGTTTATTGAGTAGAATGAGGGTCGCCATAAGAGCGCCACGATGTCGTGCTCTGTCTGCCAAGTCAAGCGAGGGGGGTGAATATGTTAGTGCGTTTCGGACATTTAATCTTAGTGTCGTTATGTGTGTGGGGCTGCTCGGAGTCGAGCGCGCCTGAAGGAGAAAGTGATACCGTTTCGGATACTACCGTCTACGTCTACATTGATGACGACGCGCGGCAATGTGAGCAGGAGCCGCTGGCACTCGATATTCAAAAAGGCACGCTGCTGGAAGCCGGTGTGCAGGTCTACGATGCTCAGTGCGCAGAGCTGTCCAAGATGGCTGTTGCGACGATGTGTGGCTTGAAAACACTCGGTGTGCATGTGTTCGAAATTGCCGCCAGCGATCAAAAGCGTGCGCGCAGTCTGGGCTATGAAGCGGTGGATGCACTCCAGCATATGGGAGAAGCGGAACAGAGCTATGAACTGCGCCCCTGTCCTGAGCGTGTGCGACAGCAGCCCTGATGCCCTGCCCTTTATGTTTGCACAGCGGTGACACGCTCTACCATGTGGACCGGCGTCGGGAATATCACCAATGTGCGCAGTGTCATTTCGTATTTGTCCCCCCGCAGTGGCATCTCAGTGCTGAAGAGGAAAAAGCCGAATACGACAAGCACGAGAACACGGTGGATGACCCGGGCTATCGACGCTTTTTAAGCCGCTTAAGTGGGCCATTGCTCGCGCACATGTCGCCCGCGTCGCAGTGCTTGGAATTCGGTTGCGGCCCGGGGCCGGCACTGGCCGCCGTACTGCGGGAACATGGGCACCAGGTCGTGTGTTTCGATCCGAACTATTTCCCGGATACACGCTGGCAGGAGCGGCAATTTGATGTCATCACCGCTACCGAAGTGATCGAGCATCTAGCCGATCCGCACACAGAGCTGACGCGACTCTGGGCGCGATTGAAACCGAGGGGCATGTTAGGTTTGATGAGTAAATTGGTGCTCAATGCGGAGGCCTTTACGCGCTGGCACTACAAAAACGATCCCACGCACATCGGGTTTTTTTCTCGTCAGAGCCTGGCCTGGCTGTGTGGACATTTGCACGCGGACATCGAATACCTCGCGGATGACGCATATATATTGCACAAAAAGCGGCTCAATGTGGGTTCCTAGTCGAGACATTCGACTCGCCCCCCGGGGACTCACCAATACCTACTCAGGCCCTCAATAGCGCTTGATGATCAGCGAGCGCCAATTGCGGAGTATGCCGTTCATCAACCGGGGTTGGTCCGGGTGTGGGAATTGACGCACGCGTTGTTCAAAGCGATTGAGGCTGGTGTCATCGCGTATGAAGACGCCCACCGCGTTGTCGTAGCGCGGTGTGCGCAGGCTGTAAATACTGCTGAAACCATAGCGATTTTTGGGCAGCTCGGCGATGCAGTCTCGGCACTGACGCTCATGTTCAAAATTCATAACAAGCATGCCACGGCGCGTCAGTACATGACTGAGACGCCGCATCCAGCTGCGGTCTGCGATGATGGCTCGGCGCGCCTCGCCGCTTCCGTCGCCACTGAACAAGTCTTCAACAAGGAAATCGACACTGGCTTTGGGCGTGTCCTGTAACACCTCTCGCGCATCCCGACACACCAATGTGGTGTTGTCTGCGTCGCATTTAAAATGCTTTCTGGCAATGCGCAGATGGGTTGAATCGAGATCCACACCGGTGATGTGTTGCGGTGCAAATAGGTAGTTCAGAGCATTGATCGCCGCCCCACCCCCGACCCCCAGCATCATGACCGAGTTGGGCGCTGCCCCAAAAAAGGCCGGCAAACTGAGCAAATCCCATAGGTGTCCAGCCAGGGGACGCGCAGGGTTCCACTGACTATGGAAAATACCGTTGGTGTACAGCCGAACACTGCGCCCGGCCTGCCTCACTTCATAGAGCGTGCCGTTGCGCTCCTCGCGCCAGAGTTCAGCCATGGTCGGGTGCCGCACTGGCGAGGCAGTGCGCGTCGACTTGTGGCACATCCTCTCGAAATGGCAGTGCGGCGCGGGCTTCTCCAACATAGGCGTGCGTATGCTGGAGTTCCTGATCACAGAAATGCGCCACCGCCTCGCGAAAGCCCGGGTGGGGCAAATAGTGCGCGCTCTGCGTCAACACCGCCTGAAAGCCGCGTTGTATTTTGTGTTCGCCCTGAGCGCCGGGGTCAAAACGCTGCAAGCCCTCTGCGATGGCGTATTCAATGCCTCGGTAATAACAGGTTTCAAAGTGCAGCCCGTCGATCTCGACCGCACAGCCCCAGTAGCGCCCATAAAGTGTCTGAGCATCGCGAAAATACAAGGCTGCCGCGAGTAACTCGCCTTGGTGGCGCACGTCCAGCAACAGGCATTGCTCGGGCAGCGCCTGTGCCAGCGCGGGGAAAAACCCCGGCTTTAAATAGCCTGCCCGGCCGCTTCGCTTCAGGTAGGTTCGGTGATAGAGCTGATAGAAATCCTGCCAGTCTTCAGCGTTAACGTCCGCCGCGTTGCGCCAGCGGTAGTCGAGTGCGGCCACTTTCTGGCGCTCCTTGCGCACGTTTTTGCGTTTTCGCGATGAGAACTCAGCGAGAAAGGCGTCGAAGTCGGCGTAGCCCCGATTAAACCAATGAAACTGGCAGTCACGACGCCAGCAGGTTTCGGCATCCTGCTGTATCGCGCGATCGCAGTCTTGTGAGGGAAACAGGCAATGCAGGCTCGAACAGTTCAGCACCTCGACCTGAGATTTTAAAAAGGCCCAGGCACGGAGCTGATCCTCGTGGTCGCCCGCAATGCGTGGCCCGGTTGCGGGTGTATAGGGTATGGCATTGACTAGTTTGGGGTAATAATTCAGCCCGTTGCGATGGTAGGCGTCGGCCCAGCTCCAGTCGAATACGTACTCACCGTAGCTGTGTTGTTTAAGGTAGACCGGCGCCGCGACGACTAAGCTGCCCTCGCGATACCCAGCGAGATGCATCGGTACCCAACCGCTGGCTTCGCCAGTGCATCCGCTGTGTTCCAATGCCTGCAGAAAGCGGTGCTGAGTGAAGGGGTAGGCGTTCGGCCACAGCGCATCCCATGCACGTGCGTCAATCTCATCAATGTTGGGATGCAGGCGAAAATCTATCATGCAGTGAGCGATGTCCGGGGGTTGGACGCACCCGCCCCGCTCATCGAGTGCGTGGCGAGGCCTTAAATACTGGCGAGGGTGCGCGTGACCCGATTACTGGGAAAGCAGCAACTAAACGTGCTGCCCTTACCGGGTTTACTTTCAATCTTGAGTTGACCATCGTGCCGCAACAGCACGTGTTTGACAATCGCCAGACCGAGGCCTGTGCCACCGGCACTGCTGGAGCGGCCACCGTCGATGCGATAAAAGCGTTCCGTCAGTCGTGGGATGTGTTTCGGGTCAATGCCGATGCCGTTGTCTTGAACGTGCAGCAAAAATTGACCGGATTGTTGTTCGGTAAATACGCGGATAGTGCAGTCCTTGCCACCCCCTGCCCCGGCGTATTTAACGGCATTGATGACCAGGTTGGAAAAGGCGCTGCGCAGTTCTTTCTCGTTGCCTTGGAGTGTAATGTCCTGTGGAACTTCGTTGATAAACTGCGTGTTTTCGCTGCTCATCGCACGCCCATCGTTAAAAATCAGACCGACGAGTTGATGTAATTGCACTTGGTCCTGTTGTGCACTGCGATCGTCTGTTTCCAACTTGGTCAACATGATTAAATCGTTGACGAGAGACGTCATGCGCATGCCCTGCTGCTGCATTTGTTCGAGTGCGCGGCGCAACATCGGCGATTGATCCGGCATGTCGAGCAGGGTTTCCACATAGCCGCGGACAACGGTCAGCGGGGTGCGCAATTCGTGCGACACATTGGCCACAAAATCGCGTCGCATCTGCTCGAGTTTGGCAACCCGTGTAATGTCGCGCACAACGATCAAGCGCTCGCCCTGACCGTAGGGGTGGATTTGAAATAACAGTTGCTGGCCTTCATTCCGGTAGGATTCGATTTCCAGTGGCTCAGCGTACTCGCCAGCGTCGAAATACGATTGAAAGCGCGGGTCGCGAACGATGTTGGTGATGCGGTGCCCGAAATCAATTTGGCGCAAGCCGAGCATTTCGGTGGCGGCCTGGTTCCACCATTCGATATTGGCGCGGCTGTCGGCGAGAATCACGCCGTCGTTCAGGGCCGAGGTCATATCCTGCACGCGAGAGACCACCGCCTGCAGGCGTAACTTGTCTTTCTCGTAGCGCTGCATCAGCAGCTTCACGTCTTCGGCGATTTCGCCCCACATGCCGAACAGCTCGTTGTCTTGCACATTACCGGTACGTGCCTGATTCACCCAGCGCTCCAGTCGACTCAAGCTGCGCAGGGTCCACGCGAGGTACAAGCCGAGCGCCAAGATCGCGGCTTCACGCCAATAGCCTGCGGAGGCGCCGATAAACAGGACCGCAACGAAAAACAGTAGAAACCACTTCAGCTCAGTGGCCAGGCCTTTTCTTAGCATAATTCGATTCAATATGACCGCGAGCCGCCTACAGGCAAAGCTGGGCGAGTGGCTCGTAAAGGGGACGGCCCACTATACGAAGCTGGCGCGCGCGACGCCAGCCCCTTTAGTGTGCGTGTGGATATCAGGGAGCGGCCGCCGACACTTTTGCAGAGAAGCGGTAACCGGCACCGCGGACGGTTTGAATAAAGCGGTCGTGATCGTCGTGCGTTAATGCTTTGCGCAGGCGTCGAATGTGTACGTCCACCGTCCGCTCTTCAACATAGACATTACTGCCCCACACATGATCGAGCAGTTGGCTGCGCGTGTACACGCGTTCCTGATGCGTCAGGAAGAACTCCAGCAGTCGATACTCGGTGGGCCCAATCTGCACGGGGTGATCGTTGATGGTGACGCGGTGGCTGATCGGGTCGAGGCAGAGGCCTTCAACATTGATCGGCTCGCTTGGAGACACGTTGTTTGTGCGTCGCAACACGGCCTTCAATCGGGCAACCAACTCGCGGGGCGAAAAGGGCTTGGTGATGTAGTCATCCGCGCCGACTTCCAGACCCTGTACCTTGTTGTCCTCTTCACCTTTCGCCGTCAGCATGATTAAGGGCACATCTTTCGTCACATCGTCCCGCTTTAATCGGCGAGCGAGTTCGATACCGCTGGTGCCCGGCATCATCCAGTCGAGAAGGACCAGATCGGGTTTGGCATCAATGATGATCGCATGGGCCTGTTGCGCGTCTTCGGCTTCCAGCACCGAATATTCCGCCATTTCCAGGGCCACCCGCAGCATGTCGCGGATGGGGGTTTCGTCGTCGACAACCAATATTGTTTTCTGATTCATGTCCTGCTCGATAGCATTCAGTGCATGGCCGGCTGTGACCGGATTTGTGTGCAAATTCTGTAAAGCTTTTGTTTCTGTTTTATTACGATTTGAGTATAGGTGAGTAATTCAACATGAATTGAGCGGAAAATCGGGTATTGGTGCCCGTTTTGACCAGATTTTCTACAGTGTGCGCACGCCTCTAAAAGCCAAAATGCAGCAGTGTCCCGATGAACAAGGCCATGCCTACAAAATTATTGTTTAAAAATGCCTTGAAACAGGCATCGCGTTCGCGGTCGCGTATGAGCCATTGTTGATACGCAAAGAGACCGACCACGACAAAAATGGCGAGGTTGAACCAGGCCCCAAGTTCAAAGCGCTGTGCGACCAGAGCAAAGCCGAATACCGTTAAAAACTGCAGCGAACCGGTAATGAATCGGTCTTGCTCACCAAACAAAATCGCCGTGGATTTGACGCCGATTTTAAGGTCGTCATCGCGATCGACCATCGCGTAAAACGTGTCGTAACAGACAGTCCACAATACGACGCTGGTGTACAGAACCCACGCGCCCTCCGGCACGGTGCCTGTTTCCGCCGCAAAGGCCATCGGAATGGACCACGCGAAGGCTGCACCGAGGACGACCTGAGGAAGCTGTGTGTATCGCTTCATAAAGGGGTAGAGCGCCGCCAAAGCCAACGCACCAACAGAGAGCAGGATGGTGAGTCGATTGGTCAGCAGCACCAAGATGAACGAGAGACCGACCAGCGCCGCGAATAAGCCCAACGCTTCCTTTTCGGTCACCTCCCCGGTGACGATGGGGCGCTGACGCGTGCGTTTAACATGCCCGTCGATATTGCGATCGGCATAGTCGTTGATGACGCAGCCTGCGGAGCGCATCAGCACTACGCCCAGGCTGAAAATCAGTAAATTGCCAATGGATGGCCAGCCCTCTGCGGCAAGCCACAATGCAATCAGCGTATGCCAGAGAACAAGATACGTGCCTATGGGGCGATCAAGTCGCATTAATCTGACGTAAGCGAGCAACTTCTGGCGCGAAAATTTCATAAAAAACAGATGTTTGGTGAGTGGGTGATGCGTGTGTACAACATAAATGTCCGAGTGTGGGCCATGTTGGCGACACAGGCGTCAATGGACGCGGAACCTTCATAAACAGGGGCGAGAATACCGTACTCACAGTACCACAGCAAAAGTCTGGTCAACGGACTTCAGAGCGAGTTGACGTATCTTCGCTTGGCGAGCTTCAGCCAAAAGTGATCTAATGGGGACGGGCGTGCACTGTCTGTGCGACAGTTGGCCGCGTCGTTCCTGAATACAATGAATAAAACAGGAAACTCTTTACTATGCGTAAAAGCGATTTGGTGTCTGCTGTTGCAGACATCGCGGACATTTCCTCCGTTCAGGCCGATGATGCGGTATCCGCCATGTTCGAGCACATCACCAATGCGCTCGCCCGAGGGGATGCGATAAATCTGGTGGGCTTCGGCAGTTTTACTGTCAAGCACAGAAAAGCCAGAAAAGGACGCAACCCGAAAACTGGAGAGGAAATTACCATCGAAGCCTGCAATCAATTGCAGTTTAAGCCCGGTAAACACCTCAAAGACGCACTGAACTCCTGATCTCACGCATATGACTCGACTCGCCCTTCACTGGCAGATTCTGATTGCCATCGTTGCCGCCATTATCGCCGGTGTCCTGTTTGATATGGATGACCGTTTCCTGGGGATATCGGTCTACGCCTGCCTCAGTTTTATTGGCGCCCTTTTTCTCAATGCCTTGAAAATGGTCGTGGTGCCGTTGGTGCTGGCGTCGATCATCTGTGCGGTGGCGGGTTTGAGTGGGAAGAATGGCATTGGGCGCATGGGTGGCAAGGCGCTGCTTTTTTACATGAGCTCGAGTTTGGCAGCGATATTGGTTGGTCTGTTCTTCGTGAATTTGATCGCGCCGGGGCTCTCTGATGGCGAGCCGGCACGCGAACTGCTCGACCTTACGCCCAAAGACGCATTGGATGAAAAACTGGCGCTCGTGGCCGGGCGGGACAGCGGTGAAATTGCCGCTGTGATTATGCGCATGGTGCCGCCGAATATTGTGGCCGCCGCCAGCCAGGGGCAGATGTTGGGTTTGATCACCTTTGGCCTCCTGTTCGGCTATTTTATGACCCAGCTCGTGCAAAAGCAGGCGGATACCCTGCGCACCTTCTGGGAAGCCGTATTCGAAACGATGATGAAAATGACCATGTTCATCATGAAGTTTGCGCCTATCGGGGTCTTCGGTTTGATAGGGAAAACGGTTATGGCAACCGGCTTTTCTGCGCTGTTGCCGATGCTGGTGTTCATGCTCACCGTGATCGCCGCACTCGCCGTACATATGTTTATTACGATGTCGCTGGTCTTGCGTTTCGTGGCGGGGGTGAATCCCCTGCGCCACTTTCACGCAATGGCGCCTGCGCTTCTGACGGCCTTTTCAACGGCCTCCTCGGCGGGCACGTTGCCACTGACGATGCGCTGCGTGGAGGAAAAGGCGGGCGTGAGCAACAAAACAGCAGGCTTTGTACTGCCGTTGGGTGCCACCGTGAATATGGATGGGACGGCCCTCTACGAATGCGTCGCTGCGATGTTTATTGCTCAGGCCTACGGCTTGGATTTAACACTCGGCACGCAGTTTTTGATTGTGATGACTGCGCTGTTGACCTCCATCGGCGTGGCGGCGATTCCGGCCGCGAGCCTCGTGGCCATTACCATCATCCTCGCGGCCGTGGGTTTGCCGCCTGAAGGGATCGGCTTGCTGCTGCTGACCGATCGGATTCTGGATATGCTGCGAACGGCGGTGAACGTGTTCAGCGACAGCTGTTGTGCGGTGGTTGTGGCACGCAGCGAAGGCGAAAAAACATTGCTGGCGTAAGGGGCTTTTTATCGGCGCCGGTGCGCGGCGCTGATAAAGACGATCGCAAGGCAGGCTGCGATGGCGTTCACAGCGAACACATCGCGGTAACTGAACACTTCGGCAAACACCGCGATGATCAGTGCACCCAGAACATTCCCAATATTCGTGCAGTTCATATACAGGGCTGATGCGGCCCCCGCTTTACCGGGCAGCATGTCCTGAAACCAACTCATTCCCAAGCCTGCAATAAAGCCGATAAACACGGCGTTGAAAGCCTGCAATACAAACAATTACCACAGCGCATCGGCCACCCACACACCCGCGTACAGCGCCAGTGCCGCGGCTGCACCAATACGCATTAAAGGCAGCAAGGCAAAGCGGCTTCCGAGCCAGCCACCGAGTATCATAACGGGAATTTCCAGTGCGGCAGCTGTGCCCATGATCCAGCCTGCATACGCAATGTCGATATTGAGATGCTCATTGAGGTAGAGCGGCAATGCGATCATGTAGCTGTAGTTGCAGCCATACAGCAACGAGAAAGCCACGATCGCGAGTACCAGCATGGTGTTTTTGTTTTCAATGGGCGGCACGTGGCTGGGCGGGATGTTGCGTGTTCTCGGTAAGCACAACCACGCCCCCGCGCCGACAGCAGCAAAGGCAATGCCGGTGTAAAAATAGTGCTGCGTAAACCCCAGTGCGTCGAGCATGAGGTAGCCCACCGGCGGTCCACTGACCCAGGCAAAGGCCGCGCTTGCACGGATGATGGAGTTGAAAATGACAGCCCGGTTGCTGGCCAGGTTTTCGTTCGCGTAGTCCCGCGCGTGCGCAAAAATCTGCGCGATGGAGGCGAAGGCAAAGCTGTAGAGGGTTACCCCAGTCAACAACGCGAGCAGGTAATCATCGAGCCGTGAAAACAGCACACAGGCGAGCCCACCTGCGAGCATACCCATCGCGATGAGTCGGCGCCTGTCGTGCAGCTTGTCCGAATAGTGGCCGAGTAATTGGGCGTACACCACACTCGCGAGTGAGACCGCCACGAAGAAAATGCCGACCTCAAAGGGGCTGGAGTTCAGATGCTTCGCGACGTACACACTGAGCGTGGGCATCGTCAAAGCAAAGATGAACGCAATCAGAAAGGAATTCAGATTGGTCACCAGAGACGCCGGGCGCAGCAAAGAGGACGGGGTGCTAGAGGCTGAGGAATTCATGGAGGCACTCTGTAGGGCGAAGCTCGAAAAGCCGCCATTCTACAGAGGCGTGGCGGGTGTTCAATCCGCCGTGGGCACTATTGTGGCAACGTGACGCGGGAATCAGCCGCGCATTTTCTCTGCGATGGCGTCGAGATCAGATCCGGACTCGAGAATGTTTTCGATGGTTGCAATGGCCATTTCCCGATCCAGATGCAGGGTGTCGAACACCTCTGCAGGAATGTCCGCAGGCAGGGTGTCGCCAAAGCCGCGATTCGCCAACATCTGCTTGGCCACGTAGTTTAATTTCGCATACGTCGCATGTTCGCCTGCGTAAGCAGGGTTGGATTGCTGATGCAGCGCGACGACGACCTCTTCAGGCATGCTCCAGTTGTCGAGCAGCCATGCCGCAATCTGATTGCCACTCACGCCAAGTGTATAAGCCTCGACAGAGGCGGCGTTGACATGGGGGTTTGCGCTTCGTGCTCGCGATAGCAATTGAAAATACGGAGGGAAAATCTCGGCCAGCACCAGGTAGCCAAAGTTGTTCAGCAGGCCGCTCAAATACGCCATGCCAAACCCAGGACGGTGCTCACGGGAAATACTGGTGACGAGGCCTTCGACGGCGGCGGCGGTGTAGACCGCATTACGCCAGTAGTCATCGATGTTTTGTTTGCTCAGCGCCTTCATCGACAGGGTTTTGCCCAAGGCGAGACCCAGTGCGAGATTCAGTACCATGTCGAAACCGAGCACGCGCACGATCGCATCGTGGACGGACTTGATTTTACCCGGTGCTGAGTAATAGGGCGACGCGGCCCAACTCACGACCTGTGCCGCGAGACTGGGATCAATTTCAACGATGTTGGTTAAATCATTGATATCGGCATTTGGGTCTGCACGCAGTTTGATAATGCGCTGCGCGGTTTCCGGTAAAGGGGGTAACTCCAGGGTTTCATCGAGTCGCTGGCGAATGCGACGCTCGGTGAAGCGCTTCACGGAATCCAGAATCTGAGCCTCGTCCTGCTCGCGCGTCTCGCTGTTAGCGGGCGCGGGGTTGGCAAAGGAGCCGACCTGGCAGGTTTTCACCATCTCTTTGAAGTTTTCATTGTTGAGCTGGACGAGATTTTCGCTGTCGCCGGAATCGAGCAGCAGAGTGTCTTTTTTCAACAAGCTGTCGTCAATGAACGTAGGCAGGGATTGCCACTCTGGGATCGCGGGAACGGATTGCAGATCTTTGGCTTTGATGAGTTGCCAGACGTGGCTTGAGCGGATGCCCTCAAACTGACGACCGAAATGGCGAAACATCGCGTCGAGATCAATGATGCTGTTCTCCGGCACCAATACCTGGACGGGTTTGTTCTGGTTATCTTTAAGGATTACGGCTTTGACCAGGCAGCTAGCATCAGATTTTGGCACAACGGTTAATTGCTCTTTGTTGTTTGCTGGTTTGTCTGTGATCGTGTACGAAACGTTTTCAGATTTTTGCAACAACTCCAGGATGGTTGCCGAGACCGTCACGTCAGTTCTCCTTATAAGGGTGGTGCGACACTCTTACCCGAAAGAATGTACCCTGATGAATGTACTCGAAGGCCTTTGCCACTCGATAATGCACTTCAGAGGTTCATGTCCCAGCAATGGAATCTCTCCATTCTGAAACTCGCCCCGACGAGGGACGGATGCCACGCAATGCCCTGATAAAGCCTACTACCGCTGGTGAAGTTTCCACGATGCGTTTAACAAAGAATAGTTAATAAATAAGCAGGTTGAAAGCGGTATTACGTGTTTTGAGTCGAATGTGCTGTTGTTTTAATTACACTATAGCGTGAGCGCCATCAGACGCTAGTGTATGGCGCGTTTCTCATCAAATTTGCTAACCAGTTCATATAATTAGCGTATTTTGCTAAGAAACTGCATAAGAATTACGCGAATGGTTCCGCAGGCGTGAAAGTGAGTGTATTCGGTTCTGTTCGTCCATCTCCAGCTGGCGCGAAATACAGCTCAATTCGCGTACCCGTTCAATCGCTTCCGCCTGTTCAAGATGCAGCTCGGTAAACCAGTCTTCCTGCAGGTTTTGCAGTGCGGCTTCGCCGATGCCCGAGCGCCCTAGAAGCTGTCCGGTCAGGAAATTCAGCCGGGCATAGTGGTAGTCTGGTCCTCGATATTGAGGGCAGTGTTGATACCGCAGCGCGACCACGACTTCTTCCGGCATGCTCCAGTTTTCCAGCAGCCAGCTGGCCACCTCATCGCCACTGATGCCCAAAACATGGCTTTCTATCGCGCTGGTGTGCAGGTGCGCGTTGGCCTGTTGGGCGCGGCGCAACTGTTGTAAATACACGGGAAAGACTTCGGCCAGCACGAGCAGGCCAAAGTTGTGCAAGAGACCGCCTAGATACGCGAGCCCGGGGCTCGGCCGGTATGGGGTCGGAATGAGCTTCGCGAGGGCCTCGGCACAGGTGCCGAAGATAATGGCATCGGCCCAGTACTGCTCGATGTCTTCGCGGCTCAGCGCTCGCATCGACAAGCTCTTACCGAGCGTCAATCCGAGTGCCATGTTCAATACCATATCAAATCCGAGCACGCGCACGATGGCATCGTGGACGGACTTGATCTTCCCGGGCGCAGAATAATAAGGCGAGGCAGCCCAGCTCACGACCTGAGCGGCGAGGCTCGGGTCGGATTCCACCAGCGCCGTCAGGTCATCGATATTCGCATCGGCATTCCCGCGCAGTTGAATGATGTGCTGGGCGGTGGACGGTAACGGCGGCAGTTCGAGCGTTTCTTCGAGACGCTGGCGAATGCGGCGCTCGGTGAACTGTTTGACGGAGTCGATGATGCGGGATTCGTCTCGACTGCGCTCAAGACTCAAGGTAGGGGCACTGGTAGAGAACTCAGCGATCTTCGCTCGGCCACACAGGGCAGTAAAACTCGCTTGCGGCATGCGAATCAAATGACGCCCGTCGCCGGTATCTAGTGCGACGTGTTTGAAGCGGTCCATCGCGGAGGATGAGATCACCGGCAAATCCTGCCAGCCGGGAATGGCCGGCACGGAGAGGAGTTCAGAGCAGGCGTAGTGGCGGCGTACCTCGCTCATACTGAGGGCCTCCACGCGCGACTTAAAATGCACGTTGAGTTGGTCGAGGTCGATCAAGTGATCCTGAGGCACCAGTATCAGCGCACTGGGCTGGCCGTCCTGACCGGCAATCATCGCTCTGACAATACCACTGTCAGGGTCGACAATGCTGAATGCCTGTTGCGCTACCACGGTGTAGGTCACCGATTCGTGTTGCTGCAACAATGCTAGGAGTGTTGCCGAGACTGCCAATTCCAACCTCCATCAGTAGGAATACGAATTACCGCTATCGGTCTGCTGGTCAAATTGGCGAAAAAATGAACCCGATGTGTGCGTAAAATTTGGTCGAATAGGGCGAGACGTGCCGCAAAGTCGGGTTTTCGCGCCTCAGAAACTATACTTCAGCGACGCCGATGGAAAAAATGCTTTTCGCGCCAGACGGATTAAGATGCCAACCTCGTCATAAATTCACACGAATATTAGGGGTATTTCCGCGTTACGCGAGGGCATAGTGTTGGCGTCGCCCAAACCAGCGGTCAACGAGCTTTTGTGCGGCCTCGGGGTGCGCGTCTAACAGGCGTAAGCCGCATTCCTGTACGGCGGAGAACAAATGGGCGTCGCGTTGGTGGTCGGCGATGCGGTACAGCATATCGCCTGCTTGCCGCGTGCCGAGAAACTCGCCCGGCCCGCGCATTTCGAGATCCCGCTCCGCGATTTGAAAGCCATCGTTGGTTTCGCGCAGGATTTGCAGCCGTGCCTTCCCTTCCCGCGATAACTTGTCGCCGTAGAGCAGGATGCAATGACTCTCCTCGCTACCTCGGCCGACGCGCCCTCGCAGCTGATGCAGCTGAGCAAGACCCAGGCGCTCGGGGTTCTCGATGATCATCACGCTGGCGTTGGGCACATCCACACCGACTTCGATGACCGTGGTGGCGACAAGCAAGCGTGCCTCACCCTGTTTAAACGCGGCCATCCTCTCTTCTTTTTCTTGCGCCTTGAGTCGCCCGTGGACCAGTGCGACACCGGTTTCCGGCAGCGCGGTGCTCAGGGTTTCAAAGGTGTCTTCGGCATTGGCCGCACTGAGGGTCTCGGATTCTTCTATCAGCGGGCAGACCCAATAGACCTGCCTGCCCTCGGCGATCGCGGCCCGCACTCGTTCAATTACAGCGACTTTGCGGTCCTGACTGATAACCACGGTTTGCACGGGTTTGCGACCGGGCGGCAGTTCGTCAATGATCGAGAAGTCCAATTCGGCATAACTCGTCATCGCCAGTGTTCGCGGGATGGGGGTGGCGGTCATCACCAACTGGTGGGGTACGCTGTCGTCGTCATTTTTACCGCGTAAGCTGAGGCGTTGATGGACGCCGAAACGGTGTTGCTCGTCAATGACGGCCAGTGCCAGGCAGCGAAAACGGACGGGTTCTTCGAACAGCGCGTGGGTGCCGATAACGATATCGGTTTCTCGCTGGTGCAGGCGCTCAAGCACCTCTCGTTTTTGTTTGGCGGTGAGGCGGCCAACCAACCACTCCACCTTAAGGCCAAGCGGTTCAAACCAGCGGCGGAAGTTCTGCAAATGCTGTTCGGCCAAAATTTCAGTTGGCGCAACGACCGCCACCTGGTAACCCGCCTGCACCGTCGCATAAGCCGCCATCGCGGCGACCAGTGTTTTCCCGGAACCGACATCACCCTGGACCATACGCAACATCGGTTTGGACGCATTAAGATCCCTCGCCACTTCGGCCGTCACCCGTTCTTGTGCCGCGGTGGGTGAAAAGGGCAATTGATCCAGTAGAGGTTGAATAGCGTTCCGGTTTAGCGTGACCGTGGGCGCATCGAAGCGTCGATTTTCCGCTCGAATAAACTGTTTGACGAGAAAATGAGCGAGCAGCTCCTCAAACGCGAGCCGTTGCTGATAAGGGTGTTGCCCGGCAAGTAACTGCTGGATATCGGCGTCTGCAGGCGGAAAATGCACGTAGGCCAAGGCTTCCGCCAACGAATGGACACGAAAGCGGTGATTGTCCATGTCGGGCAGGAGCTCTTCTGGCGGGCTCTGGGCGAGAAATTCGATGGCTTGTTGGGTCAGCGCACGCATGCGCGGCTGACTCACGCCCTCTGTCAGAGGGTAAATGGGGGTCAGTCGGGCTTCTGTTTCTTGTGCGTTCTCGGGCGTATCAAAGAATTCGTATTCGGGGTGATACATCTCGGGCCCGGCTGGACCCGGCCTGACTTCTCCGAAGAGGCGCAATACCCTGCCCTGCTCAAAACTGTTTTTCTGCGCGGCATTAAAGTGGAAAAAACGCAGTGACATCACTCCGCTGTCGTCTTCAACCTTGACCTGTAAGCTTCGCCTTCGACCGAATACGATACGAGCGTCGAGCACTGAGGCCTGCAACATCGCGACGTCGTTCAGGCGCAGCGAGGCAATGCTGCGTATGCGTGTTCGATCGACGTAACGTTGTGGGAGGTGGAATAGCAGATCTTGCACCGACTGGATGTCCAGTCGGGCCAGTGTTTGAGCGAACTTATTGCCGACCCCTTTTAGAGCCGTGACCTCGAGCTTACTGAGCGAGGGGACCTGCACCGGGCGTCAACTTCGCGATGATCAGTGTACGATGCTGCAACTGCTGATCGAGTCGCGCAGTACATCGATGGCTTTCAAGCGCGGGAAGCTCGCCCGCCAGGCAAGCGCCACCGTGCGCTTGGGCGCGGGATGCGTGAACGGGCGCGTCACCAGCATGTCTGCGGCACCGAGACCGGCCGTCGCGGCGGAGGCCGGGAGCACGGTGATGCCCAAGCCTGAGGCGACCATGTATTTGAGGGTTTCAAGCGAACTGCCCTCTGCGGCGGTGCGCAGTTTACCGGGCTGATCATCCAGTGAGGGTTTGAGATTGGGGCAGTACTCCAACACCTGATCGCGAAAACAATGGCCTTCGCCTAGCAGCAGGACATTGTATTCGTTCAAGGCGTCGGGCGAGATGGCGGCGCGCTCCGCTAAGGGGTGGCTCTTTTCCATCATCACAACAAACTCTTCTTCATACAGCGGTTGGGTGACGACGTCTGCCTCGTTAAAAGGCAGCGCGACCACGATGGCATCGAGATCGCCCTGGCGAATGCGTCGGCGCAGGGTACCCGTGAAGCTCTCCTCCACATAAAGAGGCATATCTTTCGCGCGCTTTTGCAGTTCCGGAATCAAATGTGGCAGCAGGTAGGGGCCGATCGTGAAGATCGCACCAATCGCCATGGGACTGGTGAGCTGGTCTTTTCCGGCGCTGACGATGTCCTTGATCGCACTGGCCTGTTCCAGTACTTTCTGCGCTTGCTGCACTATTTTCTCGCCGAGTGGCGTTGGGTACACGCGCGTTTTCGAGCGCTCAAATATGGCGACGTCGAGCTCTTCTTCGAGCTTCTTAACGGCGATGCTGAGTGTCGGCTGAGAGACAAAACACCGCTCAGCCGCGCGGCCGAAGTGCTGTTCCTGAGCAAGCGTAACGATGTAGCGAAGTTCGGTCAGAGTCATAGGCGGGCGTGTGTAATTGTGTAAATCTATCAGGGCCTGATCATTTCATAAGTCTAACCTACGGAGCAATATGAATACAAAAGGCATTTTGTGGTTGGGTTTCGGCGATATCGCTGCGCGATGTTTGCCGCGTCTGCCGGCAGACTGTGTTGTGTCAGCGGTGACGCGGCGCGAACGCTCGCTGGTCGCGCCGCACCGAAACCTATGCGCAGATGCAAGCGATGCCGGCGCGCTGCGTGAAGCGCTTGCCGAGGGCCCGGAAATCATTGTTCTGACACTGACGCCGGGCGAACGTTCGCCAGAAGCGTATCGTGCGCGCTACCTGGCCGTAGTCGAGACCTTGCTGACCGAACTTCAACAAACACAGCCTGCGCCGCGTCGTATTTTCTTCGTCTCTTCGACCAGCGTCTATGGGCAGAGTGCGGGTGAGTGGGTGACGGAAGCGTCGCCGGCGGAGCCGAGCAGCGACACGGCGAAGGTCTTGCGCGAGTGTGAGGCGCGATTGTGGCAGGCCGAGGTCCCCGTGACGGTAATCCGTTTTTCAGGCATTTATGGTCCGGGTCGCTGGCATTTATTAAAACAGGTGGTTGCGGGTCGGGCTGGGAATGCGGCGTGGACCAACCGTATCCACAGTGAAGATTGTGCCGGAGTGATTGCCTGGCTCATCAAGGCAGTGTTCGCAGAGCGACCCTTGCCGTCGTTGCTCCTTGCGTCGGATGCTCAGCCCGTTCGCGCCCACGACGTGAGGCAGTGGTTGGCAAATGCCATGCACTGTCGTCTGTCTCCGAGCGAGCAGAGCGACGGCGTGACGCTCGGGCGCCGCTGTGACAGCAGTCAGTTGCGCGCCTTGGGATACAGTTTCCAGTATCCGGGGTACCGGGAAGGCTTTGCGGAGTTAATTCCTCAGTTTCTGGCGCAGCAGCGCCAGCAGCAACAATAAGCCTAACTAGAAACAGGACCTAGTAGTTCCCCAGCGCGCGGCTGACGTTTTCGCGTGCGTGACTGATCTGAGCGACGAAAATGGCTTTTTCGTTTGCGTCAAAATCATAGGCCACCTGCCTCTGCTGGATGTAGGTTTGATCGAGATAACGCTCGAGACGATGGCTGTGCAGTGCATCCTCTCCGTAGAGGATGGCAATCCACTCATTGCAGCATTGCAGGTAAAAGGACGGTGGCAGCGAAATGTGTGTGGAGAATTGGTAGTGCAGCCCTTTGAGGTTTCGCTCCCCGGGTGCGCGCAGTGAACGTGGCGTCAGCCAGGTGCTTAGGTAGCGACCCGGCAGCATCAATGTCTGGTAAAGGGCATTGATGACCCACAGCATCAATAACAGTGGGGATGCCGCAATCAGCAGGAGGGAAAACACGCATTGCGTTACCGGTGGGCTGGTGGTAAAGCGCCGCCACCATCGGGGGCGAGGCAGAAGTGCTCGCCAATACTGTCTAAACAATGCACGGCGCTGCCAGCGTCGCATTGCGCGGAAACACTCCGCTTCTTCCTTGGTCATGCGTCGCTCCAGCGCGGTCACAGCATTAGCTCTCCGGGGTATTGTGTGGGCACTGTCGATAGCGGCTCGCGGTAGTCGGGTCGGCTGCGGGTAATTCCTCTATCCATTGATCGATGTTGTCCTGACACAGTTGCGTGAGCAGGCGGATATGATCGTCACTCGCGTTTAGCGCAGGGATATAGTGATAGGTCTCGCCCCCCGCTTCTTCAAAATATTCGCGATTCTCCTCACCGATTTCCTCGACCGTTTCGAGGCAGTCTGATGAAAAGCCTGGGCAAATCACCGCGACACTGTGTGTGCCTTTTGCGGCCAGAGTCTTGAGCGTTTCATCGGTATAAGGCTGTAGCCAAGGCTCTCGGCCGAAACGTGATTGGAAGCTGCTGGTGTATTGAGCGGGGCTCAAACCCAGTTTTTGTGCGACGAGGCGAGAGGTCTTCAAGCATTGGCAGTGGTAGGGGTCGCCTTGATGCAGGTAGCGCAGCGGTACACCGTGATACGAAAAGACGAGGTGCTCCTGTTGGCCGTGTGCGTCCCAATGCGCTCGGATGGTGTTCACCAGCGCGTCAATGTACAGCGGATGGGTGTGATATTCCGTATGGAAGCGCAGTTCAGGCAGCCATCGGCGCTGCGTAAAATCCGCCGCGAGGGCATCGAAGGTGCTGCCGGTGGTGGTGGCCGAATACTGAGGGTAGAGCGGCAGCACGAATAATTTTTGCACGCCACTGGCCATCATGTCGTCCAGCGTACTTGCGATGGAAGGGGTGCCGTAGCGCATGGCCCAGCGCACACAAACCTTGTCACCATATTGTTGTGTGAGCGCGTCGGCGAGTGCGTCGCATTGGTCTGCGGTGTGCAGCGCAAGGGGGGAGCCTTTTTCTGTCCAGACGGTGGCGTAGGCTTCGGCGGATTTTGCCGGGCGGGTGCGCAAAATAATGCCGTTGAGAATGCACCACCAAAGTACGCGGGGTAATTCCACGACACGAGGGTCGGATAAAAACTGTTTGAGGTAGGGGCGCAGGGCTTGCGCTGTCGGCGCAGCGGGTGTGCCCAGATTCGTAATCAGGACGCCGACGCGAGGCGCCTGTCCGTGTTCAAAATGTTCGGTGTTCTTGTATTTCATAGCGTATCCAGCCGTGCCTCCATCGCTTAGTGTAGCCTCAAAAGTGTCGACGCGGTCATTGGTTACGCCATGGCGGGCGTTAAGGTTTACCTATCGTTGTGTTATCCCAGCATGACATAGGCGGCGATAGCCGCAGCTGCGATACCGACGAGTGCCAACAGCATCACGGGTACCGCGTTGCGGGGAGCGGGCTCTACCTGGACGGCACTGCTCGGTTTGGTGTCGGTGCTTGGGCTGTCGAGCGGGCGCTTGGGCGGCGCACGCCTTGGGCCCGCGGCTTTCGGACGCTCGGCCTTATGGCCCTGCTGGGTCGCGGCTTTGCGAATTTCCTCTTCGGATAACGCAGGTCGCACGGTGGTGACATTGGTGTTCTCACCCATGTCGCGATTGAAGGTTTTATCGAAGGCGGTCTGAGGGCCGATCACCTGAAAACGCAGCGTATCGAAAGCGATTTCGTCACCCGCTCGCACAATGGCCTTTTTCACTCGGCGGCCGTTCACAAAGGTGCCGTTGGAGGATTCGAGATCCTCGATGTGTAAGCCGTCGTCGTGGACCTCAATTTTGGCGTGTTTTCGCGAGAGATGAACCACATTCAGACAAATGTCGCATTCGTTGGAGCGACCTAAAACATGGGTGGCTTCGAGTGGAAACGATTTTTTGGCCAGCGCGGTATTGTTGGCCTTCAGCGCCCACGAAACCAAAGACTCGGTTTTAATTTTGGGCTGGTGGTTCTTTTTGGGGTCGAGAATCTCGAATTCCCGCTCGCCCACGCGGAACAGGTCGCCGGGTTTCAGCGCGGCCGATTTTTGCAAAGGGGTGTCGTTGACCTGGACCAGGTCTCCACCGGCAATATTAAATAGCACGACGTCATCGCCGTTGACTTCAAGACCGGCATGAATGTCGCTGATACCCGGGCTGTGTACCGCGTATTGATTTTCTGCGCCCGAGCCGAACGTGTAGCGATTTTTTACGAGCCACTCCGTCTTGCCACCCTGACCCAGGACTTTGATTTGTAGCATGTGGAGTCCTTGTGCTGACCTGTATTCAAGTGCGTTCAGTGGGAAGTTTTATATGCCAAAATATGACAGCATGTGTTTAAGGAGTCTAGCCAAAAACTCTGGAAACGCAGCGAATTAGCGCAAATTGACGAGCACTTAACATTTATCAGGGAGAGGCACACAATGAAGTATGCATTGGGAGGGCATGTCGGCGATCGCGTGATCGCCGACGAAAGGCTTACTCAGCGTCGCCTTCTTCAGTGGATTCTTCAGCGGCTTCTTCCGCTGCAGGCTCCGGCTTTGGCTCAGGTTTCTTGAGCAAAGCTTCTTTGTACAAAATTTCTACTTTCGCGTCACCGTTGATCCACTTGGCGTTGCTACCACGCACCGCGTAGCGTCCGTCACGGCGCTTGAAAACGGTGTACTCGGCGGATTTCTTGACTACTTTCATTAGCCTTTCCTGTGTCAGTTTATGTGATGGGGGTGCGCGTCTCAGGCGCGCGCGGATTGTACAGGCTCCGCGCGGCTAAGGCTACCCGTTAGTCCGCAACGGTAATGCGCTGAACGCCAGACCATTGCGCGCCCGGAGCAAGTTGTACCGGTGTACCTGCTTTAACGGCTTCGATGCAGAGCATGTTGCGATATTCCTCGTTCTCCAAGTCATGTATGCCCGCAGCGCCCTCCTCCCATGGGTTCCAGACGACGACGTCCGTGAAGCCTTCCTGTTGGATGATGCGCGTGCGGTTCTTCTCAATCAGGCTGACGCGTCCTGGAGTATCAAAGTACAGCCGATCGATGGGGCCGGTAATCGTGAGACGTTGTCCGGAATCGGTGTTGCGCTCGGTAAAAGGCGTGCCGTTGTCCCAATGTGAGCACCCCTTGAGGCCTTCAATCTCGCAACCTTTCGCCTGATCCACTGCGAAATAGGTATGCAATGCCGCGCTGAAATCGAAGGTGTCACTGCCTGTGTTCATCACATCCAGTTGCATATGCAGCGCGTGCGGCTCCAGGGTGGCGGTGAACAGTAAGGTGAAGTCGTGCGGCCAATGCGCTTTGCTGGTTTCGCTGCTTTCGAGTTTCAGCGTGACGGCGTGCTCCGCTTCATTGACGAGCTGCCATTCAAGGTTGCGCGCGAAGCCGTGCCGTGCGCCATCGCCCAGCGCGGCGAACTGCGGAAATATCACAGGTACGCCACCACGGATGGGCTTGCCCGGAGCAAATTCTGCCGCCGTACTCATAAACAGTTGCTCTTCACCCTTCGTCTGCCATTGCGTTAAATGGGCGCCGTGATGGTACAGGGTGAATGTGCCGAGGTCGGTATTCTTGGCTATGTGCTTCATCGTCACAGTGGTGTATTCCCGCTCTATTCGTTATAGACATGAGTACGCTCAGTCGGCGCCTCTCCCGACGGGCTATTCTACCGACACATAGACTTGACGTCGTTGTTGATTGCAGGCCTGAACGGACGGGATGCCCGCGCCGTCCAAAACTCAACACGTGTTGCAGCCTACGTTGGGCATTCTTCGCGGCGACTTGCGATTTTCAGCGCAATAATTTTAGTTGGTGGGCACTCACTAATTTTACCTTTTTCAGATCGTGACGGATGACACAAAAAATGAATTTACCGGAAGACATTTCATCCTTACGTATTAGAAAAGGGAATGGGCGTTTGGAATCGGTTTCATATCAGAAGTATGGGAATTTATATCACACCAAATCACGAGTTGACGTCAAAATTTATTTTATTTCCAAAAAGATTGATTTCGATGACAACACATTTACGTGTTTATAATTTCTTTTTTTGATAAGCAGAATTAGTTGAAAGGAAAAAATATTCTCAGAAAAGTGTAAATGAAACCGTTTCCGCACTTTTTTTTAGTTTGAAAAGCATTCGACCTCTCGATAATTTTATTTCCGCTGACGCTAAGGCAGAAGCGCCGTTCATAATGACGTATGCAATATTGGCATGCAGAATTGAAATGGACGAGCTAGGTTGAATGTTCGGAAAAACAATAGTGATGCCGAATTCAACCTAACTATGGTTAGGGTGTTGTAATAACGAAAATAATGCAGCGCTGTGACTTAGGAATTTTTCCGCCTGTTCGCATTGAGTGTGGTGGCGCTTAATTTTCTATCTCTATAACCGTGCGCGGGTCTCTGCTTTTTCACGGCAACGTACGCAACGATGTTTTTGCTGGATGTGATCCTTCACAGCCCGGCTGGGCGCGTACGTCCCTAATAAAAATTGGAGGTATCGAAAATGCTAAGACGCTTCAAGGTGATACTCTCGGCTACCCTGGCCATCACTTCAGTAACAGCACTGGCGCAAAATCAGAATTATGGTGAAGCGCTGCAAAAATCCATTTATTTTTACGAGTCACAACAAAGCGGGAATATTCCTGCATGGAATCGCGTTCCCTGGCGTGCGGAAGCAACACCAACGGACGGGCAAGACGTTGGCCTCGATCTTCGAGGAGGTTGGTTCGATGCCGGTGATCATGTGAAGTTTGGTTTTCCGATGGCGTCGACGACCACTTTACTCGCCTGGAGCGTTGTGGATTATCGCGATGCCTATGCCGGCTCGGGTCAGCTTCAGCACATGCTGAATAACCTCCGCTACGTCAACGATTATTTCATTAATGCACACCCCAGTCCAAATGAATTTTACGGTCAGGTCGGTCTCGGCAATGCTGACCATACGTTCTGGGGCCCACCAGAAGTGGTACATCACAAGATTCCCGATTCGCGCGTGTCAATGAAAATTGATTTGAGTTGTCCGGGGGTGGATCTGGCTTCGGAAACGGCCGCGGCGATGGCGGCATCCTCTATGGCGTTTGCGGCAACGGACGGCGCGTATTCGTCTACCCTGCTCTCACACGCGCGCGATCTCTTTGATTTTGCGGAGGCAACGCTGGGTGAAGACGGTGTCGATAATAATTATTCGAATTGCATTACCGATGCTCAAGGATTTTATAACGCCGATTATGGCGTGTATTGGGATGAATTTACCTGGGCGGCCGTGTGGATGTGGCGCGCGACAGGAGAACAGCGCTACCTCGATACCGCGCTGGCCTACTACGACAAAATGGGTTTTGAAACGCAAAGTACCACGCCTGTGTTCGCTTGGTCGCAGAGCTGGAACGACAAAGCCTATGGTGTTTACACTCTTCTGGCCGCGCTGCTGGGGGATGAAAAATACCACGCGGATATTCAGCGCCATTTAGATCACTGGTCTATCGGTGGTGGCACGCGTACGCCCGGCGGTATTATCGTTGTTGACAGTTCAGGTTGGGGAGTCAATCGCTATGCGGCTAACACGGCTTTTCTCGCTTTGTACTATGCCGACGCACTTGGCCCGAACGACCCGCTGTATGACCGCTACCACAACTTCGGCAAGCATCAGATTGACTACATTCTCGGAGATAACCCCGCGAATTTAAGCTTCCTGATCGGCTACGGTGATGACTACCCCACCAATGTTCACCACAGGGGATCGCATGGTTCTTGGGCGGATAGCCTGTCTGTTCCGACCGAACAGCGCCATATACTTTACGGTGCCGTCGTGGCCGGTCCCTCCAACGATACCGATTATGAAGAAGACCGCGGCGATTATATTCAGAATGAAGTCGCCACCGACTACAATTCTGGATTCACCGGTGCTGCTGCAATCCTTTTCGATCATTACGGTGGTGCGCCGCTCCCAGATTCTCAGTTTCCACCCGCAGAACCGCCTAAGGATGACGAATATCTACTCGGCGCGAAGGTCAACAGCAGCGGTGCCCGGCATATTGAGATCAGCGCGGTGATTCAAAACCGTTCGACGACACCCGCCAAAGCGCATGATGATCTCTATTTCCGTTATTTCTATGATTTGACTGAAGTCTTTGATGCGGGCTACAGCCTCTCCGATATTGATGTGGGTTCAGGGTATAGCCAGGCCAGTAGCATTTCCGATCTGACGCCTTGGGGTGATCCTGCGGACAACATTTACTACGTAGAAGTCCGCTTTGACGACATTTGGATTTATCCCGGCGGTCAGAGTGAGCACCGTCGTGAAGTGCAGTTCCGCGTTTCGCTGCCTACAACCAGTGGCCTGCCTGAGTGGGATAATTCAAACGACCCCTCCTGGGATCCGGCTTACGCAACGACGAGCGAACAGTACGGGATGGTGGCGCCGAAAATCCCCGTCTATGACAGTACTGGTCTTCTCTTCGGTGAAGAGCCTGGTCCTGGCTGCGGCTCGAGTACCGGCATCAATTGCTTGCCTACTGCGAACGACCTGAATGTGGTGACGGACTATGAGAGCAGCGTGGCGGTGTCACTCGAAGCGAATGACAGTGATGGCAGCATTGAAGCCTACGAGATCGTCTCTGCACCCGCCAACGGTTCTTTGACTGGTAGCGGATCACAGCGCAGCTACGAGCCCGATGCAGGGTTCTTCGGCAGTGACAGTTTCACCTATCGCGCAATCGACGATGCTGGCGCCAGCTCCAATGTGGCGACCGTGTCGATTACGGTGAACGAGCCGATGATTCCGGCATTGGCCATCACCTCGCCGGCCAACGGCAGTAGCGTGGAAGTGAGTTCCGATTTTACCGTGAGTTATAGCCTCTCCTACGCGGATTCCGCACGCGCCTATCTCGACGAGCTTTTTGTCGCTGAGAGCGATACCGGCAGTATGGTGTTAACGGCCCCCGCCTCTGAAGGAAGTTTCACGGTGCGACTGGTTGCCTTAGACGCACAGGGTGATGAGCTGGAAGCCAGCGACACCTTGAGCTTAACCGCGATTCCTGAACAACCGAATACCGCACCCGTAGCGTGTATCGACGCCGTTGGTAGTGTGTACGTTGGCAGTTCGGTTGGTTTCAGTTCCTGTTCGACGGACGCAGATGGCGATGCACTGACCTTGAGTTGGGATTTTGGTGATGGCAACAGCGCCTCTGGGGCAAACGTCTCTCACGCATTCAGTGCGGCGGGTAGCTATGTGGTGACCTTAACCGCAGACGATGGCGAAGACAGCGATACGGTAACCCTGACGGTGATGGTTGAAGAAGGTGGCCTGAACTGCGATGTCGACTACGACGTGACCAACGCGTGGGACGGTGCACATCAGGTGAATATTACGGTTACTAATACCGGCTCTGAGACCATTAATGGCTACTCGCTGACGTGGCCGCTTCCTGCCGGGGAGTGCTTGACCGATAACGGCTGGAACGCGAACTTCGAGCCGAGTTGCAGCACCGCCACGGTCACGCAAGCACCGGATACATGGAACGGCCGCGTTGCGCCTGGGCAAACCTCTTCGTTTGGCGCGATTATCAGTCGCTCGCAAGCACAACCGCAGATTCCATCCAGCTTCAGTGTGAATGGCCAAACCTGCACCGGCGGAGGTGGGGGTCAGGACAATCGTCCACCGCTGGCGTCGTTCACGGCGAGCACCGACCTGCTGACGTTGAGTGCCAATGCGGGAGGCTCCTCTGATCCCGATGGCGACAGCCTGACCTATACCTGGGACTTTGGTGACGGAAGTACGGGAACGGGTGTGAATGTCACACACACATATGACATGGACGGAGACTACATCGTGACCTTGAGTGTCTCTGACGGTGAGTTCAGTGACGACGCGAGTCAGAGTGTGTCCGTCTCCGCCGGTCAGGACAACCAGGCCCCTGAGGCCGCCTTCTCAGTGTCGACAGATGGACTCAGCATTGTGGTCGATGGTTCGGCTTCGGTGGACCCGGATGGCGACAGCCTCAGTTATGTCTGGGACTTTGGCGATGGCAGTGCGAGCTCTGGGCCACAGGCATCCCACACCTATGCCGATGCAGGCAGCTATTCCGTGTCCCTGACGGTGAGTGATGGTGAGCTCGACGATGTGGCGTTCCGCGATGTCACCGTGACGGAGGGGTTCGAACCGGGTGGTGCCTGCGAGTTTGTCATTGAAAACCAGTGGGGCTCGGGCTTTGTGGGCTACGTTCGCGTGCACAACAACGGTGACAGCAGCATCAATGGCTGGGAAATCAGCTTCACCTTACCCACCGGTTCAAGTGTGACCAATTACTGGAATGCGACGCTTGACGGCAATAACCCTTATACCGCGACACCGCTCGGCTGGAACAGCCAGATCGCACCAGGGTCGTACGCCGAGTTTGGTGTGCAGGCGACCGCCAGTGGCCCGGTTACTCCACCCGAGGTCAGTGGCGCGGTCTGCGGCACACCCTAGTCAATTCTGATTTTTCACACGCAGTCGGCGCACATGGAGGTGCGCCAGCGCTCTTTCAGGGAAACAACAATGAATCCGAATGGAGTCTTATATGAATAATGCTGTCAAGCCAAGTCGACGTCGCAAAGCGGTGCGGCACCTGTTTCGCTCTCTGGGGCTGGCAACCGCGATCTGCGCGATCAATGCCCAGGCCAACATCTATGAAGATCGCTTCCACGAGTTACGCGATGAAATCTACAACCCGGAAAACGGCTTTCTCAGTGCAGATGGTGGCCCCTACCACGCGATCGAAACACTCAATGTGGAGGCACCGGATCACGGTCACCAATCCACCTCCGAGGCCTATTCCTACATTCTTTGGCTCGAAGCCGTTCACGGTCGTTTGACCGGAGACTGGCAACCCTTGGTGGATGCGTGGACCCTGATTGAAGAACACATCATTCCCACCTCAGAAATGCAGCCGGGTGCGAGTAACTACGATCCGAGTTCTCCGGCCACCTACATACCCGAATCGGGTGATCCCAGCGGATACCCTGGCCCGCTTCTCCCCACGGTACCTGTGGGTGAGGACCCTGTGTCCGCCGAGCTGGCGCAAACATATGGGACTTGGGAAATCTACGGGATGCACTGGCTGCTCGACATGGACAATGTCTACGGCTATGGCAACTTGGGCGATGGCGTATCGACCCCTTCCTACATCAATACCTTCCAGCGCGGTGAGCAGGAGAGCGTCTGGGAAACGGTCACGCACCCGTCATGGGAAGATTTTACCTGGGGAAATGACTACGGCTTCCTGCAATTGTTCGTGGATGAGGAGGCACCTGCGGAGCAATGGCGTTACACCAATGCGCCCGATGCCGATGCACGCGCAGTCCAAGTCATGTATTGGGCACTGCAATGGATGGACGAACAGGGTGTGGATCCAGAGCAGGTTGCGCCGGGACTGATGGCGAAGGCGGCCAAAATGGGGGATTACCTGCGCCTTGCGATGTTTGATAAATATTTCAAGGCCATGGGTACAGATGACCCGATGGACCCGGCAGGCAGCGGCTACGATAGCGCGCATTATTTGATGAGTTGGTATTACTCCTGGGGCGGCCCCATCGACACCAGTCAGAGCTGGGGCTTCCGCATCGGCGCGTCCCATGTGCATTTCGGTTACCAGAACCCAATGGCAGGATATGCCCTGACCCAAATTCCCGAATTGGAACCGGCTTCGCCCAATGCGGTGCGCGACTGGGGCATTTCCCTAGAGCGAACCCTCGAATTTTATCAGTGGCTGCAATCTGCTGAGGGCGGTATTGCTGGTGGCGCGACCAATAGCTGGAACGGATCCTATGACGCACGTCCTGCGGGTGCGCCGGAATTTTACGGCATGACCTACGACGACAACCCCGTCTACCACGATCCGAGCTCGGGTACCTGGTTTGGTTGGCAAGCCTGGTCTGTGGAGCGGCTCTGTGAATACTACTACGTGACCGGTGATGCACGAGCGGAAGCGATCCTCGACAAGTGGGTACCCTGGGTCTTAAGCCCCGAAGTGACCGAGTTTATCGATGGCGATGTGTACATGGCGTCCACGCTCGAGTGGAGCGGCGCACCAGAAGATTGGAACCCAGCGAACCCCGCTGACAACACCAATTTGCACGTGACGGTTGTGAACAAAGGCCAGGACGTGGGTGTGATCCACAACACCGCGAAAGCGCTGATGTACTACGCAGCCGGTAAGCGTGAGCACACCGGTACGACGCATGAGCCGGCCCGCGCCATGGCGCAGCAGATCCTCGACACCATGTGGAATTTGCACCGCGACGACAAGGGTATTGCAACCGTTGAATCCCGCGGTGACTACATCCGTTTCTTTGATCCGGTCTATGTGCCTGAGGATTATGAAGGCGTGATGGCCAACGGGGATGCGGTGAATAGTGATTCCACCTTCTTTAGTATCCGCACCTTCTACGAGGATGATCCTCTGTTCCAGCGCGTTCGGGATGCCTACGACCAGAATGGGGATGGCATACTGGATGATGGCCCGGACGGAGACTACGACGCGCCTGAATTCACCTACCACCGCTACTGGGCCACGGTCGACGCAGCGACGGCCAACGCCATTTATGCCGAACTGTTCCCCGTTGTCTGCACGGAAAATTGCCCGCCTACAGCGAGCCCGGTATCCGCTGAAACAGCCGTAAATCAGCCGGTTACGGTGACCTTGATGGGCTCTGACCCGAATGGCAACACGTTGACCTACAGCTATACCCAACCCGCCAATGGCATGGTCAGTGGCAGTGGAGCCGAAGTGACCTATGTGCCGCAAAGCGGCTTCGTGGGTGCTGATGGCTTCACCTACACCGTGACGGACGACGAAGGCCTCACCTCCGAGCCGGCCAGCGTTAGTCTGACGGTCTATGACCCGAATGCGAATGAGCCACCGACGCTCAGTCTCTCCGCCACGATGGATTACCTCGAACTTTCTGCGAGTGCCAGTGCGACGGATCCGGAAGGGGATGCGCTCAGCTTCTCGTGGGATCTCGGCGATGGCAACACCGCAACGGGCAGCTCTGTGACGCACACTTATGGCGATGCGGGCACCTACGTGGTCAGTGTTTCTGTCAGTGATGGGGTCAATACCGTGAGCGACTCGACCACCGTGACCGCGGAAGCGCCGCCGGAAGGAGAGTGTCATGTGGACTACGTCATGGCCAACGCGTGGGGCGGCAGTTACCAAGTGGATCTGACCATCACCAACACCGGTACCGAGACCATTGCAGGCTACTCGCTGGATTGGACGTTGGCGAACGGTGCGCAGTTTGCGTCGGGCTGGAATGCCAGCTTTAACGCTAGTGGATCTCAAGTGACGGCGAGCAATCCGGCCTCTCAATGGAACGGTACCCTGCAACCTGGGCAGAGCGGAAGCTTTGGCTTCATCGGTGAGGGCAGCTTCGGTATCCCCGCGTCGTTTGTCCTGAATGGCACGAACTGTACCGGTGGTGACGGCGGTGGCGATGTGAATCTGCCACCCACTGCGAGCTTCTCCTATAGCGTTGACGGCTTAAATCTGAGTGTCAGTGGCGCGGGTTCCAGTGATCCCGATGGTGATGCATTGACTTACAGCTGGGACTTCGGCGATGGCACTACCGCGACCGGTCTGGATGCGACGCACAGCTATGCGACAGACGGTAACTATACGGTGACCTTGTCCGTGAGCGACGGTGAGCTGGATGACAGCACTTCACTCAATGTCACGATCTCTACCGAGGAGCCTAATCAGCCTCCGGTCGCAGCGTTTAGCTCGAGTGTCGATGCGCTTTGTGTGAGTGTGGACGGTTCGGCCAGCAGCGATCCTGATGGCGATGCACTGAGCTTTGCTTGGGACTTTGGCGATGGCAGCAGCGCCACAGGTGCGACTGCGGAACATTGTTACGCTGCATCGGGCAGTTATGACCTGAGTCTCGAAGTCAGTGACGGCACTCTTGATGACAGTGCAAGTGAAACCGTCACCGTCAGCAGTGGCGGAGGTGGTGGCAATGTCTGCGAATTCGACATTACCAACAATTGGGGCAGTGGCTTCACGGCGATGGTGCGCATCACTAACAACGGTGATACCCCCATCAACGGCTGGGAAGTGTCCTGGGCCTTCCCACCAAGCTATAGCGTGACGAACAGCTGGAACGGCAATGTCAGCAGCAGCAACCCCTACACGGCGACAAACCTGAGCTGGAATGCGGTTATCCAGCCCGGTCAATCCGTTGAAGTGGGTGTACAAGGCGCCGGTTCCGGCACCTTCACCGCGCCCGAAGTCACCGGCGCCGTCTGCGATTGATCCGTATCCCCTAGAACCGAGTTGTTCTCCCCTTGATAGCCCGCCTCGGCGGGCTTTTTTCATTCCCTTGATAATTGGGGTCAGATGAACATTAAAGGGCGACGCCCGTTAATGTTCATCTGACCCCAATTATGTGACCCCATTAATTGCAGCAATCCGAGCCAGTTTTTGCGGGTTTCTGACGATGTAAATTTCGGCTAAATGTCCTTGTGCATCGACTTCCACGCTGACGGTGGCGACGACGTTTGAGCCGTCTAAGACCACCATGCCTTCGAAGCCATTCACTTCGAGTCGCTGCCACGTAAAGCTCTGCCAATAGCGTCGCAGTCGTTCGCCGATGAAGCGCAACACTCGTTCTGCACCTTGAATCGGGCGCGGTATGGTAGGGACTACGCCGCCGCCGTCAGCAGAGAGCCGAACGTCTTCAGCAAGGAGCGCCGAGAGGCTGCTTACCTGGCCTGATGACAGGGCCTCTTCGAAGGCGTCGAGGAGTTTTTGCTGCTGCTGTTTGTCGGGCTGCTCACCGCGGCCTTGCAGGCTCACCTGTTGTTTTGCGCGAGAAACGATTTTGCGGCAGTGCGCTTCGGACACACCCAGCGTTTCGGCAACTTCGGGATAGGGTTGATCGAAGACACTATAAAGCAGGAATGCTGCTCGCTCGCGGGGAGCTAGGCGCTCCAGCGTCAACAGAAAGGCTGTGGTTAAACTGCGACTCAGTTCGACGGCCTGTTGGGGATTGCCGTCATCGTCACCTTGAGTCAGCAACGGTTCCGGCAGCCAAGTGCCCACGTATTGCGTGCGGGCAAGTCGTGCGGATTTGAGTTGGTCGAGGCAATAACGCGTGCAGACGCGCTTCAACCACGCTGCGGGCAGGTCTATGGCCTTTAGGTCCTGAGTGCGCCAGCGCAAATAGGTCTCGTGCACAGCGTCTTCGGCTTCGCTGTAGGAGCCCAGCAGGCGATAGGCCAAACCCAGCAACGCTGGGCGGCTTTCTGTAAATAAGGGCGTGTGGTGATCTGTCACGCTAATATCCCGATACGTACAGGCGGTTCCATAGGTTGATCATCGCGATGTTCACAGTCAATGCCGCGAGTGCCTGCTCACTGAAAACCGTACGCAATTTGGCGCGCTTGTCGCTGTGTTGGCTCTCTGGGCCAATGTGGGTGAGCGCTTCGGCCCAGTCTAACGCGAGTTGCTCCTGCTCAGTGAACAACTCGCTGTGCCGCCACGCGACCAGCTTCATTTGCCGCTCAGCCGTTTCGCCTTCTTGCTGCCCGGCTTTGATATGCATGTCGATGCAGTGATCGCAGCCATTGATCTGCGACACACGCAGGTAAACCAGCTCGATGAGCCGTTTATCCAGTGGGTACTCGTCCAAGCGCACATGCACTCCAGCAAGATGCTGCAGCAAGTCCGGGGCCTGTGTTTCAAAAGCGATAGCGTCAGTCATCGTCGTACATCCTCAGTAGTGAATTCATCTCATAGACGATTCAACATAAGGATTTGTGACGAATTAAATGGGGTCAGATCACAATTTTTAAGGAAGACTTGCGTTGCAGGTGCTTGTAACGCACATAAAAAACCCCCGCCGATTGGCGAGGGTTCTTTTAAATGGCGCACCCGGAGAGATTCGAACTCCCGACCAAGTGGTTCGAAGCCACCTACTCTATCCAGCTGAGCTACGGGTGCAAAAAAAGTGCTATCAATAATCTGTAGTGCCGCTCGACACTTTAGCAGCGCTTTGCGCTGCAACCTACTCCCCTCGCTATGCTCGGGTCCGGCCTGCAATCACAGATTGCAGTCGTTCGGCGGCGCGCGAAGCGATGCTTCGCAAAACGCTTGCCTCACCCAGCTGAGCTACGGGTGCAAATAAGTGCTATCAAATTTTACAGTGGCAGCCGAGTCTTTAGCAGAGCCCTGCGCCAGAGACACTAAGCCGCGCATAATAGCGAGTGGGCTTTGCTTAGTCTAGACGTTGCGGCGAAATTTGCGCTTCCGTTTATCGGCCCAGGAAGGCAAGGGCTTTGGCGGCGGCGGCAGTGCGGTTTTCGACGCCCAGTTTTTTAAAGATTTGTTCGAGGTGCTTGTTGACCGTTCTTGGGCTGGTGCCCAGAATTTGGCCGATTTCTCGGTTGGTCTTTCCCGCTGCGATCCAGCGCAATACCTCTGCTTCACGGCCTGTTAGCGGCAGGGCCGCCTTCAGGCGTGCGGTTTCGTCGGGCTGGGCCGTGTCGATCAGTCGCAGCAACACCTCCTCCGCGGTTTTGTTGCCCAGTAGTTCGACCTTGAGCGCGTTTTGTGGAGAGTTCAAGGTCAGCGCGCTACCGACATGGGGCAGGCGTTGTAACCAGGCATTCAGCTGTTGTTTCAACGAGGAGGAAAGCCAAGACGCATCGCCACTGTTTTGCAACAGCTGGTTCACCTGCGGCGTCGTCCAGACGATGTCACCGAGCGGATTGCAGGCGAAGACGTATTGGCCCGCGACGTCGAGTGCCGTTTGCACGCTGAGCGTCAAGCGCGCATTGGCCAGATGCACGCGAACACGCGCGACAAGCTCGGCCGTATTGATCGGTTTGGTAATATAGTCGACACCGCCAGCATTGAAGCCTTTTACGATACTGTCCGAATCGCTCAGGCCCGTCATGAAAATAACCGGAATCGCCTTGAGTTCGGGATCGCTCTTCAGCTTTTCACACACTTCAAAGCCATCCATATTCGGCATCATGGCATCGAGTAGAATAATATCGGGCAGCATTTTGCGCGCGATTTTAATGGCCTGTGGTCCTTCGAGTGCGACGAGTGTGGTCATGCCAGCCTGATCTAGTGTGTCATTCAGCATGGCGATGGTATCGGGTGAGTCGTCGACGACGAGGACCATGTCTTCGGACGAATGGTGTGCGTTCACGGTGTATTCCCCTCGGCGTTTTGGCCTTTTAGGAAGAGCAGTATTTTGTCCAGCTCGACATTGGTCAGCAGGGTTTGTATGTGTTCTATAAAAGCGGGGCTTGCGTAGCCTTGGGTAAGCATTTCACCGAGGCGTTTTTTGAGCTCCGACAGGTGCCCGATTTCGGCGAGGTAGATCAATTCTTCAATATGATTTTGATGGGGTAATTCGGATAACGCCGGTGTTGGAGACGTTTGCGCAGGTACGACATTTAGGGTTTGATAGGCAGCGCTGAGGTCATAAATCCATTCGAGTTGCAGGCAGCCACCTATTTTATCTAGCAATGCGCCCAATTTGACCGGTTTGACGAGGTAGTCATCGTAGTACTGGCTCCCTTCGGTAGGCTTGAGCCCGTCGATCAAATCTTTTTTCGGACTGGCCAGCGCGGACACCATAATGATGGGCTTGTCGCAACCTTGTTTTCGTAGGGTTTCCGCGAGTTGTTTGCCGTCCATTTGAGGCATGGAAATATCCAGCAGAAACAAATCGGGATAAAAATCCTGACACGACGCGAGGCAATCCTCGGCGCTGGGGGCTTCGAGCACAAAAAAGCCGAGCGGGGAAAGCAAGTCGCTGATTAGTCCACGATGAAAGGCTTCATCGTCCACCACCATGAGCGTTTTCTTCTCGCCTTTGTAGCCATAGATCGGCCTGTCTTTATTGGCCGGCTCTGCTTCCTGTACCGACACACGCGCTAACATCATTTTAACGGTGAAGGTCACACCGCCACCTGGATTATTTTTGACTTCGATATCGCCACCGAGAATTTCAGTCAAAAGGCGAGTGATGGTAAGTCCCAGGCCTGTACCCAGCATTTGCGGTACACCGGGTCTTCGCACGCGCTCGAAAGGCAAGAAAATACGCTCTAGGTCTTCTTCGGGAATACCAATCCCCGAATCGCGTATTACAAATTCAGCGACGTGATTGCGATAGCGTATGCTGAAGTCCACTGTACCCGCCTGGGTGAACTTGATGGCATTACTCAAAAGATTAATCAGTATTTGACGCAGTCTTTTCTCGTCTGTCTGGACGAGGTCGGGCAAAGGGGACAGGCAGGTATAGTTAAATTGCAGGCCTTTATTTTCAGCCTGCAGGCGGAACATGTATTCGATCTGATTCAATAAATCCTTGATGCGCACACGATCCTGGTGAATATCCAAGCGTCCCGCTTCGATTTTTGATATATCGAGAAGCCCTTCAATCAAATCGGCCAAGTGTTCGCCACTGCGTCGAATAACAGACAATTTATGGCGTTTACTCTCGGGTAGACTCATGTCGTATTCAAGGAGTTGGGCATAGCCGAGTAAGGAATTTAAAGGGGTACGCAGTTCGTGGCTGATGCCAGTCAGATAGCGGCTCTTCGCGTTGTTCGCGGCTTCGGCCCGATCTTTGGCTTCCTGCAGTTTCTTATCCGTCACTTTGTGAGCTTCAATTTCTTCCATGAACAGAGTGTTCTGTCGCAAGGACTCTTCCTGAGCCACGACCTTACTTTCATGCGCTAGCACAAACAGCCAAACGATGACGCCCGCAATAATAAGAATCACAAAGAAGACTTTCCACAAGGTGCCCGCCAGCAATAGATCAATATCGTGGTAGCCTGTTGCGGCACTCACATAAACGAGCGCCAGAGTCACGCCGGTGACGAGCGAGACCAGTGTGAGCAGCACCGTGAATTTTATCAGGCGTGAATTCAGTTGCTGGATGTAGCGTTTTGGCAGCAGATAGGCACTGTATTCAAGCAGATGATCGGACAAGGTCTTTTCATTTTTGCAGACGTCGTTGCAGCGCGAATCCAGCGAGCAACACAAGGAACAGATTGCACCCTCGTACGCAGGGCACCAGGCCATGTCCTCGCCTTCATATTCATTTTGACAGATGCAACAGGTGCTCGCGCTGTGCGGTGCGACTTTGAGTTCGTCGCTTTGAATGGTGGCAGCGCTTCGGGCTGTGTAGAATCGGCTTTTCGTTAACAGCGCGATTACTGGGGCCATAAACACGGCGAGGCCCAGCGTGATGTAGTGTGCGAGCGCCTTGGCGGCGTCTCCCAGCACACCAATGTAACAGAGTATGCCTGTCGCGCTCGCGATAACCATTGAGCCCACCCCGACGGGGTTGATGTCGTGCAGGTAAGCGCGTCGAAATTCGATATGGCGGGGACTGAGTCCAAGAGGCTTGTTGATAATCAGGTCTGCCACCAGCGCACCCAGCCAGGCCACGGCGACAATACCGTAAATACGCAAGGTGTTTTCGAAGGCTTGATACACGCCAATTTCCATCAGCAATAACGCGATCAGAACATTGAAGATCAACCACACAACTCGTCCGGGGTGGCTGTGTGTCAGCCTCGAAAAGAAATTGGACCAGGCGATGGAGCCTGCATAGGCGTTGGTCACGTTAATTTTCAGTTGGGAGACAATCACAAATATCCCTGCGATTGCGAGCGCTGCTTGGGGGTTGTTGACGAGCAAGCCAAACGCCAGTGTGTACATGCGTGCCGGGTCTGCTGCCTGCGTGGCTGCGATGCCGTAACTGAGCGCGACATAGGCGAGCAGCGAACCCGCAAAAATCTTCAGCGCCCCAACGACGATCCAGCCGGGTCCGCCGCTTAACATTGCGCACCACCATGCTTTTCTGTTTTCTTTCGTTTTGGGTGGAAGAAAGCGCAGGAAGTCGACCTGTTCGCCGATTTGGGCGATCAGCGAAAATAGCACCGCAGAAGCAGCACCAAAATAGATCAAGCTCACCTGGTTTGGGTTGGCATTGTAAAGGCCGGGAAAGCTCGTCCAGTCTTTGACGAGTTGCCATTCATGCGTCAACAACCATATAAATGGGGCAAGTTGTAACACCACCCATAAGGGTTGCGTCCACAGCTGAAAGCGGCTGATCAGCGTGATGCCGAGCGTCACAATCGGAATCACGATCAGCGCACAAATCACGTAACCCACGGCGAGAGGCAAGCCGAACATCAGCTCCAGTATGGTCGCCATGATGGCCGCCTCAAGGGCGAAAAAAATGAAGGTGAAAGAAGCGTAAATCAGAGAGGTCAGCGTTGAGCCAATGTAACCGAAGCCCGCGCCACGCGTGAGCAAGTCGATGTCGACCCCGTATTTCGCGGCGTAGTAACAAATTGGAATGCCGGTCAGAAATATGATCGTGCTGACCATGACAATCGCTAGAGCGGCATTGTCGAAGCCAAAACTCAAGGTCAGCGCGCCACCGATCGCCTCGAGAACGAGGAAGGAGATGGCGCCAAGGGCGGTATTGGCAACGCGGAACAAGGACCAACGCCGAGCGCGCTTGGCGGTAAACCGCAAGGCGTAGTCTTCAAGCGTCTGGTTATTTACCCACTGGTTGTAATTCCGCCTTACGCGAAAGATTTTCTGAGTCGCATTCATCACAGTACCAAATGCGATGTCCTGATCCTTAGCCAACGCACCAATTTAGTTCGCTTCCATTAGAGCTCGATGGCGGTGCACCAAAGTGGAGCTTTCATTTGCTGACGCCGATAGGGAAGATGAAAGCTTCCGAGTGTCGTCCAAGTCAGTTCCGAATCTAGGTGCGAATTACATACCAATGCCGTCGTGTTTCAGAACCTAACCGAATTAACAGCCCTCGCCTATGCGTCATTTGACGTATATGGCTGCGTAGGTTGCCGCATTCATTTCCGCGCCACGCAATTTCATACTGCTTCCATCCCGATGAATTCTTTGTCGACCCAAAAGAGGAAGCACTATGCAAACGTCTACACATTCACATCGTACTGAGCGGCGCTCGCGGGGGGGCTTATTGCACAAGCTCTCCCTAGCGAGTGCCTCCGCCCTGCTATTTTCGAGCGTGAGCTTCGCTGCGCCGGCAACCGAAGAAGTTAACACTACCGGTCTTGCGGTGACGGATGACACCGTCAAGGTGGGGATTCTTCATTCGACCACAGGCACCATGGCGATCAGTGAGACAGGTTCCGTACAGGCTGAAAAACTCGCTATTGCGCAAATCAATGCAATGGGGGGTGTATTGGGACGCAAAATTGAGTACATCCAGGAAGACGGCGCCAGCGACTGGCCTACTTTCGCGGAGAAATCGCGCAAGCTTTTGGTGAACGATAAAGTGGCGGCCGTATTTGGTTGCTGGACATCCGCTTCCCGTAAAGCCGTATTGCCCGTTTTTGAACAATATAACGGCATGCTCTACTACCCCACTTTTTATGAAGGGCTGGAGCAATCACCTAACGTCATTTACACCGGTCAAGAAGCTACACAGCAGATTCTCTCTGGTATTGATTGGGTGGTAAAAGAGAAAGGTGCGAAGAGCTTCTTCCTGCTTGGCTCCGACTACATCTGGCCTCGTACATCCAACAAAATCGCGCGTAAGCACATTGAAAAATTGGGCTTGAAAGTGGTGGGTGAAGAATACTACCCACTCGGTCACACGCAGTTCAACTCAGTGATTAACAAAATCAAACTGAAAAAGCCTGACGTGATTTATGCAATTGTCGTCGGCGGATCGAACGTGGCGTTCTACAAGCAGCTTAAAGCCGCGGGCATCGACATGACCAAAGAGAAGCCCGTTCTGCTGACGATCTCCGTTACCGAAGATGAAATTCTCGGCATCGGCGGCGACAACATTGACGGTGCCTACGCCGCGATGAAGTACTTCCAGAGCCTCGATAATCCAAACAACAAAGAATTTGTTGCCGCGTTTAAAGAAATGTGGGGCGATGACATCGTCATTGGCGACGTGACGCAAGCGGCCTACCTTGGCCCATGGCTTTGGAAAGCCGCTGTTGAAAAAGCCGGTTCTTTCGATATTGACAAAATCAAGGCGGCCTCACCTGGCATCGAACTGACGACCGCTCCGGAAGGCTATGTCCGCATCCATGAAAATCATCACCTCTGGTCAAAAACCCGAATTGGTCATGCGCAAAAAGATGGTCAATACGAAGTGGTTTACGAAACAGAAGAGCTGATGGAACCCGATCCGTTCCCAGAAGGATATCAATAAGCACTGACTGAGGAACCTGCTTCTGCAGGTTCCTCATCTGCGTCGAATTCAGTTCTATCACGCTATTTACTTTAAGGAGCGGCTCATGTTCGCTGACTACACGACTACAGAGCTCTTATCGATCTTTGCCATGCAAGGTTTTGCTGGCTTGATCCTGTTTTCAGTTTTCGTACTGATGGCGCTCGGTCTGGCAATTATTTTTGGCCAGATGGGGGTTATCAATATGGCTCACGGAGAATTTATGATTCTCGGAGCCTACATCACCTATATAACCTCTAACCTCTTTTCCGAATACATGCCGGGTTTATTCAGCATGTATTTTTTCATTGCAATGATCATTGCATTCTTCGCGACGGCCGCTCTAGGTGCCTTGGTCGAGTGGAGTCTGATACGGCACCTGTACAAACGCCCACTTGATACGCTTTTGGCTACCTGGGGCTTGAGCCTCATTCTGCAGCAAATTTATCGAACCGTGTTTGGCGCGCGCGAGGTGGGTGTCACCCTGCCTGATTGGTTGATGGGCTCGATTCCCCTCACCGACATGATCGATATTCCTATAAACGGTTTATTCGTGATGGGCCTGACGGTGTTGATTTCGGTCTCCATTTACCTGCTGATGTTCCGGTCGCGCTGGGGCTCCCAAGTGCGTGCGGTCGTACAAAACCGACCCATGGCCAGTGCGGTTGGGATTAATACGGAAAAAACAGACCGTGTGACCTTCGCGCTCGGCTGCGGTATCGCGGGTGTGGCGGGCAGTGCCTTTACGATGGTCGGTTCGACCGGTCCGACGGCGGGTCAACTTTATATTGTGGATACTTTCCTCGTTGTGGTGTTTGGTGGCGCGCAGAGCCTGCTGGGAACCATTGCGTCTGCTTTCACGATTTCCCAATCTCAATCCACGATGGAATTTTTCTTGAGTGGTTCGATGGCCAAGGTACTGACCCTGCTGTTTGTTGTCGGCATTTTGATGATCCGACCTCAAGGTCTGTTCGCCATGAAGATTCGTCGATAAGGAGTGGAGCGTGAATAAATTTAGTCTCGGAAATATTTTACCCCGCCAGGACGCGATGTATTTCGCGGTACTGGCCGTCCTGATCGTGATTGTGCTACCGCTCTCGCTGGATATTTTTCGGCTGAATCTCGTCGGAAAATACCTGACCTATGCCTTTGTTGCGGTAGGCCTGGTGCTCTGCTGGGGTTACGGCGGCATTCTCAGTCTTGGTCAGGGTATTTTCTTTGGTCTCGGTGGTTATTGTATGGCGATGTTTCTGAAGCTTGAAGCGTCGGACCCAGAGAGCACTAAGATTCAGTCTACACCCGGTATTCCGGATTTTATGGACTGGAATCAGTTGACGTCGCTGCCGTGGTTCTGGGAGCCGTTCAATAGCTTTCCTTTTGCGATCCTCGCCGTACTGGTAGTGCCCACGATATTCGCTTACATCATTGGTGTCGCGATGTTCAAACGCCGTGTGGGTGGGGTGTATTTCGCCATCATCACGCAGGCCATTGCGTCCATTTTGACCATCCTGATTATTGGTCAACAGGGCTACACCGGTGGTGTCAACGGCATTACAGATTTGCGCACCCTATTGGGCTGGGACATTCGCACCGATTCCGCAAAATACATCCTGTATTTCGTCAATGCCGCACTGTTATTCGCTTGCCTGTTCGTTGCGCAGTACGTTCGAAAAAGTAAGTTGGGGCGCATTCTGCTCGCGATGCGAGAGCGTGAAGACCGAGTGCGCTTTTCGGGTTACGACGTCTCCAACTTTAAGATTTTTGTTTTCTGTATCGGCGCGACATTTTCAGCCATCGGTGGAGCGATGTTCACCTTGCAGGTGGGTTTCATGTCGCCATCGTTCGTCGGCATCGTGCCGTCGATTGAAATGGTGATCTTCTGCGCGGTGGGCGGACGCATGTCCATCATTGGAGCGGTGTATGGCACGCTGATTGTGAACTGGGCGCGTACCACCTTCTCCGAATCCTTTCCGGAGCTCTGGCTGTTTGCGATGGGCGCCTTGTTTATCGCTGTGGTCATGGTGCTGCCGAACGGCTTAGCGGGCCTGTATAAAAATTACGTTGAACCTCGCCTCGTGCTGCTGGGTGGAAAGCTGAAACAGCAGTGGGCATCCCGAACGACTCCGGTCAGTGTCTCAGGAGGACAGGAATGAGCGTTATGAACCAAACACCTAAGAAAGAGTTTGTACTCGCCGTAGAGGGGCTGACCGTGTCCTTCGATGGGTTTAAAGCTGTGAATGATCTGTCCTTTTACGTCGAGGAAGATGAAATCCGAGTCATCATCGGCCCTAACGGGGCCGGGAAAACGACGGTGCTCGATTTGATCTGCGGTAAAACTAAGGCGACGGGAGGCTCCATTACCTTTCGCGGCAAGGAGCTAACCAAAATGTCCGAGCATGAAATTGTCCATGCGGGCATCGGGCGCAAGTTTCAAAACCCGTCGATCTACGAAGACCTCACGGTATTCGAAAATCTTGAGATCAGCTTTCCTCGCGGACACAGCGTATTGGGCGCCCTCGCCTTCAAACGCGATGCAGAAGTCATCGCGGCCATTCAGGAAGTCGCGGATGAAATTTTTCTTTCTGAGCATCTGAATAAAACGGCGGGCTTACTCAGCCACGGCCAAAAGCAGTGGCTGGAGATCGGCATGCTACTGATCCAAAAACCGGATTTGTTGATGCTGGATGAACCGGTTGCCGGGATGTCCGTTGCCGAACGCAAGCAGACAGCAGAATTGTTGAATCGCATTACCAAAGGTCGTTCGGTGATTGTGATTGAGCACGATATGCAGTTCGTCGAAGACATCGCCCATAGGGTAACCGTGATGCACCAGGGCAAAACCCTGTCAGAGGGTTCCATGGAGCGTGTGCAAAACGATCCCAAAGTCATCGAAGTCTATTTAGGCCATTAAGCCATCAGGAGACACACATGTTTACGGTATCCGATTATTCCGTTGCCTATGGCCAGAGTGAAGTGGTTCATAACATAAATATGGAGGTGGGCAAGAGTGAAATTGTCGCGATTGTTGGGCGCAACGGTATGGGGAAAACCACGTTGATGCGTTCTTTAATCGGTATGGTGCCCGCCAAGAGCGGCTCAGCAAAATTGAATAACACAGAATTATTTGGCTTAAAAAGCCATGAGCGAGTGGAGCGTGGCGTGGCCTTTGTCCCGCAAGGGAGAATGATTTTCTCCACCATGACGGTGAAAGAAAACATAGAAACAGGCCTGACCACAGTGAAGGAAAAAAAGGTGCCGGAAAACCTGTACACCCTTTTTCCTGTACTGAAAGAAATGAAAAGTCGGCGCGGTGGCAACTTATCCGGCGGTCAGCAGCAACAATTGGCGATAGCACGTGCTTTGGCCAGCAAGCCGGATTTATTGCTGCTCGATGAACCGACTGAAGGCATCCAGCCTTCGATTATCCGTGAAATGGCACGGACGCTGAAAAAAATCCGCGATGAGATCGGCTTGTCGATCATTGTCTCAGAGCAAGTATTGAGTTTTGCCCTCGACATTGCGGATCGGATTCTTGTGATTGAGAAAGGAAAAATTGTACATGAGGAACTTCGAGAATCCGCCAACGAAGAAAAAATTGCGGCCTACCTATCTGTGTAGCGCCGCTTGAAATAAATAACCCGGCCCAGCCGGACATTGACATGGTTAAACACACCCCAGGAGTTCACTATGACTGAGCGAATTATCAAAATCGATTTATCTCAATCTCCTTACGAAAACGATTGTATTCACAATCGTTGGCACCCTGACATTCCAATGGTTGCCACGGTCAAACCCGGCGAAGATTTTATTGTCGAGTGTTACGACTGGACAGGCGGACAAATCGCCAATGACGACAACGCGGCTGATGTGCGCGATGTAGATTTAACCCAAGTGCACTTTCTTTCCGGCCCTGTCGGCGTGGAAGGGGCGGAGCCGGGTGACTTGCTGGTGGTGGATATCATGGATATCGGCACCTTTGCCGAAAGCGAATGGGGCTTTAACGGTTTCTTCTCAAAGAAAAACGGCGGTGGCTTTTTAACGGATCATTTCCCAGAAGCCCAGAAATCCATTTGGGACATCAATGGTATGTTCACCAAGTCTCGACATGTGCCGGGCGTAGAGTACGCGGGTTTGATTCATCCCGGCTTGATCGGGTGTCTGCCTTCAAAAGAAATGCTTGAAGAGTGGAACACACGTGAAAAAGCGCTCTACGACACCGAGCCGGATCGCGTCCCTGCGTTGGCCACACTGCCCTATGCGGAGACAGCGCACATGGGCCGCATGGCAGAAGACGACGCCAAGGTCGCGGCCGCCGAAGCGGCGCGTACCGTACCGCCTCGTGAGCATGGCGGGAACTGTGACATTAAAGACTTGTCGCGTGGCTCCAAAATTTACTTCCCTGTTTATGTTGACGGTGGCGGTCTGTCTGTGGGGGATCTGCATTTCAGCCAAGGCGATGGTGAAATTACCTTCTGCGGAGCGATTGAAATGGCTGGCTGGATTCACATGCGCGTGAATCTGATCAAAGGCGGCATGTCGAAGTACGGCATTAAAAATCCGATCTTTAAGCCGAGCCCGATTGCTCCGAAGTATGACGACTACCTCATTTTTGAAGGCATCTCCGTCGATGAGCAAGGCAAGCAGCATTACCTCGACGTGCACATTGCCTATCGCCAGGCCTGTCTCAACGCGATTGAGTATCTAACCAAGTTTGGCTACTCGCGCGCGCAAGCCTACGCCATCCTCGGTACGGCACCGGTGCAAGGCCACATCAGTGGCGTAGTCGACATCCCGAACGCCTGCGCGACGCTGTGGCTGCCGACGGATATCTTTGAGTTTGATGTTCAGCCGAATGCCGATGGTCCAAACATCGAGTTGGATGGTTCCGTCGACGTGCCTCTGGCCCCAGACGCAGAGTAAGGAGATCATAATGCCAGTCTATGACTACAAGTGCCAAGAGCACGGATTGTTTTATGAGCTGGCCACGATGGAGGACGCACACAAGCCGTGTGCGTGCCCCCAGTGTGGTGCGCTGAGTGGTCGCGTGATTATGTTCGCGCCGGATGTGCTCGATATGGCGCCGCAGAAGCGTGAAGCCGCCGAGACAAATGAAAGGGCGCAACATGCACCGGTTGTTTCGACCAAGGCCAGGCGGGAAGACGACGAGGAACACGCCAAGGGTTGTGGTTGCAGTAAACGCAAACCCGGTAAGTCGAATCTGATGTACACCGCTCAGGGCGACAAGTTTTTTCCGTCGATGCGCCCCTGGATGATCAGCCACTAACCACGTAGAACAGATTTGTAGTACACCGATTCCGGGTAGTGTTTTCACTGGTCTGCCGCATCGGGAATGTCGGGGGCGTGTCGCCTTTGCTCTGTCGGAGAGCGCTTGCCCTGGAGATCCGCGTCCCCGTAGTGAGTCATTCCCTTGCGTGCAGGCCAGTGTTTTGTTCAGCGTGTCGACCTCCATGCCCCGTTCTGACTGAAGAAACAACCTTTTGTCGTTATTCTTTCGCCTCCCTTCCTGTGACTGTTAAGCTCGTACACACAATAAGATGGAGATACACAGGGAGCCGGAAGATGAGACGAACAGCACGTTCTGCGATATTCAGCAGCATGGTGGCAATACTGGCCGCCTGCGGTGGCGGAAGCCTGACGCCGACGCCCGCTCCCTCGCCTGCAGAGACACCCACTCCCACGCCGGCACCCACACCCACACCCGTACCCACGAGCACCCCGGCACCTTCCCCCAGCCCTGAACCGGCCCTGACCCGTGTCGCCAACCCTGCCTGTGTGGCGCCCGCGAATGCGGCAGAAATTGGTGAATACGCTCTGGAACCCTTATTCGACAATCCGATGCTTTCGGGGCTGGTTGGGATGAAGCAAGCGCCCGGAGACAACGCACATTGGTACGCCTTGCTGCGCGGTGGCGAAATTCGCCAATTCGGGCCCGATCTGGGAAGTGGTAGCGGTGAGTCCTTCCTCACTTTAGAGGGTGTGCAATCCAATGGTGAGATGGGTCTGCTGGGCTTCGCATTCGATCCGGATTATGACAAAAACGGCCTGCTTTACGTCAGTTACAACGACGAAGACAACGGTGGCGCGTCCACCATCTCGCGTCTGGAGGTAAATGGTGACACGGTGGACACCGCGTCAGAGCTGCCTCTGCTCGTGCTCGATCAGCCGGCCAGTAATCACAACGGGGGCGACCTGCACTTTGGGCCAGATGGTCATCTCTACGCGAGCTTTGGTGATGGCGGCGGTGCCGATGATCAGTTCCACCATGGGCAAAACACCCAGAGCTGGCACGGCGCTGTACTGCGCCTGGATGTCTCTGACACGCAAGCGACGCAGTACCGTATTCCCGATGACAACCCCTTCGTCGGCAGCAGCAACGTGCTGCCGGAAATCTATGCCTATGGCTTGCGCAACCCCTGGCGCTTCTCCTTTGACCAGGTCAGCGGTGACCTGTGGCTGGCGGATGTCGGCCAAGACCGCTGGGAAGAAGTGAATCGAGTTCGCGCGGGCGATAATCTCGGCTGGCCCATTATGGAAGGCGAGGAATGCTTTCAAAGCAGTACCTGCGACACCCTCGGTTTGACTTTGCCGGAAGCGGTTTACCCCCTGAACGATGGACAATGCGCAGTGTCGGGTGGCTATGTGTACCGAGCTTCCCGCCTGTCCGAGTTAAATGGCTATTACCTCTATGGCGACTACTGCAGTGGGCGTATATGGGCCCTCGACACCGCAGGGAAGGAGGCTGAGCCTCTGTTGGTGGCCGACGCGCATTTCAATATTGGTGGTTTTGCTCAGGGGCACGATGGTGACGTCTATGTGTTGAACCTGAATGGCTCGGCAGGCAACGGCGTGATGCGCCTGGTTCGGTCAGAGGAGCCGGAGTCGGCCGCGCTGCCTGAGCGGCTGTCTGAAACAGGCTGCTACGACGATACCGCAACGCAACGTTGGGATGAGGCGGTTGTGCCCTATTCGGTGAACAGTGCACTTTGGTCGGATGGTGCCGAAAAGCGACGCGGATTTGCACTGCCGGATGGTCAGCAGCTTGCATTTGACGCACAAGGCGATGCCCTGTTTCCGGTGGGCGCCGTGTTGATTAAGGAGTTTTACGACAACGATACCGTACTCGAAACCCGTTTGTTCATGCGTCATCAAAGTGGTTGGGCAGGCTACAGCTACGCCTGGCTGGAGGATCAAAGCGATGCGATGCTGCTCGATGGCGCTTCCAGCCGTGCCGTATCGGACTTTGTTCACTACTTCCCTTCGCCTGCCGAATGCCAGCAATGTCATACCGAGGCGGCGCAGTCGGTGCTCGGTGTTGAGCTGGCGCAATTGGATGCGAGCTATACCTATCCCACAAGCGGGCGCAGCGCCAATCAGATTGATACCTTGTTCGCGGGCGGGTTTGCCGATGGCGCTCCCCCTTCCGAGCGGTCACAGCCCTTAGTGGCCTTGGACGATTCTAGCGCCAGTCTTGCCCTGCGTGCGCGCAGTTATCTCCATAGCAACTGCGCGGGTTGCCATCGCCCCAACGGGGCAGGCGGGGGTCTGGATCTGCGTTTCACTACGGCGCTGTCTGATACGGGGGCCTGCGATCAGGTGCCCGCATCAGGTGACCTGGATATTGAAAATGCACGTGTGCTCGCGCCCAGCGCGCCGGAGCGCTCAGTGTTACTGGCGCGAATGCAGTCGCTGGATGAACACCGCATGCCGCCTTTGGCATCTCAACGAGTGGATGCGGATGCGGTGGCGCTCATTGAGGACTGGGTGGCCAGTCTCTCAGGGTGTGAGTGAGCGAATACGGGGATCGCAAAATGCCCCTGTTATTCGCAGGGGATAAAGCTATAATCGAGCCACCTAATTCGAACGTAATACTCTAAAAACAGATTGAAGGAAAACCCGATGAAAAAACTGATCGTGAGCCTGGTAACCATGCTGGCGGTAGCGACAGCATACGCCGCATCAGAAAAATCTGCCGACTCGATCGAAGACCGCCTGAAACCGGTCGGCGAGTTGTGTATGGCGGGTGACGAATGTGCGGCCGCCGTGGTAGAAGTGGCCTCAGCGGGCGGCGCGCGTTCGGGTGAAGAGGTCTACACCTCCAAGTGTGCCATGTGTCACGCAACAGGCGCTTCAGGCGCACCGAAGTTGGGAGATGTGGCTGCGTGGGCACCCCGTATCGAAAAGGGTATGGACACGCTCTATACCCACGCGATCAATGGCTTCAACGCGATGCCGGCAAAAGGCCTGTGCTTTGATTGTTCCGACGAAGAAATCAATGCAGCGGTGGACCATATGGTTGCAGGCTCCAAGTAAGCCCTGCCCCATCCAGGCGGTGCATTCGTGCCGCCTGACTGTCCTTCTTCTTCAATCGAACATATTCATCAACGAGCTCAGTGTCTCCTGCCCTTTGCGTTGCACCTCTTCCTCGCTCGCCTGACTGAAGCCTTCCAACTCAATATCCTCTTTTGGAATCTCTTCCAGAAAGCGACTGACCGTGGTCTGCTGTTTCTCACCAAACTGCTTGCGGGTGCCCGCCATCGTCAGCGTCAGCGTGCGCTTGGCGCGTGTAATGCCGACATAGGTCAGGCGACGCTCCTCTTCGATGTTGTTTTCTTCGATGCTGCTGCGATGCGGGAGCAGTTCCTCTTCAAAACCGATCAGGAACACATGAGGAAACTCCAGCCCCTTTGAGGCGTGTAGCGTCATCAGCTGCACACGATCGCTTTCATCTTCTTCTTCCTGGCGGTCGAGCAGGTCACGCAGCACCAGCTTGGCGATGGCGTCATTCAGCTTGGCTTCGTTTTCGCTCAGCTCATCGTCATTGCGAGCCAAGGTCTGAGAGATTGATTCGACTAAGGCCCAGACATTTTCCATCCGCTTTTCGGCGACCTTGGGCGAGCTGGCATTCTGGTGAAGCCAGCCCTCGTAGTCGATGTCTTCGAGCATCTCGCGGATCGCGGCGACGGGTTCATTGTTGTGACAATTGTCGCGAACGTGCGACAACCAGCCGGCAAATTCGCGTAATCGCTGCAAACTCTTCTCTGGCAGGATGGCCTGCAGGCCGAGATCATTGCAACTTGCGAGCAGGCCCTGATCACGCTCGGTGGCATAGCGCCCCAATGTTTCCAGTGTCGTCGCGCCAATGGATCGGCGAGGCGTATTAATGACACGCAGGAAGGCGTTGTCGTCATCGGGATTCACCAGCAGGCGCAAATAGCCCATGACGTCTTTAATTTCGGCGCGTGCAAAAAAGCTGGTGCCGCCACTGATGTTGTAGGGTACCTGATGATGCTGCAGCTTGAGTTCGATCAGACGGCTCTGGTGATTGCCGCGGTAGAGAATGGCGAAGTCCTTGAACTGCAGGCCGTGGCGCATTTTACGGGTCAGAATTTCGGTGGCCACGCGCTCGGCTTCGGCATCCTCGCTCGGGCAACGAATTGCTCGCAGGGGGTCGCCTAGGCCGAGTTCACTCCACAGGGTTTTGTCGAATTCGTGCGGGTTGTTGGCGATCACTGCGTTCGCCACGCGCAGTATCCGTGCGGTGGAGCGGTAATTCTGCTCCAGCTTGATCACATGCAAGTTTGGGAAATCCTGCTTTAACAGGCTCAGGTTTTCCGGTCGCGCACCGCGCCAGGCATAGATACTCTGATCGTCGTCGCCGACCACGGTCAGCGCGCCACGGTGACCGATAAGCTGCTTCACCAGCTCGTACTGGCTCGAGTTGGTGTCCTGATACTCGTCGACCAACAGGTAGCGGATTTTCTGGCGCCAGCGGTTCAGCACCTCTTCGTTACGTAAAAAGAGTTGCGTGGGCAGCCGAATCAGATCGTCAAAGTCCACCGCGTTGTAGGCCATCAGGGCCTGATTGTAGCGCTCATAAATATAGGCCCAAACTTTTTCAGCCTCGCTTTCGGCCAGGTTCATCGCGTCTTCCGGCTCGATCAGGCCGGATTTCCAGTTGGAAATCTGATTGACGACAAGGTCGAGCAGGTCGGTGTCGAGATCACCATCGCGCAGCATCAGCTCTTTGATCAGCGCGCGCGCGTCTTCGGCATCGAAGATGGAGAAACTGCTTTTGTAGCCCAGCGCCTTGCACTCGCGGCGGATAATGTTCAGGCCGAGATTATGAAAGGTCGACACGGTGAGCCCGTGGGCCGCCTTACCACTGACGAGCTTGCCCACCCGCTCCTTCATCTCGCGCGCGGCTTTATTGGTAAAGGTCACAGCGGCAATGTGGCGCGCGTTATAGCCACACTCTTCAATCAGGTAGGCGATCTTGCGCGTAATCACACTGGTTTTCCCACTCCCCGCCCCGGCGAGCACCAGGCAGGGGCCATCGATGTACTTCATGGCTTCGTGTTGACGGGGGTTGAGCGTGTTGGCCACAGATACCTCAAAGACTTCGGACAGACGACGGCGGGCGACAATGATAGCACCGGCACTTGGTTACGCCCTAGGGTGGGTTCAAGCGATTCGAGGCGTGCATCGGTTTTGAGGGGACTACACGACCACATCCACATTGTTGCGGTTCGTAGGCGCATTGGCCGTCGCGCTAGTGCCGTATCAAACCGCTGCAGAGTGCCTTAAAAGCCTCGATGGCATTGGGCAGTGCGACGATGGGTTCCTTGCTGGCCGCTACCCATAACGCGGCATTCAGTGCCGCGCCGTTTAACAGGCTGGATACGGCCTCCACATCCAGGTCTTTCAATACGCCTGCGCTGATAAGGCGTTGCACTTTCTCCACGGTGAATTGAAGACAGTTGCTCTGGCTTGGCCATTGCGAGGGGTCGCCTAGGAATGCAGGACCGTCACGCAGTACGATCCGTTGAATTTCGGGGTCTAGTGCCATCTCGATGTACGCGGTGCCTTCTAGAAGCAGGCTCTCCCAATCATCTGCGGCCTCATCCCCTTTCGCTTTCGCCTTTGCAGCCATCTCCGAATCGAGCTGATCTACAACGGCCGCCAATAAACCGAGCTTGTTACCAAAGTTATGGTACAGCGCGCCCCTGGTGAGACCCGCTTCGGAGGTTAAATCATCCATAGAGGCTGCTGCGAAACCCTTATGTGCAAAGGCCTCCCGTGCAGCTTGAATTAACTTTGCCCGAGTCTCGGCCATTTTCTCCTGTCGTTTGTTCATGCTCTCTCACTTTGACATACGAGGCGTATATAAAATTGACATACGCTTCGTATCTAATTTATTCTGACATACGTTGCGTATGTTAAAGCGGTGAAGGCATGGCGACTTGCCGTTCACGCTCATGTTGAAACACATCCCCTAGCCCCTATTGAGGTAGATATCTATGTCAGCTCGCGAAGCTATTTTACCAAAATCTTCTGAGCGCCATGCGCTCTATGAAACACATGGGTATTCGGCGGCCATCAAATCCGGTGATCTCTTGTTTGTGTCTGGACAAGTGGGCAGCCGACTGGATGGCAGCCCTGAACCCGACTTCAAAAAGCAAGTCGAACTCGCGTTTGAGAACTTACAACACGTTCTTGCGGCGAGCGGTTGTACCTACGATGACATTGTGGATGTCACAACCTTTCACACCGATCCAGAGCAACAATTTGAGACGATCATGGCGGTCAAGCAGGCGCGCTTTCATACTACGCCACCTTCGAACTGGACCGCTGTCGGGGTGAATTGGCTCGCGGGCTTTGATTTCGAAATAAAAGTCATTGCCCGAGTGCCGCCGGTAAACCGCCTTGTATAGAAAGTGGAGATCAATTTCAGCGCGGGTGGGATGTTTGATACGGAGGAGGCTTCTGCCCGTGCTCGGGCGAAGCTCGGCGCCATGCACTCACCCTAGCGATTCAGCCCCTGATAGCATCGGTCAAAGTTGCGGTAAGCCAGTGCTTCTTTGAGGTCGCAGCGGGCGATTTGCGGGCGTTCGGCCATATCGGCTAGCGTCCTTGCTACGCGTAGGATGCGATCGTAGGCGCGTGCGCTGAGTTGCAGTCGGTCGAGGCTGTCTGCGAGCCAGTGCATGTCATCGGCGCTGAGCGTGCAGTGCTCACGCAAGCTGCTGCCCGATAGACGCGCATTGAAACCCTGCTGCCGCTCGAGTTGGATCTCGTGTGCAGCCTGTACGCGTTTGGCGACCTCGGCGCTGCATTCCGAGACGGGCGCGGACTGCAAGGTCCCGAGTGAGAGGTTTTGCACCTGAATCTGCAAATCGATGCGGTCGAGCAAAGGGCCAGAGACGCGCGATTTGTACTTTAATATTTGCGGCCCCGTGCATTGGCAACGCGCACTCCCATCGCCGTAATAGCCACAGGGGCAGGGGTTCATCGCCGCAATCATCTGAAAACTGGCGGGAAAGCGAGTCTGAGCCCGTGCCCGGCTGATGCAGATATGGCCGTTCTCCAGAGGCTCGCGCAGCACCTCGATGACGCTGCGTGGATACTCCGGCAGCTCGTCGAGAAACAGCACGCCGTGGTGCGCGAGGGTGATTTCACCGGGTTTAGGGTGGCTGCCCCCACCGACCAAGGATACCGCCGAAGCGCTGTGGTGTGGGGCGCGGAAGGGCCTGGCGGCATGACTTGTCGAAAGTGGTTGTATCTGGGCGATGCTGCGAATCGCGGCCACCTCAAGTGCTTCCTGAGTGCTGAGCCGAGGCAGGATGCCGGGCAAGCGACTGGCGAGCATCGACTTCCCGGTGCCGGGTGGGCCGAATAACAAGAGGTTGTGGCCTCCGCTCGCGGCGATTTCGAGTGCGCGCCGCGCCGTGTGCTGGCCTTTGACGTCGCGCAGGTCGGGGCCATGTGTGGCGGCTGGGGCAGGTTGAGCCCTGGGGCTTTGCAGCTCGGCTCTATCATGTAAGTAAGCGCAAACTTGCAAAAGGTTTTCAGCACAGACGATATCGGAGCCCCCGCACACCGAGACCTCTTCACTGCAATGCGCCGGCAGGATCAGTGTTTTCCCCCGTGCACGGCAAGCCAGCGCGCTGGCGATACTGCCGCGCACGCCGCGAAGTTCTCCTGAGAGTGCAAGCTCACCCAACAATTCCACGTCGTTCAGGCGCGCTTCGGGCACCTGCCCTGAGGCGGCGAGTATGCCTAGGGCAATGGCGAGGTCAAAGCGCGAGCCTTCTTTGGGCAGGTCGGCGGGAGCCAGGTTGATGGTCAGGCGCTGAGTGGGAAAATTAAAATGGCTGTTCAGCAGCGCACTGCGTACGCGGTCTCGGCTTTCTCTAACGGCCGTCTCGGGCATGCCGACGAGATTGAAGGCAGGAAGGCCATTGCTGATATGAGCTTCAACCGTGACGGCAGGGGCGTCAACGCCTAACAAGGCGCGAGTGTGTACGCGAGCAAAGGGCATGGGGCATCATCCTTGACGGTGGTGTGGTGTATTGGCATACGTAATCGCTCGTCCTGAGCAATTTAAGGAAGTGTACGTGCAGCGGGCGGCTTGGTCAAAAAGCCGCTTCAGCTCCGCTTGAGGTACGGCTTTTTCTTGCTCTGATCGGCCATGATTAATTTGATCGTATCCTGCAGGGCCCACATCAGGGCCGAGGTGGATACGCCAACCATGACGATGCCGTTCAGCGCTTCTATTGAGCCGAGTAAGCGATGCTTTTCACTCATCACGATGTCGCCGTAGCCCAGTGTCGCGAAGTTGACGATCGAGTGATAGAGCGCGGTGTGGAAATCGTCGAATTCACCCAGTAAGCAGAACAACCCGGCCCAGACTGCGGATTGAATCACGTTGCCAAACGCGAGCAACGCCATCACCGTGCCCAGCAACACCATCCGCACGCCAAAGTGAGAGGTGCTCGCCCAGTCATGATGACGGGCATAAAATTGCAATGCCACCACCAACAAGAGGCATTGAAATACCAGGCAACACATCATCGCCACGAGGCCGATCATCAAGTTCATCCACATGTTCACAACTCCTTCGACGATATTGGGGGTCAGGCCCGGGTCTGTGCCAAGCGCATCAGGCGGCGGGATTTAATATTTTCCAGCAGCTGTGTGGCAAACCAGGCGTAGAACGAAACGGCAATAAACAGGCTGATCCGTACCGTGAAGGCTTTGTAGACATCCTTGCCGGTCAGGGTGTCTTGCACTGCAGGGCCGATAAGCAGCAACAGAGTGATCATGGTATTTTGCCAAAACGATGGCGGATAGCGCGATTGCACAAGGCCGAAAAGGCGTCGGCTAATCCCTAGGGTAAACAGGGCGCTCAATAAAAAGAATATCCACAGCACCGGGTGTACTTGCAACAACAGCCAGAACGCCACTGCGAGCAAACCCGCTAACAAGGTGCTGGTGACCAGCTCCTGACCTGCCGCGCGTAATTCTGTGTCCGTGCTCTGTTGGCCCAACGACACCGCCTTCATGACCATGGGCAGGTACAGCGTTGGATTGGTCAGCGTGAGTAAATAGACAGGGAAAACTATCACGGTGGTACGAATGGCGATCCACAGTCCGGCTTCGTTCGCCGCGGGTGCTGCGGGCGCCTCCGCTCGGGGGGCGACGGGGAAGAACGGGAAAATAAGCCATTGCGCGACGATGGCACAGATCACGGCGACCAGAATGGTATTGATGATGAGCCCAGCGGCACTGAAGTCGACTGTCCCCATGATTGATATCAGCGTCACCCCGAACATAAAAAACAAACCAACAAGGCCCTTCCCTTTGTTCAGCATTAATTGATTACTGAAGAAAATGCCGATGAATACGAGTAAGAGCCCGGTGAAGGGATAGTGGGTTAACAGTGGGATCAGTAGCAGCCCCGCTCCCAGTGTGATCGTGATCAGAAGGAGCAATCCCACCATGCCTTTCATCGCGACAGCTTTCTCGGACTTGGCTGCGAGTAAAAAGGCAAACAGGGGCGCGATGAACGGCAAGCTCAACCCCATCGCGTAGGCGAACGCCAAGGTCACGGCGGTAACCAGACTGACTCGATAGGCGTGATTGGCGGGGTTGGGCATGCCTCAGCACTCGCGCATTAATAGAGGAACGAAAACACGCTCATGACGCGAATATAGATTTGCCCTATCCACTTCAATGGGCCACCGCCACTGCTGTATGTGATCACCGACGCCTGCCCGCCGGTGCGCAGTAGATTCGGCAGGGCATCGTTTTGATTCACGTCGAAGCGAATGACGACGGGAAAGCGTTGCGCCTGACGCAGCCAATCTCGGTCATTGTCGATGGTGGGTAAGCTCCCGGCGGGGGGTGTGCGGCCGGAACTCACGCCTAAACCGATGCTGGCGACCACGCCGTCGAACACATGCCCTGGCATCGCGTCGAACAGAATTTCCACTTCGTCACCGGGGTTCAGAAAGCGCAGATTGTTTTCGGTGTAGTCGGCATTAATCCAGATATCCTGATTGGCCAGCAATGTCATGACAGGGCTGCCGGTACCGGCAAAATGGCCGACGTCGGTGCGCAGATCCGTGATGATGCCGGAGACAGGGGCATAGACCACAGTGTGTGACAGGTCGAGTTCGGCTTTATCTACCGCAGCCTGTGCCGCGCGCAGCATGGCATTGTCCTTGTCGTTGTCACCGCCTTTTTGGTAGATCGCACGGTCGATGTCGGCACGGGCTTTTTCGACACGCGCGTGCGCGGATTCCAGTGAGGCTTGGGAACTTTCCAGGCGACGTACAGAGATGGTGCCTGGGTCAGCATCGTGGAGACGGGTAAGGCGATTCAAGTCTTTTTCGGCTTTCACCTCATCGGCCAGTGCAGCATCCAAGGCCGCGCGTGCGGCTTGAACCGATGCGTTTCCGGCTTCAATTTGTTGCCATGTATTGTCGAGTTGAGACTGCGCTTGGGCGAGAGCAATATCGTATTGACTGGAATCAATAGAAAATAAAGGCTCGCCCTCTTTGACCATCTGGTTATTGTCGACGTGCACCTGGTCGACAATGCCCGCGACCTGGGGCGCGACACCCACAACATAGCTTTGCAAGCGCGCTTGCGTGGTGTAAGGCGTATACCGGTCTGCAAGCAGGTACCAGAGAAAACTCGCTACCAGCAGGCCCAGTAAAATGCGCTCCCCTTTTTTGCCGGCACCTGCACTTTTTGTTTCCGGGGCGGCGTTGTCGCTGGCCTGGCTTGGATTGTCTTCAGCCATATTAATTTTGCTCCGCTGTCGCTTGTTCTTGTAAGGCTAACCAGTCGGGCTCGACCGGAATGGGGGCGATCAGTAATTCTCCCCAATTGATGCGCTCGTCCATTCGTTCACGCGTGCTCTCTGGCAGATATTCGAGAATATCGGTTTCGGTCCAGCCGCCACCCAAGGCTTTGTACAATGAAATGACCGCGGAAATATGATTTCCGTGATCGACAACCTCGCGAGATGATTCTGATGCGAGTGTACGTTGGGCATCCAGGACACGTTGAAAGTCTGCGTAGCCTTCCTGATACCGAGACGTCGATAGGGTCAGCGAACGTTTTGCCGCCGCGAGGGAGGCTTCTGTATAGGCGCGCTTCTCATGATTTTTTGCGAGTTCGGAAAGGGCGTTGTCCACGTCGACAGCGGCTTCCAAAACGCTTAGCTGATATTGTTCGATCGCCTGTTGCAAACGTGCGTCCTGTACACGCACATTGTTGCGCAAGCGTCCGTAGTTCAGCACATTCCAGTTCAACGCAGGGCCTGCGGCAAAGGTTTGGATGACCTGGCTGCTGTCTTGATCCGAGCCGGACCAACCGAGGGTGCCAAATAGAGAAATAGAAGGATACTTGTCCGCCTCGGCTGCACCTACCTGAGCGGTTTGCGCGGCGACTTGAAAGGCGTGCAAGCGAATATCCGGTCGGCGAATCAACACCCCTGCAGGAATATGCGCAATACTTTTAGGATCAATGTACGGTAATGGCAGAGCGGCGTTTTGCAGTGCGTCAATATTCCCCGGTGTGCGGCCAAGCAACAGGCCGAGCGCGTTACGCACTTTTAATTGGGCAAGTTCAAGGTCGGGGATGGTTGATAGCGTACCCATGTATTGCGCTTTGGCTTGTTGCAGGTCGAGCTCAGAGCTCTCGCCTTTTTCGAATTTCTGCTGTGTGATTTCAAAACTGCGTTTTTGTAAATCGCCATTTTCTCGAGCGATGCGAACCCGCTCTTCGAGCACGCGATACTGATAGTACAAATCGACGAGTTGGGCGACCAATAAGACCTGAATATTTTTTTGATTCGCGACAGAGGCAAAAAACGCTGCGTCGGCCGTCTGCATACTGCGCTCGTACTTGCCCCAGAAATCGATCTCCCAGCCAACGGAGCCGCCGATCTGATAACTGCTTTGAGTTTGTGGGTCGATCGAGTCGTCATTGATCGCACGGGAGTCGGAATAGCTCGCCTGCCCGCTGATGGTTTGTGACTGTGGGTAGTGCAAGCTGTTCGCGATGGCTAATTGCGCGCGGGTTTCCAATACGCGTAAACCGGCGATGCGCAACGTGAGGTTGTCGCGACGTAATTCTTGAATCAACGCATCGAGTGCGGGGTCTTCAAAAATGTGCCACCAAAATGCGAGCTCGGCATCGTCGAACTCTAGGTCTGCATTGAGCAGTGTATTAAATTCCGGTTGCCACTCGTCCTGCCAAGTGACTTCCGGCGTAATGTAGTCTGGGCCGAGGGTGGTACAGGCGCTGAGTGACAGTACGCCGAGTACAACACAGCCTCTACGAAGAGCATCAAAATAAGGCATGATCCCGTGCCCTATTGTGCTGGGTCTTCGCGAACTTCGGTCTCAGGGCTAGGCGGTACACCTTGATTCACCCAGGCCATGAAGACTTGATACCCGACGGCGAGGCCGACGGCTCCGATAAACAAACCGATAAAGCCGGCGGAGAACATTCCCCCTAGGGCGCCAAGCAGTACCACTGGCATGGGTGCATCTACTCCACGTCCGAGCAGCATGGGTTTCAACACGTTGTCTGACAGCGCTGCGAGCACGAGGTAAATCGTTAAAGCAATATTCATCACTGTGGAGGCATCCCCTTTTGCCCAGATCCATGCGATAACGGGCAGCGTGATCAACGCTGCGGGGATTTGTAAAATGCCGAGGACCAGTGCAATCAGTGCGAGCACGCCTGCGAACGGCACGCCTCCGATAACAAAGCCCACACCCAACAGCAATGATTGTACAAACGCAACGCCCAGTACGCCGACGGTCACTGAGCGAATCGTAGCCGTACTCAAATTTAACAGGTTGGGGCCGCTTTTGCCGGCGAAGCGTGTGAATACCCGTTCCATCGCTGCTCTTCCTGAACGATGATAGGCCATCATGACGCCTGCGATGATAAGTGCGCCTAAAAACAAAAACAGGGTGCCGATTAAATTTTTTGTCGCGGCGAGAATTTTGCGCGTGATATTACCGAACTGGGGCTGCATGCTCTCAATGTAGGCTGCGGTATCTGTCGACGCCGCCGTCCAGTTCTCAAATACCTTGGGGCCGATTATCGGCCAGTCTTTGACCGTTTCCTTAGGGGCAGGAATATGCAAGGCGTCGGACGTCACCGCATCGCGAACATCGAAAATGCTGCTGGTAAAAGCGTGAGTAAGCAAGACGGTCGGTGTACCGAGAATGAGGACGATGCCGAGGATCAACAGTGTCGCAGCATGGTTGTCTTTCCCACCCAGCTTGCGCGCGAGTTTTTGGTGCAGGGGAAATAAGGCAACGGCGAGAATGAGCGCCCATACGAGGATGCTCCAAAACGGCGCCAGGATCCGATCGCACATAATCACAAGCAGGACGATTACTGCAAAGCGAATTAACACGTCCAGCACATCGGAGGACACAAGTTTTTTGAGTGAGGCGAGTTCAATAGACACAGCCAAGCTCCCTTTGGTTATTGATGACTGAACGGTTTCCCCATTCTACACATAAAAATGGATACTGTGCCTGCTGCACGCTTTGAGGTGGAGCATATGCTTCACCTCAGGACCAAAATCCCACCGTACGTTCGATCGTCCAGTATGCTGCGACACTGCCGACCACGTAGACCGGCAATAGCTCCGCTGCGCGAGGCAGCGTTAACGGCAGACGTTGCCACAGTGCGGTTAGGCCGAGAATGACAAACACAAAAGCGATTTGCCCGGCTTCCACACCGAGGTTAAAAAACAGCAGCGCTGCCGGAATGGCATGTTGCGGTAAACCGATCTCACCGAGTGCGGCAGCGAAACCGAGGCCGTGAAGCAAGCCAAAACTGAACGCGACAATCCAAGGGCGCTCACGGGTGAGGCTGAAGGCGCCCTGCTTGTGTCTGACAATTTCACAAGCGACGAAGACAATGCTCAACGCGATCGTCGCTTCGACGGGCGCGATCGGTATATGCACCATGCCGAGCGAGGCCATACTAAGAGTGATACTGTGCGCGAGTGTGAACGCGGTGATGGTGATGATTAATTTTCGCAAGCCATCGACAAGCCAGAGCAGCACCAACACAAATAAAAGGTGATCAATCCCAATCAATATATGTTCTATACCCAGTACGAAATAGGTGGCGACGACCTGCATGATGCCCGGACGCGCCTCGATGACCACGCGGGAAGACGAAGGCGTCAAGCGGTGCACGAAGCTGCTGCCATCGAGGTAGTCGATGTGCACAATGACTTCGCTGTTTGAGCGCGGTAAGCCTTGAATTTCAATAGCTCGGCCGGCCAATCCCGACTCGGCACGGATTTGCCACCACTCGTGCAAGGCTTGATCCGCCATGTGCGCCTGAGGTTCCCGAACGGTTTCCACTTCGGGTTCGAATTGCACATACAGTGACAGGCGTTGATTATCGCCGCGAGCAGGGACCTTCCAAGCCACATCGAATTGTTCGTCTGTGAGCTGCTTGAGGTGCAGGTAAGCGGGACGGATTTCATCGGCGTGGGCGGTGGGCAAGCACAGCCAGACGAGCCCGAACACGAGGTACAGTTTCAGTGCGTCCTTGAGCAAAGACATCAGCTGTTCCCACCCACGTTGGTGTCGGATGACTCCACCTTGATGTCATACTTCGCAAGCAGGGCCTCAATCATATTCTGCTTAAGCTCGGCATATTTTTCGTTACGCCACTCGCGTTCCACGTCTTCACGCGCTTCTTCAAGACTGGGCACCTCGCCGGGTACAACAGATTCGACAAAAACGAAATGCAGCCCGAGCCCGGAGTCGACCGGTCCCTGCCAGCTTTCCAGTGGCAGGGTCGCAAGGGTGTCGGCAAAGCCCGCGCCCAAGACGCGGTCGACCTGAAAGGCGGTGACCTGATCAAAGCGTGGCGGCAGCAGCGTGGATTCGCTTTGTGCTGGTTGGCCGTTTTCTAGCGCGTTTACTACGGCACTCAGTTTGGCTTGCATGCGTTCTGCATCGGGCTCCACGCGCAGGTAAACGTGTTCAAACGAGTAGGTCGCATCGCGCTGAAACTTTTCTGGGTGCGCATCGAGGTAGCGTTGCAGCTCGGCGTCATCGGCGCGCACGGCGGCAGCGGTGTCGCTGGCAATGAAGGCCATTTTTTGATGCAGGCGCCGGCGAATGAGGCTGTCGTTTTTATCCATGCCCATCGCGAGCGCCTCGCGATAAAACACTTCCTCAATCGTAAAGTCGCGAATCAGACCCTGCAGTTCTTGATCGGTGGGCGCACGGTTCCAGGTGCGTTCAAATTTCGCGATCAGGCTACTGATATCGCCCTGCCCGATGACGATTTGCGATTCGTCATCGAAGGCTTGTGGGTTGACCCAGGCGTAGACGCCGAAGAGTGCGGCACCGAGCAGGAAAAAATGCAGTAAAGGTTCTTTTAGCAGCGAGCGAGCCATGATGTGTTCCAGATGTCCATTCTGAAGGTGAGTTGAGAACAACAGTGTTAGGGTGTTTGGCAGTCTACCGCGTGAATTCGGCAGTTGTGTGTCAATGCCTTACTCGGCGGAGTCGTCGCGGATATCGGAGTCGCCGAGGTCTTCTTCATCAAGCAGGCATTCAAGTCTGGCTTCAAGCGCTTCGAGCTTTTCACGGGTTCTCAATAATACCGCTTGCTGCGCATCAAATTCTTCACGCGTTACCAGGTCCAGCTTGCGTAAGGTCGTCTCCAGCATGCCTCGCAGCTGCCCTTCTGTAAACGCTTTGGCTTCTTTCAGGTTGTCGCCCTGTTGATTGACGGTATTCTGAATTTGACTGAAGAGCTCTTTCGCAAATTGATCGATCATTGTGCATTCCGGTGTCATATGAACTCGATAAGGGCGTTATTCTAGCGCAGGGGCTGTGGAATCCCTAGGGTCGCTTCACACGTCAAGCTGCGCATGACGCTAAAACACTTGAGACAAACAAGGGCTTCGGTTAACGTCGGTCACCAAGAGCACTATCGGAAACACATAAAATGAATCAGGTGGCCCACGTAGCCGACCCCCTCGCGCCCTATGAGCGCGACGCGAAAGTACGCCAGTGGCGAGCGGGTATCGCGCTGGGTTATCGACACGCTCCGTCGAAAACCGTTTTGGCGCACCGCGAACATTTTGGTCCTTTGCGTGTTCAGCGACCTTTTTATCCAGAACAGGACGGCTGCTGCCACACCTATCTTCTGCATCCTCCCGGCGGCATGGCCGTCGGTGATGAAGTCAATATCGACATCGCGCTCGAGCCGAATGCCAAAGCCTTGCTGACGACGCCGTCTGCCGGGCGCATGTACGGCACCTTGGGCCTCGATGCGGCGGTGATTGCACCGCAAAAACAAAGTGTAACCATGCATGTGGCAGCGGGAGCCGAGGCTGAGTGGTTGCCGCAGGAGACCATCGTTTACAACGGCGCCTATGCGGAATTGAACACCACCGTGCAACTTGAAGGGGACGCGCGCTGGATGGGCTGGGACATCGTGCGCCTCGGCCGCGCGGCGAGTGGCGAGCGCTTTGAGCAGGGCTACTGCCGCCAGCGTTTGTCCGTGTATCGTGACGGCAAGCCGGTGTTTCTCGAATACAATCCGGTCATCGCCGGTGAGGCGTTTCAACACGGCGTTGCAGGCATGCGCGGGCTCAACACTCTGGCGACCCTGGTCGCGACCGTATCTCTGCAACGCGAGGCTGTGGATGCTTTGGTTGAAGCGCTTGCGCCCTGGCGTTCAGACGCGAGCCTTTGGGGTGTGACACAGAAAGAGTCGGTCTTGATCGTGCGTTATCTCGGCGACTCGATTATGGATTGTCGTGCTGGGTTGGAACATTTGTGGCATCTGATTCGCCCAGCCTGTTTGAATAAATCGGCGGTTGCGCCGCGAATCTGGTTTACATAACGCCGATGTGTGAGTCATCGGTGACGGGGGAAAAATGGAACTGAGTCCAAGAGATAAAGATAAATTATTGTTGTTTACGGCGGCGCTGCTCGCCGAGCGACGTCTGGCACGGGGTTTGAAACTGAATTATCCAGAGTCGGTCGCGCTGATCAGTGCGGCCATTATGGAAGGCGCGCGCGACGGTCGCAGTGTGGCGGAATTGATGAGCTACGGACGCACCATCCTCAGTGCGGACCAAGTGATGGACGGCGTGGTGGAGATGATCCACGAAGTGCAGGTAGAAGCGACTTTTCCGGATGGCACCAAGTTGGTCACCGTCCATGATCCCATCGTTTAGGAGGCGCACATGAAACCGGGTGAATACGATATCCAGGCGGGCGACATTGTTCTGAACGAGGGCCGTGCCGCGTTGACCTTGGTGGTGGCCAACATTGGCGACCGACCCGTGCAGGTCGGCTCACACTACCATTTTTATGAGAGCAATCCGGCGCTGAAATTTGATCGCGAAAGTGCGCGCGGTATGCGTTTGAATATCGCGGCGGGCACAGCGGTGCGCTTCGAGCCGGGACAGGAGCGCGAAGTGGAATTGGTCGCCCTCGCCGGCAAGCGCGAAGTGTACGGCTTTCGCGGCGACGTGATGGGCGCGCTCTAAATTGGACAACCATGTCGAGTGCACAAAGCGCGCTCGATAAACCGGATTCGGGGGAAGAGGAAGCATGGCAAGCATCAGTAGAAAAGCCTACGCCGATATGTTTGGGCCAACCACGGGCGACCGTGTACGGCTGGCCGACACAGAGCTATGGATTGAAGTTGAAAAGGACTACACCACCTACGGTGAAGAAGTGAAATTCGGGGGCGGCAAGGTGATTCGCGACGGCATGGGCCAGAGCCAAGCAGGCTCGGCGGATTGCCCCGATACGGTCATCACCAATGCGCTGATCCTCGATCACTGGGGCATTGTTAAAGCGGACGTTGCCATTAAAGCTGGCCGCATTCAGGCCATCGGCAAAGCGGGTAACCCGGACATTCAGCCCAATGTCGACATCATCGTCGGGCCCGGCACCGAAGTGATTGCAGGCGAGGGTCAGATCCTGACCGCAGGCGGCATCGACGCGCACATTCACTTCATCTGCCCTCAACAAATTGAGGAAGCGCTGATGAGTGGGGTGACGACCATGATCGGCGGCGGCACAGGCCCCGCGACCGGCACCAACGCCACGACCTGTACACCCGGCCCCTGGCATATCAGCATGATGCTGCAGGCGGCGGACAGCTTCGCTATGAACCTAGGCTTTCTCGGCAAGGGCAATGCGAGCCTGCCCGGAGCGCTGAACGAGCAACTGGAAGCCGGTGCGCTCGGCCTGAAATTGCACGAAGACTGGGGCACCACACCCGCGGCCATCGACAACTGCCTGACCGTGGCCGAACACTATGACGTGCAGGTGGCCATTCACACCGATACCCTCAACGAGAGCGGTTTTGTTGAAGACACGCTCGCCGCATTTAAAGGGCGCACCATCCACACCTACCACACCGAAGGTGCAGGGGGTGGTCACGCACCCGATATCATCAAGGCCTGCGGCAGCAGCAATGTGCTGCCCTCCTCCACCAACCCGACTCGCCCCTACACGGTCAATACGGTGGACGAGCATCTCGACATGTTGATGGTGTGTCACCACCTCGATCCGAATATTCCAGAAGACGTGGCCTTTGCGGACTCGCGTATTCGCAAGGAAACCATCGCCGCAGAAGACATCCTGCATGACCTCGGCGCGTTTTCGATGATCTCATCGGATTCGCAGGCCATGGGACGCGTCGGTGAGGTGGTCTGTCGCACCTGGCAAACCGCGCATAAAATGAAAACCCAATTTGGGCCGCTGCCTCAGGACAGCGCGCGCAGCGATAACTTCCGCGCGCGGCGATACATCGCCAAGTACACGATGAACCCCGCCCTGGCTCACGGTATCGCGCACGAAGTGGGCTCGGTCGAGCCCGGCAAGCTGGCGGATCTGGTGCTGTGGAAACCCGCGTTTTTTGGCATCAAGCCCTCTTTGATTATCAAGGGTGGCGCCATCGCTGCCGCACCGATGGGCGATCCGAATGCGTCCATCCCGACACCACAGCCCGTGCACTATCGGCCGATGTTTGGTGCCTTTGGCAAAGCAGCCGCCGCGACCTCCGTCACCTTCGTCAGTCAGGCGGCACTCGATGCGGGTATCCGTGCAAGTCTGGAACTTGAGCGTCGCCTCGTCGCCGTGAAAAACTGCCGCAGCGTGACCAAGGCCGATATGGTACTCAACGAGTATCAGCCGGACATTGAAGTCGATCCGGAAACCTATGAAGTGCGCGCCGATGGCCGCCTGCTGACCTGTGAGCCCGCCGAAGTGCTGCCACTGGCCCAGCGCTACTGCCTGTTCTAAACGAACCACAGAACGATAGAGATTTATGCTTGAGTCACACCAGTTGAGCCATGTCCACGAGGGGGAAGCCTGCCTCGAAGTCATTGCCAGTTTTGAAGAGCGGCAAAAAAGCCGCTATCGCACCACCACCACCTGCGGCCAGGATTTAGGCTGGTTTCTTGAGCGCGGCTACGTGCTGCGCGACAACGACATTTTGCTCTGCAGCGACGGCACCAAAGTGCGTGTTCGTTGTGCGGACGAGTCCGTCAGCGATGTACGCGCGGAGGACGCCCTGACCCTGTTGCGTGCGGCCTACCACCTCGGCAATCGCCATGTGCCCTTGCAGGTGCGCTGTGATTTTTTGCGCTATCAGCGTGATCATGTGCTGGATGACATGGTGCAAGGACTCGGTCTGAGCGTCAGCCATACAGAAGCCCCCTTTGACCCGGAATCTGGCGCCTACAGCGGTGGACACAGTCACGCCCATGCTCACTGATGCCCCGCTGTCATTGCTGCGCCTGATGTACCTCGTCAGCCCGACGCTGCCGATCGGCGCGTATGCGTATTCAACCGGGCAGGAATATGTCGTGGATGCGGGATGGGCAACGGATGCGACGGCCGTGCAGGAGTGGATACGTTCGGTGATGTGGGGCAGCTTGAGCAGTACGGACCTGCCGGCGATCAAGCACGTCTACCTCGCCTGGCAAGATGAGGATGTCAGTCGTCTTGAGTATTGGAATGCCTGGTTGCACGCGAATCGTGAAACGGCGGAACTGCTGCTGGAAGACCAGCAACTCGGCGCGGCGCTGACACGTGTATTGGTCGCGCATTCCGTGGAGGGCGCGCAATCCCTCGCGGATGAAAAGCCCGCGTTCGTGCTGCCCTTTGCGCTGGCGGGTCTGCGCTGGGATGTGCCGCTGCCCGCGTTAATGCAGGGCTTCTGTTGGAGCTGGCTGGAAAACCAGGTCGCCGCGGCCACCAAAACCGTGCCACTGGGCCAAACGCAGGCTCAGCATATTCTGATGGCGCTGCTCGATGAGGTACCCGGCGTCGTGGCGCAGGCCGAGGCCCTGCGCGAAGAGGAGATGGGCGTAGGGCTCCCCGCGCTGGCCATTGCGTCGGCATGCCATGAGCGCCAGTACAGTCGGCTTTTCAGAAGCTGACCGACACACCTTTCTTAGAGTAAAAAAGTTAACGAAGAGGCAGAAACATGAAAAAACCCGCGCTGAGAGTCGGCATAGGCGGCCCGGTAGGTTCCGGAAAAACTGCGTTGGTGAAAACCCTGTGTGCGGCACTGAAAGATCGCTACAACCTTGCGGTCATCACGAACGATATTTACACCCGCGAAGATGCCGAGTTTCTGCTGCGTCACGAAGCGCTCGACAGCGATCGTATTCTCGGTGTCGAAACCGGCGGATGCCCGCATACCGCCATTCGCGAAGACGCGTCGATGAACCTCAGCGCGGTGGCCGAACTGCAGCAGCGTTTTGAGGGGCTGGAGCTGGTGCTGATTGAGAGCGGAGGCGACAACCTCGCCGCGACCTTCAGCCCCGAGCTGTCCGACCTGACGCTCTACGTTATTGATGTCAGTGCTGGCGATAAGATTCCTCGCAAGGGCGGGCCGGGCATTACCAAGTCGGACCTATTGATCATCAATAAGATTGATCTGGCACCGATGGTTGGTGCGGATCTGGACGTCATGGATCGCGACGCGAAGAAGATGCGCGGCGAGCGCCCTTTCCTGTTTTCCAACCTTAAAGATGGCACTGGGGTGGAGGACATCATTGGCTTCATTGAGCGCGCAGGCATGTTGGCCTAATCGTTACAATGACTTCCCGTAGTGCAACCCTCCTCGCAAATGGAGGGTTTTTGCACCATTTGAGGCGCGCCGTCCTGCGCCAGGTCGAAATCCTTCTTACATTCACATACCAAAACTGCTTGCCTGTGGTGCTTTTGCGCTTTTTTGGTGCTGTTCCGCGTTGAATATTTAGCATGTTTTGGCGACGCTCTCAGATTCACCCTTCTTTCTTCGTAAGGCAGCGCGTGTAATTCTGGCTGAATCTACTCGGCATAGTGCCTTAACCTATTGAATATAATGAGTATTTTTATATTTGAAGCGATTTCGCCAAATTATCATGGATTTTTGCTAGCGCACCAAAGTGGTGATTAGTCGAAAATCGCCCGCTTCATATCGGTGCTGTTTGTGTTTTGTCGTGCATACGAAAACAGCATGCCTGTAAATTTGAAAAATTAAATACCTAATAAAATCAGTGTTGTAGATCGTTGGCAGTATTACGATTTGTCGGTTGGCACCATTAATGCTCCCTCCTGCGGTGCAAGCGTTCTTTGCATTTGGGGTATGAAGGCATATCGGACCCGAATAAAAAAACCAAATTTAGGAGGAAATCATGCACAAGCTCATTAAAAAAACCGGGCTGGCGCTCGGAGCGGCTGCGTTAACTCTCGGCGCATATACCGTTCAAGCCGCTGAAACCATCAAGGTCGGTGTTCTGCATTCACTGTCCGGTACGATGGCCATCAGTGAAACCACGCTCAAAGACACTGTGCTCATGATGGTTGAAGAGCAAAACGCCAAAGGCGGCCTGCTGGGAAAAAAACTGGAAGCGGTTGTGGTCGACCCCGCTTCTGACTGGCCTTTGTTCGCAGAAAAAGCAAAAGAATTGATTGAACAGAAAGATGTCGACGTGATCTTCGGATGCTGGACTTCCGTTTCACGTAAATCCGTTCTGCCTGTCATCGAAGAATTGAATGGCCTGTTGTTCTACCCTGTTCAGTATGAGGGTGAAGAGTCATCCAAAAACGTGTTCTACACCGGTGCGGCCCCCAACCAGCAAGCCATCCCTGCCGTTGACTACCTGATGGAAGAAGAAGGTGTTGAGCGTTGGGTATTGGAAGGTACCGACTACGTTTACCCACAAACCACCAACAAAATTCTCAAAGCCTACCTGATGGGCAAAGGTGTGAAGGAAGCGGATATCTCCGTGAACTACACGCCTTTCGGTCACGCAGATTGGTCCACGCGCGTCTCTGAAATCAAATCTTTCGGTTCTGCAGGTAAAAAGACCGCGGTTGTGTCTACCGTCAACGGTGATGCGAACGTGCCTTTCTACAAAGAGCTGGCGAACCAGGGCGTGACAGCAGAAGACATCCCTGTCGTCGCGTTCTCTGTCGGTGAAGAAGAGCTTTCCGGTTTTGATACCGCGCCTCTCGTCGGTCACCTTGCGGCTTGGAACTACTTCCAGAGCGCGGAATCTGACGCGAACGACGCCTTTATCGCCAAGTGGAAAACCTTCATTGGTGATGACTCCCGTGTAACCAACGACCCAATGGAAGCAACCTACATCGGTTTCAAAGCTTGGGCGAAAGCGGTAGAAAAAGCGAAGAGCACCGACGTCGACAAAGTGCGTCAAGCGATGTACGGCATCGAAGTCACTAACCTGACTGGTGGTATTGCGAAGGTGTTGCCAAACCATCACTTCACCAAGCCTGTATTGATTGGTGAAATCCAGGAAGACGGCCAGTTTGAAATTGTGTCTCAAACTGAAGAAGTACCTGGTGATGCATGGACGGACTTCCTTCCTGAAAGTGCCAAGATTATTTCTGATTGGCAGGATCCAAAAATCAACTGTGGTAACTACAACACAGAAACCAAAGCCTGTTCTGGTCAGAACTACTGATCCAACGGCTTAGCTTCGCCACGCTCAGTGGTGCTGCCGTGCCAGCTCAGTAGTTCGGTGCGGCAGGGGCCTCGTTATCACCTTGGTGCTGGTGGTAGTGGGGAATCCAATCTCGATCCGAACCCGGGCACTGCGCCCGGGTTCTCTTTCATGGAAAGCCAGTCATGATATTAGCTAGAAAAATAGCCTGCATGCTGAGTCTCCTGTGTGTGTTTGCGGCAACGGCAGCGAACGCGGATGAGTTTTCAGAGACAGCGGCGCAATTAAGTCAGGGTTCTTACGGCGATAAAATTAAAACGATAGACGCGCTGTCGGCCATTGACGATGAACGAGTATTACCCACCCTTACCGCGATGTTAGATGCGCGGCTTTTTACCCGAAAAAGTGACGACCTACTGGTCATTCTAGACAAGAGCGGAAAAGACACCCTTGCAAGCGCAGTGCTCAGCGGAGAATCACTGGGTGTCATTAATGAAAAAGAATTCAAGAAAATACGCATCAATAATCGCGTAAGACGGGCCTTGAGGCCACAAATCGCGATGTTGCAACTGGTCAGTGAGGACGAAAGCGTCCGCCTTCAGTCTGCAAAAGACCTTACCAAGAATCCAGATGCGAGTATGCGGCAGGTCATTGCGGATGCCTATGTAGACGAAAAAAGCGGTAAGGTGCGCTCTACGTTGGGCATAGCACTGGCTATGATTGATATCGAACAAAAAGACCCTGTCGTGCGTCTGGCTGCAGTAGAAACGCTGTCAAAGTCGCTCGACCCGGAAGTGGTTGCCATTCTAAAAGGGCTTGCCGCGCGCGACGATGACGGTGCGTTTACCGATGCAGATCCCGCAGTGGCCGAACTTGCCGAAGAGAAATTAAAGAGCGTTGAAGCGAAGGTCAGTTTTTACAAGTTTACCGAAAATATCGTATTCGGATTTAGCCTGGGCTCGATTTTGTTGTTAGCCGCAATTGGGCTCGCGATTACCTTCGGTGTGATGGGTGTGATCAACATGGCGCATGGTGAAATGATCATGCTCGGTGCCTATACCACCTTCGCAATACAGCAAATTTTTCCCCAATTGATCGATTGGTCTTTATTGATGGCCATCCCTGCGGCATTTCTGGTTTCCGGGTGTGCGGGCGTGTTGATTGAGCGGCTGGTGATACGTCATCTATACGGTCGTCCCCTGGACACCCTGCTCGCGACCTTCGGTATCAGCCTGATATTGCAACAGGCCGTGCGCATGTACGATTCCAATAATGTTGCTGTGATCACACCGGAATGGTTGGCGGGCTTCTGGCAGGTGAACGGTGCCATGGCACTGACCTACAACCGCTTGTACATTTTGATTTTCTCTTTGCTTGTGCTGGGTGCGCTGGCGCTGGTATTGAAAAAAACCATGATGGGTTTGCAAATGCGTGCGGTGACGCAAAATCGCGCGATGGCCAATTCCATGGGCATCCGCTCGAGCTGGGTGGACGCACTGACCTTTGGTCTCGGCTCGGGTATCGCGGGTATAGCTGGGGTCGCTCTGAGTCAGATCACTAATGTAGGGCCTAACCTTGGCCAAGCCTACATCATTGATTCCTTTATGGTGGTGGTCTTTGGTGGTGTCGGCAATCTATTGGGCACCTTCTTCGGCGCAATGAGTCTCGGTGTGGCAAACAAACTCCTGGAGCCTTATGCCGGTGCGGTGGTGGGTAAAATCATCGTATTGGTCTTCATTATTCTGTTCATCCAGTGGCGACCACGTGGCTTGTTCGCACTGAAAGGCCGCTTCGTGGAGGACTGATCATGTTTAAGCATTCTGTGTTATTTCAATTAATTCAAAACGACAAAGCGGGCCGATGGTTGTTAGCGCTGTTGGTTGTCATGGGCGTGGTAGTACCGTTCTGCAACATGGTGATTCCGGAAGGCAGTTTTCTGCATATTCCGACCTACGTCGTGACCCTGCTGGGTAAATATTTATGTTTTGCCTTGCTGGCGTTGGCACTCGATCTGGTCTGGGGTTATTGCGGCATTTTAAGCCTGGGCCACGGCGCGTTTTTTGCGCTGGGTGGCTACGCGATGGGTATGTATCTGATGCGCCAGATTGGCGATCGCGGCATGTATGGCAACCCCGATCTGCCCGACTTTATGGTCTTCCTGAACTGGGATTCGCTGCCTTGGTATTGGCTGGGCTTCGACAATTTTGGTTTTGCGATGCTGATGGTGATGCTCGTGCCTGGGCTGCTGGCGTTTTTGTTCGGCTGGCTCGCGTTCCGGTCGCGTGTCACAGGAGTGTATTTATCCATTATCACCCAAGCATTGACCTACGCATTGATGCAGGCGTTTTTCCTAAATGACTTTGGCTTCGGTGGTAACAATGGTTTGACCGACTTTAAAGACATTCTTGGTTTCGATATACAAGCCGATGGCACTCGCGTCAGCTTGTTTATCGCGACGGTGCTGGTATTAATTGGTGCCTACGTGTTGTGTCGGTTTATCACCGTCAGTAAGTTCGGTCGTGTGTTGGTGGCTATACGTGATTCTGAAAGTCGTGCGCGTTTTCTAGGGTATCGCGTAGAGCACTACAAATTATTAGTGTGGGTCTTGTCTGCCGTGTTGGCGGGTATTGCTGGCGCGCTGTTTGTGCCTCAAGTAGGGATCATCAACCCCGGACAATTGCACCCCATCAACTCGATCGAAATCGTCATTTGGGTAGCATTGGGAGGGCGCGGCACTTTGTATGGCGCCATAGTGGGTGCTGTGGTCGTCAACTATGCAAAAACGTATTTTACCGGAGCATTCCCCGAAATTTGGTTGTTCCTGCTGGGGGGCTTGTTTGTGCTTTCCACTACGGTGTTACCAAAAGGCCTCGTCGGTCTGGTGGCGGATATCAAACAGCGCCGTCTCGAAAAACGAATGACCGGTACAGGGACAGAGGAGGCCAAAGCATGACGACCGCATTGTCGCAACATAAAGTGGAATCCATTCTGTATCTGAATGGCGTCAACAAAAGCTTTGACGGCTTTAAGGCCATCAATAATTTGGCTTTGGATATTGCCCCCGGCGAACTACGCGCCATTATCGGCCCGAATGGTGCCGGAAAAAGTACGATGATGGACATCATCACCGGTAAAACCAAGCCGGACTCAGGCGAGGTACGCTTTAAAGATTATATCGATCTGACGAAGCACGATGAGGCGGATATTGCGAACCTGGGCATTGGCCGCAAGTTTCAGAAGCCGACTGTGATTGAAAGTCTCACCATTTGGCAGAACCTGGACTTGGCCCTGGCCGGTGGGCGAGGGATTTGGCAGGCCATGTTTGCCACATTAAGCGGCGAACAAAAGGCGCGAATTGAGCAGGTGCTGGATATGATCGGCTTGTATGAAAAGCGCGCTGAGCTGGCGGTGAACTTAAGTCACGGCCAGAAGCAATGGTTGGAAATCGGCATGCTGTTTATTCAGGAGCCGGAAGTGCTACTAGTAGACGAACCCGCAGGCGGTATGACCGATGTCGAGACCATGGAGACGGCGAGGCTGCTTAAAGACATCAGCCAGAATCACAGTGTTATTGTGGTGGAACACGATATGGAATTTGTACGCGCGCTCGAGAGTAAAGTTACGGTGCTGCACGAAGGCAGTGTGATTGCCGAGGGTTCTCTGGATCAGGTCTCCGCGCAAGAGCGCGTGATCGAAGTGTATTTGGGGCGATAATCATGTTGGAAGCGAAAAATATCGATTTATTTTACGGTGCAAGTCAAGCACTGGAAAACGTCTCACTGTCTGCAGCGCCCGGCGAAATCACCTGTGTGCTCGGTCGCAATGGGGTCGGGAAAACGAGCTTGATGCAGAGCATCACGGGCCGGCATATCGCCAAGCGCGGTGAAATTCTGTGGGAGGGCAAAGACATTACGAAAATGCCCGCCGCAGATCGCGCACGTCGAGGCATTGCTTATGTCCCTCAGGGGCGCCAGATCTTTTCTCAGCTCACGGTGCTCGAAAATATGAAGACGGGTTTTGCGGTGCTGCCGAGGCAGGAACGAAAGATCCCGTCTGAAATTTATGACCTGTTCCCGATCCTGAAAAAGATGCAGCATCGTCGTGGTGGAGATTTATCCGGTGGGCAACAGCAGCAGCTCAGTATTGCGCGTGCGCTGATTATGAAGCCGCGCCTGTTGATTCTGGATGAACCGACGGAGGGCATTCAGCCTTCGATCATCAAAGATATTCACAATGTGATCACGATTTTAAAGCGCCAGGGCGAAATGGCGATCCTGCTGGTGGAGCAGTACTTCGAATTCGCCCGCGACCTCGGCGACCGCTATGCGGTGATGGATCGAGGCGAAGTGGTGTTGTCAGGTGACATTGAATCGATGAACGAAACAGAGGTGAGGAAGTTTTTGACGGTGTGAGCCTTCATACTTTCTCCGGCGCCAGCATGGGTGCCGAAAGGGGGCCTTGCCCCCTTTGATCCCGCTTGCGCAGGCGGTACACTGAGAATAAAAATGTACAGGATTTATTTATGCGGCACGGATTCTCCTTTCTTGTCTTATTGACCAGCCTGGTCTCAACAGCGGTGTCAGCGGCAGACCTCCACCTCAAAGCGAACGAAACGCGTGTCTTGGAAGGCAATTCAAGCTCCTATGTGTTCGACTCGTTAATTCTTGAAGATGGCGCCACCTTGATCTTGCCACCCCAACCCTTTCTTCACATTTCCGCCGCTCAGGTGAGCATCGGTACTGGCGTGACGATACAAGGCGTCGCCAAGTCGGGTGGACGGGGCGCAAACGGCGAAGCGCTATCCGAGGCTGCGGCATCCTGCGGTAAACCGGTCGCTGGCGGGTCGGGCGAGGATGGTTTACCCGGACAGGATGCAACGGATCTCACGCTGGATTGGCACCTGCTGAAGTTGGGCTCATTGAACATTGAGCTGGAGGGTGGAGCAGGCGGCGATGGCGGCCACGGCGGTGCCGGCCAAGCGGCCGACGATAACGGGAATTGTGAGCGGATTCGGGGCGGAGCCGGTGGGCGCGGCGGTCAGGCCGGAGACGGTGGCGATGGGGGGGATGTGCAACTGAACCTCAGTGCAAAAAATCCAGCGCTATTGCAAGCCGTGCGTGATCTCATTCGGGTGAACAATGACGGTGGTGCCGCAGGCTCTCCGGGAAGTGGCGCGAAAGGCGCAGAAGGCACGCCGGGACACTACATCAACCGCAAGTCACTCAGCGGAAACAAAACCTGGGTGGCGGGCGGTAAACAAGGCGACTCAGGAGCGGACGGCGAGCCGGGTCGTGAAGGGGCGTCCGGGCGCACCGCATTCAGCGTAGCGGCGACGAAAACACCCGCCGTATCCACTGCATCTACCGAGAGTACACTGGAGGCGCGGGTACAGAGCTTGGAATCGCAACTGAAAGAGGCTCTGCACCGAATTGAGGCGCTTGAGCAAGCGCAATAACAACGCATAGCGCGCGATGCCGCAATCGCGCTTTTTTTAGCATTCTTCTGGGCTGAAACGTGGGCGTTTTTCCAATTCAGCCCTATCTCAGTGCAAGTTGGCACGGTATTTCTCGTATCCGGCACCGCTCATTGTGCTCTGTGCCAAATAATGTCGCTCTTCTCTTCTAGCCGTTCTTGCACTCGCTCTGCTTAACTCGCATGCTTAGGATGCGTTGCACTCATTTGGTGCTGATGCGTTCTAATGATTCGTCTATGTGGTGCACGGTGGTGCGCTTTGCCGCGAATATCCGCTTTCGAAATCCCATTAAGGAGGCTATCTCTTTGTATTTATTAGAAAAAATCAATTTGGCCTAGATGCTGCTATAAGTCACTCCAGCTAATTGATCACAACAAACACAATCAATGGCTTAACTGTAATAAGTAAATTTTGGAGGAAGCATATGAAATTCACTAAGAAACTGATCGCAGGTGTGGTTGCTACAGCGACTGTCGCTACAGCGTCTTTCGCACCCACGGCAAACGCAGAAGTGTCCGCGTCTTTGGGCATTGCCAACACTTACTTGTGGCGTGGTTTTGAACTGGGCTCAGGTACACCTGTTGTTTCCGGTTCTCTTGATTATTCCGCAGGCGGTTTCTACGCAGGCGTTTGGGGCTCTTCAGGTGACACCGCTGCAGGAACTGAGTACGACCTGTACTTGGGTTACGGTGGCGAAGTCGGTGACTTTTTCTACGACGTGTCTCTGATCACTTACGTATACCCTACTGGTGCTTACAGCGAAACTGACGGCCTGCCTGGCGATTTCGCAGAAGCAATCATTTCTTTGGGTTACGGTCCTGTTAGCCTGACTTACCATGACAACATTGCTGGCGACACTGGCGGTTACGCGTTCAACACTGACTACAGCTACCTCGCTTTGGGCGCTGAGTTCGGTCAGTTCTCTGTAACTCTGGGTCAGCATTTCGAAGATGCACCAGTTGAAGATTCAGTTACTGGCGATGCCACTCACCTTGATCTCAGCTACGCATACAACGACAACCTTGCGTTCACTGTTAGCGCACTGGTTAACGCAGACGACGGCTACGACAAGCCAGAGCCTACTTTCGTTGTTTCCTACAGCGTACCTATCGAGTAAGTAAGTTTGTGCCGCCGGTGCTGATGCCGGCGGCTTTTTTTACGCAGCTCACGCTGCAGATAACAACACAGGAGCAGTCCAATGAAACTGATAACGGCTGTAATCAAACCGTTCAAACTTGACGCTGTGCGTGAAGCTTTGTCTGAAATTGGTGTCCAAGGGATTACTGTGACTGAGGTCAAAGGCTTCGGTCGTCAAAAGGGTCACACGGAGTTGTATCGCGGCGCAGAATATGTCGTGGACTTTTTGCCTAAAACCAAACTGGAAGTTGCTGTTGCAGATGATCAGGTTGACTCCGTTGTTGAGTCGATCAGCAAAGCAGCACACAGCGGTAAGATTGGTGACGGTAAAATTTTCGTCTCTGCGCTTGAGCAGGTTATTCGTATTCGTACCGGTGAGTCCGGCGAAGACGCGCTCTAATTTATTCATCAACAATAACAACACTTCTCAACCCGGAGATCTGTAATGGAAAATCAAATTTTCGAATTGCAGTACGCCATGGATACGTTTTATTTCCTTATCTGTGGTGCACTGGTTATGTGGATGGCCGCGGGCTTTGCGATGCTCGAGTCCGGCCTGGTACGTGCTAAAAACACGACCGAAATTCTGACTAAAAACGTCGCTCTGTTCGCCATCGCCTGTACGATGTACCTCATCTGCGGCTACAACTTCATGTATGACGGCGGATGGTTCCTGTCTGGCATCGAAACCACTGGCGGTATTGATGTAGAAGCTGCGCTGGCTGCTTCCGCTGAAAACGGCTTTGACGGTGATTCGGTTTATTCCGGTGCGTCTGACTTCTTCTTCCAGGTTGTGTTTGTTGCAACAGCCATGTCCATCGTATCCGGTGCCGTTGCTGAGCGTATGAAGCTTTTTGCTTTCCTCGCGTTCGCTGTGGTGATGACGGGTGTGATCTACCCCATCGAAGGTGGTTGGACTTGGGGCGGTAAAGCTGTGCCTCTGATTGGCGAGCTGAACTACAGTGACTACGCTGGTTCCGGTATCGTGCACATGGCCGGTGCGGCGGCAGCACTTGCGGGTGTTCTGGTGCTTGGCGCACGTAAAGGCAAGTACGGCCCTAACGGTGAAGTGAACGCAATCCCTGGTGCAAACCTGCCTCTGGCAACATTGGGTACTTTCATCCTGTGGATGGGTTGGTTCGGCTTCAACGGTGGTTCTACTCTGAAACTCGGTGGCATCGCAGTGTCGAACGAAGTCGCTAACGTCTTCATGAACACTAACGCGGCTGCAGCCGGTGGTCTGATTGCGGCGCTGATCGTTGCTCGCATCATGTTCGGTAAAGCGGACCTGACCATGACCTTGAACGGCGCACTGGCAGGTCTGGTTGCGATTACTGCAGATCCAGCTTCTCCAAGTGCTCTGGGCGCGACCATTGTAGGTGCCCTGGGTGGTACTATTGTTGTCTTCAGTATCCTGTTGCTCGACAAGCTGAAAATCGATGACCCTGTTGGTGCGATCTCCGTCCACGGTGTTGTGGGTATCTTCGGTGTCCTGGCAGTATGTGTGACCGGTGGCGCGAGCTTCGGTGGCCAGCTGGTGGGTCTGCTTGTGATCTTCGTTTGGGTATTCGTAACCTCTTTGATCGTATGGTTGATCCTCAAAGCGGTTATGGGCATTCGCGTCAGCGAAGAAGAAGAGTACGAAGGTGTGGACGTGGCCGAGTGTGGCATGGAAGCTTACCCAGAATTTACTGCTGGTAAGTAATCACTCCTCTGAGTACTTTGAAAAAAACCGGGGCTTGCCCCGGTTTTTTTGTGTTCAAATGAAAAGCGTCTTACACTAGCGCTAACCCACTCGGGCTATAACAGGCCCCGACCTGAAGAAAATTGAGAATAACAAGGTGCAAGCATGAAGCTCATAACTGCTGTCATTAAACCGTTCAAACTTGATGATGTTCGTAACGCGCTGTCCGAAATTGGCGTACAGGGTTTGACGGTCACAGAAGTCAAAGGTTTTGGTCGTCAGAAGGGACACACCGAGCTCTATCGTGGTGCAGAGTACGTGATCGACTTTCTGCCCAAAGTGAAACTGGAATTGGTGCTGGACGACAATGTCGTCGATTCAGCGATTGAAGCGATCACCAAAGCCGCTCAAACCGGTAAAATCGGCGACGGTAAAATCTTCGTCACTCCCTGTGAAGAAGTGATCCGCATTCGTACGGGCGAGACCGGCTCCGACGCAATCTAAGGTGTGACACCTTAATGTATCCGGGGTCGAAGCTGACCCCGGTGCACTCCCCTGCTATCCCTCTTTTCTCCGCTCAAACAAGCCGGAATAAAACGGCGCTTTTCTCCCATTTTTTATAAAAAAACGTCTAAATCTTTCTTAAAAATTTAATAGGCAAGCCCTAGGTTTTGTTCTATAAATTCTGAGCCTTTAGTTCATTTTTTACGGGGATTAGCGTAGACGTGAGCGATGAAGATCAACTCGATACGGATAGTGATATGGATGATGACGCCATAGATGGCGATGAGCTGGACCTGAGCGTTTCAGCTGGAGACAGTGCTGTGGCGTTGGCGAGCAAAGAGCGCGAGCGACGTCAGATTCAGGCTGATATTGAGGCCTTCCTGGCTGGGGGTGGAAAAATCCAAGCTGTGGAGTCCAATGTCATATCTGATCCGCCACGCAAGCCTGAAACCAGCTACGGCAGTCAGCCCATCTGATACTTCCTGCCGCCCACTCCCCGGCGTTTGTGCCGTGGGGGTGGGTGCTTTCCCATGCTTCCCTTCTTACTTCTTTTTTGCGCGTGGGTGCGCAGCGTCATACACCTGAGCCAGATGCTGAAAATCGAGATGGGTGTAGACCTGGGTTGTGCTGATATCAGCATGGCCGAGTAATTCCTGTACTGCACGCAGATCGCCACTGGATTCGAGCATGTGACTCGCAAAGGAGTGCCGCAACTTGTGCGGGTGCAAATGCTGATGAAGGCCTTGATGCTGCGCGAGCTTTTTCATACGCGCCTGCACGTTACGCGCGCTGATTCGTCCTCCGCGCTGGCTGATGAACAGAGCGGTCTCGTTCTGGCTGGCCAAGTGCGCGCGAACCGGTAACCAAGCTTCTAGAGCACGGCAAGCCTGTCGACCGATGGGTAAGTCACGCTGTTTATTGCCTTTTCCCGTCGCGCGCATCTCGCCGTGTCGAATATCGACATCGTTGAGATCCAGTGCGACCAATTCGGCGAGACGCAGCCCGGACGAGTACGCGAGCTCGATCATCGCGACATCCCTACACAACAGCGGGTCCTGCTTGCGCTCCGCTTCATCGACTTGGAGTAAGGCGCCAATCTCATCGGCATCCAGGGCTTTGGGTAGGCCCTTATCGGCCTTGGGCGCTTTCAGGCCGGTCGCGGGGTTGTGATCGATGGCGCGGTGTTTCTGCAGATAGCGAAAATAGGTACTGACCGCGGAGAGCCATCGCTGCAAACTGCGGGGACTCAGACCACGTGCGCGCAGCTGATGTAAGGCGCCACGTACATGGTACGCGCTCAGCTCAGAGACACGTTCAATATGCTGGCTCTCGGCAAAGCGTCGCAGTTGTTCGAGGTCGCGGTGGTAGTTTTTAAGTGTATGTTCTGAGTAGCGTTTCTCATGCAATAAATAGTGCTCGAAACGCTGGATGCTGTCTGGCAGGGTGAGATTGGGGCTCAAGCTCATGGCGAGCCTGCGGTGTTGGGGGCAGACTTAAAACGAGTGATCACGAATGACTCGACTGAAGACCTCGGCAATGTAGCCGAGGAACAGAGTGCCCATACTGCTTTGATAGTAGTCCGGGTCGCTGTTGCCAATGGCGAGTACGCCGTACACATCGCCGTAAGCGAGCACGGCCATCGCCGCAGAACCGACCTTGGGTGACTGTTCACCGAAAAGAAAGTCGCGTTCTTCGCGGCCCAGACCACCGCCAATGGTTTGCCGGGCCTTTAGATACTTGCCAATAACGCGCTGTGCATGGCTGAGCGGCTCGATCCGTGCGCGGCACAGAGGGCTCTCATCGAACAGAATAATCTGCGTAAATTCGACACCGAATTCATCGCCGAAACTGTTGTAGATGATGTCGACGGCCTGTGCGAGGTCCTTGCTGTCGAGTAGGGCGAGGACGACGCGGCGGGTGAGGCCGAACAGACGATCATTGCTGCGCGCATTGTCGACCAGGCCGGTCAGGCGGTGACGCAATTCGGTGTTGCGTTCGCGCAGCACACTTTGCTGTTTTTCTACCAGGGACACGGCTGGCCCAGAGCGGTGCGGAATCTTCAGTTCAGCCAGCAGCTCTTCGTTGTCGACGAAGAAGTCTGGGTGAGAGCGCAGGTAGGCTGCGATGGTCTCGGGGCTGAGCTTGGCATCCGTATCCGTCATAACTTAATTTGTCCGCTGTACACTGTTGTTGCTGGCCCGGTCATCATGACGGGCTGTCCTTCGCCTTGCCATTCGATCTCGAGATCGCCGCCGGGCAGGCTGAGTGTTGTCTTGGAGTCTAACAGCCCACGCAAGTGCCCCGCCACCATGGCCGCGCAGGCGCCGGTGCCGCAGGCCAGGGTCTCACCGACACCGCGCTCAAACACGCGCAAACGCGCTTGCTGTGGGTTCACTATCTGTAGGAAGCCCGCATTCACTTTTTTTGGAAAGCGCGGGTGAGCTTCGACTAAGGGCCCAATGTCATTGACGGGAAAGGCGTCAACGTCGTCCACGATATGGACGGCGTGAGGATTTCCCATCGAGACCGCACTGATTTCCAAGGTCTGTGCGTCGAGCTCAAGTGCGTAGCTCAGAGCTTGAGCCGGCGCGTCGAAAGGAATATGTGCGGGGCGTAACTCGGGTACGCCCATGTCGACGCGTACACGCTTGTCTGCGAGCACATTCAGTACCATCTGACCGTTTGCCGTTTCCACAACGATGCGGTTTTTACTGCACAGGCCACGCTGTTGTACGAAGATCGCAAAGCAACGTGCGCCATTGCCGCAGTTTTCGACTTCCTCGCCGTTGGCGTTAAAAATTCGATAACGGAAATCCGCTTGCGGGGAGTGCGGTGGCTCTACCAGCAGTACCTGATCGCAGCCAATACCGAAATGCCGGTCGGCCAGTTTGCGTACCTTGGCGGCGGAAAGCACCAGTTTTTGGCTGACGCCATCGAGCATGACAAAGTCATTGCCCAGGCCATGCATTTTGGTGAAACGAAGGCGCATGTCACTGACCCTCGCTCAGGGGCAGCAAGGCTTCTCCGCGCACGATGTCGTCAAAGGTTTCCCGGGCGCGAATCAGGTGTGCCTGATCGCCGTCGACCAAGACCTCAGCAACGCGGGGGCGGGAATTGTAGTTTGAGCTCATGACAAAACCGTACGCGCCTGAGGACATCAGCGCGAGACGTTGACCTGGCTCCAGCGCGAGTTCGCGGTCTTTCGCAATAAAATCACCGGTTTCACAGATGGGCCCAACCAGGTCCCAGTGCAGGGTTTCGGCATGCTCAGCGGCACGCAAGGGCTCGACCGCCTGCCAGGCTTGATACAGCGAGGGGCGAATATTGTCGTTCATTGCGGCGTCGACAATGGCAAAATTTTTGTGTTCGGTGGGCTTCAGAAACAGCACTTCCGTGAGCAGCGCACCGGCATTGGCGACAATCGAACGACCGGGCTCAAACATCAGTGCGAGCTTGCGGTCACCAAGGCGAGCCTTAATGGTGTCGATGTGTTGCTGAATACTCGGTGGGGTCTCATCTCGGTAGCGCACACCGATGCCGCCGCCGAGGTCGAGATGTTCGATGACGATGCCCTTGTCGGCCAGTTCATCGATCAGCAACAACAGGCGCTCGAGCGCATCGAAAAACGGCTGGCTTTCTGTCAGTTGCGAGCCGATGTGGCAGTCGACCCCCAACACTTCAATGCCGGGCAGTGACGCCGCGCGTTGGTACACCTCGAGGGCGGTGTTGATGTCGATGCCGAATTTATTTTCTTTGAGGCCCGTTGAAATATAGGGGTGCGTCTGCGCATCCACGTCCGGGTTCACACGCAGTGAAACAGGCGCAACCGCATTGCACTCGGTGGCCACAGCGGACAGTAATTCAAGTTCAGCCGCACTTTCGACGTTGAAACAGGCGATGCCGCAGTCGAGCGCGAAGGCCATTTCGTCGCGGGTTTTACCAACGCCGGAGAAAATGACCTTGGCGGGATCACCACCGGCGAGCAACACGCGGCGCAACTCTCCTTCCGATACGATATCGAAGCCGCTGCCCAATTGGGCCAGCACTTGCAACACGGCAATGTTGGAATTCGCCTTAACCGCGTAGCAGATTTTGCCGGGGTGGCTGCCCAGCGCTTCGGCGTACTGCAGGTAAGCCTGCTCAATGGCGGCGCGGCTGTAGACGTAACAAGGCGTGCCGAAATCATCGGCAAGACGGTTTAACGCAAGGCCTTCCAGGCACAAGTCGCCATCGCGTCGTTCAAAAACGGACATGTTCTTTCTCGCATCTATTCTGGGTGCACGCGATGCCTTAGCGCGGCTGAACACGGGCCTCGTTGTCAGGCTCCGGCAGTTTCAGAGGGCCTTTCTGGCCACAACCGGCGAGACAGGCGCCGATAAGTAAAACGCCGACAAACAGACAGCGGATTCGCATGGGCGAACTCTCCGTGAACTCGGTACACATATAAACGCGCGAGTATAGCCGCAACCGCGCTGTGTGGCTATTTTCAGGCTTTGATCAGTACGCCAATGGCTTCGTTGAGGCGGGCTTCGAGGGCGTTTTTGATCTCGAGGTAGTGGGTCATCTGCAGTTGTGCGTCCTGGGCGATCAGGTGCGCGCAGAGACTGAGGTCGAGGTCGGTCATGTAGATCGGGTAGTTTTCACCGCGATTGCGGCGGCTGAGGATAAACTGCGCTACCACCAGATAGAGCTGGTCTTTGAAAGAGCGGGACGAAAACTCCTGATCGTCGCAATAAAAGTCGAAGTGGATGGTGTTGTCGTCATCGCAGTGCGCGATGGCTTTCACCTCGAACATATTGGTTTGCTTGGTATCTTGTGAAATCGGCGTCTGGCGACCGATAAACTTGAGGTCGCTGCGCTTTTTCAGCTCATAAAAGTAAATGGGGCAGATACCAAAGTCAGACAGCAAATCGGGTTGGGAGCGCGCCTGACGTTGAATCACGGCACGCAGAAAGCGATGCAGTGGCACCAGCGGGTTGTGATCGCGCTGGCCACGGATGATGGAGTGCGAGATTGAGCCCTTTTCATCGGCGACGTAGGTTTCCATACCGATATCGAAGCGTCGGTAAAAAATGCTGATGGTATTGCGCTTCATCTTGCTGGCAATAAAGGGCATCGGGGTGTGCTGCAGGCAGCGGCTGTCGATGCGCAAGCCACTGTATTTGTGTTGGTCTGCGCTCAGCGAATGGATCAGCTTCTTTTCATTGGCGAAGGCCTGCACCACCGGGCGCATACCGACAAACTGCAAAGTGTGAAATCGCTCAGACAGGTGGAACACGTAGCGACGCTGCGCTCCGCCGGTGGCGTAGAAGCAGCGCTGAATTTCGCCGAGCCATTCTTTTACGCGATGGACAATCAGGCTGCTGTGTTCACTGCCGATGCATTCCACACGCAACTCAGGGGGAGCGTGGTGGGTGCCGGGCAAGGTGAGCTGCAAATAATCCTTCAGTGCGTCGAGCAGGGCGTGTTCGCGTTCGTAGCGCCGGGTGTGCACTTCATTCCAGCTGTTGACGGTGATCAGGTCTACCGAGGCCACGAGATTTTCCTCACGGCCACCGTAGCTCAACGCATCGCTGTTCTCAGTGAGCCTTTGCAGACCTCCCTGGGTCAGCTCCGGTGATGGGCCGAGCCCGACATTGAGCAGCATCATGGCTTTAAGGGGTTTGGATGCCTTATAAAAGTGGCTGTGCTCGGCGTTGTCGTGGGCCTTGGGCAGCCACATCTCGAATAGCGCGAGCAGGCGGCGTACAGACTTCACACTGAAGCGACGCTGCCTGCCAAAATCCAAATAGGTGTGTTTTTCGATGATGCCGTTATAGAAACACCACAACAGCAATTCTATAAAGCTGTTGCTGCTGCGAATCGGCTGGGTGATCCGCGCGCTGACCGGCCCACTGACGGTACTGGCTGTCCAGATATCGCCCTGCCCTGCTTCGCCCGCACCGTGATCAAACACAATCAGGTCTTCAGACAGGTCCTTGGAAATGTTGGGGTTGATCCACTCGATTTTTCCTGGCCGCCGCTCAAAAGCCGCTTGCAGTTTGCGGCCGAGGACGGTGAGCTCCTCCGCTGAAATCGCGCGGCTCATGCCCTGCGCCTGTGCGAACTCGAGCAGGAATTGGTAGCTGTGATTGAGTTCATTAACCAATTGCGCTCGCTCGGCGGCGACCGTGGCGATTTTCCAGTTGTGCCTTGCGTCAAGTAGCAAGACATCGTCTTCATCCCAGTCCCATTCCTCGACGAATGCGCGCAGCAAGTCGCGCTGCCAGGGCCGCTGGCCTCGGCGAGAAGCGCGTGACAGGGCGCGATTCACTTTGAAATAAAAGCAGCGGCGCGCCAGCTCAAGGCGTTTGTGCTGGCCCTGGCTGAGCAAATACTGCTCAATTTTTCGATAGACGAGCACGTAGCTGTCGAGCTTGTCGATATCCAGTTCGCCCGCATAGATCTGCTGCTTAAACTGCAGGGCCAACGGTTGGATATTCGGGAACTCACTGACATACGCCTCTAACAGCAGAAGTTTCAGCACCGACTTATACGGTGAATCAATGGCTTTATACAGTTGCCAGATACCCGCACCGATAAACTCCCCGCCGGGAATATCGGAGATGCCGCCAAAATCGAGCACATGTTGCGGGGGCAGAAAGCGCTTACCGAGCAAGGTTTCGGCATGTTGGCGATAGTGTTTTTCGTCCTTGTCTGGCACAAACCACCAGAGCGGCATGCGCCCACAGACAAAAATGGCCGAGCGATAAAACTCGTCGAGCAGCAACAATCGTTGCGCACTGCCGCTGCTTTCTTCATCCAGCGAAGACAGCTTGCCTTGCTGAAAGGCCTCATAGTCCATCAGGAAAAAGTGGGCTTCGAGCCGTTGCTCCGCAGCCCATCGCGTGATGCGTTCACACTTGGTATGCAACAGTCGGAGCGCGTCCTGAGACATACCGGGCCGGTGGCATAGCCAGAAATCCAGGTCGCTGCGTTCGCTCTGGGCAATGGTGCCGACACTGCCCATCACATAAATGCCGTAGATGGCTTCGTCGACATTGGGTTCGTAGTTCACCGTGAAGCTGCGCGCAATCTGGCGCACCCGGTCGAGGTCGCGGCTGTCGGGTTTGTAGCCTGAGACCTTGCACGGGGTTTGTCGGTTGACGAAGCCGGGCAGCATCGGGTGGTTGCAGTGAAACAGCAGGGGCAGGATGTCGAGAAACAGCTGGTGTCGTTCCGCCAGTGCACCGCGCATACGGCGCAAACGATCCTGGTTTACCGCATCAAATCGTTTGCGGATGATGCTCAGGTTCTGGCGGTCGAAGCCGTCGTCGATGGTATGTGTGGGAATGAGGCGCTGCGTCACGGGTCGCTATCCGGGCGCTGCTGGGGCGGGCGCCGAGTCCTTTTCTACTGCTCGATTGAATGGGCCATAAATGCGACATGGGTCGCATTTATACTATAGATGAGCACCGGCGACGGTGCTGGGGAGCGGAGCATTTTTTACGGACTTTCTGGCGATTTGGCGCCTGAATATTAATCCTGGCGCTTGAACTTGCTGTTCAAGGCCAGCTCGACTTTTTGCGGCACGAATTTACTGACATCGCCGTTCAGTGAGGCGATTTCGCGAACAAGAGACGAGGAGATATAGCTCAGGTGTTCGGCGGGCGTCAGAAACAGGCTTTCCATGGACGGGTCGAGCGCGCGGTTCATATTCGCAAGCTGAAATTCGTATTCAAAATCTGAAACGGCGCGCAAACCGCGAACAACGCCGTAGGCCCCCTTCTCTTCCACAAGGTCCTTCAGCAGGCAGTCAAAGCCGCATACTTCGACATTGGGGATATGGCCCAACACCTCGTTGCACAGCGCTACCCGCTCCTCCAGGGTGAACAAGGGCTTCTTGCGGGCGCTTGACGCCACAGCGACGATGACGGTGTCGAACAGCTTGCCAGCACGCTGAACCAGATCGATATGGCCATTGGTAATGGGGTCAAAAGTGCCTGGGTAAACGACGCGTTTCATGGAGGGGCGCTGCCTTGTTCTGAGTGTGGGCGCGATTTTAGCCTGAAAGTGCGCGCAGTTCTCACCTTTTTGGGTTTAGGTGTCAGATTCCGCAGGAAAACAGGGCGAGATTAGCGAGACATCGCCGCATTTCGACGAAAAAGCCGGGCACTGACGGCGCCCGCCTGCAGACTTTTAAGCTCAAACCAGTCAGAGGGCGTTTCGATCTTTGTTTCCTTGGGGCTTTCCACGTATATTAACGCCTCCTCCGCCAGATAGCCGGGCTCCGTGAGCTGTGCGCAGGCGGATTGCCACAGGTCCTGTGCAAAAGGCGGGTCGAGAAAGACCAGGTCAAAGGGCTGGGCGGGCGTGCTTTGCAGCCAGCTCAGGGCGTCGCATTGTGCAAGTGCGTATTCCCTTGGATCGGCGTCCAACAGGCGCAGGTTGGTCTGTAATTGCCTGGCTGTGGCGGCGTGAGCTTCAACAAACTGGACATGCGCCGCACCGCGCGACAAGGCTTCGAGGCCGAGCGCACCGGTGCCGGCAAACAGGTCGAGACAGCGAAGCCCAGGCAGCTCCTGCATTAACCAGTTAAACAGTGTTTCGCGAATGCGATCGCCAGTCGGTCGTAGGCCGGGTGCGTCGCCGACAGGCAGTTGCCGCCGCCGCCATCGACCCGCAATTAAGCGCACGCGCGCACTGGTGTCGGGGCGGGTATTTTTGTTTTTTGGTGATCGGCCAGAGCGGTTCACGGCGTGGCGGGTCGCAATTTAAAATGGATAAGCATGATGTTTTTTAAACGTAAAAAAAGCAACACCAGCGAGGGCGAAACGCCGGACGAGGCGGTCGTTGCAGCGGAATCAGAACCGGCTTCTGCACCGGCTGAAGAGAGCCGTAAACCCTCTCTTTTCGAGCGTTTCAAGGCCGGGCTTGCGCGCACTGGCAAGCCCCTATCAACCGGGCTCAGCGCACTGTTGCTTGGGCGCAAGAGCATCGATGATGAATTGCTCGAAGAGCTGGAAACCTTGCTGTTGACCTCCGACATCGGCGTCGAAGCAACGGAAACCATCATCGATGCGTTGACGGATAAAGTCTCCCGCAAACAGCTTTCAGATGGTGAAGCCCTGCAAGACGAGCTGAAGCGCATGTTGTGCGAGATGCTCGATGAGGTGGAGCAGCCCTTACACATCCCAGCGGAAAACAGCCCCTTCGTGATTCTTGTCGTGGGCGTGAACGGTGTTGGCAAGACCACCACCATAGGCAAACTGGCCAAGCGGTTTCAGAATGAAGGCAAGTCCGTCATGCTCGCGGCGGGCGATACCTTTCGCGCGGCAGCCGTGGAACAACTGCAAACCTGGGGTGAGCGCAACCAGGTACCAGTGGTGGCGCAGCACACGGGTGCCGACAGCGCCTCGGTGATCTTCGATGCGCTGCAATCCGCGCAGTCACGGGGTATCGATGTACTGATCGCGGATACCGCCGGGCGCCTGCACAACAAGAGCAATCTGATGGAAGAATTGGCGAAGGTGAAGCGCGTGATGACCAAGCTTGACGCCAGTGCCCCGCACGAAATCCTGCTCGTCCTTGATGCGGGCACCGGGCAGAACGCCGTCAGCCAGCTCGATCAGTTTAAACAGAGCGCGGGTGTCACCGGGCTCGTGCTGACCAAGCTCGATGGCACGGCGCGTGGCGGCGTCATCTTCGCGTTGAGTCGCAAGCACAAAACCCCTGTGCGCTTCGTCGGCATCGGAGAAGGCATTGATGACTTGCAGCCGTTCAAATCGCGTCAATTTGTTGATGCGCTGTTCGCATAAGCCGAAGGCGGAACCCGATACACTGTCTTCATGATCAGCTTCAGTCACGTATGTAAACGCTACCCCGGCGGCAAGGACGCACTGAGTGACGTGTCCTTCGAAATTCACCCGGGCGAGCTCGTATTCCTCACTGGCCACAGTGGCGCGGGCAAGAGCACCTTGCTGAAACTGATTATGTTGATGGAGCGTGCGACCTCCGGCCAGGTGGTCGTGAACGGTCGCAACACTCAGCGCCTCGGGCGCGCTAAAGTGCCCCATCACCGGCGTCACATCGGGGTGGTTTTTCAAAACCATCAACTCTTGTTTGATCGCACCGTCTACGACAATGTCGCCCTCCCCCTGCAAATTGCCGGCTTCGGCCTCAGAGACACCGGGCGTCGAGTGCGCGCGGCGCTCGACAAGGTGGGGCTGCTGCACAAGGAAAAGCATCTTCCGATCGCATTGAGTGGGGGTGAGCAACAGCGCGTAGGCATCGCGCGCGCGATCGTCAACAAGCCCCCTATTCTGCTCGCGGATGAGCCCACGGGTAATCTCGATCCGGCGCTGTCTGCCGAGATTATGAACTTGTTTGAGCAATTTACGGAAGTGGGTGTGACCACCCTGATCGCCAGCCATGATCACGCCCTCATTAAGCGTATGAACAAGCGTGTGATGGCACTTCAGGAAGGCTCGCTGGTCTACGATGATTTCCTGCCAGCGAAGGAGCCCGCGCAATGAGCCGCGGTGCCTCACCCCGCCAGCCTCCGCGCCAGGGCGCCACAGCCCGCAACTCGGCGAGCAATCGGCCGCGCGAGGCACAAGGCGCGCAAACCTCTCGTCGTAGTCTGGGTGATCGATTCCAAAGCTACCACATGCATCACCGCGCCTCATTGCTGGCGACAGTCCGCCGTTTGATGCAGCAGCCGGGGCAAACCCTGTTGACCTCCCTCGTGGTCGCCATTGCCCTGGCCTTGCCAGCGTTGTTGCTGGTGTCGCTGAACAACCTGCAGCAATTGGGTGAAAACTGGGATACCGAGCCGCGCATCAGCCTCTATCTGCACCAAGGGGTGAAAGACACCGCGTTGAAAGGCTTGGATGAACAATTGCGTACAGATACACGCATTGCCGGGGTGCGCTATATCAGCGCGGATGAGGCACTGGCGGAGTTTGAGCAACACAGCGGTTTTGGCGGCGCCCTGAACGGGCTTGGGCACAACCCCTCCCCGCGTCGTTCGAGCTACGCCTCGCGTCAGCGTTTCGCGCACCGGAAGCCCAGGCCGAATTGGCCGAGGAATACGCCGAGCACGCGCTTGTCGAGCAAGCGCAGGTTGATCTGGCATGGGTACAGCGCTTTCTCGCCATTACAGCGCTGTTGCGTCAACTGGTGGTCTTCTTGGCCATCTTGCTTGGTTTGGGTGCCTTGCTGGCCATCGGCAATACAGTGCGCTTGCTGATTGAAAATCGGCGTGATGAAATTGTGGTCATCAAGCTTGTTGGCGGCACCGACGGCTTTGTGCGCCGCCCTCTGCTATACACTGGGGGCCTGTTCGGGTTTCTGGGCGCGTTTTTGGCGTGCATCATCGTCGGTCTGGTCGTCTGGATTCTCAGCGGCAGCGTAGAACACTTAGCACAGAGCTACGACGCCCAATTCCGCATGAAAGGCCTGGGTTTTGTGCAGGCGCTTGAGCTACTGGCCGTGGGTACGATTTTGGGCTGGCTTGGCGCAATGGTGGCCGTAGGGCGGCATCTGGCGGATATCGAGCCCCGCTGAGTGGGAACTCCATCACGCTGCTGAGGTCAAAATGGGTGAGCAGGGCTTGAAATCGACATTCCTGCCCCCAGCTCTCTAATATCGCCTTGGCTTGGCGGGTCTACAGTGCGGATAATGGATAGACCCCGACCACAGTGCTATCATGGCGGATACGCTCTATTTAGGAGGCATGAATGGGAACCAATTTACAGACAGTGGATTCGCTCGCTCCAGGTCAGAACCTGGCGGCATACATGCAGACTGTCAACTCAATTGCGGTTCTGTCTGCAGAAGAAGAGAAGCAACTGGCGGAAGACCTCTACTACAACGCGAATCTCGACGCGGCGAGACGCCTGGTGATGTCACACCTGCGTTTCGTTGTACACATCGCCAAATCCTACGCAGGTTACGGGCTGAGCCAGTCTGACCTGATTCAGGAAGGCAATGTTGGCCTGATGAAGGCTGTAAAACGTTTTAACCCCGAGAAGGGTGTGCGGCTGGTGTCCTTTGCGGTGCATTGGATCAAGGCGGAGATACACGAATTTATTCTGCGTAACTGGCGCATTGTGAAAGTGGCCACGACCAAGGCGCAGCGCAAGTTGTTCTTCAACCTTCGCGGGCAGAAGAAAAAACTCGCATGGCTGACGGCGGATGAAGCCAAAGCCGTGGCGGAAGATCTGAACGTAGACGTCAAGCACGTGCACGAGATGGAAGGGCGCCTGTCGGCCTTCGACGCGGCCTTCGATGCCGGTGCCGATGACGACGACGATACGGCGTATCAGGCTCCGAGCAACTACCTCGAAGACGTGCGTTATGACCCGTCCGTGATGCTGGAAAATGCCGACTGGCAGGAAAACAGCGTGAACGGTCTGGAATTGGCGCTCGACGAATTGGATGAGCGCAGCCGTGACATTCTGCAACAGCGCTGGTTGAACGACGAATCTAAAGCGACGCTGCATGAGCTGGCCGATAAGTACGGTGTATCCGCCGAACGTATTCGTCAGCTCGAAAAAAATGCCATGAAAAAAGTGCGAGCCATTATGGAGGCCTGAGGCCGAATTGGATCGCAGTTTTAAGCGCAATAACGGAAAAGCCGCTGTTCACCAGCGGCTTTTTTTTTGAAAACGAGGAGAGTCCGTGCAACGAATTGCCCCTTGGTCATTGTTCCTGGCCGCCCTTTTCTGCGGTAGCGCCGTGATACTGGGCGCCTTTGCGGCGCATGGCTTGAAGGCCGCTTTGAGTCCCTATGCCTTGGACATTTTCGGCACGGGGGTGCGTTACCAGATGTGGCATGGGCTCTCGCTCTTTGGGCTGGCGCTGCTGGGCAGCCGCGTATCGCCTCGCACGGTCGGCATTGTGGTACTTTGCTGGTCGCTGGGCATGCTGCTGTTTTCCGGGAGTCTGTATGGCCTTGCGCTTGGTGGGCCGCGTTGGCTTGGGCCGATAACCCCGCTTGGTGGGACCTGTATGATTCTCGGCTGGTTGAGTCTGGCCGTGGCGGCGTGGCCGCGATCTCTGGTGAAACGAGTAAACGATGAAAACTGAATTTAAGAAAAAAGCGATTCGCAGTTATGTGATTCGCGGAGGCCGCATGACCGATGGGCAACAGAAAGCCTTCGATCAGTGGTGGCCGGAGTACGGCTTAAGCTTGTTTGATGGCATGCTCGATCTGCGCGAGACCTTTGGCCGCGAGGCGCCTTTGGTGATCGAAGTGGGCTTCGGTATGGGCGACTCTCTGCTGGCGATGGCGAAGGCTGAGCCGGACAAAGACTTCATTGGCATTGAAGTGCATCCGCCCGGAGTGGGGCGCTTGATTAACGAAGCGGGCAAGGCCGACATACGCAATCTGAAAGTGTATTTGGCCGATGCACTGGACGTTCTAGAAGACTGTATTCCGCTTGCGTGCGCAGACCGTTTTCAGCTGTATTTCCCTGATCCCTGGCACAAGAAAAAGCACAACAAACGACGCATCGTTCAGCCCCAATTTGTTGAGCTGGTGCGCGAACGTTTAAAGCCAGGTGGGATTTTCCATCTCGCAACGGATTGGGAGCATTATGCGGATCACATGATGGAAGCGATGGCGCTCGCGCCCGGTTTTAAAAACCAGGGAGGCGAATATTGCTTTGTGGAGCGTCCGGATTTCCGTCCGGTGACCAAGTTCGAACAGCGTGGAAGTCGGCTAGGGCACGGCATCTGGGATTTGGTGTTCGAGCGGGTCTAGGGTTAACAGGCCCTAGTTGGTACTTTCAGCGCCACAAACGCGGTATTATGACCGTCGAATTCCGCAGACTTACCCGTTCGGGAACAGTATGAACGCGAAAACCACACCGCTATGGCAGGAGCCACTTCGCCGATTTGTCTGGCGCGTGTGGGACAATGAGCACGTTGAACAACGTTGTCTAACCTTACAAGACGAGTACCACGCAAACGTCAATATTCTGCTTTGGACCTGCTGGTTACAGAAAGAGGGTTTGCTGCTGTGGACCGAATGGCTGGATGAGGTACTGATTCAGCTCGATACGCAGAGCCAGCTGACGGTAGGTCGATTGCGTGAGGTGCGCCGTTTACTCCGAGATGACAAGGAGTTGGAAGAAGCTCGAAGTACAGCGGTACGCGGTGCCATCCTGCGCGCGGAAATCGAGTTGGAAAAGCACTTTCTTCAACGTCTTGAATCGATGACACTCAAATTTCATTCGGCACAGCAGCGCAACACCTTGCCGGGCGCTTCGCTCGATACCGTGTATTACCTTGATTTCTTACGTATCCCTGAGGCAGCGTCGCATGCCGACGCCCTGTGTCGAGATTGTGGTATAGCCTGAATACGATCGACTTTAGCGAGTTACAAAAAAAAGGCCGTCATCTCGACGGCCTTTTTTATACGATTTTGCACAGGCAATATCGCTACACTCAATCGTCGCCAAAAAGACTCTGTGGCTTGGGTGTACTAGGTGCTTTTTCTTCTTCGCTTTTCTCAACCGGCTTTGCAGGGGCGCTGGTGACTGGCGTTTCAACGGGTTTGGGCACGACGGCTGCGCTGGACTGTCCACTTTCTGTGGGCGCAGGAGTCGCGGTCGTTTTAACGGCGTCTTTGACTACCGCACTGGGTGCTTTGGCCGGGCTTGCGGGCTTGGCTGCAGGTGCTGGGATAGCGGGTTCCACAGGGCTGACTTTCACCGGAGCAGGTTTGGTCTCGCTCTTGGTTTCTGGCGCTTTAGCCGGCGCCTTCTTGGCGGGGGCCTTTTTCACCGTGGTTTTCTTCGCCGGGGCTTTTTTTGCAGGTGCCGATTTGGCCGGTGCGCTGGTCGATGCTTTCGCGGCAGCGGGCGCCTTTTTCACTGGGCTCTTCTTGGCTGCCGGCTTTTTAGTGGGCGCTTTCTTCACCGCCGCTTTCTTTGCTGGTGCCTTCTTCGCTGCCGGTGCTTTTTTCGCGGGTGCTTTAGTAGCAGCGGCTTTTTTCTTAGCAGGCGCCTTCTTGGTGCTGGCTTTCTTCGCCGCTGTCTTAGGCGCGGCGCTGTCGCTCACCGTTTTCGCTGGGCTGGCTTTGCGTCGGGTGCTGCGTCGTTTCGCCGGTTTGGCTGCGGCCTTCTCTGCCTGAGCGATGGCCTTATCCAGCGCTGCAGCTTGTGCAACAACGGCTTTCTTTTCCTTGGCGTCAAGTTTGGCGCTAGCCACTTCGGCCTGCAGTGAGGCGACCAGCTCTCGCTGAGCGCTTGCGGCAGCACGTGCTTTTTCTACGCGGGTAGCAGTCGCCGCGGTCTTGCGCGATTTGGCTGCGTCGCGCGCCGCTTTGAGCTTGTCATTCAGGCTGCTCAGTTTGGCTTTGGCTTTGTCGAGTTTTGAGGTCAGTGAGACGACGGCGCGTTCAGCAGCGACCAGTTGTTTTGAGCGAAGTGCGTCGAGCTTTGCCTTTGTTGCACTGATTTCTTTTTCGAGTGCAGCAATGGGATCGACGGCTTTCTTTTTAGCGGCCATAGAGCATTACCTGAAGTTAGCTATAAACGATTGTGAGTGGATAAGCGAAAAGCGGATAAATGATAACCTTGTTTTTTTAAAAATGTATAACAGAAGCCGAAAAAAGCAACAGACTTGCCGATGATTCACAAAATTGTGGTTGTTCCTGCAAGAATTCAAAAGAATGTGGGCTAAAAAACGGAACCTGTTCGACGCTTTGGGCGGTTCATGTTTACGCTGCGCGATCGCAGATTGCACTTCAATGCCGAATGAGGCACCCTGCGTTTCTAGCACTAGATGTCACCCTATTACGGAAATTCACAGAACGAGTAGAGCATGAAAAAACGATTGGGATCTGGCTTGGGGATAACAACTCGCACACACCCTTGTCGCGCTCTGGCGCTGTTGGCCATTGCGGCATTGAGCGCATGTGGCGAGCAGTCAGACACGCAGATGCACGACGAAACGATCGCGCTGGAAAGCATCGAGCAAAAGGCCAGTTATGTCATTGGCTATTCCACTGCGAAACACCTGCAGGGTGGTGGAATGGACAGCGATGTTGACGCGATGCTGCTGGCCATTGAGGATGTCAAACAAGGCAAGGCCTTACGCTTGACCGAAGGCGAAATGCGCGGCGTGATGGCCAATTTCCAAGCCTTTAAGTCTGAGCGTGAAAAGCGATTGGCGCGCGAAGCCAATGCGCGTTCCGGGCAGGAATACATGCAGCAGAATGCGCAGAAAGAAGGCGTGACGGTCACAGCGAGCGGATTGCAGTATGAAGTACTGCAATCAGGAGAGGGCGCCACCCCGGCATTGAACGATGTTGTGCGTGTTCGGTATCACGGCACCTTGATTGATGGGTCGGTGTTTGACAGCGCTGGCGACGCCGTAGAGTTTCCGGTGAACCAGGTTATACCGGGATGGACAGAGGCGTTATTGATGATGCAAGAGGGGGATAAATGGCGAGTGACCTTGCCACCGTCGCTGGCGTATCCGGATGGCACGATGGAAATCGACCCGGGCTCCGTGCTGGTATTTGAGATCGAATTGATCGAAGTGCTGTCGCCCGAGAATTAATTTATTGCGCGGCGTTTAATGTGTGGATGAAACCATTGGACGCCGCAGCATAATAGATGCCCTCACGCTCGCTGAACGCCACATCCAGAACCGCCGCACTCGTGGGTTTCCAAGCATCGCGTTTCGGTAATTTCCAGCGGCCCACTTCTTTCATTGTCTCCACGTCCCAAAGCTGCACGATCTGGTCCGCACGTCCGGTCAGTAGAAGTTGGTTATTTTTACTGAAGCGAGCGGTGGTAAATCGTAGTCCGCGCTTCAAGTGCTCGGCGCGCAGTGGCAGCTCAGCAATCAGCTCACCGCTTGCCGGATTCCAGAGTCGCGCAGTGTCGTACTTGCTCACACTGAGTGCGAGCTGTGCATCGTCACTCAGCACCACGAGCTGTACGTCGTCTTCGTGTTGCATCGTGGAGAGCAGTGCACCGCTGCGCACATCCCACACGCGTGCGGTGTAATCTTCGGATCCGCTGATTGCCAATCGCCCGTCCGCGCTGAAGTCGACGCTACGCACTCGGTTTTTGTGTGTGAAGGTCTGGCGAATGCCGCCGCGTTGAATATCAAAGGCCACCGCTGTGTGATCAGAGAGACCGAGGAGGGCGAGACTCGCATTCTGATTTAATTCGATATCCAGAATCTCCGCCGGGGCTGTCCAGTAACGACTGCCTTCGCCATTGCGCGTGTTCCAAAGCACCATCGTATGGGCTTCTGCACTGACCGCCCACGCACCATCGTCGGAAAAATCGGCGGCGATGAACGTGCTGTAATCGGTTTGTGTGTGGTTCCAATCGAAGAGCCTTTCGCTATCACCCAAGCGCCAAAGGCTGCCTCCGTGGTAAATGGAGCCAACTAGTGTGAGCTCTGCGGCCTCATCAATGGCTGCTGTGTGCATGCCTTTGCTTGCCACCTCGACCGAGTCCACCGGCGCCAACGCGCGTGAACAGCCACCGAGAAAAAGCAGCGCCGTGATCAATCCGGCGGGCAAGAAAGAGGCGGGTCGTGAAGAATCGAGCATCGAGATCATCGCAGTCGGAATCTATAGTCGTTCATAGCATAGCAGCTTTGACGCGAGCGACCGTGTTTCAGCCCGAGCGACGAGGCCCTCAGGCATTGTGCTCCAACTGATCTTGATGAGCGAAGTGCAGGATTTCAATCATTTGATCTTCGGCTTCGAAGCGCGAGGCGAGCACTTCGCCAAGACGGGACAGGTCCGTTTCGATGGCATCGAGATCATCGATTTCCTGATACTTGTCATTGAAGTCCAAAATGAATTCCGTTGTGGAGTCGATGGACTGGTAAAGCTGGCCGGCTTTTTTGAGGCCTTCCTGGTCATCGAATTCCTGACCTTCTTTTTGCAGCTGTTCGTAAATCTCAAAGTGACCCGCCGAGACATAGTCGACGAGAATCTGACACAGGTGCTGCAAGAGTCGGCCGCTTTGGGTGTTGTCCAGCTCTTCCACTGTTTCAGATAAGGTGCAGTAGTCGATCAATAACTGTTGCCGATCGGCCAGCCAGCGGTCAATGATTTCACTGACCCCGCCCCATCTTTCCTGGGCTGTTTTGCAATTTTCCAACATTGCGGAATGTCCTCTTTATTTAATCTGTGGCGACAGCGGCGGTCGGTGTGGGCCGGAATAGAAGCCATAGTAACGCGATCGCCAATGCGATGAAACTGACCAGTGTCCAACCGGGAATGGACAGGCCAAGGAAATGAAAATGCACATCGGCGCAGTGTCCGTCACCCGCAAATAGCACACTTAACGCATCGAAAAGGGGGCGTGTTTCAAAAGTATAGGCCAAGCCGGGGCCACACAGGGGTACTTCGTCTTCTGGGAGGTTCTGAATCCAGACATGTCGGCCTGCGATACCGGCGCCAATCAGGGCAAAGCAAGCCGCGATGCCAGCACTGAGTCGTCGACCCAGTGTTGAACGAGAGACAAACACGCCAATGAGTGCGCTGACGCCGACGAGGATCATCATGATGCGCTGGCTGATACACAGCGGGCAGGGCTCCATGTCGAATTGGTATTGCATGATGAGCGCGGCCACCATGGCTGCCAGGCAGAACGCGGCGATGGCGGAAAAACAAAGTCGGCTGGAGGGCATTGGCGAATCCTTGGCGTTAAACAGTGCGGAACCATAAATAAAAAAGCGGCCTTGTATAGACAGCGTAAACGCGCGACTGTTCAGCGGGTTTGGAAAGCCTCTGAAGCATGCACTATGCTAGGGGATGAAGTGTTGTATTTTGCGATAAACAGTGGATATGAAAACGATGCGTAGGCAAATAGCGGGATGGATGGTGCTTTTGATGGCGGCGGTACTGTGGATGAGTCCGGTCTATGCTGAAGACGAGGCCGAAGACGAAGCCACGGAAGAGGGGGCGGAACCTGCAGCGCCGGCGATTTACATCCCTTTGCAGCCCCAGTTTGTGGTGAACTACGGCGGTAACGGCAAGTTGCGCTATCTCAAAACCGGTGTGACCATTCGCCTGGCGAGCCCGGAAGCCGCGAATTCCGTTCGCCATCATATGCCCTTCATCCGCAATAACCTGGTCATGCTGTTTGCGGCACAAACCGATGAGACGCTTGAATCTCAGGATGGACGTGAAGCCATGCGCCAATCCGCATTGGATGAAGTGCGCGAACTCCTACAAAAAGAAGACGGGCTTGAGCCTGAAGAAGTAGTCGACGTGCTGTTCAACTCGCTGACTTGGCACTGATGGGCTTCAGTGCCAGCCAGTCTCACAACAACTTGCGATACTGTTTGAAGTACTTCGCAATAAAATCTGAAAAGGACTTATTGCAGCGTGCCTCCATCGCGCGCTGTTCCGCATGACTCTCTTCTGCCATGTCTTCGAAACGTTTGAGGGTCGCGGGGTCAATCGCTGTCTCGGCCAGCTCCGCTGTATGAGCGCGTGACTGAGCCAGCGCCATTTGCGGGTAGCTTTGATCAGTGGTTTCGAGCTCGGCGAGCAGCCGTGCGGAAGGCAATAAGTCGTAATCCTGAATCGCATCGCCCTGTAATTTCAACGCCTGGCTGAAGCGCTGTTGCTCAAACGCGTTGTCGAGCAGCGCGGCGACAGGTTTCATGGCATCAAATAACCCATTCGCCCAGTCGCGTGCGCGCAGCGCGCCATGTTCGCGGTGCTCGAGCATCAGTTCGGGGTCACGGCCACGGTTCACCACGGCTTTCTGATTCGCCAGAATCATACGGAATTCTTCCATGTCGGATTCGGGGCTGGGCGCCAGGGCGCAGTAAAGCAAAAAGGTATCGAGGAACGCGACCTGGGTCTCCGTAATGCCTAAGGGCGTAAACGGATTGATGTCGAGGCAGCGCACTTCGATGTATTCCACTCCGCGCTTGTGCAGCGCCGTGAGTGCTGTTTCACCTGGCTTCGCACTGCGTTTAGGCCGAATGGCACTGTAAAATTCGTTCTCGATTTGCAGCAGGCCCTGGCTCAATTGCTGGTATTCGCCATGCTCGTCTTTCAAGGGCAGCTTTTGATAGGCGGGGAAGGGCGACAGAATCGCTTTGGCCAGGGTTTCGATATAGGTTTGTTTGCGGTTGTAGCAAATAAACAGGTTTTCTTGCGCGCTGCTCTGATAGCCCAGGTCGCCCATCCGCAATGACGTCGCATAAGGTCGGTACAGAGCCTTGTTGCCGGGGAACGTGTCCAGATTGTGTTCGCGCTCGCCGACGAAACTCTTGCACATGGCGGGTGATGCGCCAAACAGCAAAATTAACAGCCAATAGTGACGGCGGAAATTCCGAATCAGGCTGAAGTAGCGCTGGTTTTTGTACTCCTCAAGGCTCAGCAGACTGTTGTCGCGCGCATGGAAATGCGCCCAAAAACTGTTTGGCAGGGAGAAGTTGTAGTGCAGCCCCGCCACGGTCTGCATCGCTCGGCCATAGCGGTGGCCAAGGCCGAGTCGATAGACGGTTTTCATGCGACCGTTATGGGAGCTGCCGTAGCGGGCGACGGGTATGGCATTTTCATCGCCGGGCAGAATGCACGGCATGCTGTGTGTCCACAGCAGCTCGTCATCGAGCTGTTGTATCGCAAAGCGGTGAATATGGGACAGGTGATCAAATAGGGCTTCGAAGCGATGCGTCGGGGGTGTGATGAACTCCAGCAGTGCCTCACTGAAGTCGGTGGTGATCATCGGGTGCGTGAGCGCAGAGCCCAGGCTCAGCGGATGTTCGCGCTCAGAAAAGCGGCCGTTGGCTTCGACTCGCAAGGCTTCTCGTTCGATGCCTCGCAAAATGCCGTTGAGCAAGGTCGCGTTGTGGCGTTCACCGAGCTCGGTGGGCAGCTTTTCAATATTGAACATAGGTTTCCGCTCAGTCTGTGGCGCTCATATCGGGTTTTTCAGCCTCGATGTCAGTGTCTTGGGTGTCGGTGTCGGTGTCGGTGTCGGTCTCGATCTCGGCCACGTGCGTTGGGTCCAGTGCCAGAGCCGGTTGGGCCTGAGGGTCGGCCTTGGGCAGGCAATCCTCGCCTTCGAGCATCAAGCGGCCGTTATCGCTCTGTTGAACGGTCACGGTCTGGATACGCAGGTCGGGGTGCTTGACGGCCAGCTCGACTTTCTCATTGATGATTTCATCGCGGTGAGGGCTGCGAAACAGCGTCTTACTGTCGCCAGAGGCGAGCCATTCACGGCTCTTGTTGAGATATTCTCCGTGCTGGTTGCGCAGAACAAATACGTCAGTCATAGGTCAAAACTTGGTCTGTCTTGTAGGGCAATGCGCTGGATTGCGCTCGGTCGCAGTGATATGGGGGCAAGCATACTGCTTGCAAGCGTGAAGGCAAGCCTTGAGCGCGCCGCCCGAGTATGTGCGAGTCGTCACGAATAGCGTATACGCAGCCTGCAAGGGCCAGGATGAATTGCGAAAGAATATGACAAACCTTTCGCGAGGGCATAGGATTCGGTAGCTGCGATGGGTACACTATGCCGCTTTGAATGGACAGGCTCGCCTGAGTATTGGCGCCTAAATAATAATTTAATACTTGGAGCGTTAACCTGCCCCACTGCATTGCGCTCGTCTCCGGAGTGTTCGCGGTACGCGAAGCCCATCAAAAAAGACCTTCGCATTAAAAAGTGGGAGCCAGTCGCTTGTTGGCGCCGTCTCGTCGGGAGACCATTCGCTGAACACAGGCTTTGGCCCCCTTATTGCCAGGAACGACGACAAGAGCGCGTTTTTACGCGAGTGAACAGGTAAACAGAATTTATGGCCGACCAGGCATTACTCAACCAGTTTGAGCAGCGCTATCAAGAGCTAGCAGGGCAAGTGCGTCGCCTGCCTTTAGCTTTTTGGCGCAATGTGGTGATCGTGCTGGCACTGATGTGGGCCTGCAACAGCCTGGCGCGTATGGTCTGGCTCGTATTTTCTCCCCCCATGTTGCCAACGCCTCCGGTGGTTGCTGTTCAGGAAGTTCAGGAAGCCTCGCTGGCTTCGGGTTACAGTGTGGATCTCGCTGCGTTGCAGTCCCTGCAGACCTTTGGGGATGGCGTGGAAGAGGCCGTAGAGGCGCCAGTCGAAACCGCTCAAGTGGCGCCGGGTATTGAGGATAACGCAGCCAAGACCAGCCTGAACCTCGATCTTGTGGGCATCGTTGCCAGTAATGACCCCGCCCAATCCAGTGCTGTGATTGCTCAGGGCAGCAATCAGAAAATCTATCAGATTGAAGACAAATTACCCGCGGGCAACAACGTCTCGCTGGCGAAAGTGCTGCACGACAGGGTGATTCTGAACAACAATGGCAAGTACGAGTCGCTGTGGCTCTACTCAGAAGCCGATTTCAATGTGACATACTCTTATACCAACACCGCTTCGAATGACGATGATGAAGCCGAAGAGGATGCTGAACCGGAAACCACGCGCATCGAGAGCAAGATTAAGCCGGAAGATGTGCCCAAATCGATCAGCGATGTGGTGCGTTTCAGTGTGCATCGTGAAAACGGTCAAATGGTGGGTTTTCGAATCCGACCCGGTAAGAATCGCGAGCTCTTTGAACAGCTCGGGCTGGAAGCCAATGACGTCGTGACGTCTGTCAACGGGATTCCGATTGATAACGCCCAGGCCATTCGCGATAACTATCAACAACTCAAAAGTGCCACTTCCGCCGATCTTGAAATTCGCAGAGGCGAAGAGACGGTTTACGTGAATGTCAGCCTGGATACAACAAGCGAGTAGTCAGTGTACGCCAAGAAAAAGACCTTATTAAAAGCGCTTATGCTCGCTGCGGTACTTCCCGCAGCGTCGCCGTTTATGGCCGTCGCGCAAGATCAGAATCAGCCTGAGCCCACGTATACGATCGGCTCAAACGAGCTGGACATCGTCAAATTCATTCAGACTGTGGCCTCTGCGACCGGCAAGACCATGGTCATCGACCCGTCGGTCAAGGGCAAGGTCAAGATCATGACCAATGACAACGCCATGACCAAGGATGAGCTCTACGAGTTGTTCCGCTCGGTGCTTGAGTTGTCGAACTACACCGTAATCGAAGTGGGGAACGTCACCAAGGTCATCCCCATTAAAGAAGCGCGCACCTCGCCTGTGGCCGATGCCTCAGCCATCAGTGGCATGCACGAGATCGTGACGGACGTGATCCCTGCGGAGAACATTTCCGCGGCAAAGTTGCTTGCAGCGTTACGGCCCATGGTCTCGACCAATGCTAACCTGACGCACCACGATGGGAGTAACTCCATCATCATTACCGATACGAAAGCCAACATCGATCGTATCCGCCGCGTTATTCGCAAAATCGATACCGCCGCCGTGCCGACCACCGAAGTCGTGCAGCTCAAATACGCTGAAGCCGACTCGCTAGTGCAAACATTGACGAAGCTGGATGCGGCCGACAAACAGGCCGCCGGCCTGTCGAACAAGCTGAATATGGTGGCCGATACGCGCAACAATGCGATTCTGCTTGCCGGTGAAGACCTGCAACGTTCGCGAGTCAAAACCTTGATTTCCCGCCTCGATCGCCCTAATCCGCAATCGGGCAATGTGCGCGTGGTGTATCTCGAATATGCCGACGCCACCAAGGCGGCGGAAACGCTGACCAAAGTGCTCGCTAATTTGAGCAAGATGGGCCCCGGTGACGGTAAAAACCAGAGCAACCAGGGGGCCACGGTAGAGGCGGACGAGGATACCAATGCCCTGCTCATTACCGCAGAGGGCGACACCTTGAACGCGTTGCTGTCCGTCGTAGAGCGCTTGGATATTCGTCGTGCGCAGGTGCTGGTCGAAGCCATTATTGTGGAGTTGAATACCTCAGAAGGCGAGAGCTTGGGCACCGAGTGGCTCTTTAGCAATGAAGAGGCAGGTGTGTTTGGAGGTTCATCGCGTGGGCCATCTGACACCAAGCTCGGTGTGGCGCAAGGCTTGATTGGCGAAAATTCTGGCACAGCAGCACTGGCTTCAGGCATCGCGTCCATTACTGGTGCGAGCCTAGGCTTTGCTGGGCTCGATGGCTCGCAGAAGTTTATGGCGATTATCCAAGCGCTCGACACCAGCAGTAATGCCAATATCCTGTCGACGCCCTCATTGCTGACGATGGATAACCATGAAGCTGAAATCTCTGTCGGCCAAGAGGTGCCATTTGCGACGGGCAGTTACTCTTCTCCGGGGAATACGGGCAATATCGGCAACCCTTTCACCACTTTCTCTCGCGAATCAATTGGCATCAAATTGAAAATCACACCTCAAATTAACGAGGGCGATAAAATATTGCTGAACATCGAGCAGGAAGTGTCTGACATTGATCCGCAGCCAGCGGCCAATGGCGGCATTATTACGAAGCAAAGCCAGATCAACACGCAAATCCTCGCCTCTGATGGCGAAATTGTGGTGCTCGGCGGGCTGATGCAGGAAGAAGCCGATGAAAGCGATCAGAAGGTGCCAGTTTTGGGCTCAATTCCGATTCTTGGGTACTTGTTTAAATACCAGTCCACCTCGATGAGCAAGAAGAATCTGATGGTGTTTCTGCGCACCAAGATTGTTCGCGACGACGATGTACTCAGCGAGGCCACGCTTGAGAAGTACCAGCGTATGCGCGAGCTGCAGCTCGAGCAGCGCGCTTATGGCTTGCCGCTGATGGATAACGACCATCTGCCGATACTGCCGGACATCAGCTCCGATGAGCTGCAACTGGATGACGTGGAGGCCACTGAGTCCGAGGACGAAGCCGGTGAGTGAGGAAGTCGCCTTACAGCACACCCGCCTGCCCTACAGTTTTGCCTCGGCGCACGGGGTGATGGTGGAAGATGGGCGCGTCCTGCATAAGAAAGATGTGAGCGCTCACACACTGATTGAGCTGCGCCGTCACTTGGGCCGCCCTTATGAAATGGAAGTGCTCGACGATGCGAGCTTCCAGGCGCGCCTGACCAAGGTCTATCAGAGCAACGATGGCGAAGCGCAGCAGGCCGTGGAAGATATGGGCGCCGAGTTCGATCTCAGCCAGCTTGCTGAAGATATCGACGATGGTGAGCTTTTAAGCGGGCAGGATGATGCGCCGGTCATTCGTTTGATCAATGCGATCATCTCTCAGGCGATTCAGGAAAAGGCCTCCGATATTCACGTCGAACCCTTTGAGGATCGCGTATCCATCCGTTTTCGTACCGATGGCGTGTTGGCGGAAGTACTGTCACCGAAGCCCCAGCTTGCTCCGCTACTCGTGTCGCGCTTAAAGGTCATGGCGCGGCTCGATATTGCTGAAAAACGTATTCCTCAGGATGGCCGTATTTCGGTGAAGATCGCGGGTCATGCTGTTGATATTCGCGTCTCGACCATCCCTAGCGCCCATGGCGAACGGGTCGTACTGCGGGTGCTTGATCAGGCTGCCGGACAGCTTGGTCTGGCGCAACTGAATATGCCGAGTGAGGTGCAGGGGCGTTTCGAATCGGCGTTGCGCAAACCCCACGGCATCATCCTCGTCACGGGGCCTACCGGTTCCGGTAAAACCACTTCGTTGTATGCGGGCCTGAGCTTTTTGAACACGCGTGAGCGTAACATCCTCACCGTTGAAGACCCCATCGAATACCTGTTGCCCGGCATCGGCCAAACTCAGGTGAACACCAAGGTCGACATGACCTTCGCCCGCGGGCTGCGCGCGATTCTGCGTCAGGATCCGGACGTCGTGATGATCGGTGAGATCCGGGATACCGAGACCGCGTCGATCGCGGTACAAGCAAGTTTGACCGGTCACCTCGTGTTATCGACCCTGCACACCAATACCGCCATCGGTGCGGTGACGCGTCTGCACGATATGGGGGTGGAGCCCTTCCTGCTGTCATCCAGTCTTGAAGCCTTGATGGCGCAACGACTGGTGCGGGTGCTGTGTAAAGAATGTAAAGAGCCCCACGAAGCGACGGAATCCGAATGCCAGCGACTTGGCCTGCCCTCTGGGGTCATCGTACACCAGGCTGTGGGTTGTGAGCATTGCCATCATTCTGGCTACCGTGGCCGAACAGGCATCTATGAGCTGATTCCTGTCGATGATCAGCTGCGCCTTCTGATTCACGAAGGCGCAGGGGAGCAGACCATGCTCAAACACGCGCGCAGCCACAGTAAATCCATCTTTGATGACGGTCGCGACAAGGTGATCAGCGGCATGACGAGCGTCGAAGAAGTCTTGCGCGTCACGGCGATGTCCTAGGTCGAAGGGGGAGAGTCGTGCCGGCATACAGTTTTCAGGCTCTGGACGCCAAGGGCAAGAAGGTCAAAGGCGTTGTTGAAGGGGATTCCGAGCGTCAGGTGCGCAGTCAGCTGCGTGGTCGGGATCTCAAGCCGCTCGAAGTCAAAACCGTACGCTCGCGCACGACCCAGGCCGCCGCCAACAGTGGCGGAGCGCTGCAGTTTCGCGGGCCGCGTATGAGCCGTCGCGAACTGTCGTTGTTTACGCGTCAGTTGGCCTCGCTTGTACAAAGTGGCCTGCCGCTTGATGAAGTGCTCGCCGCGGCCGCCCGCCAAACCCGTAAGCCCCCCGTGAAAAGCATCATTCTTCAAGTGCGCTCGCGCGTAGTTGAAGGCTTGAGTCTGGCTCAGGCCATGGCGGAGCTGCCGAAGGTCTTCGACAACCTTTACCGCGCGATGATTCGCGCTGGCGAAAGTTCGGGGTATTTGGGCCCGGTGCTCGAGCAGCTTGCGGATTACACCGAACGCAGTCAGGAAACCTCGCACAAACTGAAGTCCGCGATGATTTATCCCATCGTGATGGTCTGTGTGAGCGTGATTATTGTGTCGGTGTTGATGGTCAAAGTGGTGCCGCAACTGGTTGGCATGTTTGAGAACAACAGCCGTGAGCTGCCCTTTATTACCAAGCTCTTGATCGGTATGAGTGATTTCCTGCTCGATTACGGTGTGCTGGTAGTGATTGCCATCGTAGGCCTCGTCGTGCTCGTGCAGTGGTTGTTGCGCGATGACAAACGCCGCGTGGTATGGCATCAGTGGCAATTGCGTCTGCCACTGTTCGGCGGATTTATCCTGCAGTCGGAGACGGCCCGATACTCCAGTACTCTGGGGCTGTTGGCGCAGAGCGGGGTGCCGCTGCTGGAGGCGCTCAAGATTTCGACGCAGGTGCTGAACAACCTCGTGTTGAAAGAAGCGAGCAAAGAAGTGGCGATTATGGTTCAGGAAGGCAGCAGCCTCAGCAAGGCGCTGGATCAGGTCGATGTCTTCCCGCCACTGCTCGTGCAGATGGCCGCCAGTGGTGAAGCAAACGGTAAATTGTCAGAACAGTTGCTCTATGCTGCGCGCAACCAGGAACGCGAACTCGAATTTTCGGTCAATGCTGCTATGAGCCTGATGGAGCCCGCCATGATTTTGTTTATGGCAGGCATGGTCGGTTTTATTGTGATGGCGATCCTGTTGCCGATATTCCAGATGAACGATCTCGCCGGTATTTAGCGGCGAAACCGAATTGAACTCTAAGAGGTAGAACTATGAGCAAACGAACACCACAACAGGGCTTTAGCCTAATCGAAATCATGGTCGTACTGGTCATTATTGGCCTGTTGGCTACGATGGTTGGGCCGCGCGTATTCGGCGTCTTGAACAAAGGCTACGAGGCCCGTGTTGTCAGCGATTTTTCAACGATCAAAACGGCACTGTCGACCTACAAGGTCGAAAACTTCGTGTTCCCGACGACCGAGCAGGGCCTCGAAGCGTTGGTGACAGAGCCGCAAACCGATCCTCGCCCTAAGAGCTGGTCCGGCTACCTCGACAAATTGCCCAAGGACCCGTGGAAGAATCCGTACCAGTATGTCAGCCCGGCCGATGGCCGCCCGTTTGACGTCTACACCCTGGGTGCCGACGGCGTTCGCGGTGGTGAGGACGAAAACGCGGACGTCTCCATCTGGGACGATTTCGAATAAGTGTATGTTGATGCAGGCCTGTTCGCCGACACGCACGCGTGGTTTTACGCTGATCGAGCTGTTGGTGGTCGTGCTCATTATTGGCCTGCTGACGACCGGCGCCACGTTAATGCTCAGTGGCGGCGGGCCGCGCAAGGATTTGCACGACAGTATTGAACAGTTTGTTGGGGTGGCCCATCAGGTGTCCGACCTCAGTATTTTAACCGGCGAGCCAATGGGGCTCGTGTTGACGCCCCCGTTGTGGAGCGAGCAGGCGGTGGATCAGCGCAGCTGGCAGTATCGCTGGCGTCGTTTTGTCGAAATGCCCGATGGCAACGGCAACTATCGCTTCGATTGGTTGGAAGTGGAAGGCTTGGAGCCGATCGCACTCAACAAGGAGATTGAACTCTTTGTGCATCTCGAAGGTTCCGAGTGGGACTGGGAGGCTAATCCGCCAAGCGACGAGCCGGTATTCGTTCTGTACCCAAGCGGTGAGGCCGAACCGTTAATGTTCGAGATTGAATTTGCGCACAAAGAAGCCTCGCTGGAACCGCAGCATGTGCTTTTGGATCGCAGCGGCCACCTCGAGTGGAAAGAAGCGCTCGACGATCAGCAGGCGCGCGAGGCGCGTTTCGAATGAGGACGTCACGATCCAGGCGCGGCTTTGCGCTGGTGGAGATCCTGGTGGCGATCACCATCGTCGGGATTGCGGTGCCTGGCTTGATGCTGCGTATGCAGAGCATTGCGAACACCACGATGTTTATCGAAAGCCGCACCGTGGCGTACTGGATTGCTGAAAATAAATTGCAGGAGCTGATTATTGATCAGCAACTCAATCGCAGCTCCACCAAAATACGACGCGACCGCGACACCTTGGAATACGACGATCGCGAGTGGTTCTGGACCGTGGAACTGATCGAGGTAGAACTGCCGGAAATTTTGGCTCCGGCAAAGATGTACCGGGTGGAAATCGAAGTCGGCCTCGAAGATGACAACAGCGATGACAAAGCGCTGGCGAGTTTGTCGGGGTTCTTGCATGAGGAATAGCCAGCGCGGCATCACCTTGCTGGAACTGATGATCGCCGCGGCGATGCTGGCGATGATCATGGTCATCGCGGAGCGCGCGATTACGGCAGCGCGTGGTTCCGCCGAAGTCGTCGAGCGTCAGGCTCAGCGTTTGCGCGATATCGATCGCGTCTGGGTGCTGATCGAAAACGATTTGCGCAACAGCGTGGCGCAGGGGAAAGTGATTCCCTTTGGGGAAGCGATTCCGGCCATGCGCATAGGCAGTACCGACGACTACATCATGATGTTTATTCGCTCGGGGCAGGCTAACCCCCTGTTGCTGCCACGCACGGAAGTGTTGCGTGTGGCCTATCGTCTGGACGATACCGTATTGTGGCGCGACTCCTGGATAGACCCGTACAACACGGACCCAGAGCTCGCGCGAGAACAGCAATTGCTGGACGGCGTTGAAGAATTTCGGGTCTTGGCCCTGCCGGGGGCACCGCAGGGGCGCTCGGTGGAAGAGGGGCCCTGGCTCGACAGCTGGCCGCAAAATGAGAGTGCCCTCGCATCTTTGCCGTTGGCCGTGGAAGTGGTGATGGTGCTGGAGGGGCGCGGCGAGATTCGTCGCATTGTGTCGCTTGTTGGGGGTGGCTCGTGAAGCACCAGCAAGGCGTTGCCGGAATGGGCATTCTGGCCGCGCTGACCATCGTTGCGATTATTACCGCGATCGCCGTCAACCAAAGCTGGCGCTCGGAACTGGACTTAACCCGCAGTGGCCATCGGTGGTTGGGCATGCAGGCGAGCGCCTATGCGCATGGTGCGGAACAACTGGCCGTGATTGCTCTGGCCAAAGATGCAAAAGAAAGCCAGGTAGATACGCTGCAGGAGTTGTGGGCAACAGGTTTTGATTTTCCGACCGACCACGGCTCGATGCAAATTCGCATCATCGATGCGCAAGGGCGTTTCAACCTGAACAGCCTGCACGAGCCCTACAACCTGGATGCGAATAACCAGCCGTTGGTGGGCCCGCAAAAATACAAACCGGCGCATCGGCGATTTTTGCGTTTGCTGCAGGTGATTCCCTTGAGTGAGGAGGGCGACGTGCTCGATGTGGGCACCGCTGAACTCATTCTGGAAGCGGTCAAAGACTGGGTCGATGCAGATCAGGCGGTGACGGGCTTCGGCGGGGCAGAGCGGGATCACTACTCCCAACTGGACCCGCCGTTGATCATAAACGACGGGCCGATGGTCAGCGTGAGCGAATTGCTGCGTGTGAAGGGGATGACACCGGATTTATATCGAGGATTGTTGCCATATGTGGCCTCGCTCCCACCGGATGCCCCGATGAACGCGCATACTATGGGCTATGTGTTAGCTCGGACGCTTGCCAGTCCCGATAACCTGTACCCTCTGTCTCCCGAGGATGGGCAGACATTGTATGATGACATTCTATCCAATGAGCTAGAAGGCATCGGCGATATAAAAGACATGCCTTCGGCCAGCAGTATTTTTGGGCAGACGGACAACGGTCAAGTGGATCTTGACACCACCGGGCTGGATGTGAGCACGAGTTGGTTTGAACTGGACACCACCGTTGTTGTGGGAGACCACATTAAGCGCAGTCGCAGTTTGATTTATCGCGGCAGCAATGGCGCTCAGGTGGTACGGCGTTCCGATGCCAACTTTTAACAACTGAAACACGATCAGAGAACAACGTGATAGAGCAGATATTTGCACGTGAGCTGAGCCCGGGAATCTGGCAGTGGTGTGCACTCAACAAGCAAGGGCAGTGTCAGCGTGACAGCCTGAACAGCGGCGACGATGAGACGCTGGTGCAAAGCCTGCCTGCAGCCAACACGCCGGTCAGCATCGTGTTGCGGGGGCAACAGGTGGTGGCCTCTGAGGTGTCTCTGGATGCAAAACAGCGAAAGCACGCCGCAAAACTGATTCCCTTCGAGCTCGAAGACGAGCTGTGCGCCAATGTCGACAGCCTCCATTTCGCATTTGCGCATCTGCAAGACGATGCCCTTGCAGTGCTGTACACCGGGCGCGAAAGCTGTGCCGAACCGATACACACGCTCAGCCAGCAGGGCTGTGATGTCCGTGTTGTCTTGCCTGACTATTTGCTTTTGTATCGTGAACCTGGCGCGCTGACCTTACTGTTGGAAGCCGATACTCTGAGCGTACGTGTCAGCGAACACTGGGGTTTTTCCATCGAGCAGGCGCTCGCGCCTGTGCTTCTGGAACGCATAGCGCATCACAGCGGTCTCGCGGCGAACCCGCCCGTAAAACTGCTGTTGTTTGCCGAAACCGAAGACTTGTTAACCCGCTTGCAAACCTGGTTGCCCGATACCTGGGCCGATATCGAGCAAGTGGAGGAAGTGACGGATTTCTGGGGTGCGATGGCATTGGAGCCCAGTGCCGCGCGTTTGAATTTACGCCGGGGCAGTCTGTCTCGCCAGTTGCCCTTTGCTCGTTGGTGGCAAATCTGGCGCTTGCCCACGTATGTTTTTGCCGCGGCATTTGTGCTGGCGATGGCCTTTAACTTAGGCGCCTACTACAAAGCCAAAGGGGCCGAAAAACAGGTGCTCGAGAACATGAACGCGGTGTACCTCGACGCGGTACCTAACGGGCGTCTTGGCGATGTCGAGCGCATGCTGGAATCCAAACTGGGCGGAAGCAGTGCGGATGCGGGCGAGCCCACCAACTTTATGTTCCTGCTAAGTCGGGTTTCCGATGCAGTGGCCGGGCACGACGACACGACGCTCACCAGCTACAGCTACAATGGCGACCAACGCGCCTTGCAGCTTACCCTTCAGTTTGCCAGCCTCGGTGCCTTGGGCGAGTTTCGCGCACGTCTGACCGAGCGTGGCATCGAGTCCGATTCACCGCGGACCACCTCCGTCGGTGACGGCTATCAGGCGCGCATGAAAGTCACGGAGGCCAACTGATGGACGCAGTGAAAGCTTGGTGGAATGAAGCTTCCGTACGCGATCAGCTTGCGTTGCTGATTCTTGGTGGATGTGTCGCACTTTATGCCTTGTTCAATTTTGTGTTGAGCCCGGTCGTCGAGATGAAAGAAACACAGCTCGATCGTGTCGCTGCGCAACAGGCCGCGTTTGAACGTGTGAAAAACCTCGCCGCAAAAGTCAAAGCGCAAAGTGGTAATCAGGATTTCGCCGTCGCCAATGCCAGTATTGAACGCACGGTAGAGCGCAGCTTTTCTCAGCATGGCTTACGCGTCAGTGGTTTCGACGCCAGTGGTCGCGCCGGGATTCGCGTGCGTTTTGACAAGGTCCAGTATGAGAAATTACTCGCGTGGCTTTTCGATATGGAAATGACACAGGGGCTGCGTATGAAAGACATCAGCATCGCAGGCACAACCGACCCGGGCTTAGTGTCCGCCAGTATTCTGATCGAGAAAAACCGCTAATTCAGCTTGGAGCCAGTAGTGCGCCGCTGTCGCGGCGACCGACGACATCATGAGTGTTTCCCGTTTGCTAAAAATCCCCATCGCCCTCCTTCTGGTGGTGTATTTCGTTTACCTGGTTGTATCCAATACGCCTGCCGCCTGGGCGGCGTGGGGCGTTCACCAGGCCGTGCCGAACCTCTGGTTGAGCAGTGTGAATGGCACGCTGTGGGAAGGCCGGGCACGGGCGGCACAGGTGGACATCGGCCCGGCGGAAATTCCGCTCGGTGAAGTGCGTTGGTCACTGAATCCCTGGTCGCTGCTCATTTTACGACCCTGCGTAAAGTTTGCGAGTGAGCTCCCTCGCCAGTCCATCAGCGGTACGCTGTGCCAGCGTTTGGGGGGCGACACGGTGTTGCGCGATGTGAACGTCGATGCGCCGTTCAGTGTGATTCAAGAGCTCACGCAATTTGATGCCAGTGGTGTGATTTCTTTGCAGGTACTCGATGCGCGTTTCGATGCGAACGCCACCATCAAGCGCATGGATGCGCGATTTAGCTGGCAAAATGCACGAGCGTTTACCGGCGAGTCGTGGATACAGCTCGGTGATTTTGCGGCAACCGCCAAAGAAAACGGCGAAGGCGGTGTGCTCGCAGAAGCCTTCGATATTAACAGCCCCTATAAAATTGCATTGACCGGACAATGGTGGGCGGCCCAGGGTTGGAAAATCGAAGGCACGGTAAATCCGCAAAGCGGTGCGGCACCGGTTGTTGTGGAAGGCTTAAAAGTCCTCGGCGAAGACCAGGGCGATGGCGCCTACCGAATCCAATGGCCACTCTAGCGCACACGGCGCGGTATCGATTTCAATCACACTTGGGTGCTTTGTGCGTCCTGGTGTGTTTATTGGCCTGGGCGATGGGCGCGCATGCCGAGTGGCACAGTGCGCGCGAAGGCATCATGGGCACCGAGATCAATGTCACGCTCTGGCACCCCTCTGCCGAAGAAGCACAGGCCGCGATCGACGACGTAATGGGCGAAATGCGCCGTATCGATCAATTGCTTTCCCCTTACAAGCAAGACAGCGAGTTATCGAAAGTGAACGCGCAGGCCGCACAGGCACCTCAACAGCTCAGTGCTGAGATGGCGTTGTTAGTCGACAAATCGCTGTTTGTGAGCCGGGTCTCAGACGGCGCCTTCGATATTACCTTCGCGTCCCTTGGGAGCTACTACAATTACCGGGAAGGCCAAAAGCCGAGCGATGCCCAGCGCGAAGAAGCAATGCCTGCCATTAATTACCGCTGGCTGGATTTCGATAAGTCACGAGGTTTGCTATCGTACCGTCACGATAAAGTACGCATCGACCTGGGCGGTATTGCCAAAGGCTATGCGGTGGATCGTGCCATCATCCTGCTCAAAGCACGGGGTATAGAACACGCTTCGGTCAGCGCCGGGGGCGATAGCCGCCTGTTAGGCGATAGACGAGGCCGGCCCTGGATTATTGGCATCAAGCATCCGCGACCGCATTCCGGGGATGAAGCGTCCGTCATCAAATTGCCTTTAAGTGATGTTGCACTGTCGACCTCGGGCGATTACGAGCGCTATTTCATAGATGAGCACGGCGAACGCATCCACCACATCATCAATCCGCGCACCGGCCGCAGCGCCAGCGAAGTGATGAGCGTGAGTGTGATAGGCCGAGACGGGCTCGATACCGATCCACTGTCCACCACGGTGTTTGTGCTGGGGGTGGAACGTGGACTGGCATTGATCAATCAGTTGCCGGGTTTTGATGCGGTCATCATTGATCGCGAAGGCAAGGTACACTATAGCGAGGGCCTGGCGCCCTCCAACTAGCCGAACTTGTGTGTCAGTGCACACCGGTTGGCGCAAGGACAAGGTAAACTCAGTGGCTCGCTGCAGTTATCAGCTTTCGGTTGAGTCCGATACGGGAGGAAGATTTTGAGCAGCATCACAACACGTATTTGGGCCCTACTGCGAATTCTGAGCGTGGCGCTGGTTCTCGCCTGCAGCGTCGTCAGCCATGCACAGGACGACGGCGAAGCCGAGGCCGCCGCGAGCGAAGCGGCGTCGCCCACCTCCCTTGGTGATGAAGTCGAGGATCTGAAAAAAGCCGCGTTGCAATTGAATCGCGATTTACTGATTCTTGAAGAAGAGTTGCTCTTCCCGGCGAACACGCAGATTGCGGTATTCATGTCCGTTGATGTAGGCGAGTTTTTTCGACTCGACTCCGTCAAACTCAAAATTGACGATACCCTCGTGGCCAGCCATCTCTACACAGAGCGTCAGAACCACGCCTTGAGCAAAGGCGGTATCCAGCGTTTATATCTCGGTAATATTAAAAACGGTGAGCACGAACTCACGGCCATATTCACAGGAATCGGGCCGGATCAGCGCGAATACAAACGCGGTGCCACTATGACGCTCAGTAAACAGGACGAGGCTAAAATGGTCGAAATCCGCGTTTACGATTCCAAACAGACCATGCAGCCGGAATTCGACTTTAAAGAATGGGAGCTTTAAGCACGCGCCTAACCGCCGTTGCCGCCCTCATCGGGTCGCTGGTATCGGTCGACGCTGTCGCCAAACGTGAAGAGCCGCTCACTGCAGTGGCTGACCTGCGTTATGGCTCGGCGCTCTATCAGTATTACCTCGATGACTACATGAGCGCGCTGACCGAACTTCTGGTTGCCAAAGAACGGCGAGCGATTCTGGGTCACGGCGATAACCCGGAAATCATGGAAGGCGGCCTGGCTATGGGTTATGGCATGGAGCGCTACGCCAGTGATATCTTCGAGCGCCTACTCGAGGGCAATCGCTCGGTGGAAGTGCGCGACGCTGCGTGGCTCTATCTCGCCAAATTGCGTTATGCCAAACAGGATTATCCACGCGCACTCGGCGCGCTCGATAATATCAGCGAAGAGCCTGAAACCATCGTTGCCGAAGACGCGAACGCGCTGCGCATCAATGTTTTGATTCACGAAAATAGAATTGAAGACGCCGCGACCCTGCTGGAACGTTCCCAGCTCAGCGAGCGTTGGTTGCCGTATTTCTATTTCAACCTCGGTTCCGCGTTTGCTCGTAACGGGCAGTATGCTCGGGCCGTGGGCTACTTCGAGTACTTAACCCGAGAAGCCTACGAAAAAGAAGAGTTTCGGGCGCTTTACGATAAAGCCATGACCGCTTCGGGCTACGCCTATCTTTTTCAGGAGCAGTACGAGCAGTCTCGTAAACAGTTTTCCCGTGTGCGGCTGACCAGTGCACTCTCCAACCGCGCGTTGCTGGGTTACGGCTGGGCTTCCGCTCAGATGGGCGAGTACGAAGAGGCGCTCAAGCCCTGGCTGCATTTGTCGCAGAGCAAGCTGGTTGATGAAAACAATCAGGAAGCTCTGCTGGCGGTGCCCTATGCCTACGAAAAAATGGGGCATGAAGGGCAGGCTCTGCGCGCCTACCAAAGCGCCGAAGCGAGCTTTTCGGAAGAGCTGCGCAAAATTGATGAAGTCTTGTTCGCACTCAACGACGAAGAACTGCTTGCCGCGCTGAAGATCGAGGCAGAAGGTCAGCTCGATTGGATGAGTTTTGCCGCAGAAAAAGAACTCTCTCCCCAGCTCACGTATCTGATTGGTCTCTTTACGCAGGACGAATTCCACGGCTCCGTGCAGGACCTCAAAGATTTGATTGCGCTTCGTCGCTTGCTTCGTGACTGGCAGGACCGCCTCACCTTCTACGGTGCGATGCTGGACAATCGCGAAGGCAGCCGTGAAGAATATCGTGCGTATCTCGAAAGCTCGAACATCAAAGCGCGCATCGCCGACATGCGGGCCGAGCGTGCGGAACTTGCCGAACGCATCGAGCGTATTGGCGCTGACAAGAATTACTTTGCACTGGCGACAGGCGAAGAGGCGGATTTAATCGAGCGCGTCCTGCGTGGTCAACGCAACATTGATGCGCTGCGCGAGAGCGACCCCTTTATCGACGAATATGAAGAGTCCTTGCGGCGTTATCGTGGCATTCTGCTCTGGCAGACCAGCGAAGAATTTGGCGATCGTTTGTGGCAGAGCATCAAAACACTGAATCAGCTCGATGGCGCCATTGCTGAAGTGGCCGAAGTCGAAGCGCGTGTGGACGCGCTTATGAACGAAGCACCGGACCTTGGCCCCTGGCGCCAACAGATGGACGACGCCAATGCCGAATTGAGTACGCTGCTTGCGCGTATCGAAGCCGCGATTAATCGCAATGAGCGCGATTTGAAAACGCGCGTTATCAGCATACTGCAGGGTCAGCGTATTCGCCTTGGCAACTATCAGGCCCAGGCGCGTCTCAGTGTGGCGCGATTGCTGGATAAAACGCTGCAGGCGCACGAAGATGCGGAGTTCGAAAAACTCAAAACACAGAGCCAAACGCCTGCGCTTCCGAATGATGCCGCTGAGCCCGCAGACAATCCCACGCCTGATTCGCCAAATCCGGCAGACAGCCCAGAGGCTGAATCGGGTTCGGACGCCTCGCCGGAGGTGCTGCCGTGATACTGCGACACCGTCGCCTCTGTTCGTTTATCGCACTGAGTGTCTGCCTGTCCGCGTGTACGAGCGTTGAGCTTGAAGACGCTAGGTCCTACGGCCCCACTCTGGCCGATCTGCCCGCCCAACCGATTGCCGCCGAACCCGAGCCGGTTCCGCTCACCTCGCTCGACCAGATCGAAGACAGTTACCTTGCGGCGCTCGAAGTCGCTCAGGACCCGAATGTCCGCCACCAGATTCTCGTACGCCTGGCCGACATTGAAATGGCGCGCAGCGAAACGGCACAGGTGGATGCGACGGAACAGCGGGCTTTTTTCACCGACGCCATTACGATGTATGAGCAGCTGATTGCGGCCAATGCCCAGCGAGAGGGCCCACAAGCCGCAGCGAACAACGAGCGCTTGATGTACCAGTTGTCGAAAGCCTACGCGCTCGACGGTCAAATCGAAGAATCGAACGCCGTGCTGGACAACCTCGTCACCGACTTCCCGGAAAGCGCCTTCGCAGCCGAAGCGGACTTCCGACGGGCCGAGTTGGCTTTCTCCAACGCGGACTATGCAACGGCGGAACTGCTCTACGCCAAAGTGATGGCCGCGGGAGACGACACACCGTTCTACACCAACGCGGTGTACATGAACGGGTGGTCGCAGTTTAAGCAGAACGATTATCGCAAGAGCATTCGCTCCTTTACCGAAGTGCTCGATCGCACGCTCGGCGACAGCGACAGTTTCGACGGCCTGTCCAACAGCCAAACCAACCTCGCCAAAGACACGCTGCGTATTCTGAGTATCGTGTTCAGTTATCTCGACGGTGCGGAAACGATCACCGAGGTCTACAACAGCTTGGGGCAGCGAGCCTATCAGTACATGCTTTACGCCAACCTCGGCGAGCTGTATTTCGAGCAGGACCGCTTCCGAGACAGTGCCGATACCTATCTGCATTACGTAGAAGAATTTCCGAATACCGAGCAGAGCCCGGCCTTCAGCGTAAAAGCCATCGAAATGTACGAGCAGGGTGGCTTTCCCAGCCTCGTGTTGCCGGCGAAGGAAGATTTCATTCGTCTCTACGGCGCCTACAGTGATTACTGGAAAGCGCGCGACGAAGAAAAACGCAAAGCGCTGGAGCCCTACCTGAAGACCTATCTGGTTGAACTGTCCAGTTACTACCATGCCGAAGGTCAAGCGCTCGAGCAGGCCAACACGCAATATCAGCAGGCCTTGGCGGCAGGCGAAAAACCGAAGAAGCAACCTGAGGCACCGCAGCCTAACTTCCTGCGTGCAGCAGAGCTTTATGGTGAATATACCTTCACTTTCCCGCAGGACCCGACCACACCGGAAATGACCTTCCTTCAGGGCGAGGCCTTTTATTCTGCTCAGCGTCTGCCTGAGGCCGTCGAGAAATTTGATCAGGTGGCGTATCAATATCTCGACCCCAAGCGTGGTGCCGATGCGGGGTATAACTCCATCCTGATATTGGGCGAACTGGTGACGCTTACGGCAGGCAGCGAAGACGCCGAGGTTCAGCAAACCCACCTGCGCTGGCAGGGGCAAAAAATCGACAGCGCCATTAACTTCTCGGATTACTACAGCACGGACCCTCGTGCAGTACCGGTGCTGACCAAAGCCGCGCAGGAATTGTTTGAACAACAAGAACTCGCGCGCGCCGCGACGATTGCACAGCGCCTAACGGAATGGCAGCCGCCACAAAGCGCTGAATTGCAAAAAACCGCCTGGTTGATTCTCGCTCACGCACGCTTCGACCTCGAACAATATGCCGAGGCGGAATGGGCCTATCGCGAATTACTGACGCGACTGCCGGCGAACGATCCTCAGCGCGCAGAAATCACGGATCGCATCGCGGCGAGCATGTACCGCCAGGCGGAATTTCAGCTCGCCACAGGTGATCGCGCGGGGGCCACGGTATTGCTGTTAAGCATTCGCGACGTGGCACCGAGTTCGGAAATTGCGGCAACTGCAACTTACGATGCCATCAACCACATGATTGACATGGGCGACTGGCAAGGTGCCGAACGCGAACTGGATTATTTCAAAGCGAATTACCCGAACCACGAATTGGCCAATACCCTGACGCCCAAATACGCACTGGTGTATCAGGAAAGTGCACAGTGGGGCAAAGCGGCCGGTATCTTAAGTGCATTAGCGCTTTCTGGTGACCCGGAAGCCCAACGCACCTCGTTGTATCTGGCCGCGGAATTGTACGAGCGTTCAGGTGACCTGGAGCAGGCCATAGAACATTACCGTAAATACGCGCACACCTATCCCGAACCTTTCGACATTGCGACGGAAGCGCGTTATCACATGGTGTTGCTGTACGAGCAGACAAATGAACCTCAGAAGAAAGATTTCTGGCTTCGCAAACTGATCGAAGAAGACGCTAAAGCCGGCAGCGAAAGCACCTTGCGTTCGCGCTCCCTCGCGACCATGGCCATGGCCAAATTCGCCAACGATGAGTTTGAAACGTTCTCGGCGATACGTCTGACATTACCGATCAAGAAAAGCATGAAGCGCAAAAAAGAGGCGATGGACAGCGCACTGGCGTACTACAAAGACATCATGGACTCCGGCATAGCGGAATACGTGACGGAAGCGAACCACCGCATTGCGGAAATTTATGCCACGCTGAGTCGCGATCTGATGGATTCGCAGCGTCCCGCCGGGCTCGATATGCTGGCCTTGGAGCAATACGAAATTCTGCTTGAAGAACAGGCTTACCCCTTCGAGGAAAAAGCCATCGGTTTGTATGAGGCGAATACGGCACGAACGCAGAAAGGCGTCTATGATGATTGGGTCAAGGCGAGTTTCGCCGACCTCGCAAAAATACTTCCAGCACGGTATGGCAAGCAGGAAGTGAAGGTGGAGGTCAGCGATGAGATTTTCTAAGCGCGCGCTTCTCGTATTGTGGCTAAGCACTTTGGTGGCGTGTGCGCAACTGACGTCGTCGCCGCCATCGTCCGCACCGGATCAGGCGGAAGCCGACACCGAATCGCCGGAGCTCGAGAGCCCGGTCGATGAAACACCTTTTGTCGCAATCGCTCGACCTACAACGGCAACGGCGGTGTCGATTCCACCGCAGGCGCGTGAAGAATTCGCCAATGCGCGCCAAGCCATGATTCGAGAGGATTGGGAAGGCGCGCGCGCACAACTGCTGCTGATGAGCGAAACCTACCCGCAACTCGCTGGCATCTATACCAACCTCGGTATCGTCTACACGCAGCTCGAACAATGGGATGACGCGGAAAAAGCCTATCGTTTTGCGATAGAGAAAAACCCCTACAATTTTGATGCGGCCACCAACCTCGGTGTGTTGTTACGCGAGCGAGGCAAGTTTAAATCGGCAGCCGAAGTGTACGAGCAGGCACTGGCGCTGTGGCCTCACAATCGCACCATATTGATTAACCAGGGGGTCCTGTACGATATGTACCTGGGCAACCTGCCCGCAGCATTGGAAAGTTTTGAACTGGCACAAAAACTCGATGTTGAAGAAGACCGGCAACTCAAAGGCTGGATCATTGATCTTCAACGACGCATGAGTCAGCAGTGAAGAGGTTCACATCCATGATGAAAATAATGTTTATTTTGGTGACATTCATACTATCGTTACATGTGCGCGCTCAGGATAGCGAAGTCGTGAACCTGGGTACGACCATTACCGGCAATCAGGAACAGCCTAAAGTGCTGTACATCGTGCCGTGGAAACAGACGGAAGATAACCGGATTTTGGATCAGGGACTGGAGAGCCGCCTCAGCGACGTGTTCAATCACGTTGAGCGCAGTGAGCACCAGCGAGAAATCGACTATCTGCAAACCCTCGTGTCTGATCAACCCAATAACATTCAAGAAAACTAAGCTCTATCGTTCTGGAGGCAAACTAACGATGAACACCATAGTCACTTTTTTCCAAACCGGTGGCCCCTTCATGTACCCCATCGCGGTGGTACTGGTACTGGGTCTGGCCCTCGCCATTGAGCGTTGGGTGTTTCTGACCTCAGCGAAGTCCAGTAATCGCCGTGCGTTTGATCGCATGCTGCCGCTGATGAAAAAGAAAGACTACGCCGCCGTGGTAGAACTCGCGCGCAGCACCAAAGCCCCCATTGGCCGAATTGTTGCCGCCGGTATTGCACGCATGCAGCAAACGCCGCGTCGCGACGAAATTGAATACGCCATGGAAGAAGGCGTGATGGAAGCCGTGCCCCGCCTCGAAAAGCGCACCAGCTATCTGGCAACACTGGCAAACATCGCCACGTTGCTGGGTCTACTCGGTACGATTATGGGTCTGATCGCGGCGTTTACCGCCGTGGCCAATGCCGACCCCGCGGAGAAAGCCACGCTGCTTTCACAAAGTATTTCTGTGGCGATGAACACCACGGCCTTTGGTCTGATGTCAGCCATTCCCCTGCTGCTTGCGCATGCGATGATCGTTGAAAAAACCACTGAAATCGTCGACAGCCTCGAAATGGCGGGTACCAAGTGTTTGAACCTGATGTCGAATACCAACAATCTGGCCTCACGCACTCGTGCTTCCGATAAATAACTTCGATTGACGAAACCAGCGGGCGGTAGCTATGCGCAGAAGCAAATTTCGCAAAAAAGAAGCGGAACTCGACATCACATCCTTCATGAACCTGATGATCATTCTGGTTCCGGTTCTGTTGATGAGTATGGTGTTTTCTCATATTTCGGTTCTCGACCTGAAACTTCCGGATCTGGCCTCCGATTCGAAGCCGACGGATGAACCGAAAAAAGAAGCGTTGGAGCTGGTCATCGAAAACGATGAGCTGGTCATCAACTATCCCGCTGGCGCGCCACTGAAGCGACTTCCAAAAATTGAAGACGAAGAAACAGGCGAGCTCGTGTACGACTTCGTGCTGCTCTCCACCGTACTTCAGGAAGTTAAACGCAAATTGAAAGAGCAAGGCATCGACAAGGACGACATCCTGATTATGTCGCAACCCGATACTGATTATCAGACCATCGTCAGCGCGATGGATACCGTGCGCAGTTTTAAAGCCGTTGTGGCGGCCTCCGTTGTGGAAGCTGAACTGTTCCCGGTGATTTCTCTCGGTGATGCACCTGTGGATGCCTCGACTCCTGCCGCACAGGAGAGCAACTAAATGAAGATGTCCAAACATGCCAAGCGCATGGAACGTCATCATCGACGCAACAAAAATACCTCGAAGCTCAACCTTGTTTCCCTGATGGATATTTTCACCATTCTGGTGTTCTTCCTGCTCGTGAACTCTTCCGATGTAGAAGTGCTACAGAATGATAAAACGATCAAATTACCCGAGTCTGTGGCCGAGAAAAAACCGGCTGAAACGACGGTGGTGATGATCAACAAAGACAATATCCTGGTCGGTGGCCGCAAGGTGGCCAGCATCGAAGACGCCATCAATGATGACGATGGTGTCGTGGATGGCTTGCAAAAAGAGCTGGAGTATCTCGCCTCACGCAAGCCTTACAAAAACGAAGAGCAGGCTAAGCTCGGCCGGGATGTCAATATTCTCGCCGACAAGGACACACCCTACACCCTGCTCAAGACTGTGATGTCGACGTGCGCAAAATCCGAGTTCCGCAATATTTCTCTGGCTGTAAGTCAGGTGGCGGATGAAAGCGAGCCTGTCGTCGTTGGCGACAGTGCGGTGGAGGGCTAGCATGGCGATGATTGCGCCCCCGAACCTGCAACTGCCATGGAGCTCGTCCGATCAGGACAATCGCCGGTATTTTCGGTATTTATTAATACTGGGCATTCCCTTCCTGATTCTTGCGATTGCGATTCCACTGATCAATGTACCGGAGCCCGAGCGGGAAGAGCTGGAAAAGTTGCCGCCGCAGTTGGCTCAAGTGCAACTTGAAGAGCAGGAATTGCCGCCGCCACCTCCACCGCCTGAACCGGAAGAGGAAGAGCCCGAAGAAGAAAAGCCTGAGGAAAAGCCGGAAGAGCCCGAACCTGAACCCGAGCCCGAACCGGAACCACAATCGACACCCGAACCTGCTCAGTTGATCGAAGAGGCTCGCGAAGCGGCCGAAGCGGAGATCAATCAGTTTGCGGATTCTTTGTCTGACATGCGTGAAGCCTTTGATCTGAGCGACGTCAATGCCGATGAGCTGACGCAGTCGGTCGGTGAAGCGGCAGAACTGGATCGTTCTGTGATTACCAGTGGCGCAGCAGTGGCCAGTGGTGGCATTACCACCGCGAACATGAGCCGTAACACCGGCGGTGTGGCGCTGTCAGGAAAAGAAAACACCAAAGTGAGCAGTCAGTTGGCCGATTCCGCCGGTAAGGCAACCCAGGCCAGCAACGCACCTCCGCGTGAGCGTTCTTTCCGCAGCGACGAAGACATTCGCAAGGTGATGGACAAAAACAAAGGCGCGATCTTTGCGATCTACAATCGTGCCCTGCGTAAGAACCCCACCCTGGAAGGTAAGGTTGTGTTCAAGCTGGTGATCGAGCCGAATGGTAAAGTCTCCGGTGCGAGCATTGTCAGCTCTGAACTGGGTGATGCGGATCTGGAGCGGAAATTACTTGCGCGCGTGCAGCTCATCAATTTTGGTGCGTCCGACGTGTTGCAAACGACCTTGAATTACAGCTTCGACTTCCTGCCGTACTAGCGCGGGGAGTCTTTCAGACGAAGCCAGTTTGTCGTGAATGCGCAAACTGGCTTTTTTATTTGCAGCGCCCAGCGATGGCCGCTGCGCCATCCGATACGCAGCCTCATGCGTAAATCAGTTCCACGGCGTGCAGACGGCAGCGTCCTACATTGCGGAGGAGAACATGGGATTACTAGTAGAAGGCCAGTGGCGAGATCAATGGTACGACACCAGCGCGTCCAAGGGCCGCTTCGAGCGTTCCAAAGCGCAATTCCGACACTGGATCACCGCTGACGGGAGTGCGGGGTCGAGTGGCGAAGCGGGGTTCAAGGCCGAGAAAGGGCGTTACCATCTTTACGTGTCGCTGGCCTGTCCTTGGGCGAATCGCACACTCATCTTCCGTAAGCTCAAAGGTTTAGAGGATTACATCACGGTCTCTGTAGTGCATTGGCACATGGCCGAGCACGGCTGGACCTTCGCCGACGCGCCGGGTGTTGTGCCCGATCCGCTGTTTAACGCCAACTATCTCTACGAGGTGTACCTGCAAGCCGACCCGAAGTATTCAGGCCGGGTGACGGTGCCGGTGTTGTGGGACAAGCAGCGCAACACCATGGTGTCGAACGAGTCGGCTGAAATCATTCGCATGTTCAATAGCGCGTTTGATGAAGTCGGTGCGAGTGATGGGGACTATTATCCTGAAGCGTTGCGCGAGGACATCAATACGGTGAACGAGCGTATCTATAACACCGTTAACAACGGCGTGTATCGCTCGGGTTTCGCCACCACCCAGGACGCCTATGAAGAAGCGGTCGTGCCGCTGTTCGATACGCTGGACTGGCTAGAGGCGCGCTTGAGTCAGTCGCGCTATGTGCTCGGCGACCAGGTGACCGAGGCCGACTGGCGATTGTTCACCACCTTGATTCGATTTGATCCGGTGTATCACGGTCATTTCAAATGCAACTTGAAGCAGATTAAAGACTATCCGAATCTTTGGGCCTACACGCGCGAGCTCTACCAATGGCCGGGTGTGGCCGAGACGATTAACTTCGAGCACATCAAGCACCACTACTATGTCAGTCACGACATGATTAACCCGACACAAGTGGTGCCGCTTGGGCCGAAGCTTGATCTGGCCGAGGCCCACGGTCGCGATCAGATTTTTAAATAAGGACTGCTCGCGATCAACTGCAGTTTCTGCCGGCGATTCAGCTGTTTAATCGCGTATTCGCGTCGGCTGGCGGCGGCCCGACTGTCACTGGGCTCTATGTAGGCCAGCGCCACGGGTTGGCGTACGCGGGTATAGCGGGTTTTGGATTGCGCGTGGTTGTGCTCGAGCAGGCGGCGCTCAGGGTCGGTGGTGATGCCACAGTACAGGGTGTTGTCGGCGCAACGCAGTAGGTACACGTACCAGGGTGTTTCTTGTGGCTCCGTGTTGCCGGGTGCGTCAGTCTTCATCGGTGGGGGCCAGCACACTTCTGAGCCAAGCGGCCGTAGAATTGTGCGCAAGCAGATACGCATTCAATGCGTCCTGGTTGGCATCGTAGTCGGCTACGCTGTTGAATAAGAATTCGCGTGTGAGCATGCGCTTATTGGGGTCCAGCGTTTTGATGATCTTGGCGGGGTTGCCACCGACCACAGTATTCGCGGGCACATCATCGACGACCACCGCGCCGGCTGCGACGACGCTGTTCTTGCCGATACGCACGCCCTTGCCGACGATGGCACGAAAGCCAATCCAGACATTGTCTTCCAGCACCAGCGGCTGGCTGCAGCGGAAAGGTCGGGTGCGGTTATACACACCGTGCCAGTCACTGTCAGACAGGTACGCTTCAGAAGCGATCATGCAGGCATTGCCGATACGAATCTCACACGCTGAACTGATTTTGACCCCGGGCGATAACAGGACGTAATCGCCGATGTGAATCTGTCCCTGCTCCTGTTTGCTGGACCAGCAGCTCAACGACACGGCCTGTTGCGGGCTGCAGATCACATGCAGATGTTTGCCCGCATGAATGGCTTTACCGAACAGCGAAAAATAGCGGGGATGGAGTACGGACAGCCCTTCACCCACGCGATCAAATTGAGGCACGATCCAACGGCGTAGATAAAAACGACGCCAGCGATCGCGGGCTCGGTAGAGCCACCATGGCTGATGGTTCTTGCGCATGCCAGTGCTGCTACACCTTTTTAACGAATTCCGACTTCAATTTTAGCGCACCGAGGCCGTCGACCTTGCAGTCGATATTGTGGTCGCCGTCGACCAGGCGAATGTTTTTCACCTTGGTACCGACCTTCACGACACCGCCGCCACCTTTAAGCTTCAAATCCTTAATTACGCTGACGGTGTCGCCGTCGGCCAAGGTATTGCCATTCGCATCCACCACGGCCGCGTGCTCATCCGCCGCCGACTCGCCGGGCATCCATTCATGCGCACATTCCGGGCACACCAGACGGCCCTGATCTTCATAGCTATAAGGCGACTGACACGCCGGACAAGGAGGCAAAGACATACACGATTTCCACAACACAAAAGCAATGCGCCGCAGTGTACCAGAACCAACGCATGCAATGGGGTCAGACCCCAGCGTATGCGCCGGGGTCTGACCCCATTGCATGCGTTATTCAGTTGACGGGGCGGTGCAGGGCTTTGAGGGAGGTCAGGCGCAGTACGTAGGCGAGCTTGATAACCCCAGGGAGCACGATAAGCCCAATGTGGGCGACAAGCTGTGTGTGCATGGATGTATTTTCATGCCAGATGTAGCCGTAGCCGACGGCGATCAGTGCCAGCACTAAGCTTAAACCCATGGCCCAGTGGGCCAGCGTTAACAATTTGTCCGGTGTGTACATGGCCATCTCCTTACTCAAAGCGTGGGAAGAGCACATTGTTTTCGAGGTGGATGTGCATCATCAGGTCCTGCACGAAGTGATCGAGTCCTAAGTAGAGGGCTCGCCAGGTATTACAGGCGTCTTCCGGTGGCGTGAAATGGTCAGTGAGCAGCGTCAGTTGTTGCAGCTGTTCGCCGTGTTCAAGGTGTTCGGCGCGCATTTTCTCGATGGCTGCCGTCAACGGAGCACCCTGACTTAGGAAGGGGAAAAGCACTTCCTCCTCTTTGCGCATGTGGATTTCAATTTCGTCGTGTATTTCTTCGAGCAGCATGGCCAGCCCAAGCGGGCAATCTGAACGGCTACCGTGCACGCGCTCGACACGCTGGGCCAATCGACGCAGTTCGGGCAGCTGTTCGCGGTGCACGTCGTGATAGCGGACAAGGATGTGCTCAATCAGCTGTGGGGTGTCGAGTGCGTTGGGCAATGCGCTACGGTCATCCTGAGTGAGCTGCTGGGTGATCTGGGCAACCACTTCATCGGCATCAATGCCGCGCTTGCTAGCGGCATCGCGCAGGGTTTGTTGGCCACCACAACAAAAGTCGAGGCGATATTGATGGAAAACTGCGGTGACGCCGGGCACGGTTCGCGCGATTTCAGCTAGAGCTTGATCATGGTAGGACATAACAAAGCACCTCATTCGGTGTTGGAGAGTTAAGATTCATTTTAAATGCATCTTTTAAAGATGCAAGTATTTTGAATCTTTTGGGCTATACTGAACGCGAACCCAAACCCCACTACCTGAGCCGATGCTTACTCATGCACATCACCCGTCACGCTGACTACGCCCTGCGCGTTTTGGTGTATCTGGGCATCAACGACGAGCGCCAAAGCACCATTGCGGAAATCGCCGAGCGCTTTGCCATCTCAAAAAGCCATTTGATGAAAGTGGTGCAGTCTTTAAACGCACTCGGGTACGTACAGGCCACACGTGGCAAGAAAGGTGGGCTTCGCCTGGGGCGAGAAGCGCAAAGCATTCCCATCGGGGAAGTGGTGCGGGCAATGGAAAAAGGGCGAGCCTTGGTGGAATGCTTTGGTGCGGATAATCAGTGTGTCATTACACCGGCATGCCGCCTTCAGCACGCATTGGTCGAAGCGCAAGAAGCCTTCTATGCAACGCTGGATCAGTATTCTCTCGCTGACTGCCTTGGCGAGGAAAAGCCCGCCTTGATTCGTATATTGCAATCGGCTTGAGGGCTCCATGCGTGTTATGCGTGTCAAGGGTTGGCGCGTCAAACAACGGATAATGAATTCGTAATAAAGTATACTTCTGGACTTGAAGCCACAGGGAGTTTGGTACTTCGTGCGAGTACCAAAGATCAGTCGGAGTAAGCGCGCGGTGTGGAAGTGTTTAAGTCTCAGTCTTGCGATGCTATTCGCTCCGTGCCTGTCGTTCGCCGCCGATTCCCCTCCCAGACTCAAACTGCTCACCTACGTCTACATCCCCTTGATGACACGCGTCGCGCCGCATCGAGAATATTCCAACGCGCTGTTAGAGCTTGCCCTAGAACTTACACGAGAGGACTACGGCGACTATCGCATCATCGTCGACTTGGAAGAGTCGGTGATTCGACGTCAGCTCATGGAAATGCGACGCGGCGAGCGGATTTACGTGGCGCCAGCCATGCCTTCCTCCGATTGGAATGAAAACGCCGAGCGTGTCGCATTCCCACTAATGCGAGGTCTGGCGAGCTACCGCATGTTCTTGGCGCGAAAGGACGCGCTCCCACGTTTGAATGCCATTCAATCGCTTGCCGAATTAAAAACCATCCCTATCGGCCAGGGGCAGGGGTGGTCGACCTCTAAAATCCTAGAGGCACAGGGCTTCGATGTCGCTTATGGCGGCCCCTACCCGACCTTGATGCCGATGTTGGAAGCCGGGCGCTTCGACCTTTTAATGCGCGGTGTGTACGAGATCGAACCTGAACTCGCCCAACTCGTTCAGAGCGCACCGGCGCTCGGCATCGTTGATCAAATGGCGGTATACACCTACCTGCCGATGTATTTTTTTGTCTCAAAAAATCACGAGGCCTTTGTGGGGCGCCTACAGCTTGGCTTGCAGCGGGCATTCGACAGCGGTCGCATGGATGCCCTGTACCAGCAGTACTTTGCTTCCTCGCAACAAATGATCGAGCAGCCGCGCAAGGTTTTCGCGCTGAAGAACACCAATATTCCATCCGCGTTCTTCGATCAGGACCGGCCCTATTTGCTGCCAGACATAGTGCGTTTACATACCCAGTTTGAGGAATCGGCCTATGTGGACGATGCGCCTTCGTCCCAATAGAAAACGCTGTCGATCGGCGTGTTAAACACCTTCGCAATGCGGAAAGCGGTTTCGAGAGAGGGCGAATACCGTCGCTGCTCTATTGCTGCGACGGTTTGCCGCGTCACACCAATCGCCTCGCCCAATTCCGACTGGGTCATGCCATTTTGAGCCTCACGCAATTGTTTCACCCTATTGCCGATGGGTAAACGTGCAGGCATTACAGCGTGCCTCTGTAGTGGTAATAGATCGTAGTGAGATAGCTGCTCGCCTGGCTGAGAATAAGACTGCCCAGAATGGCGTAGAACAACCACACACCGCTGCCTGTCGCAAGGTACACCACCAACGACAGTACTGAGCCCACCCACGAGAATTGCGCAGACAGCGCGATGCCGCGGCGCTCAATGTCTCGCTCTCGCTCATCGAGTGCGGCATTGGCTTCCTTAGGGTTGAATATCGCGATGGCGATGTGGCCCACAATCACCGCGATAATCAGCAAAACCACACCGGTCACCAGCAGTGGCACATCCGGTGTCGCCAATGCACCCGTATGCCGCGAGATACCAATCAGCAGGCCAAAGTAATACCCACCCAAACCCAGTGTAGCGATGGCCATCACCCAGGCGCTTCGTACTTGAAAAGACATAGCTATTCTCCGTGTTAACAATTTTTAACATGGCGAAATAATAGGCAGGTCGGATGTGTATGTCAAACATTTTTAACATGAGCCAATCTAGTGGCTTAGCTGTGCTTCTGCGTGGGGCTGAGGGGCATCGCCCTGAGACAAGGGGTGGCTGACGAGCCCGTCCACCAGTTGGGCCGACAGACTTGTGGGGGTGCGAAAGCAAAAAACGAACAAAAAACGGTGATACAGCGACACGTTCCGATAGCGGTTAGGGTGATTCTGCGCATGAATAAAAATGAGTTTACTGTGGCTTGGGCTCACCAGTCCGTGTTTGGAGGCCTCGCCGCGATCGAGCGCCTGCGCAAAGGCCTGAAACGCTTGGGGTGTAAACCGAAGGGAAAAATGCAGCCGTTTGAACAAAAACAGCAGTACGTAGCTGGTGTCCAAGCTCAGCTCAATCTCGCCGGATTCAAGTGTACGCAACGTGAGTTTGGCACTTCCATCATCGATTACATCCATGAAGCGGGCCCTCCAGGGTGAGAATTTCTATTCTAGGGCTTGTACCCGAAAGGAGGAAGGGATGGGCATGCCAAAACGAGGCTCGGGCTTAGGGTGAGTGCAGTACGGGCATGTTGGCAAAGGTCTCGCGAACGAAGTCGATCAGGACGCGCATTTTGGCCGGAACATTGCGGCCGTGCGCATACACGAGGTGTACTGGAATAGGCTCGCCGTCGAAAGCCTCCAGGACCGCCACCAGCGAACCCGCACGAATTTCCGCGTCCGCCTGATAAGAGAGTACACGGCTGATGCCGAGTCCTTCTGCGGTTGCGGTGACGGTGGCGTCGTTACTGCTGCAATACAGGCGCGGCGTCACAGCCTGGTGTATGGCACGTGTGTTGTCGAAAAAGGTCCAGCGCACCGGGCCACTGCTGCGCGCGTATGCCACCACATCATGGTGTTCCAGCTCGCTCGGGTGTGACGGTACGCCCCGTTGTTCGAGATAGTCCGGTGAGGCATAGCATTTCTTGCGAACATGCCCAAGCGGGATGGCGTGTAAGCTGGAGTCGGGCAGGGGGCCGATACGAAAACCGATATCAATTCCCTCTTCAAGCAAGTGGGTGACACGATCGATAAGTAGCGCGTGCACGCTTACCTCTGGGTAGTGTTTTAAAAACGCGACCAGCATCGGCGTGACGTAGAGCCGGCCAAACATCGCCGGCGCGGTCACCGTCAAACTGCCTTTGGGTTCAGCGTGGCTCCCCGTTAAGGCACTTTCGGCCAATTCCAGTTCGGCCAAAATTCGACGCACGTCATGCGCATAGTGCTGCCCGGCTTCTGTGAGTCGTACATGGCGAGTCGTACGCACAAACAAGGGCATGCCTACTCGGGTTTCCAATGCCGCAATCGCGCGGGTGACGGCAGGCGGGGAGAGCCCGAGTGCGCGAGCCGCGGCGGCAAAACTGCCCTGCTCAGCGATGGTCTGGAATACCTTCAGTGTATGCAATTGATCCATGAGCATCCCTATTATTACGTGTGTCGCAATAGTTCATTGTCTTTTCTGGCTATTCTTTACGCAAGCGGAGTTTGAGAAGCTATGCCTGTTCCTTCGTTAGAGCAGGAGAAAACCTATGGGGCACCGATTCGCAGACCTTCTCTTCAGTGAGCCCGTGCTCGCCATGCAAGCGGCGTTGGGCAGTCGGGAGAGCTATGCAAAGTGGGACCGGCGAGAAGATTTCAATGACACCCTCACGGCGAGGGAGATCGAGCACATCACCACGCGCGAGAGCATGTACATGGCAACGGTCAGCCCCAGTGGCTGGCCCTACATTCAACATCGAGGCGGACCCAGCGGGTTTATCAAAATTCTCGATGAGCGACACATTGGCTTTGCGGACTATCGGGGTAACCGTCAGTACATCAGCACGGGGCATCTGCACGAAAACAATCGCGTGACCTTGTTTTTTATGGACTATGCCCGCCGTCGCAGACTGAAAATGTTGGGGCATGTCGAGGAGCTCGCGATGGAGGACCCTCGCTTGGCGCAACGCCTGCTCGATAAGGACTACCCGGCCAAAGTAGAGCGCGGATTTATTATCCAGGTGGCCGCGTTTGACTGGAATTGTGCCCAGCACATTCCAGATCCGATGCACGTCAACACACCATAACCTTCACACTAGAAAAGGAGAAAGCACATGTCCGTTACTCACATTCATCATCTCGGCCTGGCGGTTAAGAACTTGGACGACACCACAGCGTTTTTTGAACGTTTGGGCTTCGATACACTTTTAGAAAAGCCCGACTACCCTGCGCGTTTTATTGGCAACGGAAGCACCGTGCTGACGTTGTGGCAGGTAGAAGCGGGTGCAGCGGCATTCGATCGCCGTCAACACATTGGCTTGCATCATTTTGCCTTAGAGGTTGAATCCGAAGACGCGCTCAATACCTTGTTTCGTAAAGTTCAGGATGTGCCCGGTGTCGACATTGATTTTGCACCAGAGCCTGCCGGCCCAGGGGGCGCCTTGCACGCAATGCTTTTCGAACCCGGCGGTATACGCATTGAATTGTTTTGGCCGGGGAGTGCGGCATAACGCATTCCGCTGCGTAACCTAAGCAGGCTCAACCCGGTGCACTACCTGATGTACAAAATGCAGCTTCTCCACAACAGGCGGAGGCAGCACGAAGGGGTAACTGTCATTCTGCCCCATACTGCGGTTCATTTCGTTGAGCATAATCGCTATGTCGCCCCACTTCGCGATCAGGGCTTCAACGTCGTCGAGTAGAGTCTCCCAAGGCGCACACAGCGCGAAACTGGCTGCGGTTTCCATCGTATCACTGATATGAAGGTAGTGCGCCCAGGTCTCCGCCCAGTCTTCCCAAGGGTGGGAGCTGGCATAGTGGGAAACGAAGTGCGTTTTCCAGTCGTCCGTTTCACCCTGTTGGTAATGGGATTCCAGCGCTTCCGCGTAGTCTAGGCGGTCATCCCCGAAAAGCGTTCGGCAAGGAGTGAGGTAGTCGGAGTCGCGCACCAATTGATCCCAGAAAAAGTGCCCCGACTCATGACGAAAATGGCCAACGAGCGTGCGGTATTGTTCGTTCATCCGTTCGCGAGTAAAGACACGTTCGATCGGGTCAGCTTCTGCGATGTTGAGCGTAATCAGGCCGTTGGCGTGCCCAGTAATTACGCGCTTTTCTCCCTGATCCTCGAGGAAGTCGAACGCTAAACCGCCGTCAGGCACGTCATGGAAATTAGGAACAGGAATATTCAATCGAAGTACGCCATAGAGCCACCGGCGCTTTGCCGCTTCCAATTTTGCCAAGCGGGCGTTGTTTTCTTCAGATTCCGGCGGCAGTGTTCGCGTTAAGCGACAGCTGACGCATTGGGCATGTGAATCGTCTTTGTCGACGAGCCAATTACACTGGATGTGAGAAGTCCGGTTTTCACAAAATTGAGATTGCGGCGCGTCGTCCGCGGCAACGAGGAGAAGCTGATCCATATCAAAGCCCAGCGATCGCCCGCAGTGTTCACAATGGTGATTGTCAAAATACAGGCTTTGCCCACAACGGCACTCAAAGATTCTCATGTCCTTTCTTTACTCCGTGAAAGAAGGGGAGGGAGTCGTACTATACGCTTGGGCGCAACGGAAAGATGCACACGATGAAGTAGCGCTAAAAATACTTGTGAAGCGATCCCGGTACGCCATCCTCTGCGGGTAGATCTGGCGAGGCCACAACCCAATCTGCTTTAGAGGCAACGTTGATCTGTAGCCTGGGGGTGAGATGGTGGTCGTCCACCACCGCCGAAAGTGCAACGCTGAGGAACCGGCTGCCTTGGCTCGCGTAGTTCATCAGGCGGGAGCCACAGTGTGAACAAAATGCTCTGATGCCAAATTGGCTGGAGGCAAATTCACTGAGTAAGGCCTCGCCAGATAGGAAGGTTAAAGAATCTTTGGAAGAGATGACTTGTGTTGCATAGTCCGCTCCATGAGAGCGTCGACACAAAGAACAAAAGCATTTGATGACAGTGCCGTCCACTGGGGTAAACGTGAACTGAATTTTTTCACAGAGACATTTTGCAAGCATACATCGCAACTCCAGATCTGAGAAAACGAAAACAGGCACCTCGTGTTGCCGTATGGCGCTGTGCCCATACTACGTGATTGCAGCACTCATGCATGATATACATATTTCAATATTCAAGAAAATGCGTTGGCAATGGCGCTACTCGAATGAAAATCCCGGCGGGTATTGGTGTATGTCGTCGAAGTCCCCTTTGCTTAAAGGGACGCCATGCATTCTCGCAATGGCGTACACCATCGCGAAGTGAAAATAAAAATTAGGGTAGGCAAATTGGGACAGGAAGTCTTGCGCCACCATAACGACGGGCGTTGGCCCCGCCATGTCGCGGATGCTTGTGTTCAGGTCGTTATCGAGTGTATCCAGAGTCTGTAGGTGTGCGATCGTTTGAGATATTTGGTGCTGTAAGTGGGTGAATGACAGAGTCTCGTGTTTAAACGATACGGTGTCAGCCCCTGCGATAGGGCAACTTGCTCGTAACGTAAAACTGACCGCGATCTCGACTTGCGTGCCGAGTGGAAACATATCGGGTGCTAATCGTTCAAACAGAATCTGTTCGTCGCCCTGAACATGTGCTTGAATTTTGTTGAGTAATTTAGAGAGTAGATAGAGTCGAGAGCAGAATAAATCGAGATGTGAATTAGTCATAATCAAGGGCTTAAACCGGAAAGTTCTTTGGCTTGCAAGAATAAAAGTGCAAGGGACGACAGGAGTTTGAGCAATGCCGCCTATTCAACTTCTAGGTCTTAACTTATGTTTTAGTGATAATCCGAAAAGCGCGTTAGAATCCCGGTTAGTGAGTCGTGTGCGACCCTAGGATTTTAATCATTCATTGATACATTGGAAGCGCGCTTCAAAATCAAAACCTTGGGTATTGGCTAAGGTGGTATCACTCAACTCTACCGGACCGATACTTGTTTTAGATTGCTTTTGTGTAAATTGAACAACTTCGCCGGTTTGCGTGTTCGTTAAACTGATGAGCTGGAAGGCGTCGGCGCCTTCCGCCTGGCATTTAGCTTTCATGACACCCACCAAACGACTATGCGCCTCCGTTTTAGTCTGCCCCCCCACTACAGTATAAAAAGTACCATCGTCGAACGGAATAGCCATATCTGCGAGATAGATGTTTGTACAGCCAGAGAGTAATAATGCGGTAGCAAAAATGTAATATTTCATGGTGTGACAGAGCGACTGAATTGTATTGCCCATAGTGGGTAGAGTAGGTTATTGGCTATTGGGTGAAGTGCGTAAACGATAACATGGGAGTTGTCGCTTATACACAATTTTATGAATCAGGAGCGACGTAAGAGTGGGGCAGTCTTTGGTTGATAATCATCAATGATAAATATAGTAGAAGCCTAATCCAACGACCACATCTCCGGTGAGTTCATTGCACTTCCGTGTGAAAGGCTAATCAAAATATCGTATGCCGGAAACAGAATCTGCGCAGGCTGGCTTATTGCGACCGGCTGTGGTCCACATAAATGAGTTTGCTTGTATCGAAACCCCGGTTCTTTGCGCTCGTCTCGAATTTTTCGATGATCTCTTTTGGCAGCGTCGGTGTTCTGGATAGGAGCCATAAGTACGAGGTGTCTGGGCCGGAGACGAAAGCGTATTCATAAGCGTCTGAATCGAGGTCGAATATGACGTATGATCCATAAAAGGGACCGAAGAAAGACACTTTCAGGTAGCCAATATCTTGCTCATCAACAAAGTAGGCTTTGCCTTCCGCCACTTTCCAGTCGTTTTCTTCATTTGAATAGCCTCGATTGACGACCGTGATACCACCGCCTTCACGAAGAGAGTATTCCGCAGTAACGTCGTCGAGGCCACGCTCAAATCTATGGTCTAGCCTGGCAATTTCATACCAGGTACCGAGATAGCGATTGAGTTCGAAATTTTCCACCGGTGAGACCGATTTCGGCATGCCGGCACACGCAGTTAAAATCAGGCACGACAATAAGAAGAGGGTGTTTAGTTTCACAAGAGTGCGCTCCTGTAGTGCAGTCTTTTCCAAGCTCCTGTGTGATTACGCAAATTGCTGTTGATCCGATGAGTATTGGGTGCGGCAGTTCCGTCGATTTCAGAGAAGGAGTGCCGATGATCGTTCTATTTCGCTATTCTTTCACTTTTAGCATCATGGCCGTGTCTTAACACTCCTCTAATTCATTTCCACCATCGGTTCTTCGTGCATTCTTTCCCAGGTCTGCACCATGAGCTTCTTGCTTGGCCCCCATCGGTAGCCCCCTAAAGCACCGCTCTGTTGTATCACTCTGTGGCAGGGAATCAGTAATGCCACAGGGTTCGCACCAATGGCGTTCCCCACAGCCCTTGCAGACTTTGGGGCGCCGAGTGATTTTGCGACTTCGGTGTAGCTGGCCACCGCGCCGGACGGTATGTTCAGCAGAGCTCGCCAAACGGCGATTTGAAAATTGGTGCCTGCGACATGGAGCGACAGCGGGCCCTGCTTTGACGCGGTGTCATTACTGAAAAACGCATCGATAGCACGGCGCGTAGAGAGATGATTTTCCGAAATCGAACTCAGCGGCCAAGCGTTGTGCAAGTCATCCAGCAAGTCTTCGAGGGTATTGAAGTCCATGAACTCGGCCCGGCAAACACCGCGCCGGGTAACGGCAACAAACATCGGCCCCAGCGGTGTCTCGTGTACGCCGTACTCGATATGTACCTGCTTTCCACGGCCTTTATACTCCCCAGGTGTGACCGCTTCTAACTGCACAAAGTGATCGTGTAGCCTTGAGCTGCCACTCAACCCGAGCTCATGTGAGGTCTCAAGCAGGGAGCGAGAATGCTCCAGTAATACTTTGCCGCGCTCCAATGTCAGAACCTGAAGAAAGCGCTTCGGCGTAGTGCCCGCCCATCGACAAAACAGCCGTTGAAAATGGTACGGGCTCAGATGAACATGGGCCGCAACTTCCTCGAGGCTGGGCTGCTCGGTGGCCCGCTCGGTCAAGTAGGCCATAGCGCGCGCGATTCGATCATAGTCTGACATGGCGTGGCCTCCTAGACGCGATTTATAGATACTCCGCCATCGACCAGCATCGCGGAACCTGTAGTGAAGCTTGAGGCATCGGATGCCAGGTACAGTGCGGATTGTGCAATTTCATCGGGCGTCGCCATACGCTTGAGTGCGTGGAGGTTCTGCACGAAAGCCAAGGTTTCCGGTGTGTTCGCAAATTCGCGACCCGCTGGCGTATCCGTCCCGCCGGGAAGCAGGGCATTGACCCGAATATTCTGTGGACCATGTTCCGATGCCAGTACCTGAGTCAATCCAACAAGGCCCGCCTTACTCGCGGCATAGGCAGCCATCCCAGGCATACCCGCAGTGTAACCAACGAAAGTAGAAGTGAATATTAATGAACCGCCCTTTCGCGCAGCCATCGCGGGTAATTGATACTTCGCGGCTAAAAAGGCACTGGTGAGGTTGGTCTGAATAACGTGATTCCACTCCGATTGTGACATTTCCGGTACAGGGCCCATTGCACCCAAAATAGCGGCATTGTTAAACGCGATATCCAACCCTCCAAAATGGGTTAGCGCGGTCTCTACCAACGCTTTGGCAAATGCCTCATCACCTACATCACCAGCTAATGCCAATGCTTGCCCTCCTGACGCATTGATCGAATCGGCAAGGTCATTGAGTTCCTTCTGACGCCTTGCCGCCACAACGACGGCAGCACCTTCTTTCGCGAAAAGCGTCGCCGCTGCGTAACCTATGCCAGTGCTGCCACCTGTAATAATAGCAACCTTATTGGCCAGTATTGCCATCGAAATTTCCTCCTGATGATGTTGACGATAAATGGGCTTTTACACGAACAGGGGAAATATTAGAAAGACAAGCGGTTGCTGCCGACCCGAATCTTGCTGTGATTCGAAAGCCTTATACCAAAGGCAATCCGGGCTGTGACGATATGGATCGTTGGTTGGTTAGGAGGCGTAGAATTTAAGACGCCACGCTCTCTGCGCCGTCAAGCCATAGTGAACTGGGTTGACTTCACGAAAAAGTTTGCTGAATGAGCCGATCCAGTATCTTTCTGGCAATGCCGGCAATGGTAAAAGCTATCATGCTCGCCTTCGGCTTCAAATTTGACCGTGTCGCAAAGGCAAGATCCGTACTGGGAAGTCATGGCTCATCCTTTGATCGAAAGACGAATATATTGGGGCTTAAATCTCTGGCTCACTACCTTGAGGCAGATGGGCTCTGTAATAAGTATGGACTACGCGTTGTAGGATTTGAAACAGTCCGCCAAACAAAACGAGTATGCCAGAGAGAAGAAAGTGGGGGCCGGGCACAACGACCGAAACACTTTCTAAGAATGGGAGATAGTAAACGTTTAGTGACGACGCGTGTTCATCGAGCTGTAATCCGATCGGTATGCAAAGGCATAGTAGACTACTGCGATACGTTTTTTGATCAATGTCATAAGTGTATTTTGCGAACTGAATAGTAAAAGACCCTTGGTAACGGCCATATTTACCATCGGGTGGAGAATGCATGGTGCCGTTACTATGGTAAACAGGAGTGGAGTAAATTAACTGGCCTTTCGTTGTTGGCCAAAAAATTGTACTCAAGCTTGTCGTAAGTACAATGCCTGCAAGCCAATATAGAATGAGTTTGGCTGCTTTGAACCGCTTTTCCAGCTTAACTAGATCATCCATGGAGTTGTGCAAAAAGATAGTGGGAAGAAACGAATGCAAAGCCGATTAAATATCGACCTGTCGTTGAAAAAGCCGCTACTATAATAGCTCGGCGTGTGTTTGAAAGGGAAGCTTTGAGGACAATCCTGTTGTCCGGCTCTCCAGGGTTTGCGAAGGCAGTTCTCCAAACAAATGGTTGTAGTCTTTCGCAAACTGACTCATGTGCCAAAAACCCCACTGACTGGCAATGTCGGTAACGCACTCTTCACGGCTGGCCTCGAGCAATGCTCTACGGGCATTGTTTAAACGGAAAAAACGCAAGAATTGTATTGGACTGATACCGATGATGCTCTCGAAACTGTATTGCAAGGTGCGTCTACTGACATTTGTTGCTCGACAAAGGTCCGTAATCGTAACCGGCGCTTCAGTACTGGCTTCAATAAACATACGCGCATCATCGACGACGCGTTTCCGGTGCTGGTAGCTCCTATTTTCAGCCGGTTGTGGCGTTTCCCGCTTAAGAATTTCAAGCAGCGCAATAAGAATCACATCACGCGTTGTGTTGTTTGCAATCGCGTTTTTTGCGGGGTCAAGAAGGTGAGAAAGTAAGAATCGGCTATCCTGAATGATCTTCTGAGGTAAGGCCAAACGCCCGTGGGAGTGCAATTCACTCGGGTCTACTTCAATACCGTGGAGCGTTGCCGCTTCCATCAGGCTCTTGTGCTTAACGACCATGCCATAGATATGAAAATCTTTAGGTGTGGAGAGTTGAAACTCACAGCTCCCGGGCCTGCACATGATGTCATTGCCATTCACCGCCAGGCCGTTAATCCGGCTTTCCGGTTGTTGCTGCAGGGGAATGCCGAGCCACACGGAATCGGGCCACACAATGCATTTCTGCTGAAGTGCCTGGCTGGTGTGTTCGTGAAAGACTTGCAAGTCATCAAAAGCCAGCTCGGTAATACTGCCCTGAAACCCCCCACAACTTATCTGATCGTACTCTTGTTGCCAGTCCGTGAGGTTTCTCGCATGGAGGTCTGCATCAAACGCTTCAATTTTACGTAGATGGGTGCGCTTTTTTGGTGCAGATTCAGCTTCGTACATAGTGTGGATTCCGGTGTCACTACCAAATTTCGGCGAGAATTAAGCCAGAATAGGGTTTAACCGTCTGAAAATATTGAGTTTTTTAATTTTTGCTGATTTTTGATAACTCTAATTTCGCCAGGCCTTTACTATCAGGTTTGTGCAATTTATATGCCGTTGGTGTCGATTAGAGTGACACAACGGAGGGTAATTCTGTGAGGCTTTTTGCATGCCACGAATAATCTTGTCTTACGTTCATGTGGTTGAAGCCATAAACAAGCGTATCGGGCGATTTGCGATGTACGGCATCTTTTTGATGATGGGCGTACTGCTGTGGTCCTCTATATCCAAGACGTTCTTTCTACCATCACTGTGGACCCTTGAAATGGCACAGTTCCTGATGGTCGGTTACTACATCTTAGGGGGAGCCTACGCCATCCAGCTGGATGCAAATGTGCGCATGGACTTGTTTTACGGAGAATGGTCGCCGAAGACCAAAGCCTGGTTCGACGCATTCACGGTATTTTTTCTCATATTTTTCCTGGGAGTGCTGCTCTACGGGGCAATTGAGAGCACACAGTACTCTTACGAATACAACCAGCGCAGTCGAACCGCATGGCGACCCTACTTGTGGCCCATCAAAGCGGTCATGTGTTTGGGTTTCGTTTTGATGATTCTGCAAGCCATTGCTGAATTTTTTAAAGATATCGCCCGCATTAGAGGTCAAGAAATTTAATGTCGTATGGAATGATTGCAATATCGATGTTTGCCTCGATGATGGCCTTGATGGTGACCGGGCAACGAGTCTTCGCTGCGATTGGCGCAGTGTCTGCTGTCGCGGCGATAAGTCTGTGGGGCACAGGTGGGCAGGATATTCCGTTTTCCGCAGCGATGAAGCTGATGAGCTGGTATCCGCTACTGACATTGCCCATGTTCATTTTTATGGGCTACATCCTTTCAGAATCGAAAATCGCAGATGACCTCTACAAGATGTTCCACGTGTGGATGGGGCCCATTCACGGTGGTTTGGCGATTGGCACGATTGCGTTGATGGTGCTGGTATCGGCGATGAACGGGCTTTCGGTTGCGGGCATGGCCATTGGTGCCACCATCGCCCTGCCAGAACTATTGCGTCGCGGATACGACAAAAAAATGGTCACAGGCGTGGTGCAGGCAGGCTCTTCACTGGGAATTTTAGTCCCGCCGTCAGTCGTACTGGTGCTGTACGCCATGATCGCACGCCAACCTGTTGGCCAACTCTGGTTAGCGGGCGTGGTGCCTGGTCTGATTATGGCTACGTTTTTCATTATTTACATCGCGGTGCGATGTCGTATACAGCCTGAGCTTGGACCGGTACTTCCAGCTGATGAACGCAAAATACCACTCGCGGAAAAACTTCGTTTGTTGCGCAGTGGTCTACTCCCATTGGGCATTTTTGCCTCAATGATGGTGCCTTTTGTAAACGGCTGGACCAGTCTTGTTGAAAGCTCGGCAATCGGGGCGCTCGCGGCGCTGGTGGCAGCGCTTGTTAAGCGGCGTTTGACCAAAACTGTGCTTGATAATTCGCTACGTAAGACCTTGGGCATTTCTTGCATGTTTATGTGGATCATTCTAGCGGCGCTGGGGTTTGGTGCGGTATTTGATGGCCTTGGCGCAGTGAAGGCCATTGAAGCACTATTTACCGAGCAGCTTGGTTTAAGCCCCTGGGTGATTCTGATTTTGATGCAACTGTCTTTTATTATCATGGGGACCTTCCTTGATGACACCGCGATGTTGGTCATCGTTGCCCCTCTGTACGTGCCTTTAGTAGACGCGCTCGGCTTTGATCTTATTTGGTATGGCGTGCTGTATACGATCACCACACAGATTGCCTATATGACGCCACCTTTTGGTTATAACTTGTTCTTAATGCGCGCCATGGCGCCACCAGAAATTGGATTGCGAGATATCTATGGGTCTATTTTGCCTTTCGTTTTGATTATGGTATTCGCACTCGCGTTGATAATGAGCTTTCCCAATTTGGCGCTGTGGTTGCCCGAATACGTATATAACAAGTAACAGAGAATGAACACATTAACTTGAAAGATATAGTGAACTAACGGATTTAACGCACGTTTTTAAAAAACATGACCAACGGAGAATACGATGGATAAATCAAGACGTAATTTTATCACGACGGCTGCATTAGCGGGTTCGGCCGCTATCGCTTCACCACGTACATTCGCGGCTAAACCAAAAATCAAGTGGCGTATGCAGACCTACGCTGGCCCGGCACTGGCGGAACATGTTATTAAACCGGCGATTGAGAGCTTTAACAAAATCGCGGGCGAGGAAATGCAAATCGAACTGTTCTTTGCTGATCAACTGGTGCCAACGGGAGAACTATTTCGCGCATTGCAAAAAGGCACGATCGACGCAGTTCAATCTGATGATGATTCCATGGCGTCACCCACTGAAGTGACCGTTTTTGGCGGGTATTTCCCTTTCGCAAGCCGTTATTCACTCGATGTGCCCGTACTGTTTAATGAATACGGCTTAGGTAAGATTTGGGAAGAAGAGTATGCGAAAGTAGGCGTGAAACATATTTCAGCCGGTTCTTGGGACCCTTGTCATTTCGCAACCAAAGACCCAATCAACAGTCTCGCTGATTTGAAAGGCAAGCGCGTATTTACCTTCCCTACAGCTGGCCGCTTCTTGTCTCAATTTGGTGTGGTGCCTGTGTCCTTGCCGTGGGAAGATATTGAGGTTGCAGTACAAACAGGTGAGCTTGATGGAATCGCGTGGTCGGGTATCACCGAAGACTACACGGTGGGCTGGGCGGACGTCACAAACTACTTCTTAACCAACAATATCTCCGGCGCTTGGGCTGGTTCGTTTTACGCGAACATGGAAAGCTACAATAAGCTGCCTGACAAGCTGAAGGAGTTACTCAAAATTACCTTCGACAGCTCTCACTACTATCGTCAGTGGTGGTACTGGGGTGGTGAAGCCAAATTGCGTGTGCAGGGCACCAAAATGAAGTTGACCTCAATTCCCGATGCTGAATGGGCACAAGTGGAATCGGCAGCGCATAAATTTTGGGATGAAATCGCGAAAGAGTCAGAAACCAAGGCCAAGGTCGTTAAAATATTTAAAGAATACAACGCGGTAATGGAGAAAGCCGGCCGACCTTATCGATACTCGTGATGTACTAAGGCCTGTCGACACACGTTTATGGACACAGAGCCAGCTATGCATATAGCTGGCTCTACCCCTTTCCGTCACCTAGGCTTCTCAATCAATGACTCAACAATCCAAAAACGAATACCATCATCGCGTCGGTACTCGGACATTTGAGTTCAAAAATCTAGCAGAATTAATGGCGAAGGCTACGCCAGCGCGTTCGGGCGATCGACTGGCAGGTGTCGCGGCGGCCACTGCTGAAGAGCGAGTCGTTGCACAAATGGCCTTGTCAGAGCTGCCATTAAAAACATTTCTTGAAAAGCCACTCGTCCCCTACGAAGCCGACGAAGTCACTCGTCTTATCATCGACGAACACGATACGTTGGGGTTTAAGCCTATAGCCCACTTAACGGTCGGTGATTTTCGCGATTGGCTATTAAGTGATCTCGCTACCCCGGAAAGCTTAATACAGATTCGCTCAGGCGTGACGCCCGAAATGGCGGCGGCCGTGTCGAAAATTATGCGCAACCAGGATTTGATCTTGGTAGCGAAGAAATGCCAAGTAACTACGGCTTTTCGTAACACGATTGGCTTACCCGGGCATCTATCAACGCGCTTACAGCCCAATCATCCCACGGATGACTTGAGCGGCATTGCTGCGAGTATTCTCGACGGTTTGCTTTATGCAAACGGTGATGCGGTAATCGGCATCAATCCCGCAACGGATAACGTTGCGCAGGCATGTAGGCTAATAAAAATGATGGACGAAATTATTCGTCATTATGAAATTCCAACACAATCCTGTGTGCTAACACATGTAACCAACACCCTAGAAGCCATTGAGCTTGGCGCGCCTGTTGACTTGGTGTTTCAATCAATTGGCGGCACCGAGGCAACGAACACAAGTTTTGGCTTTAATCTCGCGAACTTAGCCGAAGCACAGGCCGCAGCATTGTCCCTAAATAGAGGTTCAGTGGGCTCAAATGTCATGTATTTTGAGACAGGGCAGGGCAGTTCTCTGTCTTCGAACGCAAATCACGGCCTGGATCAACAAACCTGTGAGGCACGAGCTTACGCGGTTGCAAGAAAGTTCAGCCCACTGTTGGTCAACACTGTCGTAGGTTTTATCGGCCCCGAGTACCTTTACGACGGCAAAGAAATTATTCGCGCAGGTCTAGAAGACCATTTTTGTGGGAAATTACTGGGTATTCCGATGGGGTGTGACGTCTGCTATACCAACCACGCGGCGGCGGATCAAAATGATATGGATAATCTACTTACGCTGCTAAGCGTGGCGGGTTGCACATTTATCATGGGTATTCCGGGTTCAGATGACATCATGTTGAACTATCAGACCACATCTTTTCACGATGCTCTTTATGTTCGTCGCGTGTTAGGCTTAGATCCAGCCCCTGAATTTGCGCTATGGTTGGAAAAAATGGAAATATTTTCAGGCGACCATCCGTACACCTTGAACCGCCAGGTGCCGCATTCATTCCAGTCCTCACTTAACCGGATTGAAGGCAATGGTCGATGACAGATAGTGATGACAGCACAGGAAATCTTTCTGTAGATCAGAACTCTTGGTTCTTTTTACGGCGCTTAACAGATGCTCGTATAGGCTTGGGTCGAGCCGGTGTCAGTATTCCCACAAAGCATTTATTAGAATTTCAGCTCGCTCACGCTAAAGCACAGGACGCGGTGCATAAACCCTTAGATACCGCCTTGCTCCAAAAACAGCTGACCGATGAGCCTTCGATCACACAGGCTGCATTAAGTTTGCACAGCAGAGCTACGGACCGAGCTGAATATCTACAACGACCTGATTATGGGCGCTTGCTGAATGACCAGTCGGCAGCCTTGCTCGATACACATAGGAATAGTGTGGAAGATGAGTGGGATCTGTCCATCGTGATCGTTGACGGCCTCTCGTCTTTGGCGATAGAGAAAAATGCGGTGACGTTTTTAACTGCGCTGTATCAGACTTTTTCTTCATATTCTCAATGGAACATTGCACCATTAACCATCGTAGAGCAGGGGCGGGTCGCGATAGGCGATGACATCGCAACAAGATTAAAGGCCCGCTGTGTACTGATACTGATCGGTGAACGTCCCGGTCTCAGCTCGCCCGATAGCATGGGCCTATATTTGACGTGGAATCCAGAAGTAGGCGTCACAGATGCCTATCGGAACTGTATATCCAACATACGACCAGCCGGGCTAAGCTATCAGGAAGCTGCGAGACGATGTCATTTTTTACTTGAAGAAGCACGGCGTAAGAAGCTATCCGGTGTGCAACTGAAAGATCGCACGACAGATGATTCGGTAATGATTGACTCCTCGGGAGACAATTTTCTTATAGGGGGGTAGTGGAGGACTAGAGTATTGAGCGTGGTAGCGTGCGACCACCACGTTCGTTTTATGTGCTAGCGTGTCTATATTGTCAAAAATTCGAAGTGATTTGCGTGTTTTAAGGATTTTAAGTATACAATACTGAGTGTGGTGATCGATATCGAGAACCCAATGAAAAATAATTTACTTAGTCGCTCTCTTACCACACGGTCATATATTGCAGCTCCTATACCAAGAGGTAGCATAAGAATAATTGCCGTATAAATCAGTCCATAGTATCCCTGCTTTTCTAGCAGCGCCTCATTCTTAAGCAAGTGGATGAAGGTGGTAACTTGATACAAAAATAGTAATATCATCCCTAGCGTGGAAAATACAAACACTGATCGCATTGCTTCCATGTTTTCTACAGGCATATTCATCTCCTTTAAATGCTTTGAGTAATCATATAGAAAAATACGATCAGTTGGTAGAAACACATTCAACTAGTATTATAATTCTAGTCAAACCACGTATTATCCTTTATGAGGATCCATAAAAGGACGGAAACTAGACTGATTTATAGTTAAACTCCAATTGTTTATTGGTTAACCTACGACTAGCTTTGGTTTCGTTAGTCTTCATTTATTTTATACAATAATATACGTCAGAGAGCGGGTAACAATCGGGGCTTTAGCGAAATGGAATAAACCGAAAATAAATGACCTCGTTACTTGCATTAATCAGGGAAGCCAGAGTATTTGCAAGCATGAATTCCATCCTCATACCAAGCAGCCTTCTCCGCCCAGAAAATGTTATCTTGAGGCTGAATATTCGGTTCGCCATCGAGGCAACCTGCGGGGACAATTAATGCATTGCCTGAAGTTGAGATGTAGGGGATAGGTGAGCCACAAGATTTACAAAATGTATTGGAAATACTGCGTTGAGGGACATTATACCTTACAATATTTTCCTGGCCAGATAACCATGAAATATTATCTGTTTCGGTGAATAGATTCGATACATGAGCAGATCCAGTAATTTTTTGGCATTGCTTACAGTGGCATAAGTGGAAATTCGTGAAAGTATTTTTGCATCGAAAGGCGATTTCACCACAAAGGCAGCTTCCATTAATTGAATTCATATACTTTCCTCTATTATCGATAGCTACCATTACAGCCAGTGTATGGTGTGGCGGGTTTAGGGTTCACCCATTGTTATGAGGGATTCTCATATTTAACTATTGTTCCACCTTTGTCTTGATAGACAGTTTGCCAGCCAGCCTTAGTATATAGCTCAGGAATGTCAGTGAGCGCGAATAAAATTTTTGAAGTAGATTGGGCGGCGAGTATTAGTTTTCTTGCAATACCTTTATGACGATATCTTGGCTGTACAAGCAGTGCATTTACCCATATTGCTATCTCATTGCCTTGAGGAGCTTTGTGGCTTGTGAAAGATAAGCCTCCCACTACAACCCCATCGATGAGAACGCCAATTGGCTCAGGTATAGACACTCCATACTTTTCCTTTTCGAAATAACCAATATCCGGCCACTCTTTATTTAGTTGATAATTCAACTCTTTAGCCGTTTTAGAAAGATGATCTAAGCTCGTAATATTCATTTTAGGCTTGGACTCTGAATTTTAAGTGACACTGGATGGCAAAGTTCGTTTTATGTATGTTTGGTAGGCGAGCGCCAAGTATGACGGTATGTATTGGGGCATAGTTACAGAGGGAGAACTTTCTCCATTAGAATAGCGGATTCACCATAGCTTGAACACTCGTCGCCCCAATTAACCTCATGGAACCCAACTTTTGACCAAAAGCTTTCTGAGCCTTGTACCGCTACAAGTATAACTCTATTAATCCCTTTGTTTTGCGCCACCCCAAATAGTTTAGAGGCCATCATTCGACCTATTCCTTTCCCCTTGGATTGAGGGGATATGGCCATATCATGAAGATATAAGTATTCACCTTGTTCAATATTTGGTAGAGGCTCAAATAATTTTGGAGGAAAAGTTCCACTCCATGGATGAGCTAGCAAGTATCCGAGAAGCTCTCCATTGCTTGACGAACACACAAAGCAAGTATTAGGAGACGCCTCATATTTACTTTTTAGTACATCTAGTTCCTCAGCACCAAAATCTTGATAAGATTCATCCTGTATCTTTAAAATATTAGGCCAGTGTTTGTCTTCAATTTCTTGAATCAACATAGGGATCCTCGAGCGAATAACTTCAATAAAAACGGATGATGAAGAATCGCGTAGGTCGTTCGGTATAGGTCGCGTCTTTAGTGTCCGGAACGAATTCAATGGACCTGAATCATTTAAACAATACGATTTCCCTTCCTGCTACTTAAGCGATAAGGCGACGCCGTATGTCTTCGGCAACAGACGTTCAGCGTGGCAGCTCGATGATTTCTGGCGCAAATATAAACGAGTCCGCTGAAGAGCTTGAGCGCCACGCTGATCCTACTTCTAACTCGAACAATCTAGGGGGCCTCGAGCCCGAATGTAGCAAGGATGAGTTATGAGCACAACTTCTAATGCGAATATCAAGCAACAACGAAACGTAGGCACAATGGCAGGAGACTTATGAACTGCTTCTGACTGTTCTAGGAACCGGCGCAGGCGTTGCGCATAACTTGCGAGGTGAGCTCCCAGAGCTCGATGCGCCTAGTGGCCGTCAAGTTACTGCGATATGTGGCCTCGCGCCGTATAACCGGGCCAGCGGTAATATGCTAGGGAGGCGGCGATTCAAGGGCTGGCGAGCCCCTATTAGGACGATACTGTATATGGCGATGTTGAGTGCGATTCGATGTAACGATGTGATGAAAAGGTTCTATTCCAAGTTGGTTGCAGAGGGCAAGCACAAGAAGGTGGCGCTAATAGCGTGTTACGAAAAATGATGACGATCTTGAACGCCATGGTCCGCGACAATAAGGCCTGGAAAGCGGTTGAATTAGCCAAGGTTACGTTGCTGTAGGCTTTACTTGGGACTACAGTCGCTTGTTATGCATTTTTACTTACCTACTTGACCTGCTTCCAAAATCGGTAGTCCTGCCTCTGTAGGAATATAAATACGCTCGCCTTTTCCATCTTGAAGACCTTTAATCCAGATATAGCGCAGATATTCTTCGTTGTTTTTTAGCGATTCACCGATTATGCGATTCGCTTCGGCGGCCGCCTTCGCTCGTTCTATATCAGCTTGACCTTCGGCTTTTGCACGAGCGATTTTCGCCTTTCCTTCTGCCTCCGCTAAAGTAACTTTGGCTTTCGCTTGCATAAGCGCGGCTTGCTCCCGAGCCTTCGCTTCTTCAATTAGTATCTGCTTCGACCATTCTGCCTCTTTTAGTGCGGCGCGGCCATTTAGCTCTTGTTTATAAACGTTATATTTTGGCCAAGCCCAAAAAGCTAAAATAACAAATAAAAGGAAAGCGACAACTAAGAAGACTAATGTCCCAAGCGCTATCGCTTGTTTATTCCGATACATATACTTCTCCAAATGATGTATAACACACCGCTAACCGCGCGAATCTGTGTTGATAGTTCTATACTATTAATGCACGAAGCGAGCGACGTAGTGGAGGTCGAGGCTGCGTCAGCAGTTGATGGTTGACCTGCACGTTATGTGTTGCTACTTGCATATTTGAATGCTGTTGCTGTCACCGATATGGTGTCACCGGACTGCATATTAATTAAAAACTCTTGCTCACTTGTGATCAGATCATTGATTGAGCTAGACGCGCCCCAATGTTCTTTTTGAGGTACAAATACATCAGTAACATCTTCGAACTGAAGGGAGAATGCTTCGGGAGGCATAACTGAACGGTGACCAGAGACCGTCAAAACCTTGGAAGCCCACTCGTACTCAATCTTTTCCAATACGGCATCATGCAACGGAAGTTTTTCGAACTCCATAGGAACCTAAACCGCTTTTGCACACACCCTATTGTTAAGCCTACATTCTACTCTCATATTCCACTGGAGTTACATAGCCAATTGATGAATGTGAGCGTTCAAAGTTATGGTACCGCATGTATTCACTGATTATCGCGCGCAACTGCTCTTAATCCATGCTCTTTCAACAGCCGGGCCACACATTTTTGACCAATGCGAATACCGTGCTTGTGCAGTTCCTTCGTTATCTTCGGGCTACCGTAACAACCATCGTGTCGATCAAATATCTATTTGATCAGCACATAGAGCTCGCCATCTTCCTTGCGGCGCGCGCTATCACCTCGACGCCGCCAGCTGTTGTAGCTATCTCGCACCACGCCGTTCACGCGACACATCAGCGCTATACTGCGCTCTGCGCGATTTAGCTCGATGAATCCCTAGACTTCCCTTTGCGTTGCAAAGATTGCTGGATGGCTTTTTTTAAAAGGGCGTGCTCCTCCTGGAGAAGATTGTGCTCTTTTTTAAGCTTCCTCAATCGTTTCAACTCAGCCTTTATCTCTGGATCGATACTGATATCTTTCTTCTTTGCCACGATTTGCACTTTGCGCATTTCCATACGCCAACGGTATACATTACTTCGTGGATATCGAGCGCCTCAGCAACATGGGTTGCCTTAACACCCTTGATTTCTGTCAAAGCGACAGCTGTCGCTTTGAATTCATCGTCGTATCGGTTGTATTTCTTACGTCTTGCCATGCCTTACCTCTATCATAGGTAGATGAAGGTGTGTGCATTATCGAGTTAGGTTTCGAGTGCCAATGAATACTTTGTTAACCCTATTCTGTAAGCACATCAACAATAGCCTTCCTTTTCATATAGGTTTCGTTGTTGATTTTTTTCATGAGCTCACTTTCCGGATTTTTCTTCCGATACTGAGCAATAATTTTGACTGAAGTTAACATTTTATCTTCGTAATTATCAGTTACAAAATTAGCCCAAAAACTATTCCCGTATTCGCTATACCAGTAAAATTGATCTAATCCATGATTTACATATATTTCAAATAAGGCAATGACGTTATCGATGTCTTCTTGAGTGCCAGATTCTAATCGTGAAATTTGAGCTGTACTAATTGCTCCCAAAGAAGTCGCCTCTATTGCTCCTCCATGCTCAAGTCCCTTCTTAAATCCGATCCAAGTAGAAAAAACAGTAATCCCGATTAGAGCGAGAGTGAATACTCCATATTTCAGATAGTTTGAAACCACTGCATGTTTCCTTATATATGGGTTCACGCCGCGGTAAGCTGCGGCTAGGTAGTTGGTTGTGTTGTGTCAGCGTAGTGATCGTCACATAAACAAGCGACGAAAGGAGAACCCGATTGATCGACTAGTTATACGCAGATTTTTATTGTCTTTGTATCCAAACCGGCTCATAACCAACCGACTTCCACTTTGAAAAAAAGTATTCTGTTGCTTCGCTTTTTTCACTGAACTTCATGTGTATATCACCCTCGTGACATAGCTTAAACTCAATCTGCCGGATGGATATATATAAGTCTTCTTTTCCGATCTTTCCAATGCCTCGTGATTCTATTTTTGTAATGAACGACAAAAGGTTATCTAAATTTACTTCAATAGGTAGCCAGTCTTTCTCATAATACGTTAACGCCCAGCTCCACCCTAGCACAACAGAACAAGAGGTCTCACCAATATATTTAAAGTAGCTTATGAAATCTCGGACATACGAAATCAGAGCATCTCTACCAATTCGTTTAGTGTGGCATTCCATGATTTTGTTCACGCGTATAGCGCCTATATGAACTTGATATGATTACAAGCTTTAAATACTACTAAACGAATGAACTTTTTCAATGCTTATACCTTTGGAATGTTCTTTAGCTAGCAAATGGTTAGCTTCTTTGAAGAAAAAAGTTGGGCGTTGCGTTTCATTGCCAAGTTGTACTTCAACCGTTAACCCGATGGTGGATTCATAAGTTGGGATTGCATTTTTGACTATGCCAGAAAACCTAGGTTTAGAACTATTATCTTCGTTGTAGGATTTAACGTACTCGAAAAATCTGTCTTGCGGCACCTCGACCCATATACCCCACCCATACGATTTTTCAGAATCTATAATTGGGATAAAAGCAACGCCACGAATAAAATATCTATCATCTAAACGGCATAGGTCTAGACCTGTCTGTGCTCTCTCCTGCTCTGAGAGACTCCAGATGTCGTCTGGCATGCTATAGCTTTTATCGAAAGCTATCTCGCCGATATCCTTTCCGCAACAACCGCACTTCATTCAATTCTCCTTGAAAGCTAACACTGCAACCAACTGGGTTGCTTTGTTATGTGATATTAGTTTCATAATATTTTTTTACAAAACGATATAAGTGAGGATCGGTATTCCCGGGTAAGTTGTCTTTATGAAACCATTTGACCGCATAAAACTCTCCAGGATCAAACTCTACTTGTAAAGACTTATTGCCTTTTATGGCGTACCAAATTGATATGTCGGTATGGCCACTTGTTTTACCAACAGTTTCTGTACTGGTGATTAAAATTGGTGTTTTTAAAAGGAATTCACACTCAAAATATAATTCTTCTAAACATTCCCGAGTCGCGGTTTCTCTAGGATGCTCACCCGGTTCAACATGCCCGCCTGTGGGTAACCATTTTTCTGCGTTGATGTGGTCAACGAGTAATATGTATTCTCCATCTAAAACAACGAAATAGGAAACCAGGTGCTTGTCGGGAGTAGCTGGCTTGTCAATTCTACATAGCTCAGCACCGGAATCTATCCATATTAAAATGTTCGAAATTGTTTCTCTCTCTAAATCGTCAATTGGCTCGATTAAAACTACTTCTTCTCTAATTTTATCTCTCATGGGTTCGAACATAGGTCCAAATAACGCCGCTAGCAGCGGCCGAAACGGTAGTTCAGGCCCAGCTCGCTGGGCTGAAGCTGACTAGCTTGTTATGCATTTGTAATTGATCGGACATAGCCATATTGCTTTAACCTTTCTTCAATTTTCCATTGCTCGTGATACAGATAGATATTACCAGCGATTGATGTATGTTCAATGCCCAAAAGTACGCATCTTTTATCGCCTATTAATGACAATGCTACGTCATAAATACCCGACTCATCACCTTCGCTATCTTCAAATTCGTAAATATCAATTTTCTCAATAATTATGGGCCGCAATGTTACGCTTTCTATTTCAACCGGCTCCTTGGTATTGCTGTTAAAAGCGTAAGCGGGATTTTTTACGTCCTGTACACGTAGCCTATAACAATCAATAGCCTCATTATTGGTATCACTCCATTGATCAGTACATATCCTTATATAACTGTTATTCCGAACCTTGAGGGCAAACATATGAGCTACAATATCTTCACCACAACCCGGTGACTTCTGGTAGTGCAGGCTAGATATCGTCTCACCTATCAGACCTTCGATATTTAAATAATCTTCCAGCGGAATTCTATATTCTATTTTCATGCTGGACTTATCGCCGCATAACCTCGTTATTTGCGGAAAACATTGTGGAGCTTTGTTGTTGGGTAAAGTGGCGAAGCCACCCCGCAACATAGCCTTGTTAAATGAGTACTTCACTGTTCACTAAATTCCATCTTGCAGTTGAAGCAAGACAATACTTCGATATCCTTGTAGTGCTCCGGAGCCCAACATTCTAAACGAAATATTTCGTATACTTTCCTGAATGGAGTTTCATCTAGTTCTGACTCATCCATCATTATCTTTGAAAAATCCTCTGACTTTAGAAGGATATACATATATTCATTATTTTTGTCCGTATCATAGAATACGGAATCCCAGTAATAACCTTTTTGCTTCATCTCATCTTTGGGAAACTCTATGTTTGACTTCATGTAGTTCAACAAGGCTTTAACTTTGTCTTTAGAGCCGGAGTTCATCGTAATTTTCAATAATTTCGATTCCATTTTGATTCTCATATAGCGTTTAACGCCCGCATTTGTGGCTGGTATGGAGCACAGCGGAAAATCAGTCAGACAACATGCGCTTATTAGTCGTGATTGGCACAGTTTTCATGCCATTGCTCAAACAAAGTAAACAAATGCTTGGCCACGCTTTCTTTATTTTTTACCTCAACTGTTTGCAAGGTATATTGATAAAATACATCTTTATAAACCAGAGACTGATAGCAATACCCTAAGTCGTATTCATCATCGCACGGGTTCTCCGCGTCGGGGTTCCCAACATTAGAAAGGTTATGCGCAACACCACTAATTTCATGCTCAAGATCAACTTTGTATTTATTGATGTGACTAAATTGATACTCGGGAACTCCAGCCATTATTAGCTCTGCTGGCAACCTGATTATTTCACTTTGGCCAGACTCATCCAAGCCGATTACATTATTCTTAAGCCACTGTACAAACGGACTTAAGCTTGGGACATACTCTTTTGGCACACATATCTGTGTGCTGTCAAAATTAAGCTCGACGAATTCATTGGCAATATTAACAGCGGCAGCGAAGACCACCCCTGCAAAAAATAACGCTATGATGCTAGAAAATATCTTCATAATCTTGTACGCCTAACGCCCCCATAAAAGGTGGAGCGCTAGCGACGTCCAGCGTGAAGAAGTGGAGCGATTTTTGATGTGATTGTTAGGAGGCATTTAGCCAACCTTGCGCAACCGCATTATCCACCTGTGCGATAAACCAAGTGTAAATTTCCGAGTTTTCATATTCTATAAATTTATGCATCTTCAGTACTTGATCCTTGTGTATACCGTTGTCCTTCCATGCCCGCCCGTAGCTGGTAATATTATGAAGGAACGGTAATAAGCGGTCGACTACCTTTAATAGTTTTGCCTCTTTACTTTCACCGGCCTCTTGTTCCTCCCAGAGCTGGACAAGTTCATCAATTGGATTCCCAGGGTGGGAGGCTATTCTCTTTACGCTCTCACGCTCTTTAATATGGGCATTTTCTCTATTCTTACTATATAGAAAGGTATCTCCAGCGCCGATTTCACCAATATCATGGAGTAACGAAAGCTTTATGAGTTTTGTTACATCGTAATCATCTTGTAGCATCTCTGCGAAGGCCCAACACGCCATGGCTAAATGCCAAGAGTGTTCGGCAGAGTTTTCAACTCTGTCTCCGCCATTAATGTAGGTTCGACGATTAATAGACTTCAAAACATCTAGTTGAAGTAAAAAATTTGATATTGACGAAATTCTATTAGTCAAGTATTGCCTCCTAACGCCGCGGAGGTCCAAGCAGCGTAAGCTGCTGATGGTTGACCGCTTTGCTATGCGATTTTACATGCATGCTATTTTTCAGAGTTAATTGGGGTTCCCGTCTCGATGTCATATGCCACAAACTTACTTTGATTGGCATTATGTTTTGCGAGCGCAGATTGCCAAATACTCATCATATCATTTAGTGCATTTGCTACTTTTCCATATTTAGGGTGGTCGCGATAACAACCTACCTCTTCAATCAACTCAAGAGTCTTTCTTAACCTATCTGATGAATATGTTCCACCGCACTTCATCGCGAGTCCTTCAGGCTCCGATATTTTTATAAATTTTTCAATGACCCTATCCATGCTCATTCGTATTGCCCTAGCCAGATTTCATTTCGCCTAACGCTGCCATAAAGGGCGAGCAACTTGTTTCGAGTCCCTGCTGGCGTAGCCAGAAGCTTGATTTAATGGCCTTGTATGGTTGAAATAACACGATTTCCCTTCCTGTTACTTAAGCGATAAGGTGAGGTCCATGTCTGCGGCAACAGACATTCAGCGTGGCAGCTCAATGATGGCCGGGACCAGCAAAAACCAGTCCGTTAACAAGTTTGAGCGCCACGCTGATCCTACTTTTAACTCGAACAGTCGAGGGGGCCTCGAGCCCGAATGTAGCAAGGGTGAGTTATGAACACAACTACTAATGCGAACATCAAGCAACAACGAAACGTCGGCATAGATGTAGGGAAATCCTTCCTAGATATCCACATTTTAGAGGTCGACCGACATTGGCAGATATTTAATTCCAAGGAGGACATAAAAAACCTTCTTAAAACGCTCCGTCGTTATAAGCTCACACGCATTGTCGTGGAAGCGACCGGCGGCTATGAGCGTAGGCTAGTAGAAGCATTGGCGGAGGTCGAGCTCCCCGTCATCGTGGTCCAACCCATGAAGATCCGCCAGTTTGCCCGAGCGGAAGGCGTGCTCGCAAAGACGGACAAAATAGACGCGCAGATTATCGCGTTATTTGCAGCTAAAATGCAGCCCGTTGTACGCCCGTTTAGTAGTGAAAAAGTCAGGCATGTCAGAGACTTACTTGCCAGAAAGCGACAAATTACTGAGGCGAGAACTCAGGAGTTAAATCGCATTCAGCGGGCCGAAAAGGCGCTTGAACGTTCACATCGTCGGATGATCAAGTGCCTGGATAAGGAGCTGGAATGGGTCAACGCCCAACTGACCAAAGAGGTCGCCCAAGTAACGGAATGGCAGGAGACTTATGAACTGCTTCTAACCGTTCCAGGTATAGGCGCTGGCGTTGCGCATACCCTGCTAGGCGAGCTACCAGAGCTTAGTGCGCTCAGTAGTCGTCAAGTCGCTGCGTTATGTGGCCTCGCGCCGTATAACCGGGACAGCGGTAATATGCGAGGGAGGCGGCGAATAAAGGGCGGACGAGCCCCTATTAGGACGATACTGTATATGGCGATGTTTAGTGCGATTCAATGTAACGATGTGATGAAAAGGTTCTATTCCAGGTTGGTTGCAGAGGGTAAGCACAAGAAGGTGGCGCTAACAGAGTGTATGCGAAAAATGATGACGAGCTTGAACGCCATGGTCCGCGATAATAAGGCCTGGAAAGAGGCTTAAATTAGCTAAGGTTAGGTTGCTGGAGGCTTGACTTGGGACCACAGTCGCTTGTTATGAATTTATTGTTGCCTGGAAACAAAAGTTCCATATTTATATACCATCGGTATCTGTTCGTCGTTTACAACTATATGCCTATTACCTTTCTCTTCGACAAAAGGGTATAGGCTGCCTTTGTAGTTGACCATTAGTTCTCGTTTGTCGAGGTCTAAAATTCCGTCCAGAATTCCATCAAGTGCTATATCGGTAATGGAGCTTTTTCCATCACCATAAGTAATAGACTCATAAATCAAATCTCCACCCTCATCAATTAAAGTGGCCGCTCCTTGAAGTGGGTCTAATGGCGAAAATACCATTACTTCACGTCGATTTGTAGAACTCGCTACAGCTATTATGTTTTTGCCCCCCTTGTTCAATATGACCATCTCATCGCCAATCGAGGTAATTACCCATTCATCTAGCTGTGTAGTCTTGGCTGGTAGGCGTTCTTCTGAGAATGGATCATCATAATAACTAAGTTCGATTCCATCGGAGCAGGATATGAGAAAATAACTACAAAGAAACAGAGTAAAAATTTTCATATTATTCATAACGCCGCGTTAAAGGGCGCCGCTTGCGGCGTCCCAGCAGGCTTGCCTGCGATTTGAACGCCTTGTTATTGGTTTATTCGGTTAATGCCATAGAGTTAAGGTTAAACGAGTGATATCTATAAGTGTCATCACTGTAATCTAAAACAATCGTGATCTCAGCCGTTCCATTTTCGTATTCCGCTGGAACGAGATACGTCACTAACACTTGCTTTCCATTCGCGGTAGTCATAGAAGATGATACCGTTTGAAACTTAGGCAGACCTAAACTCTTTAGCTCTCCCATTTTAGAAAGAAAAATCATTACCTTATTGAAATCATCAGAGCTAAAGGACTTGTGAGCTTCATCAGAAAATAAATTTATCGCTGCATCTGATTTCCATGTTGAAATAACTGGGACAGTTTCTTCTATATAAGGTATCGCAACCTTGTTATGTTTTTGCTGAGAAGAGTAAACCCAAAATCCTAACAAGCATACGAGTAGAACGATGGTTCCAATTACTATTCCAATCCACTTTAATACCTTTTTCATCTTCTTCCTTCAATTACCAATAACGCTCCGCTAGGGGGCCGGAGCTGGGTTGATTGTTTTGTGCTATTAAAGCACAAAACGAGCGACGCAGCGGAGGTCCAAGCAGCGATAGCTGCTGAGCCTTGAGCGGCTTGTTATGCATTTTATGGCTCCCCTAAAACCTCGATATGAGATGACCGGATTAATAAGGCGTTAATCAGGCTGGAAATTCTATTGATTTCGTTACTAGGATCTATTTTTTTGAGAATGCTTTTCAAGAAAGGCTTATCAGCCTCTACAAAGCATTGCCAAGTCAAATTATTAAGGTCCGGTTCTTTGAAATTCCCCTGAGTATCACATTCTTCCACGTTACCACATCCGATCCAGATAGCGCATGGCTCATCGGTACATTCTACACGCCACCCCCAATCTTCTGGTGAAACCTCACCGGAAAAACCATTACTTCTTAACTCTTCTGATATCCATTCGGCAACGGCTTTGCCAAATCTCATAGGGTTAGTTTCTTGATCCTCACCAGGAATCACCTTTAGCTCAGAAGATGTAAACCAAAATGAATTTTTCAATTTGCACTCCCTGATGCATAACGCCCAGCTTACCGGCGAGCAAAGCAACGCTTTGCGAGTCCAGGCCAGTTTACTGGCCGCTGGTAGAGCTGTTTGTTAAGCAATTTTCTCCTATACCCTTAAATAGTTTAAGAGCTTCTTTGTTGTAAATCTCTGCATAAGACATCGCCAATGCATTTGATTTAGAAAAATCCTTACATACACCCCGTACATCTCCTCCAAGCCATAACATGACCCAGTTGTTTCTAGCTTTGTATATTAGACATTTATGCTCTTCATTTTTAGCATCGAAGCCAGGTCTGTCAGGCCCAATACCATTCGCTACTTCATAGAAGATTAAATTTCCTTCAGAATAATCTCGTAACGCATCATCCTTAGCTTTATCTAGATGGTATAAATGTGCGTAGTCTTCAAAATAGCAATCAGCTTGCACTTCAACAGCGATAAACACTACAAAGGTTAATACAGAGAGCAATTTCATAATTGATGCTTAACGCTAAGCCCACGGGCCGCAGTGGAGGCGATTGATTTTGTGCCAGCGTAGCTGATAAGCACAAAAACAAGCGCCGGAACGGAGGTCCAAGCCGCTACGCGGCTGAACGTGGGGCGCATTGTTATGCGTTGCCACTATTTGTAAGAGAGGTAAGCACATGGTTTTCCCACT
>NOXC01000002.1 GCA_003265435.1 Cellvibrionaceae bacterium AOL6
ATAAGTATCGTGTCGTTGAAGATTCGCATTGCATCCGAGGCCTGACGCGCGGTAAAGCTTTGGCGGGGCTTCACCCGCAGGGATGCGGGTGGGGAGCCTACACGGATGTACTTGCCGCGTCCCCGCCAAAGCTTTACCGCGTGGCAGGCCCCCTCGACTTCCTGTGTTTAAAGAATCGCACGGCTTCCAATCAATAACGCAAAGGCCTTTTTCAAGTTGTGGTCAGTGCTACGAATTAGGCAACCGTATTCGAGGGGGCCTGCTCCACCGTATTGTCCTGCCTGGGACGCGTGAATACATCCCTGTAAGCTCTCCATTCGCGTCCATGCGAATGAGAGCCCAGTCAGAACAATACGGTGCATCAGGCCTTGGGAGGGGGAAGTATCCCTTTTGCTGAGCGCTACTTGCTTGAGTGACTAAGTTCGTTTTCTTCGAGATTGGAATTGAGGGGTCAGAGCACTGCGTGGTCTGACCCCGCGAGCGGTGGGAAGCGTTTTCTTCGTTTTTGGAACGACTCAGCGCTTAAGAGGCACGTGTTCACAAAGACGTGTCAAAACCTCAACCGCGTCCGTGATCACTTTGGCTTTGCACTAGTACCCAAGGCTTTACCACTACCGCCCACAGCACCTCATCCTCGTCGTACCACGCTTGCGCCACGCTATCTGGCACGCGTCGTAGCACATTCGACTCCATCAACGGCTTAATCTGCTGCACATCATCTTGTGCGAGCGCGCAAGCACAGGCAACCAAATCGTGGCCCGGCTCAAGCTCTAGCGCCTGGCCTGCGGCGAAAAAACGTTGTAGCGCCCGCCATTCGATTTTGGCGGTTTCTCGATTCAACTTATCGCGTAAAGAGAGATTCGCGTCGTCCTGCATACTCGTACTCAATTTAAAGTGTGTTTGGTTTTGCCACAACGCTCACAGACCTGCACCGTCACCAGGCGGCCTTCCTTAACATCAAACTTCTGCGTCGTATCGACCTTCCACTTGTGAAAACCATTGCGACACAGCGTTTTGCCCTTGTGCTTCTGCTTCGGGGAGGGACGTTTAAACGGCACTACATTCGTCATAGACAAGCCCTAAGAGGGTTCCACCTTTCCGCCCTGACAGCGTCTTACAGGAAAGGTATACTAAACGTTTGGTTCGGGGACAGGCTGTAGCGTAAGCCAAGGTTTCCGCTGACTTCCAGTGCGGTCATCACACCGCTCGATCAACAGACACACTGCCATGACTATCCAGGACGTCGATCTCGCGCTATCCGCGAGTTGGATCATTCCCGTCGTGCCCGAGGGGCGCATTTTCGAAAATTGCAGCCTGATTGTAAATGCCGGCCGCATTATCGACATCGTCCCCAGTGGAGAACTGGCCTCGCGCTTTCGCGCGGCTGAGCATCTCGAACTGCCTGGGCAGGCACTGATTCCAGGCCTGATCAATGCGCATGGGCACGCGGCAATGAGCCTGCTGCGCGGCTACGCCGATGACCTGCCGCTCATGACCTGGCTCGAACAACACATCTGGCCCGCCGAAGCACAATGGGTCGATGAAGCCTTTGTCAGTGCAGGAACTCGGCTCGCCATCGCTGAAATGCTGCTCAGTGGCACCACCTGCTTCAGTGATATGTACTTCTTTCCTGACGCGGCCGCCGCTGTCGCGCACGAGACCGGGGTGCGCGCTCAAATCAGCTTTCCGGTGCTCGACTTCCCCACCGCCTGGGCCAAAGACGCCGATGAGTACATACACAAAGGGCTGCAACTGCACGACCGCTATCGATCCAATGATCGTATCAGCATCGGCTTTGGTCCACACGCGCCGTACACCGTGTCCGATGCGCCGCTGGAGCGGATTGTCACCTATGCGGCCGAATTGCAGTCTTCGATACAAATCCACCTCCATGAAACAGAAGGTGAAGTGACACGTGCCGTCGCCGAGCACGGGGAGCGTCCCCTCGCGCGGATGAATCGGCTTGGCCTACTCGGGCCGGCAACACAATGTGTGCACATGACCTCATTGAATGAGGACGACATCGACACGCTCGCCGCGTCGGGTGCGCACGTGGTGCATTGCCCCAGCTCGAACCTGAAACTCGCCAGCGGCACCTGCCCTACCGCGCGTCTGCTGGAACGCGGTATCAATGTCGCGCTGGGTACCGATGGAGCGGCGTCCAACAATACATTAAGCCTGTTCAGCGAAGCACGCTTGGCTGCATTGCTGGCAAAAGCGCATACGAACGACGCGGCGGTATTGAGCGCGGAACAGACCTTGTATATGGCAACCATGGGCGGTGCTCGTGCGCTAGGGATCAGTGAAGAAACCGGGTCGTTGGAACCTGGCAAGGCGGCTGATGTCTGTGCAGTAGACCTGAATGATTTGCGGCACCAGCCGGTTTATCACCCCGTCAGCCAATTAATTTATACCGAGTGTAGTCAGAGTGTCACTCACGTATGGGTCAATGGGAAATCGCTGGTGAAAAACCGACAACTGACGCACATGTCGATGCTGAAACTCATCGAAGACGCGCGCGCCTGGAAGGAAAAAATTCATCATGACTGAAAGCACACTCAACGCCAATGTCGACCCGGCAGAGATCGGTAAATTCGAACGCATGGCCTCACGTTGGTGGGATCCCAATGGCGAATTTAAACCCCTGCACGAACTGAATCCGGTGCGTGCAAACTATATTGATGAAATGGCGCCGGTGGCGGGAAAACACATCGTCGACGTTGGATGTGGCGGTGGTCTCTTGTGTGAAGCACTTGCCCAGCGAGGCGCCCACATGACCGGTATCGACATGGGTACGGCGCCTCTCGAGGTTGCACAACTCCACGCACTCGAATCAAAACTCGAAATTCACTACGTGCAGAATACTGCCGAGGCCTTTGCCGACACACACAAAGGCGAATTTGATCACGTCACCTGCCTGGAAATGCTCGAGCATGTCCCGGACCCGGCTTCGACCGTGAAAGCCTGTGCCGAGTTGGTGCGCCCTGGCGGTTCCGTTTTTTTCTCCACGATTAATCGCAACCCCAAAGCGTATGCAATGGCGATTCTCGGAGCAGAATATTTATTGCAATGGCTTCCCAAAGGCACGCACGAATACAAAAAATTTATTCGGCCCAGCGAGCTCAGCGCCTGGATACGCGCTGCGGGACTGCAAGTGGAAGACATTCGTGGCGTCGTCTTTAATCCGCTGACAAAACGCTACCGACTCAGCGAGCGCGATGTGGATGTCAACTACATGATTGCCGCGAAAAAACCCCTTTGAATTCACCTTTGACAGCGAAGCGAAGTTTACATGGCTCTACGCGCAGTATTTTTTGATCTCGATGGGACACTCCTCGACACCGCAAAGGATTTGAGTGCCGCCCTGAATAAAACACTTGAAGAAGACGGCCGCCCCACTCTGCCGTTTTCTGAAACCCGAGGCATCGTCTCCGAAGGCTCCTACGCCCTTGTCAAGAAAGGCTACGCGCTGAATGATGATGACCCGCAGGTCCCTGTCCTGCGCCAGCGATTGCTCGATCACTATCTTCAGGATCTTTCGCGACACACCACGCCCTTCGACGGCATTGAAGCATTGATCGACACGATACACCAACACGGACTCAGCTGGGGCATCGTCACTAACAAGCCCTGGCCTTACGCCGAACCCCTGATGCAACGCTTTGAATTCGCAAGCGCGCCCAGTTGCGTTTTGTCGCCGGAACACGTTAAACACCGCAAACCGGACCCTGAGTCCCTCTTCCTGGCCTGCGAGCAAACAAACTGTCATGTGAGTGAGGCAATCTATATTGGCGATCACAGGCGCGATATCGAATGCGGCCGCAATGCGGGTATGCCCACCATCGCCGTGTCATATGGATACATTGCCGAGGGCGATAACATAGAAGACTGGCAAGCCGACCACTGTGTCGATCATGTCAGCGAAATCTGGCCGTTGCTGGAGCACTACCTGGACTGAAGAACTATGCGAAACAAAGACAGTATGCACAGCACAGGGAAGGCAAGAGTATGATTGATTCTGAATTTTTGGCTCAATACCACGCAAGAGAGAACCTGCTAAAAAATAAAATCATTTTGGTCACCGGCGCCGGTGACGGCATTGGCCGTAGTGCGGCGATGGAATTTGCTCGGCATGGCGCCACCGTCATTCTCGTTGGGCGCACCCTTGCGAAACTGGAGTCCGTGTATGACGAAATCGAAGCCGCGGGTTTCCCGCAGCCTGCGATTTTCCCAATCAATCTTGAGAGTGCACTGGAACAAGATTACCGGGCGCTACATGACGCCATTAAAGACGAGTTCAGCCGCCTCGACGGACTGTTGCACAATGCTAGCGAACTCGGTCCAAGAACACCCCTGACGCACTATGCACCCGAACAGTGGCAAAAAATTCTGCAGGTAAACCTGACCGCACCGTTTTTATTGAGTAAAGCGCTCATCCCCCTGCTCGATCACGACAAAGGCGGCAGCATTGTATTTACAGGCTCGTCGGTCGGACGCAAGGGCAAGGCCTATTGGGGCGCGTATGCCGTCTCTAAAGCCGCCACAGAAAACCTGATGCAGGTACTTGCCGATGAGCTGGAAGGCATTAGTAAGATTCGAGTGAATTCAATCAATCCCGGCGCGACCCGAACGCGTATGCGTGCCTCAGCGTTCCCGGCGGAAGATCCCAGCGCACTGGTCACACCAGATGATTTAATGAACCGCTATCTGTTCCTGATGGGGCCAGACAGTGAATTGATTAACGGTCAGTGTTTCGACGCACAACCGTAATTTATTGGGAAGCCTCGTTCGATGGCGACATCGGTGCTTCGGAGAGCGTTTCCGTATAGACCGTGGGTGTGAGGGATGGCTCAGCACCCACGCTCATTGCGTTGGGCACTGCCGTTGATGACGGCGATTCGCTGGGTGCCATTTCAGCGTTGCCCGACGTGTTCATACTCAGTTGTGAAGACGCAGGAGGCGCCGTTGCCAGAGTGTCGGTCGAAGGCGCAGTCTCACAACCCGATTTATGGCTCATCTTGGCCACCTGCACTTCACTGAAGTTGTCCCACCACGCCTTTTTTACCACGCCATCACAGACCATCACGTGATAGTGCCGCTGCTCGTTCTCCGAGCCCTGAAAACGCATCACGAACAGCAGGCTCGCCTGGCGATAGCGTGCATGAGAAAAATGGTAGGTGAGAAATTCTTCGTTGTTCGGCCCCATATCGTAACGATGGGGGGCGCCGAGATTGTCGGTGATCCAGCTTTTTTGTGTGCGATTTTTTTTGACGGAAGCAAAAAAACTGCTCTGGCACAACGCCTTCGGCGTCTTCATAGACATGGCGATCAGAAATCGAGCATGCCGCAAGCGTGCTCGATAAGAGTAGCAGCGCTAGTAAGCGGCCCCTCATTGCCCCACACCCTCAGTTTGGGGACGGTGATGTACCATTTTCATCAGTTTGACTTCCGCTAGGCTAAGCCCCGTGCTTTGAGCCACGACGTCCTCATCGAGCCCGTCGTCAAGTAGCTGACGCGCTCTAGTGTAAGCGTGATCCTCTTCGCTGCCAGACGCTTCCTCACTCGCTTCACGCAATGAGGCGATGCGACCTTCGAGCTCCAATATACGGCGCCCCATCGCATAAACACCTGAATTGATCTGCTTACCCTGCCGATCAAACTGCTGCCGTAGGTCGGAGAGCTGGCGGCGTGTCTGGAATAAGACCAGCCCGAGGCCACAGACCCCGAGCAAGCTCAAACTCACTAAGACGAACAATGCTGCACTCACTACCCTTCTCTCCGTTTAACGTCTTATCCGATTCTCACGCGGGGACTACACGTGCTCGAGTTCTTTCCACTCATCATCTGTAAGCAGTTTATCGAGTTCGATCAGGATCAAGAGTTCATCATTTTTGTGGCAAACGCCTTGGATGAAGCGCGCACTCTCTTCATTGCCGACATTCGGCGCAGTTTCGATTTCAGACAGGCGCAGGTATACCACCTCCGCCACGCTGTCGACCAAAATACCGACGACGTGCTTGTCGGCTTCCAGAATCACGATACGGGTGTTATCGGTGATTTCACCGGATTCCAACCCGAATCGATACCGGGCATCGATCACCGTGACCACGTTGCCACGCAGATTCACGATGCCTATCACATACTCCGGGGCACCGGGCACGGGGGCAATTTCGGTATAGCGCAGCACTTCCTGTACCTGCATCACGTTGACGCCATACGTCTCGCCAGCGAGCTTAAAACTCACCCATTGCAAGATCGGATCGTCACTAACATTATCTTTAGAAAGGTTGGCCGCCATCGCGTTGCTTCCTCAGCTTAAAAGTCGAAGTGCCAAAAGAGCGTCAATTTTTTGCTCCAGGTCACCCCTAAATATAGTTAAAAGCAGCATCTATGCCAGTCAAATTACGCTGACGTGGCCCAGCTTGCTTCAGGCTAGGGCCTGTTAACAGGCCCTATGGTGTTTTTACTTCCCCGTTTAAACCCGGGTCGGACTCATTCAGCAGCTCCGCCATTCGCGGAATGTCTAACAGGGCGCACATGGCGCTCTTCACAGTGCCCGCCAGCCAAGGCCTGCGGGTCCGTTCGCTGCGCCAGCGAATTTCCTCTGGCTCCAAGCTGATGGGCTGATTCACTTTGTCGACGGCAAGCGCCCAAGGCACGCCATCGAGCGATATGGCATACCCCGCGCGCGCCGCAAAACTCGCATCGTATTTTTCAGGCATTACGAACAGGGCCGTGTTGACGATACGAAGACGGCCATGTGGCGTCGGCAGGATGCCCATGAACCAGTCCGACTGGCCGAAAATCGGGGTCAACTCCTCACTCAACGGCACAATCTGCCCTAGTGAGACTAAGGGTACCGCCAGAGTCAGACCACTGACTTCAAACAACAGTGCTTCAAACCGGCTCTGCGCCCACTGGGGTCGCCCGTTCTCCGCCCATCGGCACACGGAGTCCGCACTGTGGAAGCGCTGTGCCAGTTCATGTTCTGCTTCTGGCGCCTCGGCTTCCACCTGCACTTCCGGCTCTTCTGGCGTAGCCAGGGAGCCCGGTTCGACCGGCAGTGGCATTTCCACTTTGACAGGAGCCGCTTTGACTTCTTCTGTCAAAGCGGGCGGGAGTTTCAAGCTGTGCTGATCCAATAAGGCCTGCAGTTTGGCTTTCTGCTGCGCCTCCAAGGCATGCGCTTCATCGGTTTCAGGCGGGCTGAGCGTCGGTGCGGCCACCGAGCGTTTGAGCGCCGGGGGCGCAGGGGCCGGTATCCTCTCGGAAGTCGGCTTCTCCTTATGTCGAACTACGCGCTCAGCAGCGTGGTTCGACACGCTATGCGCGGCCTGTTTGGGTGCGGGCTTCGATTCGACTGCCGCCGATTCTGCCGCGACAGGTTCTATGCTCAGGAGCTCGTCAAAATAGGATTGCAGCGTGTCTTTGGTCGAACTGGACATGCGTTAGGCCACCCTGACCATGTCCTGCAAGAGGAATTTGTACAACGACGCGTAGGCGAGTACGGCGCGTGAGTCCGAGGCAAACTGGTTGGCGGGCACGCCCGCCTTGCTCGCATCGCGCAAGCGCGTGTCAATGGGGATTTTCCCCGCCCATACTCGCTCACCGTATTGATTTCGGATGGTACGCAAACTGGTGACAGACGCCTGAGTGCGTCGATCGTACATCACGGGTACGATCGTGTGCGGCATCAGTTTCTTCTGAGAGCGGCTGAGCATCGCCAGCGTGTTGAGAATACGATCGAGCCCCTTAATCGCCAAAAATTCTGTCTGAACGGGGATGATCAAGTGTTCACAGGCGGCCAGTGCATTCACCAACAACACACCCAGCTGCGGTGGGCAATCGATAATCACTTGATCGAAATCAGCCGCGACCATCTGCAGCGCTTTGCTGATCACCAGACCCATGCCGTCACCGATGGCCTGCCGCTCCAGCGTGGCCAGCGACACCGAAGCGGGAATCACATGAATCCGCTCGAACTTCGTCGGCATGATGACTTGGCCGACAATCATGTCGTTGAGCTGCTTGCGGTTTTCGAACAGGCTGAACACACTCGCGTCCAGGGTGTCGGGGTTGTGACGAAAATAGGCCGTGAGCGACCCGTGGGGATCGAGGTCGAGCAAAAGCACCCTGCGTCCGGCATCAGCTGCCAGCCCCGCGAGGGTCACGGCGGTGGTCGTTTTACCAACGCCGCCTTTTTGGTTTGCTACCGTCCAGATTCGCACTGTGCTACCCAAGTCAATCGTGTCTACAGGAAAGTTACTGCCGCATGAGAGGCAAAAACGCGCCACGTCCCTGGTGAAGCATGCCACTCATCTTACTAGGACAACACGACCACGTCATGTCATCCGCGGTCTCCGGCGGCATTCAGCTTCGGCGCTACTCTGAGTATTGCAATGCCCATACCAGACCGCCAAAAACGGCCTGCATGGTGTTAACAGGCCTTAGTCGTCTTCCGGCGCCCGCTCCCGCAAGCGAGGTAGATCCGGGTCTGAGGTGAAAAGCAGATCCCCGCCGCGCAGTTTGACAGGCGCCACGGTGCGGGGGGGCGCTGGCGCGACGTCAGGCACGTCATCCGATGGCGTCGCGGCGGCCGCAGCGACAGATTCCTCTTCAACGTCCGGCGACAGCGCCGTGCTCAGATCGCTGCTGTCGTTCGTCTCTAGGACGTCTTGTGCCGCGGAAATCCGAATCACTACCCGTCGGTTGGCTCTTCTGCCGTCCTCAGTAGCGTTATCGGCAACAGGGCGCGTTTCTCCATAGGCCACTGCGGATAATCTTTGGTCGGGTACCCCGGCATTCGCCAAAATATCCACCACGCTCAACGCACGCGCCGACGACAGCGCCCAGTTGTCTTCGAAGCGGGCTGTACTGATGGGCACTGAGTCGGTGTGTCCTCCGACCTGGACGTCAACCTGCTGAGACTCAAGCGTCTCGGCCAAGGTGCTAAACAATGCGCGCGCTTCATCACTCGGTGAGGCCTCAGCCGAATCAAACAGAGACTCGGACTGTAAGCTCAACTCCAACCAATTTTCATTGCCCGATCGCGTCATAGTGCCATCAACCGGGAAGCCACTGAGCGCCTCTTGAAGTTCAGATTCGAGGGTGGCCATCGTCGAGACCGGCTCGTTCACTTCGGCTTGTTTCACATCAGATTCACTGAACGCCGCCTTCAAGGTGGCGGATAGAGATCGGTACTTGTCCTCGTTCACCTGAGACACGCTGTACATGACGACAAAGAAAGCAAACAGGAGGGTGATGAAATCCGCATAGGACACCAGCCAGCGTTCGTGGCCGACCTTGTGCTCGTCATCATCGAATCGGGAGAGTGTTCGGCGCGTCCTCATTGTGCCACCCTATTGGCGCGCAACATGGCTAGAGGTATCCGCTGAGCTTCATTTCGATCGCCTTGGGGTTCTCTCCATCCGCGATGGCGCAGATGCCCTCCAGCGTCAGCTCTCGGTACAGGGATTGTGCTTTGACACAGGCGCGCAGTTTGTTCGCGACAGGCAAAAGGAAGAGGTTGGCAAAGGCGACGCCATAAATGGTCGCGACAAAGGCAATCGCAATACCTGGGCCCAATTCCGCAGGGTCAGCCAGGTGTTGCATGACGTGGATCAGGCCCATCACGGCACCAATAATCCCGATCGTCGGCGCGTAGCCGCCCATGCTCTCGTAAAAGCGCGCCGCTTCGAGGTCGCGCTGTTCGGCAACAAGCAAATCGGTTTCCAGTACGTGGCGAATCACTTCCGGGTCACTGCCATCGACAAGCATCTGCAGCCCTTTTCTTGCGAAGGGGTCGGATTCTTTTTCCGAGAGGCTTTCCAGCCCCAGTAAGCCGTCTTTACGCGCGGTGCGTGACCAACGCACCACATCGCGAATGCCGCGATCGAGTTTTTGCGCGGGTGGGCGAAACACCCAGCCTAACATCGACAGCGCACGTCGCAGAACCGCTTTGGGGGATTGCAGGACCGCAGCACCGACGGTGCCGCCAAAGACGATGATCGCAGCCGGCCCATTCGCCAAGGTAGCGAGACTGCCACCTTCAAGGAAATTACCGCCTATTAGCGCTGCGAACCCAATTATGACGCCAATGACCGTCAGGATATCCATAAACGGCCTCTACAAATCGCTGATCAATTTACCGGCGAAGTCGTGAATATCGAGCACCTGATCGGCGAGGTCCGCATTGACGACCGCCGCAGGCATGCCATATACCACGCAGCTGTCCTGATTTTGCGCCCACACGCTGGAGCCCTTCTGCTTTAACAGTCTCGCGCCCTCGCAACCGTCTGCGCCCATACCGGTCAAAATCACGGCCAGCACACTGTCCGAAAACACCTGCGCGGCCGAGCCAAAAGAAATATCGACACTGGGTTTGTAGTTCACACGTTCATCCGCATCGAGAATCTTCACGCTGCGACGACTCTTGTCGAACAACAATTGTCGGCCTCCGGGCGCAACAAGCACGGAGCCCGGCTCCAACTTATCCCCGTGAGCCGCCTCTTTGACACTGAGTTGAGATTGACGATCCAGACGCTCCGCAAACGCGCGCGTGAAGTTTTCCGGCATGTGCTGCACGATAACAATAGGCGCGCTGAAATTCGCAGGCAGACGACTGACAATATCCGTAACCGCGACCGGACCACCGGTCGACGCACCGATGACCAACAGCTTGACGCGCCCTTTTAACGAAGGTGCGATTCGGCGGGCTGCACTTGGGGTCGGCGCGGTTGTACTGGGGCGCGACGCTCTGAACGAAGTGGAAGCGGTACTCTTTTCCTCTCGCACTCTGGTGCTAGGTGCGGCCGGTGCTGGGCGTGCACTGCGGGGAACAGGAGGTCGTGCATTGCGCGCAAACATCACCAGTTTTTCATGCAGTTTTTTCTTTAACAGCGCCGAATTATTCGACACCTCAGCAAAATTTTTCGGCACGAAATCAACCGCTCCGGCATCCAGCGCCTCGAGGGTGATGCGTGCGCCCTCATAAGTCATCGAGGAGAACATGACGATGGGCACGGAGCGCTTGGCCAGAATGGTTTTTACTGCGGTAATGCCGTCGACAAACGGCATTTCATAATCCATAGAGATGACGTCAGGCTTTAACGCCTCGTCTTTTTCGATGGCTTCCTGACCATTGCCAGCGACCCCGACAACTTCAAGGTCGGGGCATTCGTTGATGATGTCTTTCAAGCGAGTCTGAAAGAAAGACGAATCATCGACAATCAGTACGCGATAAGCCACAGGTGTTCCTTAATTCATGTATGGGCTCGCGCGTTCGCGAGCGACTGTGTACAGCGACCCTTCATCTTCACACTATGAGCGATGTGCCCAGGTACGAGCAAGGGTAGATCAAGCCACACGTTTGTTCGCTCCAACATAACGTTTGAGCATCGACGGCACATCCAGAATCAATGCAATCGTACCGTCCCCGGTAATGGTTGCCCCGGCCATGCCCGGCGTGCCGTGCAGGAGTTTACCGAGCGGTTTAATCACCACTTCTTCCTGACCGATAAGCTGATCAACAATGAAACCAACACGTTGGGTACCGACCGTGACGATCACCACATGCCCCTCTTCAGGAATGGAGGCACCCTGCCCGCCTTTCACCAGCCAGTGTTTCAAATTGAACAGTGGGACGGTTTTTTCACGAATGACAATGCACTCTTGCCCATCGACAATGCTCATTTTCGTGAGATCCATATGGAAAATTTCGTTCACACTCACGAGCGGCAGGGCAAAGGTTTGCTCGCCGACCATAATCATCAGGGTCGGCATAATTGCCAGCGTCAACGGCACCTTAATCACAATACGAGTACCGACGCCAAGGTCGGACTGTATTTCAATGGAGCCGTTGAGCTGCGTAATTTTGGTTTTCACCACATCCATGCCCACGCCTCGACCCGAGACATCCGAAATTTCTGTCTTGGTCGAAAAGCCGGGAGCAAAAATCAGGTTGTAACATTCCACATCCGAGAGCCGGCCTGCAGCATCGGTGTCCATGATGCCCTTTTCAACAGCCTTCTGGCGCAACTTTTCAGGGTCCATGCCGCCACCATCATCCGAAATGGACAGCAGGATATGATCGCCTTCTTGCTCGGCGGCCAATATGACCTTACCCACACGGGGCTTGCCATTTTTTTCGCGCACATCCGGTAATTCGATACCATGATCGACGGAATTCCGCACCAAATGCACGAGAGGATCAGCAAGCGCTTCTACCAGGTTTTTATCCAAGTCGGTGTCTTCACCGCGAAGCTCCAGGCTGATTTCTTTTTTCAGGTTGCGCGCCAAATCACGCACCACACGAGGGAAGCGGCCAAAGACTTTCTTGATAGGCTGCATACGCGTTTTCATGACGGCAGATTGCAAATCCGCCGTGACCACGTCGAGATTCGCCACGGCTTTTTGCATCGATTCGTCGACACTCTCTTCGCCTAAACGCACCAGGCGATTGCGCACTAAAACAAGCTCACCCACCATATTCATGATGTCATCAAGACGCTGAGTATCAACGCGAACAGTGGTCTCACCCTGCGCACCCTGCTGACCTTGAGCTTTGGGCGCAGCCTCTCTTGGTTTGGGCGCCATTTTCGAGACGGCCTCGGCGGGTGCCGCGGGTGCGGGGGCTTTCCCCGGCGCCGCTTTTGCAGCAGCGGCTTTGGGTTCCGGCGCGGGTTTGGCGGCGGGCGGAGGTGTTGCTTCCGCTTTAGGCGCCGGGGCGGCAGGTTTTTCTGCAGGCGTGTCTTTATGCGTGGGACCCTGCCCTTTACCGTGCAGCTGGTCCAACAAATGCTCAAATTCGTCGTCTGAAATCAGGTCATCACTTTTTGCCGCTGAACTCGCGTTGCTCGCTGCAGGGCTTGGTGCAGGCGTCGCACTCGCAGCGGCCTGCTCGTTTGCACTCGGTCCACGACCACTGCCATGAAGTTGGTCGAGTAATGCTTCAAATTCGTCTTCGCTGATTTCATCACTACCGCCAGTGCTGACGGGTGCAGCGGGCGTGGCTGCAGGGGCGGGTGTGCCAGCACCTGGCCCTTGCCCACTGCCATGCAGTTGATCGAGCAGCGCTTCAAACTCGTCGTCAGTAATATCGTCGCCACCTGCACTCGGCGCTGGCTCAGGTGCTGAACCTTCGCTGGCAGGCGCCTGACCATCACCGATAGCATCGAGGAAACCTTCAAACTCTTCGTCGGTAATATCAAAACCACCGCCCTCACCTGTGGGCGCTTCAGGCGCGGGCGCAGCGGGTTCGGGCTCTGCGGCTTCCGGCGGTGGCGCCACGGCCGCATCGTTACTCTCCGCCGCGGCAAGGTCTTCGCCCGCGACAAGCAGTTCCAGACTGTGGATCAGTTGCGGGTCGGCGGGGGCAGGCGAATCACCGTTCTGTAATTGGCCAAATTGCTGCGTGACGGTATCCAGCGCCTGAAGGACAATGTCCATCAACTCAGGCGTTACGTCCCGATCACCATTGCGAAGAATGTCGAAGAGATTTTCGGTCACATGGCAGCAATCCACCATCGCCGTAAGCTGCAGGAATCCCGCACCCCCTTTGACGGTATGAAAGCCGCGAAAAATCGCATTCAGAAGATCTCGGTCGTCCGGGCGTTGCTCCAGCTCAACCAATTGCTCTGAAAGTTGTTCGATGATCTCCCCGGCTTCAACTAGAAAGTCCTGGAGTATTTCTTCGTCATCACCGAATGCCATTCTGACTCCTTAAAAGCCTAAGCTGGACAACAGGTCATCCACGTCATCCTGGCCTGTTACGACATCATCGCGCGATTCCGCATCGATGACTGGGCCTTCCCCTTTAGATGAATCCCGTTTTGTTGTTTTTTCTGGCTGCTCGTCACCGGCCAAGCCGGTCACCTGTTCGACCTGACCGGCAATACGCATCAGGTCCACCAGTTCACGCTCCACATCCGTCACCAGATCAATCACTTTTTTCAGGGCCTGACCGGTCAAATCCTGGAAACCCTGTTCGAGGATGATGTCTTGCAGGCACTGGTTAAGCTGGTCGGTACCATTGCCCATCTGATCGAGAAAGGTATCGACTTCCATAAACAAAGATTTGAATTCTTCTTTGCTCATTTCACGTCGACGAAGCTTTTTCCACTCTTTCTTCAAGCGGTGGGCTTCCTGGCCGAGATCCATCGCGATCGGAGCAGCTGTTTCTACTCTGTCCATGGTCTTATCGGCGGCAGCTTCCGTTAGCTTTAGCACATAATGCAGGCGGTCAGACGCATCGCTGATTTCGGAGGCCTTGATTTCGGGTGGGCTGGCGGTTACGTCTGCATCGACATTGAAGTTGACGATGGCGGTATGCAATGCGCGGGTCAGTTGCCCCACCGAGTTGAAGATGTGCTTGTCACGCGCTTCGATAAGCTGATGAATGATGGCTGAGGCATGCTCGTAATCATCCTTCTGTAACTTGTCGACGAGCTGATTGGCGGACTCCTGCAGCAGCGTCATGAATTGTTCATCTTCATGCATGGAGGCGGGGTTTTCCATTCGCGGACCTATTATTCTGATTAGCCGTTAACACGCTCGAAAATTTTATCGATCTTCTCTTTGAGCACCTGGGCAGTAAAGGGTTTTACCACGTAGCCATTGACGCCGGCCTGAGCCGCTTCAATGATCTGATCACGCTTCGCTTCTGCTGTGACCATGAGGACGGGAAGCGACACCAATTTGGCATCCGCTCGGACTTCTTTGAGCAGGTCGATACCCGTCATGCCCGGCATGTTCCAGTCCGTCACCAGAAAATCAAAATCACCACTGCGTAGCATCGGAAGTGCCGTCGAACCATCGTCGGCCTCATGGGTGTTCGTAAACCCCAGATCCCGCAGCAGGTTCTTGATAATCCTCCGCATCGTTGAAAAGTCATCAACGATCAAAATTTTCATATTTTTATCCAATGCAACCTCCTAATCCCCGTTGCTTAAATAAGGAGCCCACAGAATAACCGCTTTGCAGTTATTCCAGATTACAGTCTAGTCGCTTGCAGCGAGTCGGCCAGTTTTTTGCCGATAATTCACCGGCTTAGGTACTTTATTGTTCACTTTCCAAAGAATCGTCGGAAAAAGAGAGTTCTGAACCGACAGGCGTGAGAGCCGTGTCAGAAAACGGAAAGTGGCGCCAAAAACGTCGTCAGCGCAGCGCGCAGCACGATAGCGGAAACTCGCGCCGCTGACCACCCTACCATTCGCGCAGACGTGACCTGAGCCTCGCAGCGGCCTGACTGTGAATTTGACTGACGCGTGATTCGCTGACACCCAGTACTTCACCAATTTCCTTCAGGTTTAACTCTTCATCGTAATACAGTGCTAGCACCAGCTTTTCTCGTTCGGGCAATCGCTCAATTTCGCGCGCGAGCGCCTGCTTCATCGAGTCCTGAGTGACGGCTTGCGCAGGCTCTTCTGAAAGCGGGTCAGAGATTTGTGTTTCGGCGTGTTCGTCACTGCCGTCCATGGTTTCTTCGAGACTGAACAGGCGAGAGGAAGCGCAGTCCTGCGTCATGGAGTAGTATTCGTCCGTCGACACACCGAGGGCTTCCGCGACTTCTGAATCGCGCGCGTCCCGGCCTGTCCGAGCTTCAATTTCGGCGATGGCTTCGTTGATCCGGCGGTTGTTGCGGTGCACAGATCGGGGCGCCCAGTCCCCGCGTCGCATCTCATCGACGATCGCACCGCGAATGCGAATACCAGCATAGGTTTCAAAACTCGCGCCCTTCGAAGCGTCAAATTTCTGAACTGCCTCGATCAAGCCGATCATGCCAGACTGAATCAAGTCGTCGAGCTGCACCGACGAGGGCATGCGAGCCATAATGTGATGCGCAATTCGCTTGACCAAATAGGCGTAGGCTTCAACATCAACGTCGGCGGTAACCTTGGGCGTGGGCGAATACATATCCAAATGTTCTACTAAGGCTTGTTTCATTTGTCCGCTGTCGCGTGTGCCGACGGTGCGACTAACTAATAGGCCCCGCTGGTGGTGTTCGCCTCCAGCAGGCGCTCAATGAAAAATTCGAGGTGACCTCGGGGCCCGCTTTGAACCGGCCAGGCATCCACTTTTTCCGCCAGTGCACGAATCGCAAGCGAGGCTTTCGAGCGTGGCGCCATTTCAATCAAAGCTTTACGCTGCTGCACGGCCTTGCGGACATTTTCATCAAACGGCACATGCCCCAGGTACTGAAGGCTCGCATCGAGAAAACGTTCGCACACGCCGTTCAACTTTTCAAAAAGCAGACGACCTTCCTGCGCACTTCGCGTCATATTTGCGATCACGCGGAAGCGGTAGACGTTGTGCTCTTTGTTCAATAACTTCATCAACGCGTAGGCATCGGTAATCGACGAGGGCTCATCACAGACAACGATGACCACCTCCTGCGATGCGCGCACGAAACTGACCACCATATCCGAGATGCCCGCCGCCGTATCCACCACAAGCACATCGAGCTGATCGGCAATGTCACTAAACGCGTGGACCAGTGCAGCATGCTCAGGCGTCGACAGTTGCGCCAGCTGCTGCACGCCCGAGGTCGCAGGAACGACTTTAATGCCGCCGGGTCCGTTAAGCAAAATATCGCGCAAGCTGTGGGTGCCATCCAATACATCGGCAACGGTGTGGGTGACCTTTAAACCCAGCAACACGTCCACGTTGGCCAGGCCCAAGTCTGCGTCCATCAACACCACTCTGCGACGCAGTTCGGCCAATGCCACGCTCAGATTAACGGACACATTGGTTTTCCCTACGCCACCCTTACCACCTGTAACGGCAACGACCTTGATTGGGTGATGGCTCATGAAGACTCTCTTTGACTGAAACTTTAATCTAGTAAATGTAGCAAATATTCGGCGTAATCACCGGCGCAAAGTGCGACTTATTCATAGTCTCCCGCCACCGATGCCGTCACTGAGCGTTGTTTCGCCAGTGCCACCGCAGAAGCGATCAATTTGTGACCGGTCGCGTCGTGTAAATCTCCGGGAATCTGCTGGCCGTCGGTCACATAAGCCACGCCCAAGGCGTGCCCGACAACGGCACTGATCGCCTCTCCGAGGCTGTTCGCTTCGTCCAGTTTCGATAAAACACAGCCATCGAGACCCGCACGCGGGCGATAGGCATGAATGGACGCTTTCATGGTTTCGAGTTGGCTCAAAGACGACAGCACGAGCATACGGCGAATACCGGGGTTTTCATCCAACTGCTGCAATTGTGCTTTCAGACGCGGATCACCGGAGCGATAGCCCGCCGTATCGACCAGAATGAGTGGGAAGCTGCGCAATGACGCAATCGTCGTCATCAGGCTTTGCGCGTCAGACACAGCACGCACCGGGGCGTCAAGAATTCGGCCCAGCGCTTTGAGCTGGTCAATGGCACCGACACGATGGGTATCCATCGACACGATCGCCACCTTCCCGGGCCCGTTCGCTACTGCATACCGTGCCGCCAATTTAGCCAGGGTCGTGGTTTTGCCCACGCCTGTTGGGCCGATGAAGGCAAAAATGCCCCCTGCGGCCGTGTCCAGATGACTCGCAATCGGAATACGACGGGCCAGCATCGCCAGCGCCTGTTTCCACGATTGACTGACGCGCTGACCACCCGGCAATGAAGCACACAGCTCCTGGACCAAGGTCTGGCTGAGGCCAAGGCGGGATAAATGCTCTGTCAGCACATTGACACCGCTGACGCCGGCCACGGGTGCCACCGGCGGTGTCACCGCATCGGGCGACATGCGCGACCACATCTGTTGTTCAAGTAACATCCGCAGATCATCCAGCTCACTGCGAAGCGAGTCGAGCTTTTCATCTTGCTCCGCCGCAGGTTGCTGCGCAGGCTGCGCGGGTGCGACGGGTTGCGCGGGCGCAGCTTGCTTGACGCGCGCTTGTGGCTGGCCAGCAGCATGAGCGTCTTCCACGCCAGCCGCTTCACGTTTTGCCGCCAGCATACGTTCGCGAGCGCGCTCAATCTCGGCAGCTATATCTTCTCCAGCGAGGCGCTTCGGGGCTTCTTCAGGGCCATTGCGCTCCACTCGCGCTTCATAGCGTGAGGCGGCTTGCTCAATGCCCGCTTGGCTCTGCCAGCTGTTGTCGCTGTCCATCACGCGATCGAGGTCAGTGTCAAAATTCTGTCCAAAGGCACGTCGTTCGCTGACGCCTCGAGTCGGTAAATCCCGCTCGACCGAGGTCACGATTTCTACGCCGCCGCTGACTTTCCGGCTCGACAAGATAATGGCTTCGGGCCCCATCTCATCGCGCACAAGTTCTAGCGCCCGACTCATAGACGGGGCGACAAATCGTTTAATATCGGTGTTGTCTTCGTTCACCTTGGAAGCTCCTCACTCAATCGCCAACTCACTGGCCTGGTTGCATCACATCCGCGCCAACCGTGGCCTCGATGGTTATTTGCTTGTTGTCCGGTACTTCGTTGTAACTCAGTACACTCAGGTCAGGCACCTGGTGCCGCAAGAACTTCGCTAGCATGACGCGAAGCGGCGCGGCGACCAAAAGCACAAGAGGTTTGCCTGACGCTTCGAGCTTACGCGCCGCTTCTACCACGGCGCGATTCAGTCTTTCAGCGAGCTGAGGCTCGATAAAGGCCGCGTCATCCGCGCCAGCTTTTTGTGCCTGTTGTTGACTCTGAAGCAACAACTGTTCCAGTCGTGGATCTAACGTGATGACAGGGACATTGGCTTCCTGCCCGACAATGGCCTGAACGATCTGTCGGGAAAGCGCGTTGCGTGCGACAGCGGTAAGCGCATCGGTGGACATCGCATTGCTGCCCCGCGCGGCAAGTGCTTCTGCAATACTGCGCATATCCCGAATGGCCACCTTCTCAGCCAACAGCGACTGCAGCACTCTAAGCAGATGGTTTATCGACAAAGTATTGGGCACCAGCTCTTCGACCAATTTCGGCGACTTTTCCGCCAGCAGGTCGAGCCACTTCTGGACATCTTCGTGGCCAAGCAATTCGTGCGCATGTGAAGACATGATCTGATTCAAATGGGTGGCGACCACCGTTGCCGGGTCCACCACGGTGTAGCCCAGGGACTGCGCCTGATCCTGCTTGTTATCATCAATCCAGACGGCTTCCAGGCCAAAGGCCGGATCACGGGTTGGATTGCCTTCAAGACGGCCAAATACCTGCCCGGGGTTAATGGCGAGATAACGTCCGGGATACACTTCGCCCTCGCCAATGGTCACGCCCATCAGCGAAATACGATACGCATTCGGGGTTAAATCCAGGTTGTCGCGGATATGCACGGCCGGAATCAGGAAGCCAAGGTCCTGAGACAGTTTTTTACGTACACCTTTGATTCGCCCGAGCAGTTCTCCCCCCTGCCCCTTATCGACCAGCGGAATCAATCGGTAGCCCACTTCCAAACCAATGACATCCACCGGCTGAACATCGTCCCAGCTCACTTCCACCGGCTCAGAAGCCGGCGCGGTGGCACTCTGGTGCTCCAGAGCCGGCGCGGGCACCTGGCCCGGAGCCGAGTTTGGCATCGCAGGAGCGGCTCCAGTACGCGCACCGGCGACAAAGCCACCCTCTTCCACCACCTCGGCTTCACCTTGCCGATAGTGAATGTAGTACGCCAACAGACCACAGATCAGCGCGAGACCGATGAAGGGCAGATGAGGCATGCCGGGGATGGCGCCCATCACAAACAGGATCAGCGCCGCCACAGCCAAGGCCTTAGGCGACTCAAACATCTGCGACAGCACCTGTCGGTTCATGCTTTCGGAGCTGTTTACCCGCGTCACCATGATGGCCGCCGCCGTCGACAACAGCAAAGAAGGAATCTGAGCAACGAGGCCGTCACCAATGGTCAGCAGTACGTAGTTTTCCAGAGCCTGCTGAAACGCGAGATCGTGCTGCGCCATGCCCACAATGAGCCCACCAATGATATTGATGATCAGGATCAGAATACCGGCAACCGAATCGCCGCGAACAAATTTACTCGCACCGTCCATCGCCCCATAAAAATCCGCTTCGGACGCCACTTCCGCTCGGCGTGTACGCGCTTCTTCCTGACCAATGAGACCGGCGTTCAAGTCCGCATCGATGGCCATCTGCTTGCCGGGCATCGCGTCCAGCGTAAAACGTGCACTGACCTCTGAAATTCGACCGGCGCCCTTGGTCACCACAACAAAGTTGATGATGATCAAGATGATGAACACCACCAGACCCACCGCGTAGTTACCGCCGATTACAACCTCACCAAAGGCTTGAATCACCTTACCTGCGGCGTCCCCCCCTTCGTGACCATTGAGCAGCACCACTCGGGTAGAGGCGACATTCAACGCCAAACGCAGCAGCGTGGCGACCAACAAAATCGTAGGAAAAACCGCAAAGTCGAGGGGCCGTAACGTGTACACGGCCACCAGCAGCACAACAATCGACAATGCGATATTAAAAGAAAAGAAAGCATCGAGCAGGAAGGCCGGCAACGGCAACACCATCATACCGAGCAGTGCCAGCAGCAGGATGGGGATGCTCAAGTTCCCTCGACTCGCGCCTCGCAGACCCTGCGACACGGTTTCGCCATTCAGCGTACCGGGCAAAGAGCGGAGATGCGTAAAAAAACTGTCAGCCATGCGAGTCCTTCAGGGTGAATGTGGTCGCCAAATTATTGGCGCAACGAGCGCGCCTGAGGGGTATATCGCAAAAGCTGTGCCCACTCGGGCATTTTTTAAAACGCAATGTCCAAGGAACCCCATATTCCAAGTCATTCTAATTAAAGGGATTTCGATGCCGCATTAGCGCGCTATGCTTATTAGACGGCCCTTGCATAGGAGAGACCGCCATGCGCGTACATACAACAATAATGGCCCTGCTACTGCTCTCGAGTGCGGCGAGCTTCGCCAGCGACGCTGCAGCTCAAAGCCGTATCTCGCCCGCGCCACTTGAGCTGACCCTGCCATCGACACACGCCGAGCGACCGCTGCCGCATTACGCAGGCTTGGATGTGGACATTCTCGCCATCGACGACCGCATCAAAGCCGATCTCGACAGAGAGTTACGCCCTATTCGCGACAGGGTCAAACGAGCTCAAGCCCTGCATTTGATGATGTTTGCCGAGAATCGCTGGGCGATACGCTATCAAGCCGGCCGCACCTATACCGCCCAGCAAACCTGGGACAACAAACTGGGCAATTGCATGTCGATGGCCACTTTGTACATTGCCTCCGCGCGGTATCTTGACCTCGACGCCCGCTTTCAATCCGTACGCGTTGAAGAGACGTGGGAAAAACGCAATGACTACTACATCGTCCCCGGGCATATGAATGCACAAGTGAAGCTGCCGCGACACCGCATTCACATCGAGTTTCTGCGCACGTTTTTTTCCGATGAGTACGTCGTAGGCAAAGAAACCACTGTGATCAGCGACGAGCAGGCCTTTGCTGAGTATCACAACAATATCGCGATGGAGCTCGTCGACACCGGACGCTTCGATCTTGTACGCGCCCACTTGGACCGAGCCCTCGACGCCTACAGCCGCTTTGACTACATCTGGTCCAACTATGGCGTCATTGAAAAGTTTCAGGGGCATCACGACGCTGCCGAACAAAAGTACCTCAAAGCGCTCTCGTTAAATCGCCGCAATTTTTCAGCGTTGACCAACCTCTACGTGCTCTACATGGAAACCGGACAGGACGACAAGGCCAGCGCCATTGAAGCCAAAGTCGAACGCTATAGCCGACGCAACCCCTACTACCTCGCTAAATTGGCGGAGACCGCCCTGAACACCGGCAACAGCGAGCTCGCACTGAGCAACATCAATAAGGCCATTCGCAAAGATAAGCAGGTCGCGCGCTTCTATCACATACAGGCTCAAGCTTTTGCCGCGATGGGCGATACTCAGAGTGCTGCGAGCGCACTCAAGCTCGCAGAACAGTATGCGGGTGACCCGCTTGAAGCGGCGCGCTACCAAAGCAAAATGGCCGCCTTAGTGCCCCTGCCCTCGGATCGATAGGCGAAGCGGCAAAATTGAAACTGTTGCCTATACTAAGTTCAGGCAATTTCAAACAAAACGCGCGATGACATGCGCAAACAGGAAGCGTTCGGTTTTATATGAACAATTTGAGCATTCGCATTAAGTACTCCATTCCACTGCTGGCGGTTGTGGCGGCACTGGTCATCGTTGTGTTCGCCAACTCCATGCTGGTCAGCAATCTGGAGAAGAACATTGATGTTTACGCCAAGGGCTTCGTGCCTGCAACCAGCAAAATCGTCAATGCCGACCGAGACCTGTACCAAGCCCGGCTGGCAGAGCTTCAATTTGCGCTCAATGTCAACAACGCGAAAGCGCAGCACAAAATGGACTTCAACGAAAATGCCGAACAAGCGCTGGAGCGCTTTGAAGGCTTTGAATCCGTACTCGCCGACTACCCGGACATTCTGGAAGAACTGCGTGCATTTGACGCCACCTATGCCACCTGGCTGTCCGAGGTCTCCCGTTCGCTCGACGGTGATAGCGCTTCGCTGGATAGCTATGAACGCAGCGACGCGAGTTTTTCTAACCTTCGAGCGCTCTACGATCAGGCCGGCGAGCTGACCTATGCAAAATCGGAACAGATTCGAGAAGAGGCGGCCCAAGCCATCGCATTCCATAAAACCGTGACCTGGATCCTCGTTTTCGTCATTGTGTTGGTTGCCGTCGCCGCGACCTACATCAGCCAGAAGCGTCTGATCTCCCGTATCGACGAACTGACCGACAACATCAATGACATCACCTCTGGCGGGGGCGACCTGACCCGCGTGATCGATGTGCAACAGCAAGATGAACTCGGCGAACTCGGTATCGCCTTCAATCGCTTTGTCGACAGCCTCAGAACGCTCGTCACCGATGTGCGTCAGGATGTCACCTACTTGAAAGAAGGCAGCGAGCGACTGGACTCCTCATCACAACAATCTTCAAGCGTGGCGCTGCAGCAAAGCAAGTCCGTCGAGATGATTGTCAGTGCGGTGCACGAGATGAGTATCGCAACCAAAGAAATGGCCGAGATCGCGCAACTGACCGCCGACGAGACACAGCAAGCGATGGAACACGCTGAAAGCGGTGTGAAAGTCATCAATCAGTCGGTAGAGCAAATTGGCAAGCTTTACCAAACCATTGAAGGCGCCTCCACCGATGCGAAAAAACTGGTGGAAGAATCCAATAACATTTCGAGTGTACTCGATGTCATCCGCGGCATTGCCGAGCAAACCAACCTGCTTGCGCTGAATGCCGCGATCGAGGCTGCTCGGGCTGGTGAACAGGGCCGAGGCTTTGCTGTGGTCGCCGACGAGGTTCGTACCCTGGCGAGTAAAACTCAAGAATCCACCGACAGTATTCAGTCCATGATTGAAGGCGTACAAGCGGGTGTGAGTACCGTGGTTGGCTTGATTGAAGATGGCTTCGAGAAGGTCACCAACTCAGTAGAACTGGCCCAGGAAACGGAAAAATTACTGACCGAAACAAGTAATCTGGTTTCCAAAGTGAAGAATATGTCGATTCAAACCGCCACGGCTACCGAAGAGCAAACCGCGGTCACTGAAGACATCAATGCCAACCTCCACGAGCTGAATGGTCAGACTGAAATCACGAGCGAAGTTGCGCGGGACACGCACAGCGCAGCGAAACAGATCCTCGAACTCGCGGAAAATATTCACACCGGCATTACGCGATTTAAAGTATCCTGAACAGACGCTTTTGAACGTGATACATCCTGAACGCAAAGGAGTTTGGGACATGCTATGGCAAAGGAATCGCACTCGAGCAACGATTAGTCTCACGCTCATGATCGCACTGACTGGCGCTGGTTCTTCCAGCGTCACGTCCAACGCGGACACGCCGTCGAGAAAACTGCGCATCGCGACCTACATCGCGCCGCCCTACCAGACCGAGCTTAACGGTAAGCTCGCCGGCACATCTACAGATACCGTGCGGTGCCTCTTCGATCGTATCGATCAGCCCTATGAATTGTTACTCTACCCGCCGAAGCGTGCTTACGGTCGCCTGCACAGTGGAAGCGTGGATGCGCTGTACTCCTACAGTGATTCGAACCCCAAAGGCGATGATGTTCCGGTCAGTTCGCCCATCGCATTAGAAAAGTGGTATTTCTATAGCAACCTGCCGCTTACGGATCGCAAGGATAAAGGCCCCTACCTCGGGGACATCGGCGTCGTATTAGGTACCGACCATGAACGTTGGCTCGATGCGGAAGGCTATGATGTGAAGGTTAGAGCACCGAGCCTCGACAATCTACTTAACATGCTCGCGCTCAAGCGCATCGACACCATTCTTGCCGATCAAAACACCGTGCAAGAATCGGCAATTTACAGAAAAATTATCAGCCTCGGTTCACTGCACCACCGCTTTGTTCAGTATCAACCCAAGCGTATTGCATTGAATCAACACGCATCGCGGCGCTACCCCTCTTTAATTTCAGAATTGAACCGAGAGATCAATACCTGCAAACCTATCTCGATGGCGTTGGAGCAATTCGAACGTGAATTGATTCGTGAACAAATGCAAGACTATCTTGCCGATGTGCTCGAATCCTATTCCCTGCTTCAAGCGGTACATGTTCACAATCAACGGTTCACTGAACTGAGCCAGGAACAGATTAATGCCCTCGATGACCAGTGGGCCATGGAACAGCCAACTCAACAAGGGGAGTTGATTCAACGAACCGTATTCAGCCCGGAAGCCGATGTGCTGCGCTTAATTAAGAAGCGTTCCGAAGGGGTCATCGAGGAGATCTTACTCGTGGATGCGCAAGGCATTAATGTCGTGACGACAGACCTGAGTTCGGATTTCTACCAGGGTGATGAGAAAAAGTTTCGTAACGCCATTGCCGTGCCCGAAGACTTCTATATCGAAGACATTCATTACGACGAGAGCACCGGACACTACCTATCACATGTTTCGCAGGCTTTGATCGCGGACGACGATATGCTTGCAGGCGTGGTGATTTTTGGGGTGAATGTCGAGAAGGCGTTACTTAGTCAGTTCTCTGACTAAACTCACTGAGCTTAGTTGGCTGCACGCGCCGTATTTTGCACACGTTCCACCATGGCCTTGATCCCGTTCCCTCGCGTGGGGCTCAAGTGTTTGAGCAACTGCAGCCGCTCGAAATAGGCATCGACGTCGAAGGCCAGAATCTCTGCCGCCGTCTTGCCGTTGTATGCCGCAAGGACTAATGCGAGCAAACCTTTAACGATAAACGCATCGCTGTCTACATCGAAGTACAGCGCGTCACCGTCCTGCTCGCTGACCATCCAAACCTGACTTTGACAGCCGCGAACCAGAAACTCATCCTGGCGCACACTTTCCGGTAACGGAGGTAACTCCTTTCCAAGGTCAATAATGTACTTGTAGCGCTCCTCCCAACTATCGAAAAATTCGAGTGTTTCGAGGATGTCGTCGACACCAATTCGCGTGCCGAAAGGGTTACTGGATTGCGTCATAATCAATAAGCAGAATTGAATTCAGGTTTAGTAGAACATACCGGTGGCGAGCTGTGCCTCTTCGGACATCATGTCGCGTTGCCACGGGGGATCAAAGACGAGATTCACTTCGACCTCTTTCACATTCGGCACGAGGCGCACACGGTGTTTTACATCGCCGACCAATACCGGCCCCATACCGCAGCCCGGTGCGGTCAGCGTCATTTCGATCGTGACCTTCGCTGCGTGCTGATCGACTTTCAACGAATAGATCAGCCCCAGACTGCGCAAATCAACCGGGATTTCCGGATCATACACCGTTTCCAGTGCCTGCCAGATCTGCTCTTCATGAATGCGGCCATCACCGGGATCTTCAAACTCGAGAATGAATTTCTCGAGACCAAGCGCATCCGCATCCGTCCCATCAACGCGCAGCATATTGCCTTGATACACCACGGTATAATTGCCACCGAGCGACTGAGTGATCGTGACAAAGGTATGTGCGGGAATCGTCATCGGTTCGCCAACCGGTACGAGACGAGCGGGACATTCGCGTGTGGTCGAGACCATGCGTTGTTCAGACATAAATACGACTACCCTTCTATGCTGAAGCTTTCGCCACAGCCACATTCATCTTTGACGTTTGGATTTTCCATCACCAGATTGACATTCAAACCCTGTTGTCGAATATCGATTTCGGTACCGGTAACCGCGTGGACATAGCGCTGGTCGATATACAAGGTGACGCCGTTTTTGAGCGTCAGCGCCATATCGCCAGCCTGAGTCTCCTCAACCGCATCGACGATGTATTTATAGCCAGTGCATCCGGCCTGCTTGAGTGACAGGCGAATGCCCGCAGCGCCCTGCTTTTCAACCTGCTTAAGAAAGTGCGCAGCCGCCGCATCGCTGACGTGAACGATGTCGCCCTGCACAGGCGCTATTTCAAACGTTTCCACTGTCATACACTTACCTCAACAAAGTCAGTACTTTGCTCAGCGCTTCGTACAACACATCGATCTCTTCGAGCGTGTTGTATAAGGAGAACGACGCGCGCGCCGTGCCGGGGATAGACCAACCTGACATCAATGGCTGAGCACAATGATGCCCGGTGCGGATGGCAATCCCCTGCTGATCCAATAACATACCAATATCCGCAGGATGCGTGCCGTCCACGAGAAAGCTGAACACCGCCGCGCTGTGCTGGGCATTACCGACGCGACGTAAGCCATCGATGCCCGCCATGCGCGTGCAACAGTGATCCAGCAATGCCGCTTCGTGTGCCTGAATCGCCTCACGCGAAAACTGGTTCAGATAATCAAAGGCCGCTGCCAGCCCAATGGCGCCTGCAATATCCGGCGTGCCGGCTTCAAACTTATACGGCAGGCCATTGAAGGTCGTGCCATCAAAGCTGACCGACTCAATCATTTCACCGCCACCCTGATAGGGTGGCATCGCATCCAGTAATTCAGTTCGCCCCCACAAGGCGCCAATCCCAGTGGGACCAAAAATCTTATGCCCGGAAAACGCGTAAAAATCACAACCTAAGGCCTGCACATCGACTTCATAGTGCGCAATGCCTTGCGCGCCGTCGACGACGCTGATCGCGCCTACATCGCGCGCGAGCGCGCAGATACGATCGATGGGGTTGACGCTACCCAAGGCATTGGACACGTGCGCCACACTGATCAATCGTGTTTTTTCCGAAACCATCTCGCGCAGTGCGTCGAGATCAATCTCGCCCGCCTCATTCAAGGGTATCGGCTTAACCTTGGCGCCAGCGGCTTGCGCCGCCAACTGCCACGGTACAATATTCGAGTGATGCTCCAGCATCGACACCAGTATCTCGTCGCCTTCACGCAGATGCACTCGAGCCCAACACTGAGCAATTAGATTGATCGCTTCGGTCGTGCCTCGTGTCCAGATAAGCTGTTTGGGGCTTGGGCTATTTAAGGCCTTGGCAACCGTGCGCCGCGCACCTTCAAAAGCGGCTGTCGCTCGATCGCTTAAGGCATGCGCGCCGCGATGCACATTCGAATTGTATTGCGAGTAATACTCGACCAGAGCATCAATCACGCACTGGGGCTTCTGCGTGGTCGCCGCATTATCCAGATACACCAGCGGGTGGCCATTCACTTCCTGATGTAATATCGGAAAGTCTTGGCGCACCTGTTCCACATCAAAAAGACGCGGCGCATCCGCACTCATAGCAAATGCCTCGTTAAATCCGATTCACGCGCGAACAACGCGGCCAGTTTGGGACGCGCATAATTTCCGACTGCGGGAATAGACAGGTCGGTGAACAATTCGTTGATGAAGCCGAAGCTCAGCATCACCAGCGCTTCTTCCTGCGAAACGCCGCGTGTTTTTAGATAGTGCACCGCTTCCTTATCGAGCTGCGCTACGGTCGCACCGTGAGCACAACGCACGTCGTCGGCATAAATTTCGAGCTCGGGCTTAGTATCCACCTCGGCTTTGTTGCTCGTCAGCAAATTTTTATTGCTTAAATACGCTTCGGTTTTCTGGGCATCGCGATGGATATGGATACGACCATTGAAGACCGCACGTGCGGAATCGGCCACAATACCACGGAAGGTCTCGTTGCTGTTGCAGTGTGGTACCGCGTGCTCGATAGAGGTGTGTACATCGATATGTTGTTTTTCCCGCGGCAGGTAAACCCCATTTATGTAGGATTCGCCCCCTTCGCCACGATGATGCACAACAATATCCAAACGTTTTAAATCACTACCAAAGGTCAGGAAAAAGCTATCCAGGTGTGCCGCTCGCCCCAACACCGCATGCACCCCACCGATGTGGTTTGCCGCACCGGCTTCTTCGTGCAGGCGGTAATACGTCAGCCGTGCGTTATCCCGTAATACAAGTTCGGTCACGCTGTTGGTCAAGACCTCGGCACTTGGGCTACCGACATAATGTTCGATGACCTGCGCCTGCGCGCCGGATTCCACCACCACCAGGACACGGGCACTGCAATACGTGGCCTGTTCTGGAGAGGAGGATACCCAAACAATGTGCAGGGCTTTGTCAGGCTGGGCAGCGGCCGCTACGTGAACCAAAACGCCCTCGCCGAGCGTTTGCGTATTTAACGCGGCGAAACCTTGCTGCTCCAGATCGATATGCGCATTCAGCTCAGACTCAATGAGGGCCTGCTGCGTTGCGTCAGCCTCGGAAAAACGACACACACTCAGCTCACGCTCATCCAGCTCGGAAAGACGCGCACTAAACACGCCATCGACAAAGACCATGACGTTCGCGTCAAGGTCGTCTATTTTCCACTGTGCATCGACGTCGTTGCTTGGCGCACTCACATCAAAACGGTAGTCCGGTTTGAGCACGCTGCTCAGCGACGTGTATTTCCAAGCTTCGGTCTTGCGCGTAGGCAGTGACCAAGCCTGCCAGCACGAACGTCCGCGCTCGCGCAACGGTGTCAGCCAATCTTCGGCAATCGTCAGCGCCTGGGTTGCGGCGACGAAATCGCTCATCCGTTCACCTCGTCTTCCAGCCACGCATAGCCTTTTTCTTCCAGCTCCAACGCGAGAGATTTGTCTCCGGATTTCACAATGCGGCCGTCGGCCAGCACGTGAACGTAGTCGGGCTCGATGTAATTCAGCAGGCGTTGGTAGTGTGTTACGACGATGAAAGAGCGCTCTGGAGAGCGCAGTGCGTTCACACCATCCGCCACGACTTGCAGCGCATCGATGTCCAAGCCCGAGTCAGTCTCGTCGAGGATGGCCAGAGAAGGTTCAAGCAACATCATCTGCATGATTTCGTTGCGCTTCTTTTCACCACCGGAAAAGCCTTCGTTAACGCCGCGCTTGAGAAAGTCCTGCTTGAGGTTAACGGCCTTACAGGCTTCACGCGCTTTCTTCATGAAGTTCACCGCATCCAATGCCTCAAGACCACGGTGTTCACGTACGGCATCGACCGCCGCTTTCAAAAACTCCATATTGCTGACACCGGGAATTTCAACCGGATACTGGAACGCGAGAAACAAGCCTTCTCGAGCGCGCTCTTCGGTTTCGAGATCCAGCAAGTCCTTACCGTGAAAATCCACTCGACCACCGGTGACTTCATACCCTTCACGTCCGGACAGTACATGCCCAAGCGTACTTTTACCCGCACCGTTTGGGCCCATGATGGCATGGACTTCACCCGGTTTTACTTCGAGGCTCAGTCCTTTCAGGATGGCCTTGTCTTCAACTTCCGCATTAAGCGAATCAATGGTCAGCACGTGCTGTCTCCCACTCGTGTTTCTTTATTAACCGACTGAACCTTCGAGGCTCACTTCAAGTAACTTGCCCGCTTCCACGGCAAATTCCATCGGCAGTTCTTTAAATACTTCTTTACAAAACCCGTTCACAATCATCGATACGGCTTTTTCCACATCGATACCGCGCTGCTGGCACAGATACAGCTGATCGTCGCTGACCTTCGATGTGGTGGCCTCATGCTCAATAATGGCCGAGGGGTTTTTACTTTCAATATAGGGAAAGGTATGCGCCGCGCAGGTATCGCCAATCAGCAGGGAGTCGCACTGGGTATAGTTGCGCGCACCTTCTGCTCCGGGGTTCATGCGCACCAGACCGCGATACGCGTTCGAGCTGCGCCCAGCAGAAATACCCTTGGAGATAATGGTCGAGCGAGTATTTTTTCCAAGGTGAATCATCTTGGTCCCGGTATCGGCCTGTTGGCAATTGTTGGTCAGCGCCACCGAATAAAACTCACCCACGCTGTGATCGCCTTTCAGCACACAGCTGGGGTATTTCCAGGTCACCGCAGAGCCGGTTTCCACCTGCGTCCAGGAGATACGCGCATGGTCGTGGGCAATGCCACGCTTCGTCACGAAGTTGTAAATGCCGCCCTTACCTTCGCTGTCGCCGGGGTACCAGTTTTGAACAGTGCTGTATTTGATATTGGCATTGTCCAGAGCCACCAGTTCGACCACCGCAGCGTGCAACTGATTTTCATCGCGCATGGGCGCGGTGCAACCTTCGAGGTAGCTCACATGGCTGCCCTCATCGGCCACAATCAAAGTGCGCTCGAATTGCCCGGTATTCGATTCATTAATTCGAAAATACGTCGACAGCTCCATCGGGCAACGCACGCCCTTGGGGATGTACACGAAAGAGCCATCACTGAAGACCGCGCTGTTCAACGCAGCGAAAAAATTGTCCTTCTGGGGGACAACACTGCCCAAGTATTTTTTTACCAGCTCCGGGTATTCCTGAATGGCTTCAGAGATCGAGCAGAAAATCACACCCGCTTCTTTCAGTTTGCTGCGGAAGGTGGTCGCAACCGACACCGAATCGAACACCGCATCAACCGCTACACCGGCGAGCATTTCCTGCTCGTGCAGAGGAATGCCCAGCTTGTTGTAGGTTTCAAGCAGCTCGGGGTCGACTTCGTCGAGGCTTTTTGGCTTATCCGCCATGCTCTTCGGTGCAGAGTAATAAGACACCGCTTGATAGTCCGTTTTTTCGTAGGCCACATGTGCCCACTCTGGCTCTTCCATTTCAAGCCAGGCACGGTACGCTTTTAATCGCCACTCGAGCATCCATTCCGGTTCATTTTTCTTACCGGAAATAAATCGAATCACGTTTTCGTCCAAACCGGGCGGCAGTGTTTCGGATTCGATATTACTGACGAAGCCAGCGGCGTATTCTTTCTTGATCAAACGATCAATCTGTTCTTGAGACATAGGCGTTGTCTGTCGCTAATACACTATTTACATCGCTTGCGCAGCGGTGGCTGCAGCAAGCACCTGCCGCACTCGCTGTGCGGCGAACTGAATGTCTTGCTCGCGGGTATAGCGACCAAAACTGAAACGGAAGGCATTGTGTGCCTCCTCGTCACTCAGGCCCATGGCCTGTAATACATACGAAGGCGCCATGCTGGCCGACATGCAGGCCGAGCCGGACGAAATGGCCAGTTCGCGTAATTGAATCGCGAACATTTCGCTGTCTATGCCGTCGAAACTCAGATTGACGGTGCCGGGAAGCTGAACCGGCGCCGTGCCATTCAGCGAAACCTGAGTCAGCGGCAACACGGCGTCAAGAAAGTGTTGACGCAGTGCCTGCAAATGCGCGGAATCCGCGTCAAGATATGCCTCGGCGAGGGCCGCAGCCCGACCGAAACCCACAATCTGGTGGGTCGCCAAAGTGCCTGAACGCATACCACGCTCGTGACCACCACCGTGCATTTGTGCGGCGATGCGCACATCCGGATGACGACGTACGTACAGCGCGCCAATCCCCTTGGGGCCGTACATTTTGTGTGCGGACATCGAAAGCAGATCCACGTTCAAGACCTTCACGTCCACCGGTATTTTTGCCAGTGACTGCGCGGCATCGACATGCAGCAGCACGCCGCGCGCTCGGCAGGCCTCACCCAGTGCGGCGATGTCATTCACCGAACCGGTTTCGTTGTTGGCATGCATAAGCGATACGGCGCAAGTGTGCGGACGGATGGCGTCGAGCACGCGCTCGATGGCGACGTCGCCACTGCGCTCCGGCGCAATATAACTGAGCTCGACGCCTTGCTGTTCGAGCCAGCCGCAGGTATCCAACACCGCTTTGTGCTCGATGCGGCTTGTGATCAGGTGCAGAGGCGCATCGGGTGAGGCTGCACGGCGAGCTTCAATCAGGCCTTTCAAAGCGAGATTGTTGGCCTCGGTTGCACCGCTGGTCCAGACGATTTCACGTGGGTCGGCGTGGATCAATTGCGCCACCTGCTGGCGGGCATGCTCAACTCGCTCTTCCGCCTGCCAGCCAAACACATGTGAACGCGACGCGGGATTACCAAAGCGCCCTTCCAGGCCAAGGCATTCCTGCATCGCATCAATCACTTCCGGCGCCGCGGGCGTGGTTGCCGCGTAATCCAAATACACAGTTTTTTGCATTCGACCTCCTACATCAATGACGAGACATTGATGCGGTCCGTCGCGGCCAATTCGAGGCCTTCCATGCGATTTTGGCGCTCAGCCACTCGCTGTACTTCCTGCCTGGCGACGAGGCTCGCCAGCGAAATACTGCTCAGAAAATCGTGAATCTGTGCGCTGAGGTCGTGCCAGAGGTAGTGCGTTAAACACACTTCACCTTGCTGGCAATCACCATTGCCACCACAGTTTGTCGCATCAATGCTTTCATTCACCGCATCGATAATCTGAGCAACAAATATGGCCTCGGCTTCTCGGTTAAGCCGATAGCCCCCACCGGGGCCGCGAACACTCTTCACCAGTGCGTTTTGTCGCAGCTTGGAGAACAGCTGCTCGAGATAGGACAACGAAATGTGCTGCCGCTTGGAGATATCCGCGAGACTGACAGGGCCCTGACTGGCATGTAAGGCCAAATCGAGCATCGCGGTCACGGCATAGCGGCCTTTTGTAGTCAGTCTCATAGCGGTTTTCTCGTTCAATTCTAAACGAATTATCCTAAAAACCGAGTAAATTAGTCAAGTATAAAACCTACTATTTTACTCAGGCTTTTGCCCTTTCCCTTCAAGGGCCTCCAATCGCGCCTCGAGCTCACGAATGGTATTGCCCGAGTGGTAGATGTGATTCTGAATCGAGGTCAACATGCCACGCAAGATATTGATCTCCATCTCGTCCATACGCACGCGGTTAAACAAGCGACGCATCCGCGTGACGGTCTGGCGAGGATTGTCTGGGTCCAGGAATTTGAGGTCGGCCAAGGTGGCCTCAAGGTGCTCGTAGTAGTGGTCCAATGCTTCGATTTTAGCGGGCGCCACATCCCAATCCGTAAAACGCAACGCTTCCCCGTTGTCCGGCGCAAGTGCTGACATACGGATTTCGTAGACAATCACCTGAATGGCAGCGGCAATATTCAGGGCGCTGTATTCCGGGTTGGCGGGGATGTGCACGTGGTAGTGACACTTCTGCAACTCTTCGTTGGTGAGGCCTCGGTCCTCGCGACCAAAGAGAATGGCCACCTTGTGCTCATTGCTCTCGGCCGAGACGCGATCACCACACTCACGCGGTGTTAATAAGGGCCAAGGTATGCGTCGTTCGCGCGCACTGGTACCGATCACGAGGCCGCAGTCTGCAATCGCCTCATCAAGTGTGTTCACCACTTCGGCCTGCTCGAGCACATCCGTGGCACCCGCGGCACGCCACTGAGCTTTCGCGGTAGGGTATTCTTTGGGGTCGACCAAAACAAGCTTACCCAAACCCATGTTTTTTAATGCACGCGCTGCGGCGCCAATATTGCCCGGATGGGTCGTATTGATCATTACGATCGAAATGTTGTCGAAACATGCGCGCATGGTGTGCTCCTCGGCCAGTCAGGGCGCGCATTCTAACCGTGTTCAGTCTCTGATCAAAGTGCCGAGAGCGTAGAAGCAAAAGCGTCATATTGGTATACTTGCCTTCTGCATCTTTTTATTCCCTTTCTTTATAGAGTCGTACCCATATGGAACCCATGCTCAACGTGGCGCTGAAGGCAGCGCGCAAGGCCGGCGAAATTCTCGAGCGCGCATTTGAACGCGTCGATTTGATCGAAATCGAAGAGAAAGGTCGAAATGATTTTGTCAGCGAGGTGGACCGCAGCTCTGAAAGAGAGGTGATCTACCATCTGAAGAAGGCCTACCCCGATCACAAGTTTATCGGCGAAGAAAGCGGCACGACCGGGCCCGATGATGCAGAATACGAATGGATCATTGATCCGCTGGACGGCACAACGAACTTCCTCCATGGCATCCCGCACTTTGCGGTCTCCATTGCCTGCCGCCGCAAAGGCCAGCTCGAACACGCCATCGTACTCGACCCCATCAAACGAGAAGAATTCACCGCAACGCGTGGCCGTGGCGCCACTCTGAACGGTCGTCGCATTCGCGTCAGCCCGCGTCCCAATTTTGATGGCGCCATTATTGGCACCGGCATCCCTTTCAATGGTTTTGCGCTCGACAACATCGACAGTTTTCTAAGCTGCATGAAAGAAGTCGCCTCCCAGACAGCCGGCATTCGACGTCCCGGCTCGGCGGCGCTAGACCTCGCCTACGTCGCGTCAGGGCGTTTTGATGGCTTTTGGGAAATGAACTTGAACGCGTGGGACATTGCCGGCGGTGTGTTGCTCGTGAAGGAAGCGGGCGGCATGGTCTCCGACTTCCGTGGCGGGAATGATTTTATGAGCAGCGGCAACATCGTCTGTGCACCGCCCAAATTGTTCAAACCCTTGTTGCAGATTGTCGGCCGACACATGGGCCACATCTAAATCCGGGCCCACTGCGCAGTGTCAGAGCAGAACTCAGGGCTTAGCCGCCTGAGGTTCTGCCAGTAATTCATTTAGCACCCGGACAAAGACCTGCAGGTCCAGCGGCTTCGTCAGGTAGTGTTCAAAACCTGCTTTCTCCCCCGCTTCGATGTCATGAGGCATCGCGTTCGCAGACAGGGCGATCACCGGAATCTGCCGCGTGACCTTATCTCACTTCAGAATATTCAATGTTTCAAAGCCGTTCATGCCGGGCAAATTAATATCCATGATGATCAGATCTGGCTGTAAGGTACGCGCCTCAAACAGGCCGCTGAAACCATCCCCCACCACGGCAAGATGTATCTGAGGAAAGCGCTGCAGTACCTGACGCATCAGCCGTTGATTCGGCAGACTGTCTTCCACGTACAGGATTTTTCTGTCGCCTGTAAAATCCAGACCCAATGGCGCCGGGCCCGCCGACGGCGAAGGGACAGGGGCGACATCGGGCTCACGCACAAGCGCGCCCACATCGGCATGCATACCCGCTTCAGCCACAGGAAGTTGTAGCCAAAAGGTACTGCCCTCCCGCTCGATACTGTGGAACCCCATCGCGCCGCCCATCTGCTCGACGAGGCGCTTGGAGATGACAAGCCCCACACCGGTACCCTCGACATTTGAATTTTCCGCATCTAGGCGATTAAACGGTTGAAACACCGAGTCCTGCAGGGTAGTGGGGATGCCTCGACCGGTATCGCTGATGGCGATGCGTGCCTGACCATGATCACTGTATTCACAGTCGATACGAATCGCGCCATTCTCGGCGTTATATTTCACCGCGTTGCTCAACAGGTTCAGCAGCACCTGCTTTAATCGACGTCGATCGGCCAGTACCCGGCAACCCGACTCTGTCGTAAAGCGGTATTTGATTTCCAGACCACGCGCGTCCGCCTGGGTCTGAATCAGGTTCACACAATCGCGCAGCATCAATTTGGGGTCGACGGGCTCCAGCCCGATGGATAGGCGCCCAGCCTCGATTTTCGCAAGGTCAAGCACATCTCCCACCAGCCCCAATAAGTGCTCACCGGCCTTATATATTTCTTGAATATTTTCACGCTGATCTGGCGTGAGGTTGGTATCGAGATCAAAGAGCTGAGAAAAGCCCAGGATCGCATTCAGCGGTGTGCGCAACTCGTGACTCATACTGGACAGGAAGTCGGATTTCGCGCGATTGGCTTTTTCCGCATCCTCTTTCGCCTTAAGCACCCGCTCTTCTGCGCGCTTAAGCTCGGTGATATCCATATTGGTGCCCGACATCCGCCACGGCTTTCCATCTGCGGCGTAGTGCATCTGGCCGCGAGCACGTATCCATCGCCACTCCCGGTCCTTACCGAGAATGCGGTATTCAACATCAAACGGGGATTTTTTAATGAAGTGATCGTTGAGCGTTTTATCAAACAACACCAAGTCGTCGTTGTGAATACGGCTACGCCAGGCTTCGAGCCGATCCACCCCGTCATTGATGACGTCATCCCCGTCACCAAAGCCGATCTGCTCCCAGCAGCGCGACGAGAAGTGGAAGCCGCCGTGCTCAGCGGTCCACTCCCAGATGCCGTCATTAGAGGCTTTGATGATACGAGAGTGGCGCGCCTCACTGAGCATCAAGGCCCCTTCGACGTCTTTCTGCTTGGTGACATCGAAAATCAAACCGGAGGTATAGAGCACCTTGCCGGTATCATCGCGAATCGCCTCGACACGCACCTCGGCCCACACATAGCCACCGTGTTTGCGCCGAATACGAAACAGCGCATCGCCAGGGCCATTCATTTTCAGGTGACGGGCAATCGCATTTTGCAACATCTCGCGGTCTTCGGGATGCACAAACTCAAGAAAGGAGTCGGGGCTGGAAATGCGTTTCATATCGCGCCCGTCGTAGTCGAGGTATTCCCAGAACCCCCCATCCCAAAACATGTGGTTGGCGCGCACATCCCAGTCGAGGAAGCCATAACCCCGGCTTCCCTTGAAAATCCGCTCATAGCGCTCGACTTCGTTCAATAGGCGGCGTATATGGCGGGCGGACAAACCCGACTGGCGATTCCTTCGCCAAAATTCAGAGATGTTCATAGTGCTGCGGCATTGAATAGGCCAGTCTTTTCTTAGACCGAATTACCATATCCCAGATGGGCGATGACAGGAAGACTATACTGACATAGAAATGCAAAAGGGGAACCTAACATGAATCTGTCTCGCCTCCTGAACTCGCTGTCCCAGAGCCTCGAAACACTGTTGGAGCTCATGCGTGACAGCATGGCGCCTGCGCAGGCGCCTGTACTGGTCAAGATCGAGGAGCAAACCCCTCGCCCCCAAGGCCGCCGCCCCCAATAACGTATACGATGGGGTCAGACCCCATTGTGTGCATTAGGGCAGCTCGTCGAGCTCTTCGCCTTCTTTTTCGACGACGGGAGGTAGAAGGTCTTCACGTGAGATGTGCATCAGCAGCAGCACGTTGGCAGCTACATAGATCGATGAGTAAGTCCCGATCACGATGCCGATGATGAGCGCTGTCGCAAAGTTGTGGATCATCTCACCGCCGACGAAGAACAGCGCCAGCAGCACCAGCAAAGTGGTCAATGACGTAATCAGCGTACGCTCGAAGGTTTGTGTCAACGAGATATCGATCAACTCTCGCGCATCATCACTTCGAATCATGCGGAAATTCTCTCGAATCCGGTCCGCGACCACGATCGTGTCATTCAAGGAGTAGCCGATCACCGCCAGCACCGCTGCGAGTACGGTCAGGTCGAAGTCGAGCTGGAAGAACGAAAACACCCCGAGCACGATGATTACATCGTGAATCAGCGCTGCCACGGCACCCACCGAAAACTTGAACTGGAATCGCATCGCGACGTACAGCATCACCACACCGAGCGCAAACAGCAAGCCAAGCCCGCCATCGTTCGCCAGCTCGTCACCAATTTGCGGACCGACATACGAGATGCGCTGCACCTCCGTATCTTGCGTACTGCCCGCTTCAATGGCCTTCGCCACCGTATCACCACGCTGCGGATCATCTGTTTGGAAGCGGATCTGCACATCGCGATCCGAACCGAAGTAGATAACGGATGCGCCCGGATGCCCGAGTTCTTCGATCTGACCGCGAATCTCGTTCAGGTCAGCCGTCTCTTCGTATTGCAGCTCAACCAGTGCACCACCGGTAAAGTCCAACCCCAAGCTCAACCCTTTGGTCGCGAGGGAAAACACCGAGACAGCAATCAAGACAACAGACAGTGCCGCCGCGATGTAGCGCTGCTTCATGAAACCTATGATTTTTTGATCACTCATGTGCATCGCCCCCTTAAATCCAGAGTTTCTTCACGGTGCGACCACCGTAGATCAAATTTATCAATGCTCGCGTGCCTAAAATGGCCGTGAACATGGAGGTGAGAATCCCGACGGCCAAGGTCACCGCAAAGCCCTTCACCGGGCCGGAGCCAATCGCGTACAGGATGACCGCGACGATCAAGGTGGTCAGGTTCGCGTCGGTAATCGTGACCACAGCGCGATCAAAGCCGGCTTTGATCGCCGACTGGTTGGGCACGCCATTTTTCAGCTCCTCCCGTATGCGCGAGAAGATGAGCACGTTGGCATCCACCGCCATACCGACCGTCAATACGATACCGGCGATACCCGGCAAGGTCAGTGTCGCGCCAATCATCGACATAATGGCCACCAGCAGCATCAGGTTCACTGCCAACGCAATGTTGGCGGCAATGCCAAACACCTTGTAGTAGACCAGCATAAACAGCAATACCAAGGCGAGGCCAAGCTGTACGGACTTCACACCGAGCGCAATGTTTTCTGCACCAAGCGAAGGACCAATCGTGCGCTCTTCCACGTAAGTCATCGGCGCCGCCAACGCACCTGAGCGCAACAGCAGCGCAAGCTCAGACGCTTCGGCCGGACTATCGAGGCCGGTGATCACAAAGTTTTTGCCCAGTGCCGCCTGAATGGTTGCAAGACTGATGATTTTCTTCTCAGCCACCTGCTCCACTTTTTCGACATCTTCGCCGTTCTCGCCTTTGATAATGCGCGTGACCGGCTTGTATTCGATAAACAGCACACCCATGCGGCGACCGATATTGTCACGCGTGCCATGGTTCATGCGCGTCGCCCCTTCACTGTCGAGTGTGATCGACACCTGAGGCTGGCTAGTTTGCTGATCAAAGGTCGCGCGCGCATTGACGACATTACGCCCGTAGACCAAAACGCTGCGCTCGAGTTCGGCGCCACCAAAACGGCGCTGATCGAGCTCACTGCGGAAATCAAAACGCTCGCGCATGCTCACCAGAGACTCACGCTCCGCTTCGAGACGGAACTCCAGGTTCGCGGTTTTGCCCAGAATCTTTTTCGCGTCGGAGGCTTCCTGAATACCCGGCAGTTGCACAACGATGCGATTGCGGCCCTGGCGCTGTACCAGAGGCTCGGCCACACCGATTTCGTTAACTCGGTTACGCAGGGTCGTAAGGTTTTGATTGACCGCGTAGTCTTCTTTTTCTTTCAAAAATTGCTCAGTCAGCGTCGCGTTAATAACGTAACTGCCGCCCTCTTCACTGCGGCGCATTTCCAGCTCCGGCATATCACGACGAATCAGGCGCGACACTTCATCACGCAAGTCATCGGTTTTGGCGCTGATGCGCATCGCATCGGCGCCGGCACGTACTGTCACACCGCGCAAGTTGTTCTCGCGCAGGGCCTTTTTCAATTGCGATTCCAGGCTGTCGATACTGTCACGCACGACTTTTTGCGTATCCACTTCCAGCAGGAAGTGCACCCCGCCGGCGAGATCAAGACCCAGGTTCATTGGCCGAGCGCCCATGCTTTGCAGCCAGGCTGGCGTCGTGGGCGCGAGGTTGACCGCAACGACGTAGTTATCGCCAAGCGCGGCTTCAATTTCCCGTCGCGCACGCATCTGGTCATCCTGATTCTCGAGGCGCACCAGTAAGCTGGTATCGCTGAGCTCTTCACCAAAATGCGCGATACCGAGCTCGTCGAGGGTGGACGTCACCTTCGATTGAATGGCCCCATCAGGCGCATAGGTGAGCGAGGCACCGGAAATCTGAATGGCCGGATCAGGCGCATAGATGTTCGGTAACGAGTAGACCACTCCGAGGGTCAGGGCGAAAAGCACCAAAAGGTACTTCCACATTGGAAATTTGTTCATTTTTTAATCCAGCGCGTGCGCTTTGCTTTTAATTATGTCGGTCTAAGCCAAAAAGAAAGCCGGCGATTATACCGGCTTTTGTGACATTTCGGGGCTTAGCCCCCCATTTCAAGTCATAAATGTGGGACGGATCTTACCCTGACGCGCGTAAAATTCCGCGATATAGGCATCCAGACGCTGCGCCTCGATGGCGTCGCGTAATTCCTGCATGATGACTTGATAGTGACGCAGATTGTGAATCGTGTTCAGCTGCGCTCCCAGAATCTCCCCGCACTTATCCAGATGGTGCAGATACGCCCGACTGAAATTCTGACAGGTGTAGCAGTCACAGCTCGGGTCGAGCGGGCCGGTGTCATGGCGGTGCTTCGCATTGCGGATTTTGATCACGCCCTCGAGCGTAAACAGATGCCCGTTACGCGCATTACGCGTGGGCATCACGCAATCAAACATGTCGATGCCCCGTGCGACACCTTCGACGAGGTCTTCCGGCTTACCCACGCCCATCAGATAGCGCGGTTTATCGGCTGGCATGCGCGGCCCAAGGTAGTTCAGGATGCGGATCATGTCTTCCTTCGGCTCGCCGACGGACAGACCGCCAATCGCATAACCGTCAAAACCCAGCTCCACCAGCCCTTCCATTGAGCGCTGACGCAGCGCTTCGTGCATCCCGCCCTGCACAATTCCGAACAGCGCAGCCTGACTGTCGCCGTGAGCATCCTTACTGCGCTTGGCCCAACGCAGCGACAGCTCCATCGACTCCCGCGCCACCTCGACATCTGCCGGATACGGCGTGCATTCATCAAAGATCATCACAATGTCACTGCCAAGCTCGCGCTGCACCTGAATCGCGATTTCCGGATTCAGTTTCACCGGGCTGCCATCGATGGGGCTCTGGAAGACCACACCGTCCTCAGAAATCTTGCGCATGTCTCCCAGACTGAACACCTGAAAGCCGCCAGAATCCGTGAGGATGGGCCCCTGCCACTGCATAAAGTCGTGCAAGTCGCCATGCGCCTGAACCACCTCTGTACCTGGGCGCAACATCAAATGGAAGGTGTTACCGAGCACAATCTGCGCGCCCGTATCCACGATGTCACGCGGCAACATGCCCTTGACCGTGCCATAGGTGCCCACCGGCATAAAGGTGGGGGTTTGCACTGCGCCACGCTCGAATTGCAATTCGCCGCGCCGCGCCAGCCCATCCTGCTGTTTGAGGGTATAGGTCATTCTCACAGTACTTCGATTACCTTCTCTGCTTCAGGGTTTCGGGTGATAAACATCGCATCGCCATAGCTGAAGAAGCGATAACTTTCGGCAATGGCCTCCGCATACGCCGTCATCGTGTGCCTATAGCCCGCAAAGGCTGAGACCAGCATCAACAGGGTCGATTCCGGCAAATGGAAATTGGTGATCAGCGCATCGACCACCTTATATTCGTAGCTGGGATAGATGAAGATATTGGTATCGCCCTGATAGGCTTGGATTTCGCCGGTTTCGCTCACGGACGCGGCCGTTTCAAGGCAACGCACACTGGTCGTGCCCACCGCGATCACGCGCTTGCCCGCGGCTCGTGTCTGACGCACCCGCTCAGCTACCTCGGCACTCAGCTCCATCACCTCGGAGTGCATCGCATGCTCTTGAATGTTGTCGACGCGCACAGGCTGAAAGGTACCCGCGCCCACGTGCAGGGTCACAAAGGCCGTTTCCACGCCCTTCTTCTTTAGTTGTGTGATGAGGTCTTCATCAAAATGCAGTCCCGCCGTCGGCGCCGCCACGGCTCCGGCTTTGCGCCCGAAGACGGTCTGATAGCGTTCTCGATCGGCATCTTCGTCAGGGCGGTCGATATAAGGCGGCAACGGCATATGGCCAATACGCTCGACCACATCCAAGACCCCTTCCCCTTCGGGAAAACGGATCTCAAACAACGCATCCTGCCGCCCGGTCACCGTTACCTGCGGGCCGTTATCCAGTTGCAGTAGCGAACCCGGCTTGGGCGACTTGCTTGAGCGCACATGCGCAAGGATGTCCTGGCGGTTCAACACCCGCTCAATCAAGACCTCAACGCGCCCACCGGTGCTTTTTTGACCAAAAAGACGCGCTGGAATGACCCGTGTATCGTTAAACACGAGCAAATCACCTGGTTCCACGAGTGCCAGCAGATCCACAAAACTCTTGTGCTGAATGGCACCCGATGGCCCCTCCAACACCATTAGACGACTCGCCGTGCGCTCCGACTTCGGCGTCTTCGCTATCAGCGATTCCGGCAGGTCATAGTAAAAATCTTGACGGCGCATGAGCCCCCCACTACTTCAATGACGCGCAAGGGTAAGGCAAAAACGTCCAATTTCCAAACATCCACAGTTGACCCAGCCAAAAGCATTGATATAATTCGCCGCTTTCCGACGCTCGGCCCCAGATAAACCCTCTGACGCGCCAACCCGTCGACACAGCTTTCAATGCCAGAGTGGTGAAATTGGTAGACACAGGGGATTCAAAATCCCCCGCCCTTAAAAGCGTGCCGGTTCGAGTCCGGCCTCTGGTACCAAACACAAAAGCCTCGCTAACGCGGGGCTTTTTTGTTTGGTACCAGAGGCCGGCGAGATCGGCACCCCGGTTCGACAACTTTCCCCAACGGGAAAGTTGGAACGAGCCGCAACGCGGCGAAGCCCGAAGGGGCAAAATCGCATAAAAGCGATTTTGATTCACTCCGGCCGTAAACGACTCTCTTCAAGGTTAGGGAGCACTAACAAAAGAAGTAAAAGTAGGCGCATAGTAGACGCTTGTCGCTGTCGAACCCGTCAAAATTCCTTCCCCCCACGGCCGAAGACTCTAGACCTCCCTTAACCCCAATGGGCACCCACTACTTTTGAACAATCTTGATACCTACTTGTCTGCCGGTTTAAGGAAGTACTTTTTCCCTAAAAAACAGCCCATCGCTCCAAACAAGATACCGAAGAGATTCGCGAACATATCGACCAAATCGAAGGTTCGCGTGGGTATGAACGCTTGACTGCACTCTTCCAACATCACGAAACTTAAAACCAACGCGACACCGTAATAAACACGAATCGAACCCCACTTCATAAACTGGAATTTCAAACCAATAGTCGCCAAAACCGTTAAAAACCCGAAGAGCCCCGCGTGCCCAAGTTTATCGCCATAGGAAACAGACCTGACTAGATCAAAGAAAACACTTTGCCCGCCTGTATTCGCCAAATAGATGATCCACACTATGAAAAGGAAAAAGCAAACAGCAAGTACGGAAATTACTTTATACATATATCACTTCTTGTTGAGCCAGCCTGCTTTGACCGTATTTCAAACGAATTAATTCCCAGCAAAATTTTACTCCCCGTGAATTCAGATTTTCCTATGTCACAACACAAATGATTCAAATGCAACTTCGTCAGAGCACATCGCTACACGCCATGCGCACTCGCAACGGTTGCAATGCGCGTATTTCTTTCGCCGATTACGGTGACGCTCAACTTCAAAACTCAAGAACAAACCATTAAGCTAGACTTTACTCGCCCCACCACCCCATGGAGCACGACAATGAAACACCTTATAAACATCCTCGAACTCACCCAATTCATCGAAACCGACGACGGCCCCTTCAAGGAACGATACGCGACTGTCAGCGATAAAGTTGGTGCGAAAAAATTGGGTTACAACGTGGTCATTCTAGAGCCTGGCTTCAAATCCTGCCCTTTTCATAACCATCACATTGCCGAAGAGATGTTCCTCATTTTAGCGGGAGAAGGCAGCCTACGTTTTGGTGAGGACACTCACCCTCTCAAACAAGGAGACCTGATCGCCTGCCCTCCCGGTGGCCGAGAAGTGGCGCATCAAATTATTAACACCAGCGATAAGCCGCTCAAGTACCTCGCGCTCAGCACTAACGAACCCTATGATGTCTGCGAGTATCCCGATTCCAACAAGATCATGACCTTGGTCGGCGAACAGGGGAACCGCAGCCTGCGTCATATCGCGCGTCTGAACGAGGCTGTCGATTATTTCGATGGTGAGAAATAAGGCGAGAAAACGCTAGCCAGCACACAATCAATGCGCCACAGCACGCTATGTGCGCGATTTATCTTTTTCCGCCCGTCCATACCCCTCACTCAGCGGCACCGCACTCAAGCCATGCGCAAACACGCTGATCAACACCGTTAATACAATCACCGACATCAGCGATTCGTACCCCTCAACACCGAGTGACGCGATGGCCATGAGCAGGTACAGCACTGACGCTATCCCACGAGGGCCGAACCAGCCGATAAACCCGATTGAAGCCCAATCTAATTTTGCGCCAATCAAAGACACCGCCACTGGCAACATTCTTAATACGGTTAAGCTGCACAGCGCATAGATGAGTTCTCTCCATCCCCAATAACTCACGACCGAGGGCACAATGGCCAGTCCGAAAATCAGGAAGACCACCAGTATCAACTGCAAGCCCTCCGCCTCAGCGAACTCTTGCATTTGATGGCGAGTGTCTGTCAGTGCGTCGCCGAGGCATAACCCCACCCCACCAAAAAATGCCGCACTCCGAAAAACTCAGGGCGATTCATTTTAACTCCCCCGGCACTTCCAATGTCACTTTGAAGTCACTACACAAAGAATAAATACCTCCATCTTTATAGGCAGTTAACCCGTTAATCAAAATCTGAACGATTTTGTCATTTTCGAGTTCAATTCCTTCCTCGACCTCCAATTCCAACAGCTTTAAATGCTTCCAACCAGACTGCCCCGCTTTGGCGTATGATGAAATACGCTCAAGGCGGGCAACTACCAAACCTCCAGCTAAATTCAGCGTCCAAACACTATTATGAGAATCTTCTTCCCTACCATTAGCTACACATCTAAGCCGGGCATTTAGAGCGACATCAACAGTCCAATGTCGCGCCCCTGTTCCTCCAACAACAAACCTCTGATCGACTAAACTTAGCTGGTATTCTTGAACGTCGGCGTAAGATATTTTCTCATTAATAAAAGCCATCATTTTTTCCATACTAATTTCAATTCAGATCGATGGATTAGTATTGCATAAACGCAACGACAGCTTTCCACTCTCTGTTGATTTACTCAGCGCTCTCTCACACTGCCATCAGTTTAATTTTATGCAGATTTAACCGTACGCTTTACATCAAACCTTGCCACTCGCCTTCGATATCATAGGCTGCAGCACCCAAAATCTTTGTGTCGATCACTCCTGAATAAACGACTGCAGCTGCTCTACCATCGCATCATAAATATGATTAATTTCCATTATCCCCTTTCTTTCTGTTCTTCGATAAGCCCAAACGTCAATAGAGACACTGAGAAATTTACCATTTCTTGAAGCGATTACCCCTCCTCGACATTTTGAGTCACCAAACTTAGCAAAGTCACTTTCCAAACGAGAATAAAAATTGGTTTCATCCGCTGGAGGAATACTGCACCATGCAGTAAACGGCTTATCTATTAGATTGGTATACTTTGTCCCGCCAATCCCCCATCTCGCCCCTTGCGTTGATTTTTCAGAGGATCCTTCAGGACTTTCCCAATAGTATTTTGGCAATAAAACCAAAGGGTATTTGCGGTGAGGCATTGGATCATCATAATGCCATGAGCTCGTATACTCTTGATTTCTGCGAACCCAATCATCCACCTCACCAGAAGTACCATAATAAATTCTTACAAAGGCTCGCTCGTTATTAGGGGTTTCAAATAGGTTGGCAAACTCAGGGATCAACTCCCCATCGAACCAAAGGTAGTTTATAAAAAAAATCCCTCACGTACTCACAGCCAGGGTCACTCTTCCGTCTACGAACGTCGGCATACGATGGTAATTTGAGACTCAACCCCTCCTCTGTTTTTATATAGAAAAACCCATCAACAGATTGTAAAGGCGCACAAGCGGAGAACATCCCTTCGCGTTGATGTTCGTTCTTACTGCACCCTACAAACATTATCGCTATAAAATAGGTGCCAATTAACTTCCACATAGTTACTCCTATTTCGTAACCCGAAAACAAAAGCAAAACATCTTTCGACTTTGAGCGCCCACAACTCTTCATGAACACCCATTGACTCCAGGAGTACATATGCGTCTTCTAAAACAGCCATACCCCCTGTATTAAATATATAAAAAGGGGTATTAGTAGGTTCCCGCCTATCGCGGCCGTCCAATGTTACCAACACATTATCCGTCGCATAACTAGCCGAGAAGCTAATACTTAACCCATACCGAACACTAATTCCGTTATAAAACTCAATTAATCCACACTAAACCGCGATACCAACATTGACTATTTTTCATCGGCGCCCCCTACCACTCTCATTCTTATACCGAAGCAACGGACTATTAAAAATCTCAATCAAAAACCGTTTTTTCATTTTCACTTCTGTCGAAGCGGCCACTCCTGGAATTTGATCAAACCGACATTTTTAAACCACTATATTTTGATTTATATTTAGCCGTTTGGGCTTTTGTAAACAAAACCAATGTCTTTGTTTTGGAGTACGGCTTCTACTTCTAGGTGACCTTCTTCTGGTACGACTTACATCAGCATTTTATGTGCGCGACTTATCTTTTTCCGCCCGCCCATACCACTCACTCAGCGGCACCGCACTCAAGCCATGCGCAAACACGCTGATCAACACCGTTAATACAATCACCGACATCAGCGATTCGTACCCTTCAACACCGAGTGACGCGATGGCCATGAGCAGGTACAGCACTGACGCTATCCCACGAGGACCGAACCAGCCGATAAAACCGATTGAAGCCCAATCCAATTTTGCGCCAATCAAAGATACCGCCACTGGCAACATTCTTAACACGGTTAAGCTGCACAGCGCGTAGATGAGTTCTCGCCATCCCCAATAACTCACGACCGAAGGCACAATGGCCAGTCCGAAAATCAGGAAGACCACCAATATCAACTGCAAGCCCTCCGCCTCAGCGAATTCCTGCATTTGATGGCGAGTGTCTGTGAGTGCGTCGCCGAGGCGTAAGCCCACCCCACCACAAAATGCCGCAATAAAGCCGTTGCCCCCAACGCTCTCGGCGAAGGCATAAGCGAGAATGGCCAGGGGCAGAGCGGAGAGCCGCTGGAAACCCTCGTCCATCCAGCCGTGGCGCGCCGCTTTTTCGATCAGTTTGCCACCGAAGTAGCCCACGGCCAGGCCGACTATCGGGCCCAAGGTGACCTGCAATATCAGAAAGCGAAGCCAATGCCCGCCCTCCCCTTCGGATTCGGCACCTAGTAGTGCCATGCAAAATAAAATCGGGGGCAAGGCAATGCCATCGTTGAGGCCGCTTTCGACATTAATGGATTGCCGGATCTGATTCGGAACACGCTCGCTTTGTACCACCGCCTGGCCCAGCGCCGCGTCCGTTGGGGAAAGAATCAAGGCCATCATCGCGACCGCCCAGATACTGAATTCACTGAACATCACTGCGCCCAGCGCAGTCCCCACTAACATTGTGAGAGGTAAGCCAATCAATAACAGGCGTGCGGGAATTCTGGCGGGCGAACGGGTCAGCACTTTGATGTCGATCAGCGAGGCGTCCGCGAAGAGCACCAAGGTCAACGCAAGCTCTGCGACAAGCGTGACGGCACCCAGTTCGGGCGTCATGCTGAATAGATTCAAGCCCAGGGGAGAGGCGGCGATACCTATCGCGGTAAACACCATCGGGCCGGTGAGCCAGTGGCGCTCTGCTAATTTAGAAAGCAGACCGAAAGCGAACAACAGAAGCGCAAAAAAAACTCAATAACTCATGATGATGCATGCGTACTTTTCCTTGTAGGTCGCAATCAAACTCGGCTATGAGTATGCCGTGTTTATCCGCTGCATACCATCGCATCAATGTAGAAATAACGAAACATGGAGCCTCTCCAGTAAGTCATCTACTCTGGGGGGAGATTGTTGCGGTTCTATCAGCCGCCACATCCTTGTGGCAGGCGTACACAACCCTTAGTGCTGTTCTCGTTCCCAGAAACGGAGCACTTTACAGGCTTCGATAAATTCAGTGGGCGAAGAGGCCTTCTCGATATCAAAACACCCGGCATCGAGCTTCTGTTTCAACCCCACCGCGTCCAGCAGGACACTGACTGCCTCGTTAAACGCAATGAATTTACAGTGATAGTACGCGTCGCTCAGAAAATCCAGTGCGGGTTTCTCATCAAGAAGTGCCTGCACGCTTTCCTTAGAAGCGATCACCGCAACCGCATCGAACAAAACGGAGGGCCCTCCGTCCACCAAGTGATCCACATCGATCGCTTTCCCTTTACTGTCAGTGATACCGGTACGCATCGGCGCCACCACTTCCAGGCTGGCACCGGCATCCTTCACCTGCTTTTCAAGCTCGCGGAAGAGCGTTGCATCCACTTTGTTTGTTAACAAGACACCAACTTTCCTACCTTTAAAGGTATTGCCGCTGTTTAGCAGAATACTGAGCGCCTCTGAAGGCGGAAGGTCAATCGGCTCTCGTGCTGGCGAAGCCGGATCAGGCAGCGTTTCTACGCCCAGGTTTTCGGCTACTGCGCTTGCCAATTTTTCGGTGATGACTCGGAGGTGACCTAACATCCTTAGACGTATATCTTCTCTCGCAACTTTACTCAGCTCAAAACTGAGCGCATCGACAATATGCGCTTGTTCGATAGGGGTTTGACTGTTAAAGAACATACGCGCTTGACTGTAATGGTCAGCAAACGTTTCGGAGCGGACTCTGACTTTTTCTCCCTCCAGCGGGGTACTGTGACTGCGGAAACCCGACATGGGGCAAGCACGCGGGTTTGGCTCGGCCTCCCAACTATTGGGTTCGTAATTCACTCGTCCCTTCGGGTTCTCAACCGCCATATGGCCGTCCTGATGGAAATTGTGCATCGGGCACTTCGGTTGATTGATAGGGATTTTAGTGAAATTTGGGCTCCCAAGTCGCTTCAATTGCGTATCGAGATAGGAGAAATTACGGCCTTGTAACAAGGGGTCTGCGGAGTGATCAATGCCGGGGACGATATTTTGCGTACAAAACGCGACTTGCTCTGTCTCAGCAAAAAAGTTGTCTACGTTTTTATTCAATACCATTTTCCCGACCGGGGTGACAGGTACCTGCTCTTCAGGAATGAGCTTAGTTGCATCCAGCACATCAAATTCGAAGCGCTCGAGAAAGGTCTCATCAAAAACTTGAATTCCCAATTCCCATTCTGGGTAGTCGCCTTTTTCAATTGACTCCCAAAGATCGCGCCGATGAAAATCCGGGTCCATGCCATTGATTTTAAGGGCCTCATTCCATGCTACCGATTGCAAGCCCTGGAGCGGCTTCCAATGGAATTTAACAAAACTGGCCTTCCCTTCTTTCGTTAGCATAAGGAAGGTATGTACTCCGAAGCCTTCCATAAAGCGGAAAGATCGCGGAATCGCTCGGTCAGACATGGCCCACATCACCATATGCATGCTTTCAGGCGTCAAAGAGATAAAATCCCAGAAGTTATCGTGCGCAGTTTGCGCCTGGGGAAAGGCGCGATCCGGTGCCTCTTTTGCTGCATGAATCAGATCTGGAAATTTCATCGCATCCTGAATAAAGAAGACAGGTATGTTGTTTCCTACCAAATCCCAGTTACCCTCCTTGGTGTAGAACTTGGTGGCAAAGCCGCGCACGTCTCTCGCCAGATCTGGAGACCCTTTTGCGCCAGCCACGGTCGAAAATCGCGTAAATACCGGCGTTTTTTCTCCCTTTCTCTGAAAGAGATCCGCACAAGTGATATCGCTGAGGTTTTCGTAGTTCTCGAAGTAGCCGTGTGCAGCATAGCCGCGCGCATGTACCACCCGCTCGGGAATGCGCTCATGATCAAAATGGAATAATTTTTCTCTCAGTATTTGGTCTTCCATTAACGTCGGGCCGCGCACACCGGCTTTAAGTGAGTTTTGATTATCACTTACCGGAACGCCTTGCTGCGTTGTCAGGGTCGTCTTTCCTTTTTCAGGAAGCTGGTGCAGCTCGCCACCCTCGCCTCGGATCACGTCGCCGCTGTCTTGATTTTCATTCATGTTCGCACTCCATCGATCATCAAAAAATTTTATCGAATTTTGCTATGAACCCCGGACGGCAATGCCTCGACCGGAGAAAGAAGGCACCGGAAAATTCGGTGTGCGAAAGGGAGATCAATAAGCATGCCGAATCGCGATAGGTTGAACCTATCGCGCAATTAGAGTAAAAATCAGACAATTATGTGGTCTTGTGCGACGAACAAGACCCTTTATGACACGCTCAGCCTCTATGCCTGCTTTTGACATAGTGCGGCCGAGGACTCAGGGCTGTAATACCTACATTACAGTGAAAGTTTTACGCAAGGCAAGGCGCCTGAAAATGGATAATTCGGGCCGGATACATCACGGCGTACGTCATGGTCGTTACGTTTTCAACATCTTCGTAATCGGACCATTATTCAGTGCCGTCAAATACTCTCCCGCACGGTTGTGCCCGCCAAAATGATCATCGGGAAGCGTCAAACCTTGTGCGATCGTTGTCAGAAGATCGTTATTGGTACTGTCTTCGCAATCGTAGTGGAAGCCGCCCTGCAAGTTCGTATTTTTTCCGGCGATCAGCAAGATCGGGAAGTTCCCCGTACTGTGAACATTATTTGACATCTGCGAGGTAAAGAAAACAACGGTGTTATCCAGCAGCGTACTGCCATCCGAATCTATCGTTGTACTCATTCTATCCAGTAGCGTGGCAAGCTCGGTGGACTGACTGATGCGTACGATTTCATGCGTTTTCGCCGCCACATCGTCCGTACGATGTGAAGGTGCATGGAAATTTTTTGCGATCAGACTTTTAACTTCAGCGTCACCATGCTGCGCCTCATCGTAGAGGAAGCCGTAGCGATTCTGATTGATTTTTTCTCCGCCGAACGCGTAGGTGATGCTACTGACCATGTCGAAGGCGAAGGCATGGTAAATATTCTTAAACATGTTCGGTGCCGCATCCGCACTGCTTCGGCCAGGGTTGGTGATGCCTGAGGCCAGCTCAGCGGGCATGGTGACGACATTTTCACTCTTTAAAGCCAGTTCCTGTGCAACAGAATCCACACTGGCCTGATATGCCGCAAACAGTTCATCTTGCGTTGCATTTTGCAAACTAGAGGACAGCGCTGTAACGCGTTCTTTAACCAATCTGAGTGCGTCTAAACGTGCTTTATTGGTCACCGTTGCCACGCCAGCATCACCGGAAATGTTTTCACCAAATAACGCGTTTCTTACATTCAAGGCACCGGCAATGGAGCGCTTTTGTATCCCATCTTGATTAAAACAGAAGGTCACGGCGTTACGGTGCTCATAATCTGAAAAAAACAAGTGATCGTAGATTCTTGGCGCGGCCAAGCCATATTCAGTATGTAAATAGCGACCGATGCGCATGTCCACAGACGCATGCTTCAGCGCAAAGGACGCTTCGGCATTTCGGGTCTCGGCGAGCGCACTGCTTCCGGTGAGCGTATGTGTGGTGAGGTAGTGGTGCGTGCGAGAGTCACGCGACTGAGCCTGGCTTTGCAGACTGATATTGGATACCACCAGCATATTGTCGATGTAGGCCGAAAGCGGTTGCAGAATGGTGCCAAGATGCGCTTCATTAAGCGCATAGTCGCCCGCACTCGAACTGACCCACATGGATTGCCGATGATTAAGCGGTATGCCATAGGTATCAATGAGCGTTAAAAACCGCAGCGGCGCTCGGGTTTGGGCGAAACTGTAACGCGCGGGCAGTGCCAGGAAAGACGAAGCCGCAGCGCCACTGGCCCACTTTAAAAAATCACGTCGACTAGGTGAAAACGGTTTGGACACGATAAAACCCTCTTGTTTCTTAAAGCGTGATTTTCAGGCCTAAAATGTGACGAAGGCGTCGGACGCCACGATGGACTGCAATAGCGACTTGATGCCCATGTCGCCCGAAGCCTGCCACTCGGAAAGCAACTGCTCCAACACAGCACTGTCACCCTCATGGGTATTCCTGCGCAGAGCGTGGCGATACCAGAGCGTCGTCATACACGCAGGTGCTTCCGTGCTGAGTCCCATTTCCATACCCAAATCTGCCACGTCGCTCACCTCAGCACTGACATCTCCAATATCAAAGAGATCGAAGTGATCGCCAAACACCTTACTTTCCGGATTGAACAGACTCAGCTCAGGATCGAACTGCTGGAACACGGCACCGTAGTTGTCAAACACGCGATGACAGCTTGCACAGGGGTCTTGTGCGTGCACTTCAAACACTTCCACAGGCGTTAATCCCACTGAATCCAATGCGTCGGCGGGAATATCATCCGGCAGTTTTTCACACAGCAGGCGCTCAACAAAAAACACGCCTCGGGTAATGAAGCTCGGGGTCGGAAATTCTGTATGCGACGCGACGAAGGCATTCAGACCCAAAATGCCAAAGGGCTCCATTGAGCGACTGCCGGACTGGTGCAGTACTTCGACATTCGCCTGATACAGCTCAGAAAATGCCTTGTTATTCGCGACCCAGTCTTCAAGGAAGGTAATCAGGAGCGAAAGCGACTCGGCATCCACCACCGCCGGGTTGATACCGAACCAGGAAGCAAGAATGTCGACAATCTGTCCTTCGCCCGCATCTGACGAGAGAATGCGCTCGGCGTGTTGAGCGCGCACTGCCGCGTCGAGTAACGTGCCGTCTTCCGCGGCGGCCAATAGCGCCTCGTCGGGCAAGGTGCCGGTAAGAAAATACGCCATGCGAGTCGCGACTTCATGCGCGCTCAAATAGGTATTCCCCGCCGTATCGCTCGTCTCCCCCCCCTCTTCGATCATGAGTAGGAAATCGGGCGAGAGCAGAATGTAGTGCATTGCGGCGCGGAAGCGTATTTGATTGCGTTCGACGGAGGCGGCGTCAGCGCCTATCGACGCTTCCTCAGCGTACGCGTCCACAGAGGTATACAGCGCCTCGATGGCTGCGATATCCGTATCTTCCAAAGTGCGTCTGAAAGCGCGTTCAGCCAAACTCGCGATTCTTTGCTCAGTGCACGGTTGCAGCGCCACGGTACACTCAAGCTTATCCGCCATGGCCTCTGCGCTATCGATCCCCGCAAAGTAGCTGTCCACCAAGGTGTCCACCATACCCACATAGCCGGAGACCCCTACCTGCGTGAGCAATTGCGTAGACGCGTCGCTGAGCAACCCATGAATGTTCGACTCCGCACCTAAGGCCTCACGCGCCTCCTCAATATCGGCATCCATCTCCAGCGACAACAACGCCAGCGCGCTTGCCACAAATTCTTCATTCGTTAACCGGGCGAAGGGTTTTGCCGTGACGACAGGAGGCATTGGCTCAGGGTTGACGCCACTTACGAAACCCGCCGCAATATAGGCTGCCGTTTGTGCCGCGCAACTCTGTGTTGGGCTGGCTTCGGTCAACACACATGCCGCGACGTCGCCTTTCGGCATAAAGTCAGAGATATATTGGGCGAGTTCTGTGACATCACTGCAGTCGGTGTCCGTACACGCGGAGGGGATGATGGGAATCAGACCGTTGCCCGTACTGCCGTGACAACCCGAACATTGTGCGTCATAGGCTGACTTCGCCTCGGCAAGATCAATCAGACCTTCATCAATTTCTACCACGGCGCTCGATGTCATGTTGTCGAAGTCGACTTCCGCCAGGCACGGCACATCGGACTCTAGGGTGACCGAGGTGCCACGAAACTGATTGTTGTAGAGCTGCACCTTGTAACCATAAGGCACTTTGATCGAGGAAATGGTGTTGTTATCAAATCCAAGCAAGGAAAGCCCGCCTGCCGAAAACTCGCCCAACGATAGGTTTGACGCCGTCCCAGCAAATTCACAATCGGCATAAATCGAGACGACATCCTCATCAACGGGCGTTTGGGGAGGCTCTGGCGTAGGACTGGCGCTGGGCTCCGGTGTCGGCGTCATGGTCGGCGAGGGACTCGGCGTGGGCGTCGGCTCTGGTGTTGGAGATGGCGACACGCTAGGTGTAGGTGTGGGTGTCACCACCGGGTCGGGATCGATAGGTTCTGGTGTGGGTTCAGGAGACGGCAATCCCGTAGGTGTTGGCGTAGGTATTGGTGTTGGTATTGGCGTAGCTGTGGGTGTTGCCGTTGGTAATGGAACGGGTACCGTGCTGGGCGAAGGCGTCGGCGAAAGTGTCGGCAAGGGTGATGGAGTAACTACGGGTGATGGCGTGACCACCGGTTCAGGTGAGGCTTCTGGTCCGCCTTCGACGGGGATGAGTAGATCCGCTTCCTCGCTCCCGCCCCCACATGCTGCCAAGATAAGCAGCACAATTGGATAAACCATTTTTTTTGATAAAGCGTTCATATACCTGCGCCTCAATACCGAAGCCTTGTTGTTTTAACCTTGCCAATGCGCAATCTGGGCAAGCCAATATGCTCAGAAAATACCTGACGAGGCCAGAGTGGCTGGAACGCTTCGCATTATTACGCGGGCTTTTACAAGAAAATACGCTGGCTACTTAAGGAAGTGAGGGGGTTCACACAAAATGTTTGAGCCTGTGCAAAACTCGAAAAAAGAAGTCAGACAAGTCACTATAAATAACGAGAAATTGGAAAACCCAATTAGGCGACTAATGAAAAAACTGATAGGGTTAATGGAGAGAGGCCGATAGACGTTTACTAGAAGGACACAGCCCCAAACGGGCCTGAGCAAAAGACCGGAGTCAGCTCCCGAAATAACGGGAGACGACCGATGTGAAAGAGATCACTTTTCTGCGCGCTGATTCTCAACCGCTTTATGCGTAATTTCCTCATACAAGCTGGCCAATTTGCCCACCATGTCTTCGTACTCAGGAAAATGCTCGAGGTATTGGCGACTCTCATGCGCCCCTTCGAACGCTTCTTCGAGATACTGGATATCAAAGTCGCTCAGTGTTTCACCGTCATCGACTCGCTTTTTCATATCCAACAAGCGAGGGAGGCGCTGATCCACGAGGCGTTTCAGCAGTACCAGCATTGTGCCTTTTTCTTCTTCAGTGTGTTGTACCATAATCAAGTCATCCTTTTTGCAATGTGTTCATGGGGCACGCCACGCGCCGCTTGCCTTCAGCGTCAAATACGCTCACAGCGTTTAGAATTTTTCCGGCACCCTTCGGAAGGGGTAATTCACCGGTTCGTATTCGCCAATTTTTCGTTTGGGGAAGCTTACTTTTTCATGCGGTAATTCTTCATAGGGGATCTGGCTCAGTAAATGGGTGATCACATTCAGGCGTACTTTTTTCTTGTTTTCTGAATTGGCAACAAACCACGGTGCCCAAGCTGTATCGGTAGACTGGAACATCTCGTCCCGCGCCTTGGTGTAATCGTCCCAGCGATCAAACGATTTTAAATCCATCGGTGACAACTTCCAGATTTTACGCCCGTCATCAATGCGATCATTCAAGCGCCGCTCTTGCTCCTCTGGGCTGACTTCCAGCCAGTACTTGATCAAGATAATTCCGGAGTCAACCATTGCGCGTTCGACGAGTGGGACTTCGTTGAGAAAGCGCTCCACCTGCTCTTCGTCGCAAAAGCCCATCACGCGCTCCACGCCCGCCCGGTTGTACCAGCTGCGGTCGAAAATCACCACTTCACCGGCAGCAGGGAAATGACGAATATAGCGCTGCATGTACATTTGCGACTTTTCCCGCTCTGTGGGTGCGGGTAAGGCCACCACACGGAACACTCTCGGGCTGACGCGCTCTGTAATCGCTTTGATGGTGCCGCCCTTACCTGCGCCATCCCGCCCCTCAAAGACGATCGCCACTTTGAGCCCCTTGTGCTGAACCCAGAGCTGCAACTTCACCATCTCTTCATGCAGCTCGCGAAGTGCCTTGTTGTACTCTTTCTTACTCAGCTCATCCGGCGCATCCGAAGCCTTTTGCTTTTTGTGCTTGTCCATAATTGCCCTCCTGCAGCCTTAGAGCATCCCCCACTTCGTTCGTCAGGTCAATGGGGGCGGGCTCACACAAGTGTCTTGCTTTCTGTCACAAAGGTTGGATAAGCTTGGAGCACAATCTGGCGTCAGGATGATCTCGCCCAGTCAAGCGATACATGATGTGTGATCCTGAACCCAGCGACGTGGTCCCTCACACTATGCTTGCACCGGACTTGCCCCATGCTTGATTACTTTGCCCTGTTCCTTTTGTTCTTCGTCGTTATCGTGATGTTCTACGGCATCATTGCCATTCACGACATCCCCTACGAAATCGCCAAACACCGTAACCATCCCCATCAGGACGCCATTCATGTGGCGGGATGGGTCAGCCTGTTCACCTTGCATGTCATCTGGCCCTTCCTCTGGATTTGGGCCACGCTGTTTCGTGAAGATCGCGGCTGGGGCTTTGCCGACGGTAACTCGGGCGCCAGCGAACCGCAGGCGATGGCCGCGGAGATCAAACGACTCAGTGCCCGTCTCGATGAAATCGAGCAGTCACTCGCACAAAAAGGAGAATAAGCACCGTGGATTTGCTACTGATTTTGACCTACACCGCGATCTGCGTTGCTGTTTTTAAGATTTTCAAAATCCCCTTGAACAAATGGAGCGTGCCCACTGCGGTGCTCGGCGGCGTGTTCTTGGTTGGTGGTTTGATCTTTTTGATGAACTACAACCACCCCTATTCCGAACGCGCTCGAAAGTACGAACTGTCTACGCCGATCGTACCGACCGTCACCGGTAAGGTGATGAGTGTTTCCGTTGAAGCAAATACACCGCTTCTCGCAGGAGAAGAATTGTTCCGCCTCGACCCCACGGTCTATCAGGGCCGTGTCGACTCGCTCGAAGCGCAGATCGTGTCGGCCAAGCTCGACCTCGATCGCGCCGAACAGTTGCTGAAAACCAATGCCGGCACACGCCGTGATCGCGACGTCGCATTGGCACGCTTTGAAGACCTTGAAGCTCAGCTTGAGGTCGCCGAGTTCAACCTCAGCGAGACCGTTGTGCGCGCCCCCACCAACGGCTTCGTGACGCAGATTTTTCTGCGCCCAGGCATGCTGGCTGCGGCGCTGCCCCTGCGACCGGTGATGGTCTTTGTCCACAAAGAAGACGATGTGTTTGTGGGCTGGTTCAGACAAAACAGTCTCCTGCGCCTGAAAAGAGGGGATCACGCAGAAATTGCATTTGATGGCATTCCCGGCCGCGTATTCTCAGGTGAAGTCCACACCGTACTGCCCGCCCTGTCAGAGGGCCAGTTACAGCCCACCGGAAATTTGATGACAGACCATGCCGTACCCGGTCGCGTGCCGGTGATAATTAAAATCACCGACCCGGATTTTGATGATTTCCGCACAAGTCTGCCAGGCGGCGCCTTCGGGCAGGCGGCGTTGTACAGCGAACATTTTCATCATGTTGCCATCATCCGAAAAGTGCTGCTGCGTATGTCCGCTTGGATGAACTACATCTTCCCATTCCACTGATGCCGTAACACAGGCATCACGCCGAAAGCTCGTGTTAATTGCGAGCTTTCGGCGACTTCGGCCCAATCGTCATATCCAACCAGTTCAGCATTTCCCAGGTCGCATGCAATACCGTCTCTTCGCCTCGATAGTGATGCGGCTCTCCAGGCAATTCCACGTAGCGAGTGATCGCGCCCTCGCCGACCAATGCATGGAAGAAGCGACGCGCCTGAATTTTAGGCGTTCCCGGATTCGGGTCCTCGCCGCCGTGCACCAACAATAGCGGGCGCTTTATTTTGTCGGCGTAGAAGAAGGGTGAGACGCTGGTGTAGTACTCGGTCGCCTCCCAGAAATCCCGTTTTTCATGTTGAAAACCAAAGGGCGTCAGTGTGCGATTGTAGGCACCACTCATCGCGATGCCGCTGGCAAATTTTTGCGAATGAATCAGCAGATTCGCAGTGGAAAACGCGCCGTAACTCCGCCCTCCAATCGCCACACGATCGGCATCGCTGATGCCCTCCGCAACCAGATACTCCACGAGTGCATCGGTACTCGACACCAATTGGGGCAAGTAGCCGTTGCCATCCTCCGTACTTAATATCGGCACGGTAGGTCTTACGACAACGGCATAGCCTTCAAGCACCGCGGCAATGGCTGAAGGCCCGATAATCCGATGGTACTGAAAGGGTCGAGCATCCAATTGCTCGGCCTGCTCTGCGGCTTCGTATTCCCGAGGGTAAATCCAGATCAGTGTCGGCAGGGGTTTGCCCGCCGATCTCTCGGCAGGTAAGTAAAGCGTTGCGTTCAACGCGACACCATCACGACGCGTGTAACTCAATTGTCGACGCTCTACCTGCGCTAACTGGGGATAAGGGTCTTCGATCTGATACAGCTGTTGGGCTCGGTGCCCATCGCGAACCTGCAGTTGCGGCGCGAGGACGTCCGTTTCACGGCGGGTCAACCACAGGGGCTTTTCAGGATTCAGTACCGCGAGCACCGGCTCAAACACGCCCGCCTCCGACTGGTACAGCCGCTGTATTGAGCCTGTGGCGAGTTCAACCTCATCGAGAAACGGACTGGCTCCCTCATCACTGAGGCCATCCCCAATAAGGAAGATTTTCCCTTCATACTCGAGCACGGGCCCTCGCTGCCCCTGCACACGCAGCGCCTTGCCCGGGCTCGTATACCGATCCGCGCGATCCCCCTGCCATACCTTTCTCGGCGACGCCTGATCGAGCAACCAAAAAGCCGATTCTCCCTGAGCTTCTCGACTCTGGTACCAAGGTGTTCCCATGCTCGTCCAGCCAAAGGCACGAATGGGCGTGGCACTGTGAGCGAGAACATCCGGTGATCCATTAAAAGGCGCCTTCAAGGTGCGCCATTCATAGCTGCTGGTATCCTCATCGATATGGGAACGGTACACGTAACCGGCCGTCGCGGGTGCATCGGGCTTCCATTCGATGCTCTTCAGGTCGGCACCGCTAGCGTCTTCCTCTTCCGCGATCCCAAACCCTGTCACCGTCGATGTATAGCGAGGCTCAGCAGCGTCCACGTGCCACACCTCGTAGCGCGTCGGGAAACGCCTTGCCGGTACCAAACGAGGAAACGGTGCTTCAATACGCCTGAGCAGGACATACTCGCCATTGGGCGAAGGTTCAAACTGGCGAATAAGGCCGGGTGTCACACGCAGGCGCGTCACCTTCCCTTTTAGCGAGATCTGCGCAAGCGCCACGCTATAGTGATGCGTAAAGATGGCATCGTCATTGGCCGTTTCGAGCAGCAGTGAGTAGGTGCGAGTCGGCAATTTGCCACCCGGATGATCGAAAACGACGAGCCCTTTTTCATTATTCGCGGGTAAGGCAGGCGGCTTTTTCGGTTTGATGCGGCACAACAACGACGCCTCGCCGCGCCATTCGCAGGGCTTGCCCCATACCGCACTCACTTTGTCAGTCAGCTTTTTCGCCCGGCCAGTTGCGATATCGAAAACCCAAAGCTCTGAGGGTTTGCCCGTTTCAACGCGCAAGGCAGCCAAGCTGTGGCCCTCGGGAGAAAACTCAACGTAGTCCCACCTCCCCTGTCCACCCGGAGTCCAGATGTGCGGCGACTCGTCGGGATTGGATCCCGAACCGACATTTCGAAGTATGCGTATTTCACGCACCATGGGTTCGATGCCGACAATGCCCGTCACCGGATCGAGCCGCCAACCAGCCAGGGCCACCCTCGGCGTCATCAATCGCTTCTGAGAGATCACCGTGTCTTCGACGAGCAGCGCAACATTTCCAGAAGGCGCGTGTACAAGAGGTGTTGGAGGCGCGGGTGTCGTCAATAAACGGACAATCGCATCGGCAGGCCGTTTGAACGTCTCGGTGCGTGCCTCGTCAAGCGCTTGGCCAGAAGCATGCAAACCAGGCAACACGGACAGAAAGAGAAACAGATGTTTAGCACATTGCATAATTCAGGCCTTTGCTCACAGCCGAGAAAGAAGACAGGTCTGCGATCTTAAGCGAAAGGTAGAGCAAACACCCTTTCATCGCAGGCGAATACGCTTTGGTGAAACGGAGGAAGGCTCCCTCCGCTTATTTATTAAAAACTATTGAGGAACGCCGGAATCATCAACGCGTTGGCAAGATCGATAAAAAAAGCACAGACCAGAGGCACTATAATAAAAGCCAAATGCGACGCCCCGTAGCGTTTCGTGACTGCAGACATGTTTGCCATGGCCGTCGGTGTGGAGCCCAAGGCGATACCACCAAACCCGGCACACACCACCGCCGCATCGTACTTCCGCCCCATCGCTGGAAACACGATAAACAGCGTGACGCATATCGCCAACAAAAACTGACCACCCAGTATGGCCATTATTGGCCCGGCCATCTCAACCAAAGTCCAAAGCTGCATACTCATTAAAGACATCGCCAGAAACGTGCCAAGCGAGACTTCTGCAATAAGCGCGATGGTCGGCGTACGCGTTGGCCAGGGCAAGCCCGTAATGCGCGGTAAGGATGACGGCACCAGGTTAGTGATCAGGATACCGGCGAACAGGCAAGTCACAAACAATGGCAGCTCAAGACCCGCTTGCTTCACCAGCTCATTGAGCCCCAAACCAAACAAAATGCAAAGATGTATTGCGAGTATGCAATCGAGAAACTGCATCGACGTAATGGTCGGCTGTTGGCCATTTTCTTTGGTGCCGACGTCAAGCGGTTCGACTTCTTCAGGCTTTAATGAATAGCGATTAATCAACAGTTTTGCAATCGGACCGCCCATCAAGCTAGCCAATATCAGGCCGAAGGTCGCGCACGCGAGGCCGATCTCCATCGCATTGGCAATGCCATGCGCCTCACTGATTTTTGGCGCCCAGGCAATCGCGGTGCCATGTCCCCCCATAAGGGAGACGGAGCTACCCAGCAAGCCCACAGGCTTGGGTAAGCCAAACAGGCTTGCGATGGTCACACCGAGGACATTCTGGAAGAACATATAACCGATCGTGACGACCAGTAGAATAATCAGGGGTTTGCCGCCCTTGAGCAAGTCACTGAGGCTGGCATTGATGCCAATGGTCGTAAAAAAATACACCAGCAAGAGGTCTCGCGCCTGCAGCTCAAAACTGATCGAAACATTCGCAAACAGATAGACTAAGAGGGTCAGCAAAGAAAACAGCAGCCCGCCCGTGACAGGCTCAGGGATACTAAACTCTCGGAGAAAGGCAACATTTTCGTTGATACGCTTGCCGACAAACAGCACAAGGATGCCAAGCGTAAAGGTGAGAAAGGGCCCCAGCAACAGGGTGTTGTTCGCGTACTCTAGCAAGTCGAATATCTCCCTTTTCAGCGACGAGCTTTTTCACGCCGAAGTCAACTCGACGCGATGAAAGCCCACCTTTCCTTAAAGCAGCACGGTCCGAACAGCAGGCCGTTGTCTACACCGAGGACAAACCCATCTGATTCCAAGGAGTTTGCCCCGGCGCGTCTTAATTTGCAATGCAATTTTACCGCATTGCACAGGCAAGCAAGACGACTCTAACCTCGTTAGAATTGCTCGCTCAACACAAGAAAGGCTCTACCCTACTTGAATAGATAGTCGCGTAACGGACTGGCACCAAGCTTAGAATGTGCGGCTCAATAACAGCGTCATCACATCGTAGTCGTAGCGCTCAGTATTCATCAATCGAACACCTTCCAGCCTCAACGCAAGCTGCGCGGGCAGCGCCACTTCAGCTCCGAGGCCGAACGAATAGCCATAGTCGTCAGAACCAAAGCGTGTAAAATTCTCTTCAAAATCGAATTCGGCGTAACTGTAGCCAAGCAAACCGTACAATTTGAATACCGAACCCACTGGAATATCCGCTTTGCCGAACACAGAAATACTTTTACTCAAGGTCATGCTGACGTCACTCCCCTCGACGTTCAGCTCTGCCTCTTCGATGCCAAAAGCAGCCTGCCATTCAATCGCAAGATTGTCTGTCAGATAACTGCCATACGTGAATTGAGCGTTCAGAGGCTCAAACTCCGTATTCACGACCTCAAACCGCCCACTTTGCACACCTAAGCCAAAATAAGACGATTTGATTTCAGCATGTGCCGTTAGGCTTAACACTAGTGGCAAGCCCAGAAAGACGAAGCGTAACGGCGAAAGAAAAGAGAGCGAGAAGAATTGCATGACGATGTTCCGTATTTAACTTAGATGAAACGGCCAACACCGTGCCGGCCGCTTCCCAAGTATAACGCCTGAAACTCACCTTGCTAGAAATCCACTCAAGAACCGATTTGTACCGCGTCTGCTCCAATTTCAATTCGCTTGCTTCGGCTTTCCAAGACAGTGGCCGTCTCAGCGGTGATGTCTTCAATAAACACCCACTCGGTCTCAACCTGTTCCGGCATAAAGTGCAATACCATAAAGCCGCGATCCTTCAGGTTGGTGTATTGCAGATCATCAATCAGGATTTGCAGGCCCTGCTCCAATGCCAGCGCAGACTGATCATCGAGGCCTAGGTAATTTTCCATTCCGGGCGACGTCACGGAGGATGTCGCCAGTTCAACGCCGACGACCGTGCCGTCCATCAGAGTCAGGTTTGATGCCCATGCGTTGTGGGTGTCGCCCGCCAACACGAGCAATTTTTGTTGTTGCGCGGCGGCCGTGCTGAGAATGATTTCGCGCTCGTACTGATAGCCATCCCAGGCGTCGAGATTGTAGGGGGCGGCGGTGGCCACTCGGGCGCGTTCTTGCTCCGTGACCGTTGGATCGCCCGCTGAGATACGTGCCTTAATGGTCACCAACTCACCCAACACCGATGCGATATCACCGCCACCTAACTGCAACAGGACTTCCATCGGAATGTTCATGCGCGCCATAAGCACCTGTTGTCCCAGCACCTGCCAGGTCGAGCTGGACGAAGCCATCGTGCCGAGCAGCCATTGCAGCTGGTCCGCCCCGAGCATGGTCCGGCTGGAATCGCTCAGCGCCTGAACAAAGGCCGTGGCATTAAAACTGCCATCAGGGTTAAAGAACGCGGGATCCGTCAACGAAAGTTGCTCACTCCGCCCTGCGAGGCGCGTATCGAGCATCATCAAGTTCACGAGCTGACCAAACTGAAACTGTCGATACAGCGTTTCTTCGTCGCCTTCCTGGAAGGGACGAATCGGCATCCACTCGAAATACGCTTTTAACGCCGCCTGCTTGCGTTCAAAGAAATCGCCTTCTGTTTCAGGGTCATGGTTTTCGGCGCCTTCTGCCCAGGTGTCATTTGCGACTTCGTGATCATCGGGTACCACGATCATCGGCGCATGCGCGTGTAAGGCCTGAAGGCCGGGATCCGTTCTATACAGTGCATAGCGCGCGCGATAGTCCGCGAGTGTCACCAACTCGACATCGTTTTCCGCAGGAATACTGCGCCCGAGCATCTCTGCATTATCCGTCGCGTACTGCCCCATTTTGTACTCATAGATGTAGTCGCCCAAGTGCAGACTGACATCAATATCGGGGAGTTTCGCCGCTTCACTGTAGGCGTGAAAGTAACCTGTAGGGTAATTTGAGCAAGAAAAAACAGCCATCTTCAAGGAAGTGAGTGAGGCCTCTGCGGCGGGCAGCGTTTTAGTCTTTCCGACAGGGCTCTCTACCCCGTAGGCACGAAATCGGTAGAAATACTCCTGGTTGGGACTGAGGTTCTGTGCATCGACTTTTAAGGTGTAGTCGTTCGCCACACTGACCATCGCGTTGCCGGAGTGTGTGACCGAGCTAAACGCCTCATCCGTCGCCACTTCAAATTGCACTGCGAGTGTTTCGTGCAGATCTCGACGCTCGGGCACCACGCGCGTCCATAAGATAACGCGATCGGGTTGAGGGTCACCGCTGGCGACGCCATGCGTAAAACTGACGTCGATGGCGTCATCGTCGTCACCACCACACCCCATCAATCCGGTCGATACGACCACCCCGCTCATGCCTAAAGCGGAAAAACGGATTAAATCTCGCCGACTGATATTACCCATGTGCCTTCGTCTCCCAAGCATTGAACGCTGGCGAGTCTGGTGCTCGCCATGCAAACAGTTGTTTTAGAGACGACAGCCTGCCACGAGATTATGGCAAGTAGATGAATCAGATTGAGCCCGAATCAAAGACAAAGGATTACAGCATGAGCTGGCTCACCACCTTAGGATAATCGAAATTTTGTGGAGACATCGGGCGCGGTTCGGCCGGAGGTACATGCTCGACCGGCGTGAACGGTACCACGGTATTTGCCCCGCGCTCCTCGCGCAATAACCGAGCGCAAAGCGTCATGACTTCGGGCTCGTCTATTTCAGTCGGTGCGAGAAAGAGCCCCCAGGCACGCAGCTTTCTGCCTAGCGCAAGACTGCTTGAATACCGTACGAGCGGCGCTGCGAGCACAAGGCCGACCAAAACCGGCAACAGCCAGTAGAAAAACAGCGGGGCAGTGATTGCGGTCAGTGCGCCCCACAGTAGCGCAAGGAAGCTCACCGCAGCTGTTCGTTTAAACGCATCCGCCCAACTGACCATGCGCCCCTCACGCGGTTGCGCATCCCAACGTGCTTTTTTGCCCAGTAATACCATCACCACGAAATAGCTGTGAAACACCATCATTACCGGCGCAATCACGATGGCAAACAGGGTCTCCAGCAATGCAGAACCCCACATACGGAGCACGCCGCCAAACGCACGTCGCTGCTGAATACTGGCAAGCAAGACCGAAGCGAATTTCGGCAGCAGTAACATGACCGCCGTCAAGGTCAGCAACGAGAAGATCAGCTCCGGCTTGGCAATCGGCCAATCGGGAAACAACTGATGGGACTGACTGAAATACGGTGCCGGGCTGACCGCTCTGTATACTGCATCAATACTACTGAAAACCAACATCAACAACCAAAGTGGCGAGGTGATGTACGCCAGCGCACCGGAGAGAAAATGCACCCGACTCACGACCCGCCACCCTCGCACGGGTAACAATGCGAGGTGTTGCAGGTTGCCCTGCACCCAACGACGGTCGCGTGTCACGAAGTCTGGAATGTTACTCGGTACTTCTTCATAGCTCCCGCGTAGATCATTCAGCAGGTACACATCCCAGTCGGCACGCGCCAACATGGCCGCCTCGACAAAGTCGTGGCTCAGAATTTCACCCCCGAACGGTTCACGCCCCGGCAGCACAGGCAAAGCACAATGATCCATGAACGCCTTGACCCGAATAATCGCGTTGTGCCCCCAGTAATTGGCGCCGTTGCCCTGCCAGAAGCTCTGCCCGGTAGCCAGCATGGGGCTGTACATTTCTGCGGCAAATTGCAGAAACCGGCCAAAGAAAGTTTCCTGGCGTACGGGTACCGGGATCGTTTGTAATAGGCCCGCCCTGGGATTGTCCTGCAGTCCTCGCGCGAGCGATAACATGCACTCGCCCGACATCAAGCTGTCCGCATCCAGTACGATCATGCCCTCATATCGACTTCCCCAGCGCGTACAAAAATCAGACAGGTTCCCGACTTTCCGATGGGTGTTTTGACTCCGGCGGCGATAAAAGACGTGGGGTTTAACATCGTCATTTTGCCGTGAAAAAAAAGCCTGCCACTGCGAGGCTTCTGCTTTTACGATCTCCGGGTCCTGAGTGTCGCTGAGGAGGTAGAAGTCAAAATACTCCAAAGCACCGGTTGCAATGAGGCTTTGCAAATTCGCTTCAAAGCCGGCCATCACGCGAGATGTATCCTCGTTGTACACCGGCATTAAAACCGCAAATCGCTGCGCGATCCGCAATGCGGGTTCAGGTGCATTAGCCTGCCGACGCAAACTCAAGGGGTCCCGTCGCGATGCCATGAGGACAAAGCCCACGACCGCATTCCAAAACGAGGCCACTATCCAGCTGAAAGTGATAGAAAACAGGACAAGCAACAGTAACTCGAGCCACGTTAATCCGTTCGCCCCCAGAATGTCTGACATCATCAACACACCGGTCAGGCTGCTTGACGCCACGACAAACAGATAGGCCCACTTTCTAAGTCGCAAAACGGGGGCGTGAATCGAATTTATCTTGCGAGACTCATTCATGTTCTTCCGGTCGCCATACATAATTCCATACCTCGCTGACTGACTGACCATGCCACTTAAGTTGTGCTCGTAAATCGACGGCTTGTTGGTTTTCTGGAATAAATTCGAACAGCGCTCTCCAGCGGCCGGGCTCATCACCGGGCAACACTCGAGGACGTAAAACCTGAGCGCCCTGCGCAGACACTTCGACGTCTAAAGGCGTCTGGGCGCTGAGTGCTCCCAACTGCCCACCGGTGAAATCAATACTGACGCGACGGTGCTTGCGTTCAGCGCCCCCCGCCTCGCCGGGCATGCCGGCCCAGCCCACGCGATTCAACGCGACTTTCGCTAATTCATGATAGGGAGGGTTCACATCCACACTGTACAAACTGTATTGGTAGTGCAATCGCTGACCGGCTTTCACACCCGCTTCGGGCACCCAATACGCCACGATATTGTCGTTGGTCTCACTGTTTGTGGGAATTTCGACTAACTCAATCGCGCCGTTTCCCCAATCCCCATGCGGTTGCACCCAAAGGCCTGGACGTCGCTGATAATTGGCTTCCGCATCGAGATAATGACTGTCCTCGCGATCGCGTTGCAGCAAGCCAAAGCCTTTCGGGTTCGGGCCCGTTGCCTGTGTCACCTGCAAGGAATCGGGGTTATCCAAGGGGCGCCAAATCCAGTTGCCATGCGTGTCCAATATCTGCAAGCCATCTGAATCATGCACTTCAGGACGAAGGTCATCATAGCGCCCTACATCCATCTCTCCATACAGAAACATGCTTGTCAGCGGCGCGATGCCGAGCTTGGCAATGTCTTGTCGCGCGAACAGGGTCAGGCGGACATCGACCTTGAGCGGCAAGCCCGGATACAGATCGAATCGGTACGCGCCCACCACGGAGGCACTTTCCAGCAACGCCAGAATCGTCAGTTTGCGCTCGCCCGGTTCCGGTTTCAATAAGCGAAATTCGCTGAAGCGGGGAAACTCCTCTCCAGAATTCAGGGCCGTATCGATGGCCAGACCTCGAGCGGACAAACCGTACTGCTGACCTGGGCCCACCATACGAAAATACGATGCGCCCTGGAACACAATCAGTTCGTCTTTATACGATTCGGAATTTTGTGGAAAGTGCACGCGAAAGCCTGAAAAGCCCGGATGCTCCGGAAATTCCTTCAAGCGGGGACGAACAAATTCACCATAAGTGAACTGACTTTGCTCAAACGCTAAGCGTTTTGCACTAATTTTGTCGTCTATGACAAAAATATCGACCGGTTCGCGATAGAGAAAACCGGGATGGAAAAAATGCACTTCGAAGAGCTCGTCGTCTTTCCAAAGCGCGGCATCGGCTCGGAATCGAATATCGCGATACTCTTCGTACGTCAGCTCCTGAAGCCACGCGGGCAGCGCGTCATCGTGCTTGTCGTAGGGCTGCCGAGCAAGATTTTCAGCGTGCTGTTCAAGCATACCGAACTGTTTATCCGCAATGGGGATGTGCTGTGCTTCCTGAGCCCAAAGCATGGGTGCGATGCACGTAAAAACCAAACAAAAGAATGTGTCTCTTCCCTTCATACTCACCTTCTGAGGACAACACCAAGGGGGCCACTGAATGAGCAGCTTACAAAGGGAGAGCAAAAAAAGGGCCAGTTCCTAAAACACTCAGAAACTGGCGAAAACTCAGGGGAGGAAGAGGCTAAGGTCGCCCCTACGTGGTTCCAGGGCGACGATTTTTTACAAACGGCGTGTGTTTTTTACTAGGGCCTGTTAACGTGGCGCGATTATCTTCATCTGCGGATAGGCGACGCCAAGCTAGGGGCCCATCCGCAGCGAAGCATGAGTGCACTACGCGCCTTGCGCAGAGGCACGCTGGCAGGACTTCACAACACCACTTCTATCTTGGGTGCGTACCGGTGTCGCCGTGCAGTCTACAGCGCTGACGGCTTGCACCTGGCGCTCTTCAAATTTTTTGCATACCGTCACCGAAGGTTTGCGTTCGCGTCGAATCTCTCTCTCATCCACACAAACACGTACGGTTTGCGTGTTGTTCGTGCTGACCTCTGCACCTATTGTGCCTGCCACACTGACACTGCTCAGAAAGAGGCTTGTCACTACGATTGCGGATGTGATTTTTGCGCGTGTTTCGATAGTCTTCATAGTCATGATTGTCTCCATTATTTCTATTCGTTTTGGCGTAGCACATTGCGACGCCTTGGAGAAAATCATAGAGCGCGAGCGCCCTTCTGATAAATCGTTTGCTGTGATCTTAATAATAGGAAAAACCTTAAAATTAAGCGCTTGCTTGTACTAATTCATATTCCGCGAGGCAGCATCACCCTCAGCGTAATAAGCTTCAATGGCAACGGCGCTGTTTCCGGCTCGATCGAGCATTTCAGGGTCAGCACCCTTTTCTACCAGCAGCGATTTCATCTCATCGCGGCCGAAAAGCGTGGCGTACATCAGTGGCGTCTGCCCCGCATTATTTTGGTGATTGCTATCACAATCCCGATCCATCAACAGCCGTGCGATACGGATTTCGGCTTTAAAAATAGCGGCCATCAACGCGGTATTGCCTTTACTGTCTTCTGCACAGGCGTCTGCGCCGAGCGAAAGCAACAGCGACACGGCTTCGCGCTGACCGTTATAGCTGGCTACCATCAGCGCGCTATACCCTTTGCTATTGCGATGATCAACGGGTACACCCGCTTTGACGAAGGTGCGCAGCACATCCAATTCACCCTCTCTCGCTGCGGCGAAATAATACGCCATTAAGGTGTCATAGTCGGCCTTGGTATTCTCGTTCGGCTCGGCAAAGGTATTTTGAGATAGAGACGCAATAAGTAAGGCGATAAAAAGTAGACTTCGCATGATTTACTCCGAAAAAAAAGGCGGTACGCAAGTACCGCCAAACACTACTTACAATGTGCTAAGACCAGCTTACAGAGCCCGCGCTAACGCTTTCACTTTTTTCAGGTCGGCGTTGACGGCTTCTGCCAGGCGGGTACCATATTCTTCATCCGCCTTGTAGAAATGGCTGATCATTTTTGCCTGAGTGTCTTTATCGTTCACAGCCGCAAGGTCACCACTCATATTTCGAATCAGGTTGCTTCGCTCTTGCTCTGAGAAGGAACGATAGAGATCGCCCGCCTGCTTGAAATTCAACTGCTTTTTAATCGCGGCTTGTTGCACATAGCCTTTCAACGCAACTGAACTGTGACGCGCACGTGGATCTTCCTTCACGCCATCACGATTGGGCTGGTAATTGACATCTGAATCCGTTTCACCCATGTTCATGAAGCCTTCCTGGTTGTAGTTGAGCACTTCAACCACAGGACGATTGATGGGCAGTTGCGAATGATTTGCGCCCAGACGATACAGCTGAGTATCCGCGTAAGAGAACACACGTCCTTGCAGCAGGCGATCCTCAGAAGGTTCGATGCCCGGGATCAGGTTCGCGGGCGCCATGGCCACTTGCTCTGTCGCTTGGAAGAAGTTTGATGGCATGCGATTCAGCGTCATCGTACCGACTTTCACTTCTTTTACACCGGCCCACATTTTGGTGGCGTCCAGAGGGTTGTAGTCGAAATCGTCTAGCTGCTCAGGCTTAAGCACTTTGAGGTACAGGTCCCAACTAGGGTAATTTCCTGCGCCGATTTCAGCGTACAAGTCACGTGTCATGTGCTGGAAGTCTTTGCTTTGAACATCCATGACCTGATCCAGGTTCAGATTGTTGATGCCCTGCTTACTTTTCCAATGGAACTTCACGTAGCTGACATCGCCTTCAGCATCGACCATTTTGTACGCGTGCACCCCCCAACCGTCCATTTGACGGTAATTCGCCGGCGTACCGTAGTCGCTGTAAACCCAGGTCAGCATATGCGTTGAGCCGGGCTCATAGGAAAAGAAGTCAAAGAAGCGGTTGGGGTCCTGAATATTCGTGACCGGAGACGGCTTCAATGAATGCACCATGTCCGGGAATTTGATCGCATCGCGAATAAAGAACACCGGCAGATTGTTTCCTACCAGATCCCAGTTGCCTTCGTCAGTGTAAAACTTGGTTGCGAAGCCACGCGGATCACGCGCAGTTTCTGGACTCCCTTTACTGTGAATTACGGATGAGAAACGCACAAAAACAGGAGTTTCCTTACCTTTCTTTTGAAAAGGCGCGGCCAGAGTCAGATCACTGAGATCTTTGCTTGCGACAAACACACCGTGCGCACCCGTTCCGCGAGCATGTACCACACGCTCAGGGATACGCTCACGTGCGAAGCGTTGTAACTTCTGGATGAGCTGTACATCTTCGAGCAACACGCTGCCACGCTCACCGGCAGTAATGCTGTTTTGGTTGTCGCCAACCGGCGCTCCGTTGTCCCGAGTGAGCGTGTCAGCTGTCGCAGTCATGCTCGCGACCAAGCCGAGTACGCACACGAATTTTTCTAATTTGAGTTGCATGTAAATTGTCCTCCTGGTTTACCCAGACTAGTGTTGACTGGCGTCTTTATCGCCAAGAGGGATGTTAGAAAAGCAAGACAAGAAAGAAAAAACGGCTCTTTCGATGAATTCCATAGGCAGCGGCAATGCAGTGCGATCAGCTTTGCCTATCACCGTCTTAGTTATTTTCGATTAGCCGCCTTGAGCCCCGCAGATATAGGATGCGTTCAGACAGATAACACGACTCAAAAAACACAAGAACTCATGGTTAAACTACGCGATCTGCAGTATCTCGTCGCTCTCGACGATCACAAACACTTCGGTCGCGCCGCTGAGGCCTGCCATGTCAGCCAGCCCACACTCAGCGGGCAAATGATGAAGCTCGAAGACCAGCTCGGGCTGCAACTGATTGAACGCCACAAACGCCGAATCATGCTGACCCCAGCAGGCCAGGTACTCGTGGAACATGCACGCCAGGTACTGGCCGCTGCGGCGACCTTCGAATCCAGCGCAAAATCCCTGCTGGACCCACTTGCCGGCGAACTCAATGTGGGCCTGATTCCCACACTCGCCCCCTACCTGCTGCCTCATGTCATGCCAGACATCCACCAGAGGCTGCCAAAAATCAACGTGTATCTGCATGAGGAGAAGTCTCGCACCCTGCTATCCAAGCTGAATCAGGGGGAGCTGGATTTTCTGGTACTGCCCTACATTGAAGAAGCCGATGCGTTTGAGCGCTACGACCTGTTTGAAGAAGAACTCATGCTGGCGGTGGCGTCGTCGCACTCACTCGCCGAAAAAGAGCAGATCACGCTCGAAGACATCCGTTCGGAAACCGTACTGACGCTGGAAGATGGGCATTGCCTGCGCGACCAAGCGCTGGGATATTGCTTTACGGCGGGCGCGCGCGAGGATCACCGCTTTCAGGCAGCCAGCCTGGAAACCCTGCGCTACATGGTGAGTGCGGGGCTCGGTATCACCCTGCTCCCTGAACTGGCGACACTCAACAGGAAATCCGACCAGGGCATTGTGTACCGATGCTTCAACACTCCAGCACCAAAACGAAAAATCAGCCTGATTGTGCGTCCAAATTACTATCGTATGGAGCTGATCCGCCGTATCGTCGCCTCCATTCGCGATTCAGTGCGATGCAAGAATTTGCTGATGGAGCAACAGGTTCCGGTACCTTCGCGAACCTCCCTGTTCACCGTCTAAGCAGGCTTAGCGCAGAAGCGCGCTAGTGACTCCAGGCGTAGTGGCGCCGGGCAATACGATTTTCCGTATCGATTTGCCCATTCAGCGTCCAAAAATCGTAGAGTAAGCCCAGGCCAAACAGCCCGAGTGTGCAAAGATATAACAGACCGGTCAGCCACTTGCCGAGATACATGCGATGCACGCCGAATACCCCAAGCAGCGCAAGCAGAATCCACGCCAGAGAATAGTCCTTAGGCCCGGCCTCAAAACGCACATCGGCCTCCCTGTCCAAAGCTGGAATCAGGAACAAATCAATGATCCATCCGATTAAAAACAGACCGCAGGTAAAAAACCAGATGGTGCCGGTAACCGGGCGCCCGTAATAGAAACGATGCGCGCCCATGAAGCCCGCGAGCCAGGCAATGTAGCCAACAACAATGGAATGTGTATTAGCCCGCATGACCCCGCCCTCCCTGACGCTCGAGTTTGAGCAAACGCAGCGCAGCCACTGCGAACATCGCCAACCCGATCAACAATAAAACAGGGTCTTGATAGATTGCGTACAGCAACAAGCTGACGATGCATAGATAGATATTTGTGGCACTCACTAATGCGGCATATCTCATGACCGACCTCCTTTGTGCAAGTCTGCAAACGCCTTATCCAAATCAAATCGCCGTGAAGTCACATATCGCTCCATCGACTCCACTCTGCGAACCAGTGTTGAGAGGCGCTCATCGGCGTCGCGCAAACGCTCGCTGCTGCTGCGCTGGTAGCGGAATATTTTCTTGCGCCGATAACGTCGCTCCCCCTCGTCATACTCATACCGGGTGGCCGCTTCCTCTGCGATGGGCCTGGGAGATAAAGCCACCCAAGCTCCAATGTAGGCCCAAAACGCCACGGCACCGGTAAAAATCAGCCCTGCCACCAATAAAATGCGCATGATATTCGGGTCGATCTCAAAGTGATCGGCCAGTCCGGCACACACGCCGCCGATTTTTTTCTTTTGCGTATTGCGATAGAGATTGATATCAAAGCCCGCACGGCTCTTTTTCCGAAACTCCGACCACATCGTGTTTCGCCTCCCTTAGTCTTACCCACTCGGCCGTTAAAATACGGCGGCTAGCAAAGAAATGCCCTACCCATCATTGGCCCGAATCTCGCCAGTTTGACTGGCGCTGATCGAGAATTTTTTCGAGATTGTCGACCCGCTCTACAAGCACATCGAGTTTGACGAGCATGTGTTCCAAGCCTTCAAGCTCTTTCTCTGAAATACCGCGCGCCATTTTTCCCTTGTAGCGGTAATGCATGATGATCCAAATCGGCGCAACAATTACGAGAAAAAGGATGCTTGGTACAGTTAAAAATTCCATGATGAGTCCCTGTTTATTCTGAGTGTCAGGATCGGTTTTGCAGTTCCTGCTTCAGGCGCTCCAATTCAGTGTTGATCGAATCGTCCTTCGCGAGCTGGTCGATCTCACTGGCCAAATCCTTCCGGCCCAGATCTTCCGCTTCGACGCGCCCTTCCAGCTCATCCATTTTACGCTGAAACAACTCGTATTTGATAAACGCATCCTGATTGTCGCGCTTGTACATCTGCTTTTTGACCTTCATGCGCTGCTCAGCTGACTCCGCGCGTAGCAAGAGTTCTTTCTGACGGCTCTTCGCGTCATCCAGTTTCGCCTGCAACTGCGCGACTTCATCCCCTAGCGTCGCCAGATGCTCATCGAGGTGGGTGAGCTCCTGTTCAGCAGCGAGCACCAATTCTTGCACCTGATTCTTTTCGGCAATCGCCGCTCGAGCAAGATCATCCCGATTGTGACTGACTGCAAGGCGCGCTTTCTCATCCCAGGCGGCCGCCTCGTCATGCAAGCGCTTTAAGCGACGCTCTACCTCTTTTTTGTCGGCGATGATGCGCGCGCAACTGCTTCGCACCTCCACCAGCGTTTCCTCCATTTCCTGAATAATCAGGCGAATCATTTTTTTCGGGTCTTCCGCGTTGTCGAGCAAGGCGTTCAAGTTGGAATTTACGATGTCTGCAAATCGAGAAAATATGCCCATGTCGTATCCTCTTTCTCCGTTTTCCGGCCCCCTGGGCCATCTGGTCTGCGTGTTGACGTTCACTAAGACCTAATCAAAACCCTGGCCAACTTTATAAGCCTCTGTTTTTAAAGAACTTTCATCAAACTAGGGGAATAACACAGCAAAGAAGAGTGACCCAATTAACCACTTTGTGGTTAAATAAACCATCATTTTTAGCGAATTTAACCACTATGCAGGGCATCATCGCAGAATCCAGTGCACTCATTGAGACCCTCGATCATGTCAGTCTGATCGCCCCGATACAGCGGCCCATCCTGATCCACGGCGAACGGGGCAGCGGCAAAGAACTGATTGCCGAGCGCTTGCACTTTCTCTCACCCCGCTGGGATGCGCCCTTCCTGAAGGTCAACTGCGCCGCGATGAGCGAGGAGCTTATCGATAGTGCGCTCTTCGGGCACGAGAGCGGTGCCTTTACTGGCGCCACCCGGCAGCACAGTGGCTATTTCGAGCGCGCCGATGGCGGTACGCTCTTTCTGGATGAACTGGCGACACTGCCGTTACGTACACAAGAGAAGTTATTGCGCGTGATCGAGTACGGGCAATTCGAACGCCTGGGAGGGAGGGAAACGCTGGAAGTGGATGTCAGGCTGGTCGGCGCCACCCACGAACATCTGCCCGCATTGGCCGCGCAGGGCCGCTTCCGGCACGATCTACTCGACAGGCTCGCGTTCGACGTCATCCATGTGCCACCGCTGCGAGCGAGAAAGGACGACATCCTGCCGCTGGCCACGCATTTTGCCACGCGCATGTGCGCGGAGCTGTCGCGCCCACTCTTTCCAGGCTTCAGTGCTGATGCCATTGCCACACTGCTGCAACATTCGTGGCCCGGCAATGTCAGAGAACTCAAGAGCGTGGTCGAGCGCAGTATTTGCCACAGTGCCGAGCACGACGAAAAAATTCAGCAGCTGCGCCTCGATCCGTTTCACTCTGGTGAAGCAATCACGGATAATGCCCCAGTGCCAGCCTTCACGTCGGACAAGGAGCCAGACAAGCGCATGCCCCTCAACTTCAGCGACGCTGTGTCGGAGTTTGAACTCAACCTGCTGCAACAAGCCCTGCAGGATTGCCAGTACCATCAGCGCAAAACGGCTGAGCATTTGGGGCTGAGCTACCATCAGCTGCGGGCGCTATTGAAAAAGTACCGGCCCAAGTTGCAGCGCTAAGGTTGTTCATGCCCTCCCCCGATTTGCGACGAACGCCTTGCTGGCTCCGTACCCGCACCGCACTCTTCGTGTGTTTAATCACACTGCTGTGTGCGAGCGCGCACGCCAAAGTGGTGCTGGAAGGAATCGATGGCGAGCTGGCCAACAATGTGCTCTCACACATGACCCTCGACGAACAGGACTGCAGCGCCCCCGACTGGCGTATTCGCCGTGAACGACGCGAAGCGGTCAAGGAAATCCACACAGCCTTACAGGCATTTGGTTACTACTCACCCGAAGTCCAACAAGAATACACACGCGACGAAAGTTGCTGGCTCGTAACCTACCGCATCGACCGCGGTAAGCGCACCAAGATCCGCGAACTCGACCTGCAAATTCTTGAGCGTCCAGAACAGATCCATCATGAGCTGCAAAGCGTCATTGATGACACCGGCATTCAGCCGGGCATGGGCCTCAATCACAGCCGCTACGACCGCTTCAAATTGCGCCTACTCGAAACCGCGAGAAACTGGGGCTATTGGCAGGCCAATTATGAACGGGCTGAACTCGCAGTTTACCCAAAAGACTACGCGGCCGACGTGCACCTGCATCTTCATTTGGGGCCTCGCTATGTGTTCGGCGCCACGCATTTCGAAACCACGAAACTTCACGAAAAACTGGTTGCGCGGCTGACCCCCTCACTCGAAGGCCAAGCCTACTCCAATGAACTCGTACAAGACATGTATGCCGATCTGCGCCGCAGCGGCTACTTTGGTCAAATTCTGGTAACGCCTCAAGTCAGTGACGACCCCAATCAACTCATCGTGCCGCTGGACGTGGCGCTGTCGATGGACAGCAAACACAGCTTTGGTGCCGGCCTGGGTTACTCGACCGACCAAGGCTTTCGTGCTCGAGGGGACTACCAAAACCGCTATATTAATCGGCGTGGACACAAACTTCGCTTTGATGCGCTCTATGCCCAAACCGAAAGCGCCTTCAGCGGCACGTATACCATACCCGGCCGACGCGCCTCTAAAGAATGGTACGAACTCGGGGGCGGTATTTCGGAAGAAGAAACCAGTAGCTATACCACCCGCCTCATCACAACGTCCGCGCGTTCCATTAAAACGCTGCCCTACGACTGGCTGTTGAACTACGGTGTCAACCTTCGCAACGAACGCTATCTGATCGCGAGCGATGACATTCAGAACAAGCACCTTGTTGTTCCCGGTATTGGAGTATCGTGGTCCGACCGGGACGAGCGCCCGAGGCAGCTTTACGGCCTGCGTTTTGAGGCCGGTTTGACCGGCAGTTCCAATTATTGGAAGTCCGATGTCGATTACCTGCAGCTGTATACCCGCTCGAAGAGTATCGTCAGCTTTTATCCTCAAGGGCGCTTTATCTCTCGCCTTGAGGCCGCCAATACACTGATCGAAGATTTTACTGAACTGCCCCCGTCGGTGCGCTTCTTTACCGGTGGTGACAGCAGTGTACGCGGCTATGACTATGAGTCCATCGGTAGCACCAACGAAGAGGGCGAAGTGATTGGTGGACGCCGCCTGCTCGTCGCGAGCGTTGAGTACGACCACAGCATCTTGAACAACTGGTCGCTTTCCGTCTTTGCCGATGCGGGTGACGCCTTCGATGATAGCCTCGATTTGAAGCGTTCCGTGGGTGTGGGTGTGCGTTGGTATTCTCCCGTCGGACCTTTCCGCATTGACCTCGCCTTTCCCGACCAGGGGGACAACGACTATCGCTTCCATGTTTCTGTGGGGGCCGATATATGAGCAAAGCGTGGCGTGTGACTCGTTGGGTTCTATTGGTGCTTGCGCTCGTGTTTATCATCGTCTCCGCCGCATTGACCTGGCTGACGACCACCAGTCAGGGCGCGCGCTGGTTGCTGGAGCGCGGCACGGCGTTTTTACCGGTCGAGCTGGAATATCAATCGCTCTCTGGGAATTTGTGGCGCGGTCTTCGATTGCAATCCGTCGACATCGGCACACAAGAAGACACGCTGGGATTTTCGACCATTCACGCCGACGAATTCAGTTTCGGATGGAACCCCATCCCATTGCTTTACAGTCAGATTCAGGTCGGGCACTTGCACGTCGAAGGACTCAGAATCACGTTGCTCGACAGGCCCGAAAAAGAAGAACAGGCAAGCGTGAGCCTGCCTCACTTTTATTTGCCTTTCCGACTCAGCGTTGCCAGCCTCAAGCTCGATGATGCTGCGTTAATCAGCGCCTCAGGCAAACTCACCGAACTCCCATCGCTCGATGCCAGCGCGCGATTATCAGGCGACACACTTCAGGTACAGCGACTTTCAATCCACTACCTGGAGCGCGACCATACACTCCAGGGGCGCGTGCAGTTCGCCCGTCAATTACGCGCCAGAGTTCAGGCTTCAAGTTACGCCGACCTCGTGCTCGATGGCTATTGTGATAGCGAAGACGAGCTCAGTTGCCATGGCGACATTGAATGGGCTGCGCTGTCGGAGCCGCTGCCAAAAGACTGGCAATTTCCGACCGGCGTTCTGCGCTTTGCCACTCGCGGAGACACGGTTCATTTTGAAGGTTCGAGTGAATTGCAGACGCCGTGGCTGAGTGAGCGCGTTGAGTTCATCGCCGAAGCGGCACTCGCGCAGAAAGTCCTCCACATCCAACAGCTGAAAACGCGTTCGGGCGGCACGCTCGAAGGGAACGGCTCTCTAAGTTGGGCGGATGGCCTTGTGATTGACAGCCAGTGGCAGGCTGACGCATTTGAGCTGTCGCCGTGGATTCCCAGCGATGCCATTGCCCCCGACCTCGATGCCGCGCTGAATTTTCAATTGAGGCTGCAAGGGCAGCAGGGATTACAGCTTGTTCTCGATGCCGATATCGCGGCTCTGCGACTCGCAGACCGAGCCTTGTCAGGCACGCTGCGCGGCAGCCTGAATAAAGGGACCTGGCGCGTAAGCGAATTAAATCTGCGCAATAACGACACTTCGTTAAAAGGCCTCGCGCACTTCGATACCCAGGACCACAGCCTAGCCACCGAGCTCGAACTCTATGCGCAGGACGTCACTAATCTGTACCCCGGCCTGCAGGGTGAAATTCAGGCGCAGGTCAGCCTAGCCGGTTCGCTCAAACAACTGGCGCTGGCGCTGAACGCGAATGCCAAACAGCTTCGCTACCAAAATACCAGTACGGATTCTGCCACCCTGTCGCTCCAAGCTCGCAGTGAAGACAAGGATGTGCCTTGGCTGGAACGCATCCGGTTAGATCAACTGACACTGGATGCAAACCAGTTCGCGTTTGGCGACGCGGAAATGCGCCACCTTATCGCCAAAGCGAAGGGGCATAGTCGCGACCACACCCTGTCCCTGCAAATTCAGGGCGCACCCATGAACAGCCATTTGCATGCGTTGAACATCAAGGGCCAACTGCAACAACTCAAGCAAAGCAACGTATCCAGCTCCACGTGGCAATACCGAATTCAGCCCATCGAGTTCCGCTTAGGCGGGGAAAATCCGGACCACTTCGCTGAAATAAGATTGGCCGAAAGCGACTGGGTGACATTGACCTCTGAACGCGTTCGTATTCCATTAATGTGCATTCAGCAAGCCGCAGCCTCGTTATGTGTTCGCGACACACTGCTGCAGCGTGAAGGTGAGATCGCGTTGAACGCAGCATTAAGCGGGCTCTCCATCAGTGACCGCTCCACCCTGCTCGGTCAGTACCTGCGCTACCTTCCCCCGTATTGGCAGCTGGAGGGCGTCGTCCAGAGTCAGGTCGCGGCAGACGGCCGCTACGATGCGGAAAAACGCCGATTTACGCGCTTGGATTTAGCCCTGCTGACCGAATTGGAAAATGGGGTCGTCCGGCAGCTCAGTGATGAAGACAACAGCGTGGAAAACACCTACCCTTTGCAGCGCTTGCAAATAGAGCTCGACGGAAGCGCTGAGCAATTAGAGCTGCACGGCGCGCTCGAAGTCGACGAATCCAAACGCATGATGCTGTCAGGTAAGAGTCGAAACTGGCAAGAACTGGGCGGTGTGTACCGCATCGAATTGAACAGCCAGTTCGATAACATTCAGTTCCTGGAACCCTTTATAAACTACACACAGGAATTGCAAGGTCGCGCCGACATTGCATTGAATATCGCCAACACCTCCCCGGGCGCAGACCCGATCCTCAGTGGGCAGGCGCAGTTAAGCGATATCGGCTTCCTGCTGCCGATAACCGGGACACGCGTAAAAGACTGGAACCTTTCTCTGAACGCGAGTGCCGACACGATGACGCTCGATAGTCAGGCGCTCATCGGCAACGGCAAAGCCCTCATCAAAGGGCGCATTCAGTCCGAGCCCGACGACCCAAACCGGATTTTCTCCGGTGACTTTTCCGTCACGGGTGAGCGCCTCACATTGGTAGATTTACCAGACGCACACTTGCTTGCAGGCCCCAAACTGACATTGAAAGGCGGCGATTACCAATGGCATCTCAGTGGCGATGTGCTCGTACTCGATTCGTTTTATACCCTGCAACAATTACCCGAATCCGCCACATCGATTTCAGACGATGCCGTGATTTACGGCGTGGAAAGCGAAACTCAAAAACGCCGCTTTCAACTGACCACCGACATTCATTTAATTGCCGGTGACAATGTGCGGTTCAGCGGTTTCGGATTGACCACAGAGGTGACGGGCAGGCTGCATTTCACAAGAGATGAACGTCGCTCCAACCAATTACACGGCGTGCTCACACTGCCCGAAGGGGAATTTAAAAACTTCGGCCAGCAACTCGACATTGAAAGTGGCCAGCTCATCTTCTCCGGCCCTGTCAACAACCCGCGCTTCGATGTACGCGCGAGCCGCGACATCGATGAGATCGAGGCCGGGATCTGGCTGACTGGGAGCGCACGACAACCCAAATCCGAACTGTATTCCTCTCCCGCCATGAGCGACGCTGACGTGCTCTCGTATCTCCTGACGGGCAAGCCTGTTTCCGAAGTCGGCTCGGGTGAAGGCGCGAGCCTGGAAGCCTCGGCACTGACGCTCGGTTTGAGGCAGGCCCTCCCCACGCTACAGAAACTCGGCGGGGAACTCGGCTTGAGTGATGTTGAAATTGAATCCGGCCCCGCCGGAGGCAGCGGTTCCATTGCGGCGGGAAAACGCATTAACGACCGACTCTACATCAAATATCGCTATGGCTTGGTAGGCGCTGTCGGCCAGTTTGTGATTGAGTACAGCTTGACCGACAGGCTCAACCTGGAAGCCGGCAGCGGTGAAACCTCGAGCGTGGATTTAACCTACAACTGGAAATCACGCCCAGGCCGAGATGAGGACAAAAAGGAAGAGGAAGAGGAAGACAGCGTCACAGAAGATTAATACAAACGACTTTTCAATCGTTGCAGCAGCCACTACCATGGAACCTTTCACGCCCTGCAGATGAATGGAGTCTGGGTATGCGCCGTGATCCCTCCCCCTTAACACGCTTGCTGGCACTGACCTGCTTCCTCTTCCTCTGCGCTTGCGAAAACCGAAGCCACGTGGCGCTGGGCAGTCTGGAACGCGATCGCATCGCGCTGACCGCCACCGAAGCAGAGACCGTCACCGCTTTACCGATCAGCGAAGGCCGCCTTGTTAAAACCGGCGACTTGTTAGTGCAACTCAACGATGCCAAGCAGCGCGCTCAACTCGCGCGCGCGCAGGCCAACCTTGCGCAGGCTGAAGCCAATATGGACAAATTGCGCAATGGCGCCCGCGAAGAAGAAGTGGCCGCGGCCACCGCCGTCGTCGTTGGCGCTCGCGCAACCCTGCGCGAAACGCAACGCACCTTCGAACGCAACACCCAACTCGCGGAACAAAAACTGATTAGTCAGGCCGACGCCGACAATGCCCGCCTTGCCCGCGATACCGCCAGTGCAGACTTACAGAACGCACAGGAACAATTACGAGAATTAACCAATGGCACGCGCGCGGAAGACCTTCGCGCGGGTGAGGCCCAATTGCAGGCCGCGCAAGCTGAAGTCGAACACGAACAGCGCCTGCTCGAAGAGCTGAGCGTCGTCGCGACGCGCGATGGGATACTGGACAGCCTGCCGTGGAACTTGGGCGAGCGCGTCACCGTCGGCAGCCCCGTGGCGATCGTACTCGCAGACGCCAATCCCTATGCACGAGTCTACATTCCCGAACCCGCTCGCCCTCACCTTCAGATCGGCCAGATACTCGATGTCCAGATGGACGGCATCGACACGCGCTTTCGCGGCACTGTACGCTGGCTGTCGAAAGATGCCGCTTTCACGCCCTATTACGCACTCAATGAAAGCGACCGCAGCCGCTTAGTGTACCTGGCCGAAATTCAACTCGGTGACGACGCCGCCGACCTGCCCACCGGCATGCCTGTGCAGGTACACCTGCCTTGAGTGACTGGGTGATTCAAGCCAAGGGGCTGACCCGTCGATTCGGTGACTTTACCGCCGTTGACCAACTCGATTTAAATATCGAGCGCGCTCGTATTTTTGGTTTTCTCGGCCCAAACGGCTGTGGCAAAACCACGGCGATTCGTATGTTAACCGGGTCCCTGCAGGCTTCTGAAGGCAGCGTGTCCGTTCTAGGCACAGCATTGCCGGGCGGGGCCGAAGCGCTGCGTCTGAAAGTAGGTTATATGACGCAAAAGTTTTCGCTGTATGAGAGCCTTACCGTTGCCGAAAACCTAGAGTTTGTTGCGCGAATCTATGCGCTAAAAGGCAGTGAACGACGGGTGCGGCTCCGTGAATTACTCGCGACCTACGGACTCGAACAAAAAGCCAAGGCCCTCGCCGGGAGCCTCAGCGGCGGACAGAAACAACGCCTCGCGCTCGCTGCCGCCGTGCTGCACCGCCCTGAACTGCTTTTTCTCGACGAACCGACGTCCGCCGTTGACCCCGAAAACCGCCGCGAATTCTGGGAGCAGTTATTTGACCTGTGCGATCAGGGCACCAGTATTCTCGTCTCCACGCACTACATGGACGAAGCCGAACGTTGTCATAACATCGCGATTTTAAAAGAGGGCCAAAAGCGCGCGGACGGCACACCCGAGGCGCTGATGGAAGCGATGGATGCCTGCGTGCTTGAACTCGAGTGCGACGGCTTACGCAAAATCAAAGAAACGCTACTGGGATTTGATGAAGTGAAATCCGCGGCACAGCTTGGTACACGTTTGAGAGTCTTGATCCGTCGCGACGTCGCCGATCCAGAAGCCTGGATACGGCAGCATATCTCGACACCCGACGCCATCATTGATCGCGTACGGCCGAGCCTTGAAGATGTGTTTGTGACCAGCACAGGAGCTCGCCACGATGCTTAGCCTCTCGCGAATCATGGCCATCCTGTACAAAGAATTGCTGCAGCTCAAGCGCGATAAAATGACCTTCGGAATGGTTGTGATGATCCCCTTGGTGCAACTGGTGCTTTTCGGGTATGCCATCAACACCAATGTGCGTGACATTCCCGTCGGCGTTGTCGACCAGGCGCGCAACGGCTTGAGCGCGACTTTGATTGATATGGTACAGGCCACTCAGGTGGTGCGCGTCACGCAGTATTACGACGACATCGAAACCGCAGAAGCCGAAATTCGCGCGGCGCGCATCAGCGCCGTGCTGATCATTCCGCACGATCTTGCCGCTCGCGTTGCACGCAGCCCAGCCATCGGCTTGGAAAGTCCGCCCACGGGCGACAGGCCGAGTGCACGCCCGGTCGCACAATGGGTGGTGGATGGATCGGATACCGTCGTCGCCGGTGCCATCAAATCGCTGCGCGCCATGCCCTTGACCGAGGTCTTGCGCCGCCCTCCCAATGCTCAAACACCCACCTTCGAAACCACCTTGCTCTACAACCCCGCACAGCGAACGGTGGTCAATATTGTGCCTGGGTTGGTGGCGGTCATTCTGACCATGACGATGGTCATGTTCACCTCAGCGGCCATCGTACGTGAACGTGAGCAGGGCAATCTGGAAATGATCATCAATACCCCAGTACGCTCGATGGAGTTAATGCTCGGTAAAATCGCGCCGTTTCTCGTGATTGGGCTCTTGCAGGTGGCGCTGATTCTGGGGCTCGGCCGACTGTTGTTTTCGATTCCCTTCAACGGCAGCCTGCTCACACTGACCTTGGCCACCATCCTGTTTATTGTGGCGAGCCTGACACTTGGCTTGGTGCTGAGCACCATTGCGCGCACACAGCTGCAATCGATGCAGATGACGATCTTTATTTTGTTGCCGTCCATTCTGCTGTCGGGCTTTATGTTTCCCTATGAAGGCATGCCGGAGGTGGCGCAATGGATTGCAGAGGCACTGCCCGCAACACATTTTATGCGCATGATTCGAGGGGTCGTATTAAGAGATGCGAGCCTGCTGGAGATGTATCGTGATGCACTGTGGCTCACCGGGTTTTGTATCGCAGGGCTGGGCATCGCCGCCCTGCGTTTTAAAAAGCACCTCGACTAACGGCTGAACACCACCGTCTTGGAACCGTTCAGCAAAATACGCTGTTCGGCATGCCAGCGCACGGCTCGCTGCAAGGTCACCGCTTCAATATCACGGCCGATTTCTACGAGCTCCTCGGGCGTGTTCGCGTGCGTGACTCGCTCGACACTCTGTTCAATGATCGGCCCCTCATCGAGCTCGCTCGTCACGTAATGTGCCGTCGCGCCAATCAATTTGACTCCACGCTCGTAAGCCTGATGATAAGGTTTCGCCCCTTTAAAGCCGGGCAAAAAGGAGTGGTGAATATTGATGGCTCGCCCTTCGAGGCTGCGGCACAAGTCATCGGAAAGAATCTGCATATAGCGTGCAAGTACCAGTAGCTCGGCACCACTGTCTTCCATCACCTGAAGAATCTGCGCTTCTTGCTGGGGTTTACTGTCGGCTGTGATCGGCAGATAGTGGAAGGGCACGCCGTACCACTCGCTGATATCTCGCATCACTTCGTGGTTAGACACGACGCCGACAATGTCGACAGGCAAGGTCCCGTGCTTCCAGCCGTTGAGCAGGTTATTCAAGCAGTGCCCCCACTGAGAAACCGCGATCAGCACTTTCATTTTCTGCGCGCCGTCGTGCATCTCCCAGCACATCCCGTAACGCTCCGCCACAGACTGAAACGCCGCGCGGATGCCTTCCATGGATTTCGGCCCCTCGACGGATTCCAGCACGGTGCGCATAAAAAAGCGTTTGTTGGTGACGTCTTCGAACTGAGAGGCTTCTCGAATATTGAAACCCTGCAGCGAAAACAGGTTGGCCACAGCCGCGACGATGCCGGGCTGATCGTTACAGCTGAACTTGAGAATCAGCTCCTCAATGTGTTGGGACACGCAAAACTCCGTTACTCACGACGCAAAGGGTCGCTATTGTAGCTTAATTTTGCTGTAAAACCTTAGCGAGAACGGCACTGAGGGACGCGGCCCCGGACAACGACCAGCCGCCATCGACAGGCAGCACCACGCCACTGATATAACTGGCCATCGGTGAACTCAAAAACAGGCAGGCATTGCCTAGATCTTCCGCTTCACCGAGGCGTTGCAGAGGCACCGATTGGCGAGTGCGCTCCATCAACTCCGGCGTGGGGGCAAGGCGCTTCATACCTTCGGTATCGGCGATCGGCCCAGGCACAACACTGTTCACCCGCACTCCGGCAGCCCCCCATTCCTGCGCAAGCGTTTGCGTCAGCATGTCGACTCCGGCTTTCGCGGCGCAGACATGGCTCTGCCCGACCATCGGCAAAAACGCCTGAGGTGCTGAGATATTAATCACGCTCGCGCCGGGTTTGCGCAACAAGGGATAGGCGGCCTGGAGCACATGAAAGCTGCCGAGCAAGTCGATTTCTACCACAGACTTAAACCCATTAGCGGACATGCCGGTGGCCAGCGCGGGGAAATTTCCCGCCGCACCAGACACCAGTACATCGATGTCTCCCCACGCGTCCTGAACCGATTGCAAACCTTCCGCCAGCGCGGGCTGGTCGCGAACATCGGCGCTGAAGCCTGTGCTGGTCGCACCGAGAGACGCGAGCTCGGCCACCGTGTCTTCTACTTTCTTAGGGTCCCGGCTGGCGACGGCCACGCGGGCACCGGCCTTGGCGAAGCTGCGGGCAATCCCCCGGTTAATACCACTGGTACCACCCACCACCACTACATTTTTATCGCTGTAATCGAACATGATCTCTCTCCAGATTTCGTCTTTTTATGGCTTCAGGCTTTGAACACAGGCCGCCGTTTTTCAAAAAAGGCACCGACGGCTTCCGCAAACTCATCCCCTTTTAGGGCCGCAGAGAACGCCCGGATCTCTTCGTTCATGCACTCACTCACGGGCGTTTCGATGGTCTGACGCAAGAGCTGCTTGGCCTTCACAACGGCGTTGGGCGGCAGCTCCGCCAAGGCCTGCGCCACGATGAGTCCGTGTTCACGCGGACGTGCATCGACCGCGTTAATCAAACCCGCATCCAGCGCTTGGACCGCACTGAAAGGCTGACCCAGCACGAGCCACTCAAACGCGCGCACATGGCCGGCCAGGCGTGGTAAGAGGTACGAAGACGCGTATTCAGGGCACAGACCCAATCGAACGAAGGGCAGCGAGAAGCGTGTGTCGGGTGCCGCAAACACCATATCTGCGTGCAACATGAGCGTCGTGCCCACCCCCACCGCATCACCATGCGCCGCCACAACCACGGGCTTACTGAAGCGTCGAAAGGCTTCGAGAAAGCACACAACGGGGTTGTCGCCATCAACCAAGGTGCCGCTCGCGGCGAAGTCCGCAAGATCGTTGCCGCTGGTAAAACTGTCGCCCTCTCCACAAAGCAGTACGACACGCACAGACGCGTCCGAATCGGCCTCGCGCAAGGCGCGAATCAGCCCTTCGTACATTTCGCTGTTCAGAGCGTTTTTCTTCTCGGGGCGCATCAGGCAGAGTTCCAAGACACTGCCCTGCTGTCGGGACGCTAAGTATTCTGTCACCGCTCCACTCCTCTCTTTCATTCATTACATGCGGTCAGAGCTTGCATCAAGCGCCCTTGCCGCTAAAATCCGTCGCTCACATCGACCGAATCGCCAGGACCTCGCATGAATATTCTTACGCTGCTGCACGCCAAAGTCCGCCAGGCCATGAGCCAGGCCGGTATACCCGAGACCTTGAGCGCCGCCGTCGCCCCCAGCAAAAACGCCAAGTTCGGGGACTATCAGGCCAACGGCGCGATGGCCGCAGCAAAATCCATGGGCATGAAGCCACGCGATCTCGCGCAGCAAATCTGCGAGCACCTCCAATTAGACGGGATCGCCCACCAGATCGAAATTGCAGGACCGGGCTTCATCAATATCCATTTAGACCAAAATTGGCTCGCCAGCCAGTTACAAAAGGCCTCAAACGACACGCGCTTAGGCATCGAGGTCCACAGCCCCGCGCAGACCGTCGTCTTGGATTACAGCTCGCCCAACCTCGCCAAAGAGATGCACGTGGGTCACCTGCGCTCCACCATCATAGGTGATGCGATTGCCCGCCTGCTGGAGTTCATGGGCGATACCGTGATTCGCCAAAACCACGTCGGTGACTGGGGCACGCAGTTCGGCATGCTGATCGCGGAATTGGAAGACAAGCTCGAAGACGGGGATTCTGCGAGTCTCGCCCTGCACGATCTCGAGAAGTTCTACCAGAGTGCGAAAAAGCACTTTGACGAGGACCCGGCCTTTGCCGATCGCGCGCGCGACTATGTGGTTCGCTTGCAAAGCGGCGAAGAAAACGTACTCGCCCTGTGGGAGCAGTTCCGAGATGTGTCCCTGTCTCACAGCGAAGCCATCTATGAAAAGCTGAACGTCACCCTGACCCCTGACGACGTGTACGGGGAAAGTGCGTATAACGACGACCTCGCCGTACTCGTAGAGGAATTGAAGGCACAGAATCTGGCAACGGAAGACGATGGTGCGCTGGTTGTGTTTCTCGACGAACTCGCCGACAAAGAAGGCAACCCCAGTGCGGTGATCATCCAGAAGAAAGACGGCGGCTACCTGTATGCGACGACCGACCTCGCGGCAATGCGCTATCGCACCGGAACCTTGGGCGCATCACGTATCCAATACTTTATCGATGACCGTCAATCCCTGCATATGAAGCAGGTTTTCACGCTGGCTCGCAAAGCCGGTTTCGTGCCGCAGGATACCCAGCTCGAGCACCGCGCATTCGGCAAGATGCTGGGCAAGGACGGGCGCCCCTTTAAAACACGTACGGGCGGCACGGTGAAGCTGGCTGAGCTGCTGGATGAGGCCATTGAAAAAGCCGCTGACGTGGTAAAAAGCAAGAACCCCGAGCTGAGCGCCGACGAGATTGCCGACGTCGCCCGGAAGGTAGGCATCGGTGCCGTGAAATACGCCGACCTGTCGAAAACGCGCACCAATGATTATGTCTTCGATTGGGATGCGATGTTGAGCTTTGAAGGCAACACCGGCCCCTACTTGCAGTACGCCTACACCCGTATCGCCAGTATTTTCCGCAAAGCCGATGAAACACTCGACACCTTTTCAGCCGATGTGCAGCTGGATGCCGTACAAGAACAAACCCTGGCTTTGAAGGTGCTGCGTTTTTCAGAAGTGCTTGAGCAAGTCGCGGAGGATGCGTACCCGCATACACTTTGCGCCTATCTATATGAACTCGCGAGCCTGTTTATGACCTTTTACGAGGCCTGCCCCATTCTCAAAGAGGATGTCCCGGCGCCCGTTCGTGCAAGCCGCCTGCAACTCAGCAAGGCCACGGCACGTACGCTGGAACAGGGCCTGGCGTTATTGGGGATTGAAGTGATGACACGCATGTAAGCGTGTCAGCTCCCCTCTTCGGCGCTTTGCTCGCGGGCACGGCGCCGCGCCATGACTTCTTCGGTCATGCGCGCTTTTTCTTCCGCCAGTCGCGCCTCACCTTTGAAGATAAAAATATATTCGGTTAAACCACGCTGCATGCCCGGCAAAAAGGCATAGCTGTGCTCGACGAAAAAACCCGGAAACATACGCAGCCATTGCACGGACGTTTTGGGCTGTGAACTGCGCGCCTGCCAGTCCTGATCACTCCCTTCGGCGATGGTAATGGCGTCCGCCGCCAGCTGAAAACGCTGCGGTTTTGGTGGCATGCGTTTGCCCGAATAACTCATCACAAACAAGCGGGTACCATCATGACAAAACGGCATCAGCCTGCGCGATAGCGCCTCGAGCAGATCGTCGCTGATGTAGTTAAGCAGATCCCAGGCGATAATTACATCAAAGGTCGTGCCGGGCTGAAATTCAAAAAATCGCCCCTCGGCCAGGTACGCCCGCGCCTGCTCCGGAGCCATTTTATCGACGCGAGCATGCAATAAATTCAAATCTTCACTGTGCACACTGGCAAAGCGGCTTTTCCATATATCCTGGTTCGCGCCATCCTGACGCCCCAAGTCCAGCAGGCTTGCACCGGGGGCTTTACGTGCGCTTTCCCACACGTTTTCGTGGGCCGGTGAGACCAGCGCCGTACCTTTTCGGCTGAGGCCCTGTTCACGCTCCGCGCTCGAAAATACCGCGCGCGCGCTGCGGGTCGCATCTGGCCGATAACACAGGATCTGCTCAGAGACACCCGCCAGCATACCCTCACCACTGATGAAGGTTTTCAATATGGAAAATTCCGGCGCTTGTTTAAGCAACTGCGACGAGGTCGTGCCCGCATGCTGACGCACACCCATTTCTGCGAGGGTCACATTGAGCTCAAGCCGGTTCTGAATACTGAAATGACCCGGCGCAACAGGGACTCGAGCGCCGACATAACTGATCCAATGAAACAGCGCACCAGGCTTGATAAAACGGCGCAGACGCTGCAATAGCCCCACCCAGGCATCGGGATCGAGAAAGTTGGGAATGTCCCACAACAACACAATATCGTAGGGCTCGCGCGGGGTATGTCCTTCGAGAATCGTATCGATACGAAAATCCGCGCGCGCATCACGCAGCTCTTCGTTGGCACTTTCAAAATGAAAAAGACAACCTAGCCCAGAATAGAAACTCAAGTTGGCCGAGGTACACTCACCGAGATCAAGAATTTTATTTCGGGTCGAAGATTTAACCGCATTATAGATTGCGGTAATACCAGGAGAGCGGTGTGTAACGTGAGACAAAGGGGTATCCAGACATTAAAAACAAGGAGCCCGCAACGTAGCGGGCTCCAATCGACATCAGCTATCGGATTTACTACTCGATGACGCTGGGGCCGACGCAGGTGTAGAAGAAGAAAAAGAAGAACCTGCGTTGAATTTCTGGAAGTCGTCTTTACGTGCGTCCACTTCCATATCGATGGAACCTTTGAACTTCGCACCGTCTTCCAGGGTTACGCGATTGGCAACCAGGTTACCCTTCACATTACTGGAGGACAAAATGGAGATGTGGTCTTCACCGTAGATATCCCCTTCAATCGTGCCTTCAATCACAATCGTTTGCGCGAGCACATTGGCTTTCACTACGCCCTGCTCTCCGATTGTCAGGTTGTTGCCTTTCAATTCAATAGTGCCGTCGACCTTACCTTGAATTAACAAGTCTTCTTCGCCGACAAGTTCGCCTTTAACACGAATCTTGGGGCCGATCACCGCCGCATGGCTGGGTGCGGTAGCCGTTGCGGATTTGTGAATGGGCTCTGGCATAGGTGGGGTTTGGATACGATCCGAAATGGGTCGAGGCTGTACGGGCTCCGTACTGGGGCTTTCCTGCTTGTTACTGCGAATCATCTGTGTCTCTCCGAAGCTGGCTGGCGGTTGAGTGCCTCGGGATCGTCCTTTCTCCTCGGGCTACTCAACAAGAGTAGAGCGGCGGCTCAATACTGACAATACAGCTGAAGCGAATTGGAGAGATAAAATTCAGGCAGGCGTTCAGAACGTTAAAGGGTTCTCACTTTCCACAATTTAGCCGCACCAGTGTCATAGAGGTGGCGCATACATCTACGATAATCGCAGCGTCACACCGCCCTGATGTGGCGCGCCAAACCTCTTCTAATCCACGCGCCTGAAGGGGGGGAGACTGTCCAGAAGCAGTTTCCCGTAGCGCTTCGAAATGAGGCGTTTATCCAAAATGGTGACCCGACCTTGATCACTTTCGGTGCGCAGCAAGCGACCGCAGGCCTGGACCAGACGAATGGACGCATCCGGCACGGTGACTTCCATAAAACTGTTTCCACCACGCGCCTCAATCCATTCTGAAAAGGCCGCTTCCAAAGGTTCATCGGGCACGGAAAAAGGCAGTTTTGCGATGATCACATGGCGACAATAATCGCCGGGCAAATCCACTCCTTCGGCAAAGCTGGCCAAGCCCCATAGCACGCTGCCCTGCCCCGCATCGATATCGCGCTTGTGCAACTCAATCATTTTTTGTTTGCTTTGCAAGCCCTGGCAATAAATGCGACTGCGCACCGATTCCGGCATCGCTTCGAAAACCTGTTTCATCTGTGCATTCGATGAAAAAAGTACGAGCGTGCCCTGCTCGGGATGAATAATGTCCGGCAGCAATCGTATGAGACTTTCGGTATGCTCGACGCTGCGATTGGCTTCTTCCGAGGCGGAAGGTATGCAGAGCTCTCCGTTGGTCGCGTAATCGAAGGGGCTCGGTACCGCTGCACAATGGGCGTTGTCGAACAGCCCCGCCCTAAGGGTAAATCGGTCGAAACGGTTTAACGCACGCAAGGTCGCCGAAGTCACGACCGCACCACAGCAACGCGACCATAAACTGCGCTGTAAAATGCCCGACGCCAGCACGGGGCTACCCACAAATTCATAATCCGGGGTATCGCCGTGCGTCAGCAAAGTCACCCATCGTGCGAACGGCATTTTTTCATCGAAACGCGTCTCGCGGTATTGTTGCCACAGTGCAAGGTTGCCTTCGGCCCGTGTCAGCCACGAGCCCAACAAGCCCAACATGACTTCGAGATCCTTACGGGGAACCAGATTGTGTTCCTGCTCCAACGTGGTTTCAATTTCACGGTAGAGTTTTGTAAGCAGGCCCTCCAAGCGCTCAAACGCGCGAGTGGCAGCGCCCGCGAGGTGTTCAATTTCCGGGCCCACCTCACCGAGGGGAAACAACTTGCGCGGGGTATTCTGGTCTAACTCAATATCATCGCAAAGCGCTCGCACCAGTGGCAGCCCGTCCTCGAGCACGGTTCGAGCAGCCTTTAGGTCTGCCTCCAACGGCTCCGACAACTGACAAAAATAACTGAGTTCGGCGAGGCTTTCTTTCAGCTTCGGCCACTGCCCTTCGCTTTGCCCCAGCCAACGAATCGTGCTTCGATAACGGGTGTGGGCGGCGAAGTGATTCAACGCTTTTTCGGGCAGATGGTGGCCCTCGTCGAAAATATAAATCGTCTCTTCGGGCGAGGGCAGAATGGCGCCGCCACCGAGTGCAAGGTCCGCCAACACCAGGTCATGATTTGCCACGATCAGGTCGGCATTTTCAAGTGAGTCGCGCGCGTGAAAAAACGCACAATCTCGAATGTTTGGGCACTTGCGCCCCGAGCACTGGCGATGATCGGTCGTCACTCGCTGCCACACCGGCACTTCGATTTCGTCCGGCCAGCTGTCTTTGTCACCATCCCATTCGCCGTCGACACTGCGTTGCATCATGTCGCGATAGGTATGCAAATCCTGCGCGGACACCGCAATGACTTCGTCTTCATAAAATGCCGCTTCGCTGCCCTGAGAATCACTCAGGATACGCTCGAGCTTACTCAAACAGACGTAACGCCCCCGCCCCTTGGCAAGCGTGTAGGAAAACTGCAAACCGCTGTGCAGCAGGACATCGGGAATGTCCTTGAGCGAGACCTGTTCCTGCAAGGCAATCGTTGCCGTTGACAGCACCACGCGTTTGTCGAGCGCTTTGGCCACCGGCAAAGTGGCGAGCAAGTACGCTACGGTTTTACCGGTACCCGTGCCGGCCTCAACCACGGCAATGTTTTTCTCGGAAATACAGTGGCCCTCTTCGTCGAAACGAAGCGAGCCAAGTGTGCGGGCAATTTCCGCAATCATCATTTTTTGCCCGTAACGGGGCTTCATATTTTTGGCTTGCAGAAACCCGCTGTACGCCTGCTGAATGTCTTTCTTCAGCGCGTCGTCAAGCATCGGAGGTGGCCAGTAACAGACGATCCTTCACCGGGTTGGCATAACTGGCGAGAAAATAAGGCCTGTGCGCTTCGGGTACCGCATTGAGGCGGGACATAAATTCGGATTTCTGCTTTTCGAACGCGCCCTGCGTGTAGCATGCTCCCTCCGCACCAATCGGCACCTTAGGCGCCTGCCCTTCGAGCAGTTCATAGGCAATCGCATTGCTCGGATGAAGCTGATAGTGACTGAGAATTTGACGATCAATTTCACGTGTGACCGCTTCGCTGTCTTCAAACTCCTGATCCAGGGGCGTGCCAAAACTCAGATGCACTCGACCTTTGAAACCGGTGATGCCACGGGCAATACTTTGCACGTCCTCATGCTCGTCCTTGATGTATTCGCCCTGCTCCGCCTTCGCGTACAACTCACGCGCCTTATCGGCATCACAGGGGTCAAATTCATAAGAAATACTCACGGGCACCACGCGTGCTTCACGAATGTAATCGCCTAGACTTTGCTGCTTGTCTTTGCTCAACGACAGCATGCTGACAATGGCGGAATTGGTTCTATCCAACCCATCTTTCGCCCGCCCCTCACGCTGGGCGATCCACACATTTTCTCCGTCGTGCATCACGCTCTGGTGAATGTAACGACTTAACTGGCGGGCCGCCTTGAGTTTCTCTCTCGGTGCTTTCGCGGAGCGGTTCACAATGAAGCTCTTATTCAAGCGCATGAGATCGCTCGCGAAGGGTTTCGTCAGCAGGTTGTCACCAATGGCAATACGCAAGGTACTGAAGCCGTGCTGATAGATGGCCCAGTTCGTGAGCGCCGGGTCCATCGCGATATCGCGATGGTTACTGATAAACAGGTAGGCGCTGGACTGATCGAGCGCATCAAGCCCGCTCACGGTCAGCTCCGTCACGGTGTCATCGAGCACCTTGGCCAGATATTGTTCAATTTCCGCCTGAAAATCCGCCACACTGCGAATTTTCGCAACGCGGCCAGCAAGACGCGACTGCACGAGTTTGCGCAAAGCAAAGCCGAATACTGGCCCGGACTGCTTGAAGCGCCAGCGCACGATAGCGTCCAAAAATTCGCGATCGTTGACGAGCCGGGCTAACACAGCGGGGACTTCGTCATCATTGTACGGGCGAATATCATCAAATTCGGACATCGTTGGAAATTCCTTGCGACGCTGTGCAGAAAAGCATCAATTAAGTAAATACAAAGTCAAACGACGGATTATAGCCTTTTCACGCCAATGCTAGAAACTGCCTACGTCTATTCGCCATAACTTTGCACCCGTTCTCAGACCTGCCTTCGAAGTCGTGGCATCTTTAGCCACTGTGTTCAAAACAGGACTTGTGCGCCAACTATGCTGTGCTAAGCTTCCGCCGTCGCCCGCGTGAACCCCGATATGAAAATACTAGTTGTAGAAGATAGTGCGACTCTGCGCTTTGCCCTGGATAATTACATTCGGGCAGCCGGCCATGAGACTGTCATCGCTGAAAACGGCGAGAAAGCGGTACAGATCATTGAGCACACCCCCATCGACATGATCATCATGGACGTGGAAATGCCTGGGCTGAACGGCTTTGAAACCACACGCCTCATTCGCGAGAGTCTCGGCGAGCACTGGATCCCCATTATATTCCTCACGGGCAAAAGCGAGGAAGAAAGCCTCGAACAGGGCATTGCCGTGGGCGGTGATGATTACCTGATCAAGCCCGTCAGCAAGGTCATCCTGCACGCTAAAATCAAAGCCATGGAGCGTATCGCGCGTATGCGCACGCAGCTGCATGAGCTGAACACGCGCTTGGTCAAACTCAGCCAGCGCGACGGCCTGACGCAACTCTACAATCGCCGCACCTTTGAGGAAAAGGCCCAAGAGGCCTGGCGTCTGGCGACACGCAATAAAGAACCGCTGACGATTCTGCTGTTTGATATCGACCACTTTAAGCTCTACAACGACAATTACGGCCACCCGGCTGGAGACAGCTGTATCCAGCGCGTCGCCAGTGCACTCGACCAGTGCTTTAACCGTCCGGGCGACATCGTTGCGCGCTATGGTGGAGAAGAATTTGTGGTTTTGCTGCCGAACACGGACAGCAAAGGCGCCGAACACGTTGCTGAGATCATGCGCAAACAAATCGAATTATTGGGCATTGAGCATCAGGGCTCACCGGGTTTTCAGCGAGTTACGGTCAGTATAGGCGGCTGCACCTTGCGCTTCACCACCGGTGCGAGCCTCGACAAGCAGCTCGAGCTGGCCGACCGGGCCCTCTACCAAAGTAAGAAAAGCGGCCGCAATCGCGCGACGTTGAATCAGTACAACGATCTTCACAGCGTCGTCTTGATCGACGCGGATTTCGCCAGCTGTGCGCATACGGTCGAGCTGCTCAAAGGTCACTGCGAGCTCTACACCATACAAAATGAAAATGACATCAAGCACTTTGACGTCAGTGGCGAAGCGGAGCTTATCGTCACGCACATACAGGAAGCCGGTGACGACAGCATTCGTTTGTATCAGAAGTTGTGCCAAACACAGCGCGTCGGCGGCGTACCGCACTTACTGTATTCGTCTTTAAGTGACGCATTCCTGGAAGGTTTGCAGCGAGATCTGCATGCGGAATGCGTGGTGCCCAGCGATCAGGGCGATCAATTAATCGCCCGAATTAATCACTGCTTGAAGTCGCCCTGACAGCGGCGCTTACCACATATTTTTGCGGACACAGAACCAAAGCAAGCAGGCATCGGCTTCTTCTTTGAGGGCCTCATCGCTGTCTTTGCTCTGAGTCATCTCACTGGCTGAAACCTGGCCGTCGCCATTTTGATCCATACGGTCAAAACTGCCGAGGTAGGAGGCGTACTCCTGTCCCGTCAGGCGGCCATCCTGGTTGCTGTCGAGCTTGACGAAGCGTGCTTGCAGCAACAAATTGCGTCGCTCACGATCCAGTCTTTCATACTCTTCAAAGCTAACATCACCATCGAGATCGAAGTCCATACGCGCAAACGCCTGCTTGCGCTTCTCTTCGACCTCATCAATGCTGATCACGCGATCACCATTGGCATCGTATTTTGCGAGCAACCATTGCTCATCTTGCTTGCTATCCTGTGCATGAAGGTTAACAGCCAGACACCCAGCGAGCACCAGCCAAAGACCATGACGACTCATCATCACACACCTGTTTATATATCTATTTGTAATTTAACTGTGAGGCATGAGAATTATAGCGAGATTTAACGCGCCATAGGGGCGAATAGCTCACACTTTAGTGTGAGCAAAATAGACTCTTTTCTGATGATAAATCGCCAAAACCCGACGAAAACGTTATAAAACGCGTCAACTGCGGCGGTGATACCAGTTTACTTCCCTTGCAGACTGCTCGACCTGGTCTACAACACCCAATATCAGCGCGAACAATGCCATACGCACCAATACCCCGTTATCGGCCTGACGGAAGATGGCGAGGTTCGGATTTTGGTTTAAATCGTTGTCGAGCTCATTGGCGCCTTCGCGTGAATCGCGGGGCAATGGGTGCATAATCACCGTGTTCGGCTCACAGAACTTGGTGTATATCTCCTGATTCAAACGGAATCGTCCTCGATACAGGTCCGCCTCTTCCTGAGAGGCAAACCGCTCTTCCTGAATCCGCGTGGAATAGACGATATCCACATGAGCAATGCTGCTCATCAGCTCGGTCGACACTTCCACTTTGTGGCCCGCTTCGCGCAGGGCCTCGACGTACACTTCGGGCATAGCCAGCTCCTCAGGCGACACCAGCACAATATGCAGGTTATCGAAGAGCCTCAGCAGACGTGCCAAAGAGTGCACCGTTCGACCAAATTTGAGGTCGCCAATCATCGCGATGCGCAAACCATCAATGCTGCCACCACGCCCGCCCACTTCTTTTAAAATGGTATACAGATCCAGCAAGGCCTGACTGGGGTGCTCATTGGCACCATCACCGCCATTGATCACCGGCACCCGGCTCGCGGCCGCAAACTCGGATACGGACCCCGACTGGGGATGCCGCATACAGATGACATCGCTGTATCCTGACAGCACCCGAGCGGTATCGTAGAGACTCTCACCCTTCGCGATAGCCGAACTTTTAAAGCCTGTAGTTTCGCGCACTTCCCCGCCAAGCAGGTTAAACGCACACCCAAAACTCACCCGCGTCCGCGTACTCGGTTCGAAGAACATGTTGCCCAAAATCGCGCCTTCAAGCACCCGCGTCACCATCCGCCGTTTGGCAAAAGGCTCCATCCGGTCCGCCACGGCGAATATCTGTTCGATATCGGCACGTTCAAATTGATCAACAGAAAGTATATTGGCACCAGCAAAGTTCAAGACGCACCTCGATAGACAGCAAAATGGCGGGGAAAAACGGCGCTATTGTAGCGCTGTTCGGGCCACTCTGAAATGCTAGGATGCGGCACGTTTGCCCCCTATTCCTCTTCGACTCGCTCCGCATCATGCCTTTCTATAAGTATCGCGTCGTTGAAGACTGGCATTGCACCTGAGGCCTGACGCGCGGTAAAGCTTTGGCGGGGCTTCACCCGCAGGGATGCGGGGGGGGAGCCTACACGGATGTACTTGCCGCGTCCCCGCCAAAGCTTTACCGCGCGTCAGGCCCCCTCGACTTCCTGTGTTTAAAGAATCGCACGGCTTCCAATCAATAACGCAAAGGCCTTTTTCAAGTTGTGGTCGGTGCTACGAATTAGGCAACCGTATTCGAGGGGGCCTGCTCCACCGTATTGTTCTGCCTGGGACGCGTGAATACATCCCTGTAAGCTCTCCATTCGCGTCCATGCGAATGAGAGCCCAGTCAGAACAATACGGTGCATCAGGCCTTGGGAGGTGGGAGTAACCCCATAGCGCAGCACTATTTGCTGAGCTGTGCGGGTTCGTTTTCTTCGAGTTTGGATGTGAGGGGTCAGAGCACTTTGTGATCTGACCCCGCAAACGATGGGAAGCGTTTTCGTTGATTCGGCATCATGCCTTTTGATAAGTATCGCGTCGTTGAAGATTCGCATTACATCCGAGGCCTGACGCGCGGTAAAGCTTTGGCGGGGCTTCACCCGCAGGGATGCGGGTGGGGAGCCTACAGGGACGTACTTGCCGCGTCCCCGCCAAAGCTTTACCGCGTGGCAGGCCCCCTCGACTGACTCCGTGTAATTTTCAGACTCAAGGGGGCAAAGCACTTTGTGGTCTGCCCCCGCGGTCGTCGGGTTACAGAATTACGCTTAGATCAGCGGAAGCGCTGGTACATCGACATCACCCAAGGTTCCAGGGCAGCGTAGCGTTCGGTGTATTCCTGTAAAGGCAAAGGGATGGATTCAGGCCAGAAAATGCCATAGCGGGCGGGGCGATATAGTGGTGCTAGAAGCGCGGCGACAGACAAATCAGCACGGCTGAATTGATCGCCTACCAGAAACTCTCCAGAATCCAGGGCCGCTACAACCTTGGCAACCGCAGCATCCAGCTGCGTCTGCGCCTTGGCTACGCTATCGGCGTTTACCGGCAGCAGTTTCGTCAACGCCGATTTAATTTTGGGGAACGCCTTAGGCATGACCCAGCGACTGTACCAGGGGCCATCCTGGGCAAACATGGGGAGCAACACATCCGGCCGATCCAGCAACACCGAGTAAACCAGAATACGTACCGCCGGCCCGATCTCCTCGTCCGCCCATGCCTCCCAGCTTTGCGCCTCCTTGTTCAGTGCCTCATCCTCCAGCATCAGAGGAAAACGCGGATAAGACTCATCGAGATAGTCCAAAATAGCGCTGGCCCCATGTACCACCGTGCGCCCTTCCTTGATCACAGGCACACTGCTCTGGCCACTCAAACGTTTCATCGGTTTAATGTGCAGGCCGGGCAAGAGGTTTTTGTAGCGATGGGGTACATGCTTTCTGGCGAGCGCCCAACGTACCTTTTCACAGTAATGCGACACCGGCATTTGATACAACGTAATCACAGGCCCTCCTCCAGTTCGGCAGCCAGCATTTGAGAATATTCATACAGCGCTTCGAGAATCTCGTGATCGCGTTCAGTAACCCGCTCCTCGCCCAAGGCCTGCAAGCGCGCCTCCAGCGCAGTGAGATTGAGCAAGCCGGGCTCGCCGCGCAACAGACGCTCCCGACAAAAATGTATCCACGCCTGACGCTCGTCCTCGCTCAAAAGCTGCGGGAAATTTCTCGCCTTGTAGCGCGGCATCATCGCATTCAAACGTGTATCGTTGAAGGGGGTCGCTTCAGCCAACACCGCTTCCGGATGCTCGCGTAAACGGCGCATCGTCGCTTTATCGGCATCACTGGCAAAACCGCCATACAACTGCTGCTCCGGATCTCCGCTCTCCTCAAATTCGCGTTGCGTGAACACCTCCCTGACCTTGTGCTCAAGCTCCATACCCAACAACGCCTGCCAATGTGCTTCGCACTGCTCACGGGAAATGCCCAAGCGCGACGCCGCGGCAGCATCCAGCATCTTCGCCGGGGCAAGCACCGGACATTTATTCAAATGTAACAGCTTGAGGGGAATGCGGGAGGCCCCTTCGGGAAGGTCGGCATCCGAAGTAAAAACACGCTCGGCGATTTGCTCGGCGCTCAGCGTCTCGAGGACAGAGGGGTCCACGCTCAAATCGTATACGATCACCGCATTGCGATTGACCGGGTGCGCCGCCAACGGGACGATTAACGCCGCGCACCCCCGCGATGCGGGAAAGCGAGAAGAAATGTGCAACAGGGGTTTACGCGCACGGATGTCGATCATCGCACTGACCGCCTGTTTCGTGCGCGATCGAAACACATAGTCGTAGAGCTGCGGTTTGCGTTCACGAATCAAGCGCGCCAGTGCAATGGTGGCCTCCACATCGGAATACGCGTCGTGCGCTGACTCATGTGACAAGCCATTCGCGGCCGTTAACAGCTCCAGGCGGAAACTCGGCACGCCTTCGACCATGGGCCACTCAATGCCATCAGGCCGCAACGCGTACACGAGCCGGACCATATCAATGATGTCCCAGCGCGAGTTGCCGTCGCGCCATTCTCGCTCGTAAGGATCGTAAAAATTCCGGTAGAGCGTGTAGCGCGTCACCTCATCGTCAAAGCGCAGCGAGTTGTAGCCGACGCCGCAGGTGCCGGGTTGAGCCAGCTCCGCGTGAATCGCCGCAATGAATTCCGCTTCGCTGCGGCCTTCCGCCATGGCCTGCTGCGGGGTGATACCCGTGACCAGGCATGCCTCTGGATGTGGCAACACATCAACAGGTGGGCGACAAAAAATCACCAGCGGCTCGCCAATGATGTTCAGCGCTTCGTCCGTGCGCACACCCGCAAACTGACTGGGCCGATCCACAGCGGGGTTCGCACCCCAGGTTTCGTAGTCGTGCCAGTATAGCGTTGTCATCTGAAGCCAGCCCTGCCCTGTTGTGTGGTCTTTATGTATACAAAGCGCAATATTGTAACACCGCAAGGCCCTTCGCTATACTCGCCCCTCCGTCAAATGAATTACAACTAGAGGATGCACGACAATGCAGGATTTAGATGATCTGCTTGCCAGTAATGTGAATTGGGCCGAGAGTATCAAAGCCGAAGACCCAGATTTTTTCACCCGCCTCGCCGAACAACAAACCCCCGAATACCTCTGGATCGGCTGCTCCGATAGCCGAGTTCCGGCGACACAGATTTCAGGCATGGTGCCCGGCGAAATGTTCGTTCATCGGAACATCGCAAACTGTGTTGTGCACACAGACCTCAACTGCCTATCCGTAATCTTTTATGCGATTCAGGTGCTGAAAGTGAAGCACATTATTGTCACCGGCCATTATGGTTGCGGCGGCGTGCGTGCGGCAACCGAGAGCACGCGCTACGGCCTCGCCGACCACTGGATTCGAAACATCCGTGACGTCTACAACCGCCGTCGCGACGAGCTGAACAAAATTGAAGACCACGATGAGCGCGTCAACCGACTGTGCGAATTGAATGTGGAGCAGCAGGTGGCGAACGTGGCCCATATCCCTGCGGTACAGCACGTCTGGCAAAACGGCGGCGAACTCAGTATTCACGGCCTGATTTACGGGATCAGTGATGGCTTGCTTAAGCGCGTCACGCAACCGATCACAGGGCTTCAGGATATCGCCGAAGAGTATCACGTACTCGGCAGCGTCAGCGGCTAATCCACAACCGCTCCCTCGCGGCACCCTGCAATAGGGCGCCGCGTTCTCCCCCTTTGCCGGCTTTTTCAACAAGCTGCGTGCCGATCGTACAGACATTCACCAATGAAATATTTTTGACACTCAACAGTCACATTAGTGAAACCGCACTGTCATTAACCCCCCCTACCATCCGCGCATTGCACCTAAATCAACAATCCTTTGGGGGGATACCATGAAAAAGCAATTTCAATTCAGTGCACTCGCGATGGCCATTGCGTCCAGCGCGATCAGCACTGCCGCGTTTGCGGACGGTCGCGTAAACGGTCGCGTCAGCGACCAACAAGGCCAAGTCTTTTTTGAAGGTGCCATCGTTCGAATTAACGAGTTGAAAATGCAGACCGCAACATCAGAAGACGGCCGCTTTTCTTTCCCTGGCGTACCTGCAGGCACCTACGACCTCTCCGTCTCTTACCTTGGCGCTGAGACCGTTACCACTCAAATCACCGTGGTCGACGATGAAACCACCAACCAGCCCGTGCGTATTGGTGGCGATTTGATGCTGATTGAGAACGTTATCGTGACCGGTCAAGCGGCCAGCGCGAACAAGGCGCTCAACCAGCAGCGTTCGGCTGATCACCTGATCTCCGTCATCACTTCAGACAGCATCGGTCAGCTTCCGGATGAGAACGTTTCCGAAGCCCTGCAACGCGTCTCAGGTGTTTTCATTGAGCGCGACCAAGGTGAAGGTCGCTACGTCGGCATCCGCGGTATCGACTCTAACCTGAATGCCTCAACCATCAATGGTGTGCCGCTGGCCTCTCCAGAAGCGGGCCGCCGATCCGTCGCCCTCGACGTGATCCCGTCCGACCTCGTCGAAACCCTGACCGTGACCAAAACCCTGAACGCCGACATGGACGCTGAAGCCATCGGTGGTTCAATCGATGTGAAGTCGCTTTCGGCCTTCGACCGTGACGGCTTGTTCTACAAGCTTTCCGGCAATGCGAATCGCAGCGATCTGCAAGGCGAAAACGGCTACAAAGTGGCCGCAACTGTCACCAACGTATTCAGCTTCGACGCCGGTGATCTGGGTGTTGCAGCCTCCTACTCCAATCAGGAGCGCAAATTCGGTTCGGAAAATATCGAATCCGATGGCGGTTGGTCCGACGATTTTGAAGACGATGCCGGCAACGAGTTTATCGCGCACGAAGAATTCGAAGCACGTGACTACGCCATTACACGTGAGCGCGAAGGTTTTGCTTTGAACTTGGACTTCCGTCCCAGTGAAGACACCCTGTTCTACTCTCGTTACCTGTACAGCAACTTCAGCGATCAGGAATACCGCAACCGCTTTGAATACAAATACGGCGACGGCGACTTCCCCGAAGGCAACATCACCAATACGTCTTTGATCTCAGAAGATGGTGAGACCGATCGCGAACTGAAAGACCGTTACGAAGAGCAGGAAATCCAATCTTTGTTGCTCGGTGCCGAAACCGAAGTTGACCGCTGGACTCTGGAAGCCAAACTTGGCTACTCCGACGCATCCGAAGCCGAGCCCAATCGCATCGACTCCCAGTTCACCTATGAGGGTGTGGCACAGCAAGGCTATCGTTCTATCGGTGAACAACCAGATCTGTTCATCAGCGAAGATGGCTTGGTACCCGCCAACTACGTGCTGAACGAAATTGTGGTAGAAGACAACCTGTCTGAAGACGAGAACATCAACCTGAACCTCGACGCACGCTACGATCTCAACTTCGGCAGCAACCCAGGCTTCATTAAGTTTGGTGTGGCCATGCGCAATCGTGAAAAACAAAACGATGGCGGTGCAGTGGTGTATGAAGGCGACTTCATGGAAGAAAGCAGCTGGGCAGACTTTGCCGGCGATGAAGTCGACTACAGCCTCGGTAACCTCGGCCCCGAGATCAATGCTTCGTCACTGCGCAACTATACCTTCGCCAACGTAGATCAATTCGAGATCAACGAAGTCGACACGACCATTGCGTCGAACAATGACTACGCCATTCAGGAAGACGTCAGCGCTGCGTACATCATGAGCGGCATCGACATCGATTCCTTGCACATCACTTACGGTATCCGCGTTGAGCATACCGAGGTGGAAGCGAGCGGTAAAAACGTCGTGGCCTTCGAAAACGAAGACACCGAAGAAGAAGGTGTCGACGTGAGCGATAACTACTTCGAAAGCAGCTACACCGACGTATTGCCCAGCATCAATATCCGTTACGAGCTGAACGAAAAAACCATTCTGCGCGCAGCGTACTTCCAGTCTATTGGTCGCCCCTCTTTCGGTGATCTGCGTCCAACGCATGAAGACGTTGAGCTGACCATCGAAGATAACGTTGGTGAACTCGTGGTAGAAAGCGCGGGTAATCCTGAGCTGGAGCCTTTCCATGCAAACAATATCGACCTCGGGATTGAGTACTACCCAGGCGGCATTGGCGCACTGAGTGCTGGCTTCTACTACAAGAAAATTGACAACTTCATCTTCCTGTCTGACATTGCCGACACAGTCGATATCGACAAGTACTTTGACTTCAGCAATCTGGGACTGGACGAGTTGGTTGTCGATGAGTTTGTCATCGCACAAAACGGCAGCGACGCCGAGGTCATGGGTATCGAACTGGCTTGGACCAAGGCTTGGGACAACGGCTTGTTACTGCAATTAAACGGTACCTTCAGTGAGAGCAGCGCCGACTACCCAGAGCGCGAGTCCGAAGACCTGCCACTGGTGAACCAGTCTGATGTCATCGGTAACTTTGTTGTTGGCTACGAAAATCGTTTCACCAGCTTGCGTCTGTCGACGAACTACCAAAGCAAACGCCTGATTGAGCTCGACGATGAATTTAACGATCTGTACGAAGACGAGCACATGCAGCTCGACTTCGCCGGAAAGTTCAACATCAACGAGTCGCTGCAGGTATTCTTCAACGCCAAGAACCTGACGGACGAGCCATACTACGCGTATCATGGGGACCGTTCACGTAACGGCATGTACGAAGAGTACGGCCGCTCTTTCGAGCTGGGCGTCACGTTTACAAATCAGTAAGCCCTCCCCGACACCGGTCACATGGCCGGTGTCCCTTTTACACGTGACACACAAACATAAAGCAACACCAAGGGAGAGATAAGTGAAAAAATTTGCAGTGCTTGCCGCATTCAGCACTCTGGCTGCATGCAGTAGCAATCCAGAAAAAATCATCGAAGAAAGCAAACTCGGCATCCCCGTCGCCAACATTCACGCGCGTGTCGAAACCACCGCAGTGACCAGTCAGGGTGATGCGGCGGACGATCCTGCTTTCTGGGTACACCCAGAAGCCGCGAACTACAGCGTTGTGCTCGGCACCGACAAAAACAGGGTTTGTACGTTTACGACCTTGAAGGACGCATTCTGCAAAACCTGGCCATCGGTCGATTAAATAATGTCGATGTGCGTCAGAACTTGAATGGCATGGATCAAGATGTTGCGGTGGCAAGTAACCGTACCGACAACTCTTTGTCCGTGTTCAGCATTTCCGCAGAAGGGAAAGTGGCGTTCCTCGGAGGACAAAGCCTGAACCTCACGGAGCCTTACGGCGCATGTCTGCACCGTACACCCGCAGGCGACCTGCACGCTTTCGTCAACGACAAAGACGGTCGCTATCAGCAATGGCACATCAGCAGCATCAAGCCACTGAATGCCGAACTGGTGCGAGAGTGGGCACTGCCCTCTCAGCCTGAAGGCTGTGTTGCGGATGACCGCGAAGAAGTTATTTACATGGGCGAGGAAGCCGTCGGGGTTTGGCGCCTGGACCTGAGAGATCCTAATGCACAACCTGAATTGCTGACCCAGGTCAGTGACGGCGCGCTGGTCGCTGACGTAGAAGGGGTCGACATTTACGTTCGCGACAATGCAAACGACTACCTCGTTGTCAGCAGTCAGGGTGACTTCAGCTACGCGATCTACGAATTGCTTGACGCGCGTGCAAGCGGCAGCGACGCCTTGGCGTATCGCGGCTCGTTTCGTGTCGTGCTGGATGCCGATGCCGGCATCGACGGCACTCAGGAAACCGACGGCCTCACCGTAACGAACGCCAACCTCGGAGGCGCTTGGTCTCAGGGTATGGTGGTGATTCAGGACGGCTTTAATCGCGAGCCGCACGAACCGCAAAACTTCAAGTACGTTGCGTGGAAAGATATTGCCGACGCACTCGGACTTTAAGCTTCTCTGCCGGGGCACTGCCCCGGCATGTTTGTGCGTTCGCGCACCCTTTCCCACCCTGTCTGAGCACTGCGCTTTACCCCCTCGCCCATTTTTCGCACAATGGCGGCACACGCCAAGCGGATTGAACACACAGTGACAAGCAACTCAGTGAGCACGGACGACCTGCAGGTACCCGGCTACGATATTATCGAGCGCATCGGAAAAGGCGGCATGGCCTCCGTTTATCGCGCTCGCCAACACACCTTCGACCGCAATGTCGCGCTCAAGGTACTCAAGCCAGACCTCAGTGAAGACGAGCAATTCTGCCAGCGCTTCGTGCAGGAAAGCCTGATCGTCGCCAAGCTCAGCCACAGTCATATTGTGCAGGTTTACGACGTTGGCGAGTTTCAAACCACGTTTTACATCGCGATGGAATACCTGCCCGGCGGCGACTTGCATACGCGACTTGAGGGGGGCCTGAGTGTACGCGATACGCTCACGCTGCTACGTCAATCCGCGTCGGCACTGAGTTTTGCGCATCAGAAAGGCATCGTGCACCGCGACATCAAGCCCGATAATGTCATGTTCCGCGAAGACGGCGCGGCCGTTCTAACCGACTTTGGCATCGCCAAGGAGCTGAGTTCGGATATGAACCTGACGCAAACCGGACTGATTGTCGGCACGCCGAAATACATGGCGCCAGAACAGATCCGCGGAGGGAATGCCAGCCCTCAATCGGACCTTTACAGTCTGGGCGTACTCTTGTATCAGTGCCTGACCGATCGCGTGCCCTTCGACGGCAAAGATATGATCGCGACCGCGTACAAACACTTTAATGAGCCCGTCCCCGTACTGCCTTCCGTACTTGCCGAGCTTCAGCCGATTCTCGACCGTTTACTTGCCAAAAAAGCGAGTGATCGCTACGAGAGCGCGCAGCAATTGATCGATGACCTCGACCGCCTCAACTTGAACGCGCAGGCGACAACGCTGACCAACCTGGATATCGCGCGCCTAGACACACCCGCCTCCGCCCTCGACCCGACCCTGGTACAGCCACACAACGCCGATACCTTAGAATTCGATAGCCCCGAAGACGGGGACGACACCGTCATCACACAGACTGTGCCGCAAGCCCCTCCTCGTGCACAGCCAAAATCAAAATGGATGTACGCCATTGGCGCTGCGGGCACCTTGGCCGCCATTGCCCTTATCGTCACGCAGCTACCTCCGATGAAACACGAGGCTACGGCAGCGGACGTCGCTGTAGTCCCCTCCTTACGAATTGAGCAAACCGCCCCTCCGAGCGCTCCACTGGACCCAAGCGAACACAGCCAGGACCCCACACAGACCCTGACGATAGAGCGTTTGGTGTATGAAGCCCTCATTGATATCAGCGAACGCCGCTTGAAAAAGCCCGACGCGAATAACGCGTTCGACAAGCTGCAACGCGTGCTCGACATCGACGCTGACAACCCGAGGGCGCTGGCGGCAATGGAACAAATTGCAGAGGAGTATGCCAAGCTCGCAGAAACCGCGTTAAATGGCGAAGAGCTTGGGCTTGCGGCCGCTTATCTGGAGCACGGGCGCTCGGCATCCGCTGAGCTCGCAAGCCTCAAGCGTCTCGAACAGCGCCTAGCAGAAGCCGAAGCGCGCAAACAGCAGCACCATGCCTCCATCAGTCAGATGGAACGGGAGTTGATGATTGAAGGGCTGCTCGAAAGTGCCGCCATCGATGAGGCGGAAGGCCGCTTTTTCAGCGTGGATGGCAATGGCGCACTGGCAAAATATAAACGCGTACTCGAACTCGACCCGTTGCACCCGGTTGCGCTCGAAAAAGTGGCTGCGGTCCCGTTACCTTAAATATGGATGACGGAGGCGCTCCGGCAACACGCGCCTCACGGGTCATTGCTTACGCGTTACCGTGCGTTTGAGCGTACCACTGATTGACATTTGCGATCACGCCCTGCACCAGTGCCTGCTGTGATATTTCACTCGCCCATGCCGTGTGCGGCGTGAGCAACAGGTTCGGCAAGGTGTTCGCGCGCATCACGACGTCCTCTGCTGCTGGAGGCTCCTGCGGCAATACATCGAGCCCGGCCCCACCCAGGTGCCCGCGTTGCAGCGCGTCAACCACCGCGTTCGAGTCGACAATCGGGCCGCGCGCGGTATTGATCAACAGGGCTCCTGGCTTCATTTTTGCCAAGGCCTCTGCCGACATCAGCCCTTCTGTCTGCGCCGTGAGTGGGCAGTGCAATGACACCACATCAGACTGCTGCAACAAGGTATCCAACGACACGCAGTCCTGCCCTTCTACCTGCTTGCGTCCAGAGGGGCTGTGATACAACACTTTCATGCCCAGAGCCCCGCAGAGTTGGGCTGTTGCGCGGGCGATTTCGCCCGTACCAACCAGACCGAGGGTCTTCCCGTGCAGATTGTCTATGCGGCCTTGGTAGTACACAAATTGCTTTGCCTGTTGCCAGGCCCCTTCACTGATTGTCTGCTGATAGGCTTTGAGCTGCTTAACGAGGCTCAGCATCATCATCAGCGCATGCTCCGCCACCCCTTGCGTCGAATACCCTTTGACATTCGTTACGCTCACCCCACGCGCTTCACAGGCCGGAATATCAACAATATTGGTGCCCGTCGCCACCACGCCGACGTAGCGCAGCTTTGGGCAGGCGGCCAGCAATGCCGCGTCGATGGGGACTTTGTTGGTAAGGACGCAGTCCGCCTCACGTAACCGCGCGGCCCTGTCGTGAGCCTCAGTTCGCGCGTATTGGGTCCAGCGGTGGGGAAACGCAGGCGTGGGCATGGTCACCGTGGGGCTTATTGTCCCGGCGTCCAGGAATACGATGTCTATGTCTGTCATTCGGCGCTCCGGCTTTTTCTGTTTTAGGCGCGACAACAGGCTATACTGCGCCCGCGCGCGACTGCCACCGCATCAAACCGCAAACGGTACTCATAATCAAGCCAGCTGTCTGTGCTTGTGCAAGGTGAAATCGAGGTAGCTCAGATCATGAGTCTGGTCTTATTTAATCTTCATGACGTCGTTCTTCTGATCACCGCGTACCTGTGCCTCCTGTTCGCCCTACTTTGCCTAACCCGCAAAGCGCAGGGCCTCAGCAATGGCCTGCTATCGGCCTTTCTTTTGTGCCACGCGGCGATTCCGCTTGATCTCCTCGTCCAATTTGGTGATGCCGTTCGGCCACTGGCCATCGAGCACATGCGCGACGCGTTCTACGTGTTTGGTATCGCCTACTGGCTAGAGGCACCGCTGCTTCTGTTGTATACACGCAGCCTGCTCTACCGCGACCCGCATTTGCAGAAACGCGATGCGCTTTTTTTCTTGCCGGCGCTGGCCTATCTGTTTACGTTGGTGCCGTTCTTTATGCTGACGGATACGGAGCAGGTGCACATGCTTCAGCACAGCTCTGTCTACGATTCGAGCCTGAATGAGCGAATCGTCGTCTATGTTCGCGACACGATCCGACTGGGGTTCGGCTTGGCCTGTGTGATGGAAATCCAGCACTACCGCACACGTATCCGCAGTCAGCTGTCCAATATCGACGCGCTTGATTTTTCCTGGCTGCGCACACTGGTGATCGGTTTCGTAGCGCTTTTGATCTGGCAGATGCTGGTCGTGCTCGGTATCGAACTGAACATCGGGTTTGCATTACCCGTTGACTTCAGCACCATGGGACTGATCGGCAATTACGCCACTTTGGCACTGGTCAGCCTGTTGATTTTTTTCAGTTTGAGTCACTCCAGCGTCGTCGCGAAAGTGAGCAGGAAAGAGGACTTAGCTGATGGACAAGACACTTCAGATCAGGACACAGCCAATCAAGCCGCGCCAAAACCGCCCGAATTCGACAGCCGAGATATCGCCCGTTTGAGCCTGCATATGGCAGAGCAAAAACCTTATCTGCAAGCCAACCTCACTATCGATGAACTCGCCGGCCAACTCAATTGGTCTTCACGTATGTTGTCGCAGATCATTAACCGACATTTTGAATGTAATTTTTTTGAGTTTGTGAATCGACATCGTATTGAAGAAGCCAAACACCTTTTGGTGTTAGATGATGTTAAACGTAGCGTACTCGAGGTAATGTACGCGAGTGGATTCAACAGCAAAGCGACATTTAACACATTCTTTAAAAAACAGACTGCAATGACGCCCAGCGAATATCGCGCCAAACACCCGCGCGAGAAATGAAAAAGCCCAACCGAGGGGCTGGGCTTCCAGTACTGGCTATTGAATAGATTCCCGCATCGCTTCCAGCACGATATCCTCAGTTAGTATCTGAGGGAGTAGTTTCGGCTCCACATTCGGATCCTCAGAATAGACAACATACAAGGGGACACCGTTTCGGCCGAAGCTTTCAAGATACTTCGTGATCTTGGGGTCACTCTTGGTCCAGTCTCCTTTTACCATCGCGATATTGTTTTCACGCGCAAAATTCTGGACAGCCTCTCTATTGATTGCCACAGCCTCATTGGCTTTACAAGTAATACACCAATCAGCTGTTAAATCCACAAACACCGCTCTTTTTTCCGCTCTGAATTGCTCGAGAACCTCCTCTGAAAACGCAGTCCAGATGGAGCTCTCTTCACTTGCCGGCTGATCTACTTTAGCAACCACTAACACCGCTACGAATAGCGCTGCAGATGCGACAGCGCGGTTAGTCCAACGCACCAAGGATGAGCTTGCTCCCCCTTTCAAGACCCAAATCGCAAACGTCAGAGCAATACTGCCGGCTACTACATAAGCCGCCACCTTGGCACTGGTTTGACTACCGAGGACACCAAGCAGCCAAGCACTAGTTAGGAACATTGGGAAAGACAATAACTGTTTAAGTCTTTCCATCCATAAGCCCGGGCGAGGCATCTTATTTGCAATCCCAGGGATATAACACAGCAAGAGATAAGGTGCCGCCAAGCCTAAACCAAGGAAAGCGAAAACAAGCAAGGCAGTAACAGCGCTTTGTGTCACTGCGAAACCAACGGCAGATGCCATGAAAGGCGCGGTACAAGGGCTCGCTACCACCGCAGCCAATACTCCCGTGAAAAACGATGCTGATACACTATTCCCCTGCGTCAGATTCTGCCCCACTCCCATGAAGCTTGTACCCATTTCGAAAAAACCAGCCAGATTCAATCCTAGCAATACAAACAGGTATACCAATCCTGCGACAAATATCGGTTGCTGCAGCTGAAAGCCCCAACCCAACGACTCACCCGTTGATTTCGCAACGATAATAATGATCGCGACCAACAGAAACGAGAGCACAATCCCTGCAGTGTAAGCCCAACCATTTCGATGATGTGTTTTGGCATCCCCATGGGCGAGTGAAAGCGCCTTGAGAGAAAGAACAGGGAACACGCAAGGCATAAGGTTTAAAATGAATCCGCCGATTAACGCACCTATTAGCATATAAGGAAGAAAGACCGCCTGTGCGCTTTGATCGCTCGGTTGTTCCGCACCATCATCGCTTTGAGAGGACAGCGCTTTAAAGGTCTCCTGAGTGAGCCCGATAACGCTACCATTCTGAATACTAAAATACTCGGTCCTAGGCGGGTAACAAAGGCCCGCATCAGCACACCCCTGAAATTTCACACTGAATTGGTAAGGCCCTGGTTCAGCTGGTAGCAATGCACCTACCTCCAGCGAGTCATAATGCACTTCGAGCTCTTCACCAAAATTTTCATCGTACTTAATTTTCCTTTTGGTACGTTTAATGTAACCGGTAAACGTTCACCCTCTTTCCAAACCTGAACTCGTACTTTATTAGTATATAAGTAGTAGTTTTCAGCAATATCCCAACTAAGAATTAATTGGTTGTTTTCGACATTGGTTGACAATGGGTACGCTTCTTCAACGCTTAAAAACTTAGATTCTTCAGCTGACGCTGAAAAACTTGCGAAAAGAACTATCACTGCACTGCAAACCGCTAGCGCAAAACTCATTACATTTTTAATACTTCCATGAAACATCTCACTGCTTCCCCCAGAATGTTAACGGCCGTGCGATTATAATTAAGTCACCTCCGATGGAATGTGATTGAGTCGCCCATTTGATTCATCCCCCACACATTTTGTTAACAATGTAATGTACTGGCTCGCTTCACTGACTGAATCACAGCCTTTTATAAGCCCCCCAAAAAACAAAATATTTAAAAAGAGGATTCTTTTTAGTGAAGCTATGTGGAAAGTGAATCGAGTTCACATCATATTGCTCCCCGAACCCATAACATAGCGTCTATCAAAATATCGATTCAAACCATTTGAATTTGAGGACGAACGGGTGACCAGGACAATGAAATCGCGCATCGCTATGATGATCGGTAGCGCAGTGCTCGTGGCAGCATGTGGCGGCGGGCCGGAAGTGGAGAGCAATGTAACAACACCCCCAACCGGCGGCGGCAACGGCGGCGGATCAGGGAACCAGAATTTAGCTCCCACCGCTGACTTTAACTACACAATCGAGAATGATGTGCTGGTGCTCGATGCATCCGCATCCAGCGACCCCAATAATGATACGCTCACCTACCTGTGGGAAGTGTTTGGCGTAACCCGCACCACAGAAAAAATTGAAGTCCAGTACGATCCCAATTTTGAGTACAACATTACCCTCACAGTGAGTGATGCAGAGCTAACAAATAGTGTTACTAAATCGATAAATGGTAGCGCGATCAACGGTAAAGCCCTGTATGAAGACATGAATCTTGCCTGCGTAGCTTGCCACGGCAATGATGGACAATCCCCCGCGTCGAAAGCAATCAACCCGAATCGCGACTTCTATTTTCATAGTAGCGAACCGGACATGCCCTACTCACTTGAAGACTACCTTGTTAAATGGATGCCTGTTGGTGGAGAGAGCGCTTGTGGCTCAACCTGCGCTGAGAACATCGCCGACTATATTCGCACCTGGGTGATTACACCCACAACACCCGCACCGACACCGACTCCAACACCGGCGACCCCGACACCGACCCCAGAACCTGGCACGCCAACCCCAACACCTGAACCAGGCACACCTACTCCGTCACCAAGCCCTAGCGCCACACCGGGCACACCCAATCCCACGCCTACCCCAACCTCACCGACTCAGGGGGACGCCACGCGCGGTAAAACCCTTTACGAAGACGCAACACTTGCGTGCGCGACATGTCACGGCGAAACAGGTCAACCTGCCGTCAATATTTTTCCCGCGATTGACCCGGCAAAAACAGTCTATAGATTCAACGGCACAGGAGCTGACCAAAACTTAATTGAATACATTGAACAGTGGATGCCGACGTCGACTCCCGGCGCCTGTAACTTGCAATGTTCCGCCGATATTGCCGCGTACATTGCGACTTGGCCCGGGGCTCCTGCGCCTACGCCGAGTACCGAACCGACACCTGAACCTACTCCCACCTCCACGCCTACGCCCGACCCAGAAGGTTCTGTGCCAGCCATTAGCGTATCGGGCAACAAGGTGCTGTTCGGCGGTGAAGAAAAAGCCCTTGCAGGTTACAGCCTTTTTTGGAGTAACACCGGCTGGGAAGGGGCGCCGTTTTACAACGCTGCGACGGTTAAGGCCATCAAAGACGAGCTGGATGGACACATTGTACGCGCCGCTATGGGCGTCGAAGAAAACGGTGGATACCTCAGCGACGCAAGCAATAAGGAGCGCCTTAAAACGGTCGTAGACGCTGCTATCGCCAATGATATGTATGTGATCATCGACTGGCACACCCATCATGCTGAAGATTATAAAGACGAAGCCATCGCGTTTTTCAAAGAAATGGCAACGACCTATGGCGAGTTCGACAATGTTATTTATGAAATTTATAACGAACCGCTCAATGTCAGCTGGTCGAATGTAATCAAACCCTATGCCGTTGACGTGATTGGTGAGATTCGGCAAATAGACCCTGATAATTTGATTATTGTCGGCACCCCGAACTGGTCTCAAGACGTCGATGTCGCATCTACTGATCCGATTACCGGTTATAGCAATATTGCTTATACGGTACATTTCTACGCAGACACCCACAAACAGTCCTACCGCGACAAAGTGGAAACAGCCTTAGCCAATGGGATCGCGATTGTAGCGACAGAATGGGGGACCGTAGCGGCCAGCGGAGCCGGTTCAGTTAATGAGACAGAAACGCTCGCGTGGATGGATTTATTTGAACAACACAACATCACTCACTTAAATTGGGCCGTCAACGACAAAGATGAAGGTTCAGCGTTATTGCGCCCCGGCGCGTCGACACAGGGGGGCTGGGACGATACCGACCTCACTGCTTCTGGACTGCTGGTTAGAGACATTGCTTTGACCTGGTCTGGGAACCTGCCTGTTCCAACTCCGACTCCGACTGGCAACCCCATTCCGACCCCAACACCCACAATCGATCCGGTGCCCACTCCGACACCCGTACCAACGGTGGCGCCCACGCCGGTGCCCACTCCCAGCACACCCACACCAGGCAACGGGGATCCAGTAACCGGAAAAAGCTTGTATGAATCGGCGAGCATGGGGTGCGCAAACTGTCATGGAGATGATGGCCAATCGACCACGTTCGCTGTCATTGATCCGACCAAGGTCAGTTTTACCCCGAGCTCGGGCCCGGGTGCAGGCACGTATCTGTCTCTTGAAGCCTATATCGAAGCCTATATGCCTGCACCAGGCACCTGCGATGCGGAATGCTCCGCCAATATAGCGGCGTACATTCGCTCGTGGGCAGCAACCACCCCCGTCGTTGACTGTGACGCTGGCGGTATCAATTACGGAAGGCGTCAGATGAAGCTGTTAACGCAGTCTGAATATGAAAACAGTGTATTCGACCTGCTCGGCTTTAGTGTTGATGCTTCCACTGCGGGTATTCCAAGTGATACCGAAGTAGAAAGCTTCTCGAATCACACTTTGACTCCTGTGACTCAGGATTTCATGGATGCGTACGTCGCCGTAGCAGAGGCCGCTGCAGAGCATGCAGCAAGCAACAATTTTGCCGCTGTCGCGGATTGTAGCAGCCTTTCAAATGCCGAGTGTGCTGACGCTTTTGTTTCGGGCTTCGCGAAAAAGGCTTACCGACGCCCATTGACACAAGCGGAGACCGAGCGATATCAAGCGCTGTTTGATGGGAGCTTAAGTGAGGGCAGTAATGAACAAGGCCTAAAACTTGCCATCCGCGCTGCACTGAGCTCACCGTACTTTCTTTACCGCTCAGAAATGGGCGAAAAAGTTTCCGATATTATCGACCGCATTGAAAATGGTGAACCTGTTTATCGTCCGGGCACTACCAGCTTGACACTCTCGGGCACACAGGTAGGCGCAAGTTCGGACGATGAAGCGGCAACAATTGCGCTTTACGGATATCACGACATTGGCGCGGTCACCTATAACTTTACGGGCAGCGATCTTGTGACCATTCGCGCAAGCGGGACCTTGGGTGCAGGACAAAATAGCGAACCGGATGCCTGGCCTACGATGGAACTGTTAATTAGCCACGATTCCATGGGGACCCCCATTCTCGTGAACAGTGACACCGAAAAGAACTACTCCTTCCTCGTGACAGGACTTCAGGGCACTCATACCTTGCAAATACGTAACCTTAAGCCTGAAGATGCTGGGCATAGTAATAACCGAAATCTATACGTAAGCAGTGTTAGCTTTGCTGACGCGGTTGAAGTTGTGCCTGAACGGCCAGACCCCGCTTTGGAAATGGACGCCTATGTCCTGACGCCATACGAAATGGCCACGTTCCTTGCCTTCACCTATACCGGTTCTACCCCCGATGATGCCCTTCTCTCAGCGGCGGAAAATGGTGAACTCAGTACGGATGCTCAAATTCAGTCACAGATTTTACGCCTACTCAGTACTGAAAAGGCGCGAGCACATTTCGGCGAATTTGCGGCACAATGGCTGCATGCGGACGACGTACTGTCTGCCACTAAGGATGCCGCTCTCTTCCCGGATTTTACACCCGAAGTTCGTGCAGCGATGGCTCAAGAGGTACGCGAGATTTTTAAGCACGTCATGTTTGACGACACTCAGCCAGTGAGCAACTTATACTCAAACTTCAGCTTTATGAACAATGTTTTAGCTGACTTCTACGGCGTAAGTGGCCCCAGCGGCGCCAGTTTCCAAAAAGTGGAAAACCTAGTGGAGCGCGGCGGTATACTGACCAGCGGAGCTTTCATGGCAGGCTTTGCCCATGCCGATGAGACCTCTCCTATTATCCGAGCTGTACGAGCTCGAGAAGAGTTGCTGTGTCAGAAAGTTCCCCCGATGCCTACCGACTTGGAGGCCGACCGCAATATCGCTCAGGAAGCACTAGATGCGCATCTGGAAGCGAATGGCGGCGTGATTTCAAACCGGGATAATTACCGTATTCTTACCGCACAACCTGCGTGCGCAGGATGCCATGATGAAATCATTAATCCCCATGGTTTTGGCATGGAAGACTTTGATGCAGTAGGGCTTGTTCGCTCAATGGATGCAAATGGCCTCGCGATCAATTCTCAAGGCGCGCTGCACGGCACACACACCTTGAACGATGGGGATGTCAGAACATTTAACGGAGCGCGAGAATTCTCGGATCTTCTGCAGAGCCTACCTGCCACTCAAGACTGCTTTACAGAGAAAAGCTTCCGTTTTGTTATGGGCATAGGTCACGAGGAGTTTGACAGCGTAGCGATTGACTCGCCCCAACTAACTGCCGACGAAAAAGCAGGCTACAGCTGTACTTTAGACGCTATGAACAGCGCAATGAGCGCAAACAACAACAATGCGCGATCAACTTTCATGTCACTTGGCTTACGTGACATTGTCCGCTACAGAAAACAACGTTGAGCGAGCAGAGGGACTTCAAATGAAACGCAGTAAAAATATACTTGATCTCAATCGCCGTAATTTTCTAAACGTTATTGGGAAAGCAGGCTTATCTGCAGGCTTTCTCAATGCATCCACGTTTGCCACAGGTATGATGTTAGGCCGAGCAGCGGAGGCGCAAACCGGGAATATTCGAAGAGTGGTGTGCGTATATATTCCTGACGGAGCACCAATTGACGGTACCAATATGTGGTTGCCATCGGATAATTTGGTGATGGCGCCAACGACAGAACCGTTGAACTCAGTTAAAGACGAGTGTGTGTTTTTCAAAAACGCCTTGATCTCCGATGCTGACGGTGGCCCTTGTGGAGGCCATGGGAACACGAGTAAAGCATTCGGTGCTCAAGGGTACCGAAACAGTTACGACGTACTCCTCGAGCGCACCATTGGCGTCAACTCCCCCTTCCCTTCCCTCTTGTTTGGGGTTCAAAGCAATGGCCACGGAAGCGCAACCAAAAAAGACAACAGTGAAGTTGTTTACCAGGATAGCCCAAATGCGATGTTCAATCGGATCTTCGGATCAAGCGTGAATATCAACCCAATCGGTATTCAAAGATCACAAAGTATCCTAGATATTCACCGGGAAGAACTCGCTGCTCTGAAAAACGTATTGGGCTCGGCCGAACTGACACGCCTTGATGAACATTTGACTTCTGTAGAAAAGATTAAAAACCGACTTGATCAACAAGCACAAAATGAACTGGACCCAGCTTGCACCAACCCAGCATGGAATTTAGATGGCTTTGAATACAGTGCGGAAAATAAAACTCGCTTTACGAAGGAAGCTAATTTACAGGTCGATACCGCAGTTCTAGCATTAAAGTGCAATTTGACGAATGTGGCCTCCATCATGTTCGGTAATCATCAGAGCGAGCATGCTATACCCGAGTTATCCTATACGGCTGACTATCATCAGAGCATCCATGGCGGAAATGTAGAAACCTACACCATCACTCGCGCCTACCTATCCGAACGTCTCGCGTACCTCATCGAAGCATTGAAAAACACAACTGATGATATGGGAGAACCCTTGATCAATAGCACCCTGGTACTGCAATCCACAGACATGGGGGACGGAAATGCGCACGGATCTACAGATGCGCCCATCATGTTAGCTGGAGGTGGTTCCACTATACGTCGAGGGCAGGTGGTCACGTTAGATCGCCATACCAATATGTTTGATATCGCGACGGAAGCCTTGGGGTTGAGTGGCGTTATCGAAAACCTGGGGACCGGCCCGGTAACGGGCGTCATTGCATAAACCCTTCGGCAGCACTCGAATCGCTTCGAGTGCTGCCGAATTGCCAAGCCAAGAGTACTTCCGCTATCCCACACCAAGCTAGATGAAACTTTAGACTAGCGTAATTGAGCCTGAGAGTTGCATAGACTGGTCAATAAGCAGATAGGGTAAGCCCGATGAACTTAACCAGGAAGGATCCTCCGAGCTAAGTAACAAAGTTAGAGTCGTAAATGAACCTGCGACAAGGCAAGTCTCCGCGATCACCGAAGCAGAACAGTAGGCTAACTCCAAAGGCTGCCCGGTCTTCGGATTCAAAAGATGGCTATACCGAACACCATCCACAACCATGTAGCGCTCGTAATCACCGCTTGTCGCTAATGCGCCTTGATAGAGGGCAACGGTAGCAATCGGCTCACCCATTCGCCGAGGATGCTGGATACCTACCTGCCATGGCTTCCCATCAGGATGAGGCCCTATCGCGCGAATGTCCCCACCTAAATTCACTAGGCCGTGCTTAATTCCTTGCGATTCGGCCCTAACAGCACATAGATCCGTAGCATACTCTTTACCAAAGCCACCGAAATCTACCTCCATCCCAGAGACTTTTAGACTCACCCCTTGTTGCGTAAAACTGACGTTGTTCCAGTTCACTAGCGGAAGGATCGCTTCGATAGCACTCGAGGAGGGTAACCGGCCTTCTTTAAAGTTCCAAACGCGTCGAAGAACGCCCGAGCTCGCGTCGAACATGCCTCCGCTTTGAATGAACATTTGATCGGCGTACTGCAGTAATCCGAAGGTTTCAGTATCTAGATCAACAGGGCAACAAGATCCCGATTGGGAGTTTATTTTAGATACAATACTAGAGGAGAGGTAACGAGAATATTTTGCCTCTAAACGGCGGACTTCCGACTCAAGCTCGTCAAAAATAGCAGCCGCTGACTGTGAAGACGCACAATACAGTTTGAACTCGCAGGGGCCGCCCATCGCCGAAAAAGTATGGCAAAATAGTTGCAGCGCCCTGCTCATACCAGCAGATCACCAGCGATAATCCGCTCCCAAACTGAAGAAGCTAAAATCAACGAGGCCTGGATTTTCTCCGAGTTGAGGGTCCGAATTGTTCGACCCACTGATGTAGTTCTCATAGGATGCATGGAAATTGAACGCACCAAAGGTATACTGCCCTCGCAACCGGAAGCTCAATGCATGAAATTCAGAAAGCCTATAATCGCTTGAATAATAACCATCAGCACGATCTACAAGATAATAGTTTCGATAAAAGTTCGCCGCGGTCTGATGATAGAATCGGACACGTGGCACCACCTGGAAGTTACCAAAATTTTGATACCAAGCCAAATTAACCGTGTGCGAATTCGTACCCCAGTCCGTCGAGAAAAATCGGTAATCACTATGTAGAGCAGCGTTGGCCTTTGCAATAAACCAGCGAGCCTGAAGATTTAATGCAGCCTGTTTTCGCACATCAGGCCGGCTATCTGCCACAACAGCACCCTCGACATACTGGCCACTCTCTTCATCATAATGATAGGCGATATAGGCCTGCTTGTATGGGTCAGACATGAAACCGTTGTACACGGCATAGTTCACACTTCCACCGAGGAGCAGTGTTCGATTCACAACATGGGACAAGCCCATAGAAGCACTTAGACTCTGCTTTTCCTCTTCTAGTGGACGCAAGGGGTATAGGAGCTCATTACTATCCCCAATGTATACGCCGGCATCGGTCGGCTCTATGGTATCGAATGAAACCCCTGTAGATAGATCAAACGTCGTGTTTTTGTCGTTGAACCAAGAGGTGTGATTTATCGTACCGCTTACGGAGTTATAGTCATTCTCAGTCGATACACCGAAGCCGAAACCAAACTTAGACGTAGACTCATAGAGCTCAAAGCCTAGGCTGACATCAGTACGTTGCTCTTCAATACTTGCTCCACTCATTACCTGAACAGGCTTGACATCTCCATTTTCGTCAACGACCGGTTGAACGAACATTGGCGAAGCGCCAGACATCGACTCTGTTCCGATCCCTATAGAGTAGGCCTTATTCGCCACCAACGGACCACTTACTAGAAATTGGTGTACCGAGATCTCGTAACGAGCGATTGGCCCTCCCAAGCTGGAGAGCGCATGCTCTTGCTGATCTGCTTCAGCATAGCTTGTGTATCGATAACTTGCTGTGTGTTTATCAGGAGCCGCTTCAGCCTGAGCATCCTGAACAACCATTCCGGGCAAACTCATTGCCGCGCATGTCAATGCACCAAGCGTAATGTTTGCTTCTTTCTTCATTTTTTATATCCCCTTGATTCGGGTGAATTAGTTACACCCACAACCACCACCGGCCACCTCTGAGCCTGAGCTGGTGGCCTCTTTTGCAAAGTAAACATGGTCAACCAATTTACTTTCAAGAGGATCTGGTACGAAAGCCATTTCATTCTTGGCCAAAATCCCTTTTTCCCAGGGCTTCACTGTGGAACAACCAGCCCCAACTGAAAGAATTCCTACACTAAACATCACAGCAAGTAGTTTTTTCACAATTTACATCACTCAGCTAACAGTGCTTGGATATGCTCTTCTATCTCTTTTTCGTCGCCTTTATTGAATCCTTCATGTACATAGCGAACGACGCCTTTTTTATCTACCAGGTAGGCCGTTGGCATTCCGGGAGGCTGATAGACCCCTGGTAAAGATGATTCTGGATCAGACAAAATTGGATAGGTTACAGGATACTGCTTGAGAAAACCTTCCGCATCCGAAACATCTTCATCGATGTTCACCGCTAGGACTTCAAAGCCTTTTTCATGGTATTTCGCACGTAGCTCATTCAGGACAGGCAAAGATTGTCGACAAGGGCCGCACCAAGATGCCCAAAAATCGATATATACCACTTCACCCAAGTAGTTTTCTAGCGATAACTTAGACCCCGAATCGACGTTTTTGAGTGCCGGCAAAGTGAAACCAGGCGCGGTCACCCCCTCTTTTACTGGCGCAGCAAATGCCGTCGACGTAACGGAAAGAACAAAAGCGCTAGCTACTAATATTTTTTTAAACATGTACATCGTCCCTAAAAGTAAAGTGTAGAAAAGGATTCGTTGTTTCAGATTTGAGTATGCTACCGAGAAGACGGATAGGGTTTAAAGCCTTGTCGGACAAATATCTGAAGTGGCTCACACATTGGGTAGCGGATATCTGTTTTTCTAATTCGCGCCTATCGATTGCGGGAATTCCGGCTGGGCCCTCCCATACTTTAGTTGTTATTTCTTTGAGAGCACATTGAACCATTTTCTGTAACTGTATCTTCCCGCGAGAATTTTCAATTTCGTAAAGCCAAAATTTTGACTACTTCACATCTTCCCCTCCGTCAGCAACCTAGAATTCGTCCTACTGTTAGCATTCCCGCATTCGGACCACTGGTAAGGACTCTCTAGGTGAAAAACATATTTCTAGCGAAAACGGCTCTTGCGATTTCAATCTCGTCAGTTGTGACAGCATGCGGTGGTGGAGAGAACCTCACTACTGGGCCCAATGAGCCCGTCACCCCCACACCCACGACAAGCCCTATCACGACACCAACACCAGGTACGCCCAGCCCAGAGCCTAGCGCCATACCACTGCCTACACCTAGCCCCTCAGGGATACCGCTACCGACCCCAGCTCCGACGAGTACCCCTCCACCGGCCCCAACACCCGTAGCAACTCAGACCCCGGTTCCCACACCTGGTATTACTCCAGCCCCCACTCCAGAGCCCACGCCCGAACCCACTCCAGCGCCTACGCCCGAACCGACTCCAGAGCCGACTCCAGAACCCACTCCAGAACCCACTCCAGAACCCACTCCAGAACCGACTCCAGAACCGACTCCAGAACCGACTCCAGAGCCCACTCCAGAACCGACTCCAGAGCCCACTCCAGAGCCCACGCCCGAACCTACCCCAACACCCAGTTTGGGCGATGCCGTTGCCGGTCAGATGCTTTTCTCTAGTCAAAACTGCGGCTTCTGCCATGACATCGCAACAAATGAGCGAAATATCTGGGAAGGTACGGACGCAATGAACATAAGCACTGCGATACTCAATACTGGCTTAATGGCGAGTTTTAAATCGAATACGAGTACAAACGGCACAATTTTTAGTGATGAGGAGCTCGATAATCTTGCGGCCTACATTAAAAGTGCGCTTCCCGCTACCACTCCGATCGCGATGTTCAATGCCACAGTACAAGGATATCGAGTCTCACTCGACGCCTCGGATACCATCGAAGGCAGCACCAATAATCATCACTACGAATGGAGCGCGAACAACGGCCTCTCTGCCACCGGAAAGAACGCCGAACTGATGTTCGAAATTGAGGGCGATTACGTTATATCACTTACAGTAACGGATGAACAAAGCGGTCTTTTCGACAGTGACACCCAATCCGTGAGCATCACAGCGCCCGTCACTTCAGGCCTATGCAAGGACCAGGCACTCGCATCCTGTTTTGACTTCGAAAACGGTCTGCCTGCTGAACTCACTCATGCTGCAAGCCAATACGAAGTGGATAATAGTGTTGGATATAAGAGCAATAGCTCCGTTCGCGTAGACACGCAAAATGGAATGAATGGTGGTTTCTTTAAACTCGCTCCACCAAGCAACGACTTTTGGGCGAGGGTTTTTCTCCGCAGCAGCGGCGATCAAGCGGGCTCCTCTTATGGTGGTGATGATCAAGGGTTTGCACGAGCCCACGGTGTCATCCTAAGAGGTGAAGACGCAGGACATCACTTGCGCATCGGCGACCACCGCTGTCAATTGGAAATCAATCGCGATGGCGACGGCCCTTTCGCACACCTCAGTGATGATCTCGAGTTAACTTCGGGCCAGTACGGAGATGACGCCGACGTATGCCGGGAAACATTCGGCGCGCGGATGCAGCCGGACACGTGGTACTGCCTTGAGGTCCACTTCAACGGGGATGGCAATGAAGTCCAAGTATTTTGGGACAATCAAAATGTGCAGCAGCTACATGTCACTAACGATCGAACTTGGACCAACGCGGATAAAGCCCCTGGCGGTCCATGGTCGATGACTTCCGATCAGCCTTGGGGCCCCTACAGCTTTGACTACTTTGCCTTTGGCTATCAAAGTTTCAATAATTTAAACTCCGCTCCCGATATCAGCTTTTGGTTTGATGGCGTCGCACTAAGCAGCTCGCGTATTGGTTGCGGTGATGACTACACAATCAATGCCCCTCTCCACGAATCCACACTGCTTGGTCCCACTGACAATGGCTACCCCTATGGAGACAGCGCACCTACACCCACTCCTACTCCTACTCCAGTAGGAACGCCAACACCTTCACCCTCAGAAAATATAATCATCGCAGAAGGCTTTGAATCAGGTACGACAGGGGAAGTTCCAGCCGAGTGGGACCTCTTTGTAGCGTATCAGTACAACCCAACCTACAATCCTGCACTCTATGATTCAATTATCAATGTGGTGGACGACAGGGCCTACTCAGGAAACAAGTCACTCCACATCTCCTCCGACTCCGCTCCAGTTCAGGTATCCAAAGCCCTCCCTGATGGTATAGATACGGCCTATGTCCGCGCGTATGTGTATCAAACTCGTCAGATGGGAAGCGTACCCAATGTCAATCACGAAACACTCATTGCTATGCGCGCAGAGGCGAATAATGTCAACACCGAAGTTCGATTTGGCGAAATCAAGGGCGTGATCGGCACCAACCACGTCCCTTCAGATGATATCGCTCCTCAACAGTCTGAATGGTATGGAGGTCCTATCGTCACCCCTAACGAGTGGCACTGTATAGAGGTCGGCTTCTTAAATAGCGGGAGCGAATCACAACTGTATGCCTGGGTAGATGGCGAACTCGTGCACGCAATAGAATCAACTGAGGCGTTCAATAATGGGCTGAATGACCCTAATTGGATGGACGGAATGCTAGAAAATGTTGTTTTTGGTTGGCACAGCTTTTCCAGCGAGCCAAACGAACTTTGGTTTGACGATATTGTTGTTTCTACAGCCCCGATAGGCTGCAGTTGATTCGCGCTTTCGTGTATTAGGAGGCTGCCTCCTAATACACGCCCTACCGGCGGTATTGACACCAGAAATCGATATTCATCGAACAGCCACGAAGAAAAAAAACCCGCAAACTCTTTCAAGTGCGGGCCAAGTAGGGAATGTTAAGGGAGAGAAGCTAAACAAGCACGCCGGGAAGAGGGCCCTTACACGCATCAGGAATACCGAAGGAATCAATGTCCGTAAAACCTAACGCATGTGCAGCTGTAACATACATGTCACCATGGCCACGGCGATCATTGCTGAAATCAAAAAACTGCCCAGTGTTTACGCTCCCGCCGGCTCTGCCCGCGCTAACAAAGGGAATATTTGTTCGATTGTGCTCAACATTGTTTTCGTTAGAATGCTCGCTGGTCCATATAATAAACGTGTTATCCAACATAGAACCATCGCCCTCGGGAACACTTTTCAGTTTTGTGAGGAAATACGCAAATCGTTCGGCATACCACTCAGTCACTAAGTTTCGCCCTTGAGCTTTCGCCTCAGCGCCAATTCCTCCGTGGGTCAAAGCATGATGCGCAATACTCAAACCCTTTGTGGTAAATACCGTGTTATCCGCCGCGCCCGACCACATCAATGTTCCTACCCTTGCACGATCACACGCGAGCCCTTGCACAATTAAGCTCATCATGTTTTCACCATCAATTCGAAAACGTTCATCATAAACACCTACTTCATCCTGCAACTCTGGAATAGAACAAGAAAGGCTTCCAGCACTCTCTTGGAACGCAAGCTGACGTTCCAACTCTCTAACCGCCTCCAAGTGTGCTTCAAGTTTATGTCGATCCTCGGCAGCAATAATGGTTTTAATTGCATCAATTTCGGCTTTCGCATGATCGATTACACTGCGCCTTTCTGCCAATCGCCGCGCAAAGTTTTCGTCGCCCCCTCCCCCCCATTCCCAGTAGTACTAAAGAGATCGTTGTAAAGGGTCTGCGCGTCCACTTGGGGGTATATGGAGACGCCCGGCGTGCCGTAGACCTGATGATAAAATGCATTCTCTGGCGTTTTCACTCCAGCAAATATATAAGGTAAGACAGTCTGCGTTTCAGGGTTTGCCATCAATCGTTGACTGATATACTGATCTATCGAAATACCTTCGGAGTGATACACCGCTTCCTGATCTCCATCATTTGCTGTCCCGTCAGCTTTTTTGGTAAAGGCGGCAGTAAGGAGGTGCGGCGCGAGGGCAGGATGGCTGTTAGTTACATTATATGTCCGCCCGTCCGCCAGAATTTTCAAGTAAGCACCAAAATCAATTCCTCGATAAATATTCATATCGCTTTTAAACCCATCCAGCACTCGGAAGGACTCGCCATTCACGTAGTTGGCGCCGGGGTTAGACGGAATATACCCGTCGCCATGCCCGCTTGGCGTCGTCATGAGGATAAAGCGAACGGGCGCTCTCCCCTCAGCCGCCTCGGCATGAAAAACAGGTATAAATGGCGCGGCTGCACACAACCCCAATGTTTTGATAACGGATCTACGAGAGTAATTCTTCAATAATTCTCTTTTTTTCATTTATCACTTACCTCAAGGTGAAACTGCACGGCGGTGTCGAAACGCATCACTCATCACAATTGAGCGAATCACATCTTGAATGGTTCCGCCCTCGCTGTAGGCCGTATCATTTGCTTGGCCGAGAGAACACGTATCCTGCGTCGATGGCGTCCGACCAACAGCAAATTGGAACCACTGGTAGGTGTAACACTCTCGCACATCCACACTCACAGAGAGTTTCTCTTGCAATCCTTGCGCCCCACTAAAAGCGCCATCCACGTCTGTTTTCAAAAAGTACCCGCTGTCGTCCACCGGAAAGCTATCGCCATAGATTTCTCTCCACATTCCTCGATCATCAAAATTATCCAGAGGAAAGCCAAGTGGATCCATCAAGGTATGACAACCGCCACACCCCGGATCTTCAGTATGTAATTTAAATATCTCTCGCGGATTCAGCCCTGGCACGCTTTGATCCGGCTCACCTACTGTGGGAGGCGCAGGCGGAATCACGCCACACAGCACCTGCTCTCGTAAAAAGAGGCCCCTTGTTGTCGGCGAATGGTTGCTACGTAAAAACGGGGCTCTAGTAAGTAAACCAGCACGATAATTCGGATTTAGCTCATAGCGATCAAAACCATCCTCACCTACCGCCACAGGGCCCCCGTTTACTTCATAAAAACTCTGAGTCGCGTCATTTAAAAATCCAAAATCTACCGTGAACAACTGGCTATAGGCTGCATTGTCATCGAACACCAGTGCACCGACTGTTCTCCGAAAATCTTCTAGCGCTGCGTGCTGTTTATCATAATCTTCGGTTCCAGCATGCGGCTCCTGGATACGCATCCACTGTTCGTGAAACAGGCTTACGACTTCTTTTGCCCGCTCATCATCTAGCATTCGATTTACTTGGGTTCTCAAAATTTGATCATCATGCAGCTGAGCACTCTCAGCAAGAGCAAGCAGTTCTTCATCAGGGACACTTCGCCAGAGAAACAACGCCAAACGCCCAGCAAGCTCATAGTGTGTTAACGGTCGTACCTGCCCCTGCCCCTCGCCCATTTCTATGTAATACAGAAATTGCGGAGACGAGAGTATGGCTTGCAACAAGGTAGACACACCTCGGTCAAAGCTCTCGGCAAGGTATGCCGATCGAAAGACCGTTAGCAAGCGCGTTCGCTCATCACTCGAAACTGGTCTACGATACGCGCGGCGACCAATAGATTCGATGATGGCTTCGGCACAAGTTTCGTTCTCACTTGCACAATTAGGCATCCACTGGCTTTTGGTCATCAAGGCGGCTTCAGCAACCTGAGAAGCGGCTTCAAAATACTGCTTAACCTGATTGAACTCGGGCGCCCGTGTGCTATTTATAAAGAAATTGCCAACGAGTTGGTCCGAACTGAAGCCTCGCACGAAATCGCCTTCTACAGCGAGGAGGTCGTGAACCATACGCGCATAATCTACGCTGGCTATTCGTCGCAATGTGCTGAACCCAGAGTCCGGAACACCACACGCCGTCACATCACCACCCTTGTCAAGAAAATCGGGCAAATTGACATCTGGACGCCCTTGATAGCCAGCAAAGTTATCTAAAATATAGTCAGCTATTTCCGTGGCGCACTCCCCTTCACAGGCGTGCGCAAACTGAAAAGGCATCTGACTGTCTATAAAATTAATCAGCCCTGTTCGATTCCCGCAGGAGCTGCACTTGCCAGCGGTCAGGGCGTCCCCGAGCTCAGAGCGCCCTTCTCCATTCGTGCCACCATGACAATTGGAACAAAGTCGTGCATATTTATCTGCTGTATTTTCTGCTCGTTTGATATTAATGAAGCTCAGTGTAGGGTTAAACACTACAGCCCTCATTTCTATCGAGAGAGCACCGTCGCCTACCCAAATTGCCTCAGCCTCCTTTATCAGAGCCCTGTGGTAGCTGCCTGTCTCACCGACAGGGTCAACGTTGCTCAGCCGAGGTTCGCCTTCTATCAACACATCAAATACCCTAGCGCCTGCCGCCGTATGCGTTTGCACGAGCTCAACAAAGCCAAACTCCACGTTGTAATAGCCTTCCGGCACCTCAAATTCGTACTCGCTTTCCCCCCATCGCTCGGTGAAAAATAAGCCGTCATCTTCAGTATTCGGAACGGCGACAATAATTCCTTCTTGATTCGAGGTCCCGCCACCGGAAAATCCAAAATCCGCTTGATATTCTGTGCCGTCCCGCCCGGTGTAATCACCTCCACCCACGTTAACAGCCAGATAGCTCACGTATCGTATTTCTTCGGGTTCTGCGGGAGAAGTCGGCGTCGGAGTCGGTTCAGGTGTGCCATTCTTCAGGTCATGTTCGTACTCCAACCATGTTTTGATCTCGCTGGCACAGTTTGCACCACAGCGAGTAACGTCACCCATCCAAGGCATACGTTCGATCGTAGCGACTAAAAAATCTCCATCTCCAATCGCACTGATAATTTCCTGGTAGGCACCACCCAGTCCGACACTGCCGTGACAGGCCGTACCGCAGGTCTCAAGATAGCGGTCCTTACCCGCTTGAATGAGCGGAGGCAAGACACCACCGGGTGAAGGTGTCGTGCTTGGCAAAGGGGTTGGGGTCGGCATGCTCGTCGGGAGGCTTGTCGGCGTTGGCGCGGGTGTTGGGGGAGTCGATGGCACCGGCGAGGGTATTGAGGTCGGCGTAGGCTGAGGATTCGCAGTGGGCTCGGGTTCGGGCTCGCCCACCCATGAGCGTATATACGCAGCCACCTCTGTCGCGCATGCCCCCGTACATACTCCTGCGCCGAGCGGCATCCAGTCTTCAATATAATCTTCTAGGCTTTGCATCACAGCAGGCTGGCTGCTATGCCCGTAAGACGCGCGTGAGGGGTTCAATAGGTAAAGTGCGGAAGACCCATTTGTGTTTTGTACGCCATCAATCCCATGGCAGCCCACACACATGGCTTCGTATTCCGCTTTACCTGCTTCAACTACGGGATCAATCGGAGTACCCGTGGGAGTCACTTCCGGCGTCGGCTGAGTATCAGGCGTGGGTGACGGACTGAATGTCGGGACTGGAGTCGGGACTGGAGCAGCACTTGGCGCTTGCGTCGGAATTGGGATTGGTTTTCCCGTTTCAGTCGGCTGCGGCTCAGGTGTAGGTGCCCCTGTCGGACTAGGGCTAGGTTGAGGCTGTCCCGAAGGAGCCGTGGTGGGGCTGGCAGGAGGTTCCGTCGGCAGCAGCGTGCTTTCTGCGCCGCCACCTCCTCCACACGCGGTGAACACTAACGCGACCACGATGGGTATAGACCGGTAAATTCTGTTTTTATACGCACTGCTCGTCTCATCCTTAGTAGCCCGGTATGTCAATGCCAGCAGTGTAAGTAAGCCGCTATTTCGTCGATGTGACCTGATTCTCAGAGCCCCTTGCGAAGGCTGCAAATTCAGCCATTCCGCTTATTTTTGTTAACAATTAACTTTATTTTATTAACACTTTAGACTTAGTCGCTCCATGTGAAGAGCCGGACGTATAGATGACACGTCCGAATGGGAGTATGTTAGTAGCGTGCCCATCAAACAAAGCTATTCATAAGGAGAGGAATATGAACTTGGTCGCCATTGTGTTCCCCACAGAGCAACATGCTGAAAAAGCGCGTGAATTGATTGCTGAACTTGCAAAGGAATATCTCATTACAATTGGCGATGCTGTCATCGCTGTAAAAAAAGAGAACAACGTCAAACTCAACCAAATGATGAACCTCACTGCAGCGGCCGCGGCCAACGGCAGTTTTTGGGGTTTGCTGGTTGGAATGCTATTTTTAAACCCGCTGCTCGGTGTCGCCGTCGGCGCCGGAAGCGGTGCGATTGCTGGCTATCTGAGTGACATAGGAATAGATGACCAATTTATGAAGTCCTTGGCCGAAGAGCTGAAAACGGGTGAAGCCGTATTATTCGTACAATTTAAAGATGCGACGAAAGACAAAGTACTCGAGCGACTTCATGGTATCGGAGGCCGCGTACTGCATACCTCACTAAGTCACGACGCGGAAGATAAACTCCAGCAAGCGATACGAGCAGAATAGTGTGTCAAGCGGGCTAATTTAGCCCGCTTGACACTGAATCAGTTTGCGACTTTTACCGTCACCTTCTTCAACGTTCCTTCGAATGCTAATGGTGGGGAGTAGTCGTAACTCACTGGGGTTCCGGAATCCAATCCGACATCTTGATTCTCCGAGGAAGAAAACGAAAATGGCACGGTTCGCCCAACAGAGCCACTACCTGCCCATACAGGAGTAGGTTCGGTTAAATTGTTGAACTGGAATAAAAGCCGCATTTGATTGCCAGTGAAACTCCTTCTTGGCAAGAATGGATCGCCAACCGAAGAGGCACCCTGTAGGTCACAACATGAAACCCCGTTCCATTGAACAACGCATCACTGCAATCTATCGCGAGGAATCGCGCCGCGTACTGGCCACCTTGATTCGCCTTTTGCAAGGTCATTTCGATCTCGCTGAGGACGCGCTGCAAGAGGCTTTTATGGCAGCGCTGTCGCAATGGCCTCGAGATGGCATCCCTGACAACCCCAGAGCCTGGCTGGCGTCTACGGGCCGCTTCAAAGCCATAGACCGTATACGCAAAAATACCCGCCTCGATCGCGGCCTGATGGACCTTGCCCAAGAATTGGAAGCCGAGCCGCTAAACGAAGATGAACCCATCGAAGATGACCATCTCCGATTGATCTTTACCTGCTGCCACCCAAGTCTGGCCCTCGAGGCGCGCGTTGCGCTGACGCTGCGGGAAGTCTGCGGCCTGACAACCGAGGCCATTGCCGCAGCCTTTCTGGTGCCGGTACCGACGCTGGCACAACGCATTGTGAGGGCGAAAAATAAAATTCGGGATGCCAGGATTCCCTACGAAGTGCCTGAACCCGAAGCTCTACCATCTCGCCTTGACGCCGTATTACCGGTGATCTACCTGGTCTTTAATGAAGGGTACTCCGCGTCCAGCGGCCATGAAGTGACCCAGCGAGAAATCTCTACGGAAGCGATTCGCCTGGGCAGACTATTACACAGCTTATTACCCCACCCCGAGGTCAGCGGCCTGCTGGCCCTGATGTTGTTACACGACGCCCGACGCGGCGGACGCACCGATGCCAACGGCCATCTCATCCCTCTGGAAAAGCAGGATCGCTCGCTGTGGAACCGTGCCCAGATTCGCGAAGGCTGTGACCTCGTGATACAGGCGCTAAAGGCAGGCCCGCCCGGGGAATATACGCTGCAAGCGGCGATTGCCGCAGTCCACGCCGAAGCACCAAGCGCGGAGGAAACCGACTGGGTGGAAATTACCGGTCTGTATGATGTCTTGCGAACGATAAACCCCTCCCCAGTGGTGGCGCTGAATCGCGCCGTCGCCTTGGCCATGCGCGATGGGCCAGATGCTGGCCTTAGGGCCATCGATCACCTCATGGATCACAAGGATCTACAACGCTATCACCTGTTTCATGCCGCCCGTGCCGATCTGTTCCGGCGCCTCGGTCAGGTACAGGATGCCATCCGTTGTTACCAACAAGCACTGGCGCTGACACAGCAGGAACCAGAGCGACGATTCCTGCAACAACACCTGGCCTCGCTAGACCAATAGAAAAAAAATTTTTGAGTTTGTCGAAAACGCGGCCCGGCTGTCGACTATAAGGGTGGCAATACCCAACCACGTCACCCAAAACACTCAGGAGCACCAGGCAATGCCAGCCATGATTTTTGTAAACTTACCCGTCACCGATCTCACCAAATCGATCGACTTCTATCAAGCACTCGGTTTCGAAAACAACCCCAGTTTCACGGACGATACCGCTGCCTGTATGGTGTGGAGCGATGCGATTCACGTCATGTTGCTCACCCACAGTAAGTGGCGCCAGTTTACCGATCGCCCCATTCCCCCTGTCGGCGCCAGTGAGGTGATGCTGGCCCTGACTCTGGATAGCCGTGAAGGCGTCGATACGATGGTTAAGAGCGCGGCCCGCGAGGGAGGCAACGCCGACATCAATCCCGTGCAGGATTTAGGGTTTATGTACAGCCGAGCCCTGGCGGACCCCGACGGCCACGTCTGGGAACCGCTGTGGATGGATCCCACAGCGATGTCAGCAGAGGAAAAAAAGTAATCTTTTTTTTCCTGCTCTGTCGATTTGCAATGGCAATCGACGACTAACAGGGACCTCTTAACATGATCAGGAGCCGAGCGATGAGCTATATCGATGGATTTATACTGGCCGTACCCAAAGCGAATAAAGAACAATTTCTCCAGCACGTGAACATCAGTGACGCCGTCTTTATGGAATGGGGGGCTACCCGCGTGCTCGAATGCTGGGAAGACGACGTGCCCGACGGCAAGATGACCGACTTTCGCCGTGCCGTACTCGCCAATGAAGACGAAGCCGTGGTCTTTTCCTGGGTTGAATGGCCGGACAAAGCCACCCGCGACGCCGCTAAAGAAAAGATGATGGCGACCATGAATACCGATCCGCGTATCAACCCGGAGAAAAACCCCATGCCCTTCGATGGCATGCGCCTGATTTACGGCGGTTTTATACCTGTGGCGGAATTTAAAAAGTAGCCCCCCTCACCTCGTGACAAACACCCAATTGAAAATACAGAAGGCGCATCATGACACATCAACACGGCGAATTTATCTGGTACGAATTACTCACCGACAATATTGAGGCGGCACTGAGCTTTTACAGTGCCATACTGGGCTGGCAAGCCACCGACAGCGGCCAACCTGAAATGGATTACCGACTTCTTCACGCGCGAGATGCCGACACCGGCGAGTCGCACGACATCGGCGGCATGATGCAATTAACCGAAGCGATGTGCCAGGAAGGCGCCAGGCCGGTATGGTTGGGGTACATCGCTGTCGATGATGTAGACGAGACCGTCGCCCACATCCGCGCCGCAGGCGGTAGCGTGCACTTGCCCGCGACCGATATGCCTGAAGTTGGCCGCCTCGCCATGGTCACCGACCCACAAGGCGCGCCTTTCTACGTCCTGCGACGCCTCAGCAATAAGCCCAGCTTGGCCTTTGCTTCGGACAAACCCCGTGTTGGCCACTGCGCCTGGAATGAACTGGTGACCACCCACCCCCAGGCCGCCAAGGCATTTTACTTCGACGAGTTTGGATGGCGTAAGGATGGTGAAATGGAAATGGGGCCATTGGGGAACTACGAATTTATTCGTCACAATGGCCTCATCGGTGCGCTTATGCCCAAGCCAGATGATATGCCAGTACCGATGTGGCTGTACTATTTCCGGTGTGCCGATATCGACATAGCCACGAGTGCCATCACCGCCAATGGTGGGCAAATTTTGGGTGAGCCCCAGGAAATCCCAGGCGGCGATTTTGCCCTTCAAGGCATGGATCCACAGGGCGCGCTGTTTGCTTTGGTGGGCGCTAGGAACCGTTAACGGTGCAAAAGCAGAGCTGGCTTGGCTGCCCTTCTACGGTTTCCAGCCGAGACACGACCAAGACTGACCTGACACCTCAATATTAAGGGGAAACAAAATGAAATATTTATGCTTGGTGTACTACGACGAAAAAAAAATGGAGCAACTCTCACAACAGGAATGGGACGGCCTTAATCGTGAGTGTATAGGGTGCGTAGAGGCGTTAACGAAGAGCGGTCACTATCTCGATGGCGCCCCCCTGCTGTCCACCGACACCGCGACCACCCTACGTGTGCGCGACAACAAACCCTTGATCACCGACGGCCCCTTCGCGGAAACCAAAGAACAACTGGCAGGGTTTTATATGCTGGAAGCCCGCGACATGAATGAAGCCCTTCGGCTCGCAGAAAAAATTCCGCCGGCCCGTTATGGCTGCGTGGAAATACGCCCAGTCCGAGAACTCATGGCGCAGGACAACAACCGTTGACGACTCAGGGCAAAGACCACACACCCGTCAATCCGCACAACACACGAAAGGAGATCACCATGTCGAACGAAACGGGCAGCGTCAAATTACATCGCGTCATACCCGCACCGGTGGCGCGCGTCTACAAAGCATTTACCGATAAACAGGCCTTGGAATATTGGCTTCCGCCCTACGGCTTTACCGGCACCATCCACGACTTTGACGTTCGTGAGGGTGGCGGCTACCGCATGTCTTTCACCAATTTCAGCACCGGCCGCCAACATGCGTTCGCCGTTAAATTTACGGAACTCGTGCCCAACGAACGTATTCGCCATACCGATCGCTTTGACGACGAGAACCTGCCCGGTGAAATGCAGGTTACCATCGAGTTCAATGCGGTGTCCTGCGGTACGGAAATATTGATTGTGCAATCAGGCATTCCGTCCCTGATTCCCGTTGAGAGTTGTTATCTGGGCTGGCAGGAATCTTTGGAACAGCTCGCCAAGTTAGTTGGGCCGGATATTCCTGATTGACGGAGATATTTTCAAACTCGAATTGAAGCTGTACCTACCCGCGCACCCGAGAAGGGTGCGCCCTGTAACCGAGCGCCAATTGCGAACCCATCCTAGCCCGCGAGCGCCCCATAAGCCGACGGCTATGCCCTGAGCAACTCTGCATCTTTCGGTGTTTTAATTCAGTGCCGGAAAACTCTTTGGCAACGTTGATCTGCAGGCAGCCCCCCGCCGACAAGCGCGTCACCACAACCAGCAGAACCTAATCGCCCCACCAGCGCATCGGTGTCACAGTCGCCCTGAGTCAACTAGGTACCGCAGCGTAAAGAGATAATCCGCGCTTTATTCCTCTGAGTGCAAATTGATATCATGCTCAGAGTGATTTTCAGAATACTCAAAATAACCGCCGTTCGAACACTGCCTCCTTTGGCCTCGATAATCACTTAGACGACTCTCGGCCCGATTCGTATCTTCGCCATTTTCCCGGTGTAACACTGAACGCCCGCTTGAAGGCACGGCTAAATGCCGCTTCTGATTCGTATCCCACCTCGTACGCGACTTGTGCGATAGCCCGGGGACTCTCTCGCAGCCGTACGGCAGCCAATTGTAAACGCCAGTGGCTGAGATATCTCATTGGTGGCATTCCGACGAAAACGGCAAACCGCTCGGCAAAGGCGGAGCGTGACATGTCGACCGCTTTCGCTAGTTCGTCTGCCGTCCAAGTGTGCGCAGGTTTTGTATGTAGCATGGCGAGCGCCTTACCTATCTTTGGATCGCGTAGCCCCGCAAGCCAACCCGTCTGATCCCGGGGTAAGGTGGTGAGGTAGCGCCTGACCGCCTCCACAAACAGCAGTTCCGCAAGCCTACCCAACACCGTCGACGTGCCAATGCCGCCCGTTGCAAACTCCTCAGCCGCGCGCTGAAAGGAGCGCTCCAGCCAGGCACCCCCAGCGTCATCGTTTGCTTTAACTTGAAGAACACGAGGAAGCGAAGACAACAGGGGGTTATCAGGAGTCTCGCACCCCATGTACCCGCAGATGATGTGAGCGCTCTCACCACTACCACCAATCTTAAGGATGGCGGGTTTGCCACCGTCTGCCGGCTGAATGAGGTGATCGATGGTCGCGGGATTAAGACCTGGCGCACTGCCGAGAGTATGTCGGTCATTGCGCGGTAGAAGCACCATTTCTCCCTCGCCGATTGAAAACGCCTCTTCTCCATTGAGCTCTAGGAACAAGCGGCCGGACACGACGTAGTGGTAAGCAATGATTTGCGTGGGCGTCGGTCCAAAAACCGCGCAATCCTCCGGCGTGATTTGCGATTGAATGCACCAAGGCGCGCCAAAGCGCGCATCCAAAAACGCACTACTGGTCAGGCGGACTGCAGAAATAGCATCAGACAGTGCGTCCATGGTTTCCCAACATGCGAATTCACTCTTCCCGGCGCCTGAGTCAATGATGCCGGCGTTTAGACCATATTCGATAAACAATCTTGTCGCTAGAGTATCAAATATCTAACACAGAGTAACCGAAGCCGAATCAGGAGAGAGAAATATGGCCGTACGAAACGAGTACAATTTGACGTATTCCGGAGCCGATGAAGACAGCCTAGCAACTTACGAACATGCTCTTCAGCAATTGCAATGTTACATCGGGGATCCAGTAGAGACAGTTGACCACGCGATTGCCGCTTCGCCGGAGTTCGTGATGGCTCACGTGCTCAAGGCGTATCTGCATTTACTCGGTACGGAACCGAGCGATATAGCCATTGCAAATACCTGTCTTGAGACAGCTGCCCGCCTTCACGGCAGTCTACACGAGCATCAACATCTACAAGCCGTACGCCACATGGTCAAAGGTCACTGGAAGCAGGCAGGCCGTATCCTTGAAGATATCACGATCGATCATCCTCAAGATATCCTGGCACTTCAAGCAGGGCATCTGGTCGACTTTTACACCGGCAACTCGAGGATGTTACGTGATCGCATTGCCAGAGCCTTCCCACATTGGCATAAAGCGATGCGTGGCTACCACGTGCTACTCGGTATGTATGCTTTCGGTCTCGAAGAAAACGGGCTTTTCGAGTCCGCTGAACGACTCGGGCGCGAATCCGTGAGACTGAATCCACGGGACGGATGGGGCCAGCATGCGGTTGCCCATGTCATGGAGATGCAGGGGCGGTCACGCGAGGGAATCGCCTGGATGCGGGAGAACGCAGACGATTGGTCCACCGACAGCTTCTTTCAAGTACACAACTGGTGGCATCTGGCGCTTTACCACTTTGATCTTGACGAGATCGACGAAGTATTCAAGCTCTTCGATGGCCCGATCTATGGAGAGCGCTCGACCGTTGTCTTGGATATGGTCGATGCGTCAGCCCTGCTCTGGCGCCTTCATTTGCGTGGCATCGATGTCGGAAATCGCTGGAAGACTGTAGCCGATAACTGGACGCCGATTGCAAGCGCCGGCAATTACGCGTTTAACGACGTGCATGCCGCAATGGCCTTTGTCGGCGACAGTCGGCCTGCGGCCATCCAACAAATTGTGGAAGCACAGCAATCAACCATGGAGAAAGCTGATGACAACGCCCTATTTACTCGCGAAGTGGGGCATCCACTCACACTGGCAGTCAAGGCGTTCGCGGAAGGCGACTATCGCCAAACCGTCAACCTGATTCGACCTGTGCGGGAAATCGCCCACCGCTTTGGTGGCAGTCATGCACAACGGGACGTGATCAATATGACCCTGATCGAGGCCGCCATGCGATCCGGTGATAAAAATCTGGCTTCTGCGCTGGCAGCAGAACGCTCAGCGAGACGGCCTGAAAGCCCTTTGTCTCACTTGTTCAGCCAGCGCGCGAAAAACCTCGAGCAGGCACGGGTTTCAGCATCGTGGTGACATTTGCAGAGGAAGCTGTCCGACAATTGTGTGGATGTGGCGATAGAACGCGGTTAAAGCATTGGGAGTGAGCGATACTCAAGCCGAAATTATGGCTGTCGGTCTCGGTACACGCTTTGGTACTCTTTCAATGAACCCCTACAGGCATCCGAAATCCAGCAGTAGTGGCCGTAGGCCGAAGATTATCAACCGAATGACAGTGGAGATGGATAAGTCATGTCAGAACAGTATGTGGAAATGAACCGGCTCGCCTGGGACCAACGCACTGAAACACATTTCAAATCCGACTTTTACGACGTGCCCGGTTTTTTGGCTGGAAGAACCAGCCTGCGGGAAATTGAACTAGCTGAAATGGTCCCAGTTGCAGGTCGACGATTGCTACACCTGCAGTGCCATTTTGGCCTGGACACCCTATCCTGGGCAAGACTTGGCGCGCACTGCACCGGTGTTGACCTGTCAAGCGTATCTATCGAAAAGGCAAAGTATTTAAACGAGCAAACAGGACTGAACGCCAGGTTCGTCCGCTCGGATGTCTACCATTATCAACGTGGCCCTGAACCCCCTTTCGATATCGTATTTTCATCTTACGGTGCGATCTGCTGGCTACCGGATCTGGTACGCTGGGCCAATATCGTCGCGGCAAATCTGGTCACAGGCGGAACCTTCTATCTGGCCGAATTCCATCCGTTCCACAACTTGGTATCGGGATATCAGTACTTCGATTCCGAAAAACCCGATATAGAAAATGAGGCGACCTACACGGAGAATGGTTCGGGGATGACCGCCACAATGGCGACCTGGTCCCATCCCATGTCAAGCGTGATCAACGCTTTGATTAACGCAGGCTTTGTGATCACCAGAATGAACGAGCACCCCTTCAGTCCATACAACTGCTTTGATGGACTGGAAGAACGTGAACAGGGTCGATTCTATTTTTCTCACCTGGGACAGGACGCCCCTTTGGTCTACACCCTGACTGGCAAAAAGGCCGGCTGATTGTTCGCGACATCACTCTGTGATTTTGGGATAGAAGTGTTCCGATGTTCGCGCCGACGCTTCAGACGTAAAGGTCATAGTCGACAAACGGAATTCAGATGGTGTCCTGCAATATCCTCAAATGAATGCGGACTGTTGATTGATTTATTAACTCGACTCCATGATTTAAAAATCGTAAACACATGAAGTGGCTTTTAAAGTCACGATGTCTAAATTCTCAATACCATGATGGACTGTCGCACTATTCATGGTATTGAGGTTTGGCCTTAACTAGATCTCAGGCAATACCATGAATATTGCCATTAATAATACAGAATAGCTCTGTCAACTTACTTTAATTTTTTCAATAGGTTAAGAGTGCCGGCTACTCCCACTCAATCGTCGCCGGCGGCTTACTCGAAATATCATAAGTCACCCGCGCCACCCCGGAAATCTCATTCATAATCCGGTTAGACACCTTCTCCAACAACTCATAAGGCAAGTGCGCCCAACGTGCGGTCATGAAGTCCACGGTTTCTACCGCACGAATCGCTATCACCCATTCGTAGCGACGCGCGTCGCCAACGACACCGACGGATTTTACCGGCAGAAACACGGCGAAGGCCTGGCTGGTTTTGTGGTACCAGTCGGCGGCGTGGAGTTCTTCGATGAAAATCGCATCAGCTTCGCGCAGGATGTCGGCGTATTCTTTTTTGACTTCACCGAGAATACGCACACCGAGGCCGGGGCCGGGGAATGGATGGCGATAGACCATGTCGTAAGGCAGGCCGAGTTCGAGGCCGATTTTGCGCACTTCGTCTTTGAACAATTCACGCAGTGGTTCAACCAGTTCCATCGCCATGTCGTCGGGCAGGCCGCCGACATTGTGGTGGGATTTAATGACGTGGGCTTTGCCGGTTTTAGAGGCGGCCGACTCGATGACGTCGGGGTAGATAGTGCCCTGTGCCAGCCAGTTCACGTCTTTTAATTTCGCGGCTTCCTCGTCGAACACTTCGATAAAGGTATTGCCGATAATTTTTCGCTTTTTCTCAGGGTCGGATTCGCCTTTCAAGCGACCGAGGAAGAGATCTTCGGAATCGCTGCGAATCACTTTCACACCCATGTTACGCGCGAACATGTCCATTACCTGATCGCCTTCGTGTTTGCGCAGCAAGCCGTTGTCGACAAACACACACGTGAGCTGGTCGCCAATGGCACGATGCAACAGCGCCGCTACGACGGAGGAGTCGACGCCGCCGCTCAAGCCGAGCAGCACTTTGTCGGAGCCGACTTGCGCGCGCACTTTTTCTATCGCGTCTTCAATAATATTTGCGGGGGTCCACAGCGCTTCACAACCGCAGATGTCTTTGACAAAGTGCTGGAAAATGCGCATGCCCTGCTGGGTGTGCGTGACTTCTGGGTGAAACTGAATCCCGAAGAACGGTTTGCTGCTGTGCATCACACCGGCTACTGGGCAGGATGGCGTCGAGGCCAGCAATTCAAAACCTTCAGCCATGCGGGTGACTTTGTCGCCGTGGCTCATCCACACGTCGAGCAATTTGCTGCCGAACTCGTCTACGTGATCGCAGATGTCTTTAAACAGGCCGCTGTCCGATTCGATTTTGACTTGCGCATGACCAAATTCCTGCACATCCGAACCTTCCACTTTGCCGCCGAATTGCTCGGTCATGGTTTGCATGCCGTAACAGATACCCAGCACGGGCACGCCCAGTTCAAATACGACTTGGGGTGCGCGAGGCGAACCTTCTTCGGTGACCGACTCCGGGCCGCCGGAGAGAATGATGCCGCGCGGATTAAATTCGCGGATGTCGTCTTCGGACATATCAAAGGCGCGAATTTCACTGAACACGCCCACTTCGCGAATGCGTCGTGCAATCAGTTGCGTGTACTGCGAGCCAAAATCGAGGATGAGGATTTTCTGAGCGTGGATGTCTTGCTTCATAGTCTCTCCAGAAACAAAAAAAGCCCTCTTGTCGGAGAGCTTTTACAGGATGTTAACAGTGCGCGGAACTCAGCGTCCTGAAACCGGGTAGTTGGGTGCTTCTTTGGTGATGCTCACGTCGTGCACATGGCTTTCGCTCATGCCGGCTGAGGTGACCCGCACAAACTGTGGCTGGGTGCGCATCGCGTCGATTTCCGTGCAGCCGGTGTAGCCCATGGATGAACGCAGGCCACCCATCAATTGATGCACGATGGCTGACAGTGGGCCCTTGTAAGGGATACGCCCTTCAATGCCCTCTGGCACGAGCTTTTCGGCGCCCTGGCTGGTGTCCTGGAAGTAGCGATCCGAGGAACCTTGTGTTTTGGACATCGCACCCAATGAGCCCATACCACGATAGGCTTTGTAAGTGCGGCCCTGATACAGCTCAACCTCGCCCGGCGCTTCTTCGGTACCGGCAAACATTGACCCCATCATGATCGCATGCGCACCGGCCACAACGGCCTTGCTGAGGTCGCCTGAGAAGCGAATGCCGCCATCGGCAATCACGGGTACATCGGTGTCTTTCAGGGCTTCGACCACATTGGCGATGGCCGAAATTTGCGGCACGCCCACACCGGTGACGATGCGCGTGGTGCAGATAGAACCGGGGCCGATACCGACCTTGACCGCATCCGCACCGGCTTCCACCAGTGCCAATGCTGCCTCACCGGTAGCAATGTTGCCGCCAATAACGTCCATCTCGGGATAATCTTTCTTGATCTTGCGCACACGGTCGAGCACGTTTTTGGAGTGTCCGTGCGCGGTGTCGACGACGAGTACGTCAACACCCGCCGCGACCAGCGCAGCAACACGATCATCCGTATCCGGGCTGGTGCCGACGGAGGCGCCGACCCGCAAGCGCCCTTCTGGGTCTTTACAGGCATTCGGGTAGCGCTCGGCTTTATCGATGTCCTTAACGGTGATCAGACCCTTGAGCTCGAACGCGTCATTGACGACGAGCACTTTTTCAATGCGATGACGGTGCAGCACGGCGCGGACTTCGTCCGCCGACGCACCTTCGGAGACGGTCACGAGCTTGTCTTTTGGCGTCATGATGCTGGCCACCGTGGCGCTCAAGTTCGTCTCGAAACGCACATCGCGCCCGGTGACGATACCGACCAGGTCGTTGCCGCTCATGACCGGCACACCAGAAATGTTGTGTCGGCGTGTCAGCGCAAGCAGATCGTTGATGGATGCGCTTTGGTCGATGGTAATCGGGTCTTTCACTACACCCGCTTCAAATTTCTTCACAGCACGCACCTGTTCGGCCTGCTGTTCAATGGTCATACTTTTGTGAATGATACCGATGCCGCCTTCCTGCGCCAGCGCAATCGCCAGACGCGATTCCGTGACGGTATCCATGGCTGCGGATACCAGGGGAATATTCAGTTGGATGTGACGCGTCAAGCGGGTTTTGAGGCTGACATCTTTCGCGGTGACTTCGGAATAGCCGGGCACCAGTAGCACGTCATCAAAGGTCAGTGCTTCTTGAGCAATACGCAGCATAGGGACTCGCACCTAGAGTTATCGGGATGAAGTTAAACAGGAAATTATACCGCAAAAGGCCACTTCCGGTAAATCAGTCTCCTGAAACGCAAAAGCCCGGCACGAAGCCGGGCTTTTGACTGACCTACCGAGGCAAGTCTTAGACACACCGATTACTCGGCGATCTTCTCGATTGTCGCTTTGACCACCGCGGTCACGCGACGGTTTTCAGCGCGACCTTCTGGCGTGTCGTTCGACGCGATGGGGCGTGTTTCACCGTAACCCACAGCCGCAACACGTGATGCGTCGATGCCATAGGCACTGGTCAACTCAGTCGCCACCGCTTCGGCACGACGCTGTGACAACTGCTGGTTGTAGCTTGCCGCACCGCTGCTGTCGGTATGACCTTCAATCACCACTTCCGCGACAGGGAATTCACGCATGAAGTCTGCGACTTTCTGCAGCTGATCGTGACCTGAAGCAATGGTGTCAGAGTTGTTGGCGAAGTTGATTTGCAGCGCCACTGTCACGTCTTCTTCGATCATGATGTAACAGCCTTGCTCGTCAACGCGGGCACCCTCGGCCGTGTCGGGACAGGCGTCAACGCTATTGAACACGCCATCACCATCGTCATCGCCACCCAACTGGCAGCCCGTGACGTCTACTTGCACGCCGTAAGGGGTGTCGAGGCAGCTGTCCATGCTGTCGTCAACGCCATCATTATCACCATCGATAATGGCCGCTGCAGCCACCGCCGCTGGCGCCGCGGACGAGGACGACGATTTTTTACCGCCAATCAGCCACTGTAAGCCCAGGTTCAGACCCACATCGGTGAAGTTTTCGTCAACGCCGTAAATGCCACGAACGTCGCCGCGCAATGCCAGAGCGTGATTGAACGCGTGCTTCACACCGATCCCGGCATTCACAATGGTTTCGTCTTCCGCATCATAGCCATCGGCGTCGTAGTTGTTTTGACCGGCACCGAACACAACAAAAGGACGTGTCGCGCCTGCGTCACCGGCGTAATACAGCGCATCCAAGCGAAGTTGCTGTACATCCACTTCTAGGTCGCTCATCGCCACTTCAGGCTTGGAAGCCAGGTACGCGAGTTCGATGGCCCAGGGGCTGGCAAATTTATAACCGGCCGCGAGGCTGGCCGTGCCAGATTCCGCCAAATCCGTTTTATTGGCGTAATTAATCACCCCCACCATCGGCGTCAGGGTAAAACCACTTTCTTCTTCAGCAAGCGCAGCGGTGGACGCTGTGAGTACAGAGAGATTCAATAAGATTGCGAGGGGGGATTTAAGGTAGTTCATAATTACTCCTAATGGTGAACTGTTTGCATCAGTCAACATGTTGAACACATGTCTTCTTGTCCTGTTAGCAAGCGCGAGTATACGTGAATTAGTCGAAGAGTTAATGACTTTCCTAACGTAATTCGAGTGCTCTTATACGCCAATCAGTACTCTATGGATTTAACGTTTGATGCGGTAAAGTATTCCCACGCCAACAAAAGGAAGATCAACGCGCCATGCTCCCGACACCCGAGACGCTTTCTGTCAGCGAATTAAACCGACGTGCGCGCCAGCTACTCGAAAGCCAACTGGATCAGGTCTGGGTCGAAGGCGAGATCTCCAACTTCAGCCGGCCTGCCTCGGGCCATTGGTATTTCACATTAAAAGATGCGAATGCCCAAATTCGTTGTGCCATGTTTCGCAATCGCAATGTGTTGGTAAAGCAGACTCCGAAAGCCGGCGAGCAAGTGCGCGTGCGTGCGCGCGTCAGCCTTTATGAAGCCAGAGGTGACTATCAGCTCATCGCCGAGAGCATGCAACCCGCGGGGCTTGGCGCGCTGCAACAAGCCTTTGAAGCACTTAAGCAGCGGCTTCACCAAGAAGGCCTATTCGATGAAAGCAAGAAACAGGCGCTTCCCAAACATATTCAGCACCTCGCCATTATTTCATCGCCGACCGGGGCGGCTGTGCACGATATCCTGAGTGTGCTCGCCCGACGCAATCCGGGCATCAATGTGGTGTTGGTCCCCGCCGCCGTGCAAGGTGAAGGCGCGCCAGCACAATTGCGCAAAGCGCTTGCGCAGGCGATTAACCTCGCGCCCGACGCCATTATTATCGGGCGCGGGGGCGGCTCGCTCGAAGACCTGTGGGCCTTCAATAATGAGCTACTCGCGCGCGACATCAGCGCCTGCTCTATTCCCATTGTGTCCGCCGTCGGTCATGAAGTGGATTTCAGCATCTGCGACTTTGTCGCCGACCTGCGAGCGCCGACCCCCTCTGCAGCGGCCGAATTGGTCTCTGGTGATAATCAAGCCACCTTGCAACAACTCGCTCGCTTGCAACGGCGTCTGCTGCCGGCCTTCCAACGCCGCCTGGCGGTATTGCGCCAGCGTGTCCAACACGCCGGCAGTCGACTTAAACATCCGGGCGACCGTATCCAGCAGTGGCAGCAGCGCACAGACCAGTGCGAGCTCCGGCTGCAACGTCAGATTCACTCATTGCTTCAACAACGGGATCAAAAGCGGCAGAACTTGCACAGCCGATTGCTGCTTGCCAATCCCGCGCGCCGAATGCCTGCGGAGCGACGACAAGTTCACCAGCTGCAACAGCGCCTCGTCGTGGCCCAACGTGCGCAGCTGAACAGCGCCTCGCAGCGGCTATCGGCACTGGCCGGAGAACTGGATATTGTCAGCCCACTGGCTACGCTAAAACGAGGCTATGTGATCGTTCGAGATGATGAGGGCGCACTCACCAAAAGCGCGACATCGCTGCAGGCAAATGACGCGATTTCGCTGCGCTTCCATGATGGAGACGTCGACGCACGCGTGCTTGCCACGCATCCCAAACACAGCAACGCGGTGGATTGAGTACGATGAAGGACTATTTAGCACACGCGATTGAAATCCCCCTTTTACTCGAGACACTCGCCTTCCTGCTGACGGTTGTGATTGTGGTGCCCCTGTGCCGCGCAGTGCGCATCAGCCCCATTATTGGGTTCCTCGCGGTCGGAGGCCTGATCGGCCCCTATGCGCTCGGTCTGGTCGATGACGTCGCTACGGTGCAACACGTGGCTGAACTCGGTGTGATTTTCCTGCTGTTTGCGATTGGGCTGGAGCTCTCCTTCGAGCGACTCGCCGCATTTGCGAAGCACATTTTTGGGCTCGGTGGTCTGCACTGCCTGTTCTGCGCCAGTGTGATTGGCGGTGTAGCCTTGTACTGGGGCAACTCCGTTGAAGCGGCGATCATTATCGGCTTGTGTCTGGCGCTGTCCTCCACCGCCGTCGTCATGCAACTTCTGACGGAAAACGGCGAGATCGCCAGCCCGCACGGGCGCGCGGTGTTTTCTGTTTTATTGTTTCAGGACTTGATGGTGGTGCCGATCCTGATTTTGGTCACGATTTTCGGTAGCGAATCCGACCGCACGATTACCAATATCGTCGTTTCGGCATTGATCAAAGCCGTTGTTGCGATCACCGGGATTATTCTTCTCGGGCGCTACGTGTTTCGCTACCTCTTCCGCATCGCCGCACGCGCCCACGCTGTAGAAGTGTTTATGGCGGCTACGCTGCTGATCGTGTTGTTCACGTCGGCGGTCACGGGCGTGTCCGGTTTATCAATGGCGCTGGGTGCTTTCCTTGCGGGCGTACTGCTGGCGGAAACGGAATTTCGGCATCAAATTGAAGTCGATATCGAGCCGTTTAAAGGTCTGTTTCTCGGGCTCTTTTTTATGGGCGTCGGCATGAACATCGATTTCGTGTTGGCCTTCGAAGCGGGCTATTGGGTGCTGCTTTCCGTCGTTGGGCTGTTGTTACTCAAAACCCTTTGCGGACTCGCGGTCGCTGCAATTTTCCGCCTGCCATTGAGCACATCACTGCGCACCGCACTGCTTTTAAGTGAAGCCGGCGAGTTTGCGTTTCTCGTGATTGGCCAGGCGTCGATGAACTTCAGCATCATCGACCGCCCCACAGCGCAATTCATGGTGGTGGTGGCTGGGGTATCCATGGTGTTAACCCCTGCGCTCGCATGGCTCGCGTCCTGGGCCGGTCGTCGCATTGAAGATAGTCATGAAAGTGGTGCTCCCGTCGCGGAATTAAGCGCTCACGAAGACCATCATGACCATGTCGTGATTGCAGGTTTTGGGCGCGTCGGCCAGGCTGTCGCCTCGGTGCTGAACACCCAGTCCATTCCCTACGTCGCGCTCGACAGCCAGGCCGATCAGGTTGCCTACCAACGCCGCGAATATTCCGTTCCTGTGTTCCACGGTGACGCCAGCAACACAGACTTGCTGAAAAAAGCCGGCATCGCCAGCGCGCAGGCCTTCATCATTACGATGGATCAACCTTCAGCGGCGTTACAGGCTGTGAAAGTGGTCCACCAGCACTGGCCGGCACTTCCGATTATTGTTCGCGCTAAAGACGATGCGCATTCCGAGGCACTCATGCAAGCCGGCGCGTCGCAGGTTGTGCCTGAGCTGTACGAGTCCAGTTTGCAGATGGCGAGCCATGTACTGCGGCAGTGCCACTATACGCGGGAAGAAGCCGACGCCTGCATCGAGCTGGTTCGTCGCCACAACTACGAGGAAGTGATCCAGCATCACATTCCCAACCGATAAATAACAGACAGCCACACATGGATATTTTAAATATCGAACACGCCGACGTGTTCCGCGGTGAACAGCAAGCGCTGTTCGATTTGAGTTTAAGACTGCCCGAAGGCCAGCATCACGCCATCCTGGGGCCCAACGGTGCAGGCAAAAGCACCTTGCTCAAGCTCATTACACGTGAATTAAGCCCCGTTGTGCGTGACGGCAGCCGGGTCGAAATTTTTGGCTCAGAGCGCGTGAACATTTGGGCACTCCGCCAAAAAATCGGCCTCGTGTCGCAAGACCTTCAAGAACATTATTTGTCACTGGCGACGGGTAAGGAAGTGGTGCTGTCTGCGTTTTTTGGCTCAGTAGGTTTGCACGAGCACCACCACGTCAACGACGCTCAGCTCGCGCGCGCGGACGAAGTGCTTGCCGATCTTGGCCTGGAATCGTTAGCTGAGCGCCGCTACCTGCAGTTGTCGACCGGTCAGCAGCGTCGCCTGCTTCTGGCGCGGGCACTCGCACACCGGCCGGAGGTGCTCATCCTCGATGAACCCACCAACAGCCTCGATATTCAGGCGCGGTTCTGGTTTGCTCGCCGGCTTAGAGCGCTGGCTCAGGCAGGCACCACGTTGATTTTGGTCACCCATGATCCGCACGACATCATTCCAGAAATTGAGCACGTCAGCCTGCTCAAACAAGGGCGTCTGTTTGCGAGTGGTTTAAAATCTGAGGTGTTCAGCGCAGAGACCTTCACCGCGCTCTTTGAGACGCCCGTGGCCTGCCGCGAGCATGGAGGTTTTTATCAACTGACCCCCGCTTAAGGGGCTTGGCGCTGAGCACTGAGGCTCAGCGCGCACGATCAATTCATACAGGCGATGCCGTCGTTCTGAAAGCGCTCTGCGACCTCGGTCGTGTCACGCTCTTTCAGATTCATAATCATCAACGCGCTGCCAAGGGCAGACACTTCACCCACGCAGTCGTTCTGATCGGCAAAGCGCTCTGCCTGCGCCAGATATTTCAGGTCCTGATCCTGTAATTGTGAGACCAGATTCTTGCCAATTTCTGAGGCCACTTTTTTGGCGAGATCGTCGAGAATTTCTACATCGGAAGGCAGGTCCGCCAATTTAAAGGGCATGACAAAATCGCCCATTTCAACGCCTTCGCTGCTCTCGTCTTCAAACTCACTGCTGACGGTAACGGAGTCCGGGAAAATAACTCGACCGGTTGAGGCTTCGACCAAACGGTAGCTGACCGAAAAAATACCGACTTTGCGGTGGCGGGTCACGCCAATCGAAATATTTTCGTATTCCGGTACGATCAGTGTCTCCATCGGCTTCTCGACCGACTTGCGATCTTTGTTGCTCATTTCTAGCCAGGCGATGTAGCTTGGGTTTGGAATGGTTTCACTGCCCACTTCCACGCGTTGCATTTTTTTGTTGCGCGCTTCGGAGCTGTCTACCTTGGACTCGAGCACGCTGCCGCTAACCAAAAGATTCACCGAAGACAGGGTGCTGGTGTCGCCGCTCAGATCACGCTCACGCAAAATCGCCTCGTACTGTTCGCGCTCCACGATACGCACGTCGTGCGGCACGTGCTCGAAAAGATACTGGGTGATAAACGAAGAGATAACATCGCCGTAGTCCTGATCTTTGTACGAGGACTGAAAATCTGTTGTGCTCAAGCGCTTGACCGAAAGATCGCGCACGCGCGTTTCTTGCTCACTAAGCGCTTTGCGCAGGCCAGGACGTCGCGGAGTGAAAGCACGAATCGCATAAAGATGGGACAAGGCCGCAGCATGTTCGTCCGCCTTGCTCAGGCTTTGATAGCGCGCAAAGAGCTGGTCTGACAGTGCGGCATACCCTGGGGATTCCGGGTTGGTCAGACCGAGAATCGAGTGCACATCCGCGGCCTGCTTGTACCAGCGGTAACTCTGGGCCAGGTTTTCGGGGTCTTTGACGGACTCCTCCGCCAGCGCGGTAAAGTAGTCGGCCATTTTCTGGCTGGTGGGGGCAAGCTTGTCCTGAATCGCGGGAAAATCTTCGGTGCCCGACATCTGCTTCAGCAACGCGTGAGCCTGGTCGGGCTCACCCGCGGCAAGCGCATCGAAATACAGTTTTGCGTAGACCTGCGCATCGACAGTAATCATTTCATCGAGCAGTGCGGCATCATCGCCGTGAATCTGTTTGATCAGCTCCACTTTGTCGAGCAGGCTATCGTCATAGCTGTCGCTTTGCGCGGCGTTACGGATATTTGCGAGCAGCGCGGCAATTAACTCATCGCGCTTACTTTGCCAGCTGGCATACCCCGTTGTTTGATGCAGTTCGTCGAACAGCGTCACCTGCACTTGAGGGTTCGTTTCTGTTTCAACTTCGGCCTCCAGCTCCGCAATGCGCTGACCGGTTTTTACCCCTTCTGCCGTGACAAATGCGAGTACGGGTTGCCACTGCACTTCGGGCAAAAGCGGGTTGGCTGCGAGATCGTCTCTGAGCGCTTCCAATTGGTTCAAAGGGACCACGCCCGATTCCAGGCGACGGGTATCGAGCAGCGTCGTCAGCTCGGCAATTTTCAATTCAACGATTTGCGCATCCATCTGCGCCAAGGTGGCAAAATCCGCGCTGTAATCGGCTTCGGCCTTGCCGTTCAGGGCCGCCGCCAGAGGCGCACGCAACGCGACGAGTTCATCGAGACTCTGCACACTTTGAATATCAGCGGAGGTCACGGTGCTGAGAGGTTCTGGTTTGGTCGGCGTGGTGTTACAGCCGGAGAGGACGGCAGTGGCGAGGCCCAATGCCAATAAAGTAACGCGCATGATGTATTCCCTTGAAGTAAGAGGTGCGCTACGAAACGGCCTGGTGCGCACTCTGTTATTGCGATTTTCGACGACAATCGGTTGTCTAAAGAGGGATTATAGAGGAAGCGCGTGTCAAATAAACGTCTAACGGGGCGGGGAAAGCGGCAAAACGCCGCTCTGTGTCACGTTTTGGGCAGTGTGACCCCGCGCTGGCCCTGGTACTTGCCGCCACGATCGCGATAAGAAGTTTCACAGACTTCATCGCTTTCAAAGAACAGCATCTGCGCCACACCTTCGTTCGCGTAGATCTTGGCCGGAAGCGGCGTGGTGTTCGAAAACTCCAGCGTCACATGCCCTTCCCACTCGGGCTCGAGCGGTGTCACATTGACGATGATGCCGCAGCGCGCATAGGTGGACTTGCCCAAACAGACCGTCAACACCGAGCGTGGAATACGGAAATACTCCACCGTACGCGCCAGCGCAAAGGAATTCGGGGGAATAATGCACACGTCGCTTTGTACATCGACGAAGCTGTCGTCATCAAAGGCCTTCGGGTCCACAACGGCCGAGTGCACATTGGTGAAAATCTTGAACTCGTCCGAACAGCGCACGTCATAGCCATAGCTCGACGTCCCGTAGGATACAATGCGATTGCCGTCCTCGGCATAACGCACCTGTTCGCTCGCGAAAGGCTCAATCATGCCTTCCTGCTCAGCCATACGGCGGATCCACTTGTCGGACTTGATACTCATTGCAGCTCCTGTATTCAATCAAGCGGCGATACTAAAGGCCCCCATACAAAATCGCAACGACATTATCGTATCCACTGGGGTCTGACCCCGACGTATGCGTTGGGGTCAGACCCCAGTGGATACTTAGCTGTCGCTGATGATGATTTCGGGGCCTGAGGGCTGGCTGTTCAGCGCGAGGCCGATGGCGATGCGCTGGGCGATGGCTCGGTAGCTGGTGGCCGCGTCGGATTGGGGGTCGGCGACAACGGTGGGTCGGCCGCTGTCGGCTTGCTCGCGGATGGCCAGGGCCAAGGGCAGGCGCCCGAGCACCTCTACGCCAAACTCTTCGGCCAAACGATCGCCGCCGGCTTCACCAAAAATGGCTTCGGCATGGCCACAGGCCGAACACACATGCACGGACATGTTTTCTACGACACCCAACACCGGCACGCTGACCTTGCGAAACATCTCAATGCCCTTGCGCGCATCAAGCAGAGCAATATCCTGCGGCGTGGTCACAATGACGGCCCCACTGACCGGCACTTTCTGACTGAGCGTCAAGGGAATATCGCCGGTGCCTGGGGGCATGTCCACGACAAGATAGTCGAGTTCATCCCACTCCGTATTCATCAACAATTGTTGCAACGCACCGCTGGCCATTGGGCCACGCCAGACCATGGGCGTCTGCGCCGTCACCAAATTGCCCATCGACATCATCTGCAGACCATGCGCGTTTAAAGGGTGCATGCGCTTTCCCTCCTCCACGGTCGGGCGCTGTCCACTCACGCCTAACATCTGGCTCTGACTGGGCCCATAGATATCCGCGTCCAACATCCCGACACGTGCCCCCTCCGCCAAAAGCGCCAATGCCAGGTTCGCTGCGGTGGTCGACTTCCCCACCCCCCTTTCCCCGAGGCCACGGCAATAATGTGCTTGACCCCGGCGATCGTTGACGAGGCAGCAGGTACAACACAATCCAGTTCGACCGCCGCCAGCGCGAGGCCTGCCGATGAGGCCGCTTCATGCAATGCTTCCGCGATCGGCTCACCGAGTGTGGCGATGGGTACGCCGAACTGAAGCCCGAGTTCGACACCGCCCTCAACGTCCTTGCTCTCGGCAGGCGCGCTGAGCAGGCTCGCCATCGGCACATCGGTATTCGGGAATTTCGCGGTCTCCAACAGGGTGATGTAGGCGGCATGGTCAGCGGCGGACATAGTCAAATCTCTCTCCAGGCGGGTCGTTCAGCGTTTTGGCGCAGCATATCAACGACGCTTAATGAATGAAACTGATTGATCGGATGATCAATATCAGTTTTTCCACTTAAGCTTATTCACAAAAGTCGATTGTAAACCCGAGCTGAATTGCCGACCATGCGCGCCGCTGCCCTCAGGCAGATTTTTATCCATACATTTGATATAGTTGCGCGCTATTTTTTTGGACCAACAGAAGCGAATCGCATGACATCGCCACGCAAAATTCTCGTGACCAGTGCCCTCCCCTACGCCAATGGTGCCATACACCTTGGGCATATGGTCGAAACGATTCAGACGGACATCTGGGTGCGCTTTCAGAAGCAGCGCGGCCACGAGTGCTATTACGTCTGTGCGGACGACGCCCACGGCACCGCCATCATGCTCAGTGCCGAGAAAGCGGGCCTCAGCCCCGAACAGCAAATCGCGCGCATTCACGACGAACACCTGGCCGACTTTAACGACTTCCTCATTGATTTCGACCACTATCACTCTACGCATTCCGAAGAGAATCGTGAGTTGAGCAGCCTGATCTACGAGCGCGTCAAAGCCAACGGCCACATTGCCGAGCGCACGATCACGCAGGCCTACGACCCTGAAAAAGGCATGTTCCTCGCTGACCGTTACATCAAGGGCCGCTGCCCCAAGTGTAAAACAGAGGATCAGTACGGCGATAACTGTGAAGCCTGCGGTGCCACCTATTCCCCGCTGGAGCTGATTGACCCCGTGTCCGTCGTGTCCGGCGCAACACCCGTGGCGAAAGAATCCAAGCACTTTTTCTTCACCCTGCCCGAGTTCGCGGACTACCTGAAAACCTGGACGCGCGCCGGTCATCTGCAGGACGAAGTCGCCAACAAATTGGCCGAATGGCTCGATGCGGGCCTGCAGGAGTGGGACATCTCGCGCGATGCACCCTACTTCGGCTTTGAAATTCCCGGCGAGAAAGACAAATTCTTCTACGTCTGGCTCGATGCCCCGATTGGCTACATGGCAAGCTTCAAATACCTCTGCGAGCAAAACGGACTGGACTTCGACACTTATTGGAAAGCCGACTCCGACGCGGAGCTGTATCACTTTATCGGCAAGGACATCGTCAACTTCCATGCGCTGTTCTGGCCCGCACTCCTGTCGAGCGCGAACTTCCGCACGCCGACCAAGGTCTGCGTGCACGGCTTTTTGACCGTCGACGGCAAAAAAATGTCGAAGTCGCGCGGCACCTTTATTAATGCACGCACCTATCTCGAACACTTGAATCCCGAGTACCTGCGTTACTATTACGCCAGCAAGCTCGGCCACACGGTCGACGACATTGATCTGAACCTCGAAGATTTCGTACAACGGGTGAATTCAGACCTGGTTGGCAAGGTCGTCAATATCGCGAGCCGCACCGCCAAGTTTGTGCAAAAAGCCGGCGGCACGCTCTCCGCCACGATTGCCGAGCCCGAACTCTGGGCCCGCTATGTCGAGCAGGCACCGCGCATTGCCGAACTCTATGAAGCGCGTGAATACAACAAAGCCATGCGCGAAATCATGGCGCTGGCTGATGCGGCCAATGAATATATTGCCGAGCAGGCACCTTGGAGCCTGAACAAAACGCCCGGCAACGAGCAGGCCGTACTCGATATTTGCAGCCTCGGTTTGAACTGTTTCCGTGCGATCATGATGTTCCTGAAGCCCGTGCTGCCGGAAACCGCCATCAAAGCCGAAGCCTTTTTAAATTGCTCACTGGACTGGCCTGAAACGCTGGATTTTCTGGGTGAACACCAAATTGAGGCCTTCAAGCCTCTGATGACACGCATAGAAAAGGACAAGGTTGACGCCATGGTCGACGCCTCTAAAGAAAGCGCGCCCGTCGCGGCCCCTGCCGCTGACAGTTGGCTGGGCAAAGAGCCTGTGGCAGACGAGATCGAATTTGGCGATTTTGCCAAGGTCGACCTGCGCATCGCGCGCATCGCCAATGCCGAGCACGTTGAGGGCGCGGATAAATTGCTGCGTTTAACGCTCGATCTGGGCGGCGAAACCCGCAATGTGTTTGCCGGTATCAAAAGCGCCTATGCGCCAGAAGACCTGATCGGCAAGCTCACGGTCATGGTTGCGAACCTCAAACCGCGCAAGATGAAATTCGGCATGTCCGAAGGCATGGTACTGGCCGCAGGCCCCGGTAAGGATGAGCTGTACATACTCGAACCGCATGCAGGCGCTCAGCCCGGCATGCGTGTGATGTAAACACAGCATTGGTGAAAACACACACGGATTAAGCATGACAGAATTTGCGGTGATCCTGATCAGCACCGTGCTGGTCAACAACTTTGTACTGGTACAGTTTCTTGGACTGTGCCCGTTCATGGGTGTGTCCAATAAACTCGAAACCGCGATAGGCATGAGCACGGCCACGACCTTCGTGCTGACCCTCGCGTCTGTCTGCAGTTATCTGGTGCACACTTGGGTGTTGTCGCCCTTGGGCCTGACCTATCTGAAAACCATCTCGTTCATCTTAGTCATCGCGGCGGTTGTGCAGTTCGCCAAAATGTTTATCGAGAAGGCCAGCCCCTTGCTCTATCGTGTGCTCGGTGTGTTTCTGCCGCTGATCACCACCAACTGTGCCGTACTGGGTGTAGCCCTGCAGAATACGACCAAGGCGCACACCTTTCTTGAATCCACTTTATATGGATTCGGCGCAGCGCTCGGATTTTCTCTGGTACTGGTGTTGTTCTCTGCAATGCGTGAGCGTCTGGCGGTGGCCGATGTGCCTCACGCGTTTCGCGGAGCGGCGATTGGCATGATTACCGCAGGCTTAATGTCACTGGCCTTTATGGGATTTGCGGGGCTCGTGTAATGACCTTTATTTTTGAGTACCCCTTTATTTCAGCACTGCTTGCACTGGGCCTGATGGCGGCAGTGTTCGGTGCGATCCTCGGTTTTGCTGCGGTAAAATTCAAAGTCGAAGGCGACCCGATTGTCGATCAGATTGACGAAATCCTGCCCCAGACGCAGTGTGGGCAATGTGGCTACCCGGGCTGCCGCCCCTACGCCGAGGCCATCGCAAACGGCGACGACATCAATAAATGCCCTCCCGGCGGCCACACCACGATTCAGGAATTGGCCAATCTTCTCGACGTGCCCGCACCTGAGCTGGACGCCGAGCACGGCGAGGAAAGTGAAGTCCGCAAGGTGGCTGTGATTCGCGAAGACGAATGCATCGGCTGCACGAAATGCATTCAGGCCTGCCCCGTCGATGCCATTCTGGGCGCGGCCAAACACATGCACACGGTGATCGGCGACGAATGCACCGGCTGCGACCTCTGTGTCGAACCCTGCCCCGTCGATTGCATCGACATGTTGCCTGTGGACGAGGGCCTGCGCGGCTGGAAGTGGGAGCTCCCCAAAGACAGCGACATCATCGCCACCGACCGTGCCTCTGAGAATGAGGGGCAGGCGGCATGAGAAAAATTTGGGACATTCACGGTGGAGTACACCCACCGGAGAACAAAACGCAAAGCAATGCGCGTCCAATAGCGTCCATTGCGCTGCCGCGCACATTGACCTTACCACTGAATCAACACATCGGCGCACCGGCCGAACCGGTCGTGGCCGTTGGGGATCACGTTCTCAAGGGCGAACGCATAGCGCGTGCACAGGGAGCGGTCAGCGCCTCGGTCCATGCCTCAACTTCGGGCACGGTGGTGGCCATTGAAGCGCGCCCCATTCCACATCCTTCAGGCCTAAGCGCCCCATGCATCGTTATCGAAAGCGATGGGGAAGACCGCTGGGGTCACCGAGAAGCGCTGCCAGATTGGCAGAATGCGGAACCCGCCACGCTGTTACAACACATTCGCCAGGCCGGTATCGCAGGCATGGGCGGAGCCGGTTTCCCCGCGGCCGTGAAGCTCAAGCCGCGTGAAGATCAGCACATCAATACGCTCATTCTCAATGGCACTGAGTGCGAGCCTTATATCACCGCGGACGACATGCTGATGCGCGAACGCGCTGCAGAGATCATCGGTGGTGTCGACATTCTCAGTCATCTTCTTGGCGAGCCGCAGGAGGTCCTGATTGGTATCGAGGACAATAAACCTGAAGCCATCGAAGCCATGCGTCGCGCCTGTGAAGGCACCCGTTATGAGGTTGTCGTCTTCCCAACCAAGTACCCTTCCGGTGGCGAAAAGCAGCTCATCCAGATTGTGACGGGCAAAGAAGTGCCCGTCGGCCGTTTGCCTGCAGACATTGGTATCGTCGTACAGAACGTGGGCACCGCTGCTGCGGTTCATCGCGCGGTCGTGCTCGGCGAGCCCCTGATTTCTCGCGTGACCACCGTGGTCGGCGAAGCCCTCAATACGCAACAAAATATCGACGTGTTGATCGGCACACCGATTTCACACGTATTAGAACAGCATGGTTTCGATTCGCAGCGCTCAGCGCGCTTAATTGTGGGCGGACCCATGATGGGATATGCGTTAGAGCACCCGGAAGTGCCTGTCATCAAAACCACAAACTGCCTGCTGTTGCCCTCGCGCGAAGAAATGCCTTTACCCGAGCCCGCTCAGCCCTGCATCCGCTGTGGTATGTGTGCGGAGGCCTGTCCGGCATCGTTGCTGCCGCAGCAACTGTATTGGTTCTCACGCGCAGAAGATTTCGATCGACTCGAATCGCACAATTTATTTGATTGCATTGAATGTGGCGCGTGTTCCTATGTGTGCCCATCCAATATTCCGTTGGTGCAATACTATCGCGCATCCAAGGGCGCCATACGCCAGCATCAGGAAGAAAAACGCAAGGCCGAGCACTCGCGTCAACGCTTTGAATTCCGCAAAGCGAGAATGGAACGTGCCGAAGCGGAAAAAGAAGCCAAACGCCTTGCGCGTAAAAAGGCGGCCGAAGCGGCGAAACAAAAAGTCGCTGCGCAAAAAAGTGCGCCCCCTGCAGCAGCGCCAACAAAACCGGCGGAGCAGGACCCAGATAAACAGCGCGCCAAACTCGAACGCGCACTGAGCAGCGCGCAAAGCCGTCGTGACCGAGCCAAACAGTCACTGGAAAAAGCACAAGAGGAGCAGCTCGAAACCGCTCGCATCGACGCACTGACCGCACGCCTGAAAGAAGCTGAAGTCAAAGTGACAGAAGCGGAAAAGAAATTGCAGGCATTCCAGGCTGAGGGCGCATCGGCGGACACACCCGCTGTGCCAGCCGCGCAGATTATCGAAAAAGTCAGCGCCAGCCCTCGGGAAAAACTGGAAAAGTCTCTTGCCAGTCTAGATAAGCGCCTGCAGGCGGCAAAAGACAAACTCGCCGAAGCCGAAGCGGCGCAGGCACCTACGGTTGAAGCACTGCGACAAGGTGTCGCGAAGCTGGAAGAAAAGCGTCAAGCGACCGCGACAGAGCTTGAAGAAAGCGCCGCTCAGCCGGAAACCGACAACACGGGACCACAGGAAACCGCGACGCTGAGCGCCGCCGAGCAAGCGATTGCCAAAGCGCAAGCTCGCGCACAGAGCCTCGCCGCAATGAGCCCTGAAGAAAAAGCGGCCGCGCAAATCGAAAGCCTGAAAAAGCGCCTCGACAAAGCGCGCGCTCGCTTGCAAAAGGCCGAGCAAGACGGCGACGACAATATTGATGCCTTTCGCGCAGGTGTCGAAAAGCTGGAAGCCAAACTCGCCGCCAGCCAGACAGAAAACACGGATTCGTAACACCCAAGTAGCAACATGAACGTACTACCCACACTTAATGGAGTGAACCATGTCTGAAGAAGCACCTAACGAAGCGAAAGCCAGTATCGTCGATCAAGCGCAAGAATTTTTTGCCGACGGCTCCTGGATTGAAGCCATCATCCCCTTTCTGACCAACCTGGCCATCGCTTTCGCGATCTACCTGATTGGCTTTTGGATCATCGCGCGCATTGTTTCGCTGATCGACAAAGCCATGTCGATGCGCAACTTCGACGAAGCACTGCAGGGCTTCTTGCTGGCCATTCTCGGCACCGCCCTGAAGTTTGTAGTCGTACTGGCCGCGATCGATATGCTCGGTGTGCCGACAACGTCACTGCTCGCGGTGTTGGGTGCTGCAGGCTTGGCAATTGGTCTGGCCCTTAAAGACTCCCTGTCCAACTTTGCGGCGGGTGTCATGCTGATTGTCTTCAAGCCGTTCAAAATTGGCGACTTTGTTGAGGCCGGTGGCACTGCGGGCATCGTTGAGAAAATCACGGTGTTCAACTCTATTTTCCGCTCGCCGGACAACAAAGAGATCATTATCCCCAACTCTCAGATCTATGGCGGCACAATCACCAACTATTCCGCCAAGCCCACGCGTCGCGTTGATCTGGTCATCGGCATCAGCTATGACGACGACATGAAAAAAGCGCGTGATCTTATGCAACAGGTTGTCGACGCCGACGAACGCATCCTGAAAGACCCAGAGACCGTCATCGCGGTCAATGAACTGGCGGACAGCAGCGTCAACTTTGTCGTGCGTCCCTGGGTAAACAGCGCAGATTACTGGGGCGTAAAATGGGATCTGACCGAAAAAATCAAAGAAACCTTTGATAGCAACGGCATTACCATCCCGTACCCGCAACAAGATGTGTACATGCATCAAGTTGAAAAGGCGTAAGCCACTAAGCACCGTGGGAGCTGCCATGCGGCTCCCCGGACAATTTTTGCAAGCGATGCGCCTCTCGTTTACAAAAGTTGTTCGACGACACAACTGAAATTGGAACACAGCGACACACCATGGCCTTTATTAAGCTCAGCTCCCCCCATGCGACCCGCAGAGGTACCGCCGGCAACGTGATGCAGCAAGTGCTGCTCGCTACGCTGCCAGGCATTGCGGCGCTCACCCTATTTTTTGGGCCGGGAAGCCTGATCAACATCGTCTTGTGTGCCGTGTTCTGCCTTGCGCTGGAAGCCGGGTTTCTCGGACTTCGCGGGCGGCCTGCAATGCCCTTTCTCAAGGATTACAGCGCACTTGTCACCGCCATTCTGCTCGGCATCGCCCTGCCCCCTTACAGCCCTTGGTGGCTGCTGTTGACGGGCTGTTTTTTCGCGATTGTCGTGGCCAAGCAACTCTATGGCGGACTGGGGTTCAACCCATTCAACCCTGCAATGGTGGGGTATGTGGTGCTGCTGATTTCCTTTCCCGTTGAAATGACGCGCTGGACACTCGCCAGCCCCGCACTTGCAGAAGGCATCGCGCTGCCGAATATCGCCCAGGGTCTGCAAATGACCTTTGGCCTGCTCGGTAATGGCGACATCGACGCCTGGACCGGCGCCACACCGCTCGATATCGTCAAGCAAAATCAGGGAGAAACCCTGTCTGCACTTTACGCGCAAAGCCCAATGTTGTTTTCAGGCACCTGGGCGGGCGCGGGCTGGGAATGGGTCAACCTCGGCTTTCTATTGGGTGGCGTCTATTTGTTGTATCGGCGCGTATTTACTTGGCACGCACCGGTGGCCATGTTGATTGCACTCACACTGCTGAGCGCGCTGTTCTATGATGGCGGCAGCTCCGAAAGCCCTGGCTCGCCGTTGCTGCATCTCTTTTCTGGCGCAACCATGCTCGGCGCGTTCTTTATCGTCACGGATCCAGTCAGTTCTGCGGTCAGCACGCGCGGGCGCCTCGTATTCGGTGCCGGCGTTGGCATACTGGTGTACTTGATCCGCGCATGGGGGAATTATCCCGACGCCGTCGCCTTTGCCGTGCTGTTAATGAACTTCGCCGCGCCTTTTATCGACTATTACACCCTGCCGCGTACCTACGGGCACAGCAAGGCCAACAGCGGGAGGGTGAAGTAATATGCTAGGCACGTCCATCACCCGCAACAGTCTTATCCTCAGTGCCTTTGCGCTGGCCACGGCCGCAGTACTGGCCATGATCTATGCCAGCACCGCAACGCGCATCGCTGAGCAGGAACGCATGGCCGCCGCGAGCGCCCTCTTGGAAATCGTACCGAGGTCTCGCCACGATAATGAGTTGCTCGACACCGTTTGGCCCATCCCCGCGGCGCACCTGGAGCGTTTGCATCTGCACGGCCCTGAAAATATTCACGTTGCGATGAATCAGGGCAAAGTGATGGCGGTATTGATTCCGGCGATTGCGCCTGACGGGTACTCTGGAGACATTAAAATGCTGGTGGGTATCAATGTAGATGGCAGCATTGCTGGTGTCCGTGTGCTCAGCCACAAAGAGACACCGGGGCTCGGCGACAAGGTCAGCATCAACAAAAGTGATTGGATCTTCAGCTTTAATGGACGCTCGCTTGGGGCCCCCAAAGCGTCTGGCTGGGCGGTCAAAAAGGATGGTGGTGAATTCGACCAGTTCACTGGCGCGACCATTACCCCACGCGCCGTCGTCAATCAGGTGCACGACACGCTGGAATATTTCGCTGAAATTCAATCCGACATCGTAAGTAAATTTGAGACTGTCTCACATGACTGATTATCGGGAATTAACACAGAACGGACTCTGGAAGAACAACCCTGCACTGGTACAACTGCTTGGACTCTGCCCTCTTCTCGCGGTAACAGGGTCTGTGGTCAATGCCTTAGGGCTCGGACTCGCAACGCTTCTCGTGTTGGTGGGCTCTAATGTCGCGGTTTCTTTGGTGCGCAATGCCGTCAGCGATGCGGTCAAACTGCCGGCCTTCGTGATGATCATCGCCTCGTTTACCACCGGCACCGAGCTCCTGATGCAGGCCTACACCTTTGAGTTGTACCAAATTCTCGGTATCTTTATCCCACTGATCGTCACCAACTGCGCCATCTTGGGCCGCGCAGACGCTTACGCCAGCAAAAACCCCATTTGGCCCAGTGCGGTAGATGGTTTCATGATGGGAATGGGCTTCATGGGAGCGCTGCTGATCATCGGAGCCATACGCGAAATATTGGGTGCAGGTACCTTGTTTGCTGATATGCACTTGCTTTTCGGTGAGACAGCCCGAGGTTGGACTGTTTCCCTATTTGGTCAAAACTATTCAGGGTTTCTGGTAGCCGTCTTACCACCCGGTGCCTTTCTTGTAGCAGGCCTTTTAATCGCGATCAAGAATGCGGTTGATGCCGAAATTGAGCGCCGTCAAGCGGCGAAGCGCGTGGTGGTAAAAGGCTCTAAGCGCGTACGTACAACAGGCAACGTGGCCTAAGCCACGTTCCTTCTTTGCGACTAGAGTCTGTTAACACTATTCTGCTGCCAACACCGCGTCGTCACTTCCCAGATACTGCCTAATGAAAGGGAGTACATTTTCGAGTACGAGCACTCGGCTTTCTTGATCCATCAGGTAGTGATTGTCGTTTTGCATTTCTACCAGTGTCACCTCTTTATTCGCGCGTTTTAAGGCCTTCTCCATCACCTTTGATTGTTTGATTCGAACGGTTTTATCGTCTTCCGAATGCAGAAGCAGAACAGGGCTGACAATCTTGTCTGCATTTTTCGCTGGAGAAATGGCGTCCAGAGCCGCTGCGTCAAATTCGCCGTTCGACATTTGCATTTTCCAATAGGCCACGATGCTGGAATCACTAGAGTAATCTCTCGCTTCCGTGCGAAGCATACGATTCAGATCCGTCACGCCATTAATAGAAACAACGCATCGATAGGTATCTGGATAGAGCATCGCCCCGGCGAGCGCCGCATAACCGCCATAGCTGCCGCCAAGAATACATACCCGTGAAGGATCAACGTAACCTGCGCTGACCAGGCCATCCAACACATCCTTTAAATCGCTTTGCATCTTACCGCCCCACTCACCGTATCCGGCAGTCAGGTGCGCATTGCCAAAGCCCTTGGAGCCGCGAAATTGTGGCTGAATCACAAGATAGCCCTGATCCGCGAGAGATTGAGCCAGCCAGTCAAAGTCAATCACATCGTACGAGGCTGGCCCGCCATGCGGCAACATGACCGCAGGCAATGATTTTAAATTATCCATCTTGTTATTGGGCAAGGTCATCAGCACAGGAATTTTCAAACCATCCTCTGCAGTAGTACTCCATGTGGCCAAAGGATGGATATCCTCCTGCTCGATATGAGGATAATTTTTAGCAAACATGACCGGCTGCTCACCCTCACTAAAGAGGATGTAATCGCCCGAATAGGCACTACCGGTGACTTTGACGATAATGTGTTTCTTATCCTCAGTAAAATCCACCAGCGTTACGGAGTGCTCGTCGAACATTGATCGAATCTTTTCGATACGCGCGTTGAAAGCCTTATCGATAAAGTGATAGCTGGGGGTAAACCCGCTGTACGCCACGCCCGTCACCACTCGATTCACATCTGTATACACTCGGGTGATATCCGCATCAGGCCGATCCAAGTCAAGATCTTCAAACTCGCCACTGGCGAAACGCAAAAGAGAATACTTTTTTCGGTCCTGGCCCGCTACGTCGCGAATGACAACGAGTGCCTGGTAATCTGGCGTGAGGCCCATCACAGAAATGGGAACTTGCTCAGTCTCTTCTTGATAGAGGATCTTCCATTCCTTTCCAACACGATGTCGAAGCATGTACACATTTTTGTCATTGTCCATGACTTCATCGACAAGGACTTCTCCATCGGGCCCCATGAAAAAATCATAGCTATCCTGATCACCGACATAAATGGGACGTGGACGCTTGGGGTTCTTTAATTTAACCCGCATGACTGAACGGGGTGGCCCGGCAGGGCCTACTGTAGAGGGCGTTCCAGTGAAAGCCGGCATATACACGTACTTGTGGTCATCCGAGATCCCCAGGATTTGCCCTAAGCCGGATTGAGAGCCATATATTCGATCTCCAAGCGTGAGGAGCTGACGCATTTTTTTGTCGGTTAAGTCGTACGCAATCGCCGTACTGATCTCTGGCTTCCCACGAAAACCAGGAACTCGCATCACCTCTGAGATATGAAAAACAACGAAATTATTCGTCAGAAAATACATATCGTAAGCATTGAGGTCGTTCAAATCAAAGGCCGCGACATTGCTGTGATCTTCGGCTCTCAGAATACGCATATACGAGCGCCCATCAACGGTATTACGAAACGCAAGAAGCTTTCCGTCGGGCGATATCGATACCATATCGACTCTGGGTAATGACGCGTACTTCAAAACCCCCTCGAGCGTTTCCTCTTCAGCGAAGACAGGAAAGGCAATGCAGGCTATAAAAAATGCTATAGATATTTTTCGAAAAAAATGAAAGCTTAAAGCGTGTCTGACCATCAAGGTTCACCATTTTTTAATTATTTTGATTTAAAAGGGTACAGCGTTTGTGGACCCCGGAACCACCCGCCAACGAGTCATTCCAAAGGCCATTTCAGAGTCGCGAAATAGATATCCGGGCGCAGCCATTGCAGGCCCCACCCGCCGTTCAGATACTGGCTTCCATCTTGCTCGCACACCCAATGTTTTTAGTCTGTCACTATTGAGTCGCCAGTGCAGGGGCTTCGCTTAAGTGCTCGCGCAAAAAAGGCAGCAGGTTTTTAAGTAGTAACACTCGACTATCTTGATCCATCAAATAGTGATTATCGTCCTTCATTTCGATTAGGGTTACCTCTTTTCCAGCACTTTTGAGCGCTTTAAACATGTCCTTGGACTGCTCAAATGGCACGGTTTCATCGCGTTCAGCATGCAATAACAAAACCGGACTCATAAAATTTTCGGCATGACGCGCCGGAGAGACGCGATCCAGCTCTTTGTCGATCACTTCACCATTTGCCATCTGCATTTCCCAGTACGCTACAACGCTCGAACTTTTATCCGCCTGACGCTTTGTGTCGTAGAGCATTTTTCGCAAGTCCGAGACGCCGTTGAAGGACACCACACAACGATATTTCTCTGGCGTAAAGGCTCCGCCAGCCAAAGCGGCGTAGCCACCGTAACTCCCCCCTGCAATGCACACTCTCGATAAATCGACATAGCCAGCACGCGCGAGACCTTTGAGCGTATCGGTCAAGTCGGACTGCATTTTTTTGCCCCACTCACCATGCCCGGCCTCGATGTGCTCCCAGCCAAAGCCAGAGGACCCACGAAACTGAGGTTGAATGACTAGATACCCCTCTTCGGCCAGAGCCTGAGCCAACCAGTCAAAGTCGACTTGGTCATAGGAACGCGGCCCACCATGAGGCAACATCACAGCGGGCAACTGCTTAATGTCAGGTAACTTGTGTCGCGGAAGCGTCAATAAAACAGGAATTTTTAAGCCATCTTCTGCACTTGTCTCCCACGTCGCGAGAGGATGGATATCGTCCGTGGCAATATGAGGATATTGTTTCGCTATCGAGATGGGCGGCTCCCCCTCACTGAACAAAACATATTCACCTGCGAACGAGCTTCCTTTGACCAGTACGACAATATGCTTACCGTCATCAGTCATATCCACAAAGCGGACCGCGTGCTCGGCAAACATCTGACCGATCTTTTTCATGCGTGCGTTCAGCTTTTCATCGAAAAAATGGTATTCGGGGAGGAAGCCACTGTATTGAATGCCAAGTACAACCCGATTAGTAGAGGTAATGACATCATCAATATCGGCATCATCGCGACTGAGCCCAGCATCCCGTATTGCACCATCCTTCAAACTGACTAGAAGATACTGTTCTCGATCAGAATTTTTCGAATAACCAATTGCGACAAGCGACGAATAATCTGCCGTTAGCCCCACTGGCACCAGCCTCGGCAGATCCGTTTCGTCCTCGTACAAGGTTTCCCATTTTTTGTCCTTGCGATGCAGGATTCTGTATCGTTTACGGTCCGCTTCCATGACAACATCAATGAGCACTTCGCCATCAGGCCCCAAGAAATAGTCCGTACTGGCCAGTGCACTCGTGTAATGGGTACGAGGCCGTTTAGGATTACTTAATTTAACACGCATCACCGAGCGGCTGAGGTCGCTCGACTCTACATTTGCTGCCGTGCCTGTAATCGCAGGCATGTATACGTATTTGTGATCGTCCGAAATGCCGATAATTTCACCCAGACCGGTTTGACCTGGATAAATCTTGTCGCCCGGCGACAGTAATTGGCGCATCTTTTTTTCTTCTAGATCGTAGGTCATCGCCGTACTGACTTCGGGCTTTCCGAGAAACCCAGGTATGCGCATGACGTTAGACACCTCGAGCACGAGATATCGATCACTCAAAAAATACATACCGTAGGCATTCATGTCGCGCAGATTAAAAGTCACGACTTCGGCGCGATCACTGACACGCGTAATACGTAAAAAAGGCTGCCCATCAATGGTGTTTCGGTAGGCAAAATATTTACCGCCCGGAGAGATGGACACTTGATCAATACTCGGCAACGCCGCGTATTTCAAAATATGAGGTGGGACGTCTGCATTGGACATGGGCGATGCCAAACTGACAGACACGACAAGACATAGCGCAAACGCGCGAAAAAAACCGCTGATGCTCATGATAGGATCACCATTCTATCGATTGCGAGATCTATGCAATCCGTGTGTATGGTTGACCTCGGAAATAACTAAAGACAAGCGCTTCCAAAGTCCTTTTTAGAATCACAAAAAGTGAATCGTTGTGCCGAATGCATACACAGCCTGCTCTCGTGTATCACACACAACGCCATAGGATGTTAGTTTAGGCGCCGCCCCTCTGCAATAGCAGCCGTGAATTACTTAAGCTCAATTGGTTTTAAAAACTCACCAGATATAACCTTTTACGATATTTTAAATTAGATATTGCTTAATTAGTTTTTTCTAATACAATTGATTGAAAATGCGAGGAAAGCCCATGAATCCCGATCTGGAAGCCCTGGCCGTTCACGCCGCCGAGGCCACTGCACTGCTCAAGGAGCTCGCCAACGAGAAGCGACTGATGATCTGCTGCAGCCTGGGAGATCAAGAGTTGTCCGTCAGTGAGCTCAACGCGCAGATCCCATTGAGTCAATCGGCCTTGTCTCAACACTTGGCACGACTTCGCGAGGCCGAATTGCTCGCCACACGACGCGAAGGCCAGACGATTTACTATCGGCTAGCAGACCCACGAACCAAAACACTGATCGCCACCTTGAAAGCGATATTTTGCCCTTGAGGAGGGAAAGTATGACGAACACGAAGAAAATCAGCGCGGAAGACTACCTGCGCACCCTGCCGGAGTCAGCCGCCAACACCGTTGACCTGAGAACGCCCGCAGAGCGTGGCGAAGAACACATTGTCGGCACCCGCCACCTGCCACTGGGCGCGTTTTCCGGTGCGAAACTCGAAGCCCTGTTCACTCACAGCGACGACTCCCCTATCTATCTGTTGTGCCAGAGCGGCCGTCGCGCAGAAATGGCCCTGCAACAGGCGCAAGGTGATACACGGCTGCACATTATTGAGGGCGGCTTAAACGCGCTGAAGCAATGCGGTTGTCCGACGCGCCTCGGTGAAGGCAACGCGATTAGCTTGGAACGTCAGGTGCGCATTACGGCGGGCTTGCTCGTCCTCACAGGCGTTGTGCTCGGTGCCCTGCTGAACCCGATGTTTTATGCACTCTCTGGCTTCGTTGGCGCAGGTTTAACCTTTGCCGGTATCACCGACACCTGTGCGATGGGCATGCTGCTGGCACGCATGCCTTGGAACACACGTACCGAAAACTAAGGTCGACTCATGGCTCTGCTGATTGGCGCCATCATCGGCGCAGTACTAGGACTGACTGGCGCGGGTGGCTCCATTTTTGCCGTGCCTCTGCTCATCCTATTACTGGGCCTGTCACCGGTCGACGCCATGGGCATTGCGCTGGGCGCGGTTGCGGCAAGCGCAATGCTCGGAGCGATTCGACAGCGACACCTTGTTTTATGGACGCCCGCGCTATTGCTGGCCATCGGGGGCATGCTCGCCGCCCCCGTTGGTAAATGGCTCGCGCTGCAATTTGACGAACAATGGTTGATGGCGGGATTCATTGCGATTGCACTGTTCATCGGTACGCGCATGTTCGCGCAGGCACTGCGTCATCCCGAACTCGCCACGTATGTCCGAGCAGGCGCACCGGGCCCTGCTGTACCTCAGGAGGCCTTATTGTGCCGTTTAAGTCCAACCGGGCAATTTCAGCTTAAGCCACGCTGTCTGTCCGGCTTGATCAGCGGCGGAGTACTCGTCGGCCTGGCCTCTGGCCTGTTCGGTGTGGGGGGCGGCTTTTTAATCGTGCCGCTGTTACTCGGATTAAGTCGTTTGCCGATGTCGCGTGCCGTGGCGACTTCTCTGGCCGTGATCACTCTGATCAGTGCCAGCGGCTTTGCAAGTCATATTGTGTTAAGCGGTATGGGCGACAGCCGATTGCTACTGCAAGTGCTCGCCGCCGCCATCGTAGGGATGTTACTGAGCCAGAGCCTTGGCCGACGTTTAGCGGGCCCCTGGCTGCAATTAATGTTTGCCGCATTATTAATTCTGGTTGCGGCGTATCTGTGCTTACGCACCTTTATTTAAAGTGAAATCAGGGCGAGTTGCCCGGGAGGCCACGATGCTTTTCAGACAGTATTTCGACCATGAGAGCTATACCTACACCTACCTGATTGCCGATCCGGACTCGGGCGAAGCTGCCCTGATCGATCCGGTGCAGGACAAAACGGAGTTTTATCTGCAGCAACTCGGCGAACTGAAACTGACCCTCGCGCAGGTACTCGATACACACACGCACGCGGATCACATTTCGGCCAATGGCCTTCTCAGAGAACGCACTCAGTGTAAAACACTGCTCGGTGTGGAATCGCAATCAACCTGCGTGGATCGACGTTTTACGCACGGGGATATCATCGAGGTGGGCGCACTGCGTATCACGGCACTGCACACGCCGGGACACACGGATGACTCCTACAGCTTTCATCTAAACGTACAGGGGCAGGATTATCTGTTCACCGGCGATACGCTGCTGATCCGCGGCTCGGGGAGAACGGATTTTCAAAATGGCAACGCGCATGAACAGTATCACAGCATCAAAGACATTCTGCTCAGTTACCCCGACACCACCCTGATTTACCCCGGCCATGACTATCAGGGCCGAACGGTCTCCACCGTGGCGGAAGAACGCGCGCACAATCCGCGACTTCAAGTGCGCGACAGCAACGCCTACGCCGAACTGATGGCCGGGTTGAAGCTGGCCAGCCCGAAAATGATGGACGTGGCCGTACCCGCGAACCAGGCTTGCGGTCAGTCGCGGGTGTGACGATCTTCTAACAGTTCGATTTTGTAGCCATCCGGGTCCTCAACGAAGGCGATGACTGTTGTTCCGCCTTTCATGGGGCCGGCTTCGCGAACAATATTGCCGCCGGCGGCACGAATCCGCTCGCAGGCGGCATACACGTCGTCCACGCCCAGCGCGACATGACCATAGCCACTGCCCAACTCGTATTCACTCGTATCCCAGTTATGGGTCAGCTCCAACGCCGCCTGCTCTGACTCATCGGCATAGCCCACGAAGGCCAGCGTAAAACGCCCCTCCGGGTAATCGTTTTTGCGAAGCAGGCGCATGCCGAGCACGTCGGTGTAAAACGCAAGCGAACGATCGAGATTGCCTACACGAAGCATGGTGTGAAGGATACGCATAGTGCCCCCTTAATGATGATGGTGATGGTGGGAATCTGACTCAAGCTGCTCAACGGCGGCATCGAGCTCGTGCCCATGATGATGAGCGCCGTGCGCCCCCATATTGGCAAAGGTCCACAAGCCCAGAGCCAACATGAGCAGCGCTGCGCCGTAACGAAAAGCCGGAGCCTGTAAAATCGGCCTCAGTGTATCCGCGAGCAGGCCGCCGCTCAGTACGGCGGGCCAGGTACCGAGCCCGAAGGCGAGCATACTGACACCCCCACTGAGCGCGTCAGCCTGGACGGCACTGAAGGCCAGCGCGGAATAGACCAGGCCGCACGGCAGCCAACCCCAGACCATGCCCAACGCCAGAGCTTGCCACGGTTTAGTGACAGGCATGAGGCGTTGACCAACGGGCTGTACATAACGCCAGAGCCGCTGCCCTGCCCGCTCCAACACGGTCAACACGCGCCACAGCCCGGATAAATAGCACGCAAGTAAAATCAGTAACACGCCCGAGAGCACCTGTAACACGGGCAGGCTTTGTTCGGGTAGGCTCGCGGCAGCGCCGGCCAGCAGTGCGCCCATCAACGCATAACTGCCCACTCGACCCACGTTGTAGGCCACGAGTAACATGATGCGCGACGCGCGGCTGTGCGAGCGAACAGCAAAACTCAATGCGGCTGTAATGCCCCCACACATGCCCAGGCAATGCCCCGCGCCAAGAAGCCCGATAATAAAAGCAGGTAAGATCAGTTCAACGAGGCTCAAAACGACGGTCTGTCCTCTTTGGGTTCTACCTCGTCCACTTTGGGCGTCTGCTGACTTTTCGGCTTGAGAGCCGCGTCTTTCGGTTTTTCGTCAAACAGAATGCGCTGCCCCTCGGTGTTGAGGTCATCGTACTGCCCACTTTTTACAGCCCAAAAAAAGACGCCCACCGCAATCGTGACGATGACCACCGCAAGGGGAATCAAAATAAACAAACTTTCCATAAGAATACGTTCTATCGGTTAGCGACGCAGTGTGCGCCCCAGACGCAGCGAATTCAGCACGACCACCAGGGAGCTTGCGCTCATACCCAGCGCGGCGAGATACGGTGGAATTAATCCTGCTGCAGCCAAGGGCAAGGCGAGTAAATTATACCCGAGCGCCCACGCGAAATTCTGGCGAATCACGGTTTGAATGCGCTGAGCCAACGGACGCACTTCGACCAGTGTGCGCAAACGCTGATTCAATAACACCGCATCGGCGCTAACGCGCGCGAGATGGCTCGCGCCCCCCATCGCCACCGACACATCAGCGGCCGACAAAACGGGCACGTCATTAATCCCATCCCCAACCATCATCACCACTTCGCCCTGGTCGCGGCGAGCGCGCAGCGCGTCCAGTTTGTCTTGCGGCAATTGTCCGCCGAGTGCCGCTGTAAAATGGAAGCCGGAAAAATGGCGTTCGACAAAAGCCTTCACATTGGCAGTCCGGTCTCCACTGAGCAAGCTGATACCCAGGCCCTGAGCCTGGAGCGCCGCCAAGGCTTCGCGCGCGTCCGCTCTCGGCGCGTCTTCAAACCGAAACCACGCCAGCGCCTCGCCATCGCGACTCAGAAGCTGCCAACTGCCTGTGCCGGGATAAGGCGGTGGCGTCGTCATCGCAAATTCGGCGAGTCCGAACCGATAATCGGCTCCATTAATCTGCCCTGCTATACCCTGCCCCGGGTGAGTACGAACCGATTCAACCGCTAAGCTGGCAGGCAGTGCCGCAAATGCCTGCGCGAGTGGATGCCTTGAATAGCGCTCCAGACTCGCGGTAATGTTCAACACGTCGGCTTCATCCTCGGCACCGAGCACTCGGCATTCAGCAATGTGTGGCCGACCTTCGGTCAGTGTCCCGGTTTTGTCGAAAATAACATGGGTCAGGCGAGGCAACACGCTCAGTGCAGAAGGCGAGACCAACAAAAAACCCCAACGTCGCAGGCCGTTCAAGCCCGCGGCCAATGCGGCGGGTGTCGCCAGCGACAATGCACAAGGACAGGTCACCACCAAAACAGACAAGGCTACCCAAAAGGCGCGATCTGCGTCCACCCACAGCCAAGTACCATAGACCGCCGCGAAGACGACTAACACTGCCGCAACAAAATAGCGTGCCACGCGATCCGCGAGCGCCTGTTGACGCGGCTTTTCCGATAAGGCCGCGTCCAGCAGTTTTTGGACCGCATCAAGGCGGGTCCCTTCACCGATCGCCCGCACTTCAAGTTCCACCGACACATCGCCGAGTACACTGCCAGCATACAGTGCATCACCCGCGTTTTTACGCACAGGTTCGGACTCGCCGGTCAACATGGATTCGTCGGTGGCCGCATGCGCAGACAATAAAAGGCCGTCCACCGGCACCACTTCACCTGCCCGCACCCGCACGTGATCACCAGGCTTGAGTGCACTCAAAGGCACCAAGGCCCACTCGGTATCGGCTTTCTTCTCCGCCGCGCGCGGTAATAATTGTGAGAGGCGCTGCGACTCAAACAAACTGGTATGGCGAGCACGCATTTCAAGATAACGCCCCACCAGCAGAAAAAACGTAAACATCGACACAGAGTCAAAATACACTTCACCGACATTGCGCACGGTGCCCACCACGCTCGCCGCGAAGGCGAGTGCGAGTGCCAGCGACACAGACACATCCATATTCAACTGCCGCGCGCGCAAGCTGCGCCAGGCGCTGATGAAAAACGGCTGTGCGCTGTAGCCCATCACAGGCAACGCAAACAGCAAACTGATCCAACGTAAAAAATGCTGCCAGTTGGCCTCTATGCCTTGAATCGTTCCTGCGTGAAGTGCAATGGCGACCATGCCGACCTGCATCATTCCAAGCCCGGCCACGCCTATGCGCACGAGCGCGTTGCGACGCTCTTTCTGACGAATGCGTTCGGCAGCCTCGTCGCTGCCGGGCGTTGCCTGATAACCAATTTGGTGGAGGGCGAATAACAGAGAGCTCAGACTGCGCTCAGCGGGGTTCCAGGTGATCGATGCGAGATGGTTGGCCACGTTGACGCGCACGCGCGCGACCCCATCCAGTTGCCCGAGGTGGTGTTCAATCAACCAGGCGCAGGCTGCGCAACTGATCCCGCCGAGCACCAGCACGGCTTCGCGGCCATCATCGACCTCACGGACGAATTCTTTTTGCACGTCCTCGAGATCAAAGGCGGCAAATTCCGTTGCATCCAACTCCGGCTTTTGACTGTAGCGGTCGCGGTAGCGATAGAATTCACCCAGGCCCCCGGCGCTGATGGCCGACGCAACGGCTTGACAGCCCGCGCAGCAAAACGCGCGCGAGGCGCCTTCCAGTTCAGCCTCATAGCCGGGTTCAGAAGGTTCACCGCAGTGATAACACGGAGTGACCGCGCCGCTGTCGGACATAATCAGCGCAGAGTCAGTACGCTTTGCGGGTACTGCATCTGGGCTTCGCCCTGCAAACGCCAGACTTCTTCACCCGCATCCGATATTTCGGAGAGTCGCAGGTACCAACGCCCATTTTCGGGTAACGAGGCATCGGCGCGATAGCGCGTGCCGGTGATGTGTTTCAGGGTCACATACTGATCCAAATCAGCATTCACAGGATGAGAAAAACTCAGCACGAGAGATTCGTCTTCGGTGCCCTCTACTTCGGCGATGACTTCACCGGTTTCTGAATCGAATATCAAATCGGCCACGATACCGAGCTCGCGTGCGCGCTGTTCCGGCACGAAACTCTGATTAATCATTTTCCCGACTTTATAATAATCGTCGACGACCACATCCTCTTTAGTCTTAAAGGCAATCGTTACGGTAATACTGCACGCGATCACGACGACAATCAGTGGCGTAAACACAAACCACGCCCAGAATTGTTTGTACCAAGGACCCTCGTCGTGCTCACGAGGATGGGAAGTGGGAGTCATATTATTTTCCAGGACCTATAAAACTGTTGGTTTCACTCGCGGTGATTTTCTCTTCATCGCGTGCTGTTACGATCACCGTGATGCTGGCTTTTTCCACATCAAAGGCGTCTTTGTCTATGCCGACACGCAAGGGCAAGGTGAAGACTTCTCCCGCCTCAATCTGCATCGGTCGGTAATTCTCCACAATGAACGGATAATCGCCCTCGAGACGAATATCGTAGGTGTGGGGTCGCTGATCCATATTGTTGATTTTCACCGTGTACACATTTTGAATTTCGCCACCGCGCACGCGGAACAGGCGCGCGCCCCGGTCGCGGATCACATCCACGCCCACCGGCGAGCGATTGGCCAGCACGTAAATAAAGGCACTGACCATGGTCAGCAGCACAAAGGCATAGCCATATACCCGCAACCGAAACACATGCGTTCGACCGTTCTGAATCGCGTCTTCGGAGGTAAAGCTGATGAGATCCCGAGGGTAATTCATCTTATCCATCACGGTGTTGCACGCGTCGACACACAAACCACAATTGATGCATTCGTATTGCATGCCATCGCGAATATCGATATCCACCGGACAGACCTGCACACACCAGGAGCAATCAATGCAATCCCCCAGCGCCGTCTCCTCGCGGCTGACGCTGGCTTTACGCGCGCCACGCGGCTCACCACGCTTGTCGTTGTAGTGTACCGCCAGGGTGTCATTGTCATACATGACGGACTGAAAACGCGCGTACGGGCACATGTATTTACACACCTGCTCGCGCAGCCAGCCCGCATTGAGATAGGTCATGCCGGTGAAAAACAGCGTCCAAAAGTAGGCCGCAGGGTTCAATGTGAATTCCAGCATCCCGGAACTCTCATCACGTGAGGGAATCATGCCTGCCAAGAGCTCACGAATCGGTACGAAGTACCCAATAAACGTCGCACCGGTAATAAACGCGATTAACAACCAGACGCTGTGCTTGCCGGTTTTTCGCCACGCTTTTTCAAGACTCCAGGGCTGCTGATCCAGCTTGATCTGTTTATTTCTATCGCCTTCGAAGAAATGTTCGACGGAAATATACATCAAGGTCCACACGGTCTGCGGGCAGGTAAACCCACACCAGACTCGTCCAAACAGCACCGTAATCGTAAACAGTGCAAAGGCCGCAATGATCAGCACCCAAGCCAACAGCATAAAATCCTGAGGCCAGAACGTCGCGTTGAAGACGTGAAATTGCCGCGCGGGCAAATCGAACAACACCAGCGGGCGGCCATCAATCTGAAACCAGGGCAACAGGAGATAGGCCGCAATCAAAGGCAACCCAGTATAGCGGCGCACATTCTGAAAAAAACCGGTGACCTTGCGCGTGTAAATCTTGCTTTCGGATTCGTACAAGTTGACGTAGCGAATGCCGTCGTCGGAATCAGCTGTAGAGGGGGAACTTCTGTTTTCTTGAGTCACAGAAAACTCCGGAGATGTGGAACGCCGACATGCCCTTCACTGAAGGTCATGTCGGCTGAAGCACGTTACTCTTGGGACAGCGAGTAAACGTATGCAGTAAGTACGTGAATTTTGTCTTCACGCAGCAGGTCTTTCTGAGCAGGCATTTCGTTCGCACGGCCGTTGCGCAACGACTGCATGATGCCTTCTCGGCTGCCTTCGTAAAGCCAAATATCGTCGGTCAGGTTGGGTGCGCCCACCGTTTGCATGCCTTTGCCGTCGGCACCATGACAGGTCGCACAGTTCTGGGCAAACAGTGACGCCCCTTCTGCAGCCGCGTCGGCATCGTGTTCCTGGCCGCTGAGCTGGAGAACATAATCGGTGATCAAACTGATTTTCTTCTCACCCAAAACCGGCCCCCATGGAGGCATATTCCCTGCTCGACCATGCAGCAGCGTCTCACGAATTTTCTCCGGCGTGCCGCCGTAGAGCCAATCATTGTCGGTCAGATCAGGGAAGCCATAGTTGCCGCCGGCATCCGCTCCGTGACAGACCGAACAGTTATTGGCAAACAGGCGCGCGCCCATTTTCATCGCTTTGGGGTTGTCAATCAGCTCTTCAACCGACATGGAACTGAACACCCCATAGCTCTGCTCGTAACTCTCCAGAGCACGCTCCTGATCCCGCTCCAGCTTGCCTACGGAAGTCCAGCCCAGTACGCCTTTCCAAGCGCCGAGACCCGGAAACAAAACCAGGTAGATCAAACCAAAGACCATGGTGATCAGGAACAGGTTGAACCACCAGCGCGGCAGTGGGTTGTCGTATTCTTCAATACCGTCGTAAACGTGTCCGGTTGTCCGGTTTTCCGGATCTTCATCATCGCGAACCGCGACTTTGCGATTTGCCATCAGTACCCAAAACACCAGCGCCAGGCAAGTGAGGGTGAGTACGATAATCCAAAGGCTCCAAAAAATGCTCATGTCTATTCGCCTCTATCCTGCTCGTCGTCTCTGCGAGCACTCGATTGTGATTGTTCTTCATCTGCGAAAGGCAGATTGGCGGCGTCATCGAATTTCTTTTTTCGCTTAGGTGAGAAAGCCCACCAGCACACACCAAAAAAGGCAATGGCTACGAAAATAGTCGACAGGCCGCGCAGCGTATTGATGTCCATTGTGATAACTAGCGCTTATGCGTCAGCAAAGTGCCGAGCTGCTGCAAGTACGCCACAAGTGCATCGATTTCAGTGACGCCCTGAACGGCTTCTGCTGCACCGGCGATGTCATCATCGGTGTAGGGCACGCCCACGGAGCGCAAGGCTTCCATTTTTTTCGCAGTGTGCTTGCCGTCCAGCGTCGCATCAAACAACCACGGAAACGCCGGCATATTGGATTTTGGCACGACGTTGCGCGGGTCATACAGGTGCGCTTTGTGCCAAGTATCAGAGTAGCGACCGCCCACACGAGCCAGATCAGGACCGGTACGCTTGGAACCCCACAGGAAGGGATGCTCGTACACCGACTCCCCTGCCACGGAATAATGGCCATAGCGCTCTACTTCAGCACGCAGCGGCCGCACCATCTGTGTGTGACACACATGGCAGCCTTCGCGGATGTAGATATCGCGCCCTTCAAGCTCCACTGCGGACAGCGGCTTCAGGCCTTCAACCGGCTCGGTGGTTTCCTTCAGATAGAACTGAGGTACGATTTCTACCAACGCACCAAAGCTGATGGCAAATACAGTCAGCAGCACCAGCAAGCCGACATTCTTTTCGACAATGTCATGATTCTTCATTGTTCGGCTCCCGGCTTAAGCTGTGACGGCTTGGTTAGCTTGAGCAGGCTCTTCATCTTCCTGCTCAATGGTTCGATACAGGTTGTAGGCCATCAACAGCATACCCGTCAGGAAGAAGGCGCCGCCAAGGAAGCGCACAAAGTATCCTGGGTAGCTGGCATCCAGCGCTTCAACAAAGCTGTAAGTCAAACTGCCATCCTGGTTAAACGCACGCCACATCAAACCTTGCAGCAATCCGTTCACCCACATCGACGCGATGTACAACACCGTACCGACGGTTGCGAGCCAGAAGTGTGCGTTGACGAGCGGCACGCTCCACATTTCTTTGCGGTTGTAGAGCTGAGGAATCAGGTGGTAGCAGGCACCGATAGAAATCATCGCGACCCAGCCCAGCGCACCGGAGTGCACGTGACCGATGGTCCAGTCTGTATTGTGTGACAGCGCGTTCACGGTCTTGATCGACATCATGGGGCCTTCGAACGTAGACATGCCGTAGAACGACAGCGATACCACGAGGAAGCGCAATGTGGGGTCAGTGCGCAGTTTGTGCCACGCGCCAGACAAGGTCAGTACACCGTTGATCATACCGCCCCAGGAAGGCGCGAGTAGAATCAAAGACATCACCATGCCAACAGACTGCGCCCAGTCAGGCAGCGCGGAATAATGAAGGTGGTGAGAACCCGCCCAAACGTAGATAGAAATCAGTGCCCAGAAGTGAACGATGGATAGCTGGTACGAATACACCGGACGTTCGGCCTGCTTGGGTACGAAGTAGTACATGATGCCGAGGAAGCCTGCCGTGAGGAAGAAGCCCACCGCGTTGTGGCCATACCACCATTGCACCATCGCATCCATCGCACCACTGTACATGGAGTAGGACTTAAACATGTGCACAGGGACGGCCATGCTGTTGACGATGTGCAGCAAGGCAACGGTGACGATGAACGCGCCGAAGAACCAGTTGGCCACGTAAATGTGCGAGGTCTTGCGCTTCACGATGGTGCCGAAGAAGCAAATCGCATAGGAGACCCAAACCAGGGTGATCAGGATGTCGATCGGCCACTCAAGCTCCGCGTATTCCTTCGCACTGGTATAGCCCATCGGCAAGGTGATCGCCGCCGCGACGATGACGGCCTGCCAGCCCCAGAACGTAAAGGCCACGAGAGGCCCGCCGAACAGTTTGGCCTGGCAGGTACGCTGCACGACGTAGTACGACGTCGCGAAAAGCGCACAGCCACCGAAGGCAAAAATAACGGCATTTGTATGCAGAGGACGCAGGCGCCCGAAATGCGTGTAAGGTTGGACCAGATCGTTCAATGCCGGCCAATACAACTGTGCAGCGAGGAGTACCCCGATACCCATTCCGACGATACCCCAGACCACTGTCATCACAGTAAACTGACGCACCACATCGTAGTTGTATTTGACTTCCGTTGAAGCAGTGGCTGCTTGACTCGTCATATCAACTTCCCAAGTTTTAATAGAAATCTGTCGTTCGCCCCAGTACCTGGGGTCGTTCCGTACGGCAAGTGCTCCGTCCAGGACGCAGTGCCGCAAGTATAGTCGCAGGCGATGGCATTTTTTTGATGCGCATCAAAACGGCCCGCTTTATTGTTGTTATGAGGTAAAGATTATTGCGCCAGCCAGAGCCCGCCTAGCGGCGAACTCTACGGCAACTGGCCTCTTTCACTGTGGCGATCAGGCGTCGTCGAGATGCCCGCGCCCCTTCTGGGATGCAATACGTAAACGCAGTGCGTTCAGCTTGATAAAGCCTTCGGCGTCTTTTTGGTCATACGCGCCTGCATCGTCTTCGAAGGTCGCAATTTTTTCGTCGAACAGGGAGTTTTCAGAGCGACGACCCACGGCCGACACCGCGCCTTTGTACAATTTCAGGCGCACTTCACCACTGACGACTTTCTGGCTTTCATCAATCAGGGCCTGGAGCATTTTTCGCTCCGGGCTCCACCAGTAGCCGTTGTACACCAACTCAGCGTACTTCGGCATGATGCTGTCTTTGAGGTGCGCCGCTTCGCGATCCAGTGTGATCGATTCGATCGCTCGGTGCGCGCGCATGAGAATGGTGCCACCCGGGGTTTCATAGCAGCCTCGGCTCTTCATGCCCACGTAGCGGTTCTCAACAATGTCGAGACGACCAATGCCGTGCGCACCACCGCGCTTGTTCAAGGTTTCCAGCAGGGTGGCCGGGCTCATTGTCTCGCCGTTGAGGCTGACGGGGTCGCCGTTCTCAAAGCCAAGGGTAATGTATTCAGGCGCATCGGGGGCGGCCTCTGGAGAGACGCTCCAGCGCCACATGTCTTCTTCTGCTTCAGCCCACGGGTCTTCGAGGATGTCGCCCTCGTAGGAAATGTGCAGCAGGTTTGCGTCCATGGAGTACGGCGACTTTTTCTTGGCGTTGCTGAAGTCCACTGGAATCTGGTGCGCTTCACAGTACTTCATCAGCGTTTCGCGAGAAGTCAGATCCCATTCACGCCAAGGCGCAATCACTTTAATCCCGGGCTTCAGTGCGTAGGCACCCAGCTCGAAGCGAACCTGATCGTTGCCTTTACCCGTCGCACCGTGTGCAATCGCATCCGCACCGGTTTCGTTCGCGATCTCGATCAATCGCTTCGCAATCAGCGGGCGCGCAATGGAAGTGCCGAGCAGGTACTCACCTTCGTAGATGGCGTTGGCGCGGAACATGGGGAAGACGAAATCGCGAACGAACTCTTCGCGAAGGTCATCGATATAGATTTCATTCACGCCGAGGGCTTTCGCCTTGGCGCGCGCTGGCTCAACCTCTTCTCCCTGACCGATATCGGCGGTGAAGGTAACCACCTCGCACTGATAGTTCTCCTGCAGCCACTTCACGATTACTGAAGTATCCAGACCACCGGAATAGGCAAGTACGACTTTTTTGATCGGGGATGAGGCCATGCGTGCTCCACTGCTTAGTAAATTTCGGGCATAGGCTATGCCGGGCGCGGATTATAGCGATTATAACGCAGTGCGACCAGCGCCAAAACCAGCACGTTGCCCGCTCAAAGTGTTCTATACTTCGCTGACGATGGGTATCCGTGCGAATGGGTACCGATGTGGCCAGCCCAGGATCAGGGTTTGCGGAGCTTGGGGGACGCCCAAGTTCGTGCTAAGGTCGATGTAAAGGAGGCAAGACACGCCACCTACGCCTCGCGCGTGAACGATAAAAAAAGGAATCGAACATGTTACCCCGCTGCACCCTGCCGTTATCCCATCTGCTCCTACTGGTCAGCACTTTGCTAGTCAGCGCACTCAGCATCGCAGACACACCCGCCGAACGGCTCGCCCCCACGCTCGACGAACAGTTGAAGATCAAGGTGCGCAGCGACGACGCCGAAACGCTCTACTCCATCACCAAGGGCGAACTGAAGGCCGATGGCCAGTGGCAGCGCAGCGTGTACATTTCAATACGCGTCAACGACGTGGCCTCCGCGCGGGACTATGGCCGCATCGCGATCCCCTATAACCACTATTATTCCGACCTGACGCTCGATTTCGCCAATACCATTACCGCCGCGGGCAAGAAGACCTCACTTGCAGACGATGCCATGCAGCAACGCGTCACCGGGGGCGGTCAGGATTTCTACTCCGACAGCAGTGAATTGGTGTTCTCGCTGCCCGATATCAGCCCAGGCAGTATCCTCGAATTTCAGTACACGCGCTCAAGTAAGATTCTGCCGATGGCATCGCTGTACGCGGACCGCAGTACACCTTACTGGTTTCAATCCTCAGTGGGGGGCGATGGCTGGCGCGCCGACTATGTCCATCACTATGAATACGCACTGACCGTTCCGGCCGACACCGAGCTTGCAATGGAAGCCTTTGCTGGCTTCCCAGACAGCCCCAAGGTAACGAGCCGCGACAACGCCAAGCACTACACATGGTCAATGGAACACATCCCCCAAGTTAAATCTGAAGGATGGATGCCCCTCGCGCGTACGTTTATCCCTACCCTGCACTATTCCACGCTCACTGACTGGTCCGCCGTGGATGCGTGGACCTGGGGTAACGTCGCCGACAAACTGGCAGACAGCGACGCCGTCAAAAAGGCCGTGCGCTCCCTCGAACTACCCGCGAAACCCACACGCGACGACAAGCTACGTGCGGTGTACGGTTATCTGCAAAACAACGTGCGCTATGTGTTCGCCCACCTCGGCCGAGGTGGCTACGAACCGCACTTCCCCGACGAAGTACTCGATGTCAGCTACGGTGACTGTAAAGACCAGACCGTCCTCGCCGTGGCCATGTTGCGCGCACTCGGCGTCGAAGCCTACCCGGCACTGATCGAAACGCCCCGCGCAGGCAATTCAGACACTCGCACCGTCAGCCTGATTTTTGATCACATGATCGTGCACGCCCCCGCGGAGCGAGAAGGTCAGATCGCATGGCTGGACACCACCGGCGACCGCTCTTTATTCCCCGGCATGTCAAATTATCTCGCCGGACAGAATACCTTGATCGTCAATGGTCGCGGCGGTGAGCTGACGCGCATGCCCGAGCTCGGCGCCAATGCCGCCACATTGAATATCGATTACCACACGCGGGAAGACGGCGGCTCCATCGCCGAGGTGCGTATCGACATGCAGGGCTCGGTAGAACAAAACGTGCGTAATTGGTGGATACACAGCACAGATCGCGACAACGCGCTGCAGCAATATCTGTCCACCCTGTTTAACAACTACGAATCCCTGACCGCCGATGTCGTCAACAGCGAGAACCTGTGGCAGCCTGCTTACCTGAACGCCCGCTTCGAGTTCGCGCCAGATGAAGACCCCATCCCCACCTATGGCGCCAGCATCACGCAGATAATGCGACTGTTCACCTCCATCGGTAACCTGCCGCTGCCAGAAACACGCAAGTCGCGCTTTTACGACATCTATCCGTTGGAGCTAGACATGCAGGTACGGGTGCACGGGCAGGAGGGCTACTTACCCGCGTTGATTCACAGCCTGGACCCGCATGAATCCCCTTATCTCAGCATCCGCTACAACACGGAGGCTAAAGACGGCGACTTCCTGATCCAGGCTCACTATCGCAAGCCGGCACTGGACCTGTCACTGGAACAATACCGCAGCTACTACGAGCTCATTCAAACACTCAACAATGAAAATGTCTGGCTCGTAAAACTGCTGGATGATCAAGCCCAACAGCTGGATCAAAAACTGGCCTTGACCGGCCACAAAATCGGCACACAGAACGCGGAATATTTTATCGCTCAGGCGCGCACATTGATTGAGAAAGGTCAGTTCAGCGAAGCATTGGAGCCCGCTCGCAAAGCTGTCTCCATGCAGGAAGGCAGCGGAGAAGCCTGGTATGTACTTGGCATGGTGCAGGGCTTCAATGCCCTAGTAGAGGAGTCTACGCGCTCCTTCGAGGTGGCCGAACAGCTCGGCTACATTCCCTGAGGTCACGCTCACCGATCTCCACCCAGACCGCGACCCCACCGACACTCGGCGCTAAGGACACCTCATGCCACACTCCAGACTTCTGACTCTCGCGCTCAGCACCGTGCTGTTGAGCGCGTGTAATACGACACCCACCCAACCCAACTCCAGCACCACTGTTCGGGTCTCCCCCAGTGATATTTTGCCTGAAGGCTCTCCTGCGAGCCTGTATTACGCCAAGGGGAACGAACTCTACGAGCGCTGGGCGGCAAGCGACGAGGACCTTGGTTTTACGCTAATGCTCGCCTCCATGCAGCTGAGCAATGCTGTAGCGCAGCAACCCGACAACGTGCTGTACCAGCTCACCGACTACAATGCCTACGCGAGCTTGATGTCGTCGCAGGACGAATACGATGAAGGCGCCGTACTGGAGCGCTTTAACACGCTGCACCCGATTGTCCAAACCGAAGCGATCACCCCCGCGTTTATCAGCTTTTCCCGCGCGCGCTACGCCGAGGCCCCCCTGTCTGAATTAATTGAGCACATGCTGCGAGCCACCGAGCAAAACCCCTTTAATCCACAGAATTGGTATTTTCTTGCCGAACTGTATGGGGAAGCAGAAATGCGCTGGCTCGCCATCGGTGCCGCCGACGTCGCTCACACACTCCTCCCCGACCACGGAGCCTACAGCTATGAAAAAGGCTGGAATTTTTACGAGCTCGCGCTCGACAACGCGTGCCGATCTCAGCAGCGCGCCCTACTGACACGCGCATCCAGCCTGTTTGCCGAAGCCGCACTGAAAGACCAGCAAAATGGTTACTTTTTTGCGCACTCCAGCGATACCTATTTACGGCTTGGCCTCGTACCGCTGGCCGCCGCACAGGCTCAGCGCGCCGTCGCACTGGAGCGCAGCCCGACGGCGCTGTCCACCCAATTCGGGGCGCTGTTTTATCAGAGCCGCTTTGATGAAGCGTGGGTCGTTCTGAAGCAATTAAGCCCGCAAGAAGACAGCTCGGTTCTGCATTATCAGCTCATGGAAAGCTGGCATGCACTCAGCCAGAACTACAGCGTTGCCGCGCACCAACAGCTGCTGAGCGACATGGCCGCGGTCGACCAACATGAGGGGATTCACTTTTACCGGGTGCTGCAACCTTTATTCGCTCGCGGCCTACCGGCGCTCGACCAGAAATCCGTCGAGCTGGATCAAGAAGATTGGGAAATCACGGAGTATCTGGCCGGCAGGGAAAAACGACAGGACTTTATCGAGCTTGCGAGCTCTGGGTGTGAAAAAGAGCGGCGGCAGTTTTACCTTGCCGTCCGTGAAGAGCTGGTCAGTCCCGCAGCAGACGGACAACACTTTCGCGAGCATCACAACAAACCTAATCAAGAGCGCCTGCTCTGGGAGGCCTATTGGTCGCACCTGTTGAGTCACACATCCGGTAAGCTTCCCGGCGCGTGAGCCAAAAACCGCTCAGAGGGCATGGGCTTTTAGAGCTCCGCTCGCCCTCTTTCCGTTTGCGCGGGCGCCGGCTTTTCCGCCGCCAGTTCGAGCTTTTGCATTTCATCTGCGCGCTCTAGGCGCACCGTGACACGCCGATTTTTAGCGCGCCCCGCCGCCGTGTCATTCGAGGCGACCGGATAACGCTCGCCATGCCAACGCAAGGTGATCCACTCTTCCGGCACGCCACGATGAATCAAGTATTGGTACACTAACTCTGCGCGTGTTTTCGATAGCTCCAAATTTTCGTCTCGGTCACCTACACTGTCCGTATGACCGTCTATGTAGAACGCTTTTACCTTGGTATCGTGTTTAACGAGCTCCAAGATATGATCCAAACGCGTTTCTGCATCGCGCGGTAAACCGTCGCTGATGCCACCGGGAAACAGCAGCGAAGTGCGCTTAAGTTGATCGTAATTTCGTGGAATCAACGAGCTCAGGCAAGCGAGGTACTCATCGTAAGCATCGCGAAAGCCGATGGTCGACACACTCAGGCGCGCTGGAGCCGGCGTGTTGTGATACCAGACTTCATGCTCAATCCCGACCTCCAGCCCGGCATTGAGCCGCGACAACATGCGTTCGGTCAGGCGGTGGCTCAGCCATAAGGGGCGCGTCCCCTGCTTCATGCCGACCACCGCCAATTCCTCGCGCTGGGGTTGGTTAGCCCAGACAGGGCTATAAGCCACCAACTGGGCCTCTCCCGGCTTGAATCGACTCGCCTCTGCTCTGAGGTAAAACGCAGAGGCCTCCCCGGCGCGGCGACGAAACACGGCTTCACCGTAGAACGGGATGCTGTGCACCATCTCGCAGGAAAATACGGAGGTTTCGGCACGCCAGGACGAAGGGTTGATCGCGTTGCTGTAAACCTCGGTCGCATTACCACGAGCACTCCCTCCTGAGAGGAGTACAAGTGTTAGCCAGATAAGAGGTCGAACGTGTTTCATTATCCTGATTTCGATGCAATACGTGGACGCGACCTAGAGGGTATCGGCCGCACCGTTGGTAACTTTAGCGAGGACTCACCGGCGAAGCCGAGGGCCATCAGCCGTGCATTTGAGCGCTTTTTTCGGTAGCATGCGGCGCAAATCCGCTAAGTTTCACGCCCATGACAAACAGTGTAGACCGCCTGACCATTACTGCGCCCGATGACTGGCACATCCACCTTCGAGACGGGGACGCACTGGCGTTGACCGTGCCTCACGCTGCGATGCAATTCGCCCGCAGTATCGTGATGCCCAACCTGGTGCCGCCGGTGACCAATGCCGCGCGAGCCGCCGAATACAAAGCACGCATCCTCGATGCCGTGCCAGCGAACGAACAATTTGAGCCACTGATGGTGCTCTACCTCACCGACAACACCAGCCCGGAAGACATTGCCGAAGCCGCCGCACAGGGTGTCGTGGCCTGCAAGCTCTATCCAGCCGGCGCCACCACGAACTCCGACGCCGGGGTCACCGACATCACGCGGATTTACCCCACGCTGGAGGCCATGCAGAAACACGGCGTTCTCTTGCTGATACATGGCGAGGTGACCGATCAACACGTCGATATTTTCGAACGCGAAGCGCGCTTCATCGACGAGCGCCTCACCCCGATCGTGGAGGCTTTTCCGGGGCTGCGCGTGGTGTTTGAACATATCACCACGGCCAATGCAGCCGAATTTGTATTGAGCCGAGAGCAAAACGTAGCCGCCACCATCACGGCCCATCACCTGCTCTACAACCGCAACCACATGCTTGCGGGTGGCATTCGCCCACATTATTACTGCCTGCCGATTCTCAAACATCAACGGCATCAGGCTGCGCTGATTCAGGCCGCAACCAGCGGTGACAGCCGCTTTTTCCTCGGCACCGACTCCGCCCCGCATGCACGCAGTAAGAAAGAAAACCCCTGCGGTTGTGCGGGCGCCTATACCGCGTTCTCCGCAATCGAACTTTACGCCGAAGCCTTTGACCAGGCCGGCGCGCTCGATAAACTCGAAGGCTTCGCCAGCTTTTATGGCCCGGACTTCTATCAGCTTCCCCGGAATTCGCATAGCATGACACTGGTACGTGAAGCTTGGACCATGCCCGAGAGCTTCCCCTACCTCGACGAAACCATTCGCCCTCTGTGCGCCGGCGAAACCCTGAACTGGAAGCGAATCACGCATGACTGAGGCAGAAACGCCAGATCGATTCTTACCCCTGGATAGCAGCGAACACGATATCGCATCGCGCTTTCGTAAATTTCTGCCGGTTATCGTCGATGTCGAAACCGGTGGCTTTAACGCGAAAACGGATGCTCTGCTAGAAGTTGCAGCCGTATTGGTACGCATGGATAACCGGGGCGAGCTGGTCCGTGGCGACACCATCGCATTTCACGTGGACCCTTTCGAAGGCGCCAATATTGAACAGGCTGCGCTGGAGTTCACGGGTATTGATCTGGATGCGGAAGGGCGCGATGCCACTGAAGAGAGCGAGGCACTGCGTGAGGTGTTTCGTGCGGTGCGTGAAGAAGTGAAAGCAGAAGGCTGCAACCGAGCCATTCTGGTTGGCCACAATGCGCACTTCGATCTCGGCTTTATTCACACGGCGGCTGAACGCTGCAAGATCAAGCGAAATCCTTTCCACCCCTTTTCGTGTTTCGACACCGCGTCGCTGTCCGGGCTGGCTTTCGGCCAAACCGTGCTGGCCAAGGCCTGCGAAAGCGCTGGTATCGAGTTTTCCAATCGCAGCGCCCATTCGGCCGCCTACGACGCCGAAAAAACGGCCGACCTGTTCTGCCACATCGTCAACCGATGGAAGCACCTCGGGGGCTGGCCGCTAGAGCCTTGAGGCCCGCGTTCAGCAGACACAAAAAAGCCGGCAACTGTGCCGGCGTTTTTGTTTAACGAGAGACGACAGCTTACAGCTTGTCGGCGTTCTCGCTGAGGTACTTGGCCACGCCCTGAGGAGAAGCGTCCATACCAGAGTCACCTTCTTTCCAGCCTGCTGGGCACACTTCACCGTGCTCCTGGTGGAAAGCCAGTGCGTCAACCATGCGAATCATTTCGTCAACGTTACGGCCTAATGGCAGATCGTTCACAACCTGGTGACGTACAACACCTTCTTCGTCAATCAGGAAAGAGCCACGGAAAGCAACGCCGCCTGCAGATTCAACGTCGTAGTCTTTTGCAATGCTGTGCGTGATGTCAGCGATCAGAGGGTATTTCACCGCACCGATACCGCCTTCGTTCACAGGCGTGTTACGCCAAGCATTGTGAGTGAAGTGGGAGTCGATAGACACACCAATCACCTGAACGCCACGCTTTTCGAACTCCGCTACGCGGTGGTCGAAAGCCAGCAGCTCAGAAGGACACACGAAAGTGAAGTCCAGAGGGTAGAAAAAGATAACTGCTTTCTTGCCCTTGATGGTCTCGGCCAGATTGAAGTCTTCTACAATTTCACCGTTCGCCAATACAGCGGGAGCAGTGAAGTCGGGAGCGGGTTTGCCTACAAGAACAGCCATGTGTCTCTCCTTACTTTGAGTGTTACCAGATGCGGCGACAGACAAGTCCGACGCCATTATGAATACGGAACGATCAGAAAGAGTGCATGTTAATCAATAACTTACAGCCCTATGATAGTTGCGGCTAATCATACACGGCCACCATTTCTCCCCGCGATTGATTTTATAAATAAGGCTGATAGCTTTTAACAAAGCACCTTGTGAGAGATCTCGCACAAAGCACAGATGCAATGTCGCACGCCAACTTGCGACATCCTCCACATGATTAGCGCTGGGGATTCGGCATAATAAGCACCATGGAAGTTGCAAGGACGCCGGATGGTTTAAGGATAGACCGAAAGGAAGCCCCTAAAGGAATGCGCCATAGATGATTGTCGACCATTGAAGGTCAATGGATGCGCCCCCCACTTAATCTCAGCGATTAAGTGGCTGGTGGCCCCGCAGTAAAGCCCCCTCCTCCCGTTACCCACGTTAATCCCGTATCGCGTCCCACTTTCTGATCGATGCGCCTTTTTTCGTTTGCCATTCACGCAACGCGCTGACGCCCTTTCGCCTTTTTCTGCTAAAATCGCGTCTCTCGCAAGGCGAACCATAGGCACCCGGCAGTTTCGAATCGGAGAGATTCACTGGCGGCGTCACGCAGGGCACAATAATAATCCCGCCCAGTGCCATCAGACACACCTGCAGCCATCGCCTTCGACACAACGAAAACCATGACGGGACAAGAAGTAATGATCAAAAAAATTGGCGTTTTAACCAGTGGTGGTGATGCTCCGGGCATGAATGCGGCCGTACGTGCCGTGGTCCGCACCGGCTTGTACCACGACCTCGAGGTATTCGGCATCTACAACGGCTACTACGGCCTCTATCACGATGAAATCAAACCGCTGAACCGACGCTCCGTGGCCGAAACGGTCAACCGTGGCGGCACCTTCCTTGGGTCGGCCCGCTTCCCAGAGTTCAAACAGGAAGAAGTACGCCGGGAAGCCATCAAAAATCTGGAAAAGCACGGTATTGAAGCGCTGGTAGTCGTCGGTGGTGATGGCTCCTACATGGGCGCCAAGAGCCTGACCGAAATGGGCTTTCCCTGTATTGGCCTGCCCGGCACCATCGACAACGACGTCGCCGGGACCGACTACACCATTGGCTTTTTTACCGCACTGAACACGGTGCTGGATGCCATTGATCGCCTGCGCGACACGTCCAGCTCTCACAAGCGCATTTCAGTGGTCGAAATCATGGGCCGTCACTGCGGCGATCTGACCATTGCGGCGGCAGTGTGCAGCGGCGCTGAATTCGCCATCATTCCCGAAGTCGAATACAACGAAACACAGCTGCTTGCCGACCTCGAAGACCATGTTAAAGATGGCAAGAAGCACGCAATTATTTGTGTGACCGAGAAGATCTGCGATGTGAACGCCCTGGCGGAGAAGATCGAGGCGGTAACGGAGCTGGAGACGCGAGCAACGATTCTCGGTCATATTCAGCGAGGCGGCGCACCAACGGCCTTCGATCGCATGCTCGCGAGTCGGATGGGTGCGTATGCGGTAAAACTGCTTATGCAAGGCCACGGCGGCCGCTGCATTGGGATTCAAGCGAACAAACTGGTCCACCACGACATCATTGATGCCTTGGAAAACATGACACGTCCGTTCAACCCCCACCTGCTTGAACTCTGCCACAAGCTGTCATAAGACACACTTTGCAGGCCCCGCGGTGATTTGGGGCTCAGGTCGGGACGGCCCCAAGGGGCCACCCCTTCCCTTCGATCGGCCGCTGAACCCAGCGGCTGACCTTAAGTCAACTTACAGAGCGACGATGTTCTCTGCTTGAGGACCTTTCTTACCATCAGTGATGGTGAACTCAACTTGCTGACCTTCGGCCAGGGTTTTGAAGCCTGTACCTTGGATCGCGCTGAAGTGAGCGAAAACGTCCGGGCCGGACTGCTGCTCGATGAAGCCGAAGCCTTTTGACTCGTTAAACCATTTTACGGTGCCGGTTACTCTATCTGACATGAGTAGTTCCTACTAACTTTCAATTTGGAAAATTGCCCAATCCAGGGCGGTTTGGCATGAAGTGGTTTATTACTTACTTACTACAGGCGAGTTACTGAGAACAGCGGAACTTCGAATCTTGCAGAGATAAATAGATAAGCCGAACTTACAAGCTGATTCAAAGTATATACCCCTTAAATGACCGGGAAAAGACATTTTTTATACAGTCAAGCGCCAATAGAAAAACAATCTCAATAATCCACTCGCCCGCGCATCGACTTGGTTTGCCCACGCCGCGTCTTACTATCGAGACGCTTGCGCTGGGAACTGCGGGTCGGACGAGTCGCTCTGCGCACCGGGGGTCGGTAAGACGCACTTCGGATCAGCGCATCAAGGCGCTCTAATGCGTCAACGCGGTTCGCCTCCTGAGTGCGGAAACGCTGCGCCTTGATCGTCAACACGCCATCCTTACTCAGGCGCTGATCGCGCATGCCCAGCAGTTGCTCTTTCAGACTGTCCGCCAAACTGGAGGCCCGAATATCGAAGCGCAGATGAATCGCGGAGGAGACTTTGTTGACGTTCTGACCGCCCGCACCCTGCGCACGTACGGCATGCCACTCAATGTCATTATCATCAAAAATATAGGTCTGCACTTTGATTCACCTTCTTTAGCGCGCGCTAACGCTTGACGATGCGCGCTTTAAATTGTCGCCCTTTCATGCGCTGCGTCTGCAATGTGTGCAGAGCGCTTTTCGACACCGCGCGATCCACCGCGACGAATGCACTTGTCGGCCCTACCTGAATCTTGCCGACGGCCTTGCCATCCAGCCCACCGACGCCCGTTAAAGCCCCCAGAATATCACCGGGTCGCAATTTCTGACGCTTGCCGCCATCGATCTGCAAACAGTCTCGAGGTGGCGGCGCCGGACGGGACGCTGGCGCTGACTCAGGCGGCACCGTGTGCAGCGTTAATTCGGCCTCGTCGTACCAAAAGCGCACGCGCTCTTCTTCCCTACTGTCGCAGAGGGTCAAGGCTCGGCCCGATTTGCCGGCGCGGCCCGTGCGCCCAATGCGATGGGTGTGCACTTCGCGGTCTTTTGCCACACGATAATTCACCACCAACTCCACATGATCTACATCCAGACCTCGCGCGGCCACATCCGTGGCAATCAGCAAGGTCAAGCACTCCCCCGCAAAACGGATCAAGGTGCGGTCCCGATCTTTCTGCACCATATCACCATGCAGGGCGGCCACGCTGAATCCGGCTTGATGCAGGCTGGAACTCAGCGCCTTACACTCTTCCCGTGTCGAGCAGAAAATGACGGCGGACCGCGCTTGTTCCTGGCGCAATAGCGTAATCAGAGCCTGCTCGCGCTGATCGTGCCGCACGCTGAAAAAGCGCTGTTCGATGTCCGGCTCACTGACCTCAGATTGGATATCCAATACCAACGCGTCGTTCAGCGTCGAGGTCGCGAGCGCCTTTACACTGTCGCTGTAGGTTGCACTAAAGAGCAGGCTTTGACGCTTCGACGGCAAGGCTTCACGAATGGCTTCAAGCTCGTCCTGAAAGCCCATATCGAGCATGCGATCGGCTTCGTCGAGCACGAAAAATTTCAGGGAGGAAAAATCGAGCCGCCCTTTACGCAGATGGTCTCCAACGCGCCCAGGCGTGCCGACAATAAAGTGAGCACCGTGTTCGAGCGAGCCAATTTGAGGCCCTATCGGGGCGCCGCCGCACAAGGTAAGCACTTTGACGTTATGAATCCCGCGTGCCAGACGACGCAGCTCCACCGCAACCTGATCAGCCAGTTCGCGTGTGGGGCACAGCACCAAGCCCTGAATGCAGAAGCGCTCAACGTCGAAACCTTGCAAAATACCCAGGCTGAATGCCAAGGTTTTGCCAGACCCGGTTTGGGCCTGCACGATCAAATCGCGTCCGTCGAGCAGCGGCGGCAAGGCTTCGGCCTGAACGGGCGTGGGCCGCTCAAAACCGAGAGAGGACAGGGTGCGCTGTAACGCGGGCGCCAATGCCAGCGCATCAAAGGTTGTGAGAGCCACACGGCCTCCAAAGTTAAAAACCGCTATTCTAGGGCCTGTTGACACTAATTTCATGTGCGCTTTCCCCCAGTCACGCGTTTGAATTTCGCGCCAAGTCGCTTAGACTAATCGCTGACCAACTTCTGCCTGCTTGCGGGCATCGATGGAACGCGCAGTTATGCCCGCTTTCGACTCCAGTTACGGTGAAACTCTGGACAGCCTGTTATCGGTGACGGCGCCCCCTCGCCCGGCCGACTTCGACAGCTTCTGGCGCGCGCGGTATGAACGCTGCATGCAGATCTCATCGCTGCCTACTCTCCAGCACAGTGGTCGGCGCGTTCAAGAACACGAGCTGTTCGACTTGAGCTATCGCAGCACCGACAATGTCACGATAGGCGGTTGGGCGCTTATTCCCGGGCGCCACCCCGTACAGCGAGTTATCATCGTGGGCCATGGCTACGGCGGCGCCAGCGAACCCACTGAGGTGCTGCCGCTGGCGGGCACCGCGTTTCTCTTCCCCTGCTTTCGCGGTTTGAGCCGCAGCCGCCTGCCGGGTGTGCCGGAAGACCCCAATTATCACGTGCTGTACCACATCGATGATCGCCATCGCTACGTGCTCGGCGGCTGCGTCGACGACTTATGGCAGGCCATCAGCGCGGCACAGGTACTCTTCCCGGCCGCACGGCATCGTATTGGTGTGATGGGCATCAGCTTTTCAGGGGGCATCAGCATGCTGGCCACGCCGTGGGATCAGCGCATTCAACGTGTGCATGTGCAGGTGCCGAGTTTCGGGCATCACCCGCGACGCCTTGAAATTCCGACTCACGGCAGCGCCCACGCCGTGCAGAACTTTTACAAGCGCCACCCTCAAATTCTTGAAATATTGATGTATTACGATGCAGCAGTGGCAGCCTGTAGTATCACACACCCAGTGCATGTCGCACCGGCCCTGGCCGATCCCGTGGTTGCGCCCGCGGGCCAGTTTGCGATTTACAATTCGCTGACCTGTCCGCGCCAACTGTTTGTACTGAAACACGGGCACGAGCCCTATGCCGAAGCCGAAGCTGAACAAAACGCGTTAAAAAAGGAGTTGAGCCAGTTTTTTGACCCGCTATGAACCGAGAATATCACTGTTGGTACAGCCCAAGATTGGGCCGCGACATGGAACTGCTGATATTTGGCCACGCCGGTGCCAAGGTACTGATATTCCCCACCCGAGATGGCCGTTTTTTCGAGTACGAAAACCTCGGTTTAGTCTCGGCTATTTCCGATAAAATCGAAGGCGGTCAACTGCAACTCTACTGCGTCGATAGTCTCGATCGCGAAACCTTTTATTGCGGCTGGCGCCACCCTGCCGATCGCATTCGCCGTCACATGCAATTCGAAGAATATATTCTGAATGAAGTGATGCCTCTGATGGCCATCAAAAACGATCACCCCTGCACCATCTCCCACGGTTGCAGCCTCGGCGCCTTCCACGCCGCCAACATCGCCTTTCGACACCCGCATTTATTTCAAAAGCTGTGCGCGTTCTCCGGCCGTTACGACCTCAGCCACAATGTTGAGTGCTTCGGGAATTTGTTTGACGGTTACTACGACGAGAACATTTATTTTCATTCCCCCTCGCATTTTATGCCGAGCCTCGACTGCGATCAGAAACTGCAGTCGCTGCGTGCCATGGACATCGTCTTCACCATCGGCGAGGAAGACCCGTTCCTCGACAACAACCTGCAGCTCTCCCAAACCCTGTGGGAAAAAGGCATCTGGCACGCAATCCACCGGTGGCACGGACGTGCTCACCGAGGCCGCTACTGGCGAGAAATGGCCCCGCTCTACCTCTAACGCATCCATTGGGGTCAGACCCCCACGTATACGTGGGGGTCTGACCCCAATGGATGCGTTGCGGCTTAGAGTTCGACGAATTCGGAGGCTTTGTCGAGGTAGTGCGAGTAGCGGGGTTCGAGGGCGATGCGCAGCAAGGCGGCGACCGACATCGCGTCTACAATGTCGCCATTCATCGCCATTTGTACGGCCTGACTCAAAGGCACGCGCAGCACTTCAATGTCTTCAGTGTCTTCGAGCGACTGCTCGCCCTGCTCCAAACCGGTCGCCACATAAAGATGAGCGATTTCGTCGGTGACGGAATTCGAGGTGCGCAGGGTCAGCAAGGGTTCCCAATCCCGTGCATGCAATCCGGTTTCCTCTTGCAGCTCGCGCTTGGCCGCTTCAAGCGGGGTTTCCTCGAAGGGGCCACCGCCTTCGGGGATTTCGTAGGTCACTTCGTCGCAGGCGTAACGGCTCTGGCGCACCAGCCAGGTATAGCCCTCTTCATCAATCGCGACAACGCCGAGCGCCCGCCCCTTAAAATGCACAAGACCATAAATGCCATCGGTGCCATTCGGGCGCTGCACTTCTTCGTGGCTGACTTGAATCCAGGGGTTGTCGTAAACCACCTGTTTCGATAGTCGCTTCCATCCCCCGACTTTATCTACCGGGGTGCTGTCTTTTTCATACTGCTTGGACATTAACGCTCCATCGCGGTTGCGGTATTCAGTTTGTCATCTGGAACGGCTTCGAGGTCGGTATAGCGTACCCGCCCCTCATCATCGGTCCACTTATAGACGGTTTGAGGTGCATAAGGTTTCAACATGGGCTGCGGTAAGCCCGCTTGCTCGGCGAGAGACTCGGTTGAAACAGGCTCCGCAGACGCCGTGAGCACTTGCGTAAAATCAAAGTCGCTCATGTCGCCCTTGTCTTCGAGAATAATCTGCACCAATTCGTGAAAGGCCGGCTCGGTCATTAACGCCGCGGCCTGCCCCTTGTCGAGTGCGCCTTTCAAGCCCTCGTCGGCAAGCAGGGTTTTAACACGCTCGTCGTGCTTCAGATATTGCAGGCGCCGCCAGATAAAGGTCATCTGCTCGGCAATAAAATACTCGCTCTGCGCCTCACTGCGCCCTTCCAGTTGCAGCTGTATCAACATGTTCTGCGACGAGGACTGCGCCATCAGGGCCTGAAATTGTGAAGAATGCTGCAAGCTGGCCGCATCATTAATCGCCATCATGCGCTGGGTGTATGGGCTGTGCAGCACTTCGGCCAACTCCGGGCTTTTTACCAGCGCTTGTACATCTTGCAGAATTGGCCCCGGGCGGCGCATAAATACCGCCAGGGCTTCGGCTTCGTGTGGCTCGTGACCGGCTGCCTGCATACCCAGCGCAGCCCCTTTGGCTACCAGCGTACCCGCGGCTTGTTCCAATAACGTTTCTTCTTGCGCGACCGCAGCTTCCTCTGGAGGACCTTGCAGGGCATCGTGCACCACGCCCACAAACCAGAGCAACAACAAACCCGACACCGCCCCCGATGCCGTCCCTACTGCCGCCCCCGCGGCAGCCTCGCCCGAACGCCGTCGGCGCAAGCCGGGCAAAAGGACTTTGGGCAGATAGCGCGTCAATTCAGACACTACGATGAACACCGCGGGATACGCCACAAACAGCGAGGCACCACCAAACCCAAAACGCTCAAGCAACATGGCGACTTTATCAGCGTAGAGAAAGCAGGCCACGTAGCCCAATACCAAGCCCAAAATACTCAAGAGCGCGAGCCACACCCCTTGGCGAAAACCCTTCCACGCGTGAAAGGCCACCCACACGAGGAAGCCCCCTAAGATCCATGATTCCGGCACGCGAGGTCCTCCTTTGCGCTACCTGTTTGTGTTGCAATCTGATAGAATCGCGCGCCCGCGGCCAAGGCCGCCGCGCGCAGTCCGGGCCCGATAATCGGACTTACGCTGCGTCGCACTAATCCAACTCCGATGCCGCTCTTCACCTGGTCGCCCAAGGCCTTATCCGGGCTCAGACACCTCGGTATCGGACACCGCCCATGCCAGCGCACAGACCGGAACCGCCGATGACCAACGCGAAGCCATCACTTCAGCAACTCAGCCACCCTCACGCCTTTATCAAGCGCCATATTGGCCCCGATCAGGCCGACACTGACGCCATGCTCTCGGCGCTTGGGCTGAACAGCGTGGACGAATTGATTAACCGCACCGTCCCGGAAAGCATTCGCCTCGAGGCCCCACTGGCCCTCGGCGAGCCCTGCGACGAAATGCAGGCTCTAAAGGAACTCCGCGCCATCGCGCAGCGCAACCGTATCTTTAAAACCTATATCGGGCAAGGGTATCACGATACCCATACGCCGCATGTGATCCTGCGAAACGTGCTGGAAAATCCCGGCTGGTACACCGCGTACACGCCTTATCAGCCCGAAATCTCACAGGGCCGCCTTGAAGCCCTGCTGAACTTCCAGCAAATGGTCAGCGAACTGACCGGCATGGACATGGCGAATGCCTCGCTGCTCGACGAAGCCACCGCGGCGGCGGAAGCGATGTCGATGGCCAAGCGTGTCTCGCGTAAAAACAAGAGCCAGACCTTTTTCGTCGACGCTCAAGCCCACCCGCAGACCATCGCCGTCGTGAAAACGCGCGCCGAGTATTTCGGCTTCGATATCGTACTCGGCAACCCCGAGACCGACCTTGCCGAATGCGACTGTTTTGCGGCCTACGTGCAGTATCCTGGCACCGACGGAGCCCTGCCTCACCTGGCACCGATGGCTGAAACCCTTCACAGCAAAGACGCCCTGCTGATTGTGGGCGCGGATCTGCTCAGCCTGGTGCTGCTCGAAGCGCCGGGCAAACTCGGCGCCGACATTGTTGTCGGTGCGAATCAGCGCTTTGGTATCCCTATGGGCTTTGGCGGTCCTCACGCAGGCTTCTTTGCGTTCCGCGAAGCGCACAAGCGCACCACGCCCGGCCGCATCATCGGTGCCTCCGTCGATGCGCGCGGCAAGTACGCTCTGCGCATGGCCATGCAAACTCGCGAGCAACACATTCGCCGCGAAAAAGCGAACTCCAATATCTGTACCTCTCAAGTGCTGCTTGCCGTCATGAGCGCCTTCTACGCGATGTACCACGGCCGCGAAGGCCTGCACCGCATCGCCGAACGCGTACACCTGAGCACCAAAGTGCTGGCCGAGGGCCTGATCAAGCAGGGCTATAAACTGCGCTACGCAGAATACTTCGACACCCTGTGTGTAGAAGTCGATGATCGCCAGAGCGCGCTTTACGACAAAGCACTCGAAGCCGAAATCAACCTGCGTAAAATTGGCAAAAACGCGCTGGGTATCTCGCTGAACGAGTGCACCACCGTCGACGATATTACGGAACTGCTCGCCCTGTTTGCCGGCGGTGAATTCAGCCAGGTATTCGACGTGCTCGAAGAAAAGGCCCAGCAAAAACAGGCGATTCCCGACGCACTGAAACGTGAAGGCTATGCGCTGAACCACCCTGTGTTCGAGCAGTACCACAGCGAAACCGACATGCTGCGCTACATGAAGCGCCTCGAGAGTCGGGATGTGGCCTTAAACCACAGCATGATCCCGCTCGGCTCATGCACCATGAAACTCAACGCGACGGCCGAGATGATTCCGGTCACCTGGCCCGAGTTCGGAAAAATTCACCCCTTCGCCCCGCTCGAACAAGCCGAAGGCTACCTGCAGCTCTTCGAACAACTCGACGCGATGCTGCAAGCCTGCACCGGCTACGACGCGGTCAGCCTGCAACCGAATGCCGGCTCCCAGGGCGAATACGCAGGCCTGGTCGCCATCAAAAAATATTTTGAAGCGCAGGGCGAACACGAACGCAACCTCTGCATCATCCCGTCCTCCGCGCATGGCACCAACCCCGCCTCCGCGCAAATGGCCGGCATGAAGGTGCTCGTCTCGCCGTGCACCAGCGAAGGCAACGTCGACATCGAAGACCTGAAGCGCAAAGTGGCCGAACACGGCAAAAGCATTGCCGCAATCATGGTGACCTACCCGTCTACGCACGGCGTATTTGAAGAAGACATTCGCGATATCTGCGCCCTGATGCACAGTGTCGGCGCGCAAGTGTATGTCGATGGCGCCAACCTCAATGCCATGGTCGGCCTCGCCGCCCTCGGCGATTTTGGCGGTGACGTCAGCCACCTGAACCTGCACAAAACCTTCTGTATTCCCCACGGCGGTGGCGGCCCCGGCATGGGCCCGATCGGTGTGAAATCACACCTCGCGCCCTTCCTGCCCGCACACCCGCTGCAGGACATTGCAGGCACTAAACTCGAAAACGGCACCATTTCCGCTGCACCCTGGGGCTCGGCCAGCATCCTCCCTATCAGCTGGATGTACATCCGCATGATGGGCCGTGAAGGCATCACCGATGCAACGCGCTACGCTATTTTGAACGCAAACTACGTAGCCGAACGCTTAAAAGCCCACTACCCCATCCTGTACAAAGGCAAACATGGCTACATCGCCCACGAATGCCTGCTCGATCTGCGCCCCTTAAAAGCCAGCAGCGGCATCACCGAAGAAGACATCGCCAAGCGCCTGATGGACTACGGCTTCCACGCCCCCACCATGAGCTTCCCTGTGGCGGGCACACTGATGATCGAACCGACAGAATCCGAAAGCAAAGCCGAACTCGACCGTTTCTGCGACGCCATGATCGCGATTCGCGAAGAAATCGCCTGCATCGAAAAAGGCCAATGGCCCGGCGACAACAACCCCCTCTGCCACGCCCCCCACACCCTCGACGACATGCTCGACGAGTGGCAACGCCCCTACACCCGCGAACAAGCTGCACGGCCACTGGCGTATCTGAAGGAGCATAAGTATTGGCCTTATGTGAACCGGATTGACAATGTGTATGGGGATAGGAATTTGGTGTGTTCTTGTCCGGGGATTGAGAATTATATTGAGGAGTGAGCTTCTTGATGACGGACATTCTAGTTGGAAACCGGTCTAATCAAGTTGGAAACTGACAAATCTAGTTGGAAACCGGTAGATTAAAAGGCCTATCGAGCACACGAAGCATGCCCTATAGGCCTTTTAATCCCCTTATTGCGGCAAAGGGGTAGCCAAATTAGCACTTGGGATCGAGTCTCGCCCTTGGTTATCTGTATAACAAAGGAGTTTAATCTCTTCTGACTCCCTGTCAGCCCCATAAAAGGCTATATTCCGAGCTGCAGACTGACACCTTGGTTTAGCCTCTAGGTTGAATAAAATAAACTTATCACAGATATCGCAAGATTGAAGTTTAGCTATTTCTTTCTGGGTTTTGGCTCGCCAGAGAGCACTAGATACGCAGTAAACCTCCCCAACAATTTTAAGCTCTCCATTAAGCATTCCCGCCACATCTCCTTGGGAACTGCTATCTTCAGCACCACCGGTCAATATCACCTCTGAAAACCCAAGGTCGAACAACCGAAGACCCGCAATAATACAATACCAATAATGGGCTATTTGATTTATAGCTTCATAGTGGCTTTTTCTTTCGTTGCCCTTTGTTTTTAGCGCGATAAGGCCATCTAATGCTTTTAAGCCAGACGAGCAAATATCACTAATTTCTTTTCGAACCTGGTCAGCAGCCATTTCAATATGGTCTTTCTTTTTCAAAAGCTCGCTCTTTGAACAGAACCTTACAGAGCCCTCAGAGATCAAATTCGTCCATAAAATTTTGGTTTCCTGCATATCAAACCGCCGTGAGAGTATCACCGCCATGCTTTGTTACTCTTGGTCTGCACTTTATTTTAAAGGCATCCTTTGTGAAAGAGTCGTCACTAGCCTTACTCGACCAAATATAGGCCTCACCAGCATTTAGATTAGTGAGCTTTTCTGGTGTCAATTTACCAAGTGCCGCATTGGCTTTCTGAATATGCTTCAGCCAAGCTGGCGAATTAAACTTGTGCAAAATAATTTGCGATGACAGTTCAATAAGCTCGATTGGCACGGACGGCGGATCCTGACTAGCAATCATAACGCTGGTGCCTTTATGGCGCATTTCACGGACCGTCTCAACAAGCCCCTTAACAAGATCCGGGCTATCGATATATTTGTGACACTCATCGAACACAATCAGCTTATTGAACGATTGCCCCTTATATTTTGCCTCGGAAAATATCTGCAAGAGAACAACAAAAAGCCCTAGTGCTTCATCTTTCTCAATAAATTCATCGCGCAAATCAACGATTATCATGCGTCCCGGCCGAATCAAAGAACTCACACTAGCTGAGTCATCAATATATTGCTCTGCAAAGTCCAAGCGCATATTCGCCAAATCTTTTAGCGTGTCAGACAAGTTCGAACTGTCCACCCCATTTCGAATTCCTTGTAAGGTCAGGTTGTTTCTATTACGACGCATTATATTGCCGAGCTGACGAATATAGGCGGCTTGGTTACCAACAGCCCCCATTAGAAACTTCCAGTGACTAGCTTGTAGCTCAGCAGAACAAAATTGAAGTGGGAAAACTTCGATACCAGGATACTCAGCTCGACGTTGCTCAAGCTTTTCCTCAGGGGTTAGTAACACCACATCAGACAAAGCCTTTGGTTCCGCACCATAAACGGCTTTGAGTGACAGTAATTGAGCCTCGTCGTCATTGGGGGCAGTCATTGAGGTAAATTCTGGCTTGTAATCCTGAGTAGCACTGTAATGAAAAATCACAGACGCCAACTCATTCGACAAAGAATTTATATTAGGTATTTTGGTGGTTGCCATCTCAACAACGGACCCCAGTGTGTAGCTTTTCCCTCCACCTTGCACTCCGAAAAGGCTAATTGTGTGAGTATGGTTCAGATCAAGCGCCACTTCTCGGCCCTGAACTTCACCAATAAGTCCAAACTGAGCAGAGTCACCATTCACGCCAAGAACAATATCGTGTTCCAAAACATCATCTGCAGCAGTCAAAGGCACATCCTCTTTCTCCGAGTTTATATTTATTGGCTCTGGCTCTGGCTCTGGCTCTGGCTCTGGCTCTGGCTCTGGCTCTGAAGTATTTTCTTCAATGGGAGTACTTGATATGGGACCTTCCTTTACACCGCTGTCTGTCCCAGTCGTTAACGATTCATTCGCAGCCGGTGGTTGTGCAACTTCACTGTCATCGTCACCTTCTTCATCCTCGATGGAAGCCACTAAGCGGGATTCGGTTTTTTTCACGATATCATCCCATGAGATAGTTCTCTCACGGGGCTTCGGAATAAACATCGCTTCGGAAAGTTTTGGTAGTGCCAATGTTAAGGAGGAAAGTGAAGCCTCGCTCTGGGTTGAGGAGTCATCTTCTGACAATGCATATGCATCCGCTTCTAGTAGATCAAGGATATATTGGCGGCCTACTCGGTGGTATTCGATACCAACCTCTTTCTCAACATTGGTACCGTCTTGTCCAAAATCAAAAACAATTGCACTGCGAGTAACCAACAATGTATAGCCATTTTCCAGAGTGCGGAGCAGAAATTTAGCTTCTTCAGCAGCTTCAGGGTCTAAAAGTCCGAAACGAACCGAACGTTTTAGGTAGTGTTCGAGAAGCACACATAACTTCTGTGTTCTAATCAATCTGTCTGGACGATCAGGCACCACTCGATGTGGATCGAAATGCTGCTGAATCACTCTTTCGGACTGTGAGATCTGCTCAGAAATACTTTCTTTCAGGCTGTTGTAGGAGGCCATGTCACCCACATCTGTATAACACTTGACCTCGACCAAATTACAACGGAGCGTTCGACTTCCTGCATCAAAATCAAAAAGCGCCAAATCAGTTCGCTTTAAGCTTAAAGAGTCACCCAATTCATCAGCATTATTTTGGAGCTCATGATAGAGCTCCAAATGTGCATCCAGCGGCAATACCACCTGATTACGAAAAATCCCCTGATAATCTAAGTACATCTTGGCCAAGGCCAACCCCAGCGCTTCAGCTTTTGAAGCGCTGTTAGATACCATTTTCAACGCTAGACGTCCGGACAGCGCCCGCAAGGCTTCAAGCACTCGTGAAGCTTTAGCAGTATCGGGAGCCAAGTGATAACGCGTTAATGTATTTTGTAGAAGCGCTTGAATCTCCGTTGTGGATCGCGAAGTGATAACAAAGTTATGGCTATTGCTCGAAGCCATTTCTGGGCTGTGGTCGATTAAGTAGTCTGGCCGTCCTTCCTTGCCACCATGGTCAAAAAACTCTATGCCTAAGTTACGATCAACCGTAAAAACCCAATCACTCACCTCATGGAGCTGATTTAGTAGCGCTCTATCAGAATTACTTAGAGAAAGCCTTACAACGGGAATATGGCTCAAGGAAAATTTACCCGTCGCCGCAGTCGCCGTAATATTGGCCATTAGCTGCGGTAATTCAGAAAGATTCTGAGTAAAGTCATCGCCGAAAACATGCTTTGCTGTGCCGTGACGTGTATATCTATCCCAGAAAACCATACCGCTTTCTTCGCAGTATTCGACGCAATAATCTTGATAGAGTCCATGTACAGGACTCACTCGCTCATCAGCAGCCTGTTCAACAACCGAAACCTCTTCAGCAGGAAAGACATCGAACAGCAAACTTAAATGCGCCGAGAAGGAATCGGGCTCAAACAGAAAATCCTCAATTGAACGTAAAGAAACACTCAATTTAGGCTTTAAATGGTTGGTAGAAGGCTGGCTAAAAGCATCTAGATCGGCATTAGCCGAAAGCGAGTCAATAGACATCAAATCGAGAACACCAGTCCCAGCTCCAGGAGCATACGGATCCGAAACAAACAACCTGACATCATAACGAATATGTTTGAGATCCTTCCGTTTCTCTAGCGCAACGAGAGTATCAGCAATCACATTGGCATGAGCTGCATTAAATACATTAACAACCAACGTCTGGATATATGGGTGCTGGATCAAATACCGCTCAAACTTAGAAGCGAGATACTCACCACTCTGCGAGTCCTGTTTCTGCTTTGGCGAATCGATGCCTAACCCATCCATCAAACTATCTACAATAGCCTGTGGTTCCGGCTCCTTAGCCGAACCATAAACAGTCCAATAAGGGTTCAGGTTATCAATAACGACTAATAATTCTCCCTTGTCACCAGGAAGAACATAGGGGAAATTAGCCAAGCTGAGTTCACGTACAAGGCCGTTTCTCGCCCCCAGAGCCAATTCCTTCGATAAATCCTTAGAAAGGTTTAGCCAGTACTCAGCGAGCTGTGACCAACCAGTCAACCATAAAACTCTTAACGGATGAGTCGGGCCCAGAATAAGTGCCTGTTTTACGGGCTGGTCTGCCTCCCATAACGTAACATTGAGAGAATCCAGTCTTAACAAAGGAATGATCGACTCAACCACGGACGGATCATCCTGACGCTCCGCGCATTTATATAACGCTGACAAATACCGAAGATAGGAAGAAGCATAGAGCTTAGCTTCCGCTGTACTCGTAGAAAAATCATGACCGACGGAAACCAGAGCCTGCTCGTCCTTTTTAAGCAAGTTTAAGTAGGCCATTCGTGCATCGTTAAACGCCTTGAACTCCTCGTTAACACCTTCAACAGGCCAATCGACATCCGCTATAACCGCATCGCTCATTACTTCGCCTGAGCGCAGCTCCATACGCCAGGACAAAGCGGCCATGGGGTCAGAAATAATATGCTGCTCTAGTGTCTTCAAAAATCTAGAAACAACAACTTGTACCGAACCGAGTTGCTGAAACTGAATATCCAGAACATCTTCGCCCTTTCTATTACCCTCCAACCATTTAACCTCTTTAATTCCAGGGTTAAGAATGGCCTTTTCCTCGACCAAGGCGGTAAATTGCAACTTGGTTTTAGCGAGAGATAACGCGTCTTCCTTGGGTCGTTTGCCTGGCAAGGGTTCGACATCAGCATCAATAGCCGGCATAACATAGAACAACTCACTTTCATTTGGGCGAGTACCTAATTCATCTTCTTTGCAAACACCCCAAGGTACTGGATCATGGTTTTTATCAACCAACGGCAACAAGTTGTCATCTTCATCGTAGGCTTGTACGCGCACATAGTGCCAACCTTCATCCCAATCAATTCCGGTTAGCTTGCTAAAAGTGATTGTTGTGGTGACTTTATTGCTAGCTTTAGCCACCTTAAATAAACCAGCCAAGTCACCGGAACTTGTAAACACTTGAGCCTTGAACTTAGACAGCCCATTAACATCTTGAGGTTTAGGATCAACAGTGAACGAAACCGTAAACTTTTTTAGCCCCCCAGCTCCACTCGTTAATACCTTCTGACCGATTAATGATTGCAATTGCTGATCAGTTTCACTTTCTGGAATGACAGGCAAACCTATATCTGTCACTTCAATACACAGCGTATCGACTACTTCTTGCTGGTCCTTAAACTGCCATTTATCAAAGCTCAGATCCCAATTGGCACGATCAAGAACGATGTTTTTAACCCACGGCAAGGTGCGTAAAGTACCGTAAGTATTCAGATAGGTTGCCAAGCGGCGATTAAAGTCTTCCCCTTGCAACTGGAGGTCATACACCGTTGATATGGCGGATCTATCAGAGGTAGAAATAACATCTACGCATTGCACATTCGCAGCAATTCTTCGAGTAAATTCAGATCGATTCTCGTGCAAGGTTAAATCTGGAATTAAGCCTAATTCATAGAGCGCCGCCCCCAGCAAGCAAGGATCGAAGCTATTGATCTTACAAACCAACGCATAACGGCACCATTGATAATCAGATAAGGTCAAGGAAGCTCTATCCATTAACAGATAGCGTAACTCCTCGACCTGGGCACGAAATGAATCCGGCATCACCTCCAAAAGACTTTCAAAGATAGCGGTGTAGATTCCAGCAATATCCACCTGCTCAAAAGTCGCGACACCAAATGAGTCCTCTGATGAGGTTTTAAGTTCGTTGGGTACAAAAACCAAAAGCGGCTGCCTCAGCGAGCCAAACTCATCGGGGTTTCTCAATTCGACTAACTTGGTACTGGATATGCCTAACTCACCAGAAACGGCTATAGAATCGTCCGCCAAAATATATATTTGACTCTCGGGGTGATCGGCACGCAACTTTTTACACAAGCGCAACATCAAGCTGGCATCGAGGTCAGAGACTTTCATACAATGCCCAAGCCCACGGGATTGCAACATGCCACTGAGACGGGGAATCAGTACAGCCTCTAAAGCTGCGTGAACATCCTGTTCTCTAATAGCCTGAATACCAGAAATCATGCTACACCGTCTCCCGCACTCTTATCATTTTCATCACCTTCAATCACATACCTAGGAGAAATAGTCTGCGTTATATAGGCATCAGATAGATCCTGATAAAAACCAATTTCCCTCAACCGCCTCTTAAAACCCACCAGGTTTTCTCTTAGCGCCTTTCTAACCTCTATAGTGTTATCTGAGAATTCATCAACAGCGGGTAATTCATCGACATAAATTCCATACCTACTTTTCATAAAATCGAGAAGGCTATCTATTCTCAACTCTCGTGTATAAAATCCTTTATCACCGCCAGGTGTTAAAACCGCCAACTGCAACAACACCTCCAATAAGCGACTATTCAGTACAAACTGGCGTGACATTTTCGCCCCGTTACCCTGCGCCAATAATGCGCCAGGCTTGTTTTTGAGCATCAAACTATCCAAGCACTTCACGAAACCTGTTCGAATCGTATTACCCTGAAGATTGAGAAGAATTTCGATGTAAGCTTCAAACTCACTTAGCCCCAACATCGCGATTGAGCGTATCTCAGGCGGAATATCTTCCTTACCTTTTGCCGACGAAAGGCTATCATCCAACAACTTACTGTTACGCTGACCAAAGAAAAAATCGCGTTCTTTATCGAAGGGAGATTCCAACAGTTTGAGCAATTCGTCTACAGTCATCGCCTTCGTCGACTTTGACCCTGGCCACTTGCCTTTTTTCGAAACATACTCAGCGAACTCATCGAGCTTTTTAATAGAAAAGTAGGCTTTTATAAACTCTGGTAGCCGACGAAAATGAAGGCCCGCACTCTCCTTGGCCAGTTGAGCACTAAAAGATTGTGGTTCACCCGTTAAATCAACGTATAAACCAATCTTGTTTTTCTCTGAAGCCGCAATCTGTCCGCCTTTGCTTTTCACCAAAGCGGGTAATAGTTTGAGTAGGCGCAACTGGTATAAAGCCAGATGGAAGGCCATTAGGATCTTTATGTAATCCACCATAACCGAACGAGGTATATAGCTCTTGTAAACGAGCAGCCTAACCACATCTTCGGCGAAGACGTCAGCAGCTTCCTTGCATAAGGGGGGATAACGTTCAGCCAGCTCACCAGGCGCATCAGACCGAACCTGATCATTCAGATGCAACAGCGCTTGAGTTTCAACATCCACCTCAGAACTAGCCTGCGAATGGCCAGTCCCCGGATCGATACCCTGAAAGAAAAAGCGTTTTAGCTGATCAATAGCAGCCTGCCCATTTTTAGCTTGGTACAGCAACTCATAAACCTGCTGCGATGCGCCATAGTCTCTACAATGTTTTGGATTCCTGAACCGGTAGGTCGTACCGTGCAGAGGTCTAGGTGCGGCCAACACCTCATTCTTCTTACCACGATTCACTAAATCCACGAGGTGAGTCTCAATCCAGCGCTCGACGGTATCAACCGAATCACCAAAGCCCTTAAACCGGTGGCTATTTTTAGGATCGGTAAATTCATCCCGATATAATGCGACAGTCATTGGGTTTGCCCCCAACTTACTGGGCGCACCATTAAAGTTAAGACGCGAAAATAAATTGGTGAGCACACGCTCCATCTCAATCATCTTGTAATCGAGATAGGCGATTTTATTGGTTCTAAATGCCTTATCTTTTTTATCGAGCTTCATGAGCCTATTACCTCCTTATTAACAGAGGCATTGACACTTTGCATTTCCAATACACCATCATCATGGCGAAGTATCGATTTAAAGTGACGGCCATTGGTGGTTAACAAGACCTCATCGTAGGGCGCTGAAGCCAAAACATTTTTAAAAACTGTCAGGCTAAGGTAGTAACCCTGTTGATCCTCAAGACTGGGCACATATCCCTCTAGCAATCGTTGAAGCATTTCAAATAGATCCAAGTTCAACGACAAGTCTGCCGAAAGACCACCTTCCCCACGATAGCTCAATACCAATTGAGAGGGCTCGTGCTCTATATACTGCGCATTAACCGCTGCGTCTTTAACCTCAATAGAGAATACTTCGGCGGGGAAAACCCGATAACTACGAATAGTACCTTTTTCAACCCGTCTAACTTGCATGGCCAACTGAGCATTAAACATTGCTGGGTTATACAATCCTTCGCCGCGATTTATCGCAAAGATCACCCGCTGCTTAATCGCGTCCAACTGCTCTTCACCACGCAATAGTGACATTAATCGTTCGGCCGAATGATAGGAAAGCATATTGCGCCACCGTTCGCTGCGCCCTTCAAAATAAAGCTTTCGTCGTAGCATCCCCACATACTGGCCATGGGCTTGATAGCGCTGCGCTCCTGCACTAAGACTGGTTTCAACGGGTAATTCATCATAGAGGGCTTGCAGCAACTGCAAGTCATAATCACCACGCCCTTCAAAAGATAACCAATCAACCGCCGATGCACTCAAAAAGTCCAACCCGCGATCCAAGCGCACGTTGGTGCCATCAGCAATATCGATGTCGGCGAACAGCTTTAACAAACGGTCTTCCGTTGAACCGGTACCGCGCCAGGCGTTGAAGTAGTATCCCTGTAAAATTTTCCGGGTATCACCCGCATCGTAAATCGCGCGAATTTCTGCGCAGGAGTGCTCACCGACCAGCGTAAATGCAAGCGCAGAACGCAGATCCCTAAGGGTGATATGTAACTGGTTGCGCAGATTTACCACAGAGTACAAATACTTGAGCCGCTCAATTACTTTGGCGCCTACCTGCTTATCCTGGAAGGTCGCCACGTTATAGCGAACGTAACACTTATCTTTAAGGGCACAATAATCGCAACCGCGCCAAACCTTAGGATCCACCATTCGTGCAATTAAGCGCTCCATGATGGATTCAGGCTGAGCATCACTACTTGCCAGCACATTGCGTAGGTTTAGGTTGATTACCGCTACATCCGAGTCGACTTTTCCAGTAGCCAGACCATTATCGACAATGCTACGGAGTTTTCCGAAACGCTGACCGGCGCTACTCGATAAAAAGTCCACCAAACGGCCTTCGTTGATGGCGATTAATCGCGTCTCATGGTGAGGCCAAGCACTTTCATCATTACCCTCATAGGGCTGAAAGAAAGCCTCCAACACAGCATCATTAGCTGTATCACCTTCATCCTGGCTACCGTCGTAATTACTAACGTAGCGATGGCCATCTAACTCAAAATGGCAGCCATTACCCTGCGGATTATTGGTAACCGTCACACCGCGTTGTGCCGCTACCGTTTCTAGCTGCTGCAAAAATGCCGTCTTTCCGTCCCCGGCATTACCCGTGATAATAACCAGCTTCAAACCGCCCGCAAGCACAGCGGGAGCTAGTTCGGTATCAAGTGCGGTATCCACATAAATGAGCTTGGCGTACTCATCCAAGCCCCGGGTACCGCTATTGGAATGTCGGCTTTGGCTATACAGCGTTAACAGATAGTCGTGGAATGCCGACTTGGTTGGCGCACTGCCATCAGCCAGAGGCGGCAACGTAAATTGAGAAGTAGAGTCTTCCGCCGTTGGCATGGCCTTACGCAATTGAGTCACTCGACTCAAAGCAGATAGCACTTCACTGGCATTATCGAAGCGGTCTGAGCGTGAGGGAGCAATCAGCTTAAGCAACAACGCCGCCGCATCATCACTGATATCTACACAATGAGCGAACTCAGCTGGATTCCGGCCCTGTTTTCCCGGTGGAGGGAATTGGGTATTCTCCCACGGGTAATGACCGGTAACTGCGCGGTAGAGTGTAATACCCAGTGCATACAGATCTCTATCGATTAAGTCTGCAGGCTGCGGCTGCGCCGCTACGTCTAAGTCTGGCGGTAGATATTTTCGAGAGCCACCACCATGGGAGAGATCTTCCGCTTCAACCGACACATTAAAATCGATAATGCGTACCTGGCCATCTCTCCAAATCAGGTTCTGCGGCTTGATATCACAGTGGAACACGTTGTGATTGTGAAGATGCGATAAACCTTCCGCGACTTGCTTAGCCATCTGCCAGGCTTCAGCCAAGGTTAAAGAGTTTTGTCGAATCAGCTCGCTGACATCAAACCCTTCGATATATTCAAAAACAATGTAAGGAGCCCCAGGCTGATCGCCATTATTCGGCAGCTGATCGGCATCGTAGACTTTAACTACATAGGGATGTTCAGGCAGGTGTACTAAGCGACGGTACTCAACCTTAAGCCGCTCCATCACCGAGTCACGATCCTGAAGGATCAATTTAATCGCTCGTGGAATATCCCCGAGGGTATCGACCACTTTATACACCACACCGAAACCACCGGGCTTACCCAAGGCTTGCTGTACCACATACTTATTAGTGAGTGAGTAGCCAACTGGCAAACGCAGATAGTTAATTGGCTTCGTTACTGGCTTACTCGGTTCTTGGGTAAGAGCGGGGCGAGATGGTTGTACCACTGGTTTTGGTAGCCATAACGCAGCAAACTGGTTAAGTGCAGTTTCGGCATCAGGCCGATCGGCGGTTTCATGCGCGCAGAGCGAACTCAGCCATTGATCAAAGCCCTCGGGCACTTGTCTAACCAGCTGCGAAACAGGTTGATTAAACTGGCAGGATTTCTCAATCGCCTCTGTGACAGAACCGAAAGCTTCCTGGCCAGTCATCATTTCGTAGATGACCAAACCGAAGCTGTAAATATCAGAGGCCGGGCTTGCCGCCATAGGATCCGCCCATAGCTCTGGGGCCTTGTAGCGTTCATCTACGCGCAACTGAACCTCTTCGGCTATAGTCGCGGTGTGTTCTACACCGATACGGGCGTAGTCAAAATCCATTAAGCGCGGCTGACCGTCAGCACCCAGAAGAATATGTTCCGGCGTGATATTCCGGTGTACAACACCATTGCGATGACAGTGCGCCAGACCTTCTAACACTGAAGTAACGACACGCCGTTTTTGATCAAGTGTTAAGGCCATGATTAATCCTTTAAAGCTGAAGCCAGCGTTTCGCCGGGAATATCATCCATCACCAAAATATAATTGTGATGAATCTCATCGAGAAAGAAGTTTCTAACCCCCACTAAACTTTGATGGGGTGGTAAGCGGTTTAAGGTTAAAAATGCATTTTCGAGCAGGCGCTGCTGATTTTCTCTCGCTTGTTCATCTGCCAAATAAGCATCTGCCTTATAAGCCCGCAACATAACCGTGCCACCACGCTTGCCGGCGTGAACATTAAAGGCTCGGTAATCAGTAAATTCATCCTTAGCCTGTAAGGTTTCATCAACCTGCCAATCGCCAAAGCGCAACACGTCATCGGGCTTACGGGCCACACTGCCCAAGGCTTCGGCAATCACTTTGATATAACGCAGCACATTGCTTGTGAACCGGTCCGGAATACGGTTAGCATCAGTAAAATATCGGCGGCTATCGGCCAGCTTTATTACCTGGCCCCGTTCGCGATTATCTGAATCATTAAACTCAACATCGTCAACGCTTAACAAAACCGCCACGTCGACAAAAATATTTTTTAAATCTTTATTTTTGGAGTTTTGTTTAGCTATTAAGCCAGAGAGGGATTTGGCGTTTCCACGCAGCTTGGGTAAAGGTGATTTATAGGGGCGACGACCTACAGGGTGCCATTCGTTACCCACCACATCGACTTTTCCGTGAACACCTTTTACATCACAGACATAGATGGCATGGGGAGCAATAACACAGAGATCAACTTCGAAGGGTTGGCCGTATTGATCCACTTCGAAGTTATGGATGACGTAGTAATCATCTGGTAGATGGTCACGAAGCCACGCGATAGCTTTGCGCTCATCATCATTTACAGGATCTCCTATTGATATTACTGATGCCATAATTATCCTTTAGCACTTTGCAGCGTTTTCAATTGCTTCTTCAACAAGCCTTCTGGCTCTTACTTCATTGTCAAGCGCCTTATCCCTCGCCTCCATGGCCCACAAAACATCGTCAGCTATTTGATCAAAAGCATCTGAATCAAAGACGGGCATCAAAACAGTAGAAATTCCTGCCTCATCAAAATGCGGAATGGAACCACCATAAGTCAGACAGGCTATTTGTCTATAGGCGATATCTGATTGTAAAAAACCGTAAAGGTACGCATCTTTTCGGATACTACTGGATTGGAGTCGAACCAACATATGTGTAGTTGTCTGACCATCCAGGTGATCACCAACCCACACTGATCGACCTGTTAATCCACCATCTTGTCCAAACGCCTGAACTAGAATCATTCCCTTTTTCAGTACAACCTCATTAAACCTGCTAGTTTGCTCAGACAGGATTCCTTTAGGCTTTGGCTCTAGACAAAACAACGACGCACCTGTGTAGTAGTACGCACCATAATTGATATCCTCAATATGTATTCTTTTAAATATTCCGGGTAAGAATATTGAATTACACCAATCCCCAATGCTGATACTTTTCTTAGCTTGGATATTTCGCTTTATCGCATCCACTTCAGGATCATGGAACTGCGCATCAAAGCGTGACTGAATTTTCTTAGAACTAACTTCTGAAACTTTTATACAATCCCTACGACGTGAACTATGCGGCATAAATTCATCGAATTTTCTAGAAATAGCTTCTAACTTTTCTGTAGCTTGAGAGCGCAGATTTGCAGCCTCATCAACCAGGCGATGTGCGAGCCGTTCAACCTCAGGATCCAACCTGGGGATAGGAAGATTCTCAATATGTTCAGGCTCTAAGTGTTGGATTATAGCGCCATAAGTTCCTCCCAAAATTATCGGCATTCCAAACTTAGACCCAAGGAAGCTATACAAATATCCGGGAAGAATTTTTGATGAATCCACGGAAACTTTAAGTTGATCCTGGCAAGACCAATAACCCTCCATATCTGGACGAACATAAACCATATTCCCAATAGCACCTGAGCAGGAAATTAAAATCATTCCCTCTTCTAAACGGAGATAAGATAGCTTCCTTGAATAGGCATCGATTTTTGACAGCAATGGCACATCTCTTAGATCAGTTCGCAACATGTTTCCACTTGTCACAAACGGAACACCAAATTCCCGGCTGCTAACAAATCGTCTTTTAAAAACGGGACCGTTGTAAATACCGCCAGAATGCCCTCTCGTTAATGAATCAAGAGGCTCCGTCATACCTCGCATACTCATTAATAGAGCTCTCGCTTCCACTGCGCCAGACATATATGGATTACAATCAAAACGATACCCATTTTTATTAATCCAAGAACTGGGAATATTTTTTACTTGCATGCGTACTCCACAGGAAACCAATTCTGCAATTGCTGCCAAAGGCCGACAAAGGCAGGATCTTCACAGTGTTTAAAGGAAACGTCCTTTGCCACTCGTTTAAAAATCTGGGAATGCGTTCTGCTTCTCCCAGAATTTTCTGCCCTAATCGTATCTAGCGCTTTTTTCGGATCCGGTGGTTTCGGTACACCTTCATCCCATAGATGGCGATCTTTCAACCACTGCCTGAGGGTTCCTTGTTCCCCACGGTAATCTAAAGCCTGTTCAATACCGCGAGTATCCTCCTGCCACATAAGCACTTCTAACTCGGGATTGATCACCATGATATGAAAACGATCTTCCGACCAGCCTACTGACAACATCCGATTTTTAATTTCTTCTCGGAATTCTTCTATATCTTTATTTTTTAAGTTGTCATTGAAATCAAAGTCGAGCATCACAACAGCATACTCGTGGGTCTCCAAATAGAGCTCCAGTAGCTTATGCCCCCCAGCATATACGCCAGGATCTTTCTGCGGATGTGCAATCAAGTCCTGCTTAGCATCGAAATCAAATCGCGCACAGGTGAGCCGCTGGTCATACGCAGGATTTTCAAAGAAACCCTTTACCGTTTGCTCCATTTCTCCATCGGCGACTAAAAACACAATATCTCTGGTCGTCATTCAAGCACTCCAGCCGCGAATAAGGTTCCGAGATCGACTTCACCCTTCCAGTTTTTTAAGCGAGGGTGATCTATACCTTTAACAACTTCTGTTTCTCCCTCATCGTTAAAGCGCATAGTCACAATTGACTCAATAGAGGTATTTGCCAAAACCACAGGCGAGTGTGTCGACATCCAGATCTGAGTTTGCGAAGCAATAGATAAGGCCTCTAACACCGCATGGATTGCCTTGGGGTGAATACCATTCTCTGGCTCTTCAAGGGTTAATACATAAGGAGCATTCTCGATATACGGCACGATTGTGAGGGCCAGCAAATGCAGTGTTCCATGAGACAGACTAGTCGACGGCACTTCCATGCCGTTTTCGTAGCTCACTACGAGATAACAATAACCGTCATCCGCTCTCTGCTTTGCCTCAACTGCTGTAACTCTTGGCAGTGTCATTTGCACCAGCTCAAGCCACTCTATATAAGCGTCGGGCTGATTCTCCTTAAGTTCAAAGATTTGCCAGGGCAGACTGCGGCCATCAGGACAAAAGTTACCTCTTTCTCGTGGTGATACGGCCATGCGCATTGCGGGCCACTGGGGCTCATAGCTGAAACTGTTTTCTAACAAATAGTCATGTAGCCAAAGTGTTGCCGGGTATAGATCATTATCAGCGGGTACTGAAGATAATGCGGCCTGCTCATTTCTGAGGCCAAATTTCAATACCGACTTATTCCCGGTCTGGTACTCCGTTTTATAGCGGGCCTTTTCTCCCCAACTCCGACTTAGAGTACGGCACCACGGCTGATTGGCTGGTACGTCTTCACTTGCCACCAAGCCAGCCCCATGTTCTGGCCGATGCTCGTTGTCAGGAAATACCAACACATGCTCTTCAGAGATAATCAGCTTGTCATTATTAATACGAAGTGCAACCTCGTAGCGAATCGTGTCCGGGCGCTTTTTTGAATCTGAAAATTTTGTTTGCCAACCCGAAGCCGACGTTCTAATCAAAATATCCACTACAGATTCTGGAAGCTTAACCTCAATGGCGAGGGTGAAATCTTCGCCGCGCAATTTATGCACTAACTCTTGCGCATATTCGGCTCTAGCCCTTTCTCGCCCATTGATGGGTTTAAAGAATGCATCGTTGATATCGGAGACACGGATCATATCCCCCAGCAAAGCGGGAATATCCAGAAAAGTGGTTTTGCCTGAGCCATTGGACCCAGCAAATACCTGGTATTTATCGAGCGCCAGATCCAGCTTTTGAAAGCATCTATATCGATAAGCTTCTATTCTGGATATCATGATCCCGGCTCCGCGTTTTCTGCTCGGAATTTCTTGAATTCTTCGGCAATCAACGGCAGGTCATCGTCTACAACTTTCCGCTTGCGGCGTAAACGCCGGGTAATGCTTTCACCACCGATACGAATGCGCTCAACCTCTTCAACTTCCTCAACGATTTCTTCCCCATCTGGCCGACGCTTGTATAAGGTATTCCCTCGACGGTCAAAACCGACTTTTTCTGCTACGGCCATAAACACCTGGTATTCAGGTTCTTCACCCAAATCAGCTGCATCAATTTCTGCCTGTGTCTTTTTCTTCAGAAACAGCAGGCTGGTTAAGATATTAACGTTTGCCTCAACGATAAATGACTCAACTGGCAAATCGACCGACCCCAATACCCAGCAGTGGCGCATAATCCACCAGCGAATATATTCATCACCTGGATTTCCTAAGATTCCATCGGGCAATACGATACCCATGCGCCCACCAGGCTTAAGCCACTGGACACAGCGCTCTATAAACAATACTTCTGGCGATACCGCATCTTTTTTACGCCCAGTGACGCGGAATCCACCATCACCGGTTCTTTCCCATACATTGGCGAGCTCGTATTGATCGAGAATATGACGATCTGTCACCGGAATATCGGAACCAAAGGGAGGGTTTGTCAGAATGACATCGACGCTGCCCAGCGGGATTTTGTTCTTAGCATCTTTAACCCCTTTAAGATCCCCCTGGGGAAATTCCAAGGAGTTCATATGATTGATGCTCGCCATGGCATTACTGGCCATCACCACGTTCATTTGAGAGGCGCGGCAAAGGAAAGGGTCAAAATCGCACCCGAATAAATTGCTGCGAGAGAATTTTCCCAGCCTTTCTTGAATGGAGCCAAACTCCTCTGTGGTTTCGTCACCTATCTCAACATTCTTCTCATCATGGAGGGTGCGGTTGATATAGCTGAGGGCGTCAACGAGAAAACCACCTGTACCGCATGAAGGGTCTAATACCTTTTCATCAATTTTCGGGGCGATGATTTCAACCATCAGTTTAATCGCACCACGGGGAGTAAAGTACTGGCCACGATCTCCACGCAGATTGGTGCCGACGATCTCCTGGTAGGCAACACCTTTTGCATCCATCCCCGTGCGAGAAAAATCATATTTGGCCAATTCCGAAACCATAAAGGCCAATGCTCTATCGGAAAGGGTAATTTCCTCATTTCCATTGAAGATGGTTTTGTACTGCCCTTTAACCTTTTCGAATAGCGGTTCGATTCTAGTACGGATGGCCTTGCGGCCTTCGGCATCAAACTGTTCGGTCGGCCCAGCCCAAAACTCCCGGTTTCTATTACCCGGGCGCTCGTCATACATCTTGGCGAAGATAAGATAAAGGAACTGCCAAAATGCCGCATCCTTAGGCATCCCTTCATTACCATGAATAAAGTTGTGACAACGACGGAATGCGATTTGGAGCATTTCGTTGTCGGCGCGGCGTAACTGTGCGTGAGAGGCCACATCACGACTACCGAGTGTTTCATCGGCTAAAGGCCAGTCACCTACAGGTTTAAAACGTGGCTCGAAGCGGGTCTCTTCTTTTTCAACGTAGAAAAGCTCTATACCATTGGTCCAAAGGCCCCACTTACAGCTGCTGAGCACATAGTCATCACCTTCGCGCTCACGCATCATATCTTCCATCAGCTCAAGGTCTTTCTTAGCTTGAGCGTGGTCGCGCATTTTTACGGCGCCTTTCTTTCCCTTTTTAGGTTCCTTATCGCACATGATAATGCGACGGATATTCTCCAACTCATGAGCGCTACCCCGCTCAAATATCGCAACATCAATCTTTTTACGACGCCCGTTGACCTTGATTGGCACATCCAATGCCATATCGTTCACATCGATACCGTATTCGTGGAAAATTGCACGCACAGTACGCTGACGCACAATCTCTTTGGGCGTTTCTTTAATTGGTTCGTTACTAAGGTAATCCAGCATTTTGCCATCATCAATGGCTTGAAATTCTGTGATTTTGTTATCACTCATTCTATTTATCTCTATTAATATTTTTAATCTTCTTCTATTGCTAACTCATCTACGTCTTCAAGATTTACCTGCTGGTGGCCATCTATATCTTTCTCCCGAAGGATCAACCGTTTCTTTATTTCTTCAGAAAATCGTTCACAACGCTTCTGTAGGAAAGCGCTGTAATCATCATCCCATATACCCCAGCCATCCAGTTCTATAAGGTGAGTGGCCATATCTTCCCTTAAATTAGGGTTTTTCCCCTTAAATCGCTGCATATAGTCTGAAGGGGCTTTTGCTTTAATTTCTCGCTTATTTAAGAAGTCATCAACAATTGTAATATTTGCAATGTGGTTACTTTTGTCGTCACCAAGCCCCATTTTGCGAAGGTATGCACGCGGAAAATAATGATGATAATTTCGACTATTTGCTTGTTTTAGCCAGTCGTTGCTTATACGCACTATAGATCCATCAATGAACGATTTAGGCTGGTGGTGAGCCATAATGCATAGCAATGCTTTAATGTAGCTTCGGCTGGTATTGAACCAGCCGTTCTCGCGAATAAAATCAGCTGTAGTGTCTATTACCCAGTCGTAGGAGGGGATTTTCCCCGTGAGAATTAAATCCATACGTTTCACATCTTGCGCCAACTTCCCTTCGACAGCGCTCGAATAACGTCCACCTAAGCTTACCCGCCATAGAAAATCTTCTAGGTATTTTTGCTGATCGCCAACGGGTTTATCGGGGTGGTGATAAAAGAAATAAGCAAAAGGGGCTAGTAAGCTGTTGTAGGGCAGTAACCTAGACACCTCAACCCGATAGTAATTTCTGAAATAATCAACAGCCCCCTCAATTGCTGTAACAACTTTGGGCCACTCTTTAATAAAACGCTCTTTGTCGATTTGTAAAATATTTTGCCGCTTACACTCTTTTCCAATTACTAGTGCAACTGTTTGAAGTACTGTAGCGTCTGAGATTGTGTCATACCCAACTTCTCTTAAACGTTCAATCAGAGCGTCAAAATTTTCAGACAAGTCAAAAGACACGCTGGCATCAAACGTTTTTGCCACCATAATTTCAAACAAGGTTAATGCTTTACCACCGACGTTAATGCGAGTAAATATCTCTGTCGCTACGTCTAAAGGAGTATCTTTAACCTCAATGAGGGAGAAATTGTAAGACTTCAGAATTTCCTTATATTCGTCTAGGGCCTTGTGATACTTTATATCAAACCCTGCCAAGACCGTTAAACCGGCATTTATCAAATCGGTCAAACGGATGTATGTCCCGTCGTCTAATTCAGACACATCGGTTACTACAATTTGTTCATGCTCAGTTGCCTGTAAGTCGACAAATATTTCACTAAAGTCATCAATTTTGTTACCACGCTGAATTTTGACGCCCTTAAGCGCGCAGAATAAGCTGGTCATCCGTTGCTGGCCGTCTAACACGTACTCTGCAAAATCTCCATCTGGGACAGGTGGCAACTCCACGCCCCCAAGGTCTTTTACTACTCTGAGCTGCTCTTTGGTCTTCCAGGTAATGAAAGTACCGATGGGGTACCCCTTTAAGATGCTATCAATCAACTTGGCCGCATTTGCTTTACTCCAAACGTAATCACGCTGAAATTGGGGGATTTTGATCAACCCTTTCTCAATATCCGCCAGCAACGTCTTATAAGGAAGGGTTTTGGGTTCTGGTAGTTGCATAAGAGTACTTAGTTTTTTTAAATTTTGTCGGTGTCTAGCCCAGCCGCCTTGAGCCGATGAGTTAGATTGCGCATTTTGCTGAACTCCGTTCCAAAGCTGGGCTTCAAACCGACACCCTCACAAAACTCTTTCGCCGTAATATCCTTCAGTGAGTCTGCATGCTTAATCATCTGAAGGTGCATTTCAGTTGTGTATTGATTACGAGGCGCTTCATTAAGAGCTGCCCGAATCGACTCATAGATCGCTGAATATGACATTTTTTAACCATATAAGATGTGGAGCTTTGCTAATTTAGCTAAATTAGCAAATTTACAGGTCTAGTCAATGGTTTCTTGCATCGATTATTGTATTCGGAGAGGAAATCGTGTGTTTTTGATGTGGGCCAATCAATCAATTGAGGTTAAAAAAAGAGCTTTTTGCTGCCAGCACTCTACGCATTTCGTACCGGGATTCATTTATTCAGCAGAACGAACGGATTTGGGCTGCCTTTCTGTTTGTTTTTTACCCACCTTTTTAGAATATGTTGTCCTAAAAGGAGCCGGTTCATATAACCTTAAATTACTTAAAGGTATATATTATACCGTTTTTTATAACTATTTCTTACAAAAAAGCCAACAAAATCAAGGGCCGAAAATGAGGGGGTTAAAAAATTTGGTATAATATTTCCCTTATTTATCAATGCTTTACAAGATTTTTCCTCTTGCAAACGCTGTTTCTCCCCCCACAATATCTGGCATCAAATTAACTCACTGTCACGAGCGAAGGATGCCCTCAGCAAAGCAAGTAAAGCAGCCGTTTATCAGCCAAACCGAGCTGAACAAAATTGACCGATATCACCGTGAGCGAAAGAAATCCGGTGCATACGCTCCTTGGGTAACCGTTAGGCAATCACACACGCAAGGTCGGGGGCAAATCCTTAGCAGTCATAAAGCAGATCACCAGATTCATCTACTCAGCGAAGGTGAGCTACTCGCTTTTCTTAAACTCGAGCACGAACCAGATGTAACAGCCATTTTCGAACAGTGGCCGCTGCCTATATTGGAAACAATGGATATCGCTAAGCATCTCAATGTTGCTCACCCGGGGGCCTATATGGACCGGGTAAAACATAATGGCAAGACCCCCGCGAAAACCATGACAACTGACTTGCTCGCCATCCGGCGAGACAATGCGGGCAAAAACCACATTAGCCCTTATTCATTCAAATACGAATATGCCCTCAGTGAGGACGAAGAATCGCTTAGGAGGGTACGTAGAACTCGCCAAAAAATCGCGATCGAACAAGATTTCTGGTTAGCACAAGGGGCAAAACTAGAGATCATTCACGAAACACACATATGCGAAACAACAGTTTACAACCTCGAGTATTTAAGGGGGTTTGCAGACTATCCATCGCTCATCGACACCACATCCGAAATATACCAGCAGATTGTTTCACATCTTCAGCGGCAATTTATTAAACACACCCAAAGCACATTAGCTCGCCACTTGTCTCATGTAGCAAGAGAGTTGGAACTCGCGGAATACCACGTTGAAACGGTATTTAAACATGCCGCTTATCACGACCAGTTCGCGCTGCATCTTGACCAGCGAATAGAACGTTACCTTCCTCTACCTTTCGAGCACATTGTAAACCCGTATGCGTATCGGTAATGAACTCGTCGGCAACGGTGTTAGGTATCTGGTCGTAGACATATCTGACAACGGTGAATTGCTTGCGGTATGCGATTTAAATAGCAAGCAGACAAAACGACCTATTGCGTTTAAGCAGGATTTTGTACTGAAAATGCTGGAGTCGAACGCCTGGACGGAAGAGGAGCACTACTTACCGGAACACCTCTTCAAGAAGGACGAAGAGTTCAGCACAAAGTGGCGGGATAAAAGGGATTTCGCGTTACTCGTTCTTTCCCCATTGATTGCTGAGGAAAACCGCGCGCACCTCGAACAATATTTGTACGGGGATACCTCCGGAATAATCTCAGGACTCATGAAAACGTCTGGGAGAAGCAAAAAATACATTACTAATAGACTAAACCGGTGGTTCCGTTTTTTATGTATACCCAACGGGTTATTACCCGCTTATGGGAACTGTGGAAAGAATTATAAGTTAAGGAAAGAGCCAGTATTCCTGCATGGTGATGTATATGATTTAAGTTCGAAGCCCGGCCCCAAAACGAAGTACGGCAACTCTTATCGGCATGCGACGCAGGCTGACTTCGAAAACATAAAAATGTTTTCCAAAAATATAAAGCCTAACGCAACCGTTTGTCGTGAAGATCTATACCTCAGGTTCGTATCACAATACATGTCAATGGAAATACTTCCCAAAACTTTAAATAATCAAGAAGAAGTTCATGGTATTAAGATGATGTTTCCTCGAAGACATCTCATTTCCCCTAGAACATTTAAGCGATATCTAAACAAGATTATTTCTGGGCTCAACTGGATACGAAAGCTCGAGGGTGAAATTGGTTATGCCAAAGACCGAAAAGGCAAGCCGGGTAGCGCACGCAAGGGTTTACGTTACCCAGGGCAGAGATTCGAAATCGATGCCACGATAGCTGATGTACATATTCTTTACCCATATTCAAAAAAGGAACGTCTGAGCTGCGGCAGACCGGTTGTGTATTTTGTAGTCGACACATGGTCTTCAATGGTTGTGGGTTTCCACGTTGCATTCGATGGCCCCAATTGGGCGGGTGCGACTCAAGCGCTATACAACGCGTTTGAAGATAAGGTCGAATTTTGTCGCCGATGGGGAATATCAATTGACCGGGAGCAATGGCCATGCGACCACATTTGCGAACAAATTGTGTGGGACCGCGGAGGTGAAAACACTGACAAGCACCTGACAGCCATACTTAGAGCCAAAATTGGCATTAGGTTAATGAAGCTAAATGCATATCACCGTGGCGATGCGAAAGGGACAGTCGAGAAAATGTTCGACATCGTTCTTAAAAAGGCGATCAAGTTTGTTGCTGGTGTCGTGAGTAAAATCGTTCGAAAAGAGGACCAAGATCCATCGAGGAGCCCCGCGTTAACTTACGAAAAGTTCATGCAGCGAATCATTAAGGTGATACTAACTAAAAACAACAATTCCATTAAAAAGGATTCTCATAATTTTGAGATGGAAGCAACCGGCATTGAATACACCCCACTGGACATTTGGAATTTTGGCCGAGATAGCACTTCCGATCGACCAAAAGTTAGTAAAGATCGAATCAGGTTTGCACTCCTTCCAGATGGCGATGCAGTAATAACAGATAAGGGAGTGAGGTTCAGAGGACTTATGTATAGCTCCGCGGAAGTCGAAAAATGGCAGTGGTTGGACAAGGCAAAAAACTTCGGGCACTACAAAATCAAAATCCGCTATATGGACGCTACTACCAATCACATTTGGTACTTCGACGAAAATTCCAAGCGCATGATCAGGCTCGACCTACTAGACCGGAGTGAAGCGTATAAAAACCAAGTTTGGGCAAATGTTTTACATCGCCTGGAGCTGAGGAAACATGAGCTGGCCCTACTAGACGAGCGGAAATATAACGCTGAAATCCTTCTAGATATGGACCTACATGACATGGACAAAACTACTGAAGCCAGCATCAAAAAGCGTAAACGGTCGTACTCAAAGTCCAGACAATCTGGAATTCAGGAACGAAAAGACGTCGTAGCTGCGGCCCATCGAACAGCACAGGCTGAAGATGTTATCAATGACCTAAATGATGCTCAGGCCAATACCAGCCCAACCCCAAAATCTCAGGATCCAGCCACCTCGGACCAGGACCTCACAGACCCCACAATATCTGACATGGACGAATAACCACCATGACAATCAACTATATACGCCATCCAAACCCCTACTACCGTGGAAACCCTCTGATCGAGGGAGTTGGATTCCCACTGACCAAGAAAGAGCTCGCTAAAAAATGCCGCATTCCGTTTGAGGGTGATATTGATTTATCTGAAATACCGGAGGAATTCCACGGTTACTATACACGAACGATTATCGACAATTTAATACGATTTTGCGAACCTCGTGATGAGATATTCGACATCTACGACATTCAACGTCGCATGATTGAGAGCGGCTTACAAAACAGAAATCCGATTAAGTCTAACGATCCCAATCGCCCCAGCATTGACATACTACAGTTGCTATACGCAATTGAACAAGACAAAACCGAATCTCGTGAAAACAAGGATAAAAATAAAACCATTTATTCAGCCAACATAAAGAAGCTGGGACTACACGAAAGTACTCATTCCTACGCATTACTCGGACTCAGTGGAGCCGGAAAAACAACCCTCATTGAAAGAATTCTGAATGCCGAACCTCAAGTTATTTATCACAACGGTTATACCGACAAACAAGGCACGAAACACACGTTCAAAATGACGCAAATCGTTAGACTATACATAAAAGTGGATAATCGGAAAGGGCAAAAATCTATCCTCACCGCCATACTTGAATCCATCGACGCATTGGTGGACGAAAATTATTCCTACTCTCACCGCAACAGCAATATCAGGGACCTAATTGCCGCAGTTAGAAAAGCAGCGGTAGTTCATGGCATTGGACTAATTATATTTGACGAAGCGCAAAACCTGGCTCAGTCGTCAGACAAGCTTATCATTGGAAACAACGAACAAATAACCCTGAAGTTTTTAGAGGAATTATTTAACCATGTAGCAATCCCAATGTTTTTTGTTGGAACGCTCTCTGTGTTAACGCTATTTAGTAAGGAAATGACATTGTCTCGCCGAGTAGAGAAAGATGGCTCGACAATTCTAGTGAGCTGCGACGTGGAATCCCGATACTGGAAAAAGTTTTGTGAAGTTCTATTTCAAGTCCAACTTCTAAAAAATCAAAAAACAGATTTGGATACATTTACCCGTCACATCCATACTCTGTCAGTTGGAATTCCTGCTGTTGCTGTAAGCCTTACACGCGCCACACTATCTTTCCTCACAATTCTATCGCCAAAAAATCAGGACCTCAGTGTCAAAGCGCTTAACCTTATCTATAACCGAAATTTCAAGATTCTGGAAGGCCCCCTGTCCGCACTGAGAAAAGGGGATTATTTTGGCTACGAAGATTTTCGACCTATGCACATGCTCGAAACAGTCGAAATCATCCCCGAACCAACAACGACTGAAGAAAATACGCCCTCTAAGGAGAAAAAGGTGGACAAGGAAAAGACCGCATTAGAGGGAAACGCCAAGGTGAAGGCGCACCCAGAACAAGCAATGAAAGAAGCAGAGGATCAAGAAAAAATAAAAAACACATCAGATCGTGCCAATCCAGATTCCATGTTAGCCGACCTAGGCATTTCCCGCTCCAAGAAGACGGAAAGCTGACATGGATGTACTTCAAAGCCTTCTGCCTGGTGAGCATATAGCGGCCTTTCCAGCTCGTTACCACGCTCTCGGGCCTTACAAAGATTTGTTAGAGTCAACCAGACGCTTGAACTTGCCAACGTCGACATTTCGGCCGCAAACGTTTTTTCACGAAAACTATGAGTACCTTTGTGATCTATTTTTCGCAAAGTACAACTATTCGGTTCGTGACGAACATAGTTTTGGAAGGTTGCTTCGTCCGTTTTTACCGGACGAGAAAACAATTTACCTGAAGTCAGCGAGCAAAAAAGTTAAAGAGGTGAACTTTTTCGGGCATTTCAAGCTTAACCAGCTTTATTGGAAATGGTGTGATATTTGTGCAATTGAAGATGCCGACAACTACGGCACCCCTTATTTTCATCTTGTGCATCAGATACCCGCAGTATTTCATTGCCCAACGCATGGCGCTGGCCTATCGAGTAAGTGCGTATGTAATCACTACATTACTGAGCTCCGTGAGGAGTTTTTGCCACCACGAAATAATACCTGCATCAATTGTCAATCTACTATCCCTAGGTTCAGCGCGTACTTTGATGAAGACATGGCCAAGATAGAGAGATTAATGATCAAGCTAACGCTCAAAGGGACACCAGCAAAGGCATCGGATTTTGTAGGGCACATTCAGCGATACGCTGGCGTAGGTAAAAGACAAAATAAGTCCGTAGAACAATATCGAAAAAAGCAGGCATGGTACAACTATCTAATGGGGTACCTAGATGAACGCGCAATTGCAGTGTATTTTCGCGGTCAGAGTGTGGGGGACGCATTACGAGGCGCTCGGAATTTACTAACCGACAACAGGCTACTCTTTGAAAGAAATAAAGTTCCGTCACACCCTCTAATCTACGTGATCGCTCTTCTCGCGGCCAACTACGATTTCCCCCGCTCATGACTTCCGGATTCGTACCAGCGTACACTCGCGAAGAATCGGTATATAGCTGGATTGTGCGATTTTCTATATCTCAGCCGTACCTGAGCTGGCGATCCATTAATCGAGAACTGTTTGAGCAAGAGTATGTTCGTATACACCCTGTATTGCCCTGCCACCTAGACCAAATCTCTGGCGTGAGCGGTTCGTCTATTGAAGAGTTAATAACGCACGGCACCGGATTTCCGCTATTCCGAAGCATGGAACATAACCCTCAATGGGCTGAAAAATTAAAGGCTGTTATGCGAAGTAATGACGGCCCAAGAATTGCCGCCATATCAAATATTTCCTCAAGCCGGCTTCCATTTATTTCTAGCCTCAAATTTTGCGCTGGCTGCATGGAAGAAAGTAGTGCAAAAGATGAAATACCCCTTTGGTACACAAAACACCAACTCTATGGCGTTCATACATGCACCGATCACAACCAAATTCTTAACTGCTGTAGGGCGGGGGAAGGTGGAATTAACCACGTTTATGCGCCACCAGGGCACGGCTTAAGTACGATGGGTAAAGATATCTATAGCGAAACGCTAAACCATCTATCACGAACTATTGTTTCACTCTTCGAGCTGGCAAAACAGACTAACGCCTTACCGTTCACCACTCAAAATTACGAGCGGATGTTAACCCAGCAAGGGTACATTACACCGTGTGGTCACCTCCGCTGGAAAAAGCTGCAACAAGACCTGATCGTGTTTTGGTCTGACATTTTCAAAACAAAATCATTTTCTAGCTTTAGTGCAATACAAGACTTCCACTTTATTCCAAATCTTGTACACAACCGCCAGCACTTTCATTATTTCAAGCATGCGCTACTAATTGGGTTTCTTTGTGAAAACCCTAAGGAAATTGTAGAACACTCTGAGATACCATCCAGCGAATACCCAACAAACTCTAACACCTCCGATTCTTCCTATTCAGAGCAACAGTTAGTCACATTACTAGCATCTGGAAAGTCTTTGCGAAAAATCGCCTCAATAACAAATAGGAGTGTTGGATACCTAAAGCAGCTTGCGCTTAGAAACTCCATTCCTACTGGCTCCCGCATTAAATTCATCACGCCAGAAATTTCACGATCAATTTGGCGAGAGGCGTTCGTGGGTAAACATCGGGCAGATATAGCAAAGAAACACAATGTATCAGTAGGTGCCGTTGAGCAAATAATTCAAAGGCACCCAAGATTATCCCAGTGGCGAAAACACCTACGCCGAGCGAATCGTTTAATGCGGTACAGAGAGTGTATATCAACCTATATTAGCCGACACGAAGCTGCCACCCGAAAACAAATAAGAAGCGCCCACGGAAAAGAATACATTTGGCTCTATAAAAACGATCGCCAATGGCTAGAAGAGCACTTGCCAGCGAGATCACCCAGAAAGCACTACCCAAGTATCCACTGGCCGACTAAAGATCGTGAGCTAGAAAAAATCATCAAGGCTCAAGTTAAATCGGGAAAATCGCTATCCGATATCGACCGACAAATCGGTGGTCATCATTGGTTAACGAAATACCGGCGGCGTCTACCATTATCCGTCGCCGCAGCAAACGACATTATTGAAAATGGAGAAAGTAAAAATGGCTAAGTTCGATTTTTTTCACTCTAGCCCATATGAAGCATTGATACAAACCTACCAGAAGTTCAAAAAATTAGGCCAAGGCAAGAGTGCCTTATATGTGGATGGACAGAAAAATTACTATTGGATTCAACACGGAGGCCAAGGTAGCCCAACAGCCATTCAACTACCCACTATACAAATAGATCTAATGGACAAACTCGCTGAGCTCGGATTCGTCGATATATCTTCCCAATCGATCAATATCGTTCACCCTGTATCTGGTAAACACCTTGTCGGTAAGCGGGCAACTATATCGCAGGCCGCTCTCTACTCACGAAATACAAGCGAGGACGGTAAACCTATCAAGGCCCCCTATCGGCTAAAGCGCCATTGTACAGGGAGGATCACTATGCTTAAAGCTCACAGGAACAACTGGCTCTACATAGCCTTAACTCTTGATATATAGTAGATCTGATCAAGAATGTACAATAAATTCAACTTTAACGATGATACCTATAAAAATGGCTAGGCCGTTTTACGAAATCATTTAAATCGATCTGTTTGGAGTGTTTAAATGCCCTCACAAGACCCCGGAAGAACTGAAAGTCAAACTAAGACGCGCCTGAACGAAGTCGCTTTGAATAGTTTTTGTAATATATGTGATGAATGGAAAATTTCAGACAGTGATAGAATTAAATTGGCTGGCTGCGCTTTGTATTCAACGCAATCTCCGTTGAAAAACGCAAAAACACAGGAGTTACCACATGAAACGCTCGAACGTATTTCTCACATCTTGGGAATATACAAATCGCTGCATATCATTTTTATTAACAGAGACCAAGCTAACAGTTGGATAAGTCGTTCTAATAGCGATTTTAATAACAAAAGTGCTTTGCAAGTGATGCTTTGTGAAGAAGTCACGGGCATTATACGGGTTCGTTCTTACCTAGAAGCGTTGATTACATGAGTTTGTGGTAAGCGCAAAGGCTCGCCGTTATGTTTATGACAGCCATACAACCTTTTGACTCAATACACAAAAAATGTGACAAACAAGATTTACCGGCCCTTACCCCCAAAAAAGCGGCTAACACTTACAAATAGGGGCCTTCAGGAGGTTTCCAACTTGAATGTCTCAGATATACTGAAGAAAGATTGAATATATAGGTGGCAGTTTCCAACTTGAATAGATTTTGGAGGCTGCTAAGTTATTGATTTTATTAGGGGCGGAGTTTCCAACTAGAATGTCCGTCATCACTTCTTGTGTTCACGACAATTGAAGTTGAGAACCGAACAAATCAAGTTGAGAACTGACAATTTAAGTTGAGAACTTGAGGTGGGAAAGACGTCTTTTTAAGACGCCTTTCCCGCATTTTCTTTAGATATTGGAGCGAACGGCAATTAGTGTTGGCTACGAGCGGTATAGATTGTTCAGAACCAAATCGCCAGAGCTGACTCTAGTAGGTCAGGGGGGATGCAATATATAGCAGTTATCACACCTTACCCAAGATATAAATTCGTCAATTTAGACATAAAAATTGAACTTGAATAGAAAATCAAAGATAAACTAAAAAACATGAGCTCCCTCACTGATCCACAGTGATAAACAACGAGTTGGAAACATGAATGTAGAATGGAATTGCGCCTCCTCCAGACGGTTCTCTATACACTGCATTGATTTCGTATTTTCCTGGTGGAAGCTCATATAGATTAGAGATCATATCTATTCTAAATACATAACCAAACATGTATCGAGGACCCAGCTCAACGAACTCGTTACTATTCCCTGCCCTTATCTCCGTTCTAGCAGAAAACACCTCTCCTTCATCGTTAGTTATTTCAAAATAAAATGGCAATCTACTGTAATCCGCCCATTTACAACCGGACTTTTTAGTAGAGGATTAGCTCGCCTGCATCAGCCGTACCGGAGGAACGCCTACGATCGCCGAGCTAATCCTCTACTAAAAAGCCCGGTTTTAAACAGCGACTACATACCGAATTCTTATCACATTCGACTACAATCCAAGGAAACTAGTTCAGTACTCGAATAATTGTCTCCTCCATCAGGCAATGACTGGCCTTCGAGTTAATTATAAAGTTGACTATTTCTGGCACTGGAGCTGAAAGCAAATCTGGCGACAACATATCTATGGGAAAATAGGCACACGCTTCAAAGATCAACTCCCCATGATCTTCATTAATGAACAGCAAATAAGCGTCACCCAATTCCGTGTTAGGCGCATAGGAAGTCGATTCTTTGAGAGAAATAACATCGCCCACCTTCCTCGCCACAGATGACTTTAGAACTTTAATCAGCACGAACTGATCAGAAGAGCTACGCCCGGCGCTTCTCACATCATAGAAAGTGACAGCATCTTCATATCCATAAGTGCCTAGTATACTTTGCTCAGCATCAATATACGAAAGTTGGCCAGAAATTCTTGCAGCCACATACACGTTTTTAATGCCATCAAAATACTTCTTGGCCGTATCTTTCGTATAGGTTAGGGAATCAGCATGCACACAAAGAGGCGCAAGAAATACGCCCACATTTGCCAAGAATTTAGACCAATGTCCCATATTTTAATCCCCCTAAAAGGACTTGAATTTCTCATTTACAGTCACCACGCTACGCATCCACATTCCTTCTGAACAGCCATATCTAATTACATTATAATTTCCAGCATAGTTTTTATAATCTGTTCTAGCAGCAAATGTTTTGCTGTGACTTACATGGTATAAAATTCATATTAATCAACCACTTATAATAATTCTCAACTTCAATTTCTGATACTGCACAGGTGCGGAAGGTGAATTCATGTGAAAATTCGCAACTTGGATTGTACTACACGGCCTTGTAAGTCATTGATCTGTAAAGGGTCAAAGTTCTCAACTTGAATTGTCGTTATCATCAGAGCTGCAACCAATCTTTGCCGCAACAGATGCTATCGTCGCCCAGCAGGATTTGTATTCATGCTCGCCAGTCAGCATCAATCGGACTGCGTGTTCGCGCACTTCGGGGGAGTATCCAGGTCGTTTGTTCATAGACTAACTCTCTCAAGAGAGTTAGTCTCCGACAAAGCCGGGGTAATTCAACCATTCGCGTAAGTCACCTGAGCAGTCAAAGACGAACAAAAAAACCTCTAGAACATTCACTCTTCTCCCTCCACAATTCCACTCCCTTTTAACGTATATTTAATGATGTCTAGGTGATTAACTTTATTATATTTTCCCTCAGGGCCTACTCTTTTATCTTCACACCTTATAGAATAAACCGCGATACTTTTCGGTAAGTATGAGAAGGATATCACTTCACTAACAAGCCTACCGGATTCTCTATCAACAATACTCGACGCCACTTTAAACACACCAGAATCAAGATTCCCCCGAAATTTTATTGGAACCATACGAGCATAGCGCACATAAAAGTTCTTTTTAAAAATAGCTTCATCCACATACCGACCCCCTTCAAGCTTATACGCGGAGCTTGGTAGGTGATTCGTCCCAGGCCTATCGGCAATCACCACACCCTTGTCTATTTTCTCATATTGATAAAAGCCCTGCTCGGAACATACGTCACGCAAAACTCTGATACCTAAATCATCTTGCGTTCCACAAGATTGAAACAGGTTGATTATCGAAGAGAACACCAACATCCTAACTATAATTACGTGTTTTAATCTCACAAAATCCCCTTTCGCATAAAATCCATTTCCGACAAACACTTAAACAATAAAAACACAAACGCCATGTGCTATTTATGACCTTACTCCCAAATTTAGCACCATGACCTTGAAGAGATTTCCAATTGACCTACCTCACAGCATGAAGAAACGATATACCGAAGAACAGATTATCCAAACCATCAAGCAACCCGAGCTTGAGACCAAAGTTGAAGGCCTTGAAAGTATCGCATTTTTACAACCTTGAATTCCGACGACATTTTGGCTTAACCTAGTCACCACCCTTCGTACTTTCCCCCGCGACCTCAAGTTCCTCGAACATACTAATCGGCGCACCATGATAAAAATACTCGTTGACAATATGCTGAATGGCGTTTTGTGACCCATCCAAGCTCAATACCGCCTCAGCGCCAATTACCTCGACCACTTTATCATTTTCCAAACGATAGATGAGTAAATCTGTCGTCATCGCAGGGTTATAGTCTTCCGTTCGAATGATGACCCCCTGTAGCGAACGGATTTTCTTAAATAGGTGGTCTTTGCGGGTTTTACTGTCCCGCCCTTCGACGATATATTGACAAAACATTGTATAGGACTGCCCTTTCTCGACTTCATAGACAATACTAGAAGGGCCAAAATGCTCTCCACAGACAAAATCGAATCGATACTCTCCTGGCAGAAGGTGCAACTCGGTGATATCGGCAGAAAACATCTTTCGTCGATCCGCTACCCACTCGCCCTGTTCATTGCGCACACCATATACCCGTGCACGCGCCCCTGGATAAACAGCAAACCAACCCACGTCCGGGTCCAGCTGTCCAGTCTTAATAATCGCCATGCGCTCATCGGAAATAGATTCCGGCTTAAGTGTGGATGATGTATTTACACACGCCGATACCAATACAACAAGCGATAAAAATAATGCATACCTCACTAAAACTTCTCCAGACAATGATGCTGCTCACCGCGCTGAAACCCTGCAACAGCTTGGCTCGATACGATGCTCGCGCTTAATAAGACATGATTCGGTCATAATAGCTGCTGTTTGGCACAAAAACAGCATCTAGTTCTCGTACGAGATCGCTACCAGCGCGTAGTCATTCATCAGCACCTTGATAAAAAGAAGGCCGGCGGCCTCGCCTGTGGGCTTATACCATTACTCAACATCACCTGTGACAATGGCCCAGAGTTTACCAGCAAGGCGATGTTTTATTTGCAGAAGACATCAAGTGTTCAACTGGTAATTATCCAACCGGTAAAACCGACTCAGAATGCCTTTGGCGAGGGCCTCAATGGCCTCTCTCGTCAAGAGTGTCTAAATCGGCACTGGTTTCGAAGCCTAAAAGAAGCAAAGGAAATTATTGATACGTGGAGGCACCACTACAAGCGTGTGCGGCCGTACAGCGGGCTGGATTATATGACGCCAGTGGCGTTTGCTAACAGAGCCGCTTAGAATGGAATTCTTTTCGAGACGATGGTACTAACTTGGGGGTAAGATCAACCAGAATCGGACTAAAAATGAAAGCTTTAATTATAATGCTATTACTGATCCTCAACTCTGCCGAATCTTACGCCAAAGCAAGCACCTGCTATGGCACCACCGCAAGTGGCAGGCTGGAAAATGGCGTCCGTTTACCCGCCAAAGGAAAAAACTTTGTAGGGTATAGCACAGCAGCTAGACTAGCAGGAAGAACCTATGTTCATTCATCCGTAAAAGATATTATTCTCGCCGCCTACGGAGAACTAGAATCGGAACAGCCCGACAAAGTATTCAAGTATGCCGAGACTGGACTGAAAGAGGGAGGCGAATTCAAACCCCACAAAACACATACGAATGGCATATCCGTAGATTTTATGACGCCCGTTAAGAACGCAAAGGGAAAGTCAGTCCACCTTCCGACCCATATATTCAATAGACTAGGGTACGATATAGAGTTTGATTCAGAGGGGATATATGAAGGCCTTGAAATAGATTACGAAGCCATGGCGGCTCATATCGCCATTTTACACAAACAGGCCAAGAGAATGGGCTTTGATATATGGCGAGTGATCTTCGACCCGCAGCTTCAGCCCAACCTGTTTGAAACACGGTACGGCGCCTACTTAAAGAAGAATGTTCAATTCTCAAAAAAGAGATCATGGGTTCGACACGACGAGCACTATCACATTGACTTCTCTATACCCTGTCAGTAAAAAGCCTTAGGATCTCGGGGAAGCGCCAAAGCAGGTATGCTGAGCACCTTCTACTTAGGAGTAAGGTCAAAGTGACAGATTAACTTCTGGCGATTTTTTAGGCACGCAACACCCCTCTCTAGTCTATACAGCCCTTTTGCTGCGCCCCCACTCTAAGCCGCACCCACATCGCTTTGCCAAACAAAGCCTTTACTTGGCAGGCATTAGCAGCGATCATTTTCACACTCCCACTTTGTCTCCTCACGGATTTATGGAAACAAACGCGCTACTGATCAATTTGCTCCTTTATGTCTTTCTTCCCCTATGGGGAATCGCCGGGTTTGTCGACTGGTGCTGTCACCGGGCCACGAAGATCGAATCCACCTCAGGGCTACTGGAATCCTTCCTCCATAGCATTATGGGCATACAAATCGCCATTCCCATTTTGCTTTGCCTTTTGTTCAAGGTGAATGTCGGCATACTGCTGATCTGTCTAGCGGTATGGCTACTGCACGAAATGGTAGCGCACTTCGATGTGTACTATGCTGCGCCTAAGCGACATATTAGCGTGTGGGAGATGCATGCACACAGCTATTTGGCGACGCTCCCCCTTTACATGCTTTCCATTATCTTTGTGCTGAACTGGCCAGTGGTGACCAAGCTCATCACATTGAATTGGGCGGGGGAGTTTGGTTTTGAACCGGTTGAGCGCGCCTGGGGAGGCCAGAATTATCTGGCCGTGTATCTCGGGTTTATGGGCCTGCTTTGTGTCTTCCCCTATGCTGAAGAGTTGCTGCGCTGTGCGTTGGTAAAACAGCGTGAGCTTAGACGACGCGGGGCGTCAGAATGAGTGTGTTTATCACGAGCACGGGCCACCACCTGCCGGGGCCACCCATCGCCAACGATGAGATTGAAAACGTACTGGGGCTTATTCATGGCAAGCCCAGCCGACTTAAAAAGAAGATCCTTCGAGCAAACGGCATCGTTACTCGTCACTACGCGATCAATGCGCAACACGAAACGACCATCAGTAATGAGCGCATGGCTGCCCTCAGCGCAAGGCACTGCATGGCCAACGCCCCACTGCCGCTCAAGCGCATTCAAATGCTGAGTTGCGCCACCAGCCAGGGGGATAGGGTACTGCCCGGCTTCGCCAGCATGGTACAGGCCGAGCTAGGCATTGAAGAAACCGAAATTCATTCGGCTCACGGCATCTGCTCCAGCAGTTTAATGGCTATGAAAGCAGCCTATTTAAACCTGTTGTGTGGCGAGCACGACAATGCCCTCGTAGTGGCGAGCGAACTCGCGTCGCGTCTGTTTAAAGCCAGCCGCTATGAGGTTCTGGCAGAGGGAAAAAACGCCGATTTCAATGCCGAATTTCTGCGCTGGATGCTGTCCGACGGTGCGGGCGCCTGCCTGCTTGAAAGCAAGGCTCGCGGTCGCTGCTTCAGAATAGACTGGATTAAAAGCTTCTCTCATGCCAATGCCTACCCTGTATGCATGAGCGTAGGCATGCCCACGGACGCTACAGACCAGAGAAGCTGGCAAGACTTCCCCACCTATACGGAGGCCGAACAGGCCGGTGCCCTGCTGTTGAGGCAGGATGTGCGCCTGCTCGACAATGTGGTGAAAGTCGGTGTGGATGGGTTTTTAAAGCTGATTGAAGATGGGCGAACCCAGCCGGAGGACATCGATCACGTGCTCTGTCACTATTCCTCCGATCACTTTCGCAGCCGCATTTTTGAACTGCTGATTCAAGCCGGCGCGGCCATTCCAGAACACAAGTGGTACAGCAATCTGTACACGCGCGGCAATACGGGCTGCGCCTCCATTTTCATCATGCTGGACGAATTTCGGCGCACACAACGCTACGAGGCGGGTGAGCAGATTCTGTGTATGGTGCCCGAAAGCGGCCGCTTTAACGTCGCGTTCATGAAATTAACGGTGGTGGACGGATAACATGCAGGAAAGTCAATTAAACAAGCATGCGCAACGCTGTTTGCAGAAGCTGTTGCGAATCTGGTTCGATTTCGAGCGAAAGCTCAATCACGTGCCAATTCTTGAGCGACTGGAGCGCGGCGCGTTTACCCAGGAAGACTACCTGTCTATGCTGCTCAACCTGCGCCAACAAGTGATAGAGGGCTCGCGTTGGATCACACGCTGCGCTTCGAGTTTTGACCGAGATTTTAGCGATGTGCGCTCCTCGGTCATCGGTCATGCGCGGGATGAGCATCGCGATTACGAAATGCTGGAGCAGGACTACGTCAGAACCGGTGGCACGCTGCACGATATTCAGAGCGCAGAGCGCAATGCGGGTACGGAAGCCCTGCACGCCTTCCTTATGTACAGGGCCTCCCAGAAGAACCCCTACGACTTGCTGGGCGCAATGTGGATCATTGAAGGTCTTGGCGAGAAAATGGCGAAGAGCTGGGCGCAGAGCATCACGGAGCGTCTAGGCCAGGACCACTGCAGCGTTGATTTCCTGCGCTATCATTCGGAAAACGACGATGCGCATATGCAAAAGCTTCACACGCTTCTGGACAGGCTTTGCACCGAAGAGCACCACATAGTCACCATCTGCAGAACGGCCACGGTCGTCAGTAAGCTCTACCTGATGCAATTGGAAGAAATCGATGAAAAATAGTCAACGCAGCGCCTACCTGCAGGCACTGCAATACGATAACTCCTTCCCTATCGACAAGGTGGCCGTCGAACTCTGGTTGCGCGACCTCGACAATCCCTTCCGCTGGAGCGTCCGCCCCTTGCTGCAGTTGGTGTTTTCGCTGTTCTTACACCTCACCTGGTTTCTCAAGCGTCTACCGCTTCCTCAATTCAGTGCTCACACCACGCTGCAGAAACTGATTTGCTGGTTCTGTAAGCATTTTGTCAGCAAGGAAGCCAACTTGTTGATATTGCGTCACTACGCCACGGAATCGAACTTGTTGAATTTTCTGGCGCTGAACTCAGGCAAGCCGCCCCCGGAACTGCTTCGCCTATACCCCAAAACCATTGCCGATATGCGCGAACACAGCTTTGTGAAGCACGACCAGGAGCTGTTTCGTGTCTTTAAGGAATTGGGGTATTGGGAAAAGCCTAGCAAAACACCGGATGCGCAGGCCCTGGATTGGTCGGCCTGGCAAGATATTGATATGCAGTCCTTTGACGTGCCCAAACGATGGACTCAGGTGATCGATTTCGAAAGTGCCCACGCCTTATTTATGTGTTTGTTCTGCCTGCTCCTGACGCGAGATGAATATCGCGATGCCATCAACGGCTTTAATTTGGATCAATCCATTGCTTTGCGTTTAAGCGAGATCGTTGATCAGCCGCACTTAGCCGAAATGGCCTACAACAAATTCCCGCTGTACCTGGTGGGTCCGTGGAATTTGAGCCAACGATTTCTAATGCACGGCTTTTTTACCGAGTATTTGCATGCGGCGCTGGCCACATTAAAAGCCCGGCAATATTAATAACTATGAGCGCTAACCGCTATCCCTAGTAGCCAGCCCCCCACACCCCATTTACTACGATCGACACCTGCTAACTACTACAATAATTGGTGCTCCCGTTAGACTACTTAATACTCATCAAAGAGGCTCGGCACTAAAATGGCTGTGTATGTTAATTCTACGAAAGCGACAGCCCTCTAGGTAATCTGCTCTCTATGCTGCCTTCCGGCTCTCGAGTTTAAGCCGCCCCTCGAGAAAGGGACCTGCCTGGTTGCTCAAACGTGGCTGTCTGGCTTAGTTTTCGGACATACCCAGAAATTTTTCTCGATCTCTGGCCTAGTCTTAGCACGAGGAATTAATAGGCGCGAACAAATTTCTCCCCTACCACGATTTCTAGGAGCACTTTAGACGTATCGTTATCACCCGGCCCCAAGCTAAACTCGGGGTCTGCGCCCTACTATCGCAAACACAATTGCGAGCACAAGACCAACGACGAAAAGTATCCAAGCGATATTGGTTGCCATACCGGCAATTCCAGTGAAACCTAATACGCCAGCAATCAAGCCAAATACTAGAAACGCTAATGCCCAACCAATCATTTACCTTCTCCTTCTGTTTGTTCGATATGACGTAAACTGTGCCTTAGTGAATGTGTAAAAGGTAAGGAGCGGGACTGACCAGCTCCTTACCATCAAGTTCTACAAACTATCGATGAAATCGTCTACTTCTCGTTTGGCTTCCTCTTTCGACTTGCCGTAACGGGATTGAATCTCTCCGGCAAGCTGTTCACGTCGGCCTGCTATCCGGTCGATGTCGTCGTCGGTTAACTCGCCCCATTTTTCACGAAGCTTTCCTTTAAATTGATGCCATTGACCTTCAAATTGATCGTTGTTCATTACTCTATGCTCCTTTTCAGAACCTGAATTACGCGAGCCAAATATTGATTCGCGCGTTGCCATTTCAGTAAAGCCAACAGTGTGCCAAAATAGAAATATCCACGCATCTACTCGCCTGTAGCACGACAGACGCTGAGTCCAAGCTAAAAAAACAAAGCACGTATACTCAATTATTACAAAACAACTGTAAAAAATTCCCTCTATCGTATATACGAAACTATCTAACGATATAAGGCAGGCTCTATTTTGAATCAAATCTAAAAATAATAAAGGTTGAACGACCGCGCCTTGAGGCGGACTGCATCAGCAGCACGAAATCTCTTTTTACTCGATAGCGATTGAGGGTGACGTAGCGTTTTTGAACGGAAAAGTTACGAGACTACAGCCACATTGTCGAATCAAAGTGGAGCGCCACTTTGGAAGGCCTCTCGCGCCAGCCAGTTACTTACCAAAATGACAGAGGTAAACGAGGCCCCAGTCGAAACCAGGAGTCTACATTTCGATTATGAAAGACCGTCCAACACTACGTAAAAAACGCATCGTGATTTGTAATAATTACAGCTATCTTGGCTACCTTCCCAGAGAACTGACGGCCGCAGCGGGCCACTCACCGGGCTCCCTATGGCATTTGTTTTGCAAATACCTTGTGTAGAACATGCCTCGAGGCACGCATAGAGACCGATTTTCCGTCCAAACAGAACAAATCGGGTATGGCGTTGTAAATCCTATCTGGCGACTGCGGTCTGAATACACAGCCTCTATCTATGCATGCATTTAGAGGCAAGTTTTGACTAAAAGCAACCCCATATAGAACCTCATTACTCAGCAGATCGCAGGCGAAGTAAAACCATGACAAACACTCTTGAAAAGCGGTTTTTCTTTATTTTATTGTTCGTCAGTACGGGCATCTTTGCATGGGTACTTACACCGTTTTTCAGTGCCATCTTTTGGGCTGTCGTACTTTCGCTCATTTGTTTTCCGATGCATAAGCGATTTTTACTTCACACTGGAAACAGAAGAAATTTTAGCGCGTTTATGACGGTGCTTGTCTGTACTCTCATTGCGGTTCTGCCAATGGTTGCCTTTACAGTGGTCATTGCTTTCGATTTAAAGGAATTGTTTGACCATATTGAGGATGACGGATTACAACTGGATAAATACCTAAACATGCTGAGCGACATCCCCCTTATATCAAATTTCGTCGATGTGCAGTCTATAAAACTTGAGGAAGTGAACGAACGTGTCAAATCCTGGCTTAAAGAATCAAATGGCCAACTTGCCCGCAATGGATTTCTATTGGGTCAGGGTCTTCTTTCGTTGACACTGCAGCTAGGTATTATGTTGTACCTGATGTTTTTTTTGCTACGAGACGGTCGGTATATCGTGGAGAAAATGACCTCCGCACTTCCATTAAACAGAAAACGTGAGGCACTCTTGATCAGTAAAATTTATACCGTGGTTCACTCTACTATAAAAGGCAACATTATTGTTGCTGTCGTACAAGGCGTACTTGGCGGTATATTTTTTTATTTTATCGGGGTGCCGAAGGTTTTATTGTGGACCGTCGCGATGAGCATCGCTGCGCTGGTGCCGGCTGTGGGCGCAGCTATAGTCTGGGCCCCAGTAGGATTGTATCTAGCATTTACCGGAGAGGTAATTAAAGGCATAGCTCTGCTGACTTACGGAGCATTGGTGATCAGTCTGGTTGACAACTTTTTAAGACCACGTTTAGTGAGCAGAGAGACCCGCTTACCAGATTACCTGGTACTTCTATCTACTGCAGGAGGCTTGGTTCTGATGGGTATTGATGGCTTTATCTTCGGCCCACTCATCGCGGGGATTTTTATTGTGTTATGGCAGATATTTACTAGGGAGTTTAACGTAGATGCCTCCAACGGTTCCGATATGCCTACCGACGAGTCTCCTATTGAAGAGTCGAGCAGAACAGGTGGCGAACCCAATTAGGATTCAATCGCTGATAAGTGATCGGCTTCCAAATACGTGCTTAGCTCGACGCAGAGCTACTTTCTACCCTCAAAACTATCGGTTTTTGTAAAAGCCAGTAGATAAAAGCACATCTGCCCCCGTGAATATCTGGCTACCTGGGGCGACCCCTAACAAATTGGGGGCAGAACACACTTTCTCGCTGACATAAAAATCAACAGTCGTTTTAATTGTTATCTGACCCCATTTTTTCTGAGCCTACTTGATCCGGTTTAGGTTCTTCAATCATATCTTCTATCCAAAGCAGCCCTAGGTATCGGCGCAACGCTTGGTTCTTGTCGCAGTTGGGTACATCTTTTTTGTTTTCAAGCGCTTGGCACCTTTCAAGATGCAGCTCTTCCGCTTGAGCCATGCGGTGGCTAAGTTCGGCACTAATATCAATCTCGTTCTTACTCGGATCCGCCACTGGGTCGTAATCGATGACGTCGTCGACGGGCTCTAGTGCCGGTGTTGGCACCGGCGTCGGTTCCGGCGTTGGTACCGGCGTCGGTTCCGGCGTGGGTTCCAGCGTGGGTTTCGGCGTTGGCTCCGGCGTTGGCTCCGGCGTTGGCTCCGGCGTTGGTTCCGGCGTTGGTTCCGGCGTTGGTTCCGGCGTGGGTTCCGGCGTGGGCTCCGGCGTTGGCTCCGGCGTGGGTTCCGGCGTTGGTTCCGGCGTGGGTTCCGGCGTGGGTTCCGGCGTTGGCTCCGGCGTGGGTTCAGGCGTGGGTTCAGGCGTGGGTTCAGGCGTGGGTTCAGGCGTGGGTTCAGGCGTGGGTTCAGGCGTGGGTTCAGGCGTCGGCACGATATAGGGCAATGCCTGCCTCAGGGTTACGCTACGGTTGGTCTCTGCTGATAACTGGGCACGGCTTGCGCTGTCGTTAATTATCGTCCCGCCCATTTCTCCGGGGACAGTGTCATATGCGCTTATTAGTGTGCCTTCTCCAGCCTGGATTTCACCGTTGCTCATCACCTCTATATCTCCCGCCTGTGCGCGGACATAACTTGCGTAGGTGTCATTACCAATAATGATGTCACTTTGATCGCTACTGCTATCCGTATGCCGGATACTCAGTGCGAGCTGACTGGATGCTTCCTCGCCTAGTCCGCCACCACTTTCTCGATCAATTCCGTTGCTCAATATTAATAGCTCGCCGTTCGGGTTTGATAGGTTTATGTTTCCTTCGTTCACCACAATATCGATTAACGCTTCACGTAGGCCATCGCTTTTTGAATCACGTACAATTAGGTCATGCACAATGTTCAAATCGCCGTCGACGAACAGCTCGAAGTTTCCTTGTGTTATTTCGACAGCACTCGTTTGGCTTCCAACATCTTGCAACGTTAAGGGCGAGCTATTATTAATACTCGCGCTGGCCTCTCCACCCAGCTTCAATTGCAGGCTGTCGAAATCACTATTAATAACCAAGTTACTATCTGGGCTGAGTAGCTCTATCGCCGCATGGCGAGCTGACAACTGCAAAGCCCCCCCGTCCCCGTCCGTTAGACGACCAACTTCAATGTGCATATCTCCTTCAGCGTCGAGAGAACTGGGCAATACCGTTCGACCAGGACCAACAAGCGTAAAATTATTAACAGCATTGATATTCGGTAGCGCTAAGTCACCGGAAGGCATTAATCGTAAATCTCCGCCGCTAAGTTCTAATGCGTCGAAACGGAAAGTGTCCGCCTGCGTAGTGATACTCAATGCGGTAGCTGAGCCGTGTACAAACTGAGCTGAAGTGAACTTACTGCTTAAGTCGAACGCGACATCTTGAGTCGGGTTATTCACCCGATACTGAATCCAGGCATTTTCTAATGACGACTGTATGGATACGACATTGCCTCCAGGGCTATAAAATGAAGCAGACTGGATAAGCAACTGCCCAACATTCATCAGCGCCGTTGAAGGTATAATAATATCGCGATTAGCCACCAACGCGAGCGTCGAAGTACCCACGTTGAGTGTTGAATTGTCATGCAGGCGTATATCACGTCCTGAATTCAAATTGATACTGCCACCCATTTCTACCGTGGTAGGGTCAGAATCAATCAACGCACCTGTTTCAGTAAATATCAGATCCCGAGTCGCACTTAACGTAAGTGCATTATTACCGCTACCATTCAAATCAATCGCGGCGTCTACTGTGATGTCGCCGTTCCCTGAGTACCCCGAGTTTGTATCTACCCGTACGGAACTTGTACGTAAATTATTTTCAATCGTTTGTACATTAATAACGGACACGTCCCCACTGGGGGTCCAATTAAAATTGGTACCGTCGAAATTTCCTCCACTATTGGGGTCATTACTGATAATGATGTCAGTAGGGTCGATTAAATAGGAGCCGGTTTTTCCGGTCTCACTCAAGGCGCGGGTATCAACACGACCATGCGCTTCAACGTAGTCTTTTCCAGAGAACTCTACATTGCCGCCATCGCCTGATACCGCGCCACCTCGCGCACGAATGACTGCACTGTCAGCGAATCCCGCATTAGTCTCTGATACAAAAAACGCATCCCCTCCGCGTCCGGCCTCATCGGCGCTGACATCCACCACGGCCTCAGCACCTAACACAAGTAGCTCGTCAGCATGTACCGATATAGAACCACCATCTCCTGTACCGAGCGCTCGTGAACTGATTGAACCGGAACTTATAAAGCGCTGAGCCTCAATTTTAACTTTCCCCGCCGGCTGATTCTCTTGGCTTGCGTTGCTCGACAAAACACCTGAGTTCACTACGTCTCGGCCCACAAGACGCAGTCCCCCTCCAACCATTGCGATACCTTGTGCCTCAACCGTGCCACTATTGTTGATAACGGACTGCTGTACATGATCCGCTGTTTGAGCATCAAGTACGATATGTTGAGCACGCATCCCACCTGTATTTTCGATACTCACAGGTATTCGAGAAAAATCGCTTTCGATACCCACGAGTGCACCACCAAAATGAACGATGGCTTTATCCGTAGCGACCAAATCGATGCCATCCCCGGCTTTGATTTGACCATGGTTATGAATAGTGGGTGAGATCAACGCTATTCGGCCCTCGGCCGCAATGGAACCGTAGTTCTCTATCCCAGCCCTATATTCATCATTGGCGTATTCAAGATGTGCAGACTGAGCCATCACCTCTTTTAACGGCGCCGTTGACACCATCAACGACCCCACGTCTACAAATGCGCTAGATGAGAAAATTACCCCATTTGGATTGATTAAAAATACCTGCCCATTAGAAAGTAAGCTCCCCATAATTTCACTCGGGTTCGCCCCCTGCACTCGATTCACTGCTACAGATGAACTAGAAGGCTGAATGAACTCTACCTGTTCGTTCTTCCCTATATCGAAGCTCTCATAGTCTATGAGTACCGTCTGGGTATGTTGATCTACCGTCAAGCGACTACCATTTTCTGTAAATGTAGCATGGCCTTGCACTACTACTGGTGCCTCTGGGTTGGCGAACAACGGATTCGCGAAAACGATACTCCAAAAGATGGCTTTAACTTCGCATACGCGAGCAGATTTTTTGATCTTGATCACGGCCAGCGGTACTCCATAGCGCTAAGTAAAATCATATTTTCTACATCCCTACCTGAATCGATCATGGCATTGACAGTCTGATTCAGTTCAATTTTCCAACTAAACTTATCGTGGATTTTTACTACCACGCCGGCTCCCACGCCCCAAAAAGTGGCCGAGTCGAAAACACTGCCGTCTTCGGCCAATTGATCGCCATATCCAAAGTCACTAAACACATAGGGGCTGAGCTGAGAAAAAGAAAATCGGCTGTGATCGAATAATGATGGCATATGCCATTCTAAGCTCAATACTAAGCCACGGTCTGCCGAGAAGGAGCCCGGCGCAATTGAGCGCACCGCGTAGGCACCACTCAGAGAGATTTGGTCAAAAGAGCTGGAACCATTAGGTGCGAACTGAGCCCGAATAGACGAATTAATCCTTGAGTTCAATCCCGCCAATACTCCAGTTGTTGGCGCATAAGAACTGAAGTAATTCGCACGTACTAACTGGTATGATGCATCGAGAGTATCACCCTGTATATTGTTCGGCTTAGTCGTGTCGGTCTTTGAGTAGCTACCATATATCAAAGCGAAGTTGCTGTAGTGATAGTAACTGGAACTTACCCGCTGTCGCCATTTCCAGTCTGCAACGAAGCTTGAAGCAGACTCGTCGGGCTCTACCGCATTTTTAGCCGCAGGATCCGTGAATCTGCTGTCGAAGTCCGTTGATTTATTTTCATAACGCAGCACAAACCGCTTATCTCCACGAAGACTTCGATCGTAGCTGCGTTCATAGTCAAGCTGAAATACAAGTGCATCACCACTCAATTCAAGTTCAGAAAACGCCTGCCCAACTGAAAATATATTGTTGCTAACGTTGAAACCTAAACGGTTATCGAGACCATTAACCGGCAGGCTGTAATTGAAGTAACCATACGTTGTCGTCTCACCGGCATTCGGCGCAAGCATCATACCAATGCCTAAACGGTCGAACCTCTTGAGCGGGCTTAGAAGCTGTGATTGCAGTTGCAACCGATACGCTCCAGTTTCTGGAGAGCCGTAGTTGTCTCCGACGACAGCAAATGATGCCTGACTAACCTCTTGAATATTTACGTGAAGATTCACAGCACCCGGTGTGTGCCTTGCCGATAATAGGCATACGCTAGAATTTCTTCGTGAGCACTAATACGCAGAATAACCTGATCAATATCTGGCTGATAAACCGGTTTGTCTATCAACTCAGCGAATTGGTCTTTGAAGAGCTGATCATCTATTCCAGAATGATTTTCAATGCGTACCTCACCTAAGCGTACTGCACGAATTGAGACGTTCAGAATGCCATCATCGATATCTTGCTCTGGGAAGTAGGCATAGTGAAACGAGTACCCCTGATCTTGCATATAGCGCGTGACGGCCTGGGAAAATATTTTCAGTTCGGAAAAACTAACTTTATCGCCTAATTTGAAGCGCTCACTACGAATCACCTTATTCAGCTCTTTGTATTCCAGATGGTCTCCGATGGACTCAAAGCTTGTACTTAAGGTAATTCCGGACAAGCGAAAACGCAGCTCATCACTATTACTCGCCAAGCCCGGCTTTGACCAGATAAAGATCAGGCCCCAAAAAATAAACCCATGTAGTCGCAAAAAAGTGTGTATCACACTCACTTCCAGCCTCTCAAATACAAGGTCGCAAGGAATCCCCCAAGCCAACAAGGCTTAGGTGAAAATCAGAGTTGATGAAGTGCTGCCAAGCTCAATCCATAGCTTAACTGGCAACATGAGAACAGTAGCTTTAGCCCCCTATGCTTTGCGCACGGCCTACCACTTAAGATGAAATGTGAATAAACAACTGTTCGAAATGATGGGGATGATTATACATACACCAGTGGCGCAAAAAACAACTTATTCATTATTTTTTTATAGAAACTCATGAAGAAGAATTTTCGCGATAGAAAGATATAATTTCGCGACAAAAAATAATATTAAAGACTTAGAAATGATCAAGGCTTTCTCATTTCTTTGTTGCGTTCTCAAAAAAAGAGTATGAGTTTTATCACCTTCTGTATTGAGGTAACACACTGTATTTTGACTATTTTCAGCAATCCATTGCCTAGACTTTTTCGCTACCGTTGAGCACGACAAATCGTAAAAAAACGCAACGAATAACCTAAAGCACTTTAGTAAACTCACTAACCTACCAATACATCGCCTCCGCTTGCACACGGCTCGCGTGACTTAGCTACCGCCGGAACGTACCGCTGGGTATCAACACGCCATAAACAGCGCAAATACTCGTATTTTTTAGTTTACCTAATTGCATTCATATTTTTGAGTATGCACTCACTCACCCAATATAGATCCGCGAATTCAAGCTTTGGGATACAAATATGAATGATGAAACGCCAAATGTTCATCAATAAAACTCGAAATATAAAAGTAGCTATGATCATAACCCTCGCGATAACGAGACATCACTGGATAGTTTGCCTCTTCCGCTGCTGCCAGCAAGCTTTCCGGTTTGAGTTGATCGTCACAGAAAGGGTCTGCCCCTCCTTGATCAATCAGTAAAGGAAGTTGGACTTTCGCCTGCTGGATAAGGAGACTGCTATCGTAAGCCCCCCAAGCAGCAATATCGTCCCCAAGATAAGCTCGAAACGCCTTCTGCCCCCAAGGACATTGAGTAGGATGGCTAATTGGGCTAAAAGCGGATACAGCACGATAGCGGTCAGGGTTACGTAACCCTATCGTAATAGCGCCATGCCCCCCCATGGAATGGCCCGAGATGGAGCGAATATCCAAAACTGGAAAACTCTCTTCGATAAGAGTGGGTAGCTCGTCCACGATATAATCGTACATATGATAATGCGAGGACCAAGGTTCCCGCGTGGCATTGAGGTAAAACCCTGCCCCCTGACCCAAATCATAGGCCTCATCGTCGGCCACGTTCTCGCCCCTCGGACTGGTGTCAGGCACAACTAGAGCAATGCCCAGCTCTGCCGCCTTGCGAAAGGCACCCGCTTTCTGAACGAAGTTCTCATCAGTGCAAGTCAGTCCAGACAACCAGTACAAGACTGGTACCGACTGCCCTCTCGCGGTCTGCGGCGGTAAAAAGATTGAGAATCGCATTTCGCAGGCCAAGACCCTGGACACATGGGTGTATTGCTTCAGCCAACCATCAAAGGATTTATTGGCGTTGATGAGTGTAAGCTTCATTGATTTCCTCCTAACACTACAACAATGAAATTGCGAGATAGCCACAGTACTAACAGTGAATGACCGTGCGAATGCTTTTACCTTCGTGCATCAGGTCGAACGCGTTATTGATCTCTTCCAACGGCATGGTATGCGTGATGAAATCACTCAGTGCAAACTTCCCGGCGAGATACTCTTCAACAATCTGGGGCAGCTCGGAGCGCCCCTTCACGCCGCCAAACGCTGTGCCACGCCATACACGCCCTGTGACCAGTTGAAACGGACGCGTTGAAATTTCCTGCCCCGCGCCTGCCACGCCAATAATCACCGATTCACCCCATCCTTTATGACAACATTCGAGTGCCGAACGCATCACATTCACGTTCCCGATACACTCGAACGAGTAATCCACGCCGCCGTCCGTTAATTCGACGATCACGTCTTGAATCGGTTTATCGTAATCTTTTGGATTGATACACTCCGTCGCGCCAAGGCGTTTCGCAAGTTCAAATTTACTTTCGTTAATATCGATCCCGATAATGCGCCCGGCCTTGGCCATCGTTGCACCAATGATCGCTGACAAGCCAATACCACCCAGCCCAAAAATCGCGACGGTGGCCCCCTCTTCGACTTTTGCCGTTTTCAGTACCGCACCCATGCCTGTCGTGACACCGCAGCCGAGCAAACACACTTCTTCAAGCGGCGCTTGCTTGTTGATCTTCGCCAAGGAGATTTCAGGCAGTACCGTGTATTCAGAAAATGTTGAGGTGCCCATGTAGTGAAAAATGGGTTCACCATTCAGAGAAAAACGGCTGGTTCCGTCCGGCATCAAGCCTTTCCCCTGCGTTGCACGCACGGCCTGGCACAGGTTGGTTTTACCGGAGGTACAGAATTTACACTCGCCGCATTCGGCGGTATAGAGGGGAATCACATGGTCACCGACCGCCACACTGGTCACGCCCTCCCCAACGGATTCCACTATGCCACCCCCTTCGTGCCCGAGAATCGAAGGAAAGACGCCTTCCGGGTCGTCACCAGACAGGGTGAACGCATCGGTGTGGCACACACCGGTTGCCTGAATTTTGACTCGTACCTCACCCTTCTTCGGCGGTGCCACTTGCACCTCTTCAATTTTCAAAGGTTTGCCCGGGCCCCAGGCTACCGCGGCTTTACAAGTGATTACGTCGTTCATAGTCGGCTCCTCGAATGGAAGTGGTAGAGACACAGTCGTATTCTATCGGAGTTGCGATGACGTAATAATCGAATTATCTGAAATTCACTATTACAATAATGTAATAATCCACGGAATCATTAGGCTCCAATTCATGCAGCGCTGGGAAGGTATTCAAGAGTTTGTCGCGGCAGCGGAAACACGCAGCTTCACCAAGGCTGGCGAGCGCCTAGGCACTTCCACCGCACAGGTCAGCCGCCTGATAGCTGCGTTGGAGCGACGCCTGAACATCAAACTGCTCAACCGCACCACACGCAAGGTGTCGTTAACAGAGGCAGGCCAGGTTTACTATCAACACTGCAAGCCCATCTTAGAAGAGCTCGCCCATGCAGATCAGCTGATCACCGAGCTGCATGACAGGCCCAAGGGCAAGCTGCGCATCACCGCGCCGGTCACCTACGGCGAGCGCATAATGGCACCGATGTTGAATAATTTCGCGCGGATCTATCCTGATTTGGATATTCATACGCATTTCACAAACCGTGTTGTGGATTTGGTCAATGAGGGCTTTGATCTGGCCATTCGCCTGGGCCAGCTATCCGACGACCGAATTATCGCCCACCGACTAGGCTCGCGCACGCTCCACACCTGCGCCTCCCCCGCGTACCTATCCCGTTTCGGATTTCCCAACACCATCGGAGAGCTAAAGCAGCACCAGTGCCTGCTCGGCACAAGTGACTATTGGCGCTTTAGCGAAAGCGGGCAGGAATACAGTGTTAAGCTCAAAGGACGACTGCGGTATAACAGCGGACATGCATTGATCGACGCCGCACTCAAAGATCTAGGAGTGATTCAACTACCGGACTACTACGTTCAATCGCTGCTAGATGAAGGGCGCTTATTGCCAGTGATGAAATCGGTGCGAGTGGATGACGATGCGATTTGGGCGGTGTATCCGGAAACGCGTGCGGTGTCGACCAAGGTCAGGCTACTCCTGGACTTCCTGACAACTGAATGGACAAACTCGCCTGACACTCGCCTTTTCATTCAGCGCACTCATTTAACCCGCAATCACGGGGTATAAGGTGCCTCCAAGTGGTCGTTTTTCGTCTGGCATTTCCGGAAAGTTAGTGTAATGATCATCAGGTTTCACTTCTCGCGGCCCATAATACATTTTTGTGTCATCTGACCAGGGCCGTCTTCCCCCTTGGTTCTCGTCATGGCAGCGGTTTTTGTAAAGATAGTTTGGCTTCAAGGAATTAGTGTGTTGCGTCGACCAAGGCCCCATTATGCAGACGTAACCGGGACCGCCCGCGCCATTCGCTGGGGGCATGCTAGGAGGCAGATTGATCGTGTTAGCTTCTACGAGATTGTCACCGCCATCACCAACATGAAAACTGATTTCTTGCTTGAAATTATTTTTATAAACGACATTGTAACGAGCGCGTTCGCCTTGAATAGTGAAATGGCGAAGCTGGGTAACTTTTGTCCCTGTCACAAGGTTGTAGGGACCACCGATGAAGAAATACCCCTGGGCCCCACCCGATTTATTGTGAACACCGCGCACATCTAAATCGCGTAATGTGGTATGTGACGCATTTACCCAAAGCGGATGTCGAGCAGCGTTATAAAGATTGACCCCATCCAAAAAAGTATCAATGGAACCTTTAAATCTAACTAGCGTGTTGTCATTCCCTGGCAGTTCTTCATTCTCTGCGCGCCCATAATTCCAATCAAACGTCGGCTCTCCCCACCCGCCCGTAATGGTCAGAGTATATATACCACTGTCATGTACGTCCGCGCCGAAATCAAAGGCGATACCATCATCCATATTCACCGTTGCGACAACCCCGTCGCGACTCTGCCCAATGAGGTATACATGACTTTTCATCTTGACGCCACGACCTGAAATATCATAGGCCCCATTTTTTAAATAGACCGCGCCGCCTCCCTGATTCGCCACATTGCGGATAGCGGCATTGATTTCTTCGCTTCCACCACTGTGCAACGTCGCCTTCACCTCTAACGTACTGCGGTACGGGATACCATTTCGCACACCCGCCTTCTGCCACTCGCGCATTTGCGGCCAGTCTGGATCGAAGCGCTCCAGATTAAATGTCACCTCGGGATCACCGACGCGCTGGACAATCGTGCTTGGCGGCATCGGTGTAACCGCAGCATCTGGAGTTGGCGCCGGCGTTGGTGCCGGTACAAGTGAGGGTGCTGGTGTAGGCGATACGCCCAAGTCGACACAAGGAGAACCACCACACACACATACACTGTGATCGCTGCGACTATCTGCACAATCTATTGCCTGCGGCCAGATCACTCGACACTGCGCGGTGGTGTCACATTGATCCTCTGTCAGGTCGGGAAGGGGGTCGTTGTTGCCGACATAGTCAAAATGATCATTGATCGTATGAAAATTATCCGTACTCTCGATCATCCGCGCTACCATCGAGTTCACAGGGTACAAGGTGCCATATATAGGTACAAGGGTATTTTCATACCAGTCACGATTATGCTGATCTCCGCTCTTTCGCCCGCCCAGCACACCGTCCTCTTGCGTAGGGGCCGGGCCTTCATAGACCACATTGTCATTAAACACGAGTTCACCACCGTGGTTCAGTGCAATACATTCATTGTTCCATAAATAATTATCGGTGAGCGAGTTCATATGCGCATTCGACCAGATCCCCATCACACAATAATAGGCTGAGGGCATATCTTCTGGGAGGTGAATTAAATTCGCCTCGATTAGGTTTTGTCCATCATCACCCGTATGAAAGCTGATCTCCTGATGAAATAGGTTATCGACGACGACATTATGGCTTGCGCTACCACTCTGAATTGAAAAGTGGCGAAGATGCGTAAAGTGACTGCCTGTGATCAAATTATGACCATTTAAAATGAAAAAGTAGCCCTCTGCTCCGCCTCCTTTCATATGCACACCATCCACATCAATATCCCTGAATGTTATGTGCTCCCCGTCATTTCGAACTGGATGCCAATACGCATCATAGATGTTAACTTGATCTAAAAAGTGGTCTGATGAGCCTTCGCCAGGGAGAAAGGTGTCGTGCGATTGCGTCGTAGTTCTACTGGTTTGCCACCCAAAGAAATACACCGATGCAACGTAATTATCTCCACTTACATCAGCACCATCGTTCCAGTCTTTTTCAGGCTTCCCCCATCCACCTTGTATCGTTAAGCGATAAATACCAGCGTAGCGAGTGCCCGGCCCAAACCAGAATGCCCCCGTGCCTGCCAAAGGCTGGTCTCCTTTGGTTCTATCCACAATTGTGATCTTCGCGATCACGCCATCACGACTCTCTCCAACTAGATATACGCGAGACTTCATTTGTATAGGCTTGTCGATCTGATACACACCATTTTTCAGAAATATTGCTACCCCCCCAAAACGGCCGTCCGGTTGTAATCCATTCTCATCGATATTTTGTTGCGCAACTATTTCTTCAGCATGATGAATTGCGCTGTTTATTGCATCGCTGTCTGCGCCCGACTCTAGGACAAATTCGATATTTTCCCTTTCTATTTTAGATAGGAAAGGGATGCCTCCACGCACACCGGCAGAACTCCAGCGCGCCATTTTTTCTCCCCAGTAGGGATCGTCCAACTTGGAAGCATCACCCCCTAAGCCATAGTCACCATAGCGATTTGGCGTGGGCATTGGCATAACCTGACCGATATCAGTCGGGATCGGAGTTGAAGTCGGGGTAGGCTGAGGGGAGTCTCCCGACGAAGGGGTTTCTAGCGGTTCGGGCGTCATTAACGGAGTAGGCACAACAGGGGGAGTAGGCATGACGACAGGCGCAGGGCTTGCGGTCGCTTGCGTATTTTCAGGAGATGCAGTGCCGTCACCACACGCGCCTACCAGTACGCTCATCAAAACCACTAAACTGAATTTAGAGCGCGCCTTCGTTCCACCTAACTTTTTAAATCCGCCCATGTTCACTGCCAGCCCCTCCCTTGTAGTATTTTTACTCCGCGCGAAACGGTGTTTTGGAGCGGGAATCTAAGAGCACGCTTCATACAACGACCGAGGCTCCCAGATCATCAACAGAGATTGTGCAAGCAGTCACACCCACGCCAACTTAAACGCGATAACATGTTATACATATGATCTTTATTTTGTTATGACATACATCCCAGATTCCAACTTTACTTCAAGCACAAATCAATAGCGGAGGCTCGGGATGTGCTTCGCCCAGCATTGCTAATGCTTCCACAACACAGGGTCACTCAACGAAAGGACTAACATTGTGAAAAAAACATACATCAGGCTGACAGCTGTCATATTCATGTTGTCGTTTTGGAACGTCTCTGCGGCGGAGGACGCCGAGCCAAGCATACTAGGCAGCCCCCACCACGCCCCACTTCTGAATTGTTTTCACAGCGACTACCCAGAAATGGCCACATGGGCATCAGCGGGGGTCAATGGTGGGATAAGGAACATCACTCACATAAGCGCAATGCTCTCTCCCGGAGACGATCTGCAATCCGCTATCGACACCAGCGAACCTGGCGTGGTGCTGCTACTGAACGGCACATACCGCTTAACCAAACCCCTGCGAATGCGAGCTGGAGTAGTGCTGCGCGGAGAGAGTCGGGACAACGTTAAAATTAGCGTGGATATACGCAGTGGTTCCAGCATTATATTCGCGGATAACGTGAGTTACGCTGGGCTAGAAGACATGCGACTGGTCTATGAAGCATTACCTCAACCGCCAAAAGCCTATAGAAATTATCGAGACGGTTTCGAAGATGGAGCGTATTGCAGCGCCTGCTTTCAAAACGATGAGCCGGAATACGACAACACCATGATCCGTATTGACGGAAACAACAATTGGGTGGACAACGTAGCCGTTATAAACAGCGGGTCTGACCCCGTTGAAATTTATGGCGATCACAACACTTTTAGAAATAGCCTCGTCGACAGTGCCTATAACAAAGGCGGCGGCGGCGAAGGGTACTTTGATTTACGCGGCGACAAGAATTTAATCGCAGGAACAACGGTTCGTCTCATCCGGCACTTTTCAATACAACAAAGGGCTAGCTACAACGTCGTGACTGAGAATCGGCTGGAAGTCGACGTGAACTATCACAATAAAGACAATGGTCACAACCTTGTTGAAAACAATACAATTATTCGGCCCTCATGGCATTCTTGGGGCGTTTTCGCCACGGGCGGCGCCGCCTACGGTCACACGCCTCCCGGCCCCAGGAATATTATCGTCAACAATGACACGTACGATTACCGAGAGCGACGAACGGAATATTCTGACTCAAACGTCGTGTACACCTATAACGGATATGGATCTCCCGACCGAACGGATTGGCCTATGCCAAGCTGTGGTATGTTCTACGCGGTTGCAGCAGATCCTGCCCCTTCGCCAACCCCCACACCTGCCCCTACACCATCGAGTTCGCCTACGCCACTCCCTTCTCCCTTACCCACGGCGGAACCCTCGTTCGATGAGTGTAATTCCACACGAGAATGTCGAGACATGTATGGGGCACACGCAACAGATTGCATGAACAGTAAACGAAACGACAGCGTATGCCTATGCGGGACCAACGCCTGCTCTGAGATGCCTTTTCCTGAACCTAGCGCTCTTCCAACCCCAACTCCGGTGCCAACTCCAACTACAACTCCGGCGCCAACACCAACTCCGACGCCAATGCCTACGTCGGAGTCAACCCCCCTTCCCACCCCAATGCCTTCTCCTGTCACCACTGTGACACCCAGCCCGAGTCCTTCGCCTGGCTTTCCTGCTACCCCGCTCCCTCCGGAAACGCCGCTACCCGCGCCGACGCCACCGCCAACTCCGGAACCTTCCACTTTACCAGCTCCAACACCACCGCCGTCCTCAGCACCTACGCCAACTCCAACAATGACGCCAACATCCACTCCGGGGCCAGTGCCAACACCCACATCCGCCAGCGACACACCCGACCCTGAGCCTACTCAAGCACCCAACCCGAGCTCGCCCCGCGCCCCTGAAGAACGCGGAGGTGGCGCCAGCTCTCTTGGCATGTTGCTGGTTTTGCTGTCAATACTTTCGGCTCGACTCGTTGTAAGCACCAAACGGCGAGGGGGCTGGAGAACAGAGAACTAATTTAGCAAAGAGAAAGCCCCACGCTCGTCGCAAATTTCTGTGGCGCGTGGTGGCTATAGCGATCATCGCCGCGAAAGCAGCTTGGCTTTAACACACTGAACGGAAACCTAAGAATAAAAAAGAAGGAGGTGACGATTCCCCACTACTAACACTATGATTGTGATGTCAATAATGGGGCGTTTCTAAAGCCGCTCAGACAACACTGTGGTTATGCTAATAGCTCATCGATAGTACCTGTATTCACAGTCGGTTCGCCAAAGCTACTGTGCGGGAGGTCTATCGCTTTGAGTATCGTCGTATACAAATCATTCATGGGCCGACCGTCAAATTTACAATTTAGGCCGCCCTGCCTAAAACCCGTATTTTTTCCTACCAGTAGAGTGATCGGATAGTCACGCATACCGTGATCCGGCCCTCGTGATACCTCGGTTAGCCACAAGAAAATCGTGTTATCCAACATTGAAGAAGTACCATCAATATCTGGCGTATCTGCCATTCTTTGGAAAAACTGCGCATACTTCTGCGCGTAGTAATTTCTGACTACGCACTGATAAATAAACGCCCCTGTCGAACCTTGGTGAGAAATACCATGAGATTCACTGTTTGCCATACTAGCTGGTGCGCCATACCTCTCTAATTCTTCACCTAACCAGGGGTAGTTATGCTTGGGTTGTACGCCGCCAAAATCCATGGTGAGTACACGCGTGTAATTACAATTTAACACTTGAAACGCGAGATCCATGGTAGCATTGATCTCGCGATCCATAGCTTTCTTAGTCTCAAAGTTCACCTCCTCTGGAGTCAATCCATGAGTGTTGAAACCTAAGTCAGGCACCCCAGGAACCATACAGGACGCGCTTGTCGTAAAATCGGCCTGGTTTCTAAATTGTTGAGCCAACTGATCCATACTACTTTGATAGAAACTCAGAGTATCCTGTCCAGTCATACCAGGTAGATCGCTTTTCAATCTGGCGATATGCTCTCCTACATTGTTTAGTACGGCAATTTTCGCTTGTAGACTGAAGCTATCTGTAGGCCCGTCGTCCATGGACCTTGAAAAGATCTGTTCATAAATTTTTTGCGGCCCAACTAAGCGAGGCACTTGCACACCGTTTTGGTCGTGGGAAAAATTCATCTGGCCTTCACCGCCCAGAGTAGCTGCGTTTAGATTTAAGTGGCGATACGGCGTACCTGCCCGCCCAGAGATTAGGCTTGCAATATGTACATCGAGCGATGGCCCGGTAGTGGTTACCAAGGTACCACTCGTACCAGAACGTACATTTCCTCCCGTAAAGATATGTGAAGCCCCTCCCGCGTGAGACCCTCGCCCTTGCGTAATGGCGGAGGCGTTGTCTAAACCTTGCATGACAATCATATGCTCTCGAAAATCCTGCAGGGGCGCGATGGCCGTTTTAAAATCTGACGTGGCTAGCGGCTCTATTCCCTCTGGCGTTGTCACATAGTGATCATTACGGACCTGAGGCATGATGCCCAATGCATTCATGATTGTCACTAAGCGTATAGGCGGCTTATCCGACAACGCACTAGCCGAATCATGGTATCCCAATACACCCGCAGAAGTAGCCGCAAACATCGCAGAAGAATTTTTTATAAAAGATCGTCTATTCATTTTCATTGCCGGCCTCCTATTGATGTACCAGAGTAATAAAGTCGTCTGACTTCACATATAATTCAAGCAAGTCTAGCAATCCACCATTTGTACCGTTCCAAGCTTCCACGAGTTCATCAATTTTTTCTGCGTCCGTCTCATGCTCATAACGACCATAGATATGCCTGAACATCAAGTTGGCCATACAGGTTCTAGCCTGCTTACTTTCAGCCACCATACTCGCGAACTCGGGTAGTCCATTAACCGGCCCACCAATATCCCCAATACTAACAAGGTCAGCGCTGGCATCTATCGTTGTGCTAAAGGAATCATAAATACCATACTGATTGAATTTCAGAAACGGGAAGCCAAGGTTGTCGATGGTTCTATGACAACCTGCACACCCTGGATTATCAACGTGCTCCGCCAGCCAGCTCTTCACACTTTGCCCCGGTTGGCGTTGAACTATCTCCGGTATGTTTGTAGGAGGAGGCGGCGGTATAGTTGCGCATAATAATTTTTTACCCACAAACACGCCGCGAGTAATCGGCGTTGGCGCCTCACTCGTGTGACTTCCAATAAACGCCTCCAATCCGAAAATTCCAATATGAGGCATGTGTGCCGGGCCTGGCAACGCGACTTTACCATTACTAAAATATATACCTCGAGTCGCTACCGGTGCAGTGTAAAACTGGTCGAACGATTTATTATTCTCTAGCCAATCTTGTAGAAATGCCTGAAGATTCTCGATCGCTTCTTTTTTATAGCCCTCTTGTCGGCCAAAGTCTTTATTGTCATCGGGATTGAGCGCTCGCCTTAATTGTTTATTCGTTCCGTTTAGGTCTATCCCCAGCCACCCCTGGAGAATGTTTCGCAAGCGTATTTTCGCTTCATTCGTATTGATTAACCGATCAAAATGCGCCACGCGAACGTCAGGGTCTATGAGTGTGCCGGAGTTGGCAGCCGCAACCAATTCTTGATCTGGAGCGGAGTCCGTTAGTAAGTAGGAGAGTCGATTGGCGATCTCTAAGTTAGTCAACTGTAACCCACCATTAAAGGGTGATTGACCTCGCTCAACCAAATAGATGTACTCTGGAGAGACTAGCGCCGAAACAAGAAATGCGCGCAGAGCTAACTTCCTCTGCTCAGAAGCGCTTTCCGAGGAAGTCAGCGCCATAACATCTGACTCTACTTTCTCATACCCCGCTGACTCCACTAGAGTCACCGGGCGCCTGAATGCGGCACTCAAAAAGCGTTGGCGAAAGTCACGTCCGCACGCAGCGATATGCATATCGGATGCACATCCAAGCGCACTTAAATATTGCGAATCGGTATTCAACCCTTCCACAAACTCTTTCGCTAACGTATCGGCAATTTCGAAATAGCTCGCAGCTAGCATCCCACCTACGGTTTGAGCTTCAGCGATATTATTTAAGCCATCCACCTCCAGCTCATCAGGAAGTAAAATTGCAAGCTCAGGCGAGAGCACTTGATTAAAGTTTAATAAGCCACGCGTGGTTTTTAAGTATTGCTGATGCGTTAAACGTCGGAATGCAGATAGTTGATTAACCTGCTTCGAAGGATCGTAGTACCCACTGAGTATATATTTAGCGGTTTGCTCCGCGCACTCTCCCGAGCAAGAAGATGGCGCTGTTAGCGGCATTGTTGCTGTAATAAAGCTGCTCAATGCGGACTGAGAGCTACAAGAGGCACAGTTCTCAGGATCGATAAGAGAACGCATATCCGTAGCTGCATCACCAGACTCAAGCGCTTGCAAATAATCTTGTTCCCCATCGTAATGACAACCAGCACACTGCACCGCGTAATAGCGAGCGCCCTCAGCAGTGTCGTTCATGACTGGGCAGCCATGATTACTCGCAGGGCCCGCCACGTTCGGGCAATCATCAGACTCGTCAGCCAACCCATCACGGTCTTTATCTTCCTCAACGGGTGCCACTGCACAGCCGTTTGCATCTACCTGCGTATTGTCTGGAGTATTCCCACACATATCTAAACTATCTGGAATACCGTCGTTATCCGAATCTAGCGCTACGATAAGACAACCGATCTCATCTACCTGTGAATTGGGAGGCGTGTCAGGACACACATCTAAATCATCAACGACACCATCGCTGTCACTATCCGCTTCAACGATGGGACAGCCCATTTCGTCAACTTGCGTGTTGATAGACGTATCAGGGCATAAATCTCTGTCATCCGTAATACCATCACGATCAGTATCCTCGACAATAACAGGACAACCCGACGCATTGACCTGCGTATTCATTGCAGTATTGGGGCACGCATCTAAATGATCTGGCACTCCGTCTCTGTCAGAATCCGCCTGCCCAAGCGGACAACCCGACGCATTGACCTGCGTATTCATTGCAGTATTGGGGCACGCATCTAAATGATCTGGCACTCCGTCTCTGTCAGAATCCGCCTGCCCAAGCGGGCAACCCGACGCATCGACTTGCGCGTTCATTGGCGTATTGGGGCAAGCATCTAAATGATCGGGCACGCCGTCCCTGTCAGCATCTGATTGCACCAGAGGGCAACCCGACGCGTTGACCTGCACGTTCATTGGCGTATTGGGGCAAGCATCTAATTGATCAGACACACCGTCGCTATCCGCATCTGATTGCACCCGCGGGCAACCCGACGCATCGACTTGCGCGTTCATTGGCGTATTGGGGCAAGCATCTAAATGATCGGGCACGCCGTCCCTGTCAGCATCTGATTGCACCAGCGGGCAACCCGACGCGTTGACCTGCACGTTCATTGGCGTATTGGGGCAAGCATCTAATTGATCAGACACACCGTCGCTATCCGCATCTGCCTGTCCCAGGGGGCAGCCTGACGGATTGACCTGAGAATTAATCGGTGAATCAGGGCACACATCCAAGTGATCTGGCACTCCGTCCCAATCCGCATCGAGTTGAATGATCGGGCAACCCGACGCATTGACTTGCGCATCCATGGGCGTATTGGGACACGCGTCTAAATGATCGGGCACACTGTCTTGGTCTGTGTCTACCTGCATAGCAGGGCAGCCAGAGGCATTGACTTGCATATTAGCCGGCGTGTTCGGACATGCGTCCACTGTGTCTGGCACGCCATCCGAGTCAGCATCGTGGGGCGCCACAATGGCGCAACCTTGCGTATTAACAGACGCACCCGGCGAGGTGTTTGGGCACAAGTCAGAGGCGTCTACCACGCCATCGTTGTCGGTATCGGACCCTGGAATCAGTTCCCTACTATCCTCTTTACACGCAGCTAGCACACACGCACTTAAAAGTATTAACCAAAGCAAGCCCAGTTTCATTTAATCGCCCTTTTACTTATGTAACCTTTCCGAACCACAGCGGATTTCCGTTCACCATTACCGCGTACTAGGTGCGCGCATCCGTCCTTCAACCTCTCAGCGCGTGCTAACACGCGGCCAAATGAAAAGGGGGTACTTCACCTTATCTAGCCCGTTGGACAAGCCCAGCTAAGTGAGTTTGCGCTCCCTGCCTACCCACTGAGCTCATGCGGCACCAAACCAACAATTGATATGATGTTTATATAATGAATATCTATATGGTACTCGGTAGGCGATCGAGCATGAGGGGAATAGCGCACATTTTTTCAGTCCGGAATCGCAATTCGGTGAGCCGTCACCTGGAATACACTTGTTTGGTATTAGCGCCTAGATAACTTGAGCTAATTAAAATGAACAATAGTCGCTCGTGAACCAGTTCTTTGGCATTAGATATTTAAGGGGGTGAGTTTCAAATAGGAATTGAGCCGAGGCCGGGTCATCGAGCAAACGAAAATCCAGCTTTGCGTCCAATAAAGACACTTTGGCCTGAAGAGAGAAAGCGCGGTGACCGCGCGTTATTGGGTCGTGCCCGTTTGCATTCTGACGTCACGCCTAAACTCGCTAGGAGTCTGTCCACTTTCCTCTTTAAACACTTTGTTAGAGGAAGACTTCGCATTGAAGCCTACCGCTAGCGCGATCTCAAGCACAGACGCATCAACCTCATTCTGCAGTATCGATGGCTCAAGCTCAGCTACCCAACCCGGATCGCCCCCCCGTTTTACGCTGACTTCATTGTAGAGGAGGTGAATGGCGAACTGGTGCCGGATGTTGCGCATCGTGCCAAACTGAAAAACGATTTTCATTTGGGCGACCTCACAGCGCGTTACGTCGAAAACCTGATCTTATTGCGCGGGATTGGTTTTGACTGGGGGCGCAACGATCACACCTACGGACACGTTATCGGTGCACGGCGCTATTCCGTGTTACTCGAGAATTTTGGTATTGATCACGTCGCAGAGGAACACCGAGGCACCGGTTGGGACTATGAATTTACGCTGGACGGGAAAATCCGAACGAGGAAGCTGCCGTTCTTAGGAAAGCACTTAGAACCGTAGTCGAAAGCGATTAGTGCACCTAGCCCCCGAGATAAGCCTCTCGTGCTCCCGGGGGCCATGTTCTAAATCGAATGGCGTTGAGTGCCTAGACTGCGCGCCGTTCTCTCAGCATACACATCAGCGACACCAGCAAAGCCAAGACCATCGGTAGGCCTGCCGCGTTTAACTCTGGCACCGCGCGCGCACTGCCTCGGTACACATACTCAGACTCGTAGCCCTGAAAACTGACAGTAAAGATATCTCCGTCGCGCAATCCAATATTCTGACCGAAGTCGACATCCAGTGCGGACGCAAGATCAAAGCCGGGCATCATAGTAAAGCTGTTCGCGTTGAAAAACCCTTCCAGCGATATTTCTGGGATGTCCAGATCGTGGAGCGACAAGCTGATTTGCAGATCGCTACCAAAGAGGACATCGCCCAGTACATTGATGGTGTCATACTCACCCCAATTCTGACCGAAGTATTCAAGCTCAATCATGCCGGCATCCAGCACAAGGTCACCGAGGATATTGGTGGAGCCGACCGAGGCACCGGGAGCAATCGTGCCTCCTTCTAAGGAGACATCGGCGATAATGAGACCGTTGTTGCCGGTGAGTACGCCGAGCTCTTCAATACGCACGGTATCGGCCACCACAATACCAAAGTCGTTCACTTCGAGCGTTCCTCGAGAACCTGGAAAAGGATACTCAGTATAAGGACCACGTCCTCCTACAATAATATCGCCTTGTGATTCAAACAGACCTAACTCTTCCACAACCAAGGTGCCCTCTTCGAATACAAGGCTGTCATCTGCGTCTAGGCCAGTCCAACCCACATACGTCTGTTCGTGCACAGACACTCGGGAACCAGAACCACGAACACGAAATTCGGTCGGCTGAAAACCGCCTATGATTAACTGGTGTTCCCCTTCACGGGAGGGTAGAAAGTTAAACTCAGCGCCCGCGTCCACCAATACATTACCGCTTGCCGTCATGCTTTGGGTCACGACACGGGATCCGGGGCCAATAACATTCAACTCGGAGTTCGGGTTTTCCAACTCGATATAACCGGAAAAGCCCGGTGTGCCATCGTATAATGTCCGCTCATCAAACACATTGAGTGACGCGCCATTGAGTACATTTACCTGGCCCGAAAACGCCTGCCAGTAATCACCGACATAAAGCAGGTCGGTATTAAGCTCGCTGCCCTCACCGTCAATGGTGAGAATGCCGTCAAAACCCGGGTTGTTGTCTACGGACTTAGGAAAACTAGAGCTCGCAAAAAAAAGCAAGGCCTGACGAGTACCAACGGACACACCATTTGCATTCATCTGCGCACCGTTGAGCACGTTTACTATACCCATCCCTCCGTAGACCACGTCGGGTAAATCATCCTCATCCCAAGCTAAGTCAGGCAAATCACCGCCTATGCCAATCCCGTAGTTGAAGTTCACCTTCACGGAACCTGGCGTGCCATCGCCAATGGCGTTAAAACTACCGATAGAGTTTGGCGCCCAGCCCACTGCCATGCCGCCTTCGGACCACAATTCAGTGACCACGCCCTCTGCGTCTACGGTGACGCTGCCATTTGCGGGAGAGTACTCCCCACCACTGTCGACATCTCGCAGACCAATTTGTAAAAACTCTGATAGAAAGCCCGCACGGTCGGACAAATCTGATGGCGAAACCCCAGTACCTTCAACCGTGATATTGGCATGGGCCCCCGTTTGAAATAAGCACGCTGAAGAAATAGCGAGAAGAAAGCGATTCACACCGCAGCGAGATCTGTTCATTATCATCCTTCCATGTTGGTGTATACCCTAAAAAAGCAAGGTATGTACCACCCGGGCTATCCCTCTGTTTTCTCTCTAGTTATTGAAAAACAGGTTCAAGTGAGCGTTTAATTATCCGACACACTATCGTGTGATACAGCCCACAAAATCCCGTTAAATCAAGCTTTTAGCGCCGCTAAAACATCTTGAGCGCCAACGCCGACGTAAAGATATCAGACAGACCCACGCTGACGTGAAAATAGTCTTTTTTACAAAAATAGGCGCATATTTACACCCTCACTTCCGCAGGTTTGCGGAAGGAGGATGAGTGAGATCAAGACCAACCGGCCGGCTGTTTAGGCGCGCGTCGTTCACGCACCAAAGCTAAAATAGACAGCACTAATGCAAATGCCGTCGGCAGGCCCAAGCTGTCCAGTTCGGGCACGGCTTGTGCGGAGCCACGGTAAATGTATTGCGAGCGCTGCCCCTGAAAACTTACCGTGAACATTTCACCATGATCCAATCCAATATTCTGACCGAAGTGCAGGTCTAGTGCGGACGCCAAATCAAAACCGGGCAGCGTGTAAAACCGGTCCACATCAAAAAAATGCTCTAACGATATTTCAGGCACCGTGAGATTTTCCAACGACAGCAACACTTGGAAATCGCTACCAAAGGTCACGGCGCCGTCCGCATGGATAAAATCGTACTGCCCCCATTGCGGCCCCGTGTATTCGAGTTCCAGCAAGCCGGTATCAAACAGGATGTCACCCCCCACGTGGGTGTATCCCGGTGAGTTTCCAGGGCTGAACACGCCACCGTTTAATACCAAGTCGGCTTCGATACTGCCGCCATCGCCTCCCAGAAATCCGCCCTCTTCAACAAAGACGGTATTGGCGATTAAACGACCACCTGAGTTCACCCTAAGCTCACCGTGAGCGGGAGGATAAAGGGACTCCGGTACTTGTGTCGTATCAAATAAAGGGCCGACACCCCCAACGATTAAGTCACCCGTGGTGCTCAACACCGCTTCTCGCTCTATCGTCAATTGGCCTCGAAAATCGTCCGGGAAATTGCCTGAATAGCCGTCGTCGGTAAAATCAAACGCTCGGTAACCGACCTGCACATCGCCAGAAGCATCGACACGCGACCCGGCGCCCGACACTAGGAGCGAACCGCCATCACTGTCCATGTCGCCCACCCGTATCGCTCCCACGGAAAGTTCCGCCGCATTGCGAACGGAAGTCGACCCAAGATTCATCACATCGCCAAGCGCGACGCGAGTGAGAATGCCACTGACATTCAGCTCCGAATCTTCAAGTAATTGCACAATCGCGTCGCTGGCGTTTAATTCTGCACCTGAGGTGACATTAATCTGCCCGGTAAACTCCCGAAAGTGATCGCCAACAATAAGCGCGTTGGCAACGGAGACGCTACTGTTCTCTCCAGAGATATTCAGGACCGCATCAAAGCCCGGGTTCACATCGACGCTTTTGGGGTACTCGCTTCCATGCTGAAATAGTGTCGCTGAACGGTTCGCGATACGAAGGTATCCTTGAGAGTCGAGGGATGCTGCACTCCCGACATCCAGAGCCCCACCATTTAACACATTGAGCACTGCTCTGCCGTTGGCAGCTTCAGCTTCTAAACCCAGCTCCGCATAGGCAAGGTCATCGAGGTCGCCACCCAAATACACACTGTGGTCCATACTCACCCGCGCAGAGCCGGGAGCCCCATTGCCAATCACATTTAATTCGCCGTAGGCTCGTGGAAATTGGCCGATGGAAATCGTCGATAAGGTGTGCAACGACGTCGGTGGGTCTGTCGCGACGACGCTGATATGGCCATCTAAAGCTTGGTACACATCATCCGCACCTATTATGAAGTCGCCTATGACAATAGGGTCATCGACGTGACTAGCGCCCGCCGCGATCTCAGGAGGCGTCACGGCCCCCTCTACGACGATTCCCGAATGAACTTGGATAGCAAAAACGAACAGGCAAAGTAACATCGGCGCCTGAATTAGGTGCTTGGGGATGATGCGTTTCATGAGAGTCCGTCCTTTTATCATGTTTGTCTATTGAGGCGTGCTCGATACTGGTGCAGCAAAGGCCATACCAAAATATAAGCCATTGATATTATTAGACTTAACAAAAAATACATCACATCCATTCGTACATTTTTTCGACAGCAAGAATATTACTATAGGCGCCAAACACGCCAAAAAGGCACTGTTTTAGCCATTTTGTAGATTGAGATGTCAACTGGAGGTGTTAAGAAAACAGACGTTTTAATCAACGCCAGAGTTTGGAAAGGCGGCGCGCGGCACTCGCTGGCCTACGCGCCCCATGGCGGCGTGTTAGTTCAAAAAATCCATATTGAAGCTCACATAATCTGCCAGTCAAGCAGGCATAGCCTTTAGGACACAGTCCAGGATACGCACCCTATTTCTATCGGCAGCAGCGAAAGCCGAACAACGCCTCATGCTCGACCCTATTGATAGCACTTAATCATACATGCTATGTTTATACATATTTTACCTAAAAATAATAGAGAATAAGAGTTTCAGTATGAACGCACTTCGCAAGTCTATGGTTGCTCTAGCTATTTCTAGTGCAGCGCTGCTATCTGCCTGCGGCGGCGGGTCATCTAGCGATGACGGTCCAAATCCCACGCCAACGCCCAGCCCTAGCGCCTCGCCGTCGCCGAACCCGAGTCCAACCCCTTCTCCTACGCCTTTGACACTCGAAGAAGAAGCGCAAGAGAAAATAATGGCGTTGAATCAGTTAAGTATAAACGCCTCTCAAAGCGGCATTGATGTCACCAGAGCAGAAACCGTGCTCTGGTTCGCCGAACAATTTTTGCACTATGCCGACTGGGATGAAGCAAACCCCGAAGAGATTCAAAAATTTTTCTACCACTTCTACCCCTACCGAGAGCAATCGAACGAATTCGCGGCTCAGTTGCCAGATTTCGAGCGCCAGAAAGTGGTTGATATTCTCACGGCCGAGATAGAAACACTCTCATCGGAACTAGAAGGCGAAATGACTCGCCGCCCGGTTGCCAAAATCGACTGGTATAATGTGACGGTAGAACAGGATCAATTTGTCAGCAATGGAAAACCTGTCTTCCTCTATGATTATTTTTCCAAATCGATGGGCAATCCAACCACAGACACCCGGCTATACAACGATCACCTCGGTAACGTTGATCACCTTCCTAGCATCAACCCATTCTGGCTCCGCCAGGACGGATCGCTGGCCCCAATCAAAGTTGATGAACTCCAGAGACACACCAACGACCGTGTAGGCTATGCATTGCTTTGGAATAGTCATTTCCCACAGTGGATGGCCGAACAAGAACCAGAGATCGCTGTCGGCCGCTCTCTATTTACCGGGTTTGACATCGATAACCCACTCATTAGAGACTCTTGGGGGAAAATTATTCGCGGCGTCGGCGAAATGGTGCAAGGCCACAAAGGCATAGATATGGGTGTGATCCTATCCAACGAGCCTCACTGGTTTTCAGAAGCCGGGCATTGGACACAAAATTATGGAGAAATGAACGCTATATCTTCCTATACACTGAAGAAATTTCAGGACTGGCTGAGCCAGCAATATAAAGAAGATATCGAATCCCTGAATAATAACTGGGGTACTCAATTTACACGCTTCGACTCCGTAGCAATTGAGATCCCGATTAATCCCGCCACGAGAGGCACACCGATTTGGTACGATTGGTGCCGATTCAACATGGACCGCGTTACGAACTGGTTCGAGTATCTTCAGGGTGAACTTCATAAAGTTAACCCCGAGGCAGACACCAGTATCAAGATCATGCCAGATCTTTTCACCGAAAATAATCGGTCACATGGTATTGATTTAGAAGCGCTCACATCACTGACCACGATGATTGGCGATGACGCAAAAACGCGAGGGCGCGATTTAAGAAGTACGCAACCCGAGCATTGGGAGGCACACTACGCGTATTTTTGGGAAGAGCTGGCCGTTTCATATGATTTCATGGAGTCCGTAGCTCCCAACAAAATACACGTAAACTCCGAAACCCATTTTTTGTCGAGCTCCTGGTGGCGAGATTTGGGAACTTCACCAAATTACGTAAGGAACAGTTTTTGGTTAGCAACTCTAATGGGTATGGATGCGGGCTTGAGCTGGTTTTGGGCACGTGATCCCGATGGCTCGCCAGAACGGCGCCTGGAAGGAGACTTGAATTTCTTTGAGCCCGCTATGGCAGGATCCTATGCCGCATCTGTCAATATGCAACCTCAAGTCGCTAACGCTCTCACTCAGGTCATGTACGACTTAAACAGCCACGCTGACGAAATTATGGCTTTGCGCAAGCAACGTCGTCCTCTACGGATCTTCTACTCAGAAACCTCGGCGATTAATAAGACCACACATATGTCTGATTTGTTCGAGATTTACGAACCCTTATTTTTTGAGGGCTTTCCTATAGGGTACGCGACACAAAAAATTATCGAAACTCAAGACAGCGACCAATGGGACGCTATCGCCGTTTACAAAACGGAGTACGTGACCGACGCGGAATTTGACGCTCTCCAGTCCTATCTCGATGGAGGAGGCACGATTATTCTAGATAGCACATCCAGTCTATCGAAAAACGAGTACGGTGAACCCCGTGAGACGCAACTTGCTGCGAGTCAAGGAGAACTCGTGCTCCACGACTCTCCAAGTGACATCGGCAGCTTCGCCGCGTTACTGCTCGGTACTGTAGAGCTAGCTGAGCATCCCATTTTGCTTAGTGAATCAAACGGACTTGATCAAAACACTTGTACTTGGCGAGCCGTGCCTCACCCAAGCGGTACTGGCTATTTGGTCACTATTGTCAATTTGGGAAAGAACTCATCACTTATCACTCTACGTAGTTCGGTAGACGAAAACATTGAGATAGTAGACCTACTTCACGGAAAACGTATTGACCCTGAATTTGAAGTACCTACCAATGGCGTGATGCTGTTGGAGGTACGTTCTCTAGTTCAATAGGCCTGCTTAATTCCAAAGCGCAGGGTGTTTAATGCTACGCAATTAAACACCCTGCAAGCCGAACGCGAGCACTATTTTTGGCGAACATCGATCTCGCCTGAATTTCCAGAAAGCGGGTATTTCGCCTCACGCAAATGGAGTTCGTCGACATAAGTCGCCCCACCCTGCGGTGCATTCGTGAAGTACACTGTTGCCTCCGTGGCACTCGGGCCCGTAGTGAACTGCAGGCTCTTTTCATGCCAACGATTAAAAAAATAACGCACATCTGAAACTTCATTCTCATGGTCTTTAACGCCCAGGTACGCGTTAAACCAACGATCGGCTTGATTGGTATCGGCGCTGTTTGCCCAGCCGCTTAGAATATAAGAGGTGTTGGGCTTGACTGGCACCACTTGCTCGATCGTGGCGCTGCCATTGAGCACAGCCGACTTGCTGCCCTCAGAACGCGTCGTAGTCGTGATGGTCGCGGTACCAGTCCAACCATCCATGTTGTTTTCAAAACCAGGGTTTTTCAGCAGGTTTTCGAGGTTCGGACAGGTTCCGCCAGATCCGCCCGACACACGTTGGTACACTCGGCTGTAGTCAACGATAAAATCAATACCGGCCCGACCATTGAAATGTTCCGGCCTCAGGTCATTGGCGTTAATCTCCCAATCGAACGTCTCCATGTCAATCCACGGGCGCTGTGGGTTGTTTGCCACCCAGGCATCACCCATTTCTTCACGCGTGACGCAGTTCACCATCGCACCATCAATGTAGATCGCGACGTAATTAGGGTCCCATTCAAAACCATATACATGAAAGTCATCAGCCACGCCGAAATCGAGGATATGATCGTTTTCCCAGATACGCCGACCGTAGGTCGATGAGCCGTTCCGCCAGTCGTGAAAGCTGGTATGAAAGCGCTTACCTGACCAACGATTATTGGGATTCCAACCAAAACTCTCGAAAGCATCTGTCTCGCCGCCGACTCCGGTCGTCCAGTACGAGCTAGAAATGGGGCCTGGCGCAGCCTTGGAGCGCATTTCCATGTAGCCATAGTGGAAAAAATTTTTGCCCAGCAATGCCGCTGTAGTAATTGGCACATCTCCGTACTGCCACGTTCCCTGTGAATTACCGCCGCCATTGCCACTGGAAAAATTATGTGTCTCATCCCAACGTGCAGTCATGTATAGGAAGCCCCCTTCGACCCTTACATTATCTGGATCGTACTCAGAGGGGGCTCGACCACGCCATTGACCATTCCAATTTCCACTTTCACCCTGGTTGAACCAGACATCTCGATCGAAGTCATCGCCATTAAACTCGTCAGACACGCTGGGGTTGATTACCCAACCGCCTGTATTGCCTGGATCGGATAATGGCGGGGGGATTTCTTGGGCAAATGCCGGTGCACAGAGCACAACGGCGATACCCAATCCCATTTGGGCAAGATCGTTTTTCTTCATTTTGACACACCTTAGATTATTGTAATTTACAGTTTAGGCTAATAGTTGGGTCAGAAGCGCCACACGCCCTGGGGATATGCGGCCCAACTTCTATTTTATAGATATCCGACATCATCACCTCAGCAGGGAAAGAATCGGATTATTTACATCAGACTTCTTCGCCAGCACCGAACGTTTGTATGTGGTCTGTCTGCTGCCACCCAGTATGTGGACCGTTAACCCCGACGATCTTTCAGACAAGCACCCTATTTGTTGTTATTTAATTATGACCAACCCATCATATATGACTTTATATTAGATACTATGTTTGCATTTTTGCAACCTTATTGATTACTATGTGTACGCTACCAGCAAATTACGTAATGGCTGTACCCATAACAATAAGCAGTTGAGTATTCAAGAATTCAATTGAAGTATGCGCGGCTCTATAGACCTCGCACACTTAGCATTATGATTTCCTGTCAGGAACCCTCTCTTTCTGTACGACCAAGGCAATCGGTCAATATTGTTAGCGACTGGGCGGCGGCTGGTGAGCAACAGTCCTAAACCGCCTGAGGACGGTGGTTTAAAAGTCAGTGAACATTCCAGCGAGACCTGAACATGAATAGAAAGAGAATAAATTATCTACTGGCCGCTCTGGTGCTGAGTTCTACCTCAGCAACCGGCCAAGGCATTCGTCCCGACGGCGCCCTACCGGATCAAATCCGGTGGCGAGAGCTCGGTAACAGAACGGATGATTTCGAGGGCAATCGCCTTGATACGAGTAAATGGATCAATAATCCGTCCGACTTGGTCATTGGTGCTTGGACCTTCGACGAAAACAATGCGTTCGTGCGGGATGGGAAGCTTCATATCCAAGCAACCCAGGAAACCCACACCCGCACCTTCCAAGATGCCTGCTGGGATGGGGTTGCAGGCGGATCCCCCCGCGCGGTACAACGAGAACTTTATTACAAGAGCGGTGCCGTAAAGTCCAGTAATGACGGTGTGTATGGCTACTACGAAGCCTCAATCAAAGGGGTGGATATGTACCCCGGTCTCAGCCCTGCATTTTGGCTATACAGTGACGGGCACCCCTTCCCTGACGCAGGCACACCTGGCAGCGTCGACTACAGTGAAATCGATATTGTTGAGCTACAGCAAGCGGATTGGTACGGCCCCGGCCCCAACGATGCTGATCCTGTTAACGTCAGTGATCACAACCTCCACGCTCGTGTCTTCGACGAGAATGGCAACAGAATCTGGCTTCGCCCGAAGCCAAACCCGGAAACACAGCTATTAAAATTTGAAGCGGATCACGACCCTTCGAAAGATTTCCATACCTACGCCGTTGAAAATCGTCCTGATCGAATTTTCTGGTATGTCGACGGTGAACTGATCGGCTCGAAGCCCAATACATACTGGCACCGCCCAATGCATGTCATTTTCTCCATGGGACTGCGACGCCAATTCATCTATTACAACGCGGCCTGCCAACGCGCCGACCCCAACCCAAATACGGTAACCGCCGCGGGCTTTCCCGAGCGTACCACTATGCAAGTTGAGTACGTCAAAACGTGGGAGGTACTGCCCTCTGTTTGGCTCGACGATGCAAACAAGTACACTCGCTCCTCCTTCACGGGAGAACTCGATGTCGTTGTGCATTATCACGGAGGTTCGAACAGCCACGTGGCCAACGGCCCCTACCGAGGTATTACCGTTAATTTAGTGGAAAAGAACCAAAATGGTTTTGTTCGGATCGCTGCGAGTGGGTATGACGATTCGGTATTGAATAGAAATAAACGTCACGGCGGGCAAACCAGTATCAGTCTAGATCTATCCAATGTTACGCCGTCGAACCAACTTCCCAATGGACATTACTATGCGCTTGCGCCGGTTTTCACCTCTTCGGCAGGACAAGACGTCTTCCTTGTGAACCCAGTAGAGCACGTGATCATTGGCGGTAACGGTTCGCCTACACCGACACCCACGCCAACCAACACTCCGAGCCCTGCACCTAGCCCAACACCTACGACGCCTCCGGCAGAAGCGAATGGCATTGGTAATGGGGGTTTTGAAGGCAACCAGCTCGCACCGTGGAACTCCGTATCGGGGAACCCGCGGATCGTGCAGTCCAACGCAAAAAGCGGAACCCACGCACTTCGATTCGACGGTGTGATGCGATTGGAACAAACACTTTCAGTTCAGCCGAACACCACCTATACCCTGCGCGGGTCAGGACGCGTCGACAGCTCAGGCCAAAACAGTGTTATGGGTGTAAGAGGCATCGCCGCCGGCCAGGCCAGTGTTCAATTCAAAAGCGCACAGTACCAGGAGAAAAGCGTCAGCTTCACCACAACCGCATCGGACACGACGGCAACCGTATACCTGTACAACGGCCAAGCGTCTCATTCAGGTTGGTTCGACGACATCTCGCTGTCGGGCGGCGATGCATCCTACAGCGATACGCCCGTGTCCAGCATTCAGGTGACGCCAGAAAACTTAAGCTTGCGTACAGGGGAAAGCATTCGACTGACCGCGACGGTTCTACCCAGTGATGCGACTAACAAAGCCGTATTTTGGACATCCTCTGATAGTAATGCCGTGTCTGTAGAAAATGGTGTTGTGACAGCGCATCGAGATATTGGGCACCCCGTAACGATCACTGCGACAACGGAGGACGGTCTCGTATCCGATTCCACGACCATTACCGTTCGTGCGAGTGCTACATCGTGTGACGGCTCGTGGGTACCTGTTTCCGGTGTATCGATCTCACCAACGACGATCACGCTCAAAGTGGGTGAACAGATTGAGCTCAGCCCCAACGTGACGCCCACCTGCGCATCGAACAAAAAAGTTACTTACCTCAGCTCAAATGCGAGAGTTGCCACTGCAAACCAGCAAAACATCTTAACCGCCCGCGCTCCTGGAGAAGCCACCATAACGGTAAAAACCAAACACCGTGGTTTCGAAGCGAACGTAAACGTGCGTGTTGTTAGATAAGCATTTTCGAGTTTGGCTGACCTTGCCTAGCGGCAGGTCAGCCTTTATCCCACTTCAAACAAACGTTGCCTTCACTCGGTCAGAGTGATTCAGCCCCCGCTAAATATTCTAATCTTTTTTACCACTGCAGTGCGAAGCTGAATACAATAACGGAAACGTCTTTTTCCAATTAGGCATAGCATTTTGATCCCATGCTTTTTCCCAACCATAGCGGCTATCATCGAACCATTCAGGCCTTATATGCGTACACGTCCAATCGTACAGTGACTGTACCAAATCTTTGTCGGCATTTTTCAGGGGCGTACGCTCCCTCGGATCTTCACGCAAATCAAAATACCGCCAGTGTCCGTCGCCATTAGTGAACCACTTATCACTCCCCTGCACCACAGCACTTTGGTTTAATCCTCGGTCGGGTATATGCATCACAAAATATAAGGGGACATCTTCCCTGACATTTTTGCTCGTGGTTACGGCGGCACTAAGATCAAAGCCGTCGAGCTGTTTATGCTCCGGTACACGGGCGCCGGCGAGCGAGAGGAACGTGGGATACAGGTCAAGTGCGGATACGACATGCGGGTAGCGAGAGGGTGTCAATCCAGCCGGCCAGTGCCAGAACATCGGCACGCGTATCCCCCCCTCGTACACTGAAGTTTTACCTGCACGAAAGGGTGCATTATTCGCGCTGGCGTCGTTAATTCGACCACCGTTATCACTCAGGAAGACAATAAGTGTATTGTCGAATTGATCTACCTCCTTTAACTTTTCAACGATGCGCGCCACGCCCCTATCTACGGCATAGACCATCGCAGTATAGGTGAGTCGTTTCGCTTCCGTAGCCGCGTTCTCCCCGAGGATTTTTTTTAGCGCTTGCTCGTCCGAGCTTTTCGCCTGCTCAGGAGTATGAGGTGCGTTGTAGCTCATAAACAGAAAGAACGGTGAATCTTTGGTGCTTTCTCGCGTGATAAAGTCAACCCCAGCGTCGGTCAACATGTCGGTGATATATCGGTTTTCGTCGTACCCCGCTTCGCTCGCAAACTCTTCATTTTCCATTAGCGGCGTTTTGTACTGCCAAATGCTTTTATTGTTTGGATCGTAGTCCGCCACTCTCACAAAGTCCGACGTATGATACACATGCCCCCCACCTAGCATGCCGTAAAAGTAATCGAACCCACGCACATTGGGTCGATATTGCGGATCCTCTCCCAGGTGCCACTTGCCGACAAGCCCAGTTCGATAGCCCGAATCCTGTAATACTTTGCTAAAGAAGGTCTCCTCTGTACTGACACCATGGGCGCTATAGTCTGACAAATTAAACTGCGCGCCGAACTCATGCTGATAACGACCAGTCATTAACCCTGCTCGACTTGGCCCGCAATAGGAATGCGTTACATAAGCCCGATCAAACACCACACCCTGCTGCGCCAGTGCGTCGATGGAAGGTGTGTGAATATCCGCGGCACTATTAGGCGTAAACCCCACATCTGCATAACCCAAATCGTCTAATAGGATTAATACGATATTAGGCCGCTCGATCGATGCTTGTGCGAGTGATGCGGTACACAGACACACTAAACCCAGACAGAAAAACCACACTTTACGCATTTGCTACCTCGTTACTTACCCTGTAGAGAATTAGGGCATCATTATTTGAATTGGGCCGGAACCGCCCTAGGAAATCAAACATTATACGTTTAATATGTTAGTACATAAATAACGTTGCAACCAATGAACAAAGTATAGATAACAAAGCATATATTCCATATAGATATAAAAAGTAAAAAAGGTCTTACTACTATGTCTCGAAACCGCTTGATTTCGCGCCATCTGCGCCGACCCGGTCTTTCCTTAACCCTACCCTGGCGCCCCTTTCCTCCTGGAAAGCTGCTCATTCTAGCCTTCACTCTTAGTGCGGCCTCTTGTAAGCCCGTTTCCTATAAAGCGCCGTCCCACACTCACGTTGCCCCTGTACCCGCGTCAGATCCAACGAATACGCAAGGGTGGATACTGAACCAAGAAATCAGCGATGAATTTGCTGGCGATGAAATTGACCGGAGTAAGTGGTTTGTTCAGGGAGACTATGGTGACTACTATATTTGGAAGGGGCGCGCGCCTTCGCAATTTGCCGCCCACAATATTCTGGTTCAGGACGGTTATTTAAAAATACGCACTCAGTGGGAGCCTGAGTTCGAATTTGCACAAGAAGAGTATGCCGGCAACCGCTACGGCTGGCACGATGATGCCCCTATGCCGGTAACCACTGGTGGGATTATCAGCAAAAAGCGCTTCTTACATGGCTATATGGAAGTGCGCTCAAAAGCGGGTCACGCTGCAATGACCTCAGCTTTCTGGGCTATTGGGTATCAGAGTGAGCTGGATGTTTACGAGCTCATGGGTAACCCTAAAGCCACGCCCCACATCAAGCCTAACGATTTTCTTTTTTCAATCCATGATTGGCGACCAGAAGCCGTCATGGGGCAAAATAAAGTATTTACCCACGCCCACCGACTCCCCCACCCCTCCTCCGAAGCATTCCATATTTACGGTGCTGAATGGGGGGAAGGCTATGTGAAATTCTATCTCGACGGCGAACTCGTTTATGAAGTATTTCAATCGGACTTGGAAGAGGGTTGGGTATTGACCAACCCGATGGAAATCTGGCTGGATTCAGAGATTTTCACCTGGCAAGGACTTCCCCACGAAGAAGAGCTGCCCGTAGAGTTTCAGGTCGACTACATGCGAGTATGGCAAAAGCCGAGCTCGAACTTCTTAGACGAGGCCTTCTATGGGTTTGAAGGCCCAATGCTTTATGAAAGCTATGACCGACCTTTAAAAATGGTGCCCGAAGATACCCGGAATAACCGGTACCAGCGCTTTTGGCAGTTTGATGAAACGAATTCAAATCAATTTGCAATCACTGCTGATATAAAATCAAGCGGACAAAAAAGCTTGAGAATCAACAGTTCTGAATTTAGTGGAAACTCCTCGCTCCGAGGACCAAAAGGTTCGCTCGCTTTACCTGAAGGAAATTTCACTCTCACTCTACGCGTGATGAAAGACGCTGGGTCCACTATCGATTCAATAGAAATCAGTACAACTCGACCGAAGCAAATACTAGGAAAAATCAATATCGCAGAGATTGACAGCGACCAATGGCAAACCGTGAGCATTGACTTTAAACAGACAAGCGAGTCCGAGACCATTGACAGCCTCGTACTCACACAGACGAGCTCCAAAGAAGGAGGGGGCTCGGTGTACGTTGACGATATCAAAATCAGCCCAAAGCCGGAGTAGAACACCAATGAGAACCCATTTTTTATCGCGCATTCTACTTATTGCGTTTATGAGTAGCGAAGCCAGCGCTTTTGAAGTAGCTGGTATTGAGATTGGCTCAACACTGGGCAGCATCCAGGACGAACACCATCTCTGGGATGATGGCAAAAACAGGCTTTATCTAAGCACAGCCGATTCGCTATTGAAGGTGAAAGCAAATGACGAAAGACAGGTCATTCAAGTGAAGTACACGGAATCACACTTAGGGGAAAACATTTTCGAAGTGATCGAGGATTATAATCGTCAGTACCCGATGCAAGCATGCATAGATAAACAATCAGAATCGTACGCGAACCTCCAAGCACAAGGCTATGGAAAGGTGCAATGCCAGATAAAAGACGAAATGAGTACACTGACCATTATTTTTTCAAGTTACGCGGGGCAGGTGACGACTTCGTTAGTACTTAAAGAATATTGACTGCATCATTATTTTTACTTACTACATCTAGGCATCGAGAGATGCCCTGATGTATTAAAAGCCGCTAACACATACCGAGTGACGACAGGGACCTCCTCCCAGCGACTTGGAATACCCGTCTAGGTATGCACGCTACTCTATGTCGCCTCTGTTGCTTAGAAGCAACTTGATGAATCCTATTCAATCATCAAGACGACATGCTCTCCCCCTATTCTACTGATACGCTTATTGTTCTACGGATACGCGTATCCGACTTTGAAATAATGGTGACGACCGCTTGCCCAGCACGGCGCGCTTGCACAGTACCGTTTGTATTAGGGCGAACCACATTCCAATTTGAACTTTGATAAGTCATGTTTGGCTGACTCGCACAAATTGGAACAACAGACGCCTCCAAGTCATGGGTTTGGCCTACTGCGAGTACAAGGGAGCCTGTCCCCGCAATATTAATGGCTTCCACGGGGATCCAACCTTGGCTGTTTTCGTCGCAATCATAATTTCCGCCACCTGGGTTAGTTGGTGTTGGCGTCGGCGTTGGTGCCGGCGTTGGTGCCGGCGTTGGCGTCGGCGTTGGTGCCGGCGTTGGCGTTGGTGCCGGCGTTGGCGTTGGCGTTGGCGTTGGCGTCAGCGTTGGCGTCAGCGTTGGCGTTGGCGTTGGCGTCAGCGTCAGCGTTGGCGTTGGCGTAGGCGTTGGCGTCGGCGTTACACCACCGGCAACGGGAAGTACCAGCGAGTCAATATTAAATGGTCGACCAAAGTCAGAAGTAACTCGACGCTCCGGACGGCCCGCTCCCAGCCAATCTGCAGGAATATTGCCATAAACGTATTGGTCAGGCTGCAAGGGTTGACGCCGATGATCATCAAGAGCATTTACGCCGGAGCGCAACACCAATGCTGTGAGATCCAAACCACCACGGCCATGCTCAGTGTGACAGCTCAAACAGAAGGTATTATTTGTGGAATCCGGGCGCGGACGGTTCTGATACAGAGGCCCCTCGGGAAACACCATACCTTCACGAATGCCATGCAGGCCATTAGGTATATTGGCTAAATGAGCCGCATAGTCATCGCGATAATCATGGTAACACACATAGCGGGAATAAGTGGTTCTACCTGATGTGCGAAGCGTATCAGAAATTTCCGTGTGATACGCCTGAGGATGCACTTCGGCTCGCCCTCTCCAAACACCTGGGGAAGAACTTGTCAGCCCCGCGAGGGTCCCCTTACCCAGATTACAGATAACTTCTGGGTTAACCTCTTCTGCAAAAACCTTAAAGTCATCCACCCAGCCGCGAAAGCTCCTTGCTGCGCTTCCCAAAGCACCGACTCGTAACGAACCTGGGCTTAAAACGAACAACGCCTCGGAATGTTCGTAGTCGTCGATTTTAAAACCGTTCATATAGGTCTCAATTCGGTTATTTCCTATACTCAACTGAAAACCAAGATGCGCCCATGAGCCTTGTGGTAGGCGCTCGACTAATTCAACCGTATGTGCTTCAACCCCGTGTGTGTCCATATACACAAGGCGGTTGTCATCATGAACCCATATAGACGAGCCATCTGGGAATGTCACCAACACGCGCTCGCCCGTATTGTCTCGACTATCGATGAAGAGGCTGTAAAACCAGGGTGTGCTTAATACGTTACGCGGCTGCGATTCGATATCATAGTTGAGGCCAATACCGGCACCATCCAACCAAAAGCCTTTTCCAGTAATCCCACCGTTCGCGACAATCTCGACTCGGCCGTCCCCCACGATTTCGCCTACCGTCGGCTTATTCCAGTACTCAGACGTCGCGGAGTTTTGCACAAACCCTTCCAACGGGCCTTTGACATTGTATTGCGTGTTTACACGAATCGGCTGCACCATGTGGGAAACAATAAACGCATTAACATTGAGATAATCGTCAAACACGACCTCGTCCGTCGAACGTCCAGTACTCATGAGCCAGGTCACATCTGCCGGCGAGATGGGACGCATATTCTCCAAATAATTAAAGCGATGTTCGTTGGAATCGAAAAAACTGCTGTTTGGTGAGTTGCCTGGAGGCATCGTATCGATTTCACGACTACGAGTATCTCCGACGCGCTTGTAGCCGTCATCTGAGCCATTGGGCTGATACAGCAGCACATCGCGATGAGCACTTTCGCGTACAGCCTCCATATGATCCATGTGATTAATCATGTTATCTAGGAGCACCATTTTCCCTCGCGTCCACAGGCCCATGAGCGTACGACCATTCAAAGGCGAATTCTCAGAAGAGTCACTACAACCACCATATTTCGAGACCACTTCTTGCGGGCAACGTGTCGTGTAGCCCGAGCCTGACAAGCGGCCCCCTATCGAGGTAAACATAAAATTCGCCCCGCTTTTATCAATCCAAGGGTAAGTACCAAAACCAAAACCGTCAGGAAGAATCAAGCGATTACCACGATTGTCGACCGTTTCGAAAGGATGCATTGCAAAGCCATACCGGTCATTAATGGTAGCGTCGTAGGGTGCGTGACCAATAGGGTACACATCGGTAAACTGACGTACATCACACGCATCAAAATCTTCGGGGCGATCGTTTACAAAATAAACAATATCCGAACGAGCAGAACGCGTTCCCCCTTCCTGCGTACGCCAACTGAAGCGGGAGTTATCAGTACGTACCATTAACAGGTGACCATCGCCGGTAATGGTGGGCTCGAAAAAAGATTGAAGCGGGAAGGATACTGAGCCAATAACAGGCTCACCTGCGTTAATATCCGCGATACGAGCATCCACTGTTTTCGGATTTTCTACGCGTATATGCACAGGCGTACCCGAAATATTGTTTCCATCAGTCATAGTGAGAACGACTAAGTCGTAGCAATCGTCTTCACCGTTTTGGCCGCATGTATACGGATTACTTATCATCGAATCGGGGTTGCCAGCGGGATCGCAAATCGTCGCATGACTCTGATTTTTATAAGGAATGTTGCCACTCGGGCGCATTTCGGGTGAATACTCGATCAAATTCAACATCTGCATGCCCGGCGCCGACTCCAGAAAAGGTACGTCGATTTTCTCAGGCTTTAGGAGTCTAAAATAAAAGCCGCGATAAGGGCGATGGGCCAAACCGATACGCGCATCGAAACTGGTGGTTAAAGGCGGAACATAAGGGTTGAGCCAACGTCGATCGTTGCCGTTAGGCACATGACCTTCCGCCATATGAATAGTTCGATCGATGGCAGGACGCTCTGGAACAGCGAATGAAGAGAAAGAGACAACACACAGGAAAACGATAGACAGATATCTATTCATACGATTTGCCCAATTTAATTATTATTTTTCTAAAACCTAAAAACGCACAGACGACTTACTTGGGCAAAGGCATTAGCACTAAAGACGAGGTATATTATACCTTTATCTACATCATATCTATTTGCTTTTTAAAAAAAATATGACAAGCCTCTCGGTTATTTCAATTCTTAATTTCGCTCTAAAGTAAATACGTCGCATCCTCCTGCCGAGGATGCTACCTATCAGAGCGAAATTAACCTTCACGACCTTATCGAGTTGCGGCTTCACACTCTAAAAGCAGCCACGTACTGGTCCACTTTACTACTGCTTTTTGTCAGCTTTTCACAAGCGGCAACAACTGTGTGGGTTTCCGTCGTCATTTCTTCGGTTTCATTCTTAACCGCGTGAATACGAACATTGATTTCCTCCGCCACGGCGGTTTGTTCTTCGGCCGCAGTAGCGATTTGTCCGGTCATGTTCGAGATGCGATCCAGACTATCTTTAATATCATCAAACGCTGCGACACTGCTTAATACGGCATTCACCGCTAGCGCGCCTTGATCTCGTAATTGCGACATGCTTTTTGTCGTCGACCGCGCGCCTTCTTGCAGCGCTTCAATCTGGGCGCGAATTTGCTCAGTACTTTCTTTGGTCTTACTAGCCAAAGTTCGTACCTCGTCCGCAACCACTGCAAAACCGCGCCCCTGCTCTCCAGCACGCGCTGCTTCGATAGCCGCATTGAGCGCGAGTAGGTTTGTCTGCTCCGCGATACCCTGAATCACTGTAAGAATATTGCCTATAACATCAGTCTCCCCGTTCAAATTTTGGACCTGGACTTCGGTACTTGTAAGCTCAGTAACAAGGCGCTCCATTAACGCCATGCATTCTTTTGCATTTTCCGCGCTAATCACCGAACTCTCGTGGGCGCTACCTGCAGCGTGCGCCGCATCCTGGGTATTTCTAGCAACCTCTTGGATAGTTGAACTCATCTCATTTACCGCGACAGAGACAGAGTCAGTCTCCAGGTTTTGTTTTTCTGCACGATTTTGATTTTGATTCATAGACGTGGTTACCGACTCAATATACTCTTTAAGTTCGAGCACCTCATTTTTCACACCAGCAAGTGCGTCCTGTAGCGATTTTTGCAACCTATTGAAAGTCAAACCTAACTCGGCAAGCTCATCCCGGCCGTTGACCGGAATACGTGCTGCCAGGTCTTTCGACTCTGATACCATGACCATGGTTCTAACAAGCTCGTGTAACGGAACAGTAATTGAGCGGGAAATCATCAATGCCAATATGATAACTGAGCTTAAAATTACGATCGCCAGTGCGACATTCGTTCGAACTGAGGCATCCGCCGCATTTGTCACTTCGGCCATCCGCTCACTGATGCGCGCCTCCACCAAAGCAACTACACCAGCTAGAGTACGAATATTATCTGACGACAGCTCAAACCATTCTTCAGGAGTCAACGTGGGTGCTTCACCACCCGCATCCAGTAAACTGGCCCTAAGGCCGTGAACCCGTTGTTGTACGGAACTAGAAATGTGTTTACTTCGAAACTCTTCGACTATATCTTGAGGGGCGTAGGCTAAAAACCGTGCATTCGCGTCTTGCAGTTGACGCCAGACCGCTTTGTTATTCCCGATAGAGGTATAATCGAGAGTCGGCCGAGTGAAAGTTCTGATCTTGGTGCTACGTTCCATCGAGTAAATAGACTGAATTTTCATCAAGGAGGCGTATGTGCTCAACAGCGCATTCAACTCTGCGTCAGTATTTGCGAATTGTAATACGGTATCAATCGCGGACAATGCCTGCCGAGCGGAAGCACCATACCTATTTACAACCCAGGCTCCCTGAGCATCCTTTAACTCATAGCGATCCACAAATTGCCGAGCCTCAACAGTATTCACCGAAGAATTTAATAAAGAATTAGCAGCCTCATCTAGCTCTGGCAGATCTTTAAGCTCATTACGATTCCGCTCCAAGTATTCACGATACTCTCTAATCTTCGTATCCAAAATTAGCCTTTGGGAGTTTAGTTCTCCCTGATATGACCTACCATCACTGCCTGTTGGTGTCCCCCTTAAAAACCCATAGGTTAAATCACGCTCCTCCTCCACACCGCGAAGAACTTCTCCAGTTTGCTTCGCAAATTGCTGAGCAAATGAAAGTTGCGCAAGGGCGACCTTCTGCTCTAAAGCATTTTTCAGCTGACTGATAATCAGCGCGCAGATCACTAGAGTTGGCAGGATGCTAAGAAGCATTACTCGAGTTTTAATACTTATTTTGTTTAACGCACCCATAATTTCCTCTCGAAAAATGTGTTTATACTCATAGATATAGTATAGGTGACTCAATCATTATTCGACGAAAAAAAAAGGCCGCAAAGCGGCCTTATCAATTCACTAAATCCATTTAATTTCCGTCTATTTCTACCGCTCTATAATGGCGTAATCATCGAGCAATATCGTATCAGTTGCTTCAAGCCCTCTCACGACAAAATTACCCATAACTGTCGCAGTTGGTACAACAACGCCACCGTTCGCAGTATTAACGTTGTCCCAAGTAGTTGGAATAGTAAACCAAGGAGTGGATGTATCCGTCATGTTGACAAACTCAACATATTGCCACTCTGTAGTCGCTTCTAACTCACCTGAGGTAAATTTAGCCGAGATCGGCGAGTTACGACGACCACCCCAGCCCCCACCAGGCTCCGAGTTAAGGAGTTCATGATTGGTAAATTGCCAAGGGAAAATATAGTGCTCTAAAACAACTCCGGATTTAGCACTAGGTAGCTTGACCCAAATAGCGGTTCGGAATGTTTTACCATTGTCAGACAAGTTTCCAAACATAGACGCATAGAGATTTTCAGGACCGGAACTCCATGTGTTGGGCCAAATTGCCATAAATTCAGGGTCAGAATCATCAACAATTTGCATGCGCAACGCAGCCCCTCGCACACCTTCTCCTACCGCTTGATCCACGGTAACTGCAGCGTTGATACCGGCCCATGGCGCGACTCTAGTGTCAAAAGTGTGGTCCATAGTGAAGGGAGTTGAATCGACAGGATTCGCGTCGAGACACGCGATATTCTCAACTACGCTCACCGCCACAACAGCGTCCTCTACTGGATCAGTGGAAGAACCTGTATCGCCACTCACGAAGGAAACGCTCACATCCACAGGTGAAGTTGAGGCGATGTTACCCGCTTCAGAGGATTCACCCATGTTGGGAATGAGCACGGCGTTTTCGCCGTAACCAGCTGAGATTGCATCTACTGCTGTAGGATCAACCACATCAATCGCACCGCTCATCCACTCATACATGTAGTCGCCAACTAAGCTCTCGCCAGATTTTTGAATCGGCTGCATTTCGATTGCGCTAGCAGCACAGGCCGGCACCGATTTGGATAGGTTCGACGGGTCATCGCCTGCGTTCGTCACTGAGATTTTGAAATTGTCAGTAACGACCACGTCAAAATCCCGACTTAATCCAGAATCGTCGTGAACAACATTGATCACCGCTGTTCCACCTGATAGACCAGTAACAACCCCGTTCTCATCAACAGATGCGATATCAGGTGTTGTTGAAGTATAGGTCAGGGCATCCGAATCGCATGCATAGTAAGGCACTCGTGTCACTTCGAGTTGCGCCGACTCGCCCGCAGCTATTTCGATAGGGGCTGCGACCATCTCTACGGTGACATCCGGCTTCGCATTCATTGTCAGAGTAATGGTATGTTCCCCGGGGTAGACCGTACGCACACCTGTCGGTTCGTTTTCGTCTGGAACCTGCGTGGGGGGGAAACCATTATCTACGACATAGTCAATTGTATAAGTAATCGTGCTAGGGAAATCAGGAATCCCGTCACCCATTGGATTACCATCACTGTCCAAAGGCAGATCGTCTACATGCTCCCAACATTCACGCAAACGATCTCCCAACCAAGGAACTGCTGTCGAAGGATCTTCTGGTTCAGTCAGAAATGCGACCGAAAAATCAATGACAAGCTGACTACCTTCAATTGAAAAAGGGGTTCTACGGTCCACTCTAGGAGGCGACACGCCTGTTAAGGGGCCTCCGTCCTCGCCATCAAACTCAAAGGAGGTGATATTGACTGTGCCCGTGTACTCCGACAATGGCTGGCCATTGACCGTCGCGCCTGCGAATAGATCAATACGATATTTATTGTTTGCGTCAGCATCTGCTTCGTTAACGGTATACGCCGCAGGTGCATCATCAGAAAAATTGATTTCAGCTTGTGTGTTTAAATTGGGGTCGTAACCCTCTCCGGGGCCACCACACGCTACAAGCCAAGTAGAAAATCCCACTAACGCTATGTTTTTTGCCAGGAAGTTCATTTTCATCTTACTACTCCAAGTAATCTCGAAAACCGACGCGACCCTTGGTCGCCGTCGGCATTTATAGTTATGTATCTGCTCTTGTTTAGAAGTTGGCTCGAATACCGACTCGGAATTGACGCCCATTTTTCCAACTGGATACTGTTCGATCAGAGTAAGTGTCGCTGGAATAACCCCAGCCCTCTGAGAGGAATACTGGATTCCCTTCCTCATCAAATCCAGCCCGAGCATCACTCATAGTGAGGAAGGTACGGTGCGTTTCATCGAGTAGGTTCAGGGCATTAAAGGTAACAGTGAACATGTCATTGATATCGTAACTGGCACTGAAATCGAGTCGATTGGTTGCGTCTTTCCAAATCGCTCCTGTGGCGTGCAGTTCGGTCATCTGAACACCGGTATAGCGGTTCGCCAAACGCAATTGCAACTTATCATTTTCCCAGAACAGGGTCAGGTTCGCCGTATGTTGAGGCGTCCACGCGACTGGAAGCGAATCAATTACGCGACCATCCGCGGTCTCTTGCTCGGCGCTCTTGGAGTACTGATAGGTATAATTCGCCTGCAAACCCGTATAGGCCAGAAGACCAGGGAGGGAATCGTACATCTGGGTGTAACCCAACTCCAATCCGTCCAGTTTCTGCTCATTAAAATTAACATACTCCGTCATCAGCAAATCACGGCAATTAAGACTCCAGCCTCGATCATCTACACCAAAATTGCCGATACTGCGTTCTACAGCACAGTCACTCGTCAATGGCGTTGCTGTACTATCGTAAGGGAGCAACACATTCAAATCTTCGCGATAGTAATCTCTGCGAAAATTCTCATAGTGATAGAAGGATTGGATTTCTGTTGGTCGATTTTCCATGTCTTTATGGAAATACCCGACTGACAACATATTTGAGTCTCCGAAATACCACTCGTAAGACAAGTCGAAGTTATCCGAAGTGAGAGGCTTCAGGTGCGTATTCCCTTTCGTTCCGGTATCTTGCGGATCCCATACGTTTTCGCTGATGCTCAGTCTTGGGTTTAAGTAATCTGTCTGGGGCCGCGTCATCGTTCTGGATACCGCACCACGCAATATCATTTCGTCGTTGATTTGGAAATTTACGGTCATGCTAGGCAGCAAGGTATGTTGTGTTGCCTTATCCGTAACGATAGCTGCCCGATTCTGTGCGATAGGATCGTTCCCGAGAGGACCTGTAAAGGAGGTGCTGTGATCAATATAGCCGTACGTCAAACCACTAGTATTAAAGTGACGGAAACGCGCCGTATTGGTATTCACCATCGGTAATGAGGATGGGTCGCTACTCCAGTCCGTCCATGACCATTGCATTGGGTCGACTATTTGCTCAGGCAAACCTTCGTTTTGGATGACTGACGGCACGGTACCGCTGTAGTCCATTGCGAAGATGCGGTTCACCTCGTAAACAGGGTTACCGCTATTATCAGTAAACCTCCAACTGCCATCAGGGTTCACCGGATAAGTATCGGGATCGCCTGCGACATAGGCGTGAGTCAACCTCCAGTCATAGCAGTTATTGTAGTCGTCTTTATTTGCTGGGTCATAAAGGAAATAGGCCGTTCCGTTTTCGTCAGTATCGTCAGGGCTACCTACGGGGTTTCCGTCAGAATCAGTATACTCCCAACCCAGGCCGTCGCTATCGACAGGGCATGGTGCCAAACCAGTATTCGCGAGCTGGCGATCAACCATAAGGTCTTGTGCATCGTAGAGCCAATTAGGGCGAGTCAATGTCGCCGAGCCATAGCCTACGGCTTCATTCTCGTCCCTTACGTAGCGCAAGCCAGCATTTGCTGTAACTCGACCATCAAGAAATTCGAAATTCGCTTTAAAGTATGCGGCTGAGGTATCGGTTGAAATTGTTCGTGAGCCGCCATCCAGTAATTGACGACCAACGGAGTTAGGGTCTTGGCCTGAAAGTAAACGCAAGGCCTTGTCAATATCGATCATACTCCAGCCGTTGGAGATAGCTTCGCTGCCCTCAACTTCGAGACCATCGAGAAAATCATCATATGGAAAGCGATCAGGTGAGATCATTTGTGCCAGACGAATATTCTGCATTCCATTGGTAGAATAGGACGTGTTTGGATCGTTCCGATCGATTAGTACCGTACCTGTAGTGAGTGTTTCATTCTGGCTTTGTACATCACGCTCACGGGACGCGTATTTTGCACCAAATTCGACGCTCGCCACATTGAATCGGTCGATATCCCAATCGAAATCAAGGTTTAATACTTGGTTAGTGTCTGTCTGAGTATTGGTTCTCCAAGTGACGTTACCCATGTGATTTGCCATCAAATCATGCGGATTGTAAAGGGTCGTCACGTCAGTCACTTGTCCGTAGACAGGGTCAAAGTTTGCGTAACTGCTCCCTACTTGATAAGCGCAGCGGGCGCCTTCGCACGAGTATCCAACCGGTTCGATCTCGCCGGAGTTTGCCGGGAGGTCTTCTGGGCGGACAGTACCCCAAGTCGCAGTTGAAACACCAATGCCGTTAATCAGCTCATCTTCAGTTTGAGAATACCCAGCCATGACATTCATAGTGAGATTGTCCGTCAAGTATTGCTCTAAACGCAGAGTGGCGACATTCGTGGTGAGATCACGCTCAGACTCGAACTGATTGGTACCACCTTGATGAGATCGACCTGCTGAACTGACCAGCGTTCTATTAGCCACATCGACCGCGGTCCACTCGGTCACATAATCAATTTCATTATTTGCGTTGGCCTTATCAGACAACTGCGGGTTTTCACCGCCATACCCCAAATTCATGGAAAGGTATTGGTTCTCGACTGTCTGCTTGGTATGAGTAAGGTCTAATTGAATATCCGTTCCATCAAATGGTTGGAATTGAACACCCAAGTTCCCAGTTACGCGATCACGGTCTGTGGTGCTGGTAGATAGCAGTGTGCCCTGCTTCCCAAGCACCGCGTAATGAGGGTTTGCTCCAGAATCATCGTCATAAGAAATGTCTGAGCCTGAAATATTTATCTCTGACGACGAGTCAAAATCATCCTGACCAACTCGGATGACGTTACCGTAAATATCCTTGGCTGTGCGTACTGCGCCGCTCGCATCAGCATCAAAAATGCTATAAGTCCCCTCCTCCCAATTATTTTGGATGCGGTCCTCACGAGTCGCATTTTTATCTGCAGTAAGCGTAAAAATCACACCTAGACTGTCGTCTAAAAATTTATCTGCGAAGGAGCCGGAAATTCTGTAGTCATTTGACCCTCGATACTCGTTGTGTCGGCCTTCAGCAGTTAGTGAGCGTCGCTCGGGAATCAACAGTGGGCGAGCCGTTCTTAGCTCTATATTCGCGCCAAGGGAGCCTTCGTTCTGGTCTGCCGCAGCAGTCTTTACGACGTCAATTGCGGACAAAATATCTGCTGAGTATGCACTTAAATCAACACTATTATCTGAAGTGGCATTCTCACCTGGGCCCGAAAGACCGCCAGTGAGCTCCATCCCATTCAAAGAAATAACGTTTTCTGAGGGTGAGGCGCCGCGAACCGTGATACGCGCCCCTTCTCCCGAGTCTTCTTGAACGCTGACCCCTGTGACGCGAGAAAGCGCATCAGCGATATTTTGGTCTGTACTCTTACCAACATCTTCAGCAAAGATTGAATCACTTACTGTCTCGGCCATTCGTTTAGCATCTACCGCTCGTTCGACCGCTTGTCGAATACCGGTAACAACTACTTCTTCTTCATTGAACGTCGCTGCATCAGATTCGCTCTGTGAGTATGCTTGTATTGAAAAAAGCGTACTGGCGACCGCTGCAGATAGCGCATGCATTTTAAAATTGCATCTCATTAGGCTTCTCCACTTTCACTATTGTTTTTAGATTTTTTTAACGGGCACTACTGAACCCATGGGGTTGTCGACATCCGTATCGAAAACTAGCGTTAATTACCGCCTATGAACCTAGCGGTAGTTATCCATTCGATCAATATCATATTTTTCATATTCCATCTTTAGCATCCAAAGGGGACGCTCCAGAGTCAGCTCCCACTCGAACAGCTCTTTGTATAGATCGTTCAAACGAGCCTCTTCCTCCTTAGCAAGGTTGTGGTGCTCCCCCACATCCTCCTTAGAAATGAAATACAATTCTGCTGGGCGATCTGGAAATCGGATGAGTTTCCAATCCCCTTTGCGAATGGTCGCTCGTGTATCTTTCTTCCAGAACAGTACAGGATGAGGTCCAGGCACATCCGGCGACAAAATGTACGGTTTCAAATCAACGCCGTCTAACTCTCCAAGTGTAGCGCTTCGCCCACCAGCTGCTGCAAAAAAGGTCGGAAGCAAGTCCAAGGTACTGACAGCGTGCTCATACTCGGTACCGGGAGAGGTTACACCTGGCCATTTGATCAAAAACGGCACTCGTATTCCGCCTTCTAAATAGTTACTTTTAGTGCCACTCAAAGGACGATTAACGGATGCATTTTTATCACTGGGGCCTCCATTGTCATTGGTAAACACCACGATAGTATTGTCCTCAATACCCAGCTCGCTTAATTTGTTTAGCACCTTACCGCTCGCCCGGTCCATCGCCAACATCATCGCAGCATAAATTTTTCGATTCCCCTCTAAGTGCGGAAACTCAGCAAGATCTTGTTCTGTCGCTTCCATTGGCGTGTGAGGCGCATTGAAAGACAGATACGCGAAAAACGGCTCCCCAGCTTCTACACTGCGTTCGATAAATTCGTTGGTCTTCTCTGCCAGATAATCCGTTAAGTAATAAGGGGGCTCCACATAGTTGCCAAAACCTTCCTCTAAACGCTTATCGAGAAATAGAGGGTTATCACCGTTTATTTGTTGAGAATCGTAGGCAAAATAGCTTCGATCTCCCCCGCGGAAGCCAACGAATTCATCAAAGCCGCGTCGTAGCGGGTGATAGCGATCAGCATTTCCTAGGTGCCACTTACCGAACACCCCAGTCCTATAGCCTTGCTCATTAAGATAGTAGGCCATGGTTTTTTCCGAAAGCGGCAGCCCCATTTCGTCCCCATTCAACGCGGAAACTTCACTCATAAAGCCAGGAACATTATTTTCTTCGTAACCAAACCGCTGCTGATATTTACCAGTCATCAAGCCCGCTCGTGATGGCCCGCAAGTGGAATCACTCACATAGGCTTGACGAAAGCTCATCCCCTGTTCTGCTAGCGCATCTAAATTCGGGGTACGAATTTCTTGGCTTCCATGAAATCCAAAATCGGCGTATCCCGCATCATCAGTAAAAATTAAAAGAATATTGGGGCGACTCTCGGGATTCGACGAAGTATTATTTTCTATTGGTTCGGCACAAGCTTGAAGGGAAGTGAATATTCCTAACAACGCAACGCCAATTGACTTTTTGAAAAACATCATTATTTATCTCATTATTATCGGGGAGCGGTCTCGCACTCCCTCGGGGTTCGGCAATGGAAAAAACTATCCCAACCTGCCTAAATTTTTTTCATTTTCTGTCGGCTTCGCACCAAAAAGCTTCGGCAGTCCTTCGCCGAACAATGCTCACAACTTGTGAACGGCCCTTTCCAACCGCTCACTCACGCTAGCCAACATAATATCGACCGACTTTCTAGCAGCCTCGCCATCGCGCGCTTTAATGGCATTACATAGCCTGCGATGGATAGGCACCGAAACCTCATTGTCACGAGGATCCTGATTCGTAATTCGTACACTCATAAGTAAAGCTGAGTAAATCACATTCTCCATAGCAGACAGAAATTCATTGTGGGCTGCTCGCAACACCGCCCGATGAAACCGTGCGTCTGCGACGATGAATTTTTCAACCGCACCTTTCTCACTTTCCATCGCCACACAGGCATCTTCTATCACCTTCAAATCATCCTCGGTGGCGCGTTCTGCAGCCCAAAACGCCGCTACAGGTTCGACGGCCTTGCGAATATCCAGCAACTCTTCTAAAAAGCCCGGATTGGGTGTTACCGTAAGGTGCCAGGCAAGTACGTCTTCATCCCACATTACCCAACTGTCACGGGGACACACCTTTGTGCCGCGTCCGCGCCGTACTTCCAGCATCCCCTTACCTACCAGGATCTTCACCGCATCTCGGATGACAACTCGGCTTAACTGATAACGCTCAGCCAGCGTATTTTCATCATCTAACATGGTATTGGGTGCGAGACGACCGGCCACTATCCTGCGCCCTAACTCCCGGGCGACCTGAACGGGCAAGCTTGGTGATGCCGTTGTGATCCCCTTGAGATCATAGTAAATCATCTCACTCATGCGATATATTCAAACATATGATGTATAAGTAGGCAACACATTTATAGGAATAAACCCCTGCCTTTCTATAACTTTCTTACTTGGCGCGAGCTCGCCGTTTTATCAAAGCGTGTGACGAGGCCGAGCACGCCTCACGCGTACTACATCAGCCATTACCGCCAGTGCAATCTCTGCAGGCGTTCGACTACCTATATCTAAACCTATAGGCATGTGTATTGACCGTATTTGCTCAGCACTCAATTGACCGCTGCGCTCGAGCCGCCGCGCCCTCTGTTCTGACGTGCGTTTTGAGCCCATTACACCAATGTAAAACGCCTCCGTCCTTACGGCTTCCATCAAAGTCAGGTCATCTATTCTTGCATCGTGCGTCAACGAGACAATCGCCGTCGCGTTGTGGCACGCTCCAGTGGTCGCGATATAGCAAGCAGGCAACTCACTTCTCACCTGACAATGCTCAAAGTTGAACTGAGCCAGCACATCAGGCCGAGGGTCACACACCACGACCCCGTAATTGAGAGAAACGGCAAAGTGCGCACACGCCTCCGCTACGGACGAGGCACCTGCAATAATCAACTGTCCCGCGGGACCACAACGAACCCGAATCTCATCCGCGCTCTCTTCCACAGCCGCCCCAATGCCACCATCTTCGACCAGCCGGCATTGGCCGTTCGGTAACCTTATCCGACGCTGGATAGAGCGGTGAACTTGTAAGGAAGAATACAGCTCCTCAAGATGTCGCCCGGCTCCGCTTTCAGGCGCCATCCGCTCCACAAGGAGTTGAATTTGACCACCACAGGGGAGCTGTACGTGACTGTTTGAACTGCCCGTACCGTAGCTAAGCCTCTGCAATGGATTCTGAAAACGCTTTTGCTTTATCTTTTCAATAAAGTCTTCTTCTATGCACCCACCAGACAAAGAGCCGACAAACTCACCGTTTTCCCTTGCCACCAACATAGCGCCGGGCTCCCTCGGTGACGAACCGTATGTAGAGAGCACGGTACATAAAATGATTACATGCCCGCCTCCCAGCCACGAGCAAGCTTGCTCGATCACTCGATGATCTAAACTCTGCATGTACTCTCTATATACTTCGTCTCGACGATTGCGACGTTAAGGCGATTCCGTCTCGACGCGCCAAAGAGCTACCGCTTTCGGCTGGAGCTCCAACTCAGATTCAAGCGAGCGTTCAGTGAACAAATCATGCACCCGTACATGCGTAGCACCTTTCACGCCGATGGTTACTTTTGCGTTGTGCTTTCCGAGATTGATCGCACTAAGTAAATAGCTGCCATCCGGCTGAGGCACCGCCTGCCATCGTACACCCTTGTGCTCCGTTCCGTTTTGCTCCGATAACGTCACTTTTGGTAAGCTGCCCTCGATGGAGGCTAGAGCAGCCTGCTGAATTTCGGTCGGTGTCAAAGTACCGTCTAGCAGAACTAGCGTGCCCTTACTCGCTGTTAGGGTACTGGCATGCGGTCGTCCATATTCATCTTTGCTGAGGCTTCTCGGATCGTCGACAATCACCGTCCCCCCCTGATCCAAATACGCTTGTAACGCATCCAGTTCCGCGCGAGTCACAAACTCCGTTTTGTACACTAATACGCTATCCCAAAGGCTATGATCTTGCTTTAACAATATGTTCTGAGTTACAAACCCAACAGGGAACCCTTCAAAAAACAGCCTTTCATACATTTCAAACTGCTCACTCATATGAAAACGCTTATTAATCGCGGACGTCTCCGAGTGGAACAGGCGTAACGGACGACGCTGATCACGCAGCGCGAATATTTCTTCGGAAAAGCTATTCAGATCGTACATAACCTGAGTAAAAGCGTTGGCCACGTGAGGCTGTTGATTGACGGAGCCTGCGAACGAACCCGCGAGTGCAGGGTCGAAAAAGTTCAATTCACCCTCTAGGCGATCCTCGAACGAACCGTCCGGGTCTCGCGCCCAAAACCAAGCCATATTTGCATCCATCCCCTGCAAGGTCGCCAACCAATAGATGGCATGCACGTATTCAACACTGGTGTCAAGGTCACGCCACCACGAAGCTGACAAAAAATGGGATTCAGAGTTCACGTGAATTTTATTTGGAGAGACGGACTCCATGAAGTCGTAGGACATACTTAACTCTTCCCAAAACAAAGAATAGTGTGATTCCCACCTTTCTGGCTGTTTGTGATTGAGGAGACGTGTCTCGCGTGCTTTCGCGTCATCCCCAATCATCGTGGTCAACTCAGTCAGTGCCTCCACATCAATACCATGCGAGCGTTCATTCTCACTATACATATTGGGCATGATTTTTATGTGCGTATCCGCATCGGGGTTCCCCTCTTTCAACTTGGCCTGAAGAAAGCGAAACCAATCCGTTGAACGGTCCATATTAAAGCGACACCAGTCATACCAAATAGGTGTACCTCGTGTATCAGGTTGAATTGGTATTTCGATATTGACTACCGAAAAACTCGCGAAGTCAGTTCCCCAATTTTGATTTAGCTGGTTCAGATCACCGTTGTATTTCTTCTCCAACCACCGGCGAAAATGGGACCGTGTATAGCTGGATATAGCATTCATTTCCTGAAAATTTTGACTCCAGTGTCCGGCCTCAGAGTACCAATGTGGCTCGTTGGCAAGGATGTAGCCCAATTGAGTGACTTTTTTCCCTTGCGTCAGCGCACCCGTTTCTCGTGCAATTTTGCCCCAAACGTCACGCACAAGTGGATTGTCAATGTCATAGCCGGTAAATAGAGAACGCCCCAGGCGCACTTCAGGTTCACGCGCCTCCACCCATTCAGGAATCCCCATATTCCAATAAATAAGAAAACCGACATTGCTATTGTCAATTTCTGTCACCTCGCGCAAAAGCGCTTCATCGAAGCTGCCGTCTTCTTTCAATAGGAATGAATTAATCGCGCGATCGTGATCCACTGGATACAGGTTTTCTCCACCGTGATAAATTGCACCGAGGTGATCGTTATAAACTGCAGTATCAGTTAACGGCCGCCCAACCGATTTTGAAAAATAGTCATACAGAAAAATAGGCTTACCACCACTTAGCAATTTATCGTCACCAACCTGGATATTTTGCCAATCAACTTTATTCACCGGGCGCCTTTGAATTTCGCCGCTCACCACTTGAGACAGCTCGTTGAGCGAGGCAGTCAATATTTCTTGAACCTTCTTCCTCTGAAAACCCGGGATTTCTTCTGCCAACTCCTCACTACGCTCAGCGTAGGGGGCGTATTGCGCAAAAGCATATGCGACCGCACTCTGATTCGCCTCATCCCAATCAGCAAATTTGAGAAATTGCTGAGCAAACCACAACGTGGTTTCTTCTCGAGTGACATCGATACCCTTTTCTTTCGCCTGTTCCATCAACGCTCGTAGCTGCCGCATACTGTCGATCGCGTCCTGAGCATCGGGATTCGAAGAATTGTAGCCTTCGTCAGCGAGTTTAGAAGCCAGCTCACTGTCACCTTGCCTCGACGCAGAATCATCGAAGCATGCAAACAGAATCATCGGGAGCAGGCCGACCAAAGCGATGGTCAGATAGGAATTACGCATGGAAATCTCCTCTGAGATTATTCACGTTGTTGTCAGAGTTTTCCGAGAAAGATACATCATATGTTTGCATTCGTAAAGCATGCATACAATTTGCCGGCAAGCACGATCGACCCGTCGCCTTGGAGCGCGCCTATGAACGAAACACGTACCTATATACTTTCCACTGTTAAGCTCTTGTTTGACACGAAGAGAGGCTCACTCTGGTCATCCTACACGTGCAACCGAACCAACGACGCTATTTACACCTTAAACACTCTGTTCACTGGCAAATCGCGTATGCGCTCCCCACCCGCTGAGACGATGGCATTGGTGAGGCTGGGAGCGACGGGCGGCACCCCTGGTTCACCGACGCCTCGAGGAGGGTCTTTGCGCTCCACTAAGTGCACATGAATGTCAGGGCATTGCCCCATCCTTAATAACGGATACGAGTCAAAGTTCGATTGTAGTACGGCGCCACTCTCGAACGTCACCTCGCCCATCAAGGCCAGGCTTAAGCCAAAAACCACTGCCCCCTCCATCTGTGCCTTCACCCGATCCGGATTCACTGCGAGGCCGCAATCGACGGCCACATGTACTTCCAGTACGCTGACCTTAGTCTCCAACAGCCGTACACGCGTTGCAACCGCAACAAAAGTAAGAAAACTGTAATGGCAGCTCAAGCCCCACCCTTCCTGATCGGGTAAGGTCGCACGATAGTTGGAGCGATCAGCAACAAGCTTAAGCACATTTTTTAAACGCGCGGTGTCGAATGGGAATTCCTGTAGGCTACGCCCGTAATTCCGAGGTTTAAATTTCTGACCTTCATAATCGAGAAAGCGATCCCGACCAATGACTTCCAGCCAAGTATCAAGCGTATCCTTATTCTGCACGCGCGCGAGCTCATCGACGAAGCTCCCGACGGCAAAAGCCTGCTGGATATTACAGACCGATCTCAACCAGCCAATACGAGTATGCGCTCTGGCTTCCACTGCGCCGATTTCATCATGTTCAATGTCGAAAGGGATATCAATCAGGCCCTGCTCTAGCTCTCCGCTGGAGGCAAATTCAGCACTCGGGTTCCAAAGCGAACTAATAGAAGGGTAGCCCGCGATCGCTTGAAAGCAGACCATTCGATTCTCCCGGTTTAACCCGGCACGAATACGAATTGCGCTGATGGCATGATAATAGCTGTGACGGATTTCATCTTCTCGAGTCCAAGTCAGGAGCACGGGCTTGCCTGCCATTTCACGTGACAGCAATGCGGCCTCCACTACGAAATCAGGTTTCGACTTCCGACCAAAGCCACCACCGAGAAGCATCACATTGACTCGGACAGAATCCAGTGACACACCAAGTCGCTGACTCAATTGTTTCTGCGCTGCTTGCGGCGTTTGGGTGCTTGCCCATACCTCTATGTACTCGGGCGTTGCCACGGCCAAAACCGACATCGGCTCCATCGGCGAGTGCGTTAAATAGGGTACGGTATACTGGAACTCTAAATGGTGTGCGGCGTTCCGATAGGACTCCGCGAACTGGCCTTTGGCTCGGGCTATTTTAGGTTGAGATTTATTAAGCCTTTCTCTTATGGCATTTTGGTAGTCCCGCGAGTCATGTACCTGATGCTCACTGTCACTCCAACGAATAGACAACTTTTTACGAGCTTCCATAGCAGCCCAGCTATTTTTGGCGATCACGGCAACGCCAGGAATAGGATGAAATGCTGGCGGCCCGTCGACTGCAGGAATGGGTTGAACCGCCACCACCCCATTCACAGCAAGCGCAGGCTTTGCCTCAAATTGTTCTATGCTCCCGCCAAGATAGGGGCATCGCTCAATACTGGCATACAACATTCCCGGCAAACGTACGTCAGCTGCGTATTGTGCACTGCCGTCGGTGAAAGCGTGTAGATCGACAGCCGGTACTTCATGACCTATATAACGGAAAGTATCGGCATTCTTTAACACCAGCTGTGCTGGATCAGGTGCAGGTTGCGAACTCGCACCTACAGCAAGCTCACCGAAACTAAGCGATGCAGACTGATCTTTACGCTCTACTCGGTGTTGCTTTACGACACACTCATCTGGTTGAACGTTCCAAAGCTGAGCCGCTGCGTGTTGTAACATCCACCGCGCAGCGGCGCCAAGCTGCCTCATCTGCTCGTAAAAATTGCGGATGCTCTGTGAGCCATCTGTATTTTGATTACCATACTCCGAGTCACCCGGGGCCTGTACCACATTGACGTAACGCCAATCTGCTTCCATCTCATCCGCCAACACCTGAGCCAACCCCGTTCGAATTCCCTGCCCCATTTCCGAACGATGCACAACCAAATAGACCTGATTGTCCGTGGATATTTGAATGAAAAGATTCAACGATAATGCAGTATCTGGGACACCATTGGGGATCGGTACAGGCAGCTTTCCCTCTGTTAAACTTTGAAGCGGATGACTAGCCAATACAAGGCCACTTGCCACTCTTCCAGTCGACTTAAAAAATTCTCGGCGTGATACTCTTTGGATCCCCATGGCGCCCTCGTTAGTCTATTTTTCGGAATGAATGTGATTGGCTGCACTGGCAATGGCCTTTTTTATTCTGGGATACGTGCCGCATCGACAAAGGTTACCCGACATCGCTTGCTCAATTTCTTCTTCACTAGGTTGAGCATTGTCTTTCAGCAAGGCAGCAGCCTGCATGATCTGACCTGATTGACAATACCCACATTGCGGCACCTTGTGCTCGTGCCAGGCAACTTGAAGAGGATGCGTATTGTTGTCGGACAACCCTTCTATAGTGGTTACTTCAGAGCCAATTGCTGCGGCGACGGGAATACTACATGAGCGAACCGGGTGACCCTCCAGCCACACAGTACAGGCGCCGCAAAGGCCCTTTCCACACCCATATTTTGTTCCAGTCAAGCTGAGGACATCTCTTATCGCCCACAACAAAGGCAAATTGGGGTCGATATCGAGCTTTTGTTTCGTACCATTAATGCTTAACGAAATCATATACCTTTTCCCTTTGCAGTGTATTTACCCGGCTATAACTTCCGAAATTTTCTTAAATCTATCGCAGAAAGGGTGTACGGCTTGCTATGGCCTGTATTCACCATACCTTTCCCCTTCATCAAATCGAAATTAGAAATAATCAGTTTTTCGCCAACAACGAACACATCGGCGGGTTGATCTATCCCCCCGTTAGATCCATCATTATCGGGATAGCGAGCGATCACACGGTACGCGCCAGAGGAATCAATTTGGTAGATCTCATTTCTTGAGAACCCAGCAACATACAACACCCCATGGCTGTCGATCGCGATACCATCAACTCCGGCCTCGATAGGGAGTTGAGCGAATACGGTTTCGTCAGATAGGGAGCCATCTTTCTTAACTAAAAACCGGTAGACAATAGCATCGCCGAAATTCGTCACGTAAAGGCGTGACTCTTCATCAAAAATCAATCCATCTAATCCATATTGCTTTTCCATATTCTCTGTCTGCGTCGAAAAAACGAGATTTGGCGAACTAAGATCACTGGCTACATTTATGTTTCTGTCATCTTTGTGGAAACGATATAAACCACTGGATAACTTTTCCGTGTTGGCCAACGGAAGCTGCAACTGCGTTAGGTACACATGCTCGTTATAGTAGCGAACGCCATTTGGTGAACTCATACCGCTCGCAACGACACTCGTGTCAACAATCTTGTCATCTTTGATGCTCACCCGTAACAGCGAACCTTTTTTAGGCCCAGCGTTATTCGCAACATACAACTCGCCCTCATCTCCGTAAGCCAAACCCATCGGCGTCGCCAAGCCGTCGGGTGTAGTAATTGTGCCAATCTCTACTATTTTCCCATCGGGCTTTATCGAAAGTAGGAATCCAGGGGCGTTTCTATCGGCAAAATTCGGGCATGAAAGCGTCAGGGCTCCTAGTGGATCTAGCACCATCGCGTCCGGGGTGGGACAGCTATCAGGTAATGAAGCAAAAGGCTGGGCCGTTTCCATTAGCGGCAGTCGTTGCACACCGTCTTGTTTATCTTCGGCCTGCAGTTGGATTGAGGCAGCGAATAGAGTTGCCATGCAGGGGAGAGTAATTACTTTAAGGACGCGATTTCCGACTATTTTCATTTTTGACTTCTCTTTATTAAATAAGTGTCATTGATTGGGATGTCATTGTGTGTAACCGTCACACCATTTGAATAGGTAATGGTTAGAGTCGCCGGGGCTTCGCACTGACCCAAACCGAAATGCACATAGTAGTTTGCACCGGCGGAATAGTTCGCGCTTGACGAGCCCACTCGACGTATTTGAGACTTTCCACACGCGGTGAGGACCATGAGCGCGACCTGAACATCCGTTTCGCTCTCAGCCTGTACCGCGGAATTTACTACGATAAAGTTTCCTGGCGCATTGAGTTGATTTTTAAATAGATGCCATTGGCCACGCTCATGACCTACTATCAGATCCATTCGACCATCACGGTCAAAATCAAGACTTTCAACACTCATGCCTATCGCACCAAGCTCAGGACTGAAGAGCCCCCCGGATAGACTTTTCTCGAACGATTGACCGTTATTGTTGAGTAGTACGCTTGCCTCGATAGGCCGAACCAAGTCCCCCCTCGGCACGGTGACAAGATCCGTATATCCATCGTTATTAACATCTACTGCCACCGCGCTGACATTATGCGAGCTAAGATCAAGCTTCATTTTTTCAGTCACATCCAGGTAAGAGCCGCCTCGGTTCTCTAGCAAGATATCGTGTGGGCCAGGTGACACATCTTCGAATGTGTCAGCTTTAACTCCCTTAACAACTAAAGTTAATGGTGAAAAGGTATCGGCGTACACTCGCCATTTTTTATTACCGATATAGCCCACCGACAACCCCTTCGATGTAGGGTTGTCGGGCCACCCCAATGCATCACTGGAGACGAGTGTGACGTCATTACCGGCATGCGTCTCCCCCTCAAATTGGTAGGGATATGCAGACTCACCAATACTTATTTTCTTGTTCGGCCACGGCGACTGATAATTGATTATTTCCAAAGTTTCGCCAACGACTATGTCATAAAAAGCGGATCTCCCGCGTGCTGAGTACAAAGCCCAAACTTGATTCTCTTCGTTGTAGAACACCTCCATATTCCTGAAATTTTTCCCTCTACTCACGTAAAGATCAAAATCCCCGTCGTTGTCATAATCGAGTTCTACCACCGAAGTTACGTCATAAATACTGTACGGTAGAAGTTGCTCGGTTTGCTCTACGAAGCTTAAATCACCACGGCCCATGAGAACGCGCAAGCGCCCATCGCCAAATATCACGACGTCGAGGTTTCCGTCATTGTTCACATCCGTCAATGTGAGCTTTTGTCCATCTCTACGGGAAGGCGCAACGCTCGCTTGCTGTACGAAAATCCCTTCACCAGCATTTTCGAAGACATAATTCTCACTTTTAGAAACAGCCCCAGAGGTAGGGAAGGCAAAATAAAATAGGTCCAGATCCCCATCACTGTCTCCGTCGAATAAGGCGAGCGATCGCCCCCTAACACGCGGAAAAGAGGCTTCTAAGCTCTCAGTTCGTGTAATCGTCCTGTCCGTGGACACTTTAAATACAATGGCGTGTCGGGCGTTCTCACCCGCCCCTCCTCCCCTCGAGATGATAAGTTCGATCAAACCATCATGATCAATATCTCCGGCTGTGATACCATGTAGATCCCCCATCACAATATCAATACCAGCGGCATAGTTGCCTTGGTTGTTCCAATACACCTTGATAGAGTAACCGTGGTCGTTTAAAAGTAGATCTGGCCAACCATCCTGATCCAAATCGGCAACAAAGGCTGAATCCCATTTTCTTCTGTTTTTCTGTTCGACGGGGAAGCCTTGTGTCTCCTCTCGAAAGTCGGTAGCAACTGGCGTTACTTGCTGAGCACTGCGACTGTGCTCAGCGCAGCCGCTAAACAGAAAAGCCAATAAGATAAATAGGTACCGAGTTTTGTAGCTCATTAAAATTTACCCTTAGGTATATCGCACACCGATATCATGGACTTTAGATCACGCTATACTCGAGTATGTGTGACCGCGCTTTTACGAATGTGAGTCGCTACCACACCAGAACCGAGACTCCAACTCGCCGCAACAAATCAGATGATGTTATTATTTGTATGATGTTCAAGCCCAATGAAAAATGTCGCTCATTACCATTATCGAATGATCCTTTAATTGGCTGTGCTCTAATCCAAGCTTCCAGTAGGTAATTCGAAGGTTTCGTGAAAGCGCGGCATATTATCTTCGCGCCAATCGAACCCCTCTTTCTGGATATGAAACCAGCGGGGATGCTCATGCGACCAACTCCATGCATCCATATCGGCTACGAGATCAGCCAGCAACTTTGGATATTGCTCACTTAAATCCGTCGTTTCACCAGGGTCTTCCTCCACATCAAACAACCGCCACGCCCCATTCGCGACGCGAACCGCTTTCCACCTATCTCTTCTTGCCGCCACATCGCTCAGTCCCTTTCTGTGTCGCATAACAAATATAGACTCTCCAGGCCGCGCACTTTCTCCGCTTAGAATCGCAGGAAGAATATCCTTACCATCAAGCTGCTTTCCTTCCGGAACCTGCCCACCGGCGAGGTTCGTCAACGTAGGGTAGAAGTCCAGCGCATGTACTGGATGACGGTAAGATTGACCTCTTTCTAAGCCTTCGGCCCAATGAATAAACATCGGGGTACGGTACCCGCCCTCCATCACGCTACCCTTCCCTTCCGACAAGGGTGAATTGCTCGCCCCCTGATCAAGTCGCCCGCCATTGTCACTAAAAAAAATAATCAGAGTATTTTCGAACTGATGCGTTTTCTTAAGGTGATCGACAATCCGAGCAACACCTCGGTCCACTGCGAGCACCATAGCTGCATAAGTCCTGCGCTTTGCATCTTGAATGTGAGGGAATACTGCTAAATCCTCCTCCTTAGCTTGAAGGGGTGTATGCGGCGCATTGTAGGCAAGATATAAGAACCATGGTTGTGTGCTCGCCTTGGCTTTATCAATAAATTTCACGGCCTCTCGAGACAGAGCATCAGTGAGATATTCAGTTTCCTGAACAGGTGAACCATTGTATTCTAGCGGCGCGATATACCCGTAGATATTCGTTCGTCCAGCCTCCACCAAAGCCGCATACCGCTTGCTCGACTGATCAGGGAAATAGTCATGACCTCCGTTGAGAAAGCCAAAAAATTCGTCAAACCCTCTCGAGTTGGGATGGTACTGCCTTGCTTCTCCAAGGTGCCACTTACCCACAGCCCCGGTAAAATAACCCGAGTCTTGTAGAACACGACTGAAATAGGTTTCTTCTACAGGAACGCCGATTCCGCCAGCGCCTTTTACGGTGGGCAGGTTGTACTGAGAACCAATTTTATGGGGGTACCGGCCGGTAAACAGCCCAGCCCGACTCGGACCACAAAATGGGTGTGCCACATACGCAGAAGTGAACGTAACACCGTTCTGTGCTAATACGTCAAGGTTGGGAGTTTTAATATCCTTCGCCCCATTAAACCCGACGTCCGCATAGCCCAAATCGTCCGTTAAAATCATCAGAATATTTGGCTTAGTTACTTTAGCCTCAGCATACACGGCTTGAAAAAACAAGCACATTAAGTAAGCATACCAGAATATTCTTATGAAGTGCCTGTTTACCATACCCATAGCCCAATCCCCTTTTACTTCTGCCGATAATGAGCTATGTGATGGCGAAGTTTCGGAAGGAGAGGGTCGCCAACTCTTTTCATTTCTAGCTCCAACAGATTAGTCATTTTTAGTAGCTGCGCGTTGTACTTCTGATTATGGATTTGGTTTACGATTTCACCAGGATCATTCTTTAAGTCGTACAACTCGTCACGACTATCACCTGGGTTCCACACAAATTTCATATCCGGCGTACGTAGGGCACGAATGCCGAACCAACTTCCGTTGTACCATTCGTAGACATACAGCGCGACATCCTCTCGACCAATGTCAGCCTTGTCTCCTTTTTCAATAAGGGAATTCAGCGAACGACCATCAACATCCCCATCGCTAGTCAATTGCATCCACTCAGCTATCGTCGGCGCGATATCCAGCATGGAGACCTGGCGCGTCACGACCTTAGGCGCCACTTCTGGATGCCGAATAATCAATGGCATACGCATTAATTCGTCATAGGCGTAGGGGCCCTTGTCATAAAGACTATGCTCCCCCAGCATGCTGCCCTGATCACTTAAAAGTACGATGAACAAATCGTTGTAAAGCCCTTCGTTTTTCGCCGTGGCAATCAGTTCACCTATCGCGTGATCAACCATGGCAATGGCACCATAGTAATAGGCTCTAGACTTTCTCCAATCTCGATCTGTCATGTGGCCCACCCGGTGCCACGGCCACCAGGGATCGTCTTGCGACATTGGTTTGTTCACTCTCTCAATGCCATGATTCAGCGGCAATTTAAGCTCATCTGGATTGAACATACTTGCGTAAGGTTCGGGCACGCGATAAGGAGGGTGGGGCTGATGAAAGCTCACGACCGAGAAAAAGGGACGATCTTCCTTTGCTGCCTTTTTTAGAAAGGCTTGACCGTGATCAACGATTTGCGCAGTATGCGTGTCCTCGTAGGTACCAGGAAGTGTCTGATAATATTGATGTTTCTCCCCGTTTGCGTCGAGTTCGCCGTGGAAATAACGCTCCGTTTGATTCGCAATTTCATACGGCGTCCACTGTCGACCATGACGCTCTCTATGGTGTTCCTCGCCATAAACAAATTCTGCCCCTCGTAAGACGGTACCCTGCCCTCCTAAGTGCCATTTACCCGAATATCCCACGTAGTAACCTGCTTCAGCCGCGCGTTTAATCAAGCCGCCCTCACTTAAGGGCAACTCCGACAAGCGCGAATGGTAAAGATGGACGTTGTCGTCCAGCCCATTTTTATGCCCCCAGCGTCCAGTGAATAAGGCTGCACGAGATGGGGAACAAAGGCCGGTACTGGTCATTGCGTAGTCGAATCGAGTACCTTCTTTCGCCAGTAAATCGATGTTCGGTGTGTGAACGGGCCCGCCACGATAGGAAAACGAATCAAACCGCATGTCATCGAATAACAACATCAACACATTCGGCTTATTTTCTTCTAATGTGACAGAAGCTGAAGTCGACAAGGAGACTATGAAGAGTAGGAAGGTAGTCGCTATTAGCGTTGAGCCGGGCCACTTTCTCGAAACGAAATCTCTCATTATTACGCACCTTGTTAGTTTTTTTTTGTCCAAAGTGATCCCACTTCCTGGCAAGACTGCACTATGAATCGTGCAGTAATCAATCTAGGTCTTAGTGGCTAAATACCAGGCATCCACGTAGGCACGCGCATTGAGTGCCAGTCGCTCTTTACTCATGCCGGCCTGATAAAGCGCACTCCCTAATCCAAATCCTGCTGCGCCTGCTTTTACATAAGGTTTCATACAACTGACTTTTGGTTCTATCCCACCTACGGGGTAGACGAGCACATCCGTTGGCAATACAGATTTGAGTGCCTTGACACCCTCCACACCCAACACATTCGCTGGAAATACTTTCAAGCCACTGGCGCCAGCATAAAGCGCACTGAATGCTTCTGTTGGCGTCACCACACCGGGCAACGACACTACACCCTGGTTTTTACAAAGACGTACGACATCAAGATCCAGGTTCGGAGTCACCACGAGATTTGCGCCAGTATCTAACACAGCCTTAGCCAGCTCTGTATTAGTTACTGTTCCTGCGCCAACGAGATGCTCATCACCAAACTCTCGCACTAAAGCGGAGATGCTACTGAGCGCATCAGGGCTATTTAAGGGCACTTCAATTTTATCGAACCCACTTTCGATCAGCGTTTCCGCCATCGCTAGAATCGTATCTGGCGTCACCCCGCGCAAAATCGCCACTAGCGGGAGACCTTCGGTCATTTTCTTTTGTGTCATAGCTCATCCTCATTGATTATTGCTTTCATTCCTTCAATAAAACACTCCGACGCATCAACCAGAGTCGCATGCCGGCCTAATTGCTCTAACGCGGCTTTATAACGATCGGTCAATTTTGACTCGCCTATCAGAAAACAACTTTCTTCTGTGAAGTGCGACAACTCAGAACCTATTAATACTCCACTTAAAAAATCGGGGACCGCATCGTCTGGAAGCGTCTTTTTTAAACGCCGCGTCCATCCTTGAAACAAGGTTTGTGTCAGCACGCGTCCTTCCAGCCCCATTTCGACACCTTGCCTGAAGGCGGCTCCCGGATGCTCAGATGCAGTTTTGGGTAAAGCACTACCAATAAGCATGTTGTTTAATACTACATTGTACATTTCACCAGTAATGTAAGTACTGAAGTTCTCAATCTTCCCATTCCGAAAACGTATGTGCTTGTTATGCGTACCCGGCGTCATGATGTCCGCATCGTTCAAACGAAGCTTGCGTGCCAAACCCACTACTTGGATTTCTTCGCCACGCATCACGTCGAAGCCATAGTGAGTATCAATACAAACCCCCGGCACGATGGCCGCTATCGGCCCCCACGACAAACCAAACCGAAATAATTGAGCCGCAAGCAACGGTGCGGATGCAGGGCAAGGCACATAGTCGACCTGATGCCAGCCTCGGGCTGAGCCTGCCATTCCCCCCAACAGAATAGGCAAGCTCAGATACGCGCTGTTCCAGTCACGAAGCAACATTTCGAGCACCGAGGAAAATTGCCCCGCCTCTACGGAAAGAATGCCTCGCGGCGCGTGCATTGCGTCATGCAGCTCACCCGATTCACTTATAACGTAAGCGCGAAAGCTGCTGGTACCCCAATCAATAAAGATATGTTCGTTCATAATTAAAAAATGTCGGGCTGGACACAACCCGACTAAGGGTCAACCTCATCGGTTAACAGGGATAGTTAGTTAATACGGATAGATACACGCTTCAGCGTTAGAAACTCTTCCAGACTGTACCTGGAGCAATCTTTTCCGACACCACTCTGCTTCAAACCGCCATGTGGAAGACTGACATCGTAAAATGCTTCGTTAACGCAAATGCTACCCGATTGGATCTTTTCTGCGGCACGCAATGCCGTATTCAAATTTTCGGTATACACATAAGCTGCCAAGCCATATTCGTTGTCGTTAGCGCGGTCAGCGAGTGTCTCTTCATCACTGTAAGGAATAACCGCCAGTACAGGCCCGAAGATTTCATTACACGTCAAGTCGGCCTTGTCATCAATATCAGCAATGATGGTGGGCTCCATATAAAACCCTTTCGAAAAACCCGAAGGCGCTTTGCCGCCACATATTAGACGCGCACCCGCATCAACTTCTCGTTGAATTTTTTCGATGAGTGCGTCTCGCGCCGCTAACGTCATCATCGGGCCCATAAGCTGGCGTGCCTCTGGGTCGTGTTCTTTTAGAGAAATACTTGCAGCTCTAGTTTGGGCTTTATCCAAAAACGCTTCATAGATGGACTCATGCACATAGCATCGGTTTGGAGAAACACACACTTGACCGGTATTCCCAAACTTTAAATCAACAATGTCATTCACAGCTTTATCCAGGTCAGCATCAGCATAGACGAGAGCAGGAGAGTTACCGCCGAGCTCGACAGAAAAATGCTTCACGCTGGTCGCAGCGGTTTGCATTGCACCGACGCCGGATTGTGTTGAGCCAATCATAGTAAATAATGACACGTCAGGGCTCGTTAGTAAGGGGTCTGTTACCGGGTAGCGGTCACCGGAAATGACATTAATAACGCCCGGTGGAAATCCCGCCTCTTTCGCAATCTCTGCACAACGCAAGCTGGCCAGGGGTGTGATTTGTGAAGGTTTCAGAATCACAGAGCATCCTGCCGCCAACGCGGGCCCCAGTTTGTAACCGAGATTCAGCAAAGGGAAATTCCAAGCAAGGTATCCCACCACCACACCTAAGGGCTGTCGAGAGACATAGTGTAAAAACTTTCCGTTCGGATCAGGAATTCGGGGTTGATCCAATCGTTGCATTTCCTCCAAGAAGAAGCGCAGGCAAGTGATGAGCATGCCAAAATCATACTCCGCGTTATCGCGAGGTTTGCCTGTTTCCGCCATCAATAACTCAAGTACTTCTTCTCGTTGTGCCTCCAGCAATTCAACAAAACGAAGAATCACTTCCTGACGCTCAGTTAAAGTTTTGGTAGACCACACAGCGAAGCCGGATTTCGCAGCGACTAATGAATCTTGCACCTGCTGTTCGGTGATTTGAGGCGCATAACCCACGACATCTTCAGTACGCGGATTGAGAATCGTCAATCGGTCGGGGGACTCTACCAGTTCACCATTGATGAGCATTTTGAAATTCGTGGTCATATTCGACACTCCGTTTGAGTAACGACAAATTCCGGTAACAAATCCGGGTTCACAGTAACACCTAACCCTGGAGCTTCAGGCACATACGCATCGCCGCCGTTCACATCGACGCAAACACTATACAATTCGTCTCGAAGCGGGTTTTCAGTTCGATCGTATTCGAGCAATAAATTTTTCTCTTCGGCGCGCCCTGGTTCAGGGTAGGCCGTTGCCAAGAAGTGCGTTGCCGCGGCCAGGTTTAATTGCGTCCCCCATACATGAGGAATGCAATTGACACCATTGGCCGACGCAATCGCGCGTATTTTCAATGCCTCACTAGGCCCGCCACAGTATGCAAGGTCTGGCTGTATAAGGTGCACCCCGCCCGCAGCTATAAATCGTTGATAACCAAAACGAGTCTGCTCGCACTCCCCTCCGGCAATGGCGAGATCTAACTTCTCCTGGAGGCGTGCATAAAGATGCTCGTGCTCAGGAGAAAGCGGCTCTTCAAACCAATGGTAGCTCAATTCATCGAGCACGCGCCCAATACGCACCGCTTCGGGGAAATCAAATGCGTGGTTAGAATCAGCCATCAGAGTGGTAGCAGGAAGCGCCTCTCTCAAGGCACGGCAGAAGGCTTCATCAAAAGGCAGGTTCTTTCCCACCTTGATTTTCATTGCTCGATAGCCTTGCTCAGCGTATTGCACCCCTTCGGCCACAAGCGTTTCAAGCAGTTGCTCTTCGGGTTGATCGAGATAATACATACCCGTGGCATAGCACGGTACACGATCACGCTGCCTGCCCCCCATGAGTTCACTGACGCTGACACCTAGCCGCTTACCATTTAAATCCCATAACGCCATATCAATGCCGCTCATTGCCGACATCATCACGCCACCGCGTGCGAAATCGAGCGATGCACGCCACATTAATTGCCAAAGGGAATCCGTGCCTTGAAAGGTCTGCCCAAGCAGACGAGGGGCGTAAAACTTTTCAACACACGCTTGTACTACGTCTGCAGGACCATAGCATTCTCCCCACCCTTCTATGCCGCCTTCTCCAATGATCTGCACAAGCAATACATTTCTTTGATCATAGAACCATTGTGAAAAACCAAACGGCGTTTTCAGATGACAACGAATATGGTGAGTTCGAATACATTCAATTTTCATAATTAACCTCATTACCGCGCGGCCGAGACAAGCCAACAGCCGGCACTGTCTCAATACAACTTAAAAACGGATTCATATGATCTAGTTCGCGCGGTTAAAAATTTTTTGGCTCAAGAGCCCTAATTTACTGACCCCATAACACCGGCAAGAACACGGTCATTTCCGCTGTACCTCTATTACTCCATGAAAAATACGGTACAAATTGCGCATCAAAGGTCTGGTATTCCGGTGCATTGAGTTTGCGGTACATACCTTCTGCTTTGTCCTTACGCACTACAGCGTCCCCTTTTAGTACCGTCACACCTCCCCAAAGGGCATCATTTGTGCAAACCTCAAACTGAGTGCTCGCAGGCAGATAGACATCGAGAATGCCCGCGTCTTGCGGCAAATCTGGAGTTTCTATCGCGTATACGACAGGACCCCGGCGCAACGCTACCTGGTTACGGGTTTCTTCAATACGCGGGTGACCCTCGATCCAATCGACTGTCATTGGGAAGTTGAGCTCAACGACATCGCCTTCTCGCCACTCACGCCGAATCACTAAGTATGCCCCCGCCTGGACGGTATCTTCGACCTCCACGCCGTTCACCCGAGCGGTGGCACCCGATACCCAGCCTGGAATCCGACAATACAGTGCAAAAGCGTCTTCTTTACACTCTCCCATTTCAATACGCACATCGCCCTGCCAGGGGTAGTCAGAATGCTGTGTCAATGTTAATGCACTGCCGTCGAGCATGGTCGTATTCAGTTCGTTACCACCATAGAGATTGACGACGACACCATCGTCCGCCAACGAATAAGCCCAGTTATTCAATTGTGCAATCGTACGTACGAGGTTGGGGGGGCAACAAAAACATTCAATGTACGGCTCTCGGTCAGCTGATTCGGTACAGTCCGCATGATCACTGTATTCTCGCTGACCATGATTGAATCGAAGCGGATTTGCATAAAAGTATTTTTTACCATCATCGCTGATGCCCACGAGCGCGGAGTTGTAGATCACCGTTTCCATGATATCCGCATACTTGGACTCACCCTTAATCGAGTTCAGTCGCCAATTAAACATCGCATTCGCGATATTGGCACAGGTTTCGTTGTAAGCCGTAGAATTGGGCATCATGTAGTCATCGATGAAACCTTCGTGAACCATATTCTGATCGTCATAGGCTCCGTGATGGCATTGTCCGAGTGCGCCCGTTAGATACATTTTATGATTAGTTGCGGAATCCCAAATACGATCAAGTGCATCAATGATCTGCTGGTCACCGGTTTCAGCAAAAACATCGGCCGCACCCGACCACAAATACATGCCCGTGACGGCGTGACCAACTGCTTCAACCTCTTCTCGCAGAGGTGTTTTCATTTGACACTGATCACCCGTAAACCAGTAGGGTACAGTATCGTGAAGACCCAAAGGTACCGAGCCACGCATGGTCACAAAGATATCAGCCAGCTCAAGGTATTTTTTGTTTTTGGTAGTACGATACAGCTCTACCAGTGCCATGATCTGTGACGGGTTGAATCCAAACCGGGCCAAGCGTTCTTCACGAGGGCTGAATACGTTGAAAAGATAATCTGCATTTTTTACAGCCAGGTCGAGCCAATTTGTTTTCCCCGTAACACGGTGGTGAATCACTGCACCCTGAATAAGGTGACCACAGTTGTACAACTCGTGATCGGTCACTGTGCGCCAACGCTCCGTGCCATTTATCTGAACATGCGTATGCAGATAGCCATCTTCCTGCTGCGCTTTGGCAACCACTGAGATGATTTCATCCAGGTCATCCAATATTTTCTGATCTTTATTTTGTGAATAGACGTAAACCGCTGCTTCCATCCACTTAAAGAAATCGCCATCATGCCAAAGCATCCCTTTGGCTTCACCTTCTGCAAGCCCCGCTGCGATTTTGAAGTTATTGTAGGCATGCCCTACCTCACCCTTCAAAAGCTCCCCCATGTGCGGCACCATGACTTCTTCGCACAAACGGTATTTGTCAGCCCAAAAACCTTCAGTCCAACGGCAATCGCCGATATTGATCCCACGAAACTTGAGATTGGGACTCTCGGAATTCGCGCTTATAGCTTTATCGTGTACAAAATTCGAAGACATAACACACCTATTGTTGATTTCGCGTAACTAGCATTCTTGTTGAAAAAATTAATCTTTGACCAATTCCTGCTCAATATCTTCAATGCTCTTCTGTTTAGTCTCAGGCATGATGAGATACAGAACACCAAAGCCAATCACCGCAACGACCGCATAGACAAAAAAAGTCATCCCCGCGCCTAAATACTCAAGTTGCCAAGGGAAAAACTGTTGAATTGTCCAGCTCGAGACCGTTTGCACCAGTGCCGCAAACGGTAAAGCCGCGCTACGAACAGAATTAGGGAAAATTTCTGAAAAGACGACCCACATAACAGGGCCAACACTCATATTAAAGGCTGCGAGGAAAGCAAAAATTCCGAACATAACGAAGCCCGCATTCATATCGATCGAAGCCTTTATGACCTCACCAGAAACCAAGGGCAAAGCCTCGGAGGGAATGACCTCTGCCAATGCCCGCTTGAGATCGACATCCGTATCGTAAACTTGACCTGCAATGCTCGATACCGACTGACCATGGATGTCGTACGAATGCAGCACTGCGATCACATCATCATTAATTTCATATTCCGCCGTGTTAAACCCGTAAGCTGTTGACAAGTGCGCCACCGCAATCAAAACCACACCCAGCAAGGTCAATTGTCGACGTCCAAATCGTTCTACTGTAAAAATTGCGACCAAGGTGAAGAGTACCGCAACCAAGCCCAGCAGTGTCGTCTGAAGGAAGGCACCCTGCACCCCCAGCCCTACCTGCTCGAACACCACTGGCGCATAAAACAACACCGCATTCATACCCGTACCGCCTTGCACCACGGCATAGACCACCGCCACCAGCAAGACCAGGCGCAAACGCTTACTGAGCAGAAGCCCGATCTGCGCTTGCACATTCATTTCACCCAAGTGATGAAAACTCTCTTTCACCGACGCCATCACACCACGGGTATCGTCCACCCCCAAGCGCACGAAGGTCGCTTCCGCTTCCGCATCCCGGCCCTTTTTCAGCAGCCAGCGCGGCGATTCTGGAATGCGCAGTAATAACAGCCCCCAGACAACGTTCACGAACAGCTCAGCGCCTAGCATGTAACGCCACACTGTTGCCTCGTTCAGCCAGTCAATGCCGGACATGGCTCGAATTAGCAGGTAGTTTGTTACGAAGGCCACGAAGCTGCCGAGAGTAATCAGCAGCTGGTTGATGGACACAAAGCGTCCACGCCTGTCCGCTGGAGCTATCTCGCCGATATACATCGCCGATACCGTTAGCGACGCAAACGCCACCCCCCCAATAAAGCGGCCGACAACCAGCATCGGAAAACTCAGCGCCAAGGAGGAGATAATCGAGGAGGCCGCATAGGTCAGTGCTATCCACAGCAGTACCCGCTTTCGGCCGAATCGCTCGACTAGCGTACCCGTCACAAACAAGGCAACAATAACACCTAACAACGCACAACTAACGACGAGCCCCTGCTGCATCGCATTGAGGTTAAACTGAGCGCTGACAAAACGTATGGCGCCACTGATATTGGCCGCATCCAGACCAAACACAAAACCACCAAATGCCGCGATGAGAGAAAATCGAGTTACGTTATTTTTATCGTGAGACATGTATTATTATCCAAGCAAATCCGTCCCCTAGACAGGGTTATTGCTACATATATAAACATATGATGTTTAAGGATGCAACATAAAAAAACCCCGCTATGCGGGGTTTTGTCGAAGCGATTCACGCCTTCTTAAAGCATGCGACCTCAATTAAGCCTTGTTCAGGCGCTCGTTCGCATCCTTCAGCAGTGTCAGCGTTAATTTCTCAGCCTTGTTCGCGTTCCCAGCCTTGATCGCGACATAGATGTCTTTATGAAACGGCACAGAAGCCGCATTCCCTACCGCGCTTTGGTTACTAATCTGCACACTTAATAAGATAGCGGAATAAATCACCCCTTCCATCGCAGATAAGAACTCATTATGCGCAGCTTTGAGTATCGCTCGGTGAAATCGAGCATCGGCAACAACAAAGTTCTCGATGGAGTTGACTTCGGCCTCCATCATGCGCACCGCAGCGGCGATATCGTCAATATCCTTATCACTGGCTCGCTCGGCAGCCCAACGCGCGGCCTTGGGCTCGAAGGCCGAACGAATATCCATTAACTGCTGCAAGAAATCGGGATTAGGCTTGGTAGTCAAATGCCACGCAAGCACATCGTCGTCCAGCATCACCCACTGGTCCCTGGGCTTCACTTTCGTCCCTATCCCTCGCCGAACATCGAGCAGGCCTTTACTCACCAAGATCTTGACCGCATCGCGCACAACAACACGGCTGACCTGATACCGCTCCGACAACGCATTTTCATCGTCAATCAAGGTGCCCGGCTCAAAGTGGCCCGCGACAATTCTACGACCAAGCTCTCGAGCCACCTGCACTGGCAGACTCGGAGACATGGACGAAGCGCCTTTTAGGTCGTAATAGACTAGTTCACTCACGTTTGAAGCCCGACTTCTTTCCATTAACCGAAATATGTAAAGATAATATGTATCCTGAAATATAGCAATACTAAAGCCTCAACCCAGCATAAGACTCCCCATTTCCGTGTATAAACCCCCTTTAGATTCAACCGTTTTCGTCTCACTCTCGATCATTCAGGCGCCATTAATAGCCTACTAGCCCTGCGTACCCCAAAATCCTATCGCCGTAACGTCCACCCCATTCATAACCATAACGACGCTCGGGTTCAATCAGCATAATATCGTATTGCTTGCCCTCACCTTCTGGTGCTGCGCGGCCGCTGAAAAAGCCCGTATTTTCGTCAAGGTCGTAAAAGCGGTACCACATCGTGCTGCCGTTTCGCGCTTGGATCGGATTGTAATTATCATCGCTACTGCTTCCAGAGCGCTTCACATAAGCGGTATCCGCCACTTGAACTTCAGGATTGCGATACCACGCGAGCGCCGCCTTCACGGCCGTTTCCACTTCTTCAGTCTGAGGGCGTGTCATCAGGAAGGCCACCACCAACACACTTTCCTTCCCGCTTTTGGATGCCAGCTCATAGGAGCGTGCCGCTCTCGGCTCGTAGGTTTGCGCATCGTGTTGGGCACACCACACTGTCAGTGTCTCGCCCTGCTCAATCTGTGCGTTCAGAATAAAGTCCACGCCCGCCTCGATGGCCGCATCCACTTGCGTGCGCTGCGTTTCGCTGAACAGATCACCGTCCAGCGGTGAAGCTTCGCGCTGAATGGCATCCAGTAAAATCAGCACACGTGCCATCGCATTGTCATTGAAGGTCACGTGATTTGAATAAGAGGTCCCCGTGCGCTCTGGATACACCTGTGGCCATCCGCCCGTGTCCGTCTGCATGGTCAGTAAAAAATCGAGGGCTGCGCGCGCGGCATCTCGGTAGCTCGTCTCGCCGCTGCGCTGGTACACGTCTGCGAGGAACATTAATTCGCTGACGGTGGCGTCGTTATCAATGGTGCCGAGCTCAACGCCATTGGCGCCCGTCCAACCTGATCGGGCTTCGCTGCCGTTCCAAGCATTGGTGTATTTCGATACGTCGTACTTGTAGAAGCCCCCGTGGGGCATCTGCCAGCTAATGATGTTATCCGCTAAGGCCTTATCTGTGGCTAAGCGGCTATCCGCATCGCCCCCACTTGCAAGCCAATCCTCGTACTTCTCAAGCTCCCCGTAGATAGGGTTGCCGTCTTGCGACAAGGTGGGCGCGTCACCACTGCTGCTGCCAGAGGAGGAGCTGGTGGAGCTGGACGTCGTCGAACTGCTGGTGGAACTCGTTGATCCGCCAGAGCTGGAACTGCTTGAACTAGTGGAACTGCCCGACGTGGTTGAGGAGCTTGAACTGGTACTGGAGGCTGGAGGCTGAGTGCTATCGCTCCCACTGGGGCCACTTGAGCCACCACAGGCGCCTAGCAGCAGGGAAACGGACACCAGAATCGAAGTCAGGGCTTTCATACAACGTTCTCATTATGCTTATTGTGAAATAGACGCCAAGAATAGCGCCTGTCAGGCATATGGACAAGCCAAATATTTATTCGGCCTGACCAAAAGTCAGCCGTGGCAAAAAGTTCGGATAATGACAAGAAATTAACAAATTTGGTCGCGCTTAGGCTATTTCAACACGCCGGAGAGCAATAGCATGACACTCTTGATCAGCCGGGTCTCAGCTAGGCCCCAGACTTTGAGTAACGTGGAGTGAATCATGAGCCGATCTTCTCACCCTGATCCGTTTGCAGAGCTACGTGCAGAACGAGGCGTGTATGACATTGATGATCAAAACGATCCCGTCAAAATGGTGTTGCGCCTGAAGGACGTAAGAAAATGTGCACACAACTGGAAACAATACAGCTCCGAAGCCACTCCAGGCCGGATTGTTGTCCCCTCTGAAGTTGATATTCGGAATACACGTCAGATTCCGTTCGAGTTGGATCCCCCACTTCATGGCGACTTTCGGGCCCTGCTCGACCCATGGTTCAAACGACCTTCGCAAGCCCACTATCAACAACGTCTGCGTCATATCATCGTCGCGCAACTCGAGTCGGTGCAGCTGAAGTCCACTTTCGACTGTATCCGTGACTTTTCTCTGCCGCTTCAATCTCGAGCCCTGACGGTGTTGATGAATGTACCTGCCGACGAGGCCGAGACCTTCATCAGTTGGGGCACCCATGTTTTCCGCAGTGAGAACGACCCGCTCGACGCGGGCAAGGCAGAGCAACTTTACGCCTATATTGACCAGAAAATCGATGAAAAAATCGCTCAACCCGGTGACGACCTATTTTCTCTGCTGCTAAACGCCAAGGTGGCGGGTAAGCAGATCTCTAAAGAAGAAATCAAAGGCATCATCATCCTCACCTTTGCCGGCGGACGTGACACCGTCATCAATATGGTCACCAATACCCTCGCATACCTAGCGGAGCATCCGGAATCACTCGAGCGGCTTCGGGCAGAACCTGAAATTCGGGGCCGCGCGATTGAAGAATTGATTCGCTACTTTTCTCCCCTCACTCACATGGGGCGCGTCGCTCGAGAGGACGCCCAAGTGTGCGAGCACGCTGTCGCGCAAGACAGCCGAATATCCCTATGTTGGGCGTCAGCGAATCGCGATGCCAGTGTATTCGAACACCCCGACGAAGTGATTCTCGACCGCAAACTCAACCCTCACGTCGCATTCGGCTTCGCGCATCACAATTGCTTAGGCGCGACACACGCTCGCACACTGATGCAATTATTGCTGGACGTCGTGTGTGAACGTGTTCAGCGTATCGATTTTATCGATGCGCAAGAGAATATCGAAGAATGGGGCGAGCTCAGACGCAAAGTGGGTTACCACAACTTGCAGCTTTCGCTGCAAGTCAACTCTTGAGCGCATTTGCTACAAATACACTTACTTTACCGGACGAATCTGATGGCGAAAATTACGTTTATTACTAGAAACGACGAACACTACATCCTCGAAGCGGACTCTGGGTCATTAATGGAACTAGCGGTCCAAAATGGCGTCGATGGCATTGACGGAGATTGCGGCGGGGTCTGCTCCTGCGCAACCTGTCATGTGCATGTCAACACCGAACACATGGAAAAAGTCGGCGCGGCCAGCGAAATTGAGCAGGACATGCTTGAGCTCGACGACAATGCCACAGCACAAAGTCGCCTGTGCTGCCAGATTGATGTGAGCGATGAGCTGGATGGTCTCGTCGTCCGAGTGGCGCGTTGAAAAGACCAGCCTGGAGATAGACATGAATGAAGTTGAACGCTGTATCATCGTCGGCGCAAGCCATGCGGGAGTACAGCTCGCATTCGCATTACGCACTGCGGGCTGGAACGGCGATATCGTATTGTATGATAGAGACCCTTTGCTTCCATACCAGAGGCCCCCTTTATCGAAAACGGCGTTGAGCGGTGAAGGCACTATGAAGCTGATGCCGCTCAAGCCAGAGCAGGCTTACACGAAAGCCGAAATCGATCTACGTCTCGGCTGTTCGGTCTGTGCTGTGAATACGGCCGAGCAAAGTGTCACCGATGACGGTGGTCGCAAGACATACTACAGCCATCTCGTCCTTGCGACGGGTGCCCGCGCGATAGTCCCACCGATACAAGGCTCGGAGCGTGCGAAAAACCTGTTCACACTGCGCGATGGCCAAGATGTCAACCGCATTCGTCAAACATTTAACCCCCTTCAATCATCGCGAGTGGTGATCATTGGCGCTGGTTACATCGGTCTCGAAACCGCAGCCTCTCTTAAAAAAATGGGGGCCGAGGTCACAGTGCTTGAACGGGAACCCCGCGTGCTTGCTAGAGTCACCTCCCCTGAAATGTCTGCTTTTTTTACTGAGCTGCACCGCAACCACGGTGTCCATATCGCGTGCAGTAAAAACGTCACCGCCATTAACGAGCGCGAGGGTGTACAACAGGTTTGCTGCGCGGACGGCTCGGCGTACACCGCTGACATGATCATCGTGGGTGTCGGAGTACACGTACGACAGGAGCTCGCAAAGCAATGCGGACTACGCGTGCACAACGGGGTCGTAACGGATTCACAGTGCCGTAGTAGCGTACCGAATATATTTGCCATCGGAGACTGCAGCCTCCACCCCAACGCGCAGTATCAACGCTTCGTACGACTAGAGAGTGTTCAAAATGCCGTAGACCAAGCAAAGGTCGTAGCCGAGACCCTCGCCGGACGATGCGCACGCTATGAGGCGATACCTTGGTTTTGGTCTGATCAATATGATATCAAGCTGCAGATAGTGGGGCTGGCCGATGGTTACGACCGCGTTTTTTTCCGCGACGAATCGGAGGGGAATACACCCAGCTTTTCATACTGGTATTTTCGAGGCATGCAGTTATTAGCCGTCGACGCAGTAAATAATGCGAAAGCCTACGTTGTCGGTACGAAGCTCCTTAAATCGAATGCAGAGGTGAATCTCTCGAGACTCCAAGATCTTAACACGAGCTTATCATTAGACGCGTTAATCGCTTCGTGAGATGCATCTAGCGTAACCGTTACCTGTGGGTCAGCAATTGGTTTGAGAGCTGCCCCTGCGACGCCATCAACAACACGGCTGCGGCAAGGAAGCCGTGCCTCTGCAGCATCATCACGTTTGAGTCCGTAAGGCTTGCCAGCTTTTCAGCGTCAACTGTGTAACATGACAGGACGATACTACTCTGAATACATTCCTCCGGTGGCGTAACTCGCACCAACAAGTCAAGATCGAGAAGAGCTTTCACAAACGCCGAAGTCACCGCCTGCCCCCGAGCAATGTGCGATAGACAGGCCTGTTTTTCTTGCAGCACAAAACTGGCTTCACCGTCCGCATTAAAGAGCCGATGGCTACCATGGCGATCTACTTTAGGATGTGCCATATCGATGGCCAATTTCGCGGACATGTGTGCATCATCCCTATTCACCAGGCAGAACGGTTGACGACGAACATGGAGGGGCACGTAGCGCGCACGCCAGTGCCCTTTCATTAGATAGGCGTTTTCACCAACGGTGGTACCTAGTAAGGCGACAAGGCCGAATTGACCCGTTTGCATGCTTTTCTGCAAAAAAACCGGGTATTCCAAAATCAATTTAGGGAGTTCTTCCGCTACTACTGGTACACAATGGATTGCATCCCCCAGTTCAGGGGCATAATCTATTCGTATTTTCACATCAGCATGCTGCTCAGCATTGAGTATTTCGATTCGGTTCATAGGACAATTTTACTGAAACCCTCTAAATTTTTTGCAAGCCAAATCGATGGATCTTATCGATCAACTCTCTGTGTGACGGCAGTGATGCGAGCAATCGCGATGTATCCTCATTGACTTCCCGAAACAACCGTGAGGCCCGAGCGCTCTCGGTACAAGGTACCCCCAGCACGTCAGGTCGCGTTTTAAATTGCATGCCATATAAAACATACTGGTAGCTCGCTGCAGGAAACACTTCGACCGCGCGATCAAAATCGTCATGCCAGGGCGCTTGGTACCGCCACAATGTCAGGAGCGATAGCAAGGAATCCGGTACAGCATCCATTGCCGCTTGACGTCGCCAATACTCGGAATCCTGCCGCTGAGTCAGCACGTAATGCAGCTTCAAAAAATCGATAATGCGAGCCCATCGGTACAAAAACGTGTCATTAAAGCGCTCGCGCAGGACATGCATCGCCTCCCGGGACCGGGGAAACTGCTCGGCGAGCATAGATGCAGATACTTCAACTAAGACAAGGGCCGAAGCCTCTAGCGGCTCTAAAAACCCGGCAGACAACCCCACAGCTACACAGTTGTGTTTCCAAAACAGAGCACGGTGCCCCGGTGTAATAGCAATTTTCCTGACTGGCGACGAGCTGAAATCGCTTTTGGTTTGACCAAGGTATTTTACTAAGGTGTCGTAAGCGAGCGCGTCGCTCTCATGCTCATCACTGTACACATAGCCCACCCCACGACGATGCTGCAAGCCAATATCCCAGATCCAACCATTTGCCTGCGCGGTCGAGATTGTGTGCGATGCGATCGGCGTCAATTCACTCGAGTAGGGAACTTGAACCGCCAACGCGGCATTATTAGGAAGAATGGACTGGCACGAACGAAACGGTACGCCGAGCGCTTCTCCCAGCAGAAGCGCTCGAAAGCCAGTGCAATCAATAAATAAGTCACCTTCGACACAGCCATGCCCTTGGCTCCGTACAGCAGAAATATCACCATTTTCTGCGCGAAGTACTTCGATAACATCGTCTTCAATCAAGCGAACACCAAGTGCATTTTGGCAGTGTGCCTTTAAAAAATTGGAGAACGCGGCAGCATCAAGATGATAAGCATAATTCACTAAACCCGCATACTCCGGCGTGCAAATGGACTTAGGGGGCTTGCCCGCGTCACACAGCGCATCCTGTGGGCTGACTCGCCGAGAGAAGGAGCCTATCGTGTCACGTTCGAGACAGTGCGTTGCCAGGTTCACTTTCTTAAACCCCGCCGGTTCAACTAGCGGATGATAGTAGGCATCCGACTCGTCTCCCGTTACCCAACGAGCAAATCGTGCGCCCTGTTTGAAAGTAGCATGACATTGACGAATAAAATCTGTTTCTGCCACCCCCATGTTTTTCAACGTGGTACGCATCGTAGGCCACGTCCCCTCACCCACCCCCACCGCAGGAATGGTAGGCGACTCAATTAAAGTAATAGTAAGTCCCTTGCTGCGATCTTGACTCAGTTTTGCAGCAAGCGTGCCCGCCGTAATCCAGCCAGCGGTACCTCCGCCTACAATCACAACTCGAGTAATGGGTTTCATAGCGTTACTTTTTAATCGAAAAAGGGCCACGCGTGGCCCTAAGCAATAACAGAATGTGCGAAACACACGCTTTCTTTTAGAACTTGGCGCGAACACCTAGGTTATAACGGGGACCATATTGCTCAGCACTCACCAATTGTTCTGAGAAACGGCCGTGACGGCGAGCGGTTTCGTTGGTCAGGTTGATGCCTTCCGCGAAAACGGATACGTAGTCATTGATGTCATAACTCGCATTGAGATCCCACTGGCCATACTCTTCAGTGAACGTGGGTTCCCCACTCACCTGCGGTTGACCAATTTTCAGTAAGAACTCGTCTCGCCAGTTGTAGGCCAGACGAATTTCAAATTGATCTCGCTCGTAGAACGCGATTAGATTAGCTGAATCGCTCAGGCCCGTCAGCGCCAACACCGACTCGGTTGAATACACATCATAGTCGATGTCACCGTCGACCAAAGTCATATTGGCAATGACGCCAAAGCCGGACTCACCAAAAACATGCTGAACGTTTAACTCCCAACCATCTACCGTTGCAGACTCGTCGCTGTTTGCGGGTTTGGCCACGTCCCACATAATTACCGGGTCACCGGCCTGCCCCAAGCAAGCGGGATTGTAGGGCTCGGTCGTACTGTCAGGGCAGCCCGCTCGAGGGTTGACGCTGGGGTCAGTTAACGCGTTGCCATCGGCATCTGGTAGCGGCTGTGAAACTGTCGTCGCACCGATGAAATTTTCAACGTCTTTTCGGAAATACCCGACAGACGCGTAACTACTGTCCGCGTAATACCACTCTAGAGAGAGGTCGAAGTTAGTTGACTCATACGGAAGCAAGTTCGGGCTACCCTGATTCGCAGCGTATAATTCTCCTGGGCGCGCATTCACCTCTGTCGATGGGAACATCGCTGTAATATCAGCGCGGCTAATCGTTTTGCTGAAAGAGAAGCGACCAATCAAATCATCTAAGAAATGCACACTGAGATCCAAATTGGGCAAGACATTGCTGTAGCTTCCATTCAATGTCTGAGATGTCGCCTCCTCAGTAAATACAGGTCGCAATTCAACTGGATGCCAATAGTTCATTGCGACAATAGCATTCTGTACCGATTCCGACTCGACATCGGTCTCTTCATATCGAGCACCAAGGCTTAACTCGACAGGCAAGTCCGCGACTTCGAACGCCATATCAGCAGTCACATAGGCGGCCAGCGTTTCCTCGTTGACATTATTGATAGTAGGCGGGACGAGATTTAGCTCCCCGACTAGATCAATAAAGTCTGTGGCCCGATAATCGGCGAGATAAGGAAACAGTCCGCTAGCGCCGCTGAACTGGTCACCAAAATCACCTCGTGGATTAAATCGAATATCCAGTTCATCCAGATCCACATCGACAAAATTGAAATTGAAGTTTCTGTAGGTATCGATTTGATAGTCTGTCTGCGCGGCACCAAAACGTATAGTTTTTAGAAAACCATCAGACTCGTTAGACCATATACCATCCAATTGTATCTGCTGGATGGTATTTTCGATCTCGTATCCACGCTTCTGAAACAGATCGGAAACGATCCAATCTTTGTCATAGGGATCTCCGCCGGGTAAGTCACTCGCATCGATGATCACCGATGGCACATCGTCGCTGCCAAATATCGCACCCACATCAACGTAGCCTACACCGTTTTCATCCCGTGGATTTTTAAGGTTGGCTATTGTCTCAGAAAACTCTCCATCAGGATTTGAGTGCGATGTTGAATTATGGATATCTAACTCAAGAGATAACGAGTCCGTAGCATCCCAAGACACATTCAAGCCAAAAGAGTCGTTTTCTTTCTTGTTAACAAAATCCCACGCCCAAAAGTTCAGCTCATCGTTAGCGTTGAAAGGGTCTGTGACAGTACCATTTGCATCAGCAGTACCACTGGGCGCATCGAACCAGAAGCTGGTTCGATTCATTTCAATCTGCTCGTCGTAGCGCGACATGGTGTAGTCTAAGGTCGCCGTCACGGCGTCAATGGGGGCATATTGCAAAACCAGCTGGCCATTCTGTCGAGTACGCTCGTGATCACGCGTGTCCGCATCGACTGTAAATGGCGCCCAATAAGTCTGGTCAGGGTTTTTGCTGATATCAATGTTGCTGACATCAGCGGTCCCCAGATTGGGCACCCAACCTTGCGTGCCCACCACTTCACTGCGACTGTTGCGCTCAGAGTGGGACAAGGCCAACAGCACGCCGAACATATCATCGTTAAAAGTATGACTGATCATGCCGGAAATTTCAGGAGTCAGGGAATCGCCTTTTTCAACGCTGGTGTCGTATATCCCCTTGAAACTTCCCGCTGCTGTGAAACCATCATAATCGAAGGGGCGAGCCGTCGCGATATCAATGGTGGCGCCGATGCCGCCTGACGTGGTGTGGGCTTTACCCGTTTTGAAGACCTCAACCCCAGTCACGCTTTCCGCCGCGATTTCTCGAAAATTGAACGAGCGAGTGATCCCGTCTTCCAATAACACGGACGAAGTCGGCATCTGACGGCCATTGAGGGTTACAAGGTTAAAACTGGGCCCCCAACCGCGTACGGTGACCTGATTCCCCTCATTGTTGGCACGATCGATGGAGACACCGGTCACCCGTTGCAACGACTCAGCTAGATTCGTATCAGGAAACTTCCCGATATCTTCCGCTGAAATGGCGTCGACGACGCCGACGGAGTTACGTTTGACATCCATCGCGCGATCTAAAGACGCACGAATGCCCGTCACGACCAGCTCTTCTTCTGCTGAAAAGCGCTGTTCCTGCGCGTTAACCGTGCCACCATAACTGGCAGCAACGACTGACAAAAAGAGCGCCTTGCGCGGCAATCGGCCTAGAATATTCGACATGGTTTCATCTCCTTCGAAGCTTATTTTTATAGGCGGGGATGATTGTGACAGAGTCACTCATTTTTGTCTAAAGTTTATTGTTTACAATAATAGCGTATTTCGGGACTTCATCAGAAGCCCCGCGGGTGAGCTTCGTTTAGCGCCACATCTCGGGCCAATACCTGTAAATACAGTGCCCGTGCTCGTCGAGGCGCGCTGTGGCTTCGTCTAGATAGGCGAGACTTTGTGCTTTTGCTTTCGCTTGATCACCTATCAATAGCACATAGTGGTTCGCAGCCAATTCATCGCCATCAGGGTTTTGCAACGATACGTGAACCTCAAAGGTACCTTTAGCATCGGCTGCCAGGCGCGTACTAATAGAATCGATGCGTTGAGCCGAGTCACTTGCGACATCACAACGGCTAGATCCCTGCGCTATCACGTCCTCCGAAGCGCTGATCGACCACAGCAATGTCAAATCGGGGCGTGCAGTTTGATAATCGTTCACCACCCACAGTTCTGCCTCGAACATTTCACCGGCTTGCCAGCGTCGACGCGCAACCTGCACACTTGGCAACAGGGGCTGATAGCTACGCTGTAGAAACCGATACGACAACTTTTTCTCCCCGTAATAGTCCACCACCCCCCACTTGATATCAGGCACATGAGTAATAAAGTGGCAAAGTGCCACGCCACTCATCTTCGGCTTACGACGACGATAAGTTTCCAAGGCAAACTGAATTACTGTACCTTGAGCGATCTGTGTTGCCTCTACGAACTCTTCCAGTGATCCTTCCCGATATTCGCCAAATACTTCGAAATTGAGATTCTTCAGAATGTCGATGTCTGCCCAGTGATAGGCCCAACTGGGCCCCATGGGCCACAGCTCCTCCTCTGGAATAAACCGTTTTAGGCTTTCAATATTGGGGGCAGAGGCGGCGGTAAGCTCGGGGATAATTGCGCAATCCAACGAAGGGTAATACTCCTCCATGAACTCAGCTCCCCCTTGATAATAGTGCTCGTTAGCATGCATGGATTCATGCGGCTTGAAGCCCATGTTTACTGCGGAGGCCGAACTTAAGGGCGATGCCAAACCATAGGGTACGCGGGTATACTGAGCGACCGCCTCGCCTATACGTTCCATCAAGACCTTGTTCCCACTTTGCTCATGCGCCCCCGAGAAAAAGACCTCTTCTCCCCCCATCCAGAAAATCTGCGAGGGATGATTTCGTCTCACTTTCACTGTTTCGACGCACTCATGAAGGACACCCTGAATAAACGTTTCATCACTAGGGTAAGCCTGTGTAGCTAACGTGAAATTAGTCCAAACTGTGATACCGAGCTCATCACAAATGCGATAGAAATCAGGAATTTCGGGCGGGTGCCAGCCAAAGATACGGAGGTTATTAACATTGGCCTCTTTCACCATCGCAAGCCGGTCTTCGTATTTATTGAGGTTATTCTGACCGTAAAAGAACGAGGGCTGCCCCCCCCAGCAAGCAGAGCGCAAAAAGTGCCGCTTCCCATTTATGAGAAACGTCCACGGAAACTCGACGTCATCACGTGTATAACCTGGGTTGTAATCCATCGTGACCTCGCGCAGGCCAATGCGTTCCTCATGAACGTCAGCTACCACGTCACCTCGACTTAGCTCTAACTTCAGCGTATACAAATTTTGCGCGCCCATATCCCAAGGCCACCACAGCTTCGCATCGTGAACTTCCAGCATTAATTCGATTCGATGTCGGCCTGCTGGCAACGCAACGCTCTGCACATGACTCACCGTATCGGTGTCACAGTTTGCGCCCTTGAGCGCCAGTTTTAGCACAGCAGAGACGGGCTGGCTGGTGTGATTTACACATTCAACAACGAGCGACAATACTGCGTGCTGTTCTGATGGTACACTGATGTCTGTACGCACGTTGTCGATACGAATGTCGTCAGTTGCCTCGAGTCGTACCGGCTGCCAGATACCAAAAGGCACCAATCCAGAAAAATAATCACCAGAGAAATTAACTTTTCTTCCGCCACAATTGCGGTAATTTTTCGGTGGTGGATCTAGCTTAACCATCAGCATATTGCTGCCGTCACGCCAGTCCTCAAAACTGAGTACATCGGTCACATCGAATTCAAAAGCGGAAAACATTCCTTCATGACGGCCGAGGTGTACACCGTTCAACCATACGTCGCAGCTGTAGTCCACTCCGTCAAAGATCAGGCGTATCCGCTTGCCTTTCATCGCTTGCGGAGCCTCGAAACGACGGCTATACCACCACTCATATTCCGCAGCCCATTTTGCACGATGCATGTTGCGACCAAAACAGGGATCATCAATTTCGTTGGCACGGTAAAGGTCTGTGTATACATCTCCAGGAACTTTTGCAAAATTCCAACTGAAGTGCGTTCCCTGGTATTCAGCTGGCAGCAGGTGTAGGCCCTCCTCTACTCCTCGCCCTGGTCGCATCCGCTCCATTTGCCAACGACACCCGCTTAAATCCTGACTAATACGAGACATAAGTATTCCTCGATTTATGATAAAAAATTGACGTGCAGTAAAGTGGGAGCACTAACCGTATGAAAAATACACAGCGCGCTTTTGTAGGTAATTCTCGATACCATAAACACCGTCCTCTCCACCCGTGCCACTGCGCTTATGGCCAGAATGATAGCCCTGGATATAGCCAACAATTGGTCTATTCACAAATACCGTCCCCACTTCCATATGGGTAATGGCATGCATCATTTTTCCAACATCTTGGGTATAGATATAAGCGGACAACGCTTCTTCACGTTCGTTACAAATTGCCAGGGCTTCTTCATAATCGCTTACGCGGATGATCGGCATCACTGGCCCGAAGATTTCTTCTTTTGCGACCGGCATATCCGGCGTCACCCCTGTCAATACCGTTGGCTCGAACCAATGCCCTTTACTAAAATATTTTCCACCCGGGCGGGACCCACCCACCACGATGCGCGCCCCTGCGAGCACACTTTTGTTGACCATTGCCTCCACGCGATCAATGCTTTCAGCCGTGACACTCGGCCCCATATCTACGCCACTCATTGGGTTACCGTAAGCAATACCACGCACACGCTCGGAGACCTTTTCAATAAATTCATCGGCAACCTCATCCTCAACCAATACCAATTCGTTGCATATACAGACTTGGCCGCAATTCGCATAACGTGATATCACCGCAGCTTCTGCAGCCTTATCTATATCGGCATCCTTTAATACTATGAAGGACGCTTTACCGCCGAGTTCCAATACCAAACCTGACACGTTGTCCGCTGCGGACTTATAAATCGCCTGCCCCGCCCGGGTACTCCCTGTCAAAGACACCAATCGCGTGAGCGGGCTTGTCACAAGGTAGGAGCTCACCGCAATACCCTTACCACTGACTAGGTTGATCACACCATCGGGTAGTCCGGCTTCCTCGACCACTCGGCAAAACTCCGATGCGGTGACGGGAGTCGCTTCGTGCGCTTTAAGCACCATCGTGTTACCAGTCACCAAAGCCGGTCCGACTTTCCGGCCTATTAGTGCGAGAGGATAGTTATAAGCACACAAGCCCAAGGTCACACCATAAGGTACTTTTTGGATCCAAAGTTGTTCATTGACGTTATCAGAGGGAAAGATTTTCCCCTCGATTCGGCGCGCCGCTTCCGCAGCGTAAGTGAGGTAATTGAGTGTATCGTCGAACTCCCCATAGGCCTCTGCGAGCGTTTTTCCCTGCTCCATCACCAACAATGTTGCAAAGTGATCGCGTTTCAATTTTAAAATGTCGACAATCGCCAGAATATGACGGGCACGTTCGATGGCAGGAAGCGCGCTCCAAGCTGACTGCGCTCGTTTGGAAGACTGCAAGGCTTTTTCTGCGTCTGCTTCGGTACAGTCGGGCACTGTTGCCCAGATCTCCTCAGTCGCGGGGTTCTCGACATGAAACAAGGCCCCATTAGAGGCATCGACCCATTTACCATCAATATAACAGGGGTAATGTTGAATTCGCTGTGTTGACATGAGCAGCTCCGTTTTTTCGATTTATTGTGATACTTATGCGATTACTGAAATTATGATTTGGGCTTAAGCGCGCAAAAGCAGTCGCTCGATAATCAACTATCGCCCCTGGAAAATAGGTGCACGTTTTTCGATGAACGCATGGAAGCCTTCTTTGGCATCCGCTGTATCGTACAGCGCGTCACATTCACGCTTTTCGAGAGCCAGCCCTTGGGCGAACGGCAGGCCTGTACTGCCTTGCAAAACACGCTTGGTCGCCGCAAGAGCAAGCGGGGGCAGCTCGGTGTATTTTCTCGCAAAGGCCTTACACAATCGCTCAAACTCACTCTTAGGAAAAAGCTGGTTTACTAGCCCCCAAGTATGAGCTTGCTCTACCGAAAACGTGTCGCCTGCACATAGGTATTGCATCGCCGTGGCATACCCGACCAGCCGCAAAAAACGCTGTGTTCCGCCATTTCCGGGGATTAAGCCTAGCTTGATCTCAGGCAAGCCTAGAGCGTAGCTGCCTTCTTTTGCCACACGTAGATCGCAAGCCATTGCCAACTCTAACCCACCTCCTAGGGCATGCCCTGCTATCGCTGCAATGTAGAGCTTGCTACTGCTTTCAATTGCGGCGGAGGTGACTTTGGCCTGTACCACCATGTGTTGATTTTCGTCTGTACTGTTTTCCGAAAAAACAGCGATATCCGCACCGGCACAGAAAAATTTTTCTGAGCCACTTTTCACTACGACAACACGAACAGAATCGTCATGTTCCAACGTCACTACAGCCTCGTGGAGGGAAGCTAACAAATCAAGCGTGTAGGCGTTCGCTGGAGGGCGATCCAGAATCAAGTAAGCCACCCGTTCGTCGCGTTCAATCGATATCCCCCTCGAATTAATCGGCACGACTCAGTGCCTCCTTCAAACTCGCCTCGATTTCTGCACGATGCTGATCCAATTCGGGTGCGCCCAGTGAAGATACCAATAATTTTTCGTCGATTCTGATCGGGCATCGAGTCGTGGCATAGTGCTTGCCTTTCGCGCCAACTACAGTCTGAGTCATTTCAAGTACCTTGAACGCCTCCTGTTGCATCAAGCCACGCCAATTTAGTACCTCGGCACACCAAATATCTGCCGGCTCCAATTTAGCCAGCCAATGTGAGGTAGCTTTCGTCCCTAGGTGCTCTGCCAGAATCTTTTTAATCTCATCCCTTCGCGCGAAGGCCTCACCTGCTCCACTAAAAACCGCTAATGACGGGCAACCTATCAGCTCGGCAATTTTTGGTAAGCTCCCCATCGCCAAGGTCATGTACCCGTCGGCTGTTTTATATACACCATAAGGTGCTCCGACCAAAGCGTGCGCAGCATTTGTATGACCGCGATCGGGTAACTCCCCATCGTTGAGATACAGCGTAAAAGGCTCAAACTGGAAATCGAGAATCGCTTCAAGCATACTGACCTGTACGAGCCCCCCCTCATCCAGATAGAGCGCGGCGAGAATACCCTGAGCAAGCTGAGAGCCGGCAAGATAGTCTGCGATTGCCAATCCCATCGGAACAGGCCCGTCTTGACTAGCCCCGCTAAGCGCAGTCAAACCACTAACCGCCTGAAGCAATAAATCCTGACCCGGCCAGGATTGCCATGGCCCCTCATCACCATAGCCGCTAATCTCACCGTAAATCAGCGAAGAATTTATCGCCTTAATCGCATCGTAATCCAGCCCCAACCTTTGCATAACGCCAGGGCGAAAATTATGTAGCATCACATCAGCCTCTTTTATCAGGGCCTCTATCAAGGCTTTATCTCCTTCGCTCTTCAGGTCCAAACCCAAACTGAATTTATTCCTATTAATTGCTTGGAAAAATGCAGAATACTCATGTACGTCCAGCGCGGGAGAGTACAAGCTTCGACACAAGTCGCCGCGCTCGTGGTGCTCAATTTTAATGACTTTGGCCCCAAGATCAGCGAGACGGAGTGATGCGACCGGCCCTGCGAGAAACTGGGTAAAATCCAAGACCATCAGCCCATCGAGAGGTAAGTTCATAGTCCGAACTCCTCACTCAAGGTATGCGTATGCGCACCGAGCACCGGTGCAAGTTGAGAATTGAATCTTGCCTTTCGGTTAAAGCGAATGGGGCAACGAGTTGTATATAACGAGACGGGTCGACCTTGATCAAGCTTCTGCACCATATTCAATACGCGAAATGCGTCTTGATGCGTCAGGCTGTTGTAATCGAGCACAGGTGCATGCCAATACCCATGATCACTAAGTTGCTTCTGCCAGTAAGCAGTAGGGTGTACTCGAAAATGAAGGCTTAAGTGCGCTTTAATAAAATCTCGGTGCGTGAACATCGCTCGCTTGTCATAATACTGCTCTAACCCAGCGCAGCCGATTGCCTGACACAGTTGTTCCAGCGACCCCATGGAAATCGCAATTGCACCATCAGCGGTGTCATAAATGCCGTACGGCGCCGCCATATAGGGGTGCGCATTATGTTTGACACTGCGCTCAGGTAAGTCACCCGAATTTAAAAACGCCGTTAGCCCCTCAAATTGGAAGTCCAATATAGATTCAAGTAAGCTCACTGAAACTTTACCACCCTGCCCCTGCCGCTTTTTCCGCACGAGCGCAGCCAACAATCCTTGGGCAAGGTGCGTTCCACAGAGCATGTCGGCTACCGCGATGCCAAAGGGCGTGGGTGGGGCATCAGCGTTATTACTCATCCACATAAGCCCAGACAGTGATTGGGCGAGCAAATCCTGGCCCGGCTTATGTTTCCAAGGACCCACATGCCCATAGCCACTGACTTCGCCGTAAACAATATCAGGCTTGATGTCTTTCACGGATTCGTAGTCGAATCCGATTTTTTCCATAATGCCGGGACGAAAGTTGTGCGTCACAATGTCAGCCCGCGCAATCAGTTTTCGCACTGCCAGTACACCTTCCGGCTGCTTCAGGTCTGCTGTAAAACTCTCTTTACCGCGGTTTATCGTGTGAAACAAAACACTGTCGCCATCAGCCCATTGATTTTTGGTCGCGAGAGCTCGACAGGCGTCTCCAGTATTCGGGCGCTCAATCTTAATTACGCGCGCGCCGAGGTCTGAAAGGCGTAAACCCGCATAGGGTCCCGCCAGATACTGACTGAACTCCAATACCATTACACCTTGTAGTGGCAGCTTCACAACGTTCCCTTACGCGATGCGCGATACAGTGTATTAAGCTTGTCCAACAAGGGTCCTGCGCTGCCTTCGCCCATTAAATATGCACGAATCGGTTCGCCCGCGTTGTCCTGAAACGCCATATGACCGTTATAGCGCGGGCGTAAAAAGGCGCGGTCGAGGGCGGCCAGCGTATCCTTAAAATAGTTGTTCGTTTTGCGATTGCTGTCTTCATTCAACCACGCCGCACGGTGTCCCGGCTGACCACCAAATTCAACATAAAAATGGGATTGCATGGTTGCGTTCGCGACAAATTGCGCGTACTCGGCGGCCAACGCCTTGTGCTTGGATCGGGAAGAGATAGCAAGCCCAGTGCCTCCAAGCGTAGAACGGCAACGACCTGTTCCCGGTAGCGTCACCATGTCGGAAAATTTCAGAATACGACGCGCGTAATGCGCCTTAGCGTAGTTCGAATAACCATAGGCAAACGGGCAGTATGCAAAAGCGTCCGTCTGTGTCATGGCTTCATATACCTGGATTGGATTCCAGTCGAAGTTTCGACGGTCGAGCCGTTCCGACAGCGCACGTAACATTTCCAAAGACTTTAGTCCGATATCTCGCGTCACCACCTCATCCTCGTGCTGGCATGGGTCTTCTCCGAGCGTCGAACACAGCATATAAAAATTCATCAGGGTGTCCTGCGGGATCGACGGTACCGCAACCTTCCCGTGCTCAGCGAGGCGCATCAGCTCCTCCCAAGTTCCCGGTATCGTCATATCCATGTCTTTCAACAGGTCCACACGCGCTGACGCCACGGGTGTGGCCGCATCGATCGCTAAAGCCCATTGCTGGTCGTTATACCGATAGCTCTCATGAGAGGCACCGACAGAGTTCGCCGCGAGATCCTGGAGTAAGTCAGCAGACAGGTGAGATTCAAGCGGAACGATTACGCCTGAATGCGCGGCGAAACCGGCCCAGGGATGATCAATAACCAGTAAATCGTACGCGGACGCCAACTGGTCTATCGGTTCGTCTGCGAAAGCTTGCAACGAACGCTTCTGCCAAGTGATACGGACGCCGGGGTTCAACTCCTCAAAACGCTGTGCTGTGGCCACCATTGGTAGAAATCCACGTGTGTGATTCCAGGTGATACCCCGGAGTTCGACAGTGCTGGCTGACATTGCCATCCCCTTATTGTTAGAGATTTATATATGAATGCTTGATTCGATGGCAAAGGAGTATAAACTACATAATGCATATTTTAAATAGTTAACAATTCACTTTTTAGAACTTATGGACACGTTCAATAACCGAGGCCTCCGCTCATATGCATAAGAAGGAAAAATACGCCGCTCCTGCACTCGACAAGGGTTTAGATGTCCTCGAGTTTTTGTCCTCCTCGAGCTGTGCGTGCTCCCAAGCCGATATCGCCCAAGGCGTGGGGCGCAGTGCGAATGAGATTTACCGCATCCTGGTGGGATTGGAAAAGCGAGGGTACCTTGTGCGCGACGAAGCTTCGGGAAAATACTGGCTGTCGCTGAAACTCTACACCCTGGCTCACACACACTCCCCGATTGAGCAATTACGCACGGCGGCGCTGCTGCCCATGCATGCGCTTGCAGAAAAACTCGGGCAGGCCTGCCACCTGAGTGTGCTTTACCAAAATCAGGTTCTGGTGATCAGTCAGGTGAAAAGCCCCGAGCCGGTATCCCTATCCATTTCAGAAGGCACCCTCTTCCCTCTACTGAGCACGACCTCAGGCCGGGTGCTACTCGCCCACATGACCGACGAGCAACGGGTTCTGGCATTGCGAGGTACCGACGGAGAAGCCAGTCACAACAGCCAAATGAATACCGACTTACCCGAACAACTCGAGCGGATTCGTCATGAGGGCTTTCACCTCGCCAACAGCGAAATCACACAGGGGGTCACAGACTGCGCATGCTTTATTGGAGAGGCGCGCTCCGGGCTTCTTGCAGCGCTGGCGGTGTCCTCGCTAACCACAAGTATTAACCGCCGCACGGAAGAGGCTGACCTAGGCGCCGCAGTTAAATCATGCGCCGATGATATTCAATCACGAATTGGGCTAGGGCACTGAAACAGCATCGTCAAGGCTACGGGCTGCGCATCAGCAACGCGTCGAAAAAGCGCAAGGTCTTTTCCAGGTGCCGCTCCCAATAGGGCCACTCGTGACCACCGGGATACACCTCCAAAGGGATGTCGATACCAAGCTCTGACAGCTCAGCAACGAAACGCTGATTGCCACCGAGCAAAAGATCACTCTCACCGCAATCTATGCGCAACGGCGGAAGCGAAGCGCAGTGGCATTTGAACCAGTGCAATAGATCTGATTCAGCTTGATCAGCACACTGATACACTGACAGAGGCTCAGACACGAAATGCGAGAGATCCTCCAAACGTGTTATCGAGGAATGTGCCGCAATACCCTGCAATCGAAAACGTCCATCCGCGGCATATTTCGCGCCAAGCCTCAACGCGCCATACCCCCCCATAGACAATCCAGTCAGAAACAACGGTGAGCTTGGATCGGCTCCGTCAATGCAGCGATAGACGGCTTCGAGCACATCATGCATGATCCAGCGCTCGGCATCTGGACCGTGGAGCAGGGGCAAGTAAGCCGACCCGGCGTAGTAGCTGCCATCTTCAGGCATAACGAGAATGCAGTCACCAATGTCGTTTGTGTTTCGCAATCGCTGATATACCTGATGCGCTCGGCCCAAGTGCATCCACACCCAATGATTACCATAGACGCCGTGTAAAAGAACGACGATGGGCAGCGGCACATGCCCCGAATGTTCCGGCGCATAGACGGAGATATTTCCCCGCCCACGCAAGTAGCTGCTGTGCACCGTCATCAGGGTCAGCCCCGGATAACCCTCAATATTGCGCCCCACCTCCAGCTGCTGTAGTGCCACCGGATCAGCCCCCCTCACCCAATAACACCACCCCTTTTGCGATTCGCCCTGCAAGCATATCCTCAAAGCCTTGAGCGACGGAATCGAGGGTGTAGGTTTTTGTCACAAGCTCATCCAGCTTCAATCGGCCAGATTGATACAGTGACAGAATGCGCGGAAAGTCACGCTGGGGATTGCACTGCCCGTAGAGTGGATTGATGTATATTTTGTCCCATTCAAACAATTCACAATCAAAGGGGACGACCTGTTCGATCCCGCTCACTTGCACCGCAGTGCCACCGCTTCGAACCAGCGCCAATGGTGCCGCCCCTAGGGCCGGCACTGCAGTACATTCAAACGCATAGTCCGCCATTCTCCCACCCAGAATATCGGCCACCTGCGCTTTCATGTGTGCATAACCAGGATCTTCCCGCTGCGCCAAAACTCCGTGCGTCGCGCCAAACTCTCGCGCTTGAGCCAGGCGCGATTCATTCAAATCAATCGCGACGATCGTGACCGCACCTGATAGCGCGGCCCCCTGAATAACATTGAGCCCAACTCCCCCGCACCCGAGTACCGCTACCGAAGATCCGGCCTGGACGCGAGCCGCATTCACGGCTGAACCCCACCCAGTCATCACACCACAGCCTACGATCGCCGCAGATGAGAACGGCATAGGCACATCCAAACGCACTACGGCCTGCTCCCGCACAACGGTGTATTCACTCAAGGTACCCAGATGAAAGGAGCGCTCCACCGGTTTACCTGCCTCCAGAGTGGCTCCCGCATGCGCATGCCCGCACAAACCCTCACCACACACTGGAGAATTTTTTTCACAAATATGCGTGAACCCCTCCAGACACTGAAAACAAGTACCGCAGGGAATCGCCCAGTTCAATATGACTGCGTCACCCGGCGCAACCCTCGTGACACCTTCACCGACGGCATCGACAAGCCCTGCTCCTTCGTGTCCAACGACAAAGCGTTTCTTCCAGTTTTGGATGCTATCCCAATCGGTGTGACACAGGCCCGCAGCCCTTATCTGAACTCTGATTTCACCCGGCCCAGGTGCGCCGACCGAAATGTCTTGAACTTCGTAGCCTCCATGGCCATCGCTAATAAGCGCCCTAGATTGTTTCATACAGCCCCCTTTTGACAATTGATATCAATTTGCCATACTGACGCCGGGTTTTCGCCCACAAAACCACATAGAAATAACACATTCTTGTCATTTGGAGCAAAGGCAGATGTCAAGCACTCCGGTCTATTGCGAACCTTATTGCATCGAAAAGGGCTTTAACTTTGAGGTGCACCATGTCGCCTACGAAAAGGACGCTCCCTACTCTTGTGCACTGCATTTTCACGAAGTGCATGAAATTATTGTGTTCGAGAATATCGAGGGGCACTTCTATTACAGCAAGGGAGAATCCTTGCTGAAGGATGGTGATATCGTGTTTACACCCGCACTGGAAACGCACTATTTCGAAGTGAGCCCCGCCGCAAAGTCATGGTATATCATTCAATTTTTACCTGAGATGCTTAACAGCGAAGGCCTAAATCAGGCGCGTGAACGGTTCATGTCTGCCAGCCAGTACCGCTTCCCCCCAAAAGATCAACGTCGCCTGCGAAGACTAGTTAAATGGCTGGAAGAGAGCTACAGGGAAAACCCGTTTGGAGAAAAAAGCCAGGCCCTGCTAAAGCTTCTGCTGATTTGGATTTCAGATAGCGCCGAAGCCATTCAACCAAAATCCAAGACCGGAGCGATTAACCCCCGTATCAGTGCCAAACTCAAACCTGTTCTCGACCGTTTCAAAGACAATGACAGTGTCGATCTGAGCCTGAATGCAGCCGCCGAACTGTGTCATCTATCGCCATCGTACTTTTCGCGAGTATTTAAGGCCATATACCGATATAACTATTCGGAATATGTCTTGCAGCATAAACTCCATCGCGCCGCCCGACAATTGGGGCAGTCGGGCAAGAACATTACAACCATCAGCTACGAACTGAACTTTTCCAGTCCGTCGCACTTTATTGCTCAATTCAAACGCTATTTCGGCCAAACCCCAAAGCAGTATCAACAGGATCTACTGGTCAAGGCAAAAGCAGCGAATACGCACCTTTAACTGGTTGTTTACGCCAGAGCATTTACGGATACATTCGCTATAATTGTTGAAGGCCCTGCAATTATGCATCCCTGTTTGCTAGAGGTTCGTTGACTTGGTAAAGCTTATATATATCTTATTGGCGCTGACCAGCGCGTCTCACGCTACGATCACTGCAGATGCCTCGGCCAGCATAAGCGTGACCGTCGCTTCGCCTGCGGATGTCGCGCAAGCCTATGGAACACTTCTTGGCGAACGTAATTGCAATGGCATTCCTCCCGAAAGTTTGCACGGCGCCCCCAGAGGCAGTATCGAATTACTCATATTATGCGTAGCGCTCACAGCCACCTCCAACCAGAGTGATGTCGCTCTCAAGGTCATCCCGTTTCCTAACTATGCGCGCTCGCTGCGGACTGTGGAGACAGGTGGCGCGGACGTGTCGGCCGAAAGCATTTGGCTCGAGGATATCTCCAGTGCGAATTTGCTGTACTCTGACCCGCTCATCCGCAGTATGGAGTTCGAAAAAGGCTTGTATGTCACGTCAAAAGCACTGCTTGATCGTCATCCGATCAACGCTGACTACATCCAGTCGTTGCGCGGTATCACCGTTAAGAACTGGGCCTACGACTGGAACCTTCTGAACCAAATAACTCCGCACACCGTTAGTGCCACACGCTATTCCGCCATTTATCAAATGATGCTTCGCGAACGTGCTGACTTTACTTTACTCCGTTTTGTGAACACCAAAGACATGACACAAACCATGGAAGGCACCCCGATGTACCCCATCCCGGGCATCAAAGTACGCTTTTCGGGCTCTCGACATTATGTCATCTCTCGCCAGAGCCCACATGCAGAAGTACTGCAGTTCCACATCAACCAAGGGCTTAAGCGACTACGCGAAAGCGGGCAGCTCCACGCATACTTGCAAGCAATGGGCCTCGGATTAGAACAAACTCAAGACTGGCTATCATTACCGCAGTAAACCCTACGCCCGTGACTGCGCAACTTTTCATCACCATCCCTTGCCTTTAAGACGCCCACTGATATATTGTTAACAATCTACCAATAACAATAGTGATTTTATGAAAGCCCTACTTTACCTGCTCGTTCTATGCTTGGGCCTGCGTTTTTTAAGCGTTGACGCCGCCACCCTCACATTGAAGCTCCCCGACGCGAGCATCGAAAAAGATAAGCTCATCGTTGAATTACTTCTCCTCTCCCTAGAGAGCATGGGACATGATGTACGTATTGAGTACGGAACGGAAAGGCTGACGGCTGCACGTATGGCAGAGAAAGCCGCCAATGGCGACCTCGACCTGTTCTGGGCCGGGATGTCGCCCGAGCTTGAGAATACCCTACTTCCTATCCGCATTCCTATTTTCAAAGGCATTCTAGGACACAGGATCTTTGTTATTCGAGCCGACCAGCAATACCGCTTTGAAAATATTGATAACATCGAGGCACTGTCAAAATTACGTGCTGGTCAGGGGCGTTTTTGGGGCGATACCGAAGTGCTTCAGCGCGCTGGCTTGAACGTCGTCACGGCAGTAAAAGGAGAGAGTCTATGGCCTATGCTCGATGGCGGACGATTCGACTACTTTCCGCTAGCAATTCACGAACCGTGGCACGAGATAGAAATAAGGCCAGAACTGCCTCTAACAGTCGAAAATAATATTCTACTTGTCTACCCGTTTGCGATGTACTTCTATGTTGCCGCCGATAACCACGCGCTTCATAGCCTCGTCAGTGAAGCGATGAATTGGGCAATCGAATCGGGAGCCTACGACCGCTACCTGTACCAACACCCCTTGTTCAAAGGGGGACTGGAACAAGCAAAAGTCACGCAACGACGTACTCTACGCATTGACAACCCAAACATGCACTCGGAAACACCTGTCAACATCGAAAAATACTGGCTTGATGTGACCAAGCTGGACGAATACGGCATATGAACTGAAGCTTTATTGAACTCAGAATGTGAGCATAAAATTGTTAATAAAACACATTTCATATATTCTTACGGACAAGAACTGGCACCATATTCAACCAACTCCAGCAGCCATTGATAGCAGTGATTATGAAAAACAGTAAAATCGTCCCTATACGCGATCAGATTGCAGACCAGATCCGCTCAGACATCATTTCTGGCGACTTGGCACCAAACGCCAAGCTCAATGAGCAGCAACTCGCTGATCGCTTCGGAGTATCCCGAGGCCCTGTTCGAGATGTGCTTTTACAATTGACCAAAGAAGGCCTACTTGTTTCTAAAAACAATTGCGGCGTATCAGTGAACAGCGTGCTCGATAGTGACCTGCAGAGTTTGATGATCGATATCCGCCGTAAAATCGAAACTTATGCAGTCAAGACGCTGATTGGCAAACTCGATGAAGCTGACTTTGCCGCGATGGAAGAGATTCTCGCAGAGCTGGATGACGCATTTAAAGAGCAAGACTTCACTAGAGTCACCCGAACGGATATCGATTTTCACCATTACTTGATTCAACGGGCAGGAGGAAGAGAGCTCAGCAACCTCTGGTACCCCATCGTGCTGCGTATGCGCATGAACTACAAACGAATTGGTAGCGCCAAAGCATGTGTCGATGAACATAAAGACATACTTGCTGCACTGAAAACAAAGGATTCCAGAGCCGCGATCGCCGCGCTGAAAGCCAATATCAAATAAAAATGGCCGGTCATCCCTGGCCGGCAAGCAATCACAACTGTTACGGCTAACTACTCAGCCGATACAGAGGGCTTACGCCCTCAATCAAGACGCCCCTTCCGTGAGATACACCGTCTTTTTCTCAAGGTACTGCTCAAGCCCATAGCGGCCATCTTCTCCACCAAAACCACTCATTTTCCAGCCGTTGTGGAAGCCTTGGTGCTGCTCTCCCATGCCGCGATTCACATACACCTCACCCACTTCCATTTCATAAATAAAGCGCTGAATGGTGCGGAAGTTTTCGGTAAAGACGTAGGCACTGAGCCCATATTGGCTGTCATTGGTGTACGCAATGGCCTGATCTGCACTGTTAATTTTGACGATTGGCAAAATGGGACCAAAGGTTTCTTCATGCACGATGATGTTGTCCTGCTCGACATCCACCAGCACAGTGGGCGCGTACCAACAGCCATGCTCAAACCCTTTTGGTGCTGTGGGATGACCACCGGTCAGGAGGCGCGCGCCCTGGGCTACGCTCTGCTGCACTAGGCTATGAATATGCTCTACTTCGCGCTTATTGGCTTTCGGTCCCATTTGCGTGTCGGCGTCCATTGGGTCCCCAACGCGAAGGTCTTTGACCAGCGGCAGGAATTTATCCATAAAGGCATCGTAGACCGCTTCATGAACATATAGGCGCTCCACGCAGGTACAGACTTGACCGCAGTTGGTAAAGCGTCCCCAAAGCGCAGCATCCACCGCCAGATCAAGGTCCGCATCATCCATCACGACCATGGGTGCTTTGCCGCCAAGCTCCAGCATCACCGGGGTCATATTGGTTGCGCTGGTCTCGTAAATACGCTTACCGGCAACGGTGCTACCGGTCATGGTGATCATTTTTGTAATCGGGCTTTCACATAATGCCTGACCGACAATACTGCCCTCTCCATTAATGACGTTAAGCACGCCAGCAGGAATGCCTGCCTCATTGGCAATTCGCCCCAGTTCCGTGGTGGTAAGGGGCGTTTCTTGCGTGGGCTTCACCACAACAGTGTTCCCGGTAATCAACGCCGGGCCAATTTTTCTTCCAGCCAGCGCCAGCGGAAAATTCCAGGCGGTGATCGCCACCACAACGCCGCGAGGCACTTTGTGAATATAGATTTTCTCACCTTCGTTGTCGGAGGGAAGAATGTCACCTTCGAGCGTGAGCGCATGATCGCATGCATATTCGATAAACGTGGCGGTCACTTCCACCTCGTGGCGAGCGACCGACAACAATTTTCCCTGCTCAGCCACCAACAGCGCCGCTAATGAGTCCGAGTTATCACGGATTCCATTGGCAAATTGACGCAACAGCTTGGCGCGATTTCTCGCCGTCATGCCCGCCCAAGCTTTTTGCGCAGATTGTGCACTCTCCAACGCTCGCTGCGCATCTTCGCGGGTACCCTTGGGCACCTCACCAACCAGCGCGCCCGTCGCAGGATTCAACACCTCAATGGTGGCATCATCACTGGAGGCCACGTACTCACCATGAATAAAATGGAGTTTGTTACGGATTGTCATTTATTTATCTCCCCATCCAACCGCCGTCTACGAGTAGCACTGCGCCGTTGACGTAGCGCGCCGCATCGGAAGCCAAAAAAACTGTGGGCCCTTTGAAATCTTCAGGCTCACCCCAACGGCCTTGAGGAATACGCGCAAGAATAGACTCAGCACGGGCCTCATCGTCACGCAATGCCCGGGTGTTGTCCGTCGCGATATAGCCAGGTGCAATCGCATTCACATTGACGCCTTTGCCAGCCCACTCGTTGGCCAGCGCTTTCGTCAACTGCCCTATTGCACCTTTACTCGCGGCATAACCTGGTACGGTAATACCACCCTGGAAGGTCAGCAAGGAGGCAGTGAAAATAATTTTCCCACTACCGCGCGCGACCATGTCCCGTCCTATTTCTCGACTGAGCACGTACTGCGCGTTCAAATTGACCTCGATGACCTGATCCCAAAGCGCATCACCGTGTTCAACAGCGGGCGCTCGTAATATAGTGCCAGCGTTATTCACTAGAATATCAATCTGTGAATGTTCGCGCTTAATCTTATTAATAAACGCGTACAAGGCCGAGCGGTCGGAAAAGTCCGCTTGGTAGGCATGGAAAGTACGGCCCAGTGCCTGTACCGCGAGTTCAACCTCGGAGCCTTCCCGTTCAAGGCTCGCCGACACCCCGATGATATCTGCACCCGCTTCCGCCAGGCCCAATGCCATCGCCTTGCCAATGCCGCGCTTACAGCCCGTGACCAGTGCTACCTTACCGGATAAATCGAAAGCTTCACGCATGATGCGCTTCCTCCCCACAACGAACTAGGGCTTTCATGCCTTCGGGGTTATTATCCATTGATGCAAATGCAGTTTCGACTTCACCAAGGTCTGAAATGGAACTGATGAACGGATCGAGATCGACGTGGCCTTGTTCTACCAATTCAATCGCCATATCGAAATCAGCGGCTTCGTACACGCGAGCGCCGACCATTTCCAGCTCTTTCCAGAAAAACTGAAAGAGATCCACCTGCGGCTTTTGGGAGTGAATGGCCACGACACAAATGCGACCGCGCACGGCAGCAATTTGCGTCATAGCATCGATGGCCGGCTGCACACCAGAGACTTCAAATACCACATCTGCACCCTTGCCTTGCGTCCAGGTCTTTACCGATTCGTGTAAATCTTCCGCAAGAGGGTCGATGGCATTGATACCGGTTTTTTCTGCAAAGTCTCGGCGCGCGGCATTGACTTCGGAAATCAGCACATCGGCACCAACACTTTTCGCGACTTGCGCGACGAGCTGACCAATGGGCCCACCACCAATGACGACCGCTTTTTCCCCCTCGCTTAAACGCGAGCGGGAAATATCATGACAAGCAACGGCCAGGGGCTCTATCAGCGCGCCTTTTTCGAGAGAAATTGATTTGGGCAGGCGGTGCAAAGTACGCGCCTTGACGGTCCAGAAGTTTTGCATGGCCCCCGGAGAATCAATACCCATAAATTTCAGGTTGTGACACACGTGACTGTGACCTGCTGTACACGCGGGACACTCCCCACAATAATCCAGCGGTCGAACAACCACACGATCGCCGACCACATAATCAGACACACCCGCACCTACTTCGACCACGGTACCCGACATTTCATGACCGATGGTCTTGGGCGGCTTGACGCGGCCATCCATCACTCCATGGTAGATATGCATGTCTGTACCACAGATTCCGACATACCCAACCTGAATACAGACTTCTCCTTCGCCTGGCGAGACGCGGCTGCCCTCGACCATGCGAAATTTTTTATCGCCTATGTATTCTGCAGCTTGCATAGAAAAAAACCTTTATTTCAGTTGAACGAGATGGGGCCCAAGCACTGCCTTGTCGAAGCAGACGCCGGTCCCCACCGAATTGGGTGCAACCGCTCGCCCATTCTCGAGCGTCAGCGGTGTGGTGGTGTACTGGTCGATAGGAAAAGAGTGCACCTCAAGATATCCTGCATGCGGCTGCGAGGCGATCAAAGAGACGTGCAATTCATGCATGCCATGACTGCACACCGGCAAGTTGTTTGCGTAAGCGAGATCCGACACCATAAGCCAGCCAGTAATCCCACCTATGTTGGAAGCATCCGGCTGTAGAAAACCCAGCGAAGAATATTTAATAGCGTGCATAAACTCGTGGACGGTATGCAGGTTTTCTCCCATCGCGAGCGGAATATCAATGGCATTGGCTATGTGCGCATAACCTTCAAAGTCATCGGGAATGGTTGGTTCTTCAAACCAGGTTATATCGTACTGTTCAATGGCTTTAGCAAAGCGAATGGCCCCTTCACGAGTCATCGAATAATTGGCATCCACCATGAAACGTGTGTCCGCGCCTATTCGCTCGCGTACAGCGGCAACACGTTGCACATCTTCCTTATAATCTTTTTTGCCTACCTTGATTTTCACCGCGTCGAAACCGCGATCGAGGTAGCCCTGCACATTGTCGAGCAGCTTTTTCTCGTCAAAACCCAAATCGATGCCGCCTGCATAACTGGCTGCGGTATTTCCGTGCGCTCCGGCCACTTTCCACAGCGGCTGGGCGAGGCGACGACAGCGGATATCCCACAATGCGATATCCACAGCAGATACGGCAAAGCTCAACAGGCCACCACGTCCCACGTAATGCAGCTTCCACTGCATATCTTCCCATATCTCACGAATATCGGTTGCGTCACGACCGACAATCCACTCTCGTAATTCATCGTTGAGCAGTGAATAAATGGCCCGTCCGCCCGTACCACCAGTGTAGGTGTAGCCCACACCTTCGAGACCATCTGCACAGAAAATGCGACACAAAATTAATTCAAAATACGTGTGTGTACCATGCTTGGCATCCGCCAGGGCTTCCGCGAGGGGTACGCGGTAATACTCCACCTGCATTGCCTTGATTTCATTCTTTGGCGCCGCCTCCAGGCAGGGCTCCCTATCGATGGTCTGCAACATAACACTCATTCTTCTCTGTCAATCTGCTTATTGTATATTGTCGACAATCTTAGTCAACGCGAAAGCCCCTTATTTACGGGGCAACTCTTCTCTATGCTTCTTTCAGCTTCCCTTCTGGCTCGCTGTCGCTGACCGCCAGCAAAGCTTCAATTTCTTCGATACTTTTATTTTTCGTCTCGGGCAAGATCCAACCCAGTAAAATAAGCCCTGCAAACCCAGCAATGCCGTAAAACATGAAAATTTCCGCCGCGCCCTGATTGTTTAACTGCCAGGGGAAAAACTGCTGTACGAAATAGCTAATCGCACTGCTCAGAAATGCAAACAAGGGAATCGCGATGCCACGAATATGGATGGGCACCACCTCCGAAAAAACGACCCACATAATTGGCCCAATCGACAGATGAAAAGCGGCGATAAAACCCACAATGCCGATCAATACAATCGGTGCATTAATGGTGACGGCTGCCTGAATCAACACACTCTCGTACTGCGATGCCGCCGTTTGTCCTATATGAGCAATAAGTGCCTGCTTGAACGCGATATCGCTATGAAACGTTTGTGCCTCGAGGGCTAGGAGTGCCGCATGAACCTCGGCCGGTACGGTCACCATCAAACCACTCATTGCACTGGCATCTAGCGTATAGGTCGCGACAGCAAAGGCCCACGAACACATCATCAAACTGATCACCGACCAAATAAGACCGACAATCACCAAAGGACGCCGCCCAACACGGTCGATCAGAGCCAGCGCCACTACCGTAAAAATCAAACTGACAAACCCGATAATCAGCGTCTGCCCGAACGATGCGCTGGTACCCACACCGGTCTGCTCAAACACCATGGGCGCATAAAATAAAATTGCATTCACCCCCGTCACCGGCTGCACAATGGCGAAAACAAACCCGACTATCATCGCTCGACGCACGTTGCGATCGAGCAGATCTAACACGCGGCCCTTTAGCGTTTTCGCACTGTGAGAACCGTGCCCCGCGCTCTCTTTAATGCGAGCCACTTCAGCATGGACTTCACCTTCGGGCATGAGTCGCGCCATCACGACGCGCGCCTCGGCCTCTTTACCTGCAGCCAGCAACCAACGCGGACTTTCCGGAATGGTGAGCACCAGCAGCAACCACAACAGGGCAGGAAGTACTTCTGCACCAAGCATGATTCGCCACACAGCGACGTCCTGCCCCATGAGTGCAAGCGCGGACTGCCCCTCTCCCAGTGCCTGCACAAGGCCAAAATTAATGGCATAGGCGGCCGACAGCCCAATCACAATGGAAATTTGATTCATCGCAACCAACTTGCCACGTATGTGCGGCGGTGCGATTTCGCCGATGTACATCGAAGCAAGAGAGAGCGAGGTAAACGCCAGCCCACCTAAAAAGCGCGCGCCCACTAAACTTTCGTAGCTGGGCGCCAACATCGAGGCCACGGCGGAAAGCAAATAAAGGCTTGAAATAATCAGTAGGGTTTTCTTGCGCCCTAGCGCATCACAAATAGGCCCCGTCGCCATCAACGCAAAGAGCACACCAAAACCAGGCGCACCCACGACAGTCCCTAATTGCAAGTCGCTGAGACCAAATTCCGAAGAAATAAACCGCGTCGTCCCCGAGATCAGGGCCGCATCCAGACCAAAGATCAGGCCACCAAAAGCCACTATCGCCGCAAACCTAAACGCCGTACGCGTATACACATCCATAAACAACACTACCAATACGTCAGTTATTAATATTATTCATAGCGCATCTAGGCGCTGAGCGTTTTCAAGAGCCGGCTGTGCACAGCACTGTCTTGACCGATATCGCCTCTGCCAGGTCGATTCACAGGGGCGATCTGACCAATCATAGCAGAAATCAGTTTGATTGTTAACAATCTACACAATACAATCTATCGCGTACACAATGTATTCACAACAATAACAGTCCAAAACAGAGCAGCATTATGAAAACATCTCCCCTGGTCAAATCCCTCCTCTGTGCCAGCTTGGCGATTGCCGTCAGCAGTTGTGGCGGAGGCGGCTCGGGCAGCACGGAAAGCACCCCAACCCCATCCCCTAGTAGCGCGCCCACTCCCGCGCCAGCGCCGACTCCAACACCGGAGCCCACACTGACTCCAACACCGGAGCCCACACCGACTCCGACACCAGAGCCCACGCCTAGCCCAAGTCTACTCCCCTCGGTGAGCGTCGATATCAACATGCGCCATGTTGTGGGCAGCATCGACACCTTTGATCGGCGCAAGTACATAAATATTCATGCTTCTAATACTGAAAATGACTGGTGGAGCGGAAATGCCGCGAGCCGCGGCGCTCAAAATGCGTCTGACGACCTGATTGGCGACTTCCTGGATAGCTACGATGTGTACCTCGGGCGCGATACAGGCGGCATGGCGTGGCAACTGTCACAAATCATGGAAGACCCCGCACGCCCTGGCTATGCCAGCGAGTCGGACGCCTCTCAGCGCGGGACAGACCAGAAATGGTGGTACAGCAACAACCCCGCAGCGGATGCAGAAAAAGCCCGCCAGTATGAATACCGAGCCACGGATATGGTCGTCGGTGCGCAGCAACACCCCTATTGGCCAGACGGCAAAACCACTGGCCAAGGCTGGTCGTTTTCCACAGAGGACACCCCCGAAGCCCCCTTTGGTACAGCGACCGGTCACTACATGGGGCAATTCATCGCCAATTATTTTAATCAGGGGGGTGAAGCCACAGGGCAACCTAAACCGCCGTTCGTAGAGGTTATGAACGAGCCGCTATACGACCTCATCGACGATGCCTCCACGCCGACTACCCCTGAAAAAGTCTTCCACTTCCACAACGCCGTGGCCACAGAGATTCGAAAAACGAACCCGGATGTCTTAATAGGCGGCTATACCGTAGCATTCCCTGATTTTGACAAGAACGAGTTCGAACGCTGGGAGGCGCGGGACAAAGCCTTTATCGATATTGCAGGTGAAAACATGGATTTTATTTCACTGCACCTCTATGACTGGGCCAACTTCGGTGGCACACGACAGTACCGTAAAGGCAGCAATGTCGAAGCGACCTTCGACATGCTCGAGAGCTATATGCATTTGACGCTCGGAGAGGTGAAACCGTTCTTGATTTCAGAGTTCGGCGCTCAAGTTCATTCTCAGATTAACTCGCCGTGGACACCATACCGCGACTGGGAAAAGATTAATGCCATGAGTGCTATGTGGCTGAGCTTCATGGAGCGCCCGCAGATGATTCTGAAAACCATTCCGTTCGTGGTCGTCAAGGCCGAATGGGGACGCGTGGGCGACATCCCCTATAGCTCTCGCCTAATGCGTCAACGCTTCGAAGCAGAAGGCGAAACCGGCGATGAATGGGTATATACCGATCAGGTCAAGCTGTATGAACTGTGGGACAGCATCCAAGGCACACGCGTTGAGAGCCATGCCAGCGAAATTGATCTGGCTGTCGACAGCTACCTCGACGGCAATACCCTGCATGTGGTGATCAACAATCTTGAGATGGCCCCCCCATGAGTTCACGCTGAACCTGCATGATCTGCAATCCAGCGACATTGCTTCGGTTCGCGTCCGTCAGCTCTATCTCGGGGCCGATAACGCGCCCGTCCTCAGCGACGAGAGCGCCTCGGTTTTACCCGAAACCTTCAGCATCAAGGCCGAGGGCACATTGATGCTAGAACTCACGCTGACGGAGGCCCGAACCCCGAGCGAAGAGATGGAAGAGCGCAAGTACTACGCGGACCGCTACAAACAGGCCATTGTCGCCAATACGGATATCCCTATCGGCATTGATGGCGTCAGTGTGGGTAGCCATGGCGAAGCTATACTGAGATTGGGGCTTGGCCGAGATCACGGCAAGTCGCTGCAGCCGGAGCTCTACGTGAACGGGCAGCACATCCCTGTGCCAGAGGACTACCGAGGCTACGATCAATACCACAATGGCGCAGGACGCCCAAATTTCTTCGGCGTGATAGAAGTGCCCGTCCCCCTCAGTGTGCTCGAGGAGAGCAATGACGTCTTGCTGCGCTTCGAGGATACCGGCGGCTTTGTCAGTACGGTCACCCTGCAGGTGTTCAGCAGCAGTACTGCGCTGTCACGAACGCCATGAGTGGCGCCGAGGTCAACGGCGACCTCGGCCGACCCGCGCTTACATTGTTAACAATATACTATTGACAACCAAGCCATTTTGGCCAAACATTACCCAATCGGGAACTGTCCGCGTGTCCGCATCGCTCCGCACGCGCCCCCGATAAGTGAAATACTCCGCACCACGAAAGTGCGAGAGTGAATAAAAATAAATACTTAGTGGAGAGCTCCAAGATGCCAATCATCACCAATCGCTTCAAACTGTCCGCGATCTCAGCGGCCATGCTGGCGGCCCATGGGTTTGGCGCCCATGCTCAAGAGGACAGCGCGTCCTATCAAGAAGAGGAAGTTGTCGTCACCGGTATACGAGCTGCTCTGCAGCGCTCGATCGATGACAAACGCGCTGCGCAAAACATTGTCGACACCGTAAATGCCGAGGACATGGGTAAAACCACCGACCAAAACATCGCCGACTCCCTCGGCCGAGTCACAGGTGTAACAGTCGTTAGCCGCGACGGCGAAGGCTCCACCGTGACTGTGCGGGGTGCCACCGCAAACCAGAACAACATTACGCTCAACGGACAGGTGCTGACCTCTACCGAGTTCAGTCAGGCAGTTGACCTAAGCTCTTATTCTGCAGACATTCTGTCTAAGCTCGAAGTAGTGAAAACCCCCAGCGCAGACCAAGACGAAGGCTCTCTGGGTGCCACCATCAACCTGATCACCGTCAAGCCGCTAGAACAGCGCAATGATATTCGCTCGTTCACTGCGCAAGGGCGCTACAGCGACTTCTCAGAAGAGTACAACCATAAATTACAACTGTCCGTTTCAGAGAAGTTTTTTGATGACACCTTCGGTGTGGCGCTGACTTTGTACGATGAGACTAACACCTATCGTCGCGACGAATACCGAGTAGAGAATTTCCGTGCGTCCGACACCATGCGCATCGCGCGTGATCAAAATGGCGAAGTGATTTCCGATGTACGCGGCATCACGCACGACAGCACCACTTATGAAATGTCGCTGAATGAAAACGATCGACGCGGCGGAACCTTAGGTCTTCAGTGGATTCCATCGCACTCCACCGAAATTATGTTGGATGCCACTTACACGCAGCAGGAAACGGACAACACCAATTACGGCGTCAGAACCCGTCACCAAGGTCACAGCAACTTTGTCGAGGGACAGGTTTCCATTGACACGCGTGGCGCAGCCCCCTTCACCGACCCTCAAGAAGACTGGTATACCGTCAATACCGATCATTTGACAACGACTAAATTCCTCAATCGTTTCGGCTCCGGCGATTTAATCAGCTCTACCAATGGCGACGAAAAAGAAAATGCGAGTGCGACCCTACGCCTCGAACAGGATATTACTGATACCTTCCGCTTAAGCGCCGCCCTAGGCTACTCCAGATCGAAATCAGAAACGAAAGATAACGCCTATTCGAATATGCAGAACTGGAGAAACATTCCCTCCTTCCTAATATTCGACGCCGGCAGCGCGGCGGAACCTGTGGGCTACGACTGCTCTAGCGGCCGCTGCGAACTCGTCCACGGTGAGGGCATGCTCGATTTTGGCGACCAGCTGTACGATGAGTACGATGAAAACGGTACGCTAATTCCGGCATATAACGACAACTCAGCGACAACTGCATTCCATCCCGCCGATATCGATGCTCAGCACCTTGCGTTCATCAGCGAACGTGATCGCACCATCGAAGATACGATGACCAATTTCCAACTCGATTTCGACTACGATCTCGATAAATTCGGGATGACCACAATCGAATTCGGCGGAAAAATTAGTCAGCGTGAAAAGTATGTCGATGATCAGCTTTTTGAATTCAGTTCGAACTCACGCTCACAAGCCGTCATTGATTCGGTCACCGGTCGCCCCGTCTCTGTTCCTGGCGGTCCCATCACTGACGTCCGCGGAAACAATGTCGCGGTAGACGGCGGCTTACCCTACGATGATTTCATGGCCGACCTTGGCTATGGTCGCACTGCCGCAACATCGGGCTGGACACCAGCAGACGCATTAGCCGCGAAGAGCCTGGTCGTATCGGCAGAAGACGCCGTGCGTATTCCCGATAATTCAGACACGCGAGAAACACAACTGGATACTTCAGCGGTCTATTTAAAAACCAACTTCGAATTCATGGACGGTCGCCTAAGTGGTGACGTTGGTGTGCGCTACGTTGAAACCGAAGTGGATTCAAAAGGCTTTGCCGGTGTTGATTTTTGGAATTTTGGCGAAGACTTCGAACGCCACATGGACTACATCACGGTCGCCAATTTGCGCAATACAAATTTGCCAGAGTGTCCGGCCCCGGTGTACGCCGATGCGGAAGCCCCTGTCGGTTACGAGTACAAATATCAACGCCTCGACGGCCTGGGTTGGGACACGACCAGCGGCCCAGACCCCTCTGGCTGGACGCGCATAGAGCGAGATCCTAACCTCTTTGACGAGTATGGCTACATTCAATGTCACGACGCCAATTGGGCTGGGCTTGCCGCAACCGGCGATGCCACCACCTATCCGGTTTGGTGGGAACCTATGTGGCGTTTTGCAGATGTATCCACATCGAAAGATTACGCCTGGGACGCTAGCAATGAAGAAATCGTTTGGAATGGCGAACCGCCGCCGCCAAACGATGCCAGCGGGCACAGTGCTCCGGAAACCGATTTGGACAAGAAGAGCTTTGCGGTTTCAGCGACACACAGCTACTCCAATGTGCTGCCCAGCCTGAATTTGAATTTCGCGTTCACAGACGACTTGATTGGTCGATTCGCGATTTCAAAAACAATGACCCGCCCTGAAATTGACCTGCTGCGCGCTGGCTCAAAAGTGACAGAGGGTCAGTATTGGGGCGGCGTATACCCACCCACTGGGAACACGGTTGAAAAATACAATCCGCAATTGCAGCCCCTCGAGTCAAAAAATATTGATGTCTCATTGGAGTGGTACTTCAATGATACTTCGATGGTAAGCATGGCCCTGTTCTCGAAAGACATGGATAACTTTACCGATACCGATGTGGCCCAAGCGTACCTGACCGACGTTCGCAATATCGATGGCCAAATCGCACTTGAAGACCTGCTGATGTTCGCCGACGACAGTGGCGAAGCCAATAACCACGGTTTGAACGGTTGTATGCCACAGCGAACTTTGGGCACCGTGCCGTGGAATGTCAGTGACCCAAATGCGCTGAGTCTGAGCGACGACTATCGCGATTTGTGTGGCAGCTACCAAGTGCAGTCAGTGATTAATGGCAAAAGCGCAGAAATTCGCGGTATGGAGCTGGGCTACAACCAGACCTATGACTTCCTGCCAGGATATTTCCTGAGCGGTCTGGGAGTCTCTGCGAACTATACCTACCAGGACAGTGAATACGAAGCAGACTACTCCACCATTGACACAACACTGAAGCTGCCGTCACTGCCTGTAGCAGAAACACCCGAGCATACTTACAACTTCACGGGATTCTGGGAACAGGATGGCCACCAGGTTCGTCTGAGCTATCGCGGCTCCTCGGATTCGCTCGTGGGTGTCGACTACGCTTCGGGTGATCTCTTGCGCGGCCGTAACTGGAATGGCGGCTCCATTTGGAACGAAGGCCGAGATACGCTGGACCTGTCTGCGACCTACGCGATTAATGACAACGTCAGCTTGACCTTCCAAGCAATAAACCTGACGAACGAATCGTATCGCCAGTACTTCACCAGCCGCACCCTGGAAGTCGAACGTGTTCAGGATGCCGACGGCAACGTCAGCTTCACCGCTTTCGAAGAAGGCAACCCGCTTGAGGGAGAGGCCACGAAGTCGCGTACCTATCGAGAATATACCGTGGGTACCACTTACCGCCTCGGTCTTCGCGTTAACTTCTAATAATAACCCGCGGGACGCAGATACGCGCCCCGCTTAGAATAAAAGGTGTAACACATGAAAAGCATTCCCTACTCAAAAAGCTTATTAAGCGCGGGCCTGATCTGCGCACTCACCGCGTGCGGCGGTGACGACAACAACAATGCCAATAACAACGCGCCGGTACTCAGCGGCGACCTCACAGTGACCGTAACTGAAGACGGTGAGCCGGTGCTGATCGACCTGCTTGACGGTGCCGTCGATACCGACCCCGGCGACATTCTGCGTGTGCGCAATTTAAATACCGACGAAGAGGACAAAAGCGGGCTAGCAGAAAACCACTATGAAATCGGTTTGCTGCCCTCCGCCTATAAAGCGGACATCGACTCCGGTGAAACCAAAACCATCGTGTACACATTTGATGTCAGCGATGGTCACATTGATGTCGCTCGCACACTGACAATCAATATTGAAGGCTATGATGTCGAGCCCGAATTTAATGACCTGACCGTGAGTCGCTCAGAAGACGCGGGCGACTCCGTTCAAATTGACTTGCTGCAGGGCGCAACTGACGGCGACGGGGAAACCTTGACAGTCGCGTCAGCACAAGCTGTAGAAAACCCCTATTCGGCCGGTTCGATCTCAGGCAACACCCTGACGATCGATATATCGGCGTTTGCCGAAGAGATCAAGGGCGGTGATACCGTCACCTTCGTCTATCAATATGATGTGGAAGACCACAATCACAGCCTGCCGAGAACCGCAACGGTCAATATTACCGGCGTTTCCACCGAACCCGAGCCACCCACAGTGTACGAGCCGCAAACTGCCGTATTTTCAACCACCGATGCGCGATTTGAACTCGACCTCACCGCTGCTCCCGCAATCATCGACTGGAACGGCGGCACACTGAGCGTGGACTACGACTCGCTAGCGCCGGTAGACGGAGCGCCCGCTATGGCGTTTGAGGGTTCACAAGACGGCATGCTACTCGTTGACCCACTTGCGTTCTATCCGGTCAGCTCCGCTACGCCTACGACCTATAGCTACACCTACATGGTCGTCGACCCCACTGGGCTCGAAGCAGAGGCCACGCTGGAATTGACGGTAACCCGCGCCTCACAAACGAATCGCCTCAGCAATGGTGGCTTTGAAAATGGCTTGACGGGCTGGTCAGAAACCAACGGTGGCGTCGTGAGCGCCGCAGGCAGCTCAGCGCTTGGCCTAGATTTCAGCGGCAGTGCCCTGCTCTCGTTTAGCGACCTTGAAACACTGACTGTCAACCTGCCTCAGCTCGATACCGCGTCCGACTATTTCATTGAAGCACGCGTTCGCCACATGGGCCCATGGGACGGCGGCAATATGGGAACCGTACTGGGAGAAGTCGATGGCATGCCGGGTGAACAGGTCACTGCGGTGAACATGTATGAACACGGTGCAGGCAATCGCACACAAACCGTCGCCTTCACTGCGACCGACGCTATGAGCTACGCGATCACGGCAAATCAAGTGTCCGAACTGGATGACATTCGCCTCTACCGCTACGCCTTCGACCAGGGAATTAACCTGCTGAGTGAAGACGACTCTACCTTTGAAAACGGTGCGGGTAACTGGATGCTGGGCGCAGGAGCAACTGTCAGTGATACCAATGCGATTGACGGCAGCATGAGCCTCCATTCCGGTACCAACAATGATGTGCGCAATATATTGCCACTGGGCGTCGGCGCCATTGAAAATGGCAAGCGCTACCTGTTCACCATGGATGTAGAAATTGATAATTACGCTGCAGCAAACCATGCGGTCCGTGTGTCGGTGGTCGATGCGGCCAGCAACGATACCACCGCGCTGGGCGGACCGTTCACGGGCGTGTACTTCCTGGCCAGCGGAAAACTTCGATTCGCCGTCATGATGGATATAGACCGAGGTGACAGCACCGCTGACTGGTCCACTATCGATCAGCAGCTTCACGTCGGCACCAATGTGTGGAGCCAAGGCTTTAATTATCGAATCGATAACATTCGTTTGATTGAAGTGGAATAAGTTAACGGGGCGGTGTTTACCGCCCCTCGATTGGGAGAATCGCTCCCACCCTCTCCTTTTTTCTCTGGCTAGGTGTTTCCGATATCATTCCTGGTCAGAGTTTTTTCTCAACAACTTTGGCGATGCTGTATATGCAAAAGTTAGTCGTTTTCGGGGAAACCATGGTGGAATTTTCCCAAACTTCCCCAGGCACCTTTATCAAGTCCTTTTCTGGCGACGTCCACAGCGTGGCGGTGTATTTTCAGCGGGCAGCCGCGAAGAAAGGGCAAGCCTATCTGCTCACAGGCATCGGAAACGATGCCAACAGCGAGCAATTACATAGCGTCATTCGACATCAGAAAATCAAAGACGATTTCCTGCTTCATCACCCCGAGAAAAAAATCGGCCTCTACGTCATCAATACGGATTATGATGGCGAACGCAGCTTTGACTATTGGCGAGATAATTCCGCGGCCAGAGATACGCTATCACTGCTTTCAGAAGACAGGCAAGCAAGACTGATATCCCAGCGGCCTGAATACTTTTTCTTCTCAGGCATCTCGATTGCGATCACCCGAGACAACGATAGAGATACTCTGTGGCGTTTATTACTGAAATTAAAAGACAATGGCACAAAGGTTGTGTTCGACCCCAACTATCGTCAGGCACTCTGGCCCGATATCGTGGAACTAAAGGCCTGTTATGAACGCGCCTTCGCACTGTGCGATATCGCACTCCCCAGCCTGGAGGACATACAAGACATTTATGCTGTCGACGATGAAGTGCAAGCACACGATCTCATTCACTCCTACAGCGGGCCCAAAGAGGTGGTGCTAACGAACGGCAGCAAAGGGGTCACCTACTCTAATGGCGCGCAGTTTCTCCGTTACACCCCCACTCCCATAGCTCCGGACAAAATTCAGGATACCACCGCCGCAGGCGATTCCTTTAACGGAAGTTATCTGGCCGCACGCGTGCGAGGCATGGGACCTATGGAGAGTGTGACCTTCGCCTGCTCGGTGGCAGCGCTGGTCATCCAGCACAAAGGCGCGTTGATTCCAGAGAGCATCTACACTATGAACATTCAGCAACCCCATCTACTTTCCACATCGCCACAAGATCAACAGGAACGATAAGTTATGAGCACACCGTCGAGTAAACCCCTGTCATTAGCCAGCAAGCGCGCGCTGGAACGCGGTTATGACTCGAAAGGCCCTGAATGGGTCGTCGAATTCGATATCGAACCCCTCGGTGGGGACTTTGCCTATCAGGAAGGCATCATTCGGCGAGACCCTAGCGCTGTCATCGAAGTCGAAGGCACCTATCATTGCTGGTACACCCGAGGTGAAGGAGAAACCGTCGGCTTTGGCAGCGACAATCCCGACGACAAGGTTTTCCCCTGGGATAAAACTGAAGTCTGGCATGCCAGTTCATCCGACGGCTACACGTGGCGTGAGCACGGACCCGCCATCCAACCCGGCCCCACCGGCAGCTACGACGACCGAGCGGTATTTACCCCAGAAATACTGGCCTACGAAGATAAATTTTACCTCGTATATCAGACGGTGAAAGCACCCTATTTAAATCGCACTAAAGAGCATATTGCCATCGCTTGGGCAGAGTGCCCGGATGGCCCCTGGCATAAAAGCGACGCTCCTATATTGAGCCCGTCCGAAGGCGGTGAATGGGACGGCGATGAAGACAACCGATTCATGGTCAAACAGCGGGGGGAATTTGACAGCCACAAGGTACACGACCCTTGTCTGCTGCCCTACCAAGGGAAGTTTTACCTGTACTACAAGGGAGAAATCATGGGAGAAAGCATGAATTTCGGCGGACGTGAAATAAAACACGGCGTTGCGATTGCGGATTCCATTTTAGGCCCCTACCAAAAATCCCCATACAATCCCATTTCTAACAGCGGGCATGAAGTGGTGGTATGGGAATACAAGGGCGGCATTGCCTCACTTCTGACCACCGACGGCCCAGAGAAAAACACCTGTCAGTGGGCGGGGGATGGCATTAACTTTGAAATAATGTCGCACATTAAGAGCGGGCCGGAAGCCATTGGTCTATTCCGTGAGCCCGGATATGAAAAACACGAAGACCCACTGCATGGTATCCGTTGGGGACTGTGTCATAAATACGACGCCAGTTGGAACTGGAATTACATTTGTCGATTCCGATCACGACGTCAGGTCCTTGACCCTGGCACCTTCCAGAACCAAGGTAGCTAATTCAATCAATCGCGCTACGCACCGGCTCCGTGATTTAAACGCGCATGGAAATCCATGCGCTTTATTTATTAGTGCTTCTTTCAGATCTTAGACTTCATCAAAACCGAGTGTCATCGGCCAGCCGGGAAATTGTGCTCCCGTTGCAGGATCGCTTTGCCATGGCCAACATTCAAAAACAAACGCCTTCTTCTGGAAATCCACGCGCACTATGCCATAACCTTCACTTTTAAGAGCAGGATCTGCAATAAACTTCCCCCATGTCGAGTTTCCGGCCTCGAACTCCTTATGTGTGATACGGGGATTCGCAACGGCGAGAATACGCATTTTATTCCCGAAGGTATCGATGAAATCCCCTGTGTTTGGGTCTCCATTTCGCGCATTATCCAATTTGCCGAAGCCTTCAAACCAGCGCTGCCAAAATGCCGCAGCGGCGGGCCCAGCAAAAAACACGGGGCCATCATCATAGGAATCGACCCCCTGACGCGCCAGCATACCCAGATGCTGATCACCCGCAAGCACCACGGCGCCGGCTTTCTTGGCAAGTCGAACCGCGCGCGAACGCCCATCCGCAGGATATCCATTCGCATCGTAGTCGAGTAAAGGTGCGCCATATTGATCTGTCTGTGCAGAGCCCCACATTGAAGCGGTGATGAGCACTTTGGGCTTGCCGGGATAGCTCTTCCCCCAAGCCTCTAAGAAGGCTTCCTGACGCGCGCCGAGTAACTCACCTGTAATACTTTTGGGGTCGCCTTCATAGACCGGCGCACTCTTAAACTTTCGATCTTCTACGAACGCAAAATTCACTCCGCTATACTGGAAGCTGCCATAACAAACGGGGATATCGTAGCGAATGGGACTTGGATCGAATGCATCCGGGTTGTGACCGTGCTGCATTCGATACACCATACGCACCAGCGACTTATCCCACTTAAATCCCCCGTCCTCTTCTTTGGGCTTTTCCGAGTCCTTACCACCCTGCCCCCATAAATTGCCTTGCAACACATCGTGATCGTCCGCCAGTACTATGCTTGGTCGATCCCGAACCTGATCGCGGAAGGTCCAGTACCAAAGGTACCATCGGTATAGCGTATCCAGTTTGGCATGATCGGTATGCCGGCCGTAACGTGTTGGATAGGTTTCGTAGTACTGGTCACCGCAGAACACATAGAGATCCGCAAGATGCTTCTCGCAATGCGCAACCAACGACGTATGGGGAAACAGAATATTGTCCTTGCTGTAGCGGCCAAGCGGTCGTTCCTGAGGAATCAGCTTGGTATACGTCTCCGCATCCAGGCTTTTTGAAGTCGGGATAATGCAGGAAAACAAGGCAATATTAATCGCTCGCTCCCCGTTTACATCGGCAACAACCTGTCCCTCAAATGCACTATCGTCAGCGCTGCCCGTCAACGATATTCGGTAGCGCGCCGCGCGATCGGGTTGCCAGTCAGTCAATCTGAACAAGGCAACGTAGCCGTCTTCAATCGGCGATGACTGCAGAAAATGCCAATGGGTTTCCCCTTCCGGTAACACAAAGAGAGACACCCTTGGTGTCGTCGTCAAATCAATCGGCATGCATTGAACAGACAATTTCAATACGCGTTGATTGAGAGAATACATGCAGCCCATGACGGGCCCTAGCGCACGCTCCGGTACAATTGCGATTTTTTCACCCGCAGTACGAATATCTGAAAACCACCACCGAGCGCCAGCCCTGGACTTAGGTGGCGACGAGACGAGCATGATGGCGCCTCGCAAGCGCGCGGCTGAGTACCGCTTCACCACCACCGCATCTAATAGTGCACCGCTTCCTTGGTCCACGGCACTGAGCTGCACATCACAATGGTCCGAATCGCGCTGTTCTATCACTACTTGCAATACCACTGAATGACGCTTGAGGTCTATGCCAGGCATCGCTGTTCGAGAGGCACGTTTTTGCATTTGCGGCAGCACTTTTGGTTCGCCTTCCTGACTGAAATCCATAATGGCCAGCTGGCCGTCTTGATCTATGATGGCCAGTAGGCCACCATTTTCTCCTGGGCTACGCTGTACCAGTGATGCGCCTCGATAGTCGAGTTCCCCTTCACCTGCACCGAGGAGAAATCCGCCAAGGCCGGGCTTACCCTCCACCACCTGCCCTATGCGGGCATGAATCTCAGCTCGCCCCGGCTCAGCAAGAAGTTCTCGCGTCAACAGCGAAACCGTACGGATTTCAAACCCTTTGTTCCCATTAGTACATTCAATACGACCATTGTTCAGTTTCCAGTCCTGCAGGCGATTAGCCCAAAAATCTTCACCAAGCCATACACGCGCACGAGACCGCTTTTCCAGTGAAAGTGGTGTAGCACCTCTTGCGGAACTGTTTTTGCTGAAATGGGGACTACAGGCCGGGAGAGAAAGTACCAGACCACCATAGACTGCGCGCTTTATAAACTGTCGACGATACACACTTTTTACCTCTTGATGAAACACAAAAAGGCACATGGCTTGCGCCATGTGCCTCAAACATTATCCTTCGTGAACAATGCTTATCGTTTAGGCGCGCTGCTAAAATCCCACACAACCAAATTCGCCACCGTCAACTCACCGTTGTGATGGAAATCCACTTCAATTGTGTTATTGGTCTGCAACGATTCAACCGGCACTGGAATTTCCAGCGTCGCAAAATAGCGCTCCGCTCGATATCCACCTGGCCCTCGCCAATCCAATGGCGCCGCTACCGATACACCATTTACTTTCAAGCTGTCGATGCTCAGTGTCCCGACTTGGTCGTCCTCACCCATGTACAATGCTACCGTCAAGCGCAGCATAGCTTCCGCTGCGCCCGAAGGCACCTGCACATTGTTCACGTTGACCGTCAGTGGACCGCCTGCGACCGTCACTCGGTGCGGCACGCTGCCACCACTCACGCTTTCTCCGAAGAATTTCTTCTCCGTCACCGTCGCGTTCACCGTGAGGTTGCCCGATAGACTGTAACGCAGCACCATCGTGCCCTCCGCAGCCAAACTCACGCTTGCCGGTGCGCCACTGTGGTGACGGCGATCCAGAATCGTATCCGCGTTATCGGGGTAGTACATGTGGCGCATCTCGACATTCGAAATACTGCGATTTCCCAGGCCAAACACATCGAGGTTGACCGTGGTTGCGGCTTTTTCCAGGTTGTTAAGAATCACGAACAACTCATCACCCTCAACATAGGCATCGACCTGTACATCAGGATCACTCGCCTGAGACTCCACACGAGTGCCATCCACATCGGCCCAAAGTTCGAAGAAGCGAATATAATCCGACCACGTCCAGTCACCCTGATTCAGGTTTTCTTCAATCAGCATCGCGTAGTGATAACGCGTGGTGCAATCGGGGACGTCTTTGTAACCGCAGACCCCCATGGTTGTGTAGCCATTTTCTGCCCCTAGGTATCCCCACAGAGGTTTGCCTGGTGTAAATGGCATTGACTTAATCACGTAGTCCGGGCGCTCTAGAAATTGCATTAACATCCCATTGAAGGACTTCAACACTTCCGCGTCAAAGCGCTCTTCATGCGGCCGCGTATCCCAACCACCCTGCACCGCACCGTACTCCGACAGTACTATGGGCTTGCGTTGAGCAAATCCGTTCTGATGAACGTCATACCACTCCATCATGTCGAGCATCGCTTGGGTGTGACCACCGCGACGCAATACTTCGGTATCACCCGGATTCACGGCCGGCCAGTCATAAATATGGACCGCATAGAAATCCATATTATCGCCCGCCGCGTCCATAAAGCCGCGCCACATCACATCCCACTGATACCATGGTAATGCGCGCCCATCATCCACAGCGGTCGCCATGCGGCTTTGGAAGAACGCTTCAGCTTCGGCTTCCGCCTGTGGGTCATCCGCCACAATCCACTGGTCATAAGCATCGTCTGTAAAACGCGAAATGCCATCGGCGCGGAAGAAGTCATGCTGCCCCCAGGTCATGCCGCCGATCATCGGCGCTTCAGCCCCCAGGCGAGATTTGATTTCCGCCGCGACCAGGTTGTGGTATTCCCAGATTTGCTCCTGGTTCGTCACCATGAACTGACCGGTTTTCATTTTCATATCCGGCTCGTTGATGACTTCCCAGAACATTGGCAGGGGCTCGCCCACATAACCATTACGTGAGTGGGCAAAGTAATTTTCCACATACTGTCCAACCCATTCAGCCGAGGTTTCGATGTGCTTGGGTTGCCAACCTGTCCATGTAAAGCCGTTGTCATACCAACTCAGCGTTGGGTAAAGAGGATGGGGGTTGGTGCCGGCAATCAGCTCATTTTTACTGTCGGGGAAACGGTGATAGAACGGCGTATTTTCATGCGCCAAACGCAGCTCTTCCCCGCGCTCGACCATCCAGTCGAGGTCGGCCCAGTTCGGACGATTCGGATCTTCGGGCGTTTCACTGAATTTCCAGGTGGCTGAACCGTTGTCGCGCCCCATGTACACATCCAGTGTATTGAGCAGGTAGTTCAACTTGTCGGCATGCCCGTCCCAGTCGCGCTCAAATGGCGTGCTGTGTACGGTCATATGACGATTGCGACCAAAGTCGGAGACCCCGTTTACAATGTGGCGAATATTGGCGTTTACGCTGACATCAACGGTATACGCATTTGATACCTGAGTGGAGGCACACCCGGAACGGTCCGCAAAATGATTCAATGGCGTGCCCGGGCATTGGTCTTCGAAATTCGCAACCCCGTCACCGTCATTGTCATTGCCTTGCACGCTACAACCGCTGGCGCTGACATTCGTCCAGAATGGGGTGTCGGGGCACTGATCGTGCTCGTTGAACACACCATCAAAGTCATCATCGTCACCGCCGGTACTGGTACAGCCAACCTCATCGACAAAGTCTTCATTTGGCGTGTTCGGACATTGATCTAAAAGATCATTCACACCGTCTTCATCACTGTCGAGTTGCGACGGCGTACAGCCTGAAGCGTTCGCCTGCTCCCCGGAAGGTGAGTTCGGACACTGGTCGTGAATATCCGCTACACCATCAGCATCACCGTCCAGACTGTCATCAACGGGGCCCAGATAATGAAAGACCAGGTTATCAATATTGAACTGGAAGTCGGCTGAGCCCGCACCGCTGACTCTCAACGTGGTAACACCGGGGTAGATATTAAATCGTGTGCTGCTGGTAACATTGAGGAACTGATCCCAATCTCCCGTACCAACAATTTCCGTGATGTTTTTCAGAGCCAGCTGCCCCTCGTGATCGGTGACCCATAAACCTGCGGCCGTGTTGGCCGTATTGGCCGTACCTACACGAAATACTGCTTCGTACAAGCCCCCAGCGGGGTTTTCGATATAGAACTCGAGGTAATCGCCGCTATTAAAATAATTGACGGCCTGTCCGCCATTTACGGCATAGACGTCTATTTCACCACCTACAGCCTGATAGTGCTCAGCTTCCAGCGTGAAACTGCCGCTGACCGATACGGGCGTACCCGGAATAGGAGTGGGCGCGGGTGTTGGAGTGGGCGCCGATGTGGGTGTCGGAGCCGGCGTCGGGGTTGGAACCGGGCTCGGCGTGGGTGTGGGCTGCGGCGTCGGTGATGGCGTCGGTACCGGCGTCGGAGTGGGCACTGGCGTCGGTGTCGCACCGGCGTAACTCAACTCAAACGCATCAATATTCCATTGCCAGTCGTGAGTACCCGCCCCGTGCAAGCGTACACTCACACTGCCGGCAGGCAAAGAAACGCGGTGGCTCGACATCAGTGGTAGGAAGTTATCCCAACCGGAGGCAGGCACTGCGTTGACGCCTTGCGATACCCAGTTCGAACCAGAGCCCACGAGAAACTCGATACTTGCACCGGAGTTGATTGCCGTGCCCATAAAATAGGTCAGATCATACTGACCGGCGATCGGCACGTTGAGTGTGTAATCAATAAAGTCCCCGCGGTTCACATAATTCAGTGCCGTGTCACCGTTCACTGTATAGGTCGTTACAGGAAGTGGTTGCCCATCCGGCCAAGTGCCGCCTACCTGGTCATAGGCCTCGGCCTCTTGATACAGCGGTCTGGGAATTGGTGTTGGCGTTGGCGTTGGTGTGGAGTTGGAGCTCAACGTAAATTTATCGAGATTCCATTGCCAGGTATTCGCCCCAGAGCCTCTAACCTGAACTCGAACCTGACCCGCAGGCAGTGTCACTGAATGTGCGGCCGTCAACGGTTGAAAATTATCCCAGTGACCTGCCGGAACGGATGTGCGCCCCTGCGACTGCCACTGGTTATTGGATTCCACCAGAAACTCGATTTCCGCGCCGCTGGTCATAGAAGTGCCAATCAGATACTGAAGGCTGTATGTGCCCGCTTGCGACACATTGATCGTGTAGAGTGCGCTGTCCCCGGCATTCACGTAATTGATTGCCGTCGCGCTATTGACGTTGTAAATGCTAATGGGGTTGGGCTGCCCATCGACGTAACTGCCACTGACCTGAGTAAACTGCTCGGCCTCGACGGTGAGTGTGGCGCTGTTCGCCGCGGCACTCCATCCCATAGTGGTGCAGGCGGAGATTACCCCCGCCAGCGACATGGATTTCGCTATGTAGTTTTTCATCTGTTCTCCTACGCCGCATTATTGTGTTTTCGGCGTGTCGAATTATCTGCGGTACCCTTACGACGTCCTCTGCACGTGTTAATGCCTGACGTACAGAACAGCAAGACACAGAGCGTGAAAGCTGTTCACCGCAGTGCGTTCGGCCCGAGAGCCTGGGTGCACTACCCGATATCGATGACGAGCTGAAATGGGAGCGCCGTGCACCAACGTAATCGGCTTCAGCACTCTTTTTATCCTATTATTATTTTTGTACTGCTTTCGCGGACGCCCTAAACGGACGCTGCGCGAGACCTTCTCATCGCCGGGCCATATTGTCAACTATTTACAATAAGGATTCGAGATTCTGTCATCAATGTACGCAATGCGCCACCTCAAACGCGCAATAAATACATTAAATTTGCGCTAAAGTAGTATTTAACCGACTAAAGCCCCCCTAAAAGCGATAGAAAAGATTGCGGTACGCCCACGACTGGCCTATCATCCACAATCTGTTAACAATTTACAATAAAGACAGGTTGCGAAATATGAGAAGTCCATTGGCCCTACGCCATCTGCCAAAAGCCCTGCTATTGGCCTTGTCCCCTGCGGTCCTCGTCGCGTGTAATCAGACATCAACGACACCTCAGGCTGCCACCGAACCGTCGAAAGCACTCGAAGAAACCCTGCAAATACTCTATTCGTTCGAGGGTAAAGATATTCCCACCGACGCGGAATTGATCTGGGCGCAAGCGTCCTTAACCCAAGCCGACGCCAGTGAGGGAGTTCAAGCACTCAAGATCAAGATGGACTCGGCAGCAAATGCCTACACTGCGGTGACCTTCCGTCCAGATACACCATGGGACTGGAGTGAATTTCAAGACTTCAGTTTAGCGATGGAAATGGCCAACCGAGGGGAGGTATCGACGCAGATTTATCTGGATATTGAGGACATTGACAATAACGTCTATACCCGAACAGTTAACGTCCCTGTTGGCGGAAAAAAGACCTACTATGCGAAGATGAATGGCCACGACCTCGCTACGCCGAATGGCGACGAAAACATAGAACTGAATTTCGCTTCTGGACTACGCTCAAACCCAGTAACATGGGAAAGTGACTCCATTCAATTTGTCTCAATGTGGGGTAAAAAGAATTTAAACCTGAATGGTATTCGACGAATAACCTTCAGTGTACAGACAGCGTTGCGAGACAAAGAAATCACCATCGACAACCTTCGGCTCATCGCAAATCCTCCACAGAACGAAGCTTTCTTAAATAAGATTGTCGATAAATTTGGGCAAAATGCTAAAGATGACTTTGTCGGTAAGATCCATTCCGAAGAAGAAATGCACGCTCAGCGCGATGCAGAATTGAAAACCCTTTCGGGCGGCAAAAAATTATCGGATCGATCTCGCTTTAGCGGTTGGACTGCCGGGCCCAAACTCGAAGCCACCGGCTTCTTTCGTACAGAAAAAGTAGATGGGAAATGGGCACTGGTGACACCCGACGGCTACCTCTACTTTGCAACGGGCATTGATATCATACGCCTGTCCAATTCCACTACAATGACAGGGTACGATTTCGACCAATCGTTGATCCAGCAGCGCAGTGCCGACGATACAACACCCGAAGACTCCATGGGCCTGAATACCGTTCCGATGCGTGCTGTACCATCCCGTCATGTCACCTCAAAAAACCCGTGCTGAAATGTTTGAATGGCTTCCTAGCTACGAAGGCGAACTAGGCAACCATTTCGGGTATCGGCGCTCAGCACACTCAGGACCCATAAAACGGGGCGAAACCTATAGTTTTTATAGTGCGAACCTCGAGCGCAAGTACGGGGAGACCACTCCACGATCCTACCTAGACGAATGGGAAGAAGTCACAATACAGAGAATGTTGAACTGGGGCTTCACTTCGCTAGGAAATTGGACGGACCCTCGTTTCTACGATCAAGAACGTATCCCCTACTTTGCGAATGGATGGATCATTGGAGACTTCAAAACGGTTTCAAGCGGAAACGATTTTTGGGCTCCCATGCCCGATGTTTTCGACCCCAAGTTTGAAGAAAGAGCCATGGTCACTGCAGAGACTGTCGCCCAGGAAGTTCAAAATTCACCTTGGTGCGTGGGCGTATTCATCGACAACGAAAAAAGCTTCGGTCGCCCCGAGACAGATGAAGCACGACTGGGCATTGTCTTTCATACGCTTCGACGTGATGGTAAAGATGTACCCACGAAGCGCGCATTCACAAATGCAATGAAAGCTAAGTACGGTGATATTGATGCACTAAACAGCGCATGGGATAAATCCATCAATAGCTGGGAAGACTTTGACAAAGGCATCGACTCAAGCATTGATAGTCAGACTCAGCTCTCGGATTACTCCATACTACTCGAGTTATATGCCGATAAATATTTCGCCATCGTCGCAAAAGCTCTTGACACGCACATGCCAAACCACCTTTATCTTGGCGCTCGCTTCCCCGACTGGGGCATGCCTATGGAAGTTGTTCGCGCAGCGGCGAGCCACGTGGATGTAATGAGCTACAACTCCTACAAAGAAGGCTTACCAGATCACAAGTGGACCTTTCTTGAGGAGATTGACAAGCCTAGTATTATCGGCGAGTTTCACTTCGGAGCCAGCGACTCTGGCTTATATCACCCAGGACTATTGCACGCTGCCAATCAGGAAGACCGCGCGCGCATGTATAAAGAATATATGGAATCGGTTATCGATAACCCGTATTTCATTGGCGCGCATTGGTTTCAATATATCGACTCCCCAATTACTGGCAGGGCCTACGACGGAGAAAACTACAACGTAGGCTTTGTCAGCGTTGCGGATGTGCCTTACGCGCCTATGGTTAAAGCGGCAAAAACTCTGCACACAGAACTTTACGATCGGCGCTTCGGAAAATAGTGTTATTTAGCTCCGTTTCTCCTTGTGAGACGCTTGAGCCCGCTGCTTGCAGCGGGCTTTTTTTTAACAACAGTGAGTCACTCTCATGAAAATATGGCTGACAATGACCGCGCTTTTCGCTTCTGCCTGCGGCACTGGGCCCAAAGTCAACCCGAAACACGATGATTTACTCCTTCCCTACTTTAAAAACATATCGGAGAAAGTTGGTCTGAAATCGACCGCCACCTGGAAATACGGTGGCCCCGCCATCGCCGACCTCAATCAGGATGGGCGATACGATTTATTACTGAGTAACCATCACGAAGTCCCCGCAACCCTATATTGGGGAAGCCAAAGCGCCGTTTACACTGAACACAAAACGCCGATTGCGAGATGGGATGTTCATGGTATCGCCGCCGGTGATTACGACTTGGATGGCGATGGCGACATACTGGTAGCACTCGGAGGAGGCAATGGCACCACGCCTCAACCCCCTCGCTTACTGCAAAACAATAATGGTCAGTTCGACGACGTGACCGAACAGGCAGGGATTGCCGATATGGGCGCGCGTGGCCGCGCGGTGAGATGGCTCGATCTCGATAGCGACGGCGATCTAGACATACTGCAAATCAATGCTGAAAAGCTGGAAAACGAGATCGATACTCCGAGAAATATCTTGTTTGAAAATACCGGGAAGGGGCGTTTTCAATACAGAGAAAATGAAACGTTTGAGTCCATTAATGCAGAACGAGTGTTGCTAGCTGAACTGAACGGCGACATGGCACTAGACCTCATCACTTTTTCTCCTCTAGGTTTGTATATTAATGAAGGAGATTTCCGGTTCAATAACGTGTCGGAGAGACTCCCCTTTTCTAAGAGCACTCCACTCTCATACGTGCAAGCTGTCGCAGCACCGGATATTGACAACGATGGCGATGCCGACCTGTATATCGCTCGAGGTAAAACCTATTATCAAATAGCAAACAACTCACTACATTTTAATGCGGATACACACACTCTCGACATACGTGATCAAGGCAATGCCAACTCGAACGGCATAACGTTTACTACCAACAATGAGCAGGTTACTCTCGCGCACTTCTGGCATTGGCCGCGAGGTCAAGATGTCACCTTGCCGATATTTGTCGGTAAAGAGGCACAACGATTCGACACTCCTGACGCAGCCCCCTTAACGTTCCATGGAGAGCAAGCACTGGGCGAAGCGCTTGAGAAAAATGAAAGCGGCTGGTATCTCAGCTACCTAGGAAAGAAGCATTGGCGGCTTGATTGGGTGCTCAAAGATAGTCTGGCATGGGACATCCGCGCGAGCTTATCAGGGATTTCAGGTTTCACACCCGATTTTAAGGTCCAAAACCTGGCTATTCCTGATTTACTGCTACGTAATGATGGCGATCGTTTTACTGATATTTCGTATGTGCTACCCGAAAAAACCCAAACGAATAACTGGGGCGTGACACATGGCGACTTCAATAACGACGGGTGGGAGGACCTATTCGTCTACCGATTCGGAAATTTACGCGAGCGCATAGAAGACATCCTACTATTAAACCGTGAAGGGCAACATTTCACTGCTCTGCCAAATCACGGTGCGACCGTGACGGGAACCACCGCACACGGCGACATGGGTGCAGCATTTGACTACGATAGGGATGGAGATGTTGACCTACTCAGCGGTGACGACGATCAGGGGAAATGGTATCTCTTCGAAAACACATTGGGGACACAGGCACACCACGCCATGCTTGTCGAGGTGGGATATTCCCCCTCGGGCACAGGACCTGAAGGTGCCAAGGTCTCCCTCTCTCTTGAGAGCGGTTTGACACAAGTGAAATGGGTAGCTTCCGCCGGAGCCACGCATTCTCAAAGTCAGCTCAACATCGTACATTTCGGACTCGGCGCAGAAGAGCGCATCAACAAAATTTCTGTGACGTGGAGGGATAATAGTGCTATGAATTTTCATCCACACAATTTCAATAACCCTGACGAGCAAGCACACGTCGCATTCTTCATGTACCCTGCTGCGCCATAAGAAAAGCCCCTACGATGCCAGCGCGCTGGCCGAGTTCGGCCGGCACAATGCAAGCCTCGATATGCTCGCCATACGCGGGCACATCGAGATAGCCGTTCATCTGCCTGACAAAGGCCTCGCGCAATAATGGGAAGAGCTGCGGCTGTTGAGCAACACCGCCACCAAGCACAATACGCTCGGGTGAAACCACCGTGCACAGCGTTACCAACGCTTGGGCGACATAGTCGGCCTGCATTTGCCATGCGGGATGCGTCGCCGGGAGGGATTCGGCGGCAACGCCCCAGCGAGCCGCCAGAGCCGGGCCGCTGCACAGCCCTTCAAAACAGCGGTTCGCATGATAGGGGCAGATGCCGGCAAAGGTATCTTCAGGATGCTTGGCCAGCATCATATGTCCGACCTCTGGGTGCATGGCCCCGCGGAGGATTCGACCATTAACAAGTATCCCAGCGCCAATTCCGGTGCCGATTGTCAGATACAGCGCATGCCGGCAGTGCTGTGCCGCACCGAGTCGACTTTCTGCAATCAAGGCGGCGGCCACATCGGTGTCGATGTTGATAGGACCGTCGAACACCGAACGTAAAGCCCCGTACACATCCGTGTTGCGCCAACCCGGCTTGGGAGTCGAGGTAATCGAGCCAAAGTTCCTGGCATCAGGATCCAGCGACAACGGGCCGAAACTGCCAACACCAATTGCATGGAGATCGGAGCAGTGTGGAGTGAAAAAGGCGGTGATGTCGGCCAGGTTCTCCATCGGGGAACGCGTAGTAAAGCGTGTCACATCGAGCGTTTCGGGGCGCTCCCCCACGGCACAGAGTATTTTGGTCCCACCCAATTCAACCGCACCGTAGAGCCCCAGTTTAGAAACACCACCTGACATATCACCCTCTTCGATCCGTCATTATTTTTTTGCCAAAATACCGCATACTAGCAACGGAAGGTAGCCGCGCCCCACAATCCACATTCGTACCGGTTGGCGGCTGACAGATCTCGAACCCACAAGGATGCACCTATGCGAGTACGAATTGGCGTTTCTCTTCTGCTGACAACAGGTTTATTAGCGGCATGCCAAGGGCCCGAGCCGACAAAAATCGCCAATCCAGCGGCGGTCTATTGTGAAGAACAGGGCGGACAGTTCGTTTTACAGAATGGGCGCTGCGTGCTCTCGGATGGGAAAGAGGTCGATGCGTGGACGTGGTATCGCGAAGAACGCTGCCGCCAGGAACCCGAGCTCTGCGCAGTAAAGTAGCTCTGACCAGCCTCAGTATGCTGGCCCGAGCAATAGGTGAGGAATTAGTCGATTTCTGCAATCTGCGCCATTGCTGCTTGCAGTGCATCGCGATCCATGGCTTCGAAATCTAACGCTAACGCGGCATGGGTGCGGCGCTCGATCGTGTCCATGACCGCAAAAAACGCGGCGCGTAACTCAGACTCGTCCCCTTCCAGCTTGGAGGGATCCGTCAAACCCCAATGCACCTTAACGGTGTCACCGAACCAGACGGGACAACTCTCACTCGCCGCACTATCGCAGACCGTGATCACGACATCGGGCTGTTCGGATTCAAAATCGTCCCAACTCTGACTGCGCAGGCCCTCTGTCGAAATCTCGCGTTCGGCCAAAAACTTTAAGGATAACGGGTGCACCTCCCCCACGGGCTGACTGCCCGCGCTGAACGCCTGAATTCGGTCGCCGGCGAGATGACGTGTTATGGCTTCGCTGAGGATACTTCGGCAGCGATTATGAGTGCAGATAAACAGAAATTTCATACTTCCCCCTAGGTCGAGAACAGATCCGAGGGGCGAGTATATATGATTTTCCGTATATGTTCGCTACAAAGCGATGACAGTCTGTTATTCCTGATCAGACGATTCGCGTCGCTTTTGCGCAACCGAGAGCGCACGGCCCCAGCATAGCGAGGCGCTGGCAATGCAGGCAATCATCACGGTGCGAATCGATACAGAGAGTTCACCGACCTCACACTGGAAGATGCCGCCCTCTCGCGCCAGGTTTCCCGCGCCGCAGCCGTAATAGGGACCTGCAATGGAGGCCATCAAATAGATCATTAAGCCCCCAAGCAGGAGCTGAAGTGGGCTGCGCCAAGGAGGAAGACGCAGTTGAAACATGACCAAACGTAACATGGAATTCTCAAAGGTTTTCGGCCAAAACGCTGTCCCAAACCGGCCTAGTTGACACGCACATCTCCCATCATGGCGCCTTTATAGTTTTATAGACCAGATCGCCTGAAGCACAAGCCCGCAGGGCCAGAGCTGCAAACAGCATCACAGTATTCAATAAATCCATTGGGGTCAGGCCCCGGCGCATACGTCGGGGTCTGACCCCAATGGATACGTTAGCGTATGACGCGGGCGGTGAGGTGGTGGACGACGGGGGAGACGAGGATGATAGTGGGGAATGCAACGGCGAAGGCGAAAGCCCAGGCGCGCAACCAAATACTGATCAGGTTCGGAACAAGGCCGACATTAAAAAGGGTGATCACGAAGGACATGATGCAGGACATCAGCAGTGACATAAAAAACGAGAACACAAAACGCTGATACTTCGCATCAATCACGAGGGGCTCCTCTCTTCGCTCTCGGAGGCGGTATTTAAGACATCGGAATACCAGAATTCGCGCTTCAGGCCGATGAGTCGATAAAGGGCTTCAGGCAGATCCTCGCGCACCTGGTTCGGGGACTCATGCACTTTCGCGTAGATCGTGGCGCCCTGTACATACTGGTGAAGGAAGCGCGCGGCATTGGTATGGTCTACGCCCTCTTCCAGGTACCCTTCAGCATCGAGTGCTCGAATCAACGCGATGTGGTAACGCACTGCCGCTTCGGACACGGATTTGAGCGCTTCCTTCACCTTGTTTTCACTGCACAGCGAACCCGCACTCAAAAAAGCGCTGCCCGGACAGTTCTGATCGTCTTCACCAAACTTTTTGCGCAGTAGAAACCCGATGAAACCCTCAAGCTGCTCCAGCGCGGGCTTCATTGGCGACACGATGGTGTCCAACTCCTGACGAATGCTGTCGACGTAGTACGCGTGTGCTTTACAGAACAAATCGCCTTTGCTTTCGAAGTGGTGGTAGAAGCTCCCCTTCGTCACGCCGGCCTGCTTACAGATATCGTTCACGCCGACACTGTTGTAGTTGCTCTGCCAAATCAAATCCAGCGCGACCTCCACCAGGCGCTGCCGCGTTTGCACTGCTGTCATAGTTCAGGAATCTCCAACACAAAGGTCGCTCAAGCACACATACCGACCGGTTTATTTACTCTAACGTCACCAAAGACCGCCATCTGGATTAAACGGTACTCCGCAACCACACCGGTTACAAGCGCGTGAAGCCCGCCTATTACTATCAAATACGCCCAAAATTGCTTTTACAACAAGGGTTGGGGCCGTGATCGACCACTCATACTGCCATTTTGTACACAAAATCTTAACGCATGCAATATTGACGAGCATACCGACCGGTTTGTATTATAGAAAAACAGATTGGGCGTTGCCAGCCCAGGAAGGTTTCATGTTCCGGCGCCACGCGCTTGACCAGGGCCTCCTACGGATCTGCCAACGCCAACCACGAACAGCAGGAACTGATCATGGCCATGACTTTTACACCGACTCCCCTCCGCTTCGCCATATCGTTGCTGATCGCAACGTGCTTTGGTCTGGGCATTTTCTTCATGTCCCAGTCCAGTACCGCCCGCAATCAGACCGCCGCCGCGCCACCGCCGCCTTCCGTTGAAGTCGCCACGGTAGAACCTCAAGAGATTCGCACCTGGATGGACTTCAGCGGCCGCCTTGCGCCAATTGCCTCGGTTGAAATCAAACCGCAGGTGGGTGGGCGCATCGACAAAGTCTTCTTTACCGACGGCGCCGTTGTCGAAGCGGGGCAAGCGCTATTTTTGATTGACCCCCGCCCCCACGAAGCCGCGTTAAACCGCGCTCGCGCGCAGTTGAAAGCCGCACAAGCCAGTGCGGAACAAACACAAAGTGAATTCACACGCTCTGAGAGCCTGCTGTCGTCCAAGCTGATTTCGCAAAGCCTCTATGACGAACGTAAAGCGGCGTCATTGCGTGCCGAAGCGGCGGTGACCGAAGCGCTGGCTGCGGTGCAACAAGCGGAACTGAATGTGGAATACGCTCGGATTACCGCTCCTGTGGCGGGTCGTTTGAGTCGCGCAGAAATTACGGAAGGCAACGTGGTTGAAGCCGGTGTAAACGCGCCTGTGCTGACCCGCATCGTCACCAATGAACAATTCTATGTTGAGTTCAATGTGGACGAGCAGACCTACCTTCAGTTCATTCGCGCCACCGAAGTCCCTCAGGACATGCCCGTCCGCGTTGCCCTCGGCAATGAAGATGCCGTTGAGTATGACGGCAAAATCTACGCGTTTGACAACCGGCTGGACTCGCGCACCGGCACCATCCGCGCCCGCGCCATTATCGACAATGACGATGGGGTGCTGACCGCAGGTATGTACGCCCGCGTCAGCCTCGGCTCACCGCAAAAGCAAGCGTCTTTGCTGGTGCCTGAGCGCGCCATCGGCACCAACCAGGATAAAAAATACGTACTGGTGGTCGATGAGAACAATGTCGCCAATTACCGCCCGGTGACGCTCGGTGGAAAGTGGCAAGCCCAGCGCATCGTCGTATCCGGGTTGCAAAGTGGAGAGAAAGTGATCGTCAACGGTCTGTCTCACGTTCGCCCTGGTGCGACGGTATCGCCCAGTGAAGCCAAGACCCTCGCGGCCGCACACTGATGTGCCCTCAGCATTAAGCCACGCTCGCCCATGCCAAGCAGGTAAAAACGGATTATGAATATCTCCAAGTTTTTCGTAGATCGCCCCATTTTCGCTGGGGTGATCTCTCTACTCATCTTTATTTCCGGGCTGCTTGCGATGTTCAAGCTGCCCATTACCGAATATCCGGACGTCTCCCCCCCGTCCGTGGTGGTGCGTGCGGCCTACCCCGGCGCCAACCCGCGCGTGATTGCCGAAACCGTCGCGACGCCGCTCGAAGAACAACTGAGCGGTATCGAAAACATGCTGTATATGTACTCCCAGGCCACCGCTGACGGACAACTGCAGCTGACCGTGACCTTTGCCATCGGCACGGATCCCGATCTCGCGCAACAGCTCGTGCAGAATCGGGTCAGCCAGGCCCAGCCGCGCCTGCCCGAAGTCACGCGGCAGCTCGGTGTCACGGTGGTAAAAAGCTCACCCGACCTGACCATGGTAGTGCACCTCACCTCGCCCAACGAAGACTACGATGCGCTGTACCTCAGTAACTACGCATTAATGAATGTCAAAGACGAAATCGCCAAAATCAAAGGCATTGGCCAAGTGAATGTGTTCGGTCTCGGCGACTACGCCATGCGCGTATGGCTCGACCCGGAAAAAATCGCCGAACGCGGCTTGAACGCCCGTGAAATTGTCAGCGCTATTCAGGAGCAGAATATCCAAGTGGCCGCGGGCGTCATCGGCGGCGCACCGATCACCGATGCGGTTGAGGTGCAGCTACCCGTCAACGCCAAAGGCCGACTGGAATCGCCGGAAGAATTTGCCAACATTATTATTCGCTCCGACGACGACGGGCGCATTACTCGCTTGAAAGATGTGGCGCGGGTCGAATTGTCCTCAGCGGACTACAGCCTGAATTCGATGCTGAATAACACCTCTGCGGTCGCCATTGGTCTTTTTCAGGCCCCCGGCGCGAACGCCATCGATATTTCCAATGATACGCGGGCTCTGATGGCCGAGCTTAAAGAGCGTTTCCCTGAGGGCATCGACTACGACATCGTTTATGACCCAACGGTGTTTGTTAAAGGCTCAATTAAAGCGGTTGTCAAAACACTGTTGGAAGCGCTCGCGCTCGTCGTAATTGTGGTCGTTGTGTTTCTGCAAACCTGGCGCGCATCCATTATTCCTCTACTTGCCGTGCCCGTGTCGATCATTGGTACGTTTGGTGTGATGTACGCGTTTGGCTTTTCGATCAACACGCTGTCGCTGTTCGGTCTCGTGCTGTCAATTGGTATCGTCGTGGACGATGCGATCGTCGTCGTCGAGAACGTCGAGCGTAATATTGAAGAAGGCTTGAGCCCGCTGGCGGCCACCTATAAAGCCATGCAGGAAGTCAGCGGCCCGATCATTGCCATCTCGCTCACGCTGGTCGCGGTGTTTGTGCCCATTGCGTTTGTCAGCGGTTTGACCGGGCAGTTCTACAAGCAGTTCGCTTTAACCATTGCGATTTCTACGGTGATTTCGGCAGTGAACTCGCTGACTTTAAGCCCCGCGTTATCCGCCCTGTTGTTGCGTGATCACAAAGCACCGAAAGACGGTTTGACCCGCGTGATGGATAAACTCTTCGGGCGCTTTTTCCGCGGCTTCAATCGCACCTTCCAGCGGGGTTCCGGTCGCTATGCGACCAGTGTCGGCAAACTGCTCGGCCGCAAAGGCCTGACGATTGCGGTCTATGCGGTGCTGCTCGGCGTGACCGGCTGGGGCTTGCTGTCACTGCCCACCGGCTTTGTGCCCGCACAGGACAAACAATATCTGATCGGCTTCGCCCAGCTTCCCGATGGCGCCACGCTGTCGCGCACCGAATCCGTGATCAAGGAGATGGGCGCAATCGCGCTGGATGAACCCGGTGTGGCCGATGTGGTGCAATTTCCCGGGCTGTCGGTAAATGGCTTTACCCGCAGCACCAGTGCCGGCATCGTGTTTATTCCGCTCGATGATTTTAAAGCACGTGGCAGTTCAGATCTGTCTGCAGCCGCGATTGCACAGCGCCTGCAAATGAAATTCGCCGGTATCGAAGAAGCCTTTATCGCCATTTTTCCACCGCCACCAGTGCGCGGCCTCGGTACCACGGGCGGCTTTAAATTAATGATCGAAGACCGTGCCGACCTCGGCTACGAAGCCATGGCCGATGTCGTGCAGCAAGTGCAAATGCAGGCCTGGCAGCGACCCGAACTGACCAGCGTGTATTCGAACTACAAAATTAATGTGCCTCAGCTCTTTGCCGATCTCGATCGCACCAAAGCCAAGCAACTCGGGCTGAACATTAATGAAGTTTTCGATACGTTGCAGATCTACCTAGGTTCGCTTTACGTCAATGACTTCAACCAGTTCGGTCGCACCTATCAGGTCATCGCTCAGGCCGACGCGCCCTACCGCGCGAGTCCAGACGACGCGCTGAATTTGAAAGTACGCAACCGCAACGGCGAAATGGTGCCGCTCGGTGCCGTGCTGAGTATGGATGAAAGTTACGGCCCGGAAAGTGCCGCACATTACAACGGCTACCTCGCGGCAGACCTTAATGGTAATGCGGCTCCCGGCTATTCCAGCGGCGCGGCACAGGATGCGATCAGTGAAATCCTCGACGCGACACTGCCCCCGGGCATGGCCTTCGAGTGGACCGATCTCACCTATCAGCAAGTGTTAAGTGGCAACACCGCCGTGTACATCTTCCCGCTGTGTCTGTTGCTGGTGTTCTTAGTGCTCGCGGCACAGTACGAGAGCCTCGCCCTGCCGCTGGCCGTGATCGCGATTGTGCCGCTGTCCGTGCTTGCGGCCGTTACCGGCGTAGCGCTTACCGGTGGCGATAAAAATATCTTTACCCAGATCAGCCTCTTTGTGTTGGCCGGGCTCGCGAGCAAGAACGCCATTCTGATTGTGGAGTTTGCCCGCGACCTCGAAAAACAAGGCATGCCGACCTATCAGGCTGCGATCAACGCTTCGCGGCTGCGCTTGCGCCCGATTCTAATGACCTCATTTGCGTTCATCATGGGTGTGGTGCCGCTGGTACTGTCGAGCGGAGCCGGTGCGGAAATGCGCAACGTCATGGGCATTGCGGTCTTCTCCGGCATGCTGGGTGTGACCGTGTTCGGCCTGTTTTTCACCCCGGTATTTTATGTGCTCGTGCGCAAACTGGAGGCCAAAGACAAATACCTGTTACCCGGCGCGCAACTGGGTACCAGCAACGTAACGCAAAGTCCTTCTCTCGAAGGCAAGTAATCTGCAACCCCATGTTCCCTTGGGATACGGAGACCTGTGATCCGTCATCTGGGGCGTCAGGCTGGAGAGGACGGGGGTCTGGTTCGAGACTTCGGTCCCTACCAGACCTCGATCCGCTCCCTCCTGGCGTCAGGTCGTAAACTGTGAGGCGACCGCTCAGGTGACACACAGTCTCTCGTAACCACCACTCCAGTCAGGTCCTCCCTGGCTGGAGTTTTTTTTGCCTGTTCGCTGACGACGCGCGAATTTCGTCGACGTGCCCCCCTCAAAGCAAAAATTTAAAAAGCACCTATACTTGCTTAAGTATGCATTCCATTACATGGCTTCTCGGGGGCTGCCGTTTCATGCTTCGTTCAATAAGGCGTAATGCCCTGCTTGGCACGTTTTTCGTCATTATTGCCATACTGACCCCCGTGTATATTGGGCTGAGTGTCTATTTGGACCGTTTGAACACCCATCACGCCCAGCAGGAGCAGCGCTACCAATTCACACAGCAGGCCGCATTATTACGCGCGCGCATTGAAGGCAGTATCAACGCCAATATTCAGACGGTACTGGGCTTAAAGGCCATCATCCAAACCAATCCCAATATGAGCCAAACCGAGTTCGCTTCTGTCGCGCGACACCTCTTTGAGGGCAAGTCGCAGTTGCGCAATATCGGGGGTGCGCCGGATATGATTGTCAGCCTGATGTACCCGCTCGAGGGGAACGAAGCCGCACTGGGTTTAAATTACCGCGAGAACTTCGAGCAATGGGTTGCCGCGGATCGTGCTCGCAGCACCGGTGAACTGGTGATCGCAGGCCCCGTCACCTTGCGCCAAGGCGGGGAGGCCTTGATCGGCCGTGTGCCGGTGTTTCTTGAGAACGATCAATTTTGGGGGCTGATTTCGGCCGTGATCGACATGCAAGCCTTTTATGAAGACACCGGGCTCAATGCACTTCCGTCGAACCTCTCTATCGCTGTGCGCGGTAAAGACGCGCTCGGCGAGCTTGGCCAGAACTTTTTCGGCGACCCCGATCTGTTCACCCACGACAGTGTCTTCACAGACATCTCGCTCCCCTCTGGTTCCTGGCAACTGGCGGTCCGTCCGGGACAGGGGTGGCTGACTCAGGCGCCCAATACTCAGACCCTACGCACCTTGCTTTTTTTCGTCGGCATGCTGCTGTTGATTCCTGCTTTCAGCCTGTATCGACTGCTCGTGCACCGTGCTCAGCATGAAGCCACGTTAATTCATGCAAAAAATGAAGCGGTCGCGGCGGCAAATGCGAAAAGTGATTTTCTTGCGATGATGAGCCACGAAATACGTACCCCTCTCAACGGCATCACCAGCATGTTGAGCTTATTGCAACGGGGTCCAATCGACGACAAGCAGGTACGCAAAGTGGCCATCGCACGGCAAAATGCCGATGCCTTGTTGAACATCATCGACGATATCCTGGATTTCACCAAAATCGATGCGGGCCATCTCAACATTGCCAATCATCCATTTTCCCCCGAGCTGGTTGCTCAAGGTGTGATTGATGTGCTGCAACCCCGCAGTGGAAATAAAGACGTCCGAATTCATCTGGATACGCACAATCTCACCGTAGAACAGGTCATCGGTGACGCGTCCCGAGTGCGACAAGTATTGATGAACTTGGTGGGCAATGCGGTCAAGTTTACTGAAGAAGGCATGGTGCTTGTGCAATGCTCCACACAGTCTGTTGGAGACGGCAAGGCACGCTTAGTCTTTCGTGTCGAGGACAGCGGCATCGGCATCCCTCCCGAAAAACAGGCGACGCTATTCGACCCATTTACCCAAGCCGATACCTCTTCCACTCGCGCCTACGGCGGCACCGGGTTGGGGCTCGCCATCAGCAAGCGCTTGTGCGACCTGATGGATGGCAGCATTGCTGTGCGCAGTGTGCCGGGTAAAGGCAGTGTATTCAGCTTTCATGTTGTGGTGGACGAGGTCCCATCCGCAGCGAACGGTGGACCCGCTAATTTGCACGGCGCATCACACTCAGCGCATGAATCACACCACGTAATTCGGCCAAGCCCTTCAAACGACCCGCAAAGCTATAGCCGGGGTTAACGCCCGGCTTTCCAATTTCATCCCCAAGCGCGTGACCGTGATCCGGGCGCATCGGAATTCGATCCGTACGACCACACGCCGCTCGGCGTTGCTCTTCATCCATCAGCGCGTTGATCAGGCCCACCATGTCGTTATCACCGTCCAGGTGCTCCGCTTCGTAAAACGAGCCATCGTCTTCACGTTTTACATTGCGTAAGTGTACGAAGTGGATACGGGGCCCAAATTCTTTTGCCATGGCGACCAGGTCATTGTCACAGCGCGCACCAAAACTGCCAGCGCATAGCGTCAAGCCATTATTTTCACTCGGCACACGCTCGAGTAATTTACGCGCATCCTCCGCAGTCGACACAACACGCGGCAGGCCAAAGAGCGAAAACGGCGGGTCATCGGGGTGAATGCACATGCGCACCCCGACTTCGTCGGCGACCGGAATAATTTCCTCGAGAAAGCGCATCAGGTTTTCGCGAAAACCTTCCGTCCCAAGCGCGATAAACTCGGCAATCGCTTCGCGAATCGAATCTCGAGTGTAGGAGCCCTCGCCCCCGGGGAGACCGGCAATGATGTTTTTTTCAAGCGCGTTTTTTTCAGCCTCACTCATCTGCTCAAAGCGTTGCTTGGCCGTCAATAGCGCGCTTTCACTGTAGCTCGCTTCGGCGTTGGGGCGCTCTAGGATAAAAACGTCATAGGCGATAAAGTCCCGCATTTCAAAACGCAGCGCTTCCGAGGCGTTGTCCAGCTCAAAATTCAGATTAGTGCGCGTCCAATCCACCACCGGCATAAAGTTGTAGCAGACCACCTGAATGCCAGCGCGCCCCACGGCCCGCACACTGGCTTTATAATTGTCAATGTACTCGCGATACCGGCCACTGCGCGTTTTGATGTCGTTGTGCAGGGGGATGCTTTCCACCACCGCCCAATGCAAGCCCGCCGCTTCAATGTCTTTTTTCCGAGCGTCAACTTCCTCCTGCGGCCAAGCGTCGCCTGTGGGGATGTGATGCAACGAGGTGACCACGCCACGCGCTCCCGCCTGGCGTATATTTTTCAACGTAACCGAGTCAGTCGGTCCGAACCAGCGCCATGTTTCCAACATTGGGTTGCCCTCTTGTCGATCTTGACAATGCCGTGTGAACTTGAAAACCTGTATCCAATGGCAAACAGTATAGCCACAGGTGACGCTCCGATGTCACCGTCAAAATAACAATAATGCTCTCTATTTTTTCAGGACCTCATTATGAGAAATACTGGCCGCACACTCAGTCTCATTCGCGCCCTCCTCGTTTTCGCTTTTTTCAGTGGGGCCGCCCACGCTGATCAGGCTGGCGTCACCACTGCAACCGATTGGGTCTCGTTATTTGATGGCAAAAGCCTGGACGGCTGGACTCAGGTTGGCGGCAGCGCACCGTATCGAGTGGAAGACGGCGCGATCATCGGCACCAGCGTGATGAATAGCCCCAACTCATTTTTACGCACGGATCAGACCTTCAAAAATTTTATTCTCGAGTTCGATTTTAAAATCGCCGCCAATATGAATTCAGGTGTGCAGTTCCGAAGTCTCCTCGACCCGAATGAAGACCCTGCACGGGTGCGCGGCTACCAATTCGAGCTCGATCCCTCGGCTCGCGCCTGGACGGCCGGCATTTATGACGAGGCACGACGCGGCTGGCTTTACCCACTGACGCAACACCCCGATGCGCAACAGGTCTTGGCGCCCGGGCGCTGGTACACCGGGCGTATTGAGTGCCGTGGCTCGGATATTCGTACGTATCTGAACGGCGTCGCTGTGGCACACCTGATCGACGACCCCGAAATCCCCCAGCAGGGGTTTATCGCGCTGCAGGTGCACAGTATCGGCAATGAGGATCAAGCGGGTTTGGAGATTCACTGGCGCAACATCCGTATCCGATCGGAACCCCTGCCTCTAGACGCGCCATCCGAGCCAAGCCCGCCCTTGGTTGACCTGCGCCCGATATCGCAGGCTGCGAAATGAACCACCCCCAGGCACTGAGTCTGCTCGCCGCTCTCGGCATGCTTTTTACGCTGCCTTTGCAGGCTCAGAAAGGCGACGCCCGAGACGAACCGGGTACCGTGCAGGAAGAGACCTGGCGCCAATTCGATGTACCGGAAGCGCCCATTTTATCGCCGCTCGAGGCCTTGAAACAGTTTCGAGTGCCTCCCGGATTTCGATTAGAGGTCGCCGCGGCGGAACCTCTAGTCAATGACCCGGTGGCCATCGCCTGGGACGCAGACGGCCGTCTGTTTGCGGTAGAGATGTGGAGCTACATGCCCAATGCCGACGGCGAAGGTGAGGCCCTGCCGAATGGCCGTGTCGTCGTCATGGAAGACCTTGATCAGGACGGCCGCATGGACCGCAGTACGGTTTTTCTCGACCAACTGCATATGCCCAGAGCACTGAGCATCGTGGAAGGCGGCGTATTGATCGCGGAGCCTCCACATCTCTGGTTCTGCCCCGACCGCGACAACAATCTGCGCTGTGATGAAAAAATTCGCGTAGGCGACTATGCCACCGAAGGCACCGTGGAACACATGGAAAACGGGCTTTGGCGCGGTCTGGACAATTGGCTCTACAACGCCCGCTCCGACCGCAGGATGTTCTGGCAAAACGGCGAGCTACAGGTGGAGCAGACCGCCTGGCGCGGCCAGTGGGGTATGAGCATGGACGATGATGGACGCCTGTTCACCGCCAACAACAGCCAACCCCTGCTTGCCGATGTTTACCCTTGGCGCTATGCCAACCGCAACCCCTACTACGAGACGCGTCGCGGCACAGAACAGACGCTGATGAAAAACACTGCCGTCTTTTCGACCCGTGTAAATCCCGGCGTGAATCGCGGTTATCGGGATACAACGCTGCGCACGGATGGTCGCCTGCACAAGGCCACGGCCGCTTCTGGCCCCACAGTGTATCGTGGTCATCGCTATGAGGGCGCCTTCGACGGCGATGCGTTTTTTACTGAGCCGGCCGCCAACCTCGTTGGGCAGGTGCGCCTGCATGAATCAGGCCTCGCGTTGCGTGGCGAGCATGTCCTCTACGACGACCCCGATTGGCAAAAGCGCGATGCGATCACCTCGAGCGACGAACGCTTTCGCCCGGTGAACCTGGCCTCCGGTCCCGATGGCTACCTGTACATCGTCGATATGTATCGCGGCATACTGCAGCACCGCGAATTTTTAACGACTTTTCTGCGCAAGCAAATTATCGAACGCGAACTCGATGCCCCCGTCGGGCTCGGCCGCATTTATCGGCTGGTGCCCGAATCCGGCAAAGCGGACTATGCCGTCCCGCGTTTATCCATGGCCGACGAACTCACTTTAATCGACACGCTACGCTCGGCCAATGGCTGGCAGCGCGATACCGCTCAGCGCTTACTGGTGGAGCGCTCAGAACTCACGCCCGCTTCACGACAGGCGCTCAAGACACTGACCCTGACGCAACACGCCCCGAGCGCGCTGCACGCATTGTGGGTGTTACATGCACACGAAGCTCTTGATCCGGAATTTCTCGGCCGCGTTCTCGAACACCCCGATGCGCGAGTCCGCGTCCACGCCATTCGCACTGCTGAGGCTCAGCTCAACACCCCGAGTGTGCAAGTACCGTTTTTGTCGCTCGAGCATGATCGTGATGAGCGGGTCCGGCTGCAGTTTTATCAGAGCTTGGGCCAAATCGATGAGGATGCGCGCGTGCTGACGGTCGCACAGCGATGGTTAGATACGCGCGACGATGACAGACCTTTTGTTGACGCTCTGGTGTCCAGCCTTTCCGGCCGTGAATCGGACTTCCTGACAAGCGCATTGAATGTTAAACACTGGCTCTACGACGAGGGCCGTAGCGCGTTGCTCGCCGCCCTCGCCGCTACACTGTATCGAGGCAAAGCCACGGAGGCATTGTTGGAGCTGATGAACACCGCGGCCAGCCAGGCGACGTATTGGCAAGCGCAGGCGCTCTTCGATGGCGTTAAAGCGGCATCGAGCGACCCAGAGATCGCTCGCCCCTCACTGCCTCACGCACCTGACGCCGCGAGCATCGCCCTCTTCGAAAAAGCGCAGATCAACTGGTTCTCAGACGCGTTTTCTTGGCCCGGCAACGACCATCGTGACAGTAAAGCCGCGCTTTCGAGCACGGAGCTCGCCTCTATCGAGCGCGGCGACAAGCTGTATCGCCAATACTGCAGCGCCTGCCATCAAAATACTGGCGAAGGCTTGGAGGGCCTTGCGCCACCACTAAACCAAAGCGAATGGGTAAACGGCTCTGCGCTGCGCCTCGCGCTGGTCGTGACACAGGGTGTACAAGGCCCAATCGAAGTGCGTGGCGTAGCCTGGGACGGGGTCATGCCCGCACATGGCGGGATCGATGCCCTGCAGGGTCAAGGCTTGGCGGACTTACTGTCCTTCCTCCGGATGAGTTGGGGTAATCGCAGTGGCGTGCTCTCTCAGCAAGCGCTCGACACCATGCTTGCGCCCTACTCGGAGCACGAAGGCAGCTGGAGGGCCGAGAGTCTTGACGCACTGACCGACCTCTGAAACAGCCTGTAATAGTCACATTGACATCAGCACCCCTGGATATTTATTATTATCACACTATTTAGAGGCGCATTTCCGCGCTGACTGTAACAATAATAAAACTCAGGATCTCCTATGTGCCGTTCCCTGTTCCGCACCGCACTGCTGACGGGCAGCTTGCTCTCCAGTTTCGCCCTGGCCGATGACGCGACAATCACGCTGAGCATCGACGAATCTCAACCGGGCCCCACCATCCACCGCAATATTTACGGCCAGTTCATGGAACATCTTGGCCGGGGTATTTACGAAGGTATATGGGTTGGCGAAGACGCCGATATCCCCAATACCCGTGGCTACCGCAAAGACGTACTAAAAGCCTTAAAAGACCTCGAAGTGCCTCTGCTTCGCTGGCCCGGCGGCTGCTTCGCCGACGAATACCACTGGCGCGACGGTATCGGCCCTCGTGAAGAGCGCACGCGCACAGTGAATACTACCTGGGGAGGCGTCATCGACGACAACGCCTTCGGCACCCATGAGTTCTTTGAACTCGCCGAAATGCTCGACGCCGAAGTGTATGTCAATGGCAATCTGGGTACCGGCAGCCCGCGAGAGATGGCCGCCTGGCTCGAGTACATGACCTCAGACACCGACTCCACCCTTGCCAACCTGCGCCGTGCGAATGGTCGCGACAAGCCCTGGAAAGTCGACTATTTCGCCATTGGGAATGAGGCATGGGGCTGCGGTGGCAATATGACACCGGAGTACTACACCCACCTCTACAAACACTATGCGACCTTCCTAAAAACACCGGCGGACAATCGCCCTGTCATGATTGCCAGCGGCGGTCAGGTTGACGAGACCATCTGGACCGAAACGCTGGCCAGCCAGGTTAAGCCGAACTGGTCTCTGCGCATGGATGCCATCAGCCACCACTACTACACACTCCCCACCGGCGACTGGGCCAAGAAAGGCGAGGCCATCGGCTTTGACGAATCCGAGTGGTTCAGCACGCTTAAACAAACACTGCGTGTGGAGGGCTTCATTCAGGACAACGTCGCCATCCTCGACAAGTACGATCCAGAGAAGAAGATTGGCTTCTACGTGGATGAATGGGGCACCTGGTACGATGTCACGGAGGGCCATAACCCGGGCTTCCTCTATCAGCAGAACTCTCTTCGCGACGCCGTTGTCGCAGCGGTGAACCTCAATATTTTCCATGCCTACGCCGAACGCGTGCAGATGACCAATATTGCCCAGATGATCAACGTCTTGCAGGCGATGATTCTGACGGACAAAGAGAAGATGCTGTTGACCCCCACCTACCACGTGTTCCGCATGCACGTTCCCTTTCAGGACGTGACCGCCCTGCCCTTTACGCTTGAGGGTGCGCCCGAGTACACGCTGAACGGCGAATCGGTACCGGGTGTCAGTGCCTCTGCCGCGCGGGATGCCAAAGGGCGCACCTGGCTGACCCTGGTGAACCTGAATCCGAACCAGGCGGTTGAAGTCGCGTTGAGCGGCTACAAACAGGCCAAAGGCGAAGTCCTGACCGCCGAGGAGATGGATGCCCACAACACCTTCGACTCGCCTGAGCGCGTAACGCCAAAACCGTATAAGGCAAAAGCACAGTCTGGCAAACTGAGCCTGCCGCTGCCGGCGAAGTCTGTGATTGTCGTACAACTGAAGTAACACTTCCCTACGGAAAGTGGCACTTTCCGTCTTGCACCCCCGCTCACAGCCCTTGTGATGCGGGGCTTCAGTAGCAAATTCATACCCACGCACCAAAATCCGTACCCGTCTCACTTCACTCGAACGTTTCGCCCGCGCCGGGTTCGAGTTATTCCTACAGGATCTGGCATCCCGCTCCTCCCTTCGAAGGCTATGCTCCTCGAAGCTGAATATCGAGTGATGCGCACCTGCGCGTTCGGCATTCAGCCCAGGCACCCTACTCACTGACAGTCGGAAACGATATGAAAAAAATAAGACTCAGCAGGCGCCCTGGCCGTCTGCTATTGGCTCCTGTAATGGGGTCCCTCATCGCGCTCGCTGGCTGCAGCGGCAATACCGAGAAACAACCCGCCAAAACGGCGGACGTGGCCACACCGACTCAAGGTGTTGACCCCAACAATGGCAATCCCGACATCTGGCCTCAGGTGACCAGCAAGGTACAACGCGACGATGCACTCGAAGCCCGCGTAGCCGAACTCGTCGCCTCTATGACGCTGGAACAGAAGATCGCTCAGATGATTCAGCCCGAAATCCGCGATGTCACCGAAGAGGACATGCGTAAGTACGGCTTTGGCTCCTACCTTAACGGCGGTGGCGCCTTCCCCAACAACGACAAACATGCGTCTGCAGCGGACTGGATCGCCTTGGCCGAAACCATGTACCAAGCCTCAATGGACGACAGTCTGGATGGCATCGCCATACCAACCATGTGGGGCACCGACGCCGTCCACGGCCACAACAATGTGATCGGCGCGACGATTTTCCCACACAATATCGGCCTGGGCGCCGCGAACAATCCTGAATTGATTCGCAAAATCGCCAAGGCCACGGCCGAAGAGGTCATGGCGACGGGCATTGACTGGGTCTTTGCGCCCACCGTCGCGGTCGTGCGCGATGATCGTTGGGGTCGAACCTATGAGGGTTACTCGGAAGATCCCGTCATCACTCGCGCCTACTCCGCGGCGATTGTCGAAGGATTGCAGGGTGTGGCGGGTGATACATTCCTCGATGACGAACACGTCATCGCCACCGTCAAACACTTTGTCGGCGACGGCGGCACCGTCGACGGCGACGACCAGGGCAATAACATCAGCAGCGAAGAAGAGCTGATGCGCATTCATGCGCAGGGGTATATCTCTGGCCTGGAAGTCGGCGCGCAAACCGTGATGGCCTCGTTCAACACCTGGCATGGTAAAAAAATGCATGGCAACCACTACATGCTTACGACCGTGCTCAAAGAGCGCATGGGTTTTGACGGTTTGATCGTGGGCGATTGGAATGGTCATGGTCAGGTTGCTGGATGCAGTAACGAGAGCTGCGCACAGGCGGTCAACGCGGGCATGGACATTCTCATGGCACCCACACCGACTTGGAAACCGCTGTACTACAACACCCTCGAACAAGTGCGCTCGGGTGAAATCAGCATGGCACGTATCGACGACGCCGTGACTCGAATACTGCGTGTAAAAATGCGCGCGGGCCTGTTCGACAAACCGTCTCCTGCACAACGCCCCCTTGCCGGTAAAACCGAACTGATCGGCTCCGAAGCGCACCGCGAAATTGCGCGACAAGCCGTACGTGAATCGCTGGTACTGCTGAAAAACAAAGGCGTTTTGCCCTTAAACCCAAACACGAAGATCTTTGTGACCGGGGATGCCGCGGACAACATTGGCAAGCAAAGCGGTGGCTGGACCATCACTTGGCAAGGCACGAACAATGAAAACAGCGATTTTCCCGGTGGCACTTCAATCTGGGACGGCATCAAAGCGCAAGTTGAAGCGGCAGGTGGCCAGGCTGAGCTGGGCCAGGGTGCGAATTTTAATACGCGTCCCGACGTCGCCATCGTGGTCTTCGGTGAAGAACCTTATGCCGAAGGTAACGGCGATCTCGACAACCTCGAGTACCAGCGAGGCGATAAACGCGATTTAGCCTTGCTAAAATCCCTTCGTGAACAGGGTATTCCCGTTGTGTCATTGTTTATCAGTGGTCGTGCGTTGTGGGTAAATCCTGAATTGAACGCATCCGACGCTTTCGTCGCGGCTTGGCTGCCTGGCTCCGAAGGTAAGGCTGTCGCTGAGGTTTTATTCACTGACGCCAACGGCGAAATCCAGCATGACTTTACGGGTAAGCTTTCCTACTCCTGGCCTAAAAGCCCGGACCAAACTGAAGTCAACTGGGGCGATGATGAATACGACCCGCTGCTTCCCTACGGTTTTGGTTTAAGCTACGGTGATGACAATGTACTCAGTGATACGTTGAGTGAAGACAACGGCGCGGGCGACGGCAAAAGTGTTGCCGCGATGCCGCTCTATGCCACAGGTGTGAAAAAGCCCTGGCATATCGCGCTGCAAAGCGCAGGCAGCACAGAAACCATGGTCAGCAATGTCCTCGAAGTGGGCGCCATCCATGTGCGCACGACGGATCGAAACGTTCAGGAAGATTCCCTACAGCTCGACTTCAGCGGAACGACGCCGGCCCGGTTCAGTATTGCAGCCAACTTCCCGGAAGATTTACGCAGCTACCTCGATGCGGGCGCCGCCGTGTATTTCGAAATGCAACGCTTGGCGGTACCCACTGAGCCTGTGTATCTGAGCATGCACTGTGCAGGTGAGTGCGAAGGGGATGTGGACATCACTCAACACATCGAGAAATTTTCGAGTAACGAGTGGAATAAAATCGCGGTCGATTTGCAGTGCTTTAAGCAGGCCGGCACCGACTTCTCCAAAATATATTCCCCCTTCACACTGAAAACCGAAGGCAGGGTGTCACTGATCGTCAGCAATATCTCCTTGCAACCTTATAGTCGCAAGGCTGCAGATATTGTCTGCGACTAATCACCTGATAACGCGTTCATACGTGTAAAAAAAACGCCAGAGCAATTGCTCTGGCTTTTTTTGTTTGAGATAGCGCGTTTTATTATTTCACTTTGAATGGAAAATTAGCGTTACCTACACCGCCTAGGCGCTGTCCATCCTGTGTGTCATAGACATAGGAGAATAGGCGATATTCTCCAGAGCGCGCGGGTGCGCGAAAACGCAGCGTGTAGGCCCCGGTTTCTGATTTTTCCTTTATCACTTCGATGTCCAATTCTTTTGGGCGAGCCTCAAAGTGCCCGCCATGACTGCGTTCGCCCACCTCATCCATGAGTACCCATCGACTTTCAAGCGCATCACCATCGGGATCACTTACCTTGACCCGCGCTTCGACGAGCTCTCCAGCATCCACGATCACGCTGTCTTCCGGTACTTGGTTATTGAGCGTAATCGCATAGCTTAACGGAGCACGATTTTGCGGATACTGCCCCGTCCAGAGACGACTCAGTTCGTCTACCCGTGCATTTTTCTCGCCGCTTTCATTGAACATGCCATACCAGGTTGGCGTGCGCTCCTGTTTTTGGCCCCAGAGAAACGCATAGGTACCCACGAGTTTTCCCGTCGGGTCTTTGAGGATATTGTCTTCGAGGCGTTTTGCCATTCCTTCGGCTTTCACTGCGCTGGGCTCTTCGATTTCGCGCCCCCACGCCGTGACCGGCCGTTCCCAATGACCAACCGGGCCAAATTCCGTCACCATGAAGGGCTTATCGATACCAATTGCCTCAATTGAATCCGCCAGCACCGCCAAGTCGCCATACACTTGCACGGAGATGATATCTACCTGCGGAGTACGCTGAAGGGCATTTTGTACGGTGGTCTTATCCGCGCCCGCGAAACTGTAGGTCACAGGGTGCTTCGGATCATGTTCATGGATATAGTCGATAATCTCGCCCAGGGCATCGTAGACTTTGGGGTTCACCGGTGCAGCTTGGCCCTGATCGTTAAAATACAGGTTGGGCTCGTTGGCGATCACCCAACATAAAATATTCGGGTGGTCTTTGTACTTATCGATAATGGCGGTGACACGTTTAAATTGCTCCGCTACGGCGGCCTCGTCATTGTAATCAAAACCCAGCAGCTGCTTCCCTGTAGCGATCCCTACCGCCACCATCAAACCCAATGATTGGGCCTGTGCAAGTTCCTCGTCCAGATTTTCAGTGCTCCAGGTGCGAAAACTGTTGCCCCCAGCCGCGGCCAGATCGCTAAGCCGGTTGGCGCCGCCCACACCCCGTACCACAAAGGGTTCACCGTCGAGCAGCAGCTGATAGCGGCCCTGATCTTTTTCGATGGTGACGTGCACCGCTTCTGACAGGGCACTCTTGCAGGCCAGCGCCATCGGTAAGCTCAAACACAGTGCGGTCAGCCCATGCCGACCAGAACGCAATTTACGCATCCGAATTTTCCTTATCCATTATTGTAGGGTCAGATCGAGCGCGATATCCGGCTCGAGGCACTGCGTGTGCAACACCGTGGCTCGATTGTGGGTTTCACCGCCACCCACGCGCGACCCACAACGCGCTTTTGCAGTAACTGCGACGTTATTCACGATGAAATTTTGAATTCTCAGAGCATCTGCGTTAATAAGGAGGCTGCACCTAAGCATCTAAAAAACGAAGCTCGAAACCCGCATGCGTATTCTGAACATCGATATCCCCGACGTCCCGGCTCAGCCAAAATCAAACGCACCCGTCGTACTTCGAGGCCTCGTTCGCGATTGGCCCTTGGTCAGTGCCGCTCTTGACGCTCGAGACACGCTGCACGCATACCTGTTGGCGTTCGATTCAGGTGAACCTTTCGAAGCGATGATCGCCGGGCCCGATGCCCAAGGCAGGCTCTTTTATAATGCGACAATGACGGGGTTTAATTTTGAACGGATGAACGGCACCTTTAAGGAAGGCCTGAAGATTCTTGAACGATTCGAACACGAAGCCCGCCCGCCGACTTTTTACTTCGGTGCCAAAGCGGTGAGCCACTATTTGCCCGGCCTGGAGGCGGAACTTTCCATGCCGCTCGCAGAAGAGGCGCAGTGTAATATTTGGATTGGAAATCAACTCAGTATCGCGGCACACACGGACAACGCCGATAACCTTGCCTGTGTCGCCGCCGGGCGACGACGGTTTTTATTGTTCCCACCGGAAGTGGAAGAAGCGCTGTACATTGGGCCCGATACACCCACACCGAGTGGCAGACCGATCAGTCTTGTGAACCCCGCTGATCCCGATTTACGGGCTTTTCCTTTGTATACGGTAGCGCTAAAGCAGGCGCAAAGCGTGGAGTTGTTTCCGGGGGATGTGCTGTATATTCCGAAGGGGTGGTGGCATCACGTGGATTCGCTCGACAGCATGAATATACTCGTCAACTTCTGGTGGGAGGGGCCACCAGCTTGGCCCGCAACGCTGCCGTAAAACAGCGCCGCGGACTTACGGCGACTATTCGCTCACTTCAAACCGCACGTTATCGAAGCTCACGCTCATTTCACCACTGGGTTCGACCACAAAAACATTGCTGACCGAGGCCGCGTTGGCTTGCCCCCCTTCAATGGAATTGCCGTTATCGAGCAGGTCACTGAAAGCAATGCGGAACTCCGTCCACACGCCGAGCTCCGGAATCGGCACATTCACATCACTGACACTGGGCCAACCCGAGTCGATTTTCGCAAGCAATTGCACGCCGTCGGCGTGACTGTTCACGCGATAGTCGAACACCAAATCGCCTTCCGTTACCCAAGCGGACATATCCACCTGACCGTTTGCTGAGTTCAAGTACGCATTCCCCAGCGCGCCTGTTTTATTCAAAGTCCAGATGCGCCCGCGCCCATCTTCGTCTTCCTGAGCGATTGCGATCACGCCGTTCGGATTATAGGCATTGAAAACCAAACCCTCTGCTTCACCATCTTCGTACACTGTGAACAATGGCGGCTGGCCAAAATCAGGGCTCGCGTCAGCCGGGGGCTGATGTCCTTCAACAAGTTCCGCACCCTCATCTATGGTTGCACAACCGCTGCCATCGGCATTGCCTGCATCGCATTCGTACACGCGAACCCAGTCAATAATATAACTTTGCGGAAATACACTTTCATCGATGCCGCCGGCATTGACGTTCGCAGGCCAGTCACCACCTACCGCAAAGTTCAACAACAAATGGAATCGCTGGGCCCCATCAAACGGCGCGCCCTCGGGAGCGTCAACCAACTCATTGTTGCTTTCATACTGTGAATACCAACCGCTTGAACGCTGAGTCGCGTAGTGCACGCCATCGACATACCAGCGAATTTCGCCCTCTTCCCACTCGAGTGCATAAGTATGAAAATCATCCGCTGGATTGACGTCACCGGGCAGAGTATACGCCGCGCCTGAATGTACATTGTCTGGCCAGGCACTGCCGTAATGCAGCGTTCCGTGCACCCGAGCCTCCCCTTGCGATTTCAGGTTGACCGCTTCCATGATGTCAATTTCTCCGCTTGAAGCCCAGCCGCCATAGGGCGAGTCGGTGGGCAACATCCAAAACGCGGGCCACGTGCCTTGACCACTGGGCAATTTCGCACGCATTTCGAAGCGACCAAAGGTAAACTCGGCCAATCCTTTGGTACGCAGACGCGCCGAAGTGTAAGGCAAGGTGACTTGCGCTCCGCCATTGCCCTCGGGCGAGTTTGAACCGGTAAAATCTTCTCGACGCGCGACGATATTCAAGTACCCGTCATCGTCGATAAATGCATTCGTGTCGCGATCCGTATAACACTGCTGCTCGTTATTGCCACCGCCCCAGCAATTCTGTTCGAACTGCCACTTGGTCCCGTCGATGTCGGTCCCGTCGAATTCATCGCTCCACACTAAAGCCCAATCACTGCTTGCCGGCGTCGGCGTAGGCACAGGTGTCGGCATTGGTGTAGGGTCTGGCGTGGGTTCTGGTGTAGGCTCCGGTGTCGGTTCCGGACTGACTTCAGGCGTCGGGCTGGGTGTTGGCGATTCGTCGCTGGACCCACCGCAGGCACTCAGCAGCAGCGCAGTCGTCAGGGACAGTAGGGCCTTGCCCCACAGGGATGGTATTCGCATTTTGCTCTTCCTCACTCACTTATTGTTATACGGATGTGCTTTTCGCTACGCAGTGGAGAGACTGCGCAGAGTGTGAGGCTATGCGAGTAGAGCGAACACGACGTCCCGCTTCTTGTAGATTACCGATAGTGGAGTGCCACTTTGCGTGCAAGTTCCGTCGATTATTTTCCCGCTACCGGCATACCGTGCTGCTGCACGTGCAGTAGATAGTCGCGGTGCGACGGCAAACCGGCACAGAAGCGTTGACTCATTGCGGGAATCTCCGCGAGCATTGCGGCTGCCATGTCCGCTTCATCGGAACGCCGTGACAGCGGCGCGTGCGACGGCTTAAATCCCATGCCGTATAAGACGTATTGGTAGCTCGCTGCAGGGAAAATTTCCTCCGCATGAGGAAAGTCCAAGCGACTCGGCGGGCGCGCCTGCCATTGCGCTAACTGCTCACGCAAGCGCTCGGGAATGGAAACGGCGTCGCGATGGGCCCGCCAATAGGGCTCGTTCCGTTGACTTAATACATAATGCAATTTCAGAAATTCAATGATGCGCTCCCAGCGATATCGGAAGGTCTCGTTAAATCGCTGCGCGGCCATCTCCATGGTATCGCGTGTCAGCGGCAAGGCGTCTCGCACCATCGCCGCACCGAGTTCAATCATCACCAGAGCCGACGCCTCCAAAGGCTCAATAAAACCTCCGGAAATACCAATACCGACACAATTACGGTGCCAGAATTGCGCTCGATACCCTGGATTCAACGCGATGGTTCTGGGCTCCGGCAGGGACGCAGTATTCACCCCCGAGTATTTTTTCAGATAGCGAAAAAGTGTGTCGTGCGCCTGTTCGGCACTTTGATACTCGCTAGAATAGACATAGCCTACGCCTCGGCGAGTCGGCAAGCCAATATCCCACACCCAGCCAGCTTCTTGCGCAGTCGAGTACGTGTGTGATGCAACGGCCTGCTCACCCTCAGCATAAGGCACCTGCACTGCAAGCGCCGTGTCATTGAATAGGACATTCTGCTCGGCCCGTAAAGGCACCTGATAGTGTTTACCAAGCAAAAGGCTGGAAAACCCGGTGCAATCAATAAACAAGTCCCCGTGAAGCGTCTCCCCATTCTGACGCGTCAAGCCCGCAATATCGCCATTGTCCTCTGACTGCACCGCGACCACATTGTCGAGAATATGGGTGACCCCTAAGAGGTCTACACAATGTTTTTTAAGAAACTGACCGAATTTTCCCGCATCCAGGTGATAGCCATAATTGGTGACGCCTGCAAATTCCGGCGTCTGCGCTTGTTTGGGAGCAAGATTGAGGTCGCAAACGGCAGGCTGCGCGCTGACACTGCGCGCGAACGGCGTACCGCCGGCACCTCGCAACCAGTGTGCCGCCACATTACTTTGCAAAAAACCCTGCGGTAGCGAAAACGGATGGTAGTAGCTGTCCTCATCCTCGCCGGTCACCCAGCCACGGAAGCACGAGGCCTGCTTGAATGCGGCGTCACACTCGCGAACAAAGTCAGCTTCCCGCACTCCGATGCGTCGCAGGGTTTCTCGCATTGTCGGCCAGGTGCCTTCTCCAACTCCAAGCGTCGGCACATCCGGGCTTTCGATTAACGTGATGCCGGGCGCATCGGCCCCGCTTTGCTGAAACTCTGCGGCGAGAATGCCGGCTGTCAGCCACCCTGCGGAGCCTCCTCCGACGACAACAATATTGAAACGCGCATCTTTCACGGTCAAATCACTTTTTCTTTTATTCATCCAGAGGCGCAACTTAGCACAGCCGCCCCCAATCATGCATCCGCTGAGTTATCCCGATGCATTCATATTATTTTTCTGCGGCACAGTGTTGCGCGATATAGGTTTCGTGATCGGGCAAACTCTGCACCTTACGTACGGTGTCTTGCTCCAGAGAGCTCAAAAAATGTTTAAGGTTTTCTCCGGGCATCGTATCCACAATGGGATGATAACTTTCAGGCTCAATTCCCTGCCCCATCATGACCTGACGCCAGGATTCTTCACTGAACAACTCACTGGGCTCCTTGAAGATTTTACCGGTTCGACGGAACAGCGCGATTCGCCGTTCCAGCGATTCCGGAATACTCATCGAGCGGCAGTAGCGCCAAAATTCGGAATCCGTCCTGTCCGTCACTTTGTAGTGCAGGATAATAAAGTCTCGAATTTTCTCGTAGTCGTTGTATGCCTGCGCATTGAACTCATCGGCTTCGCACTCGTGCACGCCGTGCACAGGAAACAATTGGGCGAGGCGAATGGCACTGCGCTGAATCAAATGAATACTGGTGGATTCCAGCGGCTCGAGGAAACCACTACTCAAACCGATTGCGACACAATTCTTTAGCCATTGTCGACGCCGCACCCCGGCGCGAAAATGCAGCTGCCTCGGTTCGGCCAGAAGTTCACCTTCGACGTTGTCGACCAGCAGGGCACGCGCGGCATCATCACTGATAAAATCACGACTGAACACCAGCCCATTCCCTCGACGATGCTGCAGGGGAATACGCCATTGCCAGCCGGAGGCATGGGCGATGGAGCGTGTGAACGGTACAATTTTGCCCACGGACGCCGACTGCACCGCAAAAGCACTATCGCACGGAAGCCAGTGTGACCAATCTTCAAAACCGCTGCGCAGCGTTTTCTCAATCAATAAGCCACGAAAGCCGGTACAGTCGACAAAAAAATCACCCTCAACCTCGGTGCCCTTTTCGAGCTGCAGCGAGCGGATGTGTCCGGTGTCAGGTTGTAAATCGACATGTTGAATTTTGCCTTCCACACGCGTGACGCCAAGCTTTTCCGCAAATTCCCGCAAAAAGCGCGCGTATAAGCCGGCATCGAGATGATAGGCATAATTCAAGGCCTTTGCCGAAAAGCGGCCTTCTGCCGCTGCGCGCGTTTCAGGGCAATAGCGTTCATACTCTTTCGCAACACCTTGTTGTTTTCCGGCAAGCCAAAAGTGCTGAAAACCACAGGCCCAACAATCCTGACCGGCGAAACCAAAGCTATGAAAATACTTTTCTCCGGGTACCCGCCAGTTTTCGAAGGCGATACCCAGTTTGAACGTGGCCTGCGTTCGGGCAACGAATTCATTTTCGTCGATGCCGAGCACGCCATGGAGATTTATTAAAGGAGGAATGGTGGCTTCACCCACACCCACCGTAGGAATCGCATCGGATTCCACCAGCGTAATGTCGACGGTATCGCCCAATGTTTTCGCCATCACAGCAGCGGTAATCCACCCTGCCGTACCGCCGCCAGCAATAACCAGTCGGCTGATTTTATTATTGTGGGGTGACTGCATACTCAAAAACCCGTTTTATTCATCACGTTCTACACGATCATAGGCGAGCAACACGCCAATCGCGATCGTGTTATGCCTTCAGTGTAACACCCTTTTCGCCACTGACCTGCGGCCAATTCGCGACACATCTGCATACAAAAAAGGCCGCTGTTCACACAGCGGCCCTGTTTCTGCTACGAACGGTGGCCCCATCCTGTGGGTGCCACCTCGCGTGATTAGAAGGTGTAACGCGCGCCCAAGTTATAACGCGCCCCGCCTTCGTACACAGCGATCACTTCCTGCTCCGAGCGACCATAAGTGCGACCATATTCTTCGGTCACATTCAGGCCTTCAGCAAACACACTGAAGTTTTCGGTGATGTCATAGCTGACGTTGATATCAACCTGGCTATAGTCATCCACGTAAGTCGGGTTGTTGCCATTGGCCGTCGCCGTATTCTGGAGGAAAGCATCACGCCAGTTGTACGCAATACGTGCCTGGAAACCATACTTGTCGTAGAAACCGATCAAGTTGGCCGAATCACTCTGACCGGTAACCGCGAACTGAGGCTCATCCAACAGCATATTGTCGAACTCTGTGTTGCTGTCGACGATGGTGTAGTTGGCAATCAGACCAAAGCCAGACTCCCCGAACGCATGCTGAACGGCAAATTCCCAACCGTCATAGCGCACGGATTCATCATTGTTTACACGTAGCTGCATGTTGAAAGGTGCGGCAGGATCTTCACCCGGAATACCGTTGATGATGATGTTATCACCATCGACATAGGCATAATCATCACTCGCAAAGTTATCCAGAATGTACTGCTTGATTTCCGCTCCCTGATTGGGCGTCAAACCTGAATCCAGCGCCGCCTGGTAACGTGGTCCACCAATCGGGGTCACGACATCGGGAAGTGGCTGCTCAGTGACAAGTACCGAACCGATGAAGTTTTCCACATTTTTGGTGAAGTAGCCGACACTCATGTAGCTCGCGTCGCCGTAGTACCACTCAAAAGACAGGTCGATGTTATCCGACACGAAGGGTTTCAGCCCCGGATTACCACGACTGCCATCACCACCATCAGCATTCAAACGCTGAGAGTAGCTCTCGCCACCCAGAATTTCTTTCCAACCAGGGCGTGCCAGGGTACGGCTATACGATGCACGTACGATCATGTTTTCCGCCACATCAAAGCTGGCATCGATGGAGGGCAGCAAGTAATCATACGAACCGCTGTCAGAAACCTGTTGAGCCTGACCAACGGGGTCCATATAGAACTCGTTGATCGTCTCCCAACGTACCGGAGAGTATTCCTGCGTGATCGCAGGCGTTTCAACTTCGGTGGACTCATAGCGCAGACCGGCATAAACCTGAGTCCCCATGCCAAACAGCTCGGTATCCCAGTTCAACTGAACGTACACGCTCTGCGAGGTTTCATCCGCGTCAAAGTACTCGTCTAGATTGTCAGAGGTTTTTGTACAGTAATACGTCGAGCCATCCGCACAGTTACCGGCACCGCCGCCGTCATCGAGATTTTGCGCGGCGAAGTTGCGAACAGTATCGAAGTCATAGACGAAGTGTTGGTTCCATGGGTTGTAGTCGCTCGCGCCCAGGAAGGCCATCTCTTCTTCGGTGGTGCCGCCCTTGCTGGCTTCGAATTTGTCCATGATGGTGTCTACCGTGAACCATTCAGAAGGCATCATGCCCGGCTCGCCCAGACCACCCCAGGAGTCGCGCTGTACGTTGCCAAAACCAGAACGGTATTGCGCTTCAGTACTGGCCACACCAAAGAGCAGGCTCGCGTCGTCAGAAAACTCCCACTCACCAGAGAGCTGTAATTGGCTCACTTCATGGCGCATTTGGCTGTTACTGAAGAACGACCCTGACACCATCAAGTCTTCAGGGCGCAGATCAGTACCGCCCTCACCGTTGGCAATGTCGAGGTACAACACAGGCATGTCGCCACGCGTATTCAGTGAGCTTTGGTCACGGACATAGGCCGATACCGCAATCCCGACGCGGCTGCCCAAATCACTGTTTGGTCGCGCTTCAGCAGAGGAGTCGTGGTAGTCGAGCGCGAAGCTCAGCGTATCCGTCGCTTGCCATTCGATGTTGAAACCGACAGATTTGTTTTCGTACAAGCGGCTGGTACGGCCGGCACCAAAAGTCAGGTCGCCCGTGCCCGGAGTAACATCATCCGGAGAGGTATCTTCGGAGTAGATTTCAGGCGTTTGTACGGCTGGCGAAGCGTGGTCGGTGTAGATTCCGGCTTGACCGCCAAAACCAAACCACGCGCCCACATCGTAGTATTCGTTGGTGATTTCGTTTTCGCTGTAGGTGTAGTCGAGCGTCATCTGAACAGTGTCGACCGGCTCATATTGCAGGGTCAGCTGACCATTGGTACGCGTTCGCTCAAACTCACTGAAAGAGTAACCCATCTGCTGAGGTGTGCTGTACACATCCTCGGGCGCGGGTTGGTTCTGGAATCGGTCACCATTCAGGAAGTCAACACCGCCCCAGGCATTCGCACCGGGTGTGCCCCAATCCTGAACAACGGTACCGGCAACGGAGTACCAGCCACCACCGCCAACCTGAGCCGTCTTTTGGCCGCCCTGGCGATCCTGGTAGCTACCGGTCAGCGCCACACCAAATTTGTCATCGAAGAAAGTTTGGCTGTAGATACCAGAAATCTCTGGTGTCATGGACGGGTCGTCAGAGCTTTGATCGTAGACCCCTTTACCGGAGATGGAGGCTTTTAAGCCGGGGTCGTCCAGTGGCTTGGGCGTGACGATATTGATCGTTGCGCCGATGCCGCCTGGTGTCACAGAGGCGCGTGATGTCTTGTATACTTCGACAGAAGACACCCCTTCTGACGCAAGGTTGGCGAAATCGAAGGAGCGCGAACCGGAAGCGACGGTATCTTCAATCGTTGCACCCGGCATCTGTCGGCCGTTCAAGGTCACTAGGTTGAATTCGGGACCGAGACCGCGGACAGTCACTTTGGAGCCCTCGCCGTCACGGCGATCGATGGAGACACCGGTGATGCGCTGCAGTGATTCAGCGAGGTTGGTGTCCGGGAACTTACCGATGTCCTCAGCGGAGATCGCATCCACGACCCCTTGAGCGTCACGCTTCAGATCCATGGAGCGCTTCAAACTGGCGCGGATACCGGTTACGACGAGTTCTTCTTCCTGATAGGAGGCGCTGTCTTGCTCCTGCGCCATGGCAGCAGTACTGACGGCCATTGCGATACTGGTAGCGAGCAACTGTTTAGAAAACACTTTTCTTGACATAGTCATCCCCACTTTGGGTTTATTATCGATTATTTTGCGAACAGGCTTAGCTGTTTCCATTTTGTGCGTTGAACGCCTTGGCACTGAAGCAGAAAACTGCGGAACGCCAAGTCTGTCCAAGCCTGCACGCTAAGTCTTTCATCGCAGACTGTCGTACATGTAAACGGTTTCGCTGAAAATGACACGTATCACTTTGCGGGAGGCAGTCGAATTGGTGGCACTTTAAAGTGGCACTTAGATTTTTATATAATAAATTCAATCACTTGGGGAGATTCGACCGAAAGACACTCCTCCCCTGCCCAGCGTGCGAGGAAGTCATCAAAATACGCTTTAACCGGTTTCCTGAAACCTGTATCCACGGTTGGCGAAAATGCTCAGCGCACCCCTCCGAGCATCCTGCGGAACAGGGGGCCTTAAACACCGCCCATCACAAGCCCACCGCGCCCTGTCTCGCTCCCCGCGCAAAAAAAAGGCTTTGCCGGTTTAAGAAGCAAACTGCTAGACTAGAGAACAAATGACGTATGCGCATCGCCACCCAGCGGCCATCGCTCAGTCATACAAATATGATGATAACTAATAGAATAAATCAAACAATTCACTCTCAATAAAATGTCTCGCGCGGAGCTTTCCCCTCGCCGAAAACTCGGCTAGGCTTTCTCCCCCTTGCGGCCCTCCCTAAAACAGATTGCGCTTGTCCGCGTCGAGTTGGGAAGTCAGAGAGTCAATTGAAGCCAGCAGTGAAGAGCTCATGTCAAAAGTCCTTTTTAATATCGACGACCTGTCGCTGATCCTCGTCATCTCCTCAAGTCTGATATTCATACTGATCCTGCTCAGCGACAAACGTCACCTGCAACACAAGCGCTGGTTGTCGCTGTTTCTCGCCTGTGTGGCCATATCCTGTTTCGATACCTTGATTTACTGGTCTGGCCCGGTGAAGCAGGAATTGATTTTCCTGCAACCGCATGCCTTTTTTCTACTCAAGGCCGTGCAATTTCTGAGTGCGCCGGTACTGTTTACCTACGCTCGCTCGCTTATCTACAAGGACTTCAAACTGCAGCGTCATGACCTGCTGCACTTTTCACCAGCCATTGCGTATGTCTGCGCGATTCCGGTGATCTACAGCACGATGGGGCGCGAACAACTCGAAGCCGGGATCATCCACTTCAACCTGTACTTCGACAACCCGATTTACTGGACCTGTACCTGGATGATGCACTTTGTGCAGCTCGGCTATGGGCTCGCGACGTATCGACTGCTGCAACGTCACAAAGAACGGCTCGAAGACGTCAGCTCCAATATTGAGGGCGTGCACGGAAAGTGGCTGAAGATGTTAGTCGTCGGCTTCGTTTTCCTGTGGCTGCTGCGCACCATATCACCCGCGTTCAGTGTGCTCGCTATTGGATCTCTTGCGCAGTTCGTCGGCGTGTTGAGCAATTACTTCCTGTTCATACTGGTCAACAGCCTGGTGGTCTTCAGCCTCTCACGCTCCACGGTGACCACGTCTCAAAAAGAGGCCAATACACCCGAAGCCGTGCAGCCACACGACTACACAGAAGAACAGATCCACCGCCTGGATCGCACGATGAAGGAACGTCAGCCCTTCCTGAACCCAGACCTGACACTGGAAGACCTGTCTCGCATCAGCTCCATACCTCAGCGCACACTGTCATCGATCATCAATCGTCATCATCACAAGAACTTCTTCGAGTTTGTGAACGAATACCGGGTGAACATGGCGGCTGAATTACTGCTGAATGAGGAGAACAAGCTGTCCATGCTGGACATCATGAATGAGGCGGGTTTTAACAGTAAGTCGGCCTTTAACCGCTTTTTCAAGAAGATTACCGGGATGACGCCCACCCAGTACCGCAATACGCAATCCGCGCAGGCAAGCCAGACGCCCCCTCTCGCAGAGAATAAATAAGCTGTAAAAAAAAGGGGCACCGCGTGGTGCCCCGAATTGCCTTTATCGATGCCACGATAGGAGAGTGAGCAACTCGCGCCATGTGCGAGTTGCTGGTCATCGCCGCACCTTCAGTAGAGCACAGAACACCCATTTGGCGGTGCCAATATCCGCGTGAACAGGTTTTGATACCTGGTGTCACTTGCAACATCTCGTCGCACAACAAAACCTTGCACCTTACAAAGTACCGAAACAGCGCATACAAGATGACCAAAAGTCAGTCGACTTTACGGGCCGCCTATCACATATTGTCATATCAACCATAGCCATCCATGACTGAACAGCATATCGTAGTGACGCCACGCCTCTTCGTGTTACCTGCAGTGACAATCAAACAAAGAATAAAAAATGCCCTGCACGCCAATGGCAACGAGGAAGACCAGCCAAAATACAGGTTCGTGCACGCCGCGCTTTGAGCGTATTTCGATTTTAAGTGCGCATTTTGGTAACACAAGAAGAGCAGCCCAAGGTCCCACTTTCTTCATTTGGTCATTCTGACTATACGTGATATAAAATGCCGGTACACCCAGCCAGCCGGGCAGCACGCTGTGTTCCTGCCTTGCTGGCGACGAATATCAATAACGAAACAGGCAATCCGACAAACAGCCGGTCCGACCTGTATGACTTCTGTGCGGAGATAGCAATGCGCTATAACAAGAAACACCTCACTTTTAAGCGATCCCTTCTGGCAAGCTGTATCAGTTTGCTTCCTCTCATGTCAGCGCAGGCGCAAGTTACGCAGCTTGCGCAAAATGGCGACTTTGAAGATGGTGGTGACGCGGCTGCCAATAACGCTGCTTACTGGTGGTTTGGTTTCGGTACCGACACCCCATCTGCAACGATGGAAGACGCGCATTGGGGTAACTATAGTGGTCTTAGTACCGGCCGTACCGATACCTGGCAGGGCCCTGCGCAAAACTTGCTCTCCCAGTTAGAAGCGGGCAAGACGTACACGATTGGCGTATGGGTGAAACTCGCAGGGGATACCGCTTCTGATGCCGTCACGCTCAGTGTTAAAAAGGCAGGCGATGGCGATGACGTCTATACCAATATCATCAGTGGTACTGCATACAATGATATGTGGACCTATCTCGAAGGCGACTATGCCCTCACCATCGAAAATCCAGGCGCGACGCTGTCCGAAGTCACCGCCTACATTCAAGGCCCCGCGAGCGGTGTATCCTTTTATGTAGACGACCTTAGCGTGATTGAAAATGCCGATGCAGCAGCACCGGAATTAATCAGCAATGGCGACCTTGAGGCTGGGACTACCGCGAACTGGAACGCGTTTGGTCCGCCAGTCATCGCGGCTTCGACAGAGCAGGCTCAAAGTGGGACTTACAGCGCGTTGGTAACCGGGCGTACAGACACTTGGAACGGTATCGCCCAAAACGTACAAAGTGCCCTCGAAAGCGGAAAACGCTACAACACCTCGGTCTGGGTACGCCTGAAAAATGGGGACGGTGCCGCCAGTACCGTCCAACTCACGATGAAAAAGACCGACAATGACGGTGATAGCTACATCGGTATCGGCAGCGCCAGCGTCGACAACAGCGCCTGGGTTCAAATTTCCGGTAGTTATGCACACGAAGTCAACGGCTCGCTGACCGACCTGCAACTGTATATCCAGGGCCCTGATGCCGGGATCGAGTACTATGTCGATGACCTCAGTGTCAAAGAGTCTTCAAACCCCGACTGGAAAACATCGGCGAATGCGCGTATTGATGCCTTGCGCAAGCGCGAAGCCGTATTGAGCTTTGTCGATGCTGACAACGGCAATGCCGCTGTGACTTCGGGTGAAACCGTGGAAATCCGCCAGTACCGCAATGAATTCATGTTTGGCTCGGCCATCGCAAGCGAAGTGCTGACAAACGACCAGTATCAAAACTTCTTCCTCGAGAATTTCGAGTGGGGTGTATTCGAGAACGAAATCAAATGGCCGGCCACCGAACCCAGCCAAGGGAATGTCGACTACAGTACCCCAGACGCCATGGTGGCCTTTGCTCAGGAGAACGACATTCGCTTGCGCGGCCACACGCTGTTCTGGTCTAACCCCGAGTTTATCCAAACCTGGGTACAGGAACTGACAGGCCAAGATTTGGTGGACGCCATTGATGCCCGACTCTCCAGCGTGCTGACCGACAACTACAACGGTGTATTCGAGCAGTGGGACGTCAACAACGAAATGCTGCATTACAGCTTTTATGAAGACACCCTCTCCGACTACGACGGCGCTGGGTTCAATCCTCGCGTCTACCTCTTCGACCAGGCCAACCTGCTCGATCCGGATGCCGAATATTATGTCAACGACTTCAATGTGATTTCACCGCCCTACCGCTACGACGACTATGTCGCGCAGATCCGGGAATTGCGATCAGGCGGCGCTCCGATCGAAGCCATTGGCGTGCAGGGACACTTTGGTACCAACGTCGATCACACCGCCATCCACAGAGCCTTTGATGCGCTTTCCGCGCTGGGCCTGCCGATTGTCGTCACAGAGTTTGACGCCAATGATCCAGACGATGCAGCCCGAGCCGAACACCTCGAAACACTCTATCGGACTGCCCTCGCTCACCCCTCAGTGAAAGGCGTATTAATGTGGGGTTTCTGGGAGGACCGACACTGGCGCCCCGATGCTGCAATCGTCGATTCAAACTGGAATATCAATGAAGCCGGTCTTCGCTATCAGGCCTTGCGCGATGAGTGGCGTACCGACTTGGACGACGTGGCTGACGACGATGGCGTGACCTATACCGGCTTCCATGGTCAATACCGCGTGACCGCCAGCGACGGTACCAACACCCTCTATGGCGAATACACTCTAGAAAAAGGCCAGGGCACGCAAAACATTGAAGTGGCGCTGAGTGCGCAAGCCCCTTGGGGAGAAACACCCACGCCGGCACCTACCCCAACACCGGCGCCCACACCCGAGCCTACGCCCGAACCCACACCTGAGCCCACTCCGACTCCAGGCGTTTACGATCCGGATGTCGATGTTGCGGACAGTGCAGGCGGCGGTGCCGCAGGTGGAAGTGCGTTCCTGATTTTGCTCAGTGTCCTCTTCGGGTCTCGAATTTTCGATAGGAACGCAAAGCGACGTACACAAAATTAACGTTGGGTTGAATTAATGCGTGCACGGCATCCGCTTGGGTGCCGTGTGTAAAATTCACACCACTCAACGCCGTGTAATCGGATACACGTCACCGTATTTTTAAGAATGAAAAAGAGGCGTTACGCGAATACTCAACACACACAGTTCGTGCTGGCCATGGAAGCGGAAATGATTTACTTAAACGAAAGTCTGACGGTAAGATTAGACATAATTGTCGCCTAGACAATACATATAATAATAAAAAATACGCATAGTTCAATAATGCATTTTTTATGCGCTACACCGCTATCAAAAAATAATAACCTGGGTAACAAGCGGTACCCCTATTTTTTGGAGAAAGCAATGTCAAAACACCCCACCATAAAATCGAGCCATCGATTCCGACGTTCTGCCCTGGCGCTCTGCGTTATGGCCTCTGCGAGCTATGCGCAAGAGGAAGTCGTTGAAGAAGAAGTCGTTGTTCACGGCATCCGACAGTCACTGGAGTCGGCTCAGGACCTAAAACGCAACGCCGCCACCGTAGTCGATGTTGTCACCGCCGCAGACATCAACTCACTTCCAGATAAATCCGTCGTCGACGCATTAACGCGCGTACCGGGGGTTCAGGTGGAAGTGTTTGCCGCTACCGACGACCCCGAACATTTCGGTGCGGAAGGCAGTAGCGCGCTGATTCGAGGCTTGAATCGCACACTCACAGAATTTAATGGCCGCACGTCGTTCAGCGCACGACGCAATGCTGGGCTGGACTTGTCCAACATCCCGTCCGAACTGGTCGGCTCCATTCAGGTCAGCAAAAACCAGACTGCCGACATGATTGAAGGGGGCATCGCCGGTACCTTAAACCTCGTTACGCGGAAGCCCTTTGACGCCGATGGTCTGCAGGTTGGCGGTTCGATTAAAGCCAACTACGGCGACCTGATCGACGACGTCGCGCCAGAAATTTCCGGCTTGATCAGCAACCGTTGGGATACTGAGCTCGGGGAATTCGGCTTCCTCTTTTCCGGTGCGGTCAACAAATTCACCCAGGAAAGTCAGGGCGTCGGCGTCCATGACTTTTATGAAAAAAGCACGCGTACCTATCCAGACGGCAGTCCGATAGATGGCGTGGGTGATCCCATACCCGGCCGCGAAGACGAAACCCTATGGCTACCGCCTTCGATTCAGGCACGCTTTAAAGAAGACGAACGCGATCGTATTGGTGTTGCCAGCTCCATACAATGGGCCTCTCCCGATGAGAACATTACCGCCACGCTTGAATTCATTCGTTCCGAATCAACTTACGAATGGTCTGAACGCCTGGTGCAGAACAAAGACTCCCTCGGTCGTCAGTTACAAAACGCTAACGCCGCAACCATTATCGAAGTTCCAGGGCAAAGTGGTGTGAATGAAAGCTTCGATGAAAGCACCGGCTTATTCACTCATGGTTTCCTGAGTGGCCCAGGCTACGAGGCGCAAAGCCGCTGGCACCGCGAGGATGCCTTCGTCAACGACTGGAGCCTGGATCTCGAATTTCAGTTAACGGACAACCTCCGTCTGAATACGGATTTCCACTACGTCGACTCCGAAATGCGCATGCGCGACCACACCATCCACAATACGTTTAACAGTGATGTGTGGGTTGATGTTCGCGATAGTGACAACCCCACCGTCGGTTGGGTCGGCACTAACTACAGTGAACAGGAAGATGGCAGCTGGGCTGGCGATATCGGCTCGATCACGGATGGCGAGCGCGTGTGGCTCCGTTCTGCAATGGATCACGATACCGCAAGCCAGGGTGACGCCTTCGCCTTTGCCGCCGACCTCGACTACAGCTTTGACGACAGTTGGATTTCCAGCATCGAAGGTGGCGTGCGCTTCTCCGAGCGAGAACAAACGCATAAAGAAACCAGCTACGACTGGGGTGTGATTGCACCGGAGTGGGATGCCGCGGCACGACGTACCGTTGCCGATTATCCACAGTTTCAAGAGCTAGTTGATTTCGGCTCGGACTTCCACGGGGGCAATGGCCTGCTTCCCGGCAGTGTTACCGCGTTCTATTTGCCAAAAATGGGCCTCGCTCAGCAATTGAATATGTTTGAATCCCAGTACCGCGTCACACCGGTTGTGGGTGACGAAACGGGTGAGGAAACCTTCTGGTGTAATTGTAACGACGTGTTCTATACCAATGAAGTGCGCGTCGTCGATGGCAAAGCTCCGGGCGATCCGTTTGCACCAAGCGATATTTTCGAAGTGTCAGAATCTCGCCAGGCCGCTTACATTCAGATGAATTTCGAAATGGATGATCTGGCAATGCCAATTCGAGGTAATCTGGGCTTCCGCTACGTGCACATCGATGTCGAGTCGAAAGGCTATATGACATTTGAAGCGCCGTCTGGCGGCTATTTATCTCTGGAGCGCTACGATGAAAACACCGTGGTCACATTGCCAGATGACCTCGCCAATGTCGTGTTTAACGGCGCCGAGTCCGATTATTTGACGGGCAGCTCACAGGTTCAAGCCGAGGCACCAGATCCATACAGCGACGTGCTGCCGAGCTTTAACATCGTGATGAACATTACCGACGATGTACTCGTACGATTCGGCGCGTCCAAAGCGATCTATGTACCGGATCTGGTCTACCGTCGAAACAGTTTACGCGTCTCTGAAGTTGTGCAGACGGTGCTGAATGACCCGAACGACCCGGAATCCACCTTCGAGTCCGTAACCTTCCAGGACTATCGCGGTACTTCCGTCGGTAACTCCAACCCCTTCCTGGAACCTGAAAAATCGATCAACCTCGATCTTTCAACGGAATGGTACTTCTCCGAAGTCGGCTCTCTGACCTTCGTGCTCTTTAATAAAGAACTCGAGGACATGATTCGCTCATCGACCAGCCGCGGCGACATTACCAACCCCTTCACCGGTGTGACCGAGGAAGTGATTTTAGCGGGTTCTCAATCGAACGTCGGCGAAGCCACCATTCGCGGCTACGAGATGTCCTACCAGCAAACCTATGATTTTCTGCCAGGCTTCCTGAGCAATCTCGGCTTGCAAGCGAACTTCACCTATCTCGACACCGAAGAGCGCGTCGGTAATGACATCGATACCACGGTATTCGGTACCTTTACGGATCTGCCTCTGGAAGGCTTGTCAGAAACCTCGTACAACTTTATTCCGTTCTTTGAAACAGATCAGTTCTCAGTACGACTGGCCTATAACTTCCGTTCGGAATACATGTTAGACGACCGCGACGTTATTGCAGATCGACCGGTCTACAACGCCGATCGCGGAGTATGGGACTTCTCGTTCACTTACAATATCACCGACAACATCAAGGCCGGCTTTGACGTGAACAATCTGACTGATACCCAGACCCGGACACAACTGCAATATACACAGGCGGGCGATCTGTCTCCACGAAACTATTTCGTGAATGACCGACGTTATTCGTTGCGCTTGAGTGGGTCTTTCTAATCATCCCCCCGGGCCGAAAGGCCCATTGGCAAGCATCGGGGCGGCGGCATCAAGCCGCTGCCCCTTTTTTATGTTATCCGTGTACAATTTATTTTCCGAGCAGACCTTCATCAAGCTTTAGATATGACAATCACGCCCATTCAACATGTCGTTATCGTTGGCGGAGGCACAGCCGGTTGGATGTGTGCAGCCGCCTTTGCACATATTTTCCAAAAAGAAGACCTGCGCGTCACACTGATTGAATCCGAACAGATTGGGACTGTCGGAGTGGGCGAAGCCACCATTCCTCACCTGCGCTATTTCAACCAGCGGCTTGGCATCGATGAACATGAATTCATGCGCGAAACGCAGGCGACTTACAAACTCGGTATTGAATTCGTTAATTGGAAACAACAAGGTGAGGCCTACCTGCATCCGTTCGGCGATTTTGGCCGCGATATTCAACAGATTCCGTTTTATCACTATTGGTTAGCAAACGCCCAGAATCAAGGGCATTCGCACAGCCTGTTTGATTTCTCCCCCTCTGTGTTGGCCGCCTACCAAAACCGCTTCGATTACCCAAAGACAGAGAGTGAGAGCTGGCTGGCCGATTATTCGTACGCCTTTCATATTGATGCGAGCCTCTATGCTTCCTATTTGCGACGCTTTAGTGAAGCACGAGGAATTGCGCGGCGAGAAGGCAAGGTCAACCACGTGCATCGCAACCCCGACTCAGGAAACATCCTGGGCGTTTCGCTAGACGACGGTGCTCGAATCGATGCGGATTTTTTTATCGATTGCTCGGGATTTCGCTCTCTCCTGCTTGGTGAAACCTTAGGCGAAGACTTTATCGACTGGTCACACTGGCTGCCCTGTGATCGCGCACTAGCGGTTCCCACTGAAAAGCAAGGCCCACTACTGCCCTACACCCGGGCAATCGCACACGATGCCGGTTGGCAATGGCGTATTCCGTTGCAGCACCGCACGGGAAACGGCCATGTGTACAGCTCCAGCTTTGTTCGCGACGAACACGCGGAGACAACGCTGCTGGAACATCTCGACGCCACCCCGCTTGCTGAACTTCGCCCGCTGAAGTTCAAAGCGGGTCGGCGACGTCACTCCTGGGCGGCCAATTGTGTGGGCATCGGCTTGTCGAGTGGTTTTCTGGAACCTTTGGAATCCACCAGTATTTATTTAATTCAAATAGCGATCATGAAGCTGCTTGAATATTTCCCAACAGACACGGAATGCGACACACATCGAGCCGCATTCAATCGCGAACTCACGCGAGAATACGACCGCATTAAAGATTTTCTGATCCTTCACTACCATGTCACGCAGCGCGACGACAGTGAATTTTGGCGCTACTGCCGAAATATGCCGATTCCCGATTCATTGCATGAGCGTATCGAAAGCTTTAAGCACTCAGGCTATGTACCTGGCTACACTCAGGGCCTGTTCCTGACGCCCAGCTGGGTGGCGGTCATGATCGGCCAAGGGATCACACCCAACGGCTGCCACCCCTTTGCGCAAGCCCAGGAGTCGGATGCATTGGCAAAGCGACTGGAGTCAATGCGAACTGAAATCCAGCACAGTGTGGCTCAGATGCCGACACATGAACAGACGCTGGCAAAACACTGCTCCGCCAGTGCGGGCCAACACCCTTGGCCAGAAGCCGCAATGAGTTTGTACGGGGTGTTCTCGTGAGCGCGAACTCGGCCCACCATTGGATCGTACTCGGTCACGATCACAGCGCCTTGCTCGCCGCCCTGTATCTGCGCCGCAGCGTGCCCCTACCCAATCTGAAAGTCAGTGTCGTGGCACTGCCTTTTTCCCACCCGTATGACATCGTCTGCAGCACGGACAGCCTCAGGCGTTTTCATCAACAAATAGGCTTATCCGAACACGCTTTTGTACGCGGGACGGGTGCGGATTTTCAATTGGCCTGCCGCTACCGCGACTGGGGTCACGATCAGCACGATTTCATACTCGGCGATGCAGACTATGGCTATATGCTACAGCGTACTCGCTTTCAGCACTGTCTGAATGCATTGGGCGATACTCAAACCGCACTCGATCACTATAGCCTGGTCGCACGACTCGCACGTGCCGATCGCTTCACCCCCCCTCGCCGAAGGGCGGGTCTATTTTTAACAGCATTCGCTACGGCTACCGGTTTTTTGCCAAGCGCTATTGGGATTTTCTGCTGGCCCAAATCCCGGCGCTCGGAATGGATCTCTATCAGGTAGACCACTGTCACCTCGAGTCCCGTGATGCAAACCACATCGCGGTGAGACTGCACACACAATCAGAACAGCAGGTGATACTTAAAGGGGAGTTTTGCTTAGACGCCACCGAATCGGGAATCGTCAAACATCAGTGTTTTCCGAACCGTAAAAACGTGTCTCAGTACCAAGGCTGGGACGTCCGCGTCGCAACAAAGCCTCTACCGACAGACACGCCGCGCAGCGTTTGGGATGAATGCCTCAATACACCCGAAGGCATCGCCCTTCAGTGTCAACATCAAGGGCGCGCACAAACCTTATCATTGAGTCCAGTGAATACATCGGACTCGACGCACTGGATGGACGACAGCCCGTGGGTAGAAAATTGCCTCGCCTTCGGCCCAGGTATCAGTAATCGCCCCCCGCTTTTTCTCGACAACCTGCATCTCGCCCTGAGTGCGCTCGCACGCTTGCGAACACTTTGGCCACAATTACAGGGTGAAGGTCGAGAGCCGCACGCTTTTAATGCGGCGACCAAGCAGGAGTGGCGCATTTTTGAAATGATCGATGCGCTCCACTTGCATGCGGCGGCGCCAACACAGTTTAAAATGTGTGAACCGGCAGCTTCCGCGCTCGCCGTGTTTGAGTCATGCGGGGTCCTACCGAGCCTAGACAACGATTTTTTACGAGAGTATCACTGGTTGGGCTTGTTCAACGCACTGGGCTGGCGCGCAGGCCACAATCGGGGCGCCCGGGCCGGGTTAGATGTCGAGGCGCTCGCCACCGCACTCGCACAGATGCGCGACACCCTTGACAAAGCCGTTGCGGCCAGTCCGCTGTATGTTGAATTTTTAAAAAATAATCGCCTATAACAACCATCATAGAGGGCCGCCTGGAATGACCGAGCAAAATCACGCACTTCGCCCCATCGACAATCTAGTGATCGTCGGCGGGGGCACTGCGGGCTGGATGGCCGCCGCCGCATTGAGCAAAGTATTCAAAGACCGACTGATGAAGATCACGCTCGTGGAGTCGGATGCGATTGGTACCGTCGGCGTCGGTGAAGCGACTATCCCGGAAATACTCAATTTTCACCAGATATTAGGCATTGATGAAAACGCGTTTTTGGCTTTTACCCACGGCACCTTCAAGCTGGGCATTGAGTTCGTGGACTGGTACAAAAAGGAAAACGCTATCTCCACCCGTTTGGAAAGTACGGCAAGGCCTTGGACTCTGTCCCCTTCCATCAACACTGGCAAAAATTATATTTGCGCGGTGAAGCCCCGGATATCGAAACCTATTCTCTGGCCGCACAAGCCTGCTACCAGAATAAATTTGCACGCCCGGTAGAAATCAGTAATTCACCTCTGCAAGACATCGCGTATGCCTTTCATTTCGATGCCGGGCGCTATGCTCAATTCCTCCGCCAATATGCTGAGGCTCGCGGGGTGGTTCGGCAGGAAGGGACAATCCATCATGTCTCGACAGATAACGACAATGGCTTTGTAAAAAGCGTGACGCTGGAAGACGGCACGGAACTCGAGGGCGATCTGTTTATAGACTGCTCCGGCTTTAACGGCTTGCTGATCGAAAAAACGCTGCACACTGGATACGAAAACTGGAGCCACTACTTGCCGTGCGACAGTGCCGTGGCGGTGCAAAGCAAAAAACTCAATCCCCTCCCTCCATTCACCCGGGCCACTGCACGCGAAGCCGGTTGGCAGTGGCGTATTCCCCTGCAACACCGCACAGGCAATGGGCATGTGTATGCCAGTGGCTTTACCCAGGACGATACCGCGCAAAACACCCTACTGGAAAATATCGAAGGCGACATCGTCAATGCCCCGAGAACCTTGCGCTTTACCACCGGCAAACGACGCAAACTCTGGAATCGCAATGTGGTGGCGCTCGGCCTCGCAGGCGGCTTTCTTGAACCGCTGGAGTCCACCAGTATTCATTTGGTGTATGAAGGCATCGCACACCTGATGGCATTATTTCCAAACAAGGACATGGCGCCCGCATTGCGCGACCGCTTCAACCGACTCCAGGAAAAAAGCTATTTAAATGTGCGGGATTTTTTGATCTTGCATTACAAAGCGACCCAACGCGACGACAGCGCGTTCTGGCGCTACTGCCGCGATATGGACATCCCCGACACCTTGCAACAGAAAATCGATGTATTCCGAGAATCAGGGCGTGTTTTCCGCGATAACAACGAATTGTTCGGAGAAGTAAGCTGGCTCGCAGTGATGCACGGTCAGGGCATTCGATGCGAAGGTTACAACCCTATCGTCGACACCATGCCCTTGGAAACGCTACGCGCTCAGGTCGAGGAAGTAGGCAGTGTGATTGCTAATTCCGTCAAGGCCATGCCCGACCACGAGGAATTTATTCGCAAGTACTGCCGCGTTACTCGGCCTCCGACACCATCCTAAGTTCGTGCGCTAGATACACGTTGTCTAAATCCGGACTCAGCCCTGTGCCCATGCGAATTTCCACTTCAGCCAGCGCATAGGGCCTTTGCGATCGAGTTGTCGCGTTGAGGCCTGTGGTGTTCATATTCGATGGACGCGAATAGGTCTCGCAATTCAGTAAACCGCAGCGCGTCACCGTCTGCGATGACGCCGCCACCTGCGTACTGACTCGCGCAGTGTCAGCCCCCTCCTGCTCCACTCGGCGGCGATGGATCACTTCAAACCAATCGTAGCCTTGCTGCAAGGTTAATTCAGCAGAGCGTTTTAGGACCAACTGATAGGCGTCCTGCGCGCTGCCGCCGGCCATTCGAAAACTGACCAACCACTGATCATCGCTCAGTGCTTTTTCACGATAACCGTAACCGCGCTCCGAACTCGCCGCTTTATACGTGGGCGCACTGCAGGCAACCATAATGAATAAAACACTCAGGAGCGCGAGGTACTTACTCATTTTCCCACTCCCAACCACGTTCAATTAACACACGCTCTTCTGCGAGCGAAACCGGTTGTGCCTGCATTTCATCCAAGGCCGCATCGACATCGGCCCGACCGCTCGCGGTTTGGAACTCCAATGCATTCGAATGACGTCCCGGCTGTAAGGCCATCGTCTGCCAACCGTCTTCGCGCAAACACGCGATCCCTTCTTTCACTAGGCGCGCTTCGTACAGAGAGTATTGACGGCAAAGTTCGCCCGTGCCATTGCGAAAGCTTAAATTCACCCGCAGGCTGCCTTCATCGAGTTCTCGGGATTCGCCACTGGCCAGCTCCGTAAGTGCGAGCTGCTGCGGCGTCACCCCCTGCCCCGCGAAACGCCCTGCATCCCATTGCGTACCCACAACGACGACAAGGCAAGCGGCAATCGCGCCACCGAGCCACATCGGTGTGTGTTTACGCACTCGGCGAAACGGCAACACATTGGACACTTCGTCAACGCTCGCCTCTGTGTCTGCCGTATCGTTCAGCATGGCCTCGATGGCTTTCGGCATCGGTCGTTCATCAATTTTATGCAGGCCGAATTTCAACTGCGCGTCCACCATCGCCAACGCTTCAACACGTTCAGCCAGTTCTGGGCTCTCGGCAATGGCATCGCGGATCCGTTCCATGCCCGCATCATCGAGCTCGTTGTCCAGAAATGCGGAGAGTTCTTCGTCGGTAATCATGCTGTCCTCCGGGCTACCAGGCCCAACCTAATTCATTTGAAAGTGCCGCTCGCGCTCGCGCTAACCGACTCATAACCGTGCCCGTGGGAATGCCCAGCGTCTCGGAGACTTGCTTGTACGACATGCCTTCCACGGCCACCAGGCTGACAATCTGTTTCTGCTCCTCTTTGAGCGTTGCAAGTGCCTGCTGTACTTTTTCCAGTGTTAATTGTTGATGAACCTGCGCCTCGCCGTCGGTCACCTGAGCGTCTTGCAACAGCGGGTCGTGCACGGCTTTCTCACGAACCTGGCGCGCACGGTGCTCATCAATCCAGAGATTGCGGCAAACGCGAAAGGCCCAGGCCGGCAGCGCTACATTTTCAGGCACGGAGCGCGAGAGCAGGCGCTCGACGGTGGACTGCAACAGGTCATCGGCGTCGGCCATGCTGCCTGTCAGCGAGTAGGCATAGCGACGCAATGCGGGAAGCAGGGCTTGTATTTCATTTTTCACGGGGTCTGTTTCCTCTGTGCTTTTGACGTTAACGGGGCACAGCGCAATTTATTCCCTATTGTTATGGAATTTTTCAGGCGCACAAGCGTTGAACGAGAAAGGTCACTTACTTCATACTTGCACACACGCTTGGAAAACGCTCATGTACACGCGATTACGCTTCACCTCCTCCTGCTTTATCGGCCTGTTTCTCTGCTTCCAGGGTCCCACTGTGTCGGGGCAAGCACTGCCCGTCGATGTCGATGCGCTCCCCGGTATCTCGGGCGTCGAACGCGTCGTAGACGAGATCGAGCGCGATATCCAATCGGAACTGGAGCCTCTCGCGGAAGCCGGGCTCGACAGTCCCCTCGACGTCGACAGTTTGATGTCGCTGCCTGCGGCCAGCTTACCTTCGCTGAACACGCTTCCCCCCATCCTGCCAATATTGGACACGCAAGGCGTCGCCGTATTTGAGGAGGTAGAGATTCAACCGGGTGTGCGCGTCGTGCGGCATGAATGGCTTATCGGTACAGCACAGCGCCCGGAGACGCTCGCGCAAAACAGCCACTTCCAAGTCCTTGATGAGCGCTACCTCGACGCGCTGGGCCTTCATGTCATCCGGCTGCGCGCGATTGGCCCTGCGGATTCAAGAGAGGCACTCGAAGCGTGGCTTCCTGCCGATGCCCACGTTTTGCAGCGCAATTTTATTTATGCGACGCAGGCTTCGTCCAATACCCCGACCGACACAGCGCCAAACGACGCTGGCGGGAGACCCCCCCCTATGCGAAAACGAAGTCTCGATGGGTATGCTCGATACGGCCCTCGATGTCGCCCTTCCCTCACCCACATACCCTCCGCAGCAAGCTTCGTTTATTGACGAGGGGCTCAGCGCGCCAGTCGCGCACGGCACAGCGGTTGCGAGCCGAATATTCGCGACCGCACCGGGAGCTCGACTCTATGCCGCTTCGGTTTTTTATCGCCGAGACGCCTACAGTCAGGGCGCGACAAGCATGAGCTTGCTGAGTGGGCTGAATTGGTTGCTGGAGCAGAATGTCACGCTCATTAATGTCAGCTTAACGGGGCCACATGATGCGCTGCTCGCACGTGCGTTTGCCAAAGCCATGGATGAGGGCGTGATGGTAGTGGCCGCGGTGGGCAATGCCGGCCCCGGCGCAGCCCCGCTTTTCCCTGCGGCGTATCCGGGTGTGGTCGGCGTGACCGCTGTGGATGTCGAGGGGGAAATATATCGATGGGCGCTACAGGGGGAACAGGTGGACATTGCGGCAGAGGGTGTTCGCGTGCCGGTCTGGCGCAGTGTCAATCGTTGGGAAAAAGAAAGTGGAACGTCTCTCGCAAGCCCAATAGTCACCGCGCAACTCGCCTGTGCACGTATCTCTTTTGCCAATATCGAGGCCTACCTCGCCGAACATAGCCGGGATCTGGGTGAGCCCGGCAAAGACCCCATTTTCGGTTGGGGTTGGTTGCGCCCTTAACTCAGAAATCATAGCCCAGCCCCAGACGAACGAGATAGCGATCGAAATCCGCACTGGGTTCATTGGAAACCTGATTGTTGTATTCGGCTTCCATAGAGGCAAACAGCCCCTGCAGAAGCGACTGTTCCACATTTAAGCGCGCCTTTACCAGCGTATCCTGCCGGGTAAAAACGGACACCTGCGGGTCAGCCGCGGTCAGCCAATCATCGGCTGCATCGTAAGGCTCAGCTGATCGCGTCACCGGCTCGTAGGTCGCGCTACGGTATTGCAGGCTGAGACGCCAGCGCGTTTCCTTATTCCAGGCTGCTCCCTTATGAGACAAGCCCGTCTGGGCTTGCCAAGCCCGATTCGAATACGCGGCCGATACGGCACGCTCGTCCTCGACGGCAACACTCGCGAAGACATGACTCTGAAACGCATTGAAAAACCAAAAGCCCTGCGTCATCAGGCCGAGTCCAGTAGCGTCACGCGATTCGAGGGTGTCAAACCGCTTGTCCTGATGACTGAGGCCCACACGCAGGTAGCGAGACTCAGCAAAAAGACGGCCCCAGCCGGCGCTGTGCAACGTCATACTCATAAAATCCGCCTGCGCCACATCCGCTTGCACCTCGTCGATACGATAGCGCCAGTCACCCGCTCGGCTTTTATACGTTGCGCTGAGGCTCAGATCGCCGATGTCGGTATCGTAGTCACGCAGGGTGTCGTAGCGCAGTGCGCTATAGGAATAAGCGGCTTCAAGCGTTAAGGGCGCATCAGAGGCCCACGCCAGTGATGGCCGCAAGGCCCACTGCTTGCCGCTGTCACCTTCGCGGCTGTTCTGATCCACTTCGTCAATGCCAACCGCCGAGTCGTAGACGGCATGCGCGGAGGCCTCCAGGCCCGGTTCAAAGGACGATTCGGCGAAGGCGAGCGATGCACCCAAAGCCAAGCAGCATCCAGAGACGATGGTTTTCATGATATTTTCCTCACAGCATCAAGAAAAACCCGGCCACCAGGGCCGGGTCGGTACTCGGGGCGATCAACCTCGGATCAGGGCGCTCACGGACTCATTTACACTTTGATCGACTTCGCCGCTGACGGACTGCTCAACGCTGTCGGCGACCTCAGTGCTGATGCTGTCGTCAACTTGCGCGCTGACGGCCGACTGCAGGCTCTGCTCGAGCGCCGCATTTACGCTCTGTTGAACGATGGCGTCTTGCACATCTGCACTCAGCGCTGCGCTCTCGTTGAGCGCTTGCGACACGGAGGTGTCGACCGCGCTGGTCACCGCACCCGAAGTCTCTGCAGCAAGGTTCACGCTTTGGGTAGCGGCTACTGTGACGGCTTCTTCTGCGGTCAACATTGCTGCGTCTGCGTGCTCAATCAAGGTGTTGGTTTCGCCTTGCAACTGCATGCTTAAGGTCGATGCGGTGGTGCTGGCCACTTCAGTCTGATTGGCCGCGGCCTCTTCCGTGTCGGACTCCGCCGCGCTCAGCGAGTCTGCAGTGTCGGAAGTCTGTGCGTCGCTCTGGTTTTCACCTTCGATATTTGTGGCACCGTCTGTTGAAGCACTGGCACGCGCTTCAGTGTGGGTATCCTGGCGGTAGGTCAGAGAAGATTCGGGTGCAGCTGAGGTAGAACTCGAGGCCTCAAGCTCGGCGGTGCTTTGAGCGTGAACTGAGACCTCAGCAGCTTGGGTGGATACGCTGGCAAGAAGGACAAGTGAAATAAGACTGGGTTTAAACATGATTGATACTCCGTCGTTCTGTGGTTGTTCAGTGGGTTTTCACTTACTTAACGAAGCACGCGCCATTTTATTCCCGAATTTTTTCGGCTATTTTGCTTATCACTTCAAACCGTACGGCTGGGCAGCGCGTAAGCACTGTGTCAGACTCGCCCTTCGAACTGCCCGACTTTGGATGAATGGATGCCGCTGTACCGCTTTCTCCCCCCATGCTGTATTGCTCTCAGCCTCTTCTCCCCTTTCAGTGCCCACGCGGAAGAACCTTCCGAAGCGGCCCGCTACGAGCAGTGCCTGCTGGAACAGGTCGAACAGCACTCCGCACTGCGCGCAGAGGACATCAAAAGCTATTGCTATGAAAGGATTTATCTCGGGCAGGCACCCAGCCCTGTACGCGGCGGAGAAGAAGCCAGCCCCTCCGAGCTTCGCCAAGAGGATGAACGCATCACTCGGCTGGATGATTTTGTCTTGACGCCGCATAAGCCCAACTACGTGCTGCCGCTGTCGTACAGTTTTAATGGCAATGAAGTACCGGGATACGAACCCGAAGAGGGTTGGGACAACATGGAGGTGCAGTTTCAGGTCAGTATGAAATTCCCGGTCTGGAACACCATACGCGACAGTGACTGGAGCGTGTTTGCGTCTTACAGCGTGCGGGCAGCCTGGCAGGCTTACAACAAAGCCCTGAGTTCACCGTTTCGCGACACGGACCATGAACCCGAAATCTGGCTGGAGCACCCCCTGGATTCCGAGTTCGGCCCGCTGAAGGCACAATGGTTTCGCACGGGATTTGTGCATCAAAGCAATGGCCGCTCCGTTCCGCTCTCTCGTAGCTGGAACCGCCTGTTTGTCGAGACCGGCGCAGACATCGACGATGTCTTCATGTCACTGAAGCTGTGGTACCGGCTTCCCGAAGAAGACAAAGCCTACGACGGCGACCCTCGAGGCGACGACAACCCCGATATCACCGACTACTACGGCAATTTCGAGTGGCTGACCGCCCACCGCCGCGGAGACAACACGGTGTCCCTGCTCGTGCGTAATAACCTTGATCTCAGCGATAACAAAGGCGCCCTTGAGCTGAGCTGGAGCTTCCCCCTGAACGACAAGCTCAAAGGCTACGTCAAATACTTTGACGGCTACGGCGAAACCCTGCTCGATTACAATCGACGCAGCAGCCGCCTCTCCATCGGCTTCCTGATCTCCGACTGGATCTGAGTACGCATTGGGGTCTGACCCCAGCGTATACGTTGGGGTCAGACCCCAATGCGTGGATTATCGGCGGGAGATCCCGTCGATATCGGGATTTTTGTATGCCATCTGTTCTATTTCCCCCTGCTTATCCTGTATACTTCGCCGCAATTTTTAGACCCCTGACCGATAGAGAAATGTAATGGCAGATTTATCGAAGTACCGAAACATTGGTATTTTCGCCCACGTTGACGCGGGTAAAACTACCTCCACCGAGCGTATCCTGAAACTGACCGGTAAGATCCACAAGACTGGTGAGGTGCATGATGGCGCCGCAACTACCGACTTCATGGAGCAGGAGCAGGAGCGTGGTATCACCATTCAGTCTGCTGCTACGACTTGTTTCTGGAAAGACCATCGTCTGAACATCATCGATACCCCTGGGCACGTTGACTTCACCGTAGAAGTGTACCGTTCTCTGAAAGTACTCGATGGCGGCATCGGCGTATTCTGTGGTTCCGGCGGGGTTGAGCCACAGTCTGAAACCAACTGGCGCTACGCGAACGAAAGCGAAGTGGCCCGTGTTATCTTCGTCAACAAACTCGACCGTCTGGGTGCGGACTTCTACCGCGTTGTTGAGCAGGTCAAGAAAGTCCTGGGCGCCAAGCCTCTGGTCATGACTCTGCCTATCGGTACCGAAGATGATTTCGTGGGCGTGGTCGACGTATTGACCAAGAAAGCCTACGTGTGGGACGACAGCGGCCTGCCTGAAAACTTCGAAGTTCAGGACGTACCTGCTGACATGGTTGACGACGTCGACATGTACCACGAGCAGCTGATCGAAACTGCCGTTGAGCAAGACGACGACCTGATGATGGCGTACATGGAAGGCGAAACCCCGTCCATCGAAGACATCAAACGCTGCATCCGCAAGGGCACCATCGCTCTGGACTTCTTCCCCACTTACTGTGGTTCGGCGTTCAAAAACAAAGGTGTTCAGCTCGTTCTGGACGCGGTTGTGGACTACCTGCCTTCGCCTACAGAAGTGGACCCTCAGCCTCTCACTGACGAAGCCGGTGAGCCTACGGGTGAAGTGGCAACGGTCTCTGTTGACGAGCCTCTGCGCGCATTGGCGTTCAAAATCATGGACGACCGTTTCGGCGCCCTGACCTTTATTCGTATCTACTCCGGTAAACTGAACAAGGGTGACACCATCCTGAACAGCTTCACCGGTAAGACCGAGCGTATCGGCCGTATGGTGGAAATGCACGCGGACGACCGCAACGAGCTGAGCGCAGCACAAGCTGGCGACATCATTGCGGTGGTCGGCATGAAGAACGTACAGACTGGTCACACTCTGTGTGATCCTAAGCACCCGTGTACGCTCGAGCCGATGATCTTCCCAGATCCGGTTATTTCTATCGCGGTTGCCCCTAAAGACAAAGGCTCCACTGAAAAAATGGGCGTTGCGATCGGTAAAATGGTTGCGGAAGACCCGTCCTTCGTTGTTGAAACTGACGAAGACTCCGGTGAAACCATCCTCAAAGGTATGGGCGAACTTCACCTCGACATTAAAGTCGACATCCTCAAGCGTACCTACGGCGTTGAGTTGGATGTAGGTCAGCCTCAGGTGGCTTACCGTGAAACCATCACGCAAGCGATTGAAGACAGCTACACGCACAAGAAGCAGTCTGGTGGTTCCGGTCAGTTCGGTAAAATCGACTACCGCATCCGTCCAAACGAGCCAGGTGTGGGCTTCACCTTCGAATCCACGGTTGTGGGCGGTAACGTACCGAAGGAATTCTTCCCTGCGATCGAGAAAGGCTTCCAGAGCATGATGGCGGAAGGGCCTCTTGCAGGCTTCCCCATGTTGGACGTGCATGTTGAGCTTTACGACGGTGGCTACCACGCCGTGGACTCCTCTGCGGTTGCGTTCGAAATTGCAGCGAAAGGCGCGTACCGTCAATCCATGCCTAAGGCGGGTCCTCAGTTGATTGAGCCCATCATGAAAGTGGACGTGTTCACTCCTGAAGATCACGTTGGTGATGTGATTGGTGACCTGAACCGTCGTCGTGGCATGATCAAAGATCAGGAAGCGGGCACTACCGGCGTACGCATCAAAGCGGACGTGCCTCTGGCAGAAATGTTTGGCTACATCGGCCACCTGCGTACCATGACTTCTGGTCGTGGCCAGTTCTCGATGGAGTTCTCTCACTATATGCCATGTCCTCAGCAGGTTGCTGAAGCCGTGATTGCAGCAGAGAAAGAAAAGAAAGCCGCTAAGAAATAAGTAGGCGTCTTCGTAACATCAAAACGCCCCGCCGGGTTCTTCGGCGGGGCGTTTTTTTTGCTTATTCCAGTTCTGGCGCATCCTGTTCAAGCAACACCTTATTCAAGCGCGTCATCAGACCGGGATTACGGCTCAAGTACGCTCGGCCAATATAAATTCCCAACGGCTTTTCGATCTCGATTTTTGACTGAAAGGGAGGCTCACTCCAGCCCGCCCGCATCAGTTCTTCCTTAAAGGTGGCTTCCGCCAGGAACACCGCATCCAATCGAGATAACGACAACATTTTTGGCAGGTGACCGATTTCTAGCAAGGGGTACAGCCGCTCATAACCCTGTGCCACCAGCCAGTGATGTGTGTTCGTATGGAGCAGCGTACCCACTCTTGCCTCTGACTTAAATTGCTCAGAGTGCACATCCGGTTGCGCCCCCTCAGGAAAGAACCAAGCCCAGCGATTTATTGCCACGGGCGCAGAAAATTCGGCTAGCGCGTCACGTTCCGCATTGCGGGTCGCGACGAAAAAACCGTCTACATGCCCCATTTCCAACTCTTTGAGCGCGCGCCCATAATTCGGCACTGAGACCAGTTCAAACTCGAGTTCTAGCGTATTTAAGGCCTGCACAACAGAATGCAAAGCCGTGCCATCGGGCTGGCCATCATTGAGAAATTGATAAGGGGGCAATTGAGGAAACGCCAACCGAATGGGCTCGAACGCCAAGGCAAAAGGGCTTAACAGGCAACACAAATACAGAATGGCGACACGCCACATAACGGGGCCTCACGTTTTTGGAAGCCCAGTATAACGAGATTTAATAGACAGCAAAGCGTATCGTGCATTGCCGGTACTTATTGAAAGCGGCCTTCACCGAAGCTGACGCCCACTGGGATGCACCAAAGGCTGATGCGTTCCAAGGTATTGAGTGACGACTCAGCCAGGCTGAATTGAAAATTCGCATTGTCATAGGGCATGCCTGAAAGATTGTCGCCAAAACTGCGGCCCGCATCCAGGTCATAAAAGCGCACATCTCCCGCCCCTTCGCCATCATAATGGAACATCGTCACTGCTATCGTGCAGTCATTGACGACGCGCAAGCGCCCTTCTGTGCCGTGAGCACGGGTTTCCAACTCGGCGAGCAGCCCTACTTTGCTATTCGTCCGCGCGCAGGCGGGATTCGGGTCCAATTCATCCAGAAGGAAATCGCGCACTGCCTCTGCGCTGAGTAACACCCCTCTAGAGCTGCCGCTGTTGGCAACGAGGTTGGCGACGTCATCGTCGAAACTCGGACTGCTGAAATCCACACTCACACCCTGCGCCATCGTATGTGCATCTTCGTGAATCTGGATACCGTTGGTCGGGTCGTCGTCAATATCGAGGGAATAGAGCAAGCGGGCGCGATTGATGAGCGCTGGTTGCGTCAGATAGGCCGTATCACTCAGTGTAAACACGGACAGAGGCTCCGGGTTTGCGCTATCGCCCAAATCCAGATCCCCGATGTAGAAACGTACTGTTTCGTTTTCGGGCTGTGTGAATCGACCTTGTGTGTCCGTCTCTCCAGACACCGTCACGGCTTCAAATCGCAGCCCTTCGATGGCCGGTTTAGACAAGCTCTGCGATGTCCCCATTGGTGTTGGCGATGGGCTGGGGGCCGGCGTAGGCGACGGGCTCGGCAGTGGTGTCGGGCTCGGAGCAGGCGATGTCGGCGAAGGGCTGGACGAACCACCACAGGCCGCAAGCACTATAGAGAGCGACAATAAACCTAACGCAGCCAATACCCGATTCACCATTACGCCACTCTCTTTAACACTTCCTCATTCTTTGAGCAGCAGTCTAGCGCGTAAGGCCAGCGCGAAACATCACAGAATCGTCACGGATCCCCACCCTTTAAAGCCGCACACCCTACGCTGAGACAATGTGACGGTAAGCAAACCAACCCGCGTAGCCCAGAAACGCACAGGTCAAGACGACAATCAACACACTCAGCATCACCGTAAAATCAAACATTTCAACCTCCTGAGACCATTCTCACTGTTCACACCCTCATTATCCCCCCTCCCCACCGCGAGCATTTGCGCCAGATCAACAAACGCATCC
>NOXC01000003.1 GCA_003265435.1 Cellvibrionaceae bacterium AOL6
AGCAACACGCCATAGCCCGTTAGCAGAACACTCACATGCCCCGCTTCGGCGCCAATTTGCGCAAACAAGCCCAAACCAGAGAACAGCGTCAGGTACAGAATCTGAACACCCAACACAACGCAAATCACGATACCGAGCAGGCTCTTGCGTCCCGCTGAGGTCCAGGTCGGCATGCAGAAGAAGAAGGCGAAGTAAAACACGGTCGTGATCTGAGATAGCAGTGTTTTACCCGGAGATGGGCTATCGAGACCCAGCTTACCGAGAATCACAAACGTCGACGCAAACAGGATCAGCATGATCTTGGGCATCCAGCCTTTGTAGCGGACCGATTTCGCCTTGCTGCGATCAAGCCATGGCAGGAAGAACAGCACCACAATCGCGGCACCCATCGCAATAAAGCCGAGCAACTTGGACGTGAACACGCCACCAAGATCCACGGTGACCGCGCGCAGAATCGCGTAGAACGGCGTGAAATACCATACCGGCGCAATGTGCTCCGGCGTCTTCAGATTGTTCGCTTGTTCGAAGTTCGCGTGCTCAAGAAACAGGCCATTCACTTCCGGCGCAAAGAAGACCACGCCGAGAAACACGAACAAGAAGACCGACACGCCCACCAAATCGTGAACCGTGTAGTAAGGGTGGAAAGGCACGCCATCGAGTGGCACCCCGTTCTCATCCTTGTTCTTCTTAATTTCAACACCGTCCGGGTTATTTGAACCCACTTCATGAAGCGCGAGAATGTGCATCACCACCAGGCCCAGAAGGGCGATAGGCAATGCCACCACATGCAGTGCGAAGAAGCGGTTCAAAGTGGCTTCGGAGATCAGGTAGTCACCGCGAATCCACTCAACCAGCGCATCACCCACCCAGGGGATCGCACCGAAGAGATTCACAATCACCTGCGCACCCCAATAAGACATCTGTCCCCAGGGCAGTACATAACCCAGGAATGCTTCCGCCATCAGGGCCACGTAGATAAACATACCGAAGATCCAAACCAGCTCACGTGGCGCACGGTATGAGCCATACATCAAGCCCCGGAACATGTGCAGATAGACCACGATGAAAAACGCCGACGCGCCCGTGGAATGCAAATAACGAATTATCCAGCCGTAGGGCACATCGCGCATGATGTACTCGACGGACGCAAACGCGTCTTCCGCGCTCGGGACGTAGTTCATTGTCAGCCAGATGCCTGTCAGCAGCTGGTTGACCAGCACCAACAGCGAAAGGACGCCGAAGAAGTACCAGAAGTTAAAGTTTTTGGGCGCGTAATACTTGCCCATGTGAGTATCCCATGCACGCTGCACGGGAAGGCGGGCGTCGACCCAATTCCACAAACCAGTAAGCCAGCTCGTCATTGTTATGCCTCCTGGTCTTCGCCGATCAAAATCACCTCATCGCTGAGGTATTTATAAGGGGGGACTTCCAGATTGATCGGTGCAGGTACGCCTTGCAAGACACGCCCTGCGAGATCAAACTTGGAGCCATGACAACGGCAGAAAAAGCCGCCTAGCCATTCCGAACCACCAAGGTCTTCCGCCCCAACCTCAGGCCGATAAGACGGTGCGCACCCTAGGTGAGTACACAGCCCCAGCAACACAAGGATTTCTGGCTTGATGGAACGTTCCTCATTCTTCGCGTAGCTTGGCTGAACGGACTTTTCAGAACTGGGGTCACGCAGTTTGTCGTCCATTTTCTCCAAATTTGCCAATGCCTCTGGCGTTCGGCGCACAACGTACACGGGTTTGCCGCGCCATTCGACCGTCACCATCTGCCCCGGCTGGAGTTTGCTTACGTTGATTTCAACTGGCGCACCCGCGGCCTTGGCCTTGGCGCTCGGGTTCCACGACCCGACAAACGGAACAGCGGCGCCTACAACTCCCACTGCTCCCACAGCAGAAGTCATCGCAGTCAAGACTCTGCGACGCCCTTCATTCACACCATCATTACTCACGAGGTAGGTCTCCCCTTCTTTTAATTACACATTCGTCTATCGGAAGCCACGTGCAGCCTGGACTTCACTGCGCGGAAAACTGACTAGCCTTATCGCCGTCTCTCAGGACGGGGGTACATTGACTGCATTGGCAACTCAAGTGCGATGCCCTGGCGCCACCCACCCCTTCTGCTTGTTTTTCATACAGGCCCGGGGCGCTTTTCCCCGTTTCACCCGCAAAATCCGCGATATGTTATAGAACTTTAGGTTTTAAAACAACAGAATCGCTCAAACTATTGATTTTAGGGGCTTAAGAAGTAAGCAAGCACTCACATATTAGCAAGGTTCAGGCATAAAAAAACCCGGGCATGGCCCGGGTTTTGAATACGGAGGAAATCCGAATTAACGCTTGGAGAACTGTGGCTTCTTACGCGCTTTGCGCAGACCCACTTTCTTACGTTCAACTTCACGAGAGTCACGAGTCACATAACCCGCTTGACGCAGGGTAGGACGCAGAGCCTCATCGTAGGCCATCAGCGCACGGGTAAGACCGTGACGAATTGCACCTGCCTGACCGAAGCTACCGCCACCTTTTACAGTGACCTTTACGTCAAAACCTTCCGCGTTGTCCGTTGCTTCAAGCGGCTGACGCACGATCATGCGCGCAACTTCGCGACCAAAGTACTCGTCCAGAGGACGACCGTTTACAGAGATGCTGCCAGTGCCTTTAGTGATAAACACTCGAGCAGTTGACGTCTTGCGACGACCTGTACCGTAATAGGATTCTGCTGCCATCTTCTTCGCGCCCCTTAGATATTAAGTTCTTGTGGTTGTTGCGCGGCGTGCGGATGCTGGTCGCCGGCGTACACTTTGAGTTTTTTGAACATGGCTCGACCGAGAGGGCCGCGCGGCAGCATGCCTTTTACAGCAAACTGAATAGCACGTTCAGGCGCGTGATCGATCAGCTTCTCGAAGCTCATCTCTTTGATGCCGCCGATGTAACCCGTGTGGCGGTAGTACTTCTTGTTCTTCGCCTTGGTGCCTGTCACGTGCACCTTTTCAGCGTTGGTTACGACGATGTAGTCGCCGCAATCTACGTGCGGAGTGAATTCCGCTTTATGCTTGCCACGCAGTCGATGTGCGATTTCCGCGGCAAGACGACCCAATGTCTTGCCAGATGCATCGACGACGTACCAGTCGCGCTTGACTGTCTCAGGGTTGGCACTAATAGTCTTCATGTTATGGTTGCCCTACGAGTGGTACTTGAATTAACGCTGAGGTGCGTCCAACGGGAGGCCTGATTACCCGGGTCAATCGACCACGTGCCAGAGCAGCCCAAAAGGATGCGCCCCAATTAAAGGAGCGCGGATTCTACAGAGCTGCTGTGCGATTTTCAAGCAGTTTTGCATTGCTGACAGCAGGTTTATCATTGCTGTAGATGTATGGCGCCCAATGCCCCTACCCCCGGTGCTCCGCGCCGAGATAGGCCTCGCTTTGCATCTCTTGCAGGCGGCTCTGAGTCCGCTCGAACTCAAATGCTAAGCGCCCCTGAGTATAGAGCTGGGTATAAGGTGCCGCCGCAGAGAGCAGCAGCTTCACCTGGCGGTCGTAAAACTCATCGACCAAATAGATGAAACGGCGCGCCTGATCATCGTTTCTTTCGCTGAACAGCGGTACGCCGCTGACCAGCACCGTGTGGAACTCCCGCGCCAGCTCGATATAGTCGTTCTGTGAACGAGGCCCATCGCACAGAGCGAGGAAATCACACCACAGCGTATCATCCGCGACAGCACGCACCGTGATACTGCGCCCCTCCACCTCGATAGTGCCGCCATCCTGCCGGTGCTCAGAGCCGGCAACGAGGCGTTCAAAACACGCCCCCATTGCGGCGTCCGCGTCTTCCCCCAAGGGGTGGAAGTAGATTGGGCTCTGTTTCAGCGCGCGCAGGCGATAGTCGACACCACCATCAACATTCAATACCTCTGTGTGCTCCTCAAGCAGGGCAATCGCCGGCAGAAAGCGCGCACGCTGCAGGCCGTCTTTGTACAAACCCGAAGGCTCAATATTAGAGGTCGTCACCAGTGTCACGCCGCGACGGAATAAGCCCTCGAGCAAGCGGGCCAGAATCATCGCGTCGGTAATATCAACCACAAAGAACTCATCAAAACAAATGATGCGATATTGCTTCGCAAACTTGGCCGCGATGATTTCCAGCGGGTCCGACTGAGCGTCCAGCGCTTTCAGCTCATGATGCACAGAGCGCATGAATCGATGAAAGTGCGTACGAAGCTTATCTTCAAACGGCAACGCATCGTAGAACAGGTCCATCAAGTACGTTTTGCCGCGCCCCACACCTCCCCAAAGATACAGGCCGCATTCGGCCTCTCTGCGCTCCGCTCCAAATATTCGGCGCCATGCACTACGCTTAACTTGAGTGGCAGCGATAAGACGCTGATACAAATCGTCGAGGCGGGCAACCGCTTCTTGCTGCGCAGGATCACTGCGAAAACCACGCTCAGTGAGGTCGGCCTGATATCGTTCCAAGGGAGAAAGGTGTGACATGAAATACAACTCTGGTTCAAGGTCGCTGGCATCCGCAGACAGGCGGAGTATACTCGCGCGGTCGCAAGGATTTTTTCAATGGAATCCACTATAACGGACGGGTTTTTATGTATTATAGAAATAGCGACGCGTTAAAAACAGCAGTACGCACAGGCTAAGCGGAGGGTCTACGTGTTTTCTCTTGAATTTCTTATTTTGATCAGTGCCATTGTTTTTTGTGTGGGCGGTCTTGTTGGCGCATTGATCAGTCGCAGCATGTTCCCACCTGAGCAGCAAAAACAGCTTGAAGAAAGCCTGCGTACCTCGCGTGAAGAACTCGATCAATACCAGCGCGAAGTGGCGAAACACTTTGCCGATACCGCGCAACTTGTGCACAAACTGACAGAAAGCTACAAAGACGTTCACGACCACCTTGCCAAGGGCGCGCTGAGCTTGACCAACCCTGAGATCACTCAGCAAATGCTGGCCGCGGGTGACAAAACACTGGGCATTGAGGTCGAGGACACGCTCGACAACGAGAAAGTCGAAGCACCTAAAGACTGGGCCCCCAAAAAACCCGGTTCCGCCGGCACATTAAGTGAAGAGTTCGGCCTGGAAGAAGACGAATCCCCGAGCCCCGTCCCCGAGCACCCGGCAGCCAGAACGCACTCAAGCTGAATTCCGGTCGCCGCACACTCACTGCGGCGACACCTACAACAATAACAATCAGGACATCAGCCCATGCGACCGCTTTCCAAACTGCTGGCTTATCTAAGCGGCCCGATATTGCTCGGGACACTTGTCGCAATGCTGATCATGCTCTTTTTCCCCGAGCGCTTTAACCTACCGCTGACGTCTTGGCTTGAACAGCGTATGGCCACCCCGGCGGCGCCAGTCAATACCAGCGCGCCTTATTCCTATGCTCATGCGGTCAACCGCGCTGCCCCCTCGGTTGTGAATATTTATACCTTGAAGGAGCAGCCCGCCGCGCAAGGTTCGCGATTCAACCCTTTGCTCGGACGCTACAGCAACCAGCCCGCACGCATCCTGCCCACAACGGGATCGGGCGTAATTGTGAGCGATGAAGGCTACATCATCACCAATCTGCATGTTGTCGAGAGCCCACGCGCCATACGCGTGGCCTTGCAGGATGGGCGCGAAGCCGAACCCCGTTTGATTGGGTTCAGTGAAGAAGATGACATGGCCGTGCTCAAGATCGACCTGGACAACCTGCAAGCGATTGAGATTGGTGACCCTGACGCGGCGCAGGTTGGCGACGTGGTGTTGGCGATAGGAAACCCCTTCGGAGTTGGGCAGACGGTCACCCAGGGCATCGTCAGCGGTACTCGCCGCAAGGGCTTGAACATCGCGCACTATGAAAACTTCATACAAACCGACGCCGCGATTAACCCCGGTAACTCAGGGGGCGCCCTGGTGGATGCTCAGGGACGACTGCTCGGCATTAATATTGGGGATTTGCGCCAGACCTATTACGGAGATGCCAGCGGCATCGGCTTTGCGATACCGGCGGACCGTGCGGTGCAAGCCCTGGTCGACATCGTTGAACACGGGCGCGTGGTACGAGGCTGGTTAGGCGTCAGTGCCGTCGACTTGAACCCTCAAGTGATTGCCGCACTCGGGCTCAGCACGCAAGACGGAGTATTAATTACAGATATTTATCAAAATGGGCCGGCCGACCTTGCCGGTCTCGTGGCGGGTGACGTGATCACCGCAATCAATGGCAATCAGGTCAGCAGCATGTCGGGTGCGATACAGGAGTTTGCCAACCTGCGCCCCGGCGACATCATCACACTCGACATCACTCGAGGCCAAGACACGGCGCAACTCGAAGCCGTACTGACGGCAGAGCCACAACAACCCTAAGCCAGCCATTGCGCGTCTGCGCCGAGACGGCGCAACGCGAGTACGCCTCTACTTCTTGTCGTCAGACAGGCGATATTCTGCCGAGCGCGCATGCGCCTCTAGCGACTCCGTCCTCGCCATCGTCGATGCGATGCGACCGAGGGTGTCGGCCCCCTGCTGGGACACATAGATAATGGAGGAGCGTTTGACGTAATCGTAGACGCCAAGCGGCGACGAGAAACGCGCAGTGCCCGAGGTCGGCAAGACGTGGTTGGGGCCCGCACAGTAGTCACCCAGCGCCTCAGAGCTGTAGCGCCCCATAAAGATCGCCCCTGCATGACGGATGTGATCCAGCCAACGCTCTGGGTCTTCGACTGACAGTTCGAGGTGTTCCGGCGCAATCCGGTTAGACAGCGCCATGGCGTCTTCCAGCGACGCGACGTGAATCAGCGCACCGCGATTTTTAAGCGATACCGCCGTCACGTCCGCTCGTGCGAGCGTCGGCAACAGCCGCTCAATACTCGCATACACCGCATCGAGGAAGTCGGCATCCGGACTAATCAGAATGGACTGAGCCAATTCATCGTGCTCGGCCTGTGAAAACAGGTCCATCGCCACCCAATCCGGGTCCGTATTGCCATCACAGACAACCAGAATCTCCGAAGGGCCGGCGATCATATCAATATCGACGGTGCCAAACACTTCGCGCTTAGCCGTCGCCACAAAAATATTGCCCGGCCCCACAATCTTGTCGACTTTGGGTACGGTCTGGGTCCCGTAAGCCAGTGCTGCCACGGCCTGAGCACCACCGATGCAAATGACACGATCGACGCCTGCAACCTTCGCCGCCGCGAGCACGATATCGTTTATTTTGCCTTCCGGCGTCGGTGAAACCAGCACCACCTCAGGCACACCTGCGACTTTCGCGGGGATCGCAGCCATCAAAACGCTAGAGGGGTACGCGGCCTTGCCTCCCGGCGCGTAAAGACCGACACGGTCCAGAGGCGTGATTTTCTGGCCTAATACTGTGCCGTCGGCCTCTTCATAGCGCCAGCTCTCCTGACACTGCTTTTCATGGTAGCGACGAATCCGCTCGGCAGCGTCTTCGAGCGCCTGATAGGCTTCTTTCGGAATGCGCGCCGCCGCGGCATTAATGGCGTCTTGCCCGAGCACCAGCTCCGCCGCCTCACTCAATTCACGACGGTCAAAGCGGTTGGTGTACTCCAGCAGCGCCTCGTCACCACGCTTACGGACATCACTGAGAATCTGCTGAACCGTGTCCAATACACCCGAGCTTTCAGCCTCTTCCCATGCCAGCAACGCGGTAAGCTCCGCATCGAACTGTTCAGCAGACGCGTCGAGCCGTCGAATCAGGGGCTCCGTGCTCATGACGCCTTCCTCTGCTGTTCTTGCACGACCGAACCCAGGGCGTCAATCAATGCGTCGATTTGTTGGTGCTTCATCTTCATCGACGCTTTGTTCACAATCAGTCGCGAACTGATTTGAGCGATTTCCACACGAGGCTCCAGACCATTTGCACGCAAGGTATTGCCCGTGTCGACGATGTCGACGATTTCGTCCGCCAGATCCATAATCGGCGCCAGCTCCATCGCACCATAAAGCTTAATGATATCGACCTGCTGACCTTGCTCTGCGTAGTACTGCTTAGCCAAATTCACATATTTGGTGGCCACCCGCATACGCCCAGACACTGCGGCCTGGCCGGTCACGCCGGCAGTCATCAGCCGACAGCGAGAGATGCCGAGATCCAGCGGCTCGTAAAACCCCGTGCCGCCGTGCTCCAAAAGCGTGTCTTTGCCGGCTACGCCGATATCTGCGGCGCCGAATTCTACGTAGGTTGGCACGTCGCTGCCGCGTAAAATCAGCAGACGGATGTCCGGCGAGGTCGTGTCAAAAGTCAGCTTGCGGCTTTTGGCAATGTCTTCCAGCGGCTCGATTCCTGCGTCCGCGAACAGCGGCAAGGTTTCCTGCAGGATACGCCCCTTGGTCAGAGCGATGGTCAGCTGTGGCATGTGTCATTTACTCCAGCGTTTACCCGGCAACGCGACGAATGTCGGCGCCCAGTAACTGTAATTTCTCTTCAATACATTCATAACCGCGATCTATATGATAAATGCGGTCGATCAAGGTTTCACCATCGGCAACCAAACCCGCGATAACCAGGCTCGCCGAGGCACGCAAGTCACTCGCCATTACGGGTGCCGCTTTCAGACGCTCGACCCCGGTGATCAACGCGGTATTCCCTTCTAGCGCGATGTTCGCGCCCATGCGATTTAACTCGTGCACCTGAATCAGCCGGTTTTCAAAGATGGTCTCAGTGACTTTAGAAGCGCCACTGGCCACGGCATTCATCGCCATAAACTGGCTCTGCATGTCGGTTGGGAAGGCCGGGTGCGGCGCCGTACGCAAGCTGACACCCTGAGGGCGCTGGCCGTGCATATCCAGGCGAATCCAGTTTTCACCGACTTCAAGCTCTGCACCGGCTTCCTGCAGCTTAATCAGTACCGACTCCATGCTGTCCGCATGCGTGTCTTTCAACTTGATCGACCCGCGCGTTGCCGCGGCAGCGCAAAGATAGGTTCCCGCCTCAATGCGATCGGGCATCACGGAGTATTCGCAACCTTTCAGCGACGATACACCCTCAACCTCCAGACGGTCTGTCCCGATCCCTTTAATTTTCGCGCCCATGCTGACCAAGCAGTTCGCCAGATCAACAATTTCAGGCTCTCGGGCCGCATTCTCAAGAACGGAGTGTCCATTGGCGAGCACCGCCGCCATCAGCAGGTTTTCTGTCCCGCCGACCGTCACCTTGTCCATCAGGAAGCGCGCCCCACGCAAGCCCCCATCGGGCGCCCGCGCACGAATATAACCGCCGTCGACCTCAATGTGTGCCCCCATCGCTTCAAGCCCACGCAGATGAATATCCACAGGGCGGCTGCCGATCGCACAGCCTCCGGGGAAAGACACATCTGCCTCACCGAATCGACTGAGCAGTGGGCCGAGCACCAAAATCGAGGCCCGCATGGTTTTGACGAGCTCGTAGGGCGCCTCATAGCAACGGATCGTACTGGCATCAATCTCCACCCGCATGCGCTCGTCAACGGTGACGTTCACGCCCATACAACGCAACAACGACAACATCGTCGTAATGTCGTTGAGATGGGGCAAATTGCTCAGGGAGATCGGTGTTTCAGCAAGCAGCGTCGCCGCAAGAATGGGCAATGCCGAGTTTTTGGAGCCGGAAATACGGATTTCACCGCGCAGAGGGCCCCCGCCGGTGATCAGTAATTTATCCATTGATCAGACCTGCCTGGCGTCCCACTCTTCTGGGGTGTAGGTCTTGATATGCACAGCATGAATGGCACCGCTGGCGATGGCTTCTTGCAGACCGGCGTAGACCAACTGCTGCTTCTTCACTGCATTCAACCCGGCAAATGCCGGGCTAATCGCATTGACAGCAATGTGGGAGCCGTCGATTTGAACCTCTGCCTGGCAGTCCGGGATGGCGGATTCGATCAGGGCTTGAATGTCGTTGACTTGCATGCGGGGCCTTTGTTCTGTCAGCGCGAGGCGAACCCCGCGCAATGTGTTTCAAGCCGGGCATTCTAATAAAAAAACCCGCCAAAGGCATGCGCTTTCGTGCTTAGGCCTGCTGCTTGCCCCAGTTGGCGATGGCCTGGCCGATATCATTGTCATTGTCACGCACCGCCTGGTCGAACTGGGAGCGGAACGTCTTACCCAGGTTCACGCCGTCCAGCACGACATTGTAGAGGCGCCAGCCTTCACTCGAATGACGCATGGTGTAGACCACCTTAGTGACGCCCGAGTTCGTCTTGACGCTTTGTACGACGTAGTGCGTATCTTCAGACGATTCTGATGCTTGGGAGGACTCAATGTTCACTTCGAAATTCGCAAAGTTCGCCATGCCTTTGCCGTAAGTTTCGACCAGGCTGTCGGTAAACACGTCGACGAACTGCGCTCGCTGCGCCTCGGTCGCGGCCAGCCAGTAGCGCTTGCCCATCACATTTTTGGCGATGGTCTCAAAATCAACGGCTGGCTCAAGCAGCGCTCTGACATCAGCATAATAGCCTTTAGGGTCTTCTTTCAGCCGCGTACTCCCGGTTTTGGCCAGCGCGAGCAACTCATCGGTGACGTGGCCGACCACGGCGTCCGGTGACGATTCCGCTTGATCCGCGGCCGTCGCCATCACCGACAACGCCCAGAACATAAAAAATGAAAACAGCATTCCGCCGACTTGCTTCACTGAAACTCTCCCGCGTTAGGGCCTCACTGGCCTATTCAAATTTACGCAAACGTGCGATCACAGATTACAGATGCCGCACAAAAAAACTGTAACGATTTTAACAAACCGAGCCTTCGCCGGCGTTCACCGAACGTGATTCGACTCGAAACAACCGTGTTTTTGCCACGACGACTGAAAACAGGGCTTTAAGTGGGGGCGAACACCAAAATAAAAAGGTGCCTGAATCGCCTCGTACAAAATGCCAGTTTAGAAGCCCATCCTAGCCTAACAAGTATGAACACAGGCTGACAACGAGGGTGTGTATCAGTAAGATGCGCACTGATTCCGATGGCGTCACTGCACGCCCACCCTTCAGCCGATGGAGCTCCCCTTGTTGTTTGACAGCATACCTGCCATTTATCTCGCCGCTGCGGCCATCATTGTCGGTTTTATCGGACTTGTCTGGTCCGCAGATCGCTTTGTCGCTGGCGCTGCGGCGCTTGCATTAAATTCGGGCCTCACTCCGATGGTCATCGGTTTGACCGTGGTCTCTTTCGGTACATCCGCACCGGAAATTCTTGTCTCGATCAACGCCTCCCTGGCCGGCGCGGGCGACATCGCCATCGGTAACGCGCTCGGCTCGAATCTCGCCAATATCGGCTTGGTTCTGGCTTTGACAGCCCTGGTCGCAAACATTCCTGTCCAGTCACACATTCTCAAAGACGAGCTGCCCGTCCTCCTGATCATCACCGCGGTGGCAGGGTTTCTATTAAGCGACGCCCACCTGGGACGCGTGGAGGGATGGATTTTACTGTTCTTGCTGCTACCATCCATGGCTTACATGATCTGGGCGAAGCAAAAGGACCTCAGCCCGCAGGAGCGCGAGCTGGAAGAAGACATTCCGCAAATGCGCACCACGATGGCCGTGCTTTGGTTTCTCGTCGGCCTCGCGCTGCTGATTCTCAGCTCCAAAATACTGGTGTGGGGCGCACAAACTACCGCGACGCACTTTGGCGTGAGCCCCCTGATCATCGGCCTGACTGTGCTCGCCATCGGTACGAGCCTACCGGAGCTTGCCGCCTCACTGGTCAGTGCGATCAAGGGCCATCACGACATCGCACTCGGCAACATTATTGGTTCCAACATTTTTAACCTGCTCGCGGTGATGTCCATTCCTGGCATCTTGCACCCCCTCACCTATGAGCGCGAGGTGTTTACCCGCGATTACGCCTCGATGGCGGCATTAACCGTGGTGCTGGCACTCGCGGTCGGTGCGGCGCTATTGTTGCGTCGCAGTAATGCGCGCATAGGCAAACCCACCGGTGCGATCCTGCTGGGCTGCTACGGGTTTTACATTTACCTGCTGTACCTGGCAACCACACAGGGCTGAGGGCACAGATGAAAACGGAAGAATTAATTGCCGCTGGCCGTCGCGCGGCGGAAAAAGAAAGTCGAGCCGTCCAAGATCTGATCGAGCGCATCGACGATCACTTTGCCCACGCCTGCGAGCTGATACTGGCCTGCAAAGGGCGCGTCATCGTCACGGGTATCGGCAAATCTGGGCACATTGCGAATAAGATCGCAGCCACCCTCGCGAGCACCGGTACCCCCTCGTTTTTCGTGCATCCTGGTGAAGCCAGCCACGGTGACTTCGGCATGATCACGCGCGATGACCTGATCATAGCGATCTCAAATTCCGGTGCCACTAACGAGCTACTCACACTCATCCCCATGTTCAAGCGCCTCGGCAACGTGATTATCTGCATGAGCGGAAATCGACAATCACCGCTGGCCGAGTTTGCAGCCGTTACCCTCGACATCAGCGTTAAGGAAGAAGCCTGCCCGCTGAACCTCGCCCCCACATCCAGTACCACCGCCACTCTGGTGATGGGCGACGCCCTCGCGATTGCGCTGCTGGAAGCGAGAGGCTTCAGCAGTGAGGACTTTGCGTTCTCTCATCCAGGTGGTGCTCTGGGCAGAAAACTGCTTCTGCGCGTGCGCGATATCATGCATGCTGGCGATGCACTGCCCACCATTTCCCTGCAGGCGCCGCTCACTGAAGCATTGAGCGAAATGACCTCAAAAGGGCTCGGCATGACCACCATCGTCGACGACGATTCGCAGCTCGCCGGTATTTTTACCGACGGCGACCTGCGCCGCTGTATTCACCGCAATATCGATTTGAATGCGGCTAAGATGCAGGACGTGATGACCGTCAATCCGCGTACCATCGACGAAGACACGCTGGCCGCGGAAGCGTTACGCATTATGGAGCAGAACAAAATTACGGCTTTGGTGGTCTGTGATGCATCGGGCAACCCCAGCGGGGTTCTGCATATGCACGACCTGCTGCGCGCCGGGATCTACTAAACCTCATTTTTCAGGAGTCTCCATGCCGAATACCGCCTTGCAAAACCCGGAAATCCGGGCTCGAGCCGAAAAGATTCGTCTTCTGCTGCTGGATGTCGACGGCGTGCTCACTGACGGCCGCCTCTACTTCGACAACCAGGGCGTCGAACAAAAAGCCTTCAACACGCTCGATGGCCACGGCATCAAAATGCTGCGCAAAGCCGGTATCGAAGTGGGCATTATTACGGGTCGACGCAGCGAGCTGGTTCAAAAGCGCGCAGCCGATTTGGGCATCACTCTGCTGATCCAGGGGCGCGAAGACAAGTTCACCGCCATGCAGGAACTCCTCGAAGACTTCCCATGCGAACTGGAACATATCGCCTTTATGGGGGATGACTGGCCCGACTTGACGGTGATGACCCGCGTCGGGCTCGCCCTCTCAGTTGCCAATGCGCACTGGCAGGTCAAGGCCCTCGCACATTGGACCACTGAACGCCAAGGCGGCGAAGGCGCTGTCCGCGATGCGTGCGATCTTTTACTATTAAGCCAGGATCGCTATCAACAGGTACTGGCGGACTATGTCGATCTATAAGCTCTCCTTGTACGCGGGTCTGGCGCTCCTAGTGGTCGGCGCCAGCCTGTTGTTTTTTGACACGCCCCGTCAGATGCTGAGCGAGCTCGATCTCGAGCAGGAGGCGGAGATGCTCCCCTATGCCGTGGTAAAGCGCGCCTCCACCCGCTTCTATGACGACGAAGGCGGCCTGTCCTACACCTTCAATGCGAGCCAACTCAGCCATTTCCGCCCGACTGAGCTGGCCGAAGACAGCTACACCAGCGTCGAAAACCCCAGCCTGGTATTTTTTGAGCAGGAAAACCCTTGGACAATCAATGCCTTACATGGTCGCGTTGAGTTTGATCAAACGATCACCCTGTTCGACTCGGTTCAACTCGTGCACCGTGCGGAAACCGGTGAGGTCACGACTATGGACACCGAGCGCCTGACCTTCTACCCCGAACAAAGAGTGGCGCGCACAGAAGAGGCTGTTACAATTGCTTCCCCCCTCGGCGAGATGAGCGCCATAGGCATGACGGCTGACGTCGAGGCGAGAACCATCCGACTACTGAAGAATGTGCGCGGCGTACACCGCCCGAGCACGCTGGGCCAATAATCACAATGATTCCAAGCATTCGCGACATCCTTGCCCTGCTGTCTCTGAGCTTTGCCAGCCTCGCGGTCTGCGCACTGCCGACAGATGCAGAACAAGACCTGCTGCTGGAGTCGGAACAACTCGAATACGATCAAAATGCGGGGACGATCACCTACTCCGGGTCGGTCACGATGGACCAGGGCAGTATGAAGATCCGCGCCGATCGCGTCATTATTCACGGTGACATGGAAGCCGCAGAAAAGGTGAATGCCTACGGCAAACCGGCGCATTTTCAGCAAACGCCGGAAATCGGCATGGAGCCGGTCACGGCCCAAGCCAACGAGCTGGTTTACCGGGTCAAAGACAAATCACTGCTGCTGCAAGGGGACGCGTATCTCAACCAGGAAGGAGGCAGCCTGAGTGGCAACCGCATTGAATACGACGTCACCAAAGCCATCGTCAGAGCCACCAGCGATCCCACCAAGAGCGAGAACGGCCGCGTACGCATGGTCATTCCTCCCAAGGTACTCGACCCCAACGCGAACAAATAGGCACCATGTCCATACTTGAAGCCCAGCACCTCGCTAAATCATACAAGGGGCGCAATGTCATTGTTGACGTCTCTCTGACCGTTCACGCCGGTGAAGTGGTCGGCTTGCTCGGGCCCAACGGGGCAGGCAAAACCACCTGCTTTTACATGATTGCCGGCATCGTCACGCCGGATAAGGGCAAAGTGCATATCGACGGCAAGGACATCAGCCGCATGCCGATGCACCGTCGCGCAAAGGCGGGACTGGGCTACCTTCCGCAGGAAGCATCCGTCTTCCGCAAGCTCACCGTTACCGAGAACATTGTGGCCATTCTGGAGACGCGTGGCGATCTGAACCGCGCCGCCCGCCAGGAAAAGCTCGAGTCGCTGCTCGAGGAGTTTCACATTACGCATATTCGCGACAGCCTCGGGATGGCGCTCTCTGGAGGCGAACGGCGGCGCGTGGAAATTGCGCGGGCGCTCGCGAGCGAACCGCAGTTCATCCTCCTCGATGAACCCTTTGCCGGCGTCGACCCCATTTCCGTCAGTGACATCAAGGACATCATCCTCAAACTGAAGGCCAAGAACATCGGCGTACTCATTACCGACCACAACGTGCGCGAAACACTCGACATTTGCGAGAAAGCCTATATTGTATCGGAGGGTCAAATCCTTGCTGAGGGCGACTCCAAGACCGTCCTGAACAACCGCAAAGTGCGTGAAGTCTATCTGGGTCAGCACTTTACGCTATAACACTCGTGCAATATGCACGTGCCTTTCCCCGACAAAGCAGCATTACCGAAAAAATCAAGCCTTACCGGCACAATAATTGCTTAAAAAGGCCCGCAAAATCGTTGCTACTGTACGCATTGAGGACTAAACTAGGATAAGGCGCGACAGCATTCCCTCGTGACACCACGGGAAATGCGATCAGAGCACGGGCGAGCGCCCGCGTTTCAATACGGTGCTTCACTCAGCTCCAGCGCTTAATTCGAGTGTGCCAGGCCGCACATTGGCCCCCTTAACAGGTAGAACGCAACGACGTCAGCAAGACAGAATGAAGCAATCCCTGCAACTTAAAATTGGTCATCAGCTTACGATGACGCCGCAACTGCAACAGGCTATTCGCCTGCTGCAGCTGTCCACTCTTGATCTCCAAGCCGAAATTCAAGAAGCGCTGGAAAGCAACCCTCTCCTCGAAGCCTCCGAATCCGACGACGGCTCTGACAGCAGCTCCGAAAGCAACAATGACAATCACAGCGATGGCGAAGCCGATCGCAATAGCAGCGACACCCGGGACACTTCGCGCGACGACAACCGTGACGAGAGCGCCGATACGCGCTTAGATGCAAACGAGCGCGACGACAACCAGGACGAAAACAACTGGAACGATGACATCCCGACGGACCTCGCGGTCGATACGAGCTGGGACGATGTCTATCAAGCCAACTCCTTTTCGAATACCGGCCTGGCCCGACAGGAAGACGACGAATTTGATTACGACAGCCGTCGCACCGCCACCGAGGACCTGAACGACCATTTAATCTGGCAACTCAATCTCACGCCGATGAGCGATCGAGATCTGCTGATTGCCGAAGCCATTATTGACGCCGTTCTGCCCAGCGGCATGCTCGGTCAGAGCCTGGAAGATATCAGCTCCGGCTTAGATCGCGAACTCGAGGACCTCGAGGAAGATGAAGTCATCGCGGTACTGCATCGCGTGCAACAATTTGACCCTCCCGGGGTTGCAAGCCGCGATGTGCGCGAATGCCTGTTAATTCAATTGAAGCAGTTTGATCAGAGCTTGCCAGAGGTGCTCAAGGCGAAAGAGCTGATCGAGAACTATCTGGAGCTGCTCGGCTCGCGTGACTTCAAAACCCTGATGCGAAAACTGCGCATCAAGGAAAAAGAGCTGCAGGCCGCGATCGCCGTCATCCACAGTCTGACACCGCGCCCCGGCGACATCATTGACTCTTCCTCGACGGAATACGTGGTGCCCGATGTGTTTGTGCGCAAAGAACACAACCGCTGGACAGTGCAGCTCAATCCCGACATCGCCCCCAAAATTCGTATCAACGCGGACTACGCTGCGTTAGTGAAGCGCGCCGACAGCAGTGCGGACAACACCTTTATCCGCGACAACCTACAAGAGGCCCGCTGGTTTCTCAAAAGCCTGCAGAGCCGCAATGAAACCCTTCTGAAAGTGGCGACCTGCATCGTCGAAAAGCAGCAGGGTTTTCTCGATTTCGGCCCCGAAGCGATGAAGCCCATGGTACTGCACGATGTCGCTGAAATCGTCGGCATGCACGAGTCCACGATCTCCCGAGTGACCACCCAAAAATACATGCATACCCCGCAGGGTATTTTTGAATTAAAATACTTCTTCTCGAGCCATGTCGCGACGGAATCCGGCGGAGAATGCTCTTCCACCGCGATTCGTGCCATCATCAAAAAGCTCATTGCCGCGGAAAATCCCCGCAAGCCTCTGAGTGACTCCAAGATGACGGGTCTACTCGAGGAACAGGGGATCAAAGTCGCGCGACGGACCATTGCCAAATACCGCGAATCGCTGGGCATTCCCCCATCAAACGAACGTAAACAATTGATCTGAGTGTCGGCACCTCTCGTGCCGGCCCTGTCATAAAAATTGAACCTTATGTGGATTAAATCAGTACTGACCGAGGAACTGACGATTGCGCACGTCGAAAGTGCGAGCAAAAAGCGCGTCATCGATACGCTTGCGCAATTGTTTGCCGACCACTTTGAAGAGATAGACGCAGACTTGCTCTTCAAGCACCTGATCGGCAGAGAAAAGCTGGGGTCGACGGGCATCGGTGACGGGATTGCCATCCCGCACTGCCGGTTTCCGACTCAGGGGCGAACCCTGTGTGCGTGCCTGACCCTCGCCGAAGCCATCGACTTCGACGCCATCGACCATAACCCGGTGGATGTGGTCTTCGCGATGATCGTTCCCGAAGGGGAAGACAAACAGCATCTGGAAAACCTCGCCTCACTGGCGAGTGCGTTGCAAAACAAATCTTTCGTGCAGGGGCTGCGCGAAGCACGTGATTCACACGAGCTCTACCTCGCGGCCACCAAGGAATGAACAAGGCATCATGCAAATACTGGTTATCACAGGTCGCTCTGGCTCAGGTAAAACCTCGGCTCTGAATCTTCTCGAAGACGAAGGCTATACCTGTATTGATAACCTGCCCGTCAGCCTGCTGCCGGCGTTGATCGCGCAAGTGCGCAGCCGAGACAATGCGGAGCAATCCCGCATCGCCATCGGGATCGATGCACGCAATATCGACAGCGACCTGAGTATCCTACCGCGTCTCTTTGAAGACGTGCGCGATGCGAGCGACACCTTCAAAATACTCTATCTGGACACGTCAAAAGACGTGCTGATGCGCCGCTTCAGCGAAACCCGGCGCAAACATCCCTTGACCGACAGGGATACCGGTCTGCGTGAAGCCATATCAGAAGAAGATATTATCCTCGCACCGCTCGCGGCACTCGCCGATGTCACCATAGACACCACCAGCCTCAATCTTCACGAGCTTCGTTCGGCAGTGAAGCAGCAATTGATTGGCTCGGACTCGCAAGGCACGGCGATTACACTGACCTCTTTCGGATTCAAATTTGGCGTGCCGGTGGACTGCGATTTCGTCTTCGATGTGCGCTGTTTACCGAACCCCTATTGGGAGCCCTCACTGAGAAAGCAATCCGGGCTGGAAGAGGCCGTTCAGCAGTTTTTGCGTGACGACCCAATGGTCGAAGAAATGGCCCGCGACATCGAGCAATTCGCGCGTAAATGGATTCCTGAATTCGAAAAGAACAACCGCAGTTATTTGAATATTTCCATCGGATGCACGGGTGGCATGCATCGTTCGGTGTATCTGGCTGAGCGTATTTCTGAATCCCTGAGGAAGGAATTCAAAAATGTACAAACTCGGCACCGGCAGCTATCCTCATCCGCAGACAAGCACTGAGTCTGCAGTCCAAGACTCCTCACTGCCCTACCGGACTAAGGCTGACCCAATGTTGGAAGAACACATTGAGATTGTAAATAAACTCGGGCTGCACGCTCGAGCCGCAACAAAGCTGGCCAATACAGCCAACCGCTACTCCAGTCAGGTAAGCATAGAATTCTCTGGGAAAAGCATCGACGGCAAAAGTATCATGTCGCTGATGCTACTCGCGGCCGCAAAAGGCAGTGTCGTCACGGTACGCACCGAAGGCGGTGATGAAACCGAGGCAATGGATGCCATCCGCTCTTTAATTCAAAACCGATTTGACGAAGAGGAATAGGCAGCGCTACCCAAGCAGTCTGCCCTCTCGCCCCCGTATTCACCGCTGATATAAGGCGGGCTCTCGCGATGAGCCCGAAACAGATTCATGCAAGCATCCAGCGAAGAATTGCAAAACCAGACGCAAGCGCGTCTCGGTAAAGTACAAGACTATCTCGGCAAGGGCACCCTGCACCAACTCAGGCAAATGGTGAATGGTTTGCGCCCCGTGGAAATTGCGCAATTGATCGAATCCGCTCCGCCTGCAGCGCGTGCCGTCATCTGGGACCTTGTCGACAAAAGCACCTTGGGTGAAGTCCTCGAAGAGTTGTCCGAAGAGGTGCGCAGCACCTACCTGAGCAATATCGACGCGGAAGACATCGCGACACTGACCGAAGGTCTTGAAACGGACAACCTCGTCGACATCCTCCAGGCCCTTCCTGAACAGGTGATCCAGGAAGTCCTCGAGGCGATGGATAACCAGGATCGTGAGCGCGTCGAAAAAATCCTTCCCTACCCGGAAGACACCGCAGGCGGGTTGACCAATACCGACACCATCACCGTGCGACCGCGCTTTACGCTGGACGTGGTGCTGCGCTACCTTCGCCGTCACCCAGAGCTACCGCCGTCCACCGATAGCCTGATCGTCGTGAACCGCAAAGACGACTACCTCGGCCTGTTGCCCCTGAGCAAGGTGCTGACTTCAGACCCGAACACCACCGTGCGTGAGTTGATGGTATCGGATACCAACGCTATCCGCGCCGACATGCCTGATGTCGAAGTGGCGAAGTTGTTTGAACAACACGACTGGGTTTCGGCGCCCGTGGTCAACGAGAACGGCCAATTGCTTGGCCGAATCACGATCGATGACGTGGTCGACGTGATACGAGAAGAAGCCGCCCATAACATCATGAGCTTCGCCGGCCTCGACGAGGACGACGACACCTTCGCCACCGTACGTAAATCGACACCACGACGCGCAATCTGGCTCGGTATTAATCTGCTGACCGCACTGCTGGCCTCATCGGTGATCGATTTATTCCAGGAGACCATCGACAAGGTCGTGGCCCTTGCCGTATTGATGCCGATCGTCGCCAGCATGGGGGGCGTCGCAGGCTCACAGACTCTGACATTGGTGATTCGCGGCATGGCAACGGGAAAGATTGGTCAAAACAACCTGCGTTGGCTAATCTCGAGAGAGGTGGCCGTCGGGTTTATCAACGGTATGATCTGGGCATTGATCATGGGTGCCATTGCGGGGCTCTGGTTCCGTGATCCGATCATCCCGTTTATCATCGGCAGCGCCATGCTGATTAATCTCATCATGGCCGCCATTGCCGGGTCCGTTTTGCCATCCATACTAAAAGCGATGAAAATAGACCCTGCACTCGCAGGCGGTGTCACCCTGACCACCATCACCGACGTGACCGGCTTTTTTGCCTTCCTCGGTCTGGCGACTCTCTGCTACGCCTAATCCGCGCCCAGTGCGGGCGCCATCAGACACAGAAGACTATGCACGACGATTACGAATTTGAAGACGACGAAGATTTCGTCAGTAAGACCCAAATTAAAGCGGAGATGACTGAGCTCAGACAACTTGGGCTCAATATCGCTGAGTTGCCACAGCCGGTGTACGACAGCCTCGAGCTGCCCGTGGAGCTGCGCGCCGGGATCGACGAATACAAACGGATCACGCACAAAAATGCGAAGAAACGCCAAGCCTCCTTCGTTGGCAAATTGATGCGCAAGGCCGATCACGAGGCGATACGCGCGCAGTTACAAGATATCCAGGAAGCCAACCATCGCGCTACACGACAGCTCCATCTCGTGGAACAGTGGCGCGACCGCCTCCTCACCGATGGCGAACCCGCCTTAAGTGATTTTCTGAATACTTATCCAGATTGTGACCGTCAGCAACTGCGGAACCTGATCCGCAATGCTGAAAGGGAAAAGGCGCAAAACAAGCCTCCCAGCTCTGCGCGCAAGCTGTTCCGTTTTATTCAGCTTCTGGCAGCGCAGTAAGCGCACGCGGCTCGAACACCAGGGCCTTGGAGTTGATGCAGTAGCGCAACCCCGTGGGCTCGGGCCCATCCTCAAACACGTGCCCAAGATGCTCGCCACAGCGCGAGCGCACTTCGATTCGGCGCATACCCCATTTACGATCCTCGACGAGTTCGATGTTGTCTTCATCGAACACTTCCCAAAAACTGGGCCAGCCCGAGCCCGACTCGTATTTATGGTTAGACGCAAAAACCGGTAAGCGGCAGCCCGCGGTCAAATAGACCCCCTCACGTTTTTCTTCGAGGAGTTCGCCGGTAAAGGCCCGTTCCGTGCCCTCTTCCCACAGGATTTCAAATTGTGCTTCGGTGAGCATCTGCTTCCAGGTGGCTTTCGGGATCGCGTCCATGCCCTCAGAAGCCTCAATGCGCTGTTTCGCTTCTTCAACGGACATCGCTGGCGCCTCGTCTTCCGACGAGAACCACGGAAGCTCCAGAGCAATGGCCGCACTGCATGCAAGCAGCAGCGCGCCAACAAAAAGTGGCCGATAAGTCATGCGTTTCTCCTGCGAGAACTATGTTAGATGAAGAAACAAGTCGGCGTGAAGAGCGGGAATCTTACATTCAATTGCCACCCGTATCGATGTGGCAAGGATGCTTACTCAGCCAGGGTCGCGCCTTTCTTTTTGGCGGCTTCGTCGTCGAAGATACGTCGGACTTTGAATTTGGGATCTACCCAGTCCCCTTCGATGCTGTAATTGATACTGGAGGCCTTATCCACGTGCTTGCCCAGCATTTTACTGACCACATACACCCCGACACCCGCCGGCAGTCCGACGACGAACGCCGTCGCCACCGCAAGGTTTCCGGCCACGGGTAAGGTAACAACGAGTTCGGCATCGATGGTTTCGTCAAGCAAGTTGACCGTGCCTGCCACCTGCATCTTGGAGGAGCTGGAGTCCACTTGCAGCGGTGTCGCCATCGTCACCACCCCTTCATTGAAGCGCAGTTTAGAACTCACGCTATCGTAAGCAAAACCCTTTGCCGCAAGATCGGAAAAGTCGAGGCGCAAGCGACGGGCAATGGTGTCAAAATTGAAAAGCGCGATAAGGCGCAACAGAGGGTTTTCTCCCGCTTCGGCACCACTGAGGAAGCTACCATTGCGCAATTGAAGGGCTATGTCGCCATCAAGCAAGGCCAGAGCCACCGCATCTGGCGGCGCCATCCAGCTCGCATGAATCCGGAATTTCGCGCTCTCGCTCTCCAGCAGGCGCTCCTGCCCCCAAGCCTCCAGCGCATCGCCTACGTCATCCGTGTCGATACTGCCGATGAAGGTGCTCTGGTGCTGCTCACCCTTTTTCGTCCAGACAAAATCCGCCGGTGCGGGACGCCCAATACGGAGGCCTCTCAAATTGGCGGTGAGGTTTGACAAGTGAATTCCATGATCAATGGGGAACAGCGTAAACGCCCACGACCCCCAGGCTTCGTTCGAAAGACGCAGTTCATCAATGCGCACCTCAACGGGTTCGAGCTCACTGAGGTCCACATCGCTCAGTGCACTCTCGAACTCCTCCTCAATTTCGGCTTCGGCCTCGTCTTCAAACAGACTCAAATACGCCACTTCAACACGGTGCCGACTGCCGTCACGCGGTACCATGATCGAACCATCGAAGTGATCGCTGCGCCCTCGAAATGTCCAGGCGTGAGCATCTCCTCGAATTTGCAGACCGAGATCATCCAGAGCCAACTCACCAAAATGCAAACGATCGATACCGAAATCGGCCTGAGTTAAAAACGTCATCTCCTCGGCGTCACTTTTCTGAGTAGAAAATTGAGCCAGCGCAGCCTGATGCGAAAGCAGTTGATCAATGGTCAGGGCCCATTCCTCATAGCGCGCGACAGGAATCACACCACTGATTTGAGCGACACCGGTCGGCGGAGCCCGCAGAGGCGCGGCTGTTCCGCCCACGACCATCGCCAGACTCGGGGATAAATCCGGGCTTGTCCACAGGCGCATGTTCATACGGCCGTCGTGATCATAGTCGTAACGAAACTGCCCCTCATTCAGCATTGTTACCTGAAGTGCGAACGTGCCGTCTTCCTCTGCGCTTTTACCCAACGGGGCAGGCAGCGCAATGGTGTTTCCGGCAAGGCTCGTAATGAGGTTCAGCGTGGGTCCTTCCAACTCGGTGTCATCCGACAATGGAATACGCAGGGTGCCCTCAGCATCGAAATCGCCGTCGATAAACGCAAACTCCGGACGCTGGGACCAACGCATCAGTTTGTCCCGATCCACTTCCGCCTCAATATCAAGCTGTATGGTCTGTGCCTCTTTATCACTCGACGCGCTAAAACGGGCCGGACGCCCCCACACCTCGGCGTTCATGCCGTCGCTGGTGAGCAAGTGTTCGCGACTGTACTGGAAGGCACCAGAAACAGACTCAATCGCAAGATCCACACGCTCCAACAGCACATCGGCATCATCGACCTCGACCGTTACCGCATAATCCACTTTTTCCAGGTCGTACTCGACGGGGATATCGAGTTGAAGTTCGGCCTGATACTCTCCTGCCAATTGCCAAGTGGGCAGGAAACCCGCCAATTGACTTTCGAGCGGCGACGCCAACAGCACGCGCTTGGCCGCCGGTAGTGGGCCGTGCATACCCGCATGAATCCGAATGAAGCGCCCGCTTTGCTCATCGCCGTACATCAATGCGCGCCCACCGAGTAATTGATTTTGACCGCTTTGCCCTGCAGAAAGGTAGGCGCTGAACTGATCGGAATCGATCAGCAGCCTTCCGTCCAGGCGCTCAACACGCGGCCATTTCGGGTCGAATTCGAGGGTTGCGTCGCGCACTTGGGCGGCAATCTGATAGCTCGGCTTAAATGCGGGCCCCTTGTCGACCGAGCCGGAATAAAACACATCAATATTCTGCACTTCCCCACCTTGAATGGCCGAAGCCAACCAATCCGTCAACGCACGGGGGACTTTCTTTGGAAGGTAGGGTGCATATTCTTCCGCGTTTGCATGATTGACCGCGAGAGACAGGTTCAGCCACGGCTCTCCCACTTCCCTTTTGAACGGCAGTCGCATCGCAAAATAACCGGAAACCGCTTTGTCGCCCTGCTCCGCAGACAGCCGCGAAGACTCCAGATAGGCGACGCGCGCTTTCGGGTCAACCCGCCAAGCAAGCTGCCCGCGGACACGGTCCAGAACGAAAGGCTCGTCGAAGACCTTCACCAAATGCAGTTTGAAGTCCTCGGGTATCTCTGCATCGATATACCCGCCGAACGCCGAGGCTTCGACGTAGCCGCTGATTTGGCGCAACTCCGGGCTGCCCATAAAGGCCGCTGTGCCGCCGCCGGCAACATTGGCTTTAGCAGCAAACCAGCCTTGCTCGGGCGTTGTCAGTTGCACATCAATATTGTTGAGCTGCCCCTCTGGCTGCAAGGTTGAAATTGCCGTCAGCAAGCCCGACTCTCGCCCCTCGTTCGCACGCAGAAAAATATCAACAAAGGCGGCAACATCAATATGGGCAATGCGCGCTCCAACCGTTTTGCCTCGCCCGTAAAAATGCATGATATCGAGCGGCAATTGCGCGTCCGCCCAACGAATATCGAGGTCCTGTAAATTGAGGTACCAACCCCGATCCTGATTCCACGCACCGGCAATCGACGCCGACGCGTATTCCGGTAAGTCGAGCTGTGCCTCGAGTGCCTCAGGCACGCCAGCGACTTCCAGATGCCCACTGGCGGTCATGCCCGCTTGCGGAGAGCCCTTAAACCAGAGCTCGAGATTCAAGGTGTGAGTATCCCCGTCCACTCGCGGCGCTTCGTCACCGAGGGGCTCCGACTCCGTTCGTTTGACGATAGCGTTGTAGACATCACTGGTCGGGATATTCAGCAATTGCACATAGCCGCTGGCCGAAAACGCGTCGCGGTCTCGTGGGTCACCATACCCTTCGATGACGAGATTCAACGACTCCGCATTATCAATAAGAAATGCCGCGCTCATGCGGTGAAAGAAACGATCGTTTTCGAGGCTGATAGAAGGGATGGACAGCTCGGTGCGCTTGCCCGAAAAAAAGACGAGATCTAAGGAGGCCTCGGAGATTTCAACGCGACGACCAAACAAAAACACATCGAGAGGGTCATCGAACAGGAAACTGCCCTCTTCCTGACCTGCTGTACCCTGATAGCCACGGATACGCCAACTGTGATCTTCTTTTTGTAACAGCGTGGTATGAAAGCGCTCGAAATGAATTTTTCGCCACGCAAACCCACGCTGCAAAATCGAGTCGAGGATGCTTAATTCTGCACGTGCCGCATCCACGGTAAAAATCGCTTCGCCGGAGCGCGCTCGCACAACCAGTTGATTTAACGCAACCTCGGGCCGCAAGCCCTCCCATTCGGCCGTGATGTGGCCAATTTCCACATCCACGCCCATCTGCGCGCCAAGGGATTCCGCGATAATATGGCGATAGTCGTTCATCAGGGGGAAAGCCTGACGACCGATTTGCACCAGCACCGCAAAAGAAATCACGGCCCCTAGAAAAAAGCCCCAGAAGCGTCGGGAAATCAGAAGCAGGTGGCGTTGCTTAATCGACAGCACGGAACGGGGGCCTCTTTTGAGCCATCAATGCGACAGGATAATGTCGTATTGTTCCTGATGGTAAATACTTTCCACCTGGAATCGAATTGTGCCGTTAATGAATTCCTCTAGATCGGCCACATTCGCCGATTCCTCATCCAGCAAACGGTCGATGACCACTTGAGAAGCGAGTACGACGAAGTTTTCACTGTCATAGGCGCGCGCTTCGCGCAAAATCTCGCGGAATATTTCGTAACAGACGGTTTGCGGCGACTTCAATTTGCCCCGCCCCTTGCACACGGGGCAAGGCTCGCACAGCATCTGCGTCAACGATTCTCGCGTCCGCTTGCGCGTCATTTCCACCAGCCCCAGCTCCGATACACCGGTAATGCTGGTTTTTACGCGATCACGCTCCAGGTTTTTTTCCAGTGCACGCAACACTTGCCGCTGATGTTCTGGGTCCACCATGTCAATAAAATCGAGAATGATGATACCGCCAATATTGCGCAGACGAAGTTGTCGCGCGATGGCCGCAGCGGCTTCGAGGTTGGTTTTAAATATGGTTTCCTCAAGATTACGGTGCCCGACAAAGGCACCGGTATTCACGTCAATCGTGGTCATGGCCTCAGTCTGCTCAACCAATAGATAGCCACCACTTTTCAAACTGACGCGCACTTCCAAGGCCTTCTGCAGCTCGTCTTCGACACCGTACAAATCAAAGATCGGACGCTCGCCGGGGTAGTGCTCCAACTTGCCGCCAATTTCCGGTGCGTAGTGCTTGGCGAATTTCTGCATGCGCTGAAAGGCCTCGCGCGAGTCTATGCGGACCTTCTCAATATTCGGACGCATCAAGTCACGAATCGTGCGCATGTAAAGCGGCAGATCTTCGTGCACCACAGCGGGTGCCTTGGCTTTTTTTATGGCCTGTTCAACATCGGACCAGAGGCGAAACACGAAGGGAATATCAGCACGGAAATCCTCTTCACTCACACCTTCCGCTGCAGTGCGAACGATGAAACCGCCCACCTTGTATTCGTCTTTGTGCTCATCGGCAAGTTTGCTAATGACCGAGCGCAAGCGCTCTCGCTCGGTTTCATCTTCAATGCGTGCGGAAATTCCAATGTGATCGGTGAAGGGCATATACACCAGGTAGCGCGCGGACACGCTGAGATGGGTGGTCAGTCTCGCACCTTTGCTGCTGATCGGGTCCTTGATGACCTGCACAAGCAACTCCTGCCCCTCGCGCAAAAAACTGCGGATATCACTCTGTTCGCCAACTCGTTGCTCTACGCCCTCTTCGTTGCGAGGGGCGAGGTCAGCAACGTGAATAAACCCCGCCTTGTCCTGGCCGATATCGACAAAGGCGGCTTGCATTCCGGGCAACACACGAATGACTTTGCCTTTGTAGATGTTGCCGACGAACCCGCGACTTTGCGCCCGCTCGATATACACTTCCTGCAGCACCCCGTTTTCGATCAACGCGTCACGTGTTTCGGTCGGGCCTACATTTACCAGTATCTCGTCACTCACTTGAACCTACCTTCTGCCAGCAGGGTATGTCGAACAAGCCGAGTAACTCTGCAGTTTCTGCCAGCGGCAATCCGACCACACCGGTGTAGCTGCCTTGCAGCTGGGTGACAAAGACGGCCGCCAAGCCCTGAATCGCATAGGCACCCGCTTTGCCTTCCGGTTCTCCGGATTGCCAATATCGTGATATTTCCTCATCAGATACTATTCTAAAAGACAGCTCAGAGCGGCTCAAACGGCAGTGCCAATCCCGACCATCGCCCACGCAAACTGCACTGAATACCATATGATTTCGACCAGAAAGCCGACGCAGCATGCGCGCTGCGTCCGCCTCGTCCTGCGGCTTGCCGAAGACTTCATCATCACACACAACAATCGTATCGGCACCGAGGGTCACCATTGGCCGCCCGGCTTTCAGGCCCGCTTCGGCTTTCTCCTGTGCAAGACGCAGCACGAAGTCGTCAGGGGATTCACCCTCACGCTGCCGCTCTTCGATTCCGGCAACGCTGAGCCGAAACGGCACACCTATCTGGGTCAATAATTCCGCTCGACGCGGAGACGATGACGCCAGCTGCAATTGAACCTCACTTTCCTGAGCGGCACTCGCCATCTCACACTCCTAAATCAATCGAAATCGCTGGCGAAAGCGGCGCAAGCCGATCAACACGACGGGCCAAAGTAGACTGGAAATCACAATGGAAGCCAGCAAGGCCGGCATGGGTGCATGGTACCCGGCGAGGCTCTGCACCCAATTCACGGCAACCTGATGCAAACCAATCAGCACCGATACCCAGAGCGTCTGATGCCAGAGAGAGTAGCTTTTGATGCGCTGGTAAGAGTTCAAACAAATGTAGGCCACCAAGGCCAAGGCCAGGGCGTGGCCACCCCAGCTCACCTGCTCCAATAGATCCTGACAGAAGCCCACAATAAATGCGAAGGTCACCCCGAGATGCTGTGGGGCACTGATCACCCAATAGATCACAAGCAGGCACACCAGCTCCGGTCGCAAGACGCGGTAACCCGGCGCAATCGGGATAATGGCAATGAACAGCGCCAACACAATACTGATCGCGACCATGCTGTAAAACAGAGAGGGCTGACGCTCCACAAGCATGGCTTAGCTGTCCTTGTGGCGTTCGAAGACCAGCAACACGTGGCGACTGCGATTCATTTGCGCCATCGGTCGGGCAAGCACGTTGGCAAAGGGCTGGCCTTGATCGACTTCCACCGCGACCACTTCAGCCACAGGGTAGCCCGATGGAAAACGCTGCCCGAGCCCAGAACTGACCAAGAGGTCGCCGACAGCAATGTCTAAGGTGTTGGCCACATGCCGCAACTTGAGTCGGTAGAGATCGCCTACGCCCTCAGCGACCAGGCGGACGCCATTGCGATTCACCTGCACGGGTAGCGCATGAGTCGAATCGGTAATGAGTAGGACGAGGCAATAGCGTTCGCCGACATCGACAACTTGCCCCATCAAGCCGAAGGCATCGAGCACCGCCTGCCCTTCGTACACACCGTGCGCTCGCCCACGGTTCAGCAAGACTTTGTGCACCAAGGGGTCGGGGCTGACGCCGATGAGCTCGGCGATCAGGACCTTGTCTTCAATCGCCTCTGACGCATTCAACAGTTGACGCAAGCGAAAATTTTCAGCTTCCAGCGCCGCGTTTTTCTGAAGTTTTTGATTGAGAATGAGGTTCTCGGTACGGAAGGCGTTGTTTTCCTGAATCAGGCGCGTTCGCGACATGAGCCGGTTATCAGCCCATTCTTCCGCTTTGGACGGAAGGCGCGCCACCCAATAGAACGGCGCAGCCAGATCGACTGCGCGATTTTTAAGCGGTTCAAGCAAAGAGGTGTAGTTGTAGAGAACAGCCAGCAGCAGCGCACAGCCCCCCCATACGAACAAGCGCACGCCGGGAGAAGGGCCTTTGCGGAAAATGGGTTTGATTGCTGCTTCTCCTGGGGCCGGTTGTCACCAATCCAATCGCTGTCAGAGTGGCCTGCTGTGTTAGTAGGCCAGATCGATACTGTGCGTGTCCATCAACTCGAGCGCGGCACCACCGCCACGCGCGACACAGGTCAGCGGGTCTTCGGCGACGACGACAGGAAGGCCCGTCTCTTCAGCAATCAAACGGTCGAGGTCGCGCAATAACGCGCCACCGCCCGTCAGCACCATGCCGGTTTCTGCGATATCTGACGCCAATTCCGGCGGAGACAACTCCAGTGCGCTCTTAATGGCCTGAACGATGCCCGCAAGCGGTTCTTGCAAGGCTTCTAGGATTTCGTCGCTACTAAGGGTGAAACTCTTGGGCACACCTTCTGCGAGGTTGCGACCGCGCACGTCGATTTCGAGAATTTCACTGCCGGAATAAGCACAGCCAATTTCGGTTTTAATGCGTTCCGCTGTGGCGTCACCGATGACGCTGCCGTACTTGCGGCGCACGTAATTCACGATCGCTTCGTCAAATCGGTCGCCGCCGATGCGCACAGAATCTGACAGCACTACACCATTTAATGACAACACGGCGATCTCGGTAGTTCCACCACCGATGTCGACAACCATCGACCCCGTGGCTTCGTCCACGCGCAAGCCAGCGCCAATGGCGGCAGCCATCGGCTCCTCAATCAAGTGCACTTCGCGTGCACCCGCGCCCATCGCAGACTCACGGATTGCGCGTTTTTCAACCTCTGTCGATAAACAGGGCACACACACAAGCACGCGAGGACTGGGCTGGAACCAGCTGTTTTCATGCACTTTGCGAATAAAGTGCTGCAGCATTTTTTCGGTGACCTGAAAGTCGGCAATGACACCGTCTTTCATCGGACGAATGGCCGTAATGTTCCCCGGTGTACGCCCGAGCATACGTTTGGCCGCCTCACCGACGGCTTCAACGGACTTCTGACCATTGTGATTACGAATCGCCACGACCGACGGCTCGTTGAGGACTATGCCGCGACCGCGCACATAGATCAGGGTATTTGCTGTGCCGAGGTCGATCGACAAGTCGTTCGAAAACAGACCTTTGATTTTTTTTAACATCGTGAACCGCTACTTGAACTGGCAATGACGTTTTAAGCGTGTGGTCAGGTCTTCCTGTCGAGTGTCCTGACCGGGGTCTCTTGGCGCGCTTCCCTGAGTCTAACGCCTGGCCCTAATCGCCTGATTTGCCACTGGAAAAAAGTTGTACGCACTCTATCAACGCCAGGGATTTTGGGCAAGGCGTAAATATGTTACTTTAGCGGGCTTATTGTGACCGGCTGCAAGTCTTTGGCAGCCAAACCAGCCATTCTTGGAGTCGTGCGTGAACCCACAGGATATTCAAAAAATAGCACATTTGGCGAGATTGCAAATTAATGATGATGTCGCCGCCGAAACTGCGAAGAGCATCACGGAAGTATTGAATCTCGTTGATCAGTTGCAGTCAGCCGATACCGATGGGGTCGCCCCCATGGCCCACCCCCTCGACGCCGTGCAGCGCTTGCGCGCCGACGAAGTGACCGAAGGCAATCAACGCGACGCGTTTCAGGCCATCGCTCCGGCCACTGAAAACGGTCTGTACTTAGTCCCCAAAGTCATCGACTGACAGACCACACCCCATCGAATCACCCAGTGCGGACATCGCAATGCATAATCTGACTTTAGCTGAACAGAAAGCACAACTGGAGGCCAAGGCCTTCTCCAGCGTCGAGCTGACCCAGCACTATCTCGAGCGCATCGAGCGCCTGGATACCGATATCAACAGCTACATCACCGTGACTGCAGCCCAAGCCCTCGCTCAAGCAGAGGAAGCCGACAAGGCCCGAGCACGCGGGGAAGGCGGCGTACTCAACGGTATCCCAATCGCCCACAAGGACATTTTTTGCACGGATGGCGTCAAAACCACCTGTGGTTCGCGCATGTTGGAAAACTTCGTTCCGCCCTATAACGCGCATGTGGTCGATAACTATTTGCGCGCCGGTGCCGTCATGCTCGGCAAAACAAACATGGACGAATTCGCGATGGGTTCGTCAAATGAGACGAGCTACTACGGTCGCGTACACAACCCCTGGGCACCAAACTGCGTCCCTGGCGGCTCCTCCGGTGGCTCGGCCGCTGCGGTCGCAGCGCGCCTGGCACCTGCCGCCACCGCCACCGATACCGGCGGCTCCATCCGTCAGCCCGCATCACTGTGTGGTGTGACTGGAATTAAACCCACTTACGGCCGGGTCTCTCGCTGGGGCATGATTGCCTTCGCGTCGAGCCTCGATCAGGGCGGCGTGATCACCCTGACCGCCGAAGATGCCGCGCTGATGATGAACGTGATGGCCGGCTTCGATCATCGCGACTCGACCTGTATCGACCACCCTGTGCCCGACTACAGCGCCGGGCTGAACGACAGCCTTGAAGGTTTAACGGTGGGTATCCCCGAAGAGTATTTCGGCGAAGGTCTCAATCCTGAAACCGAAAAAGCTGTGCAGGCGGCGATTAAAGAAATCGAAGCCCTCGGTGCGCGCACCAAGGCGATCTCACTCCCCCACTCCAGCCTCGCGGTTCCGGCCTACTATGTGATCGCACCGGCCGAGTGCTCGGCCAACCTGAGCCGCTTTGACGGCGTGCGCTATGGCTATCGCTGCGAGAACCCGCAGGACCTCGAAGACCTCTACAAGCGCTCTCGCGGCGAAGGCTTCGGCGAGGAAGTGAAGCGCCGCATTCTGGTCGGCACCTATGCGCTGTCTGCGGGCTATTACGATGCATACTATCGCAAGGCTCAACAGGTTCGGCGCCTGATCAAGCAGGACTTCGACAACGCTTTCAACGAGGTCGACATCATTGCCGGCCCTACCGCAACTTCTCCCGCCTTCGAATTTGGCGCGAAAGGGGATGACCCAGTTGCCATGTATCTGGAAGACATTTACACCATCGCCACCAACCTCGCAGGCTTGCCCGGAATGAGCATCCCCTGTGGCAGCGTCGACAACAAACCCGTCGGCCTGCAACTGATTGGCAAGGCCTTTGATGAGGCGCGCTTGTTGAATGTCGCGCACCGTTTTCAACAGGTCACGGATTTCCACCGCCAGGCTCCGGCCGAGATCGATTGAGGAAGTGATAGAGATGGAATGGGAAACAGTTATCGGGCTGGAAGTTCACGTGCAGCTCGCCACCGCCAGTAAGATTTTTTCCGGCAGCAGCACCGCTTTTGGTGCCGAACCGAACACGCAGGCCAGTGCGATTGATCTCGCCATGCCCGGCACGCTGCCTGCCGCCAATGCCGAGGCGTTTCGCTTTGCCACCATGTTTGGCTTGGCAATCGATGCCGAAATCGGCCGCACCTCGGTGTTTGAGCGCAAAAACTATTTTTATCCGGATCTGCCGAAAGGCTACCAGACAACGCAGCTCGAACAGCCCATTGTGATTGGTGGCCATGTTGATATCGCAGTGAACGGGGAGACGCGACGCATCCGTATCCACCACGCTCATCTCGAGGAAGACGCAGGTAAATCCCTGCATGAAGATTTCCACGGTTTGTCCGGCATTGATCTGAACCGCGCGGGCACGCCACTGATTGAAATTGTCTCCGAGCCGGATTTGCGCAATGCCGACGAGGCAGTCGCGTTCGCGCGTCGCCTGCACAGCATTGTGACCGCGCTCGGTATTTGCGATGGCAATATGTCTCAGGGTTCGATGCGTTTCGACGTCAACATTTCCATTCGCCCCAAGGGCGAGGAAAAGCTCGGCACCCGCACCGAAACCAAAAACCTGAACTCATTCCGCTTCATGGAACGCTGCATTGAACAGGAAATCGAGCGACAAATCGAGGTGCTGGAAAGTGGCGGCAGTATCGTCCAGGAGACCCGCCTGTACGACGGCGACACGCACAGCGCACGCTCAATGCGCTCCAAAGAAGAAGCCAATGATTACCGCTACTTCCCGTGCCCCGACCTGCTCCCGGTAATCCTCGACGATGATTACATCGACGCCGTACGCCAAAGCCTGCCCGAACTGCCGGAAGCCAAGCAGGCGCGTTTCCAAGAGCAGTACGGCCTCTCTGACTACGACGCGGGCCTCCTAAGCGCAGACGCCGCTACGGCCCAATTCTTCGAAGCGGCCGCAGCAGAAGCGGGTGATGCTAAGGCCTGCGCCAACTGGGTGCTTGGGGAAATCGCCGCACGCTTAAACGCCAGCGACAGTTCAATCAATGAGGCCCCGATTACCGCGAACATGCTCGCGGGACTGATTCAGCGAATTCAAGACAATACGATTTCAAGCAAGATCGCGAAAACGGTGTTTGACGCGATGTGGCAAGGCGAAGGCAGTGCCGATGCCATCATTGAAGCGCGAGGTTTGAAACAGGTCAGCGATTCCGGCGCTCTGGAAAAAATTGTCGACGAAGTCATCGCCGCCAACCCCAAACAGGTAGAAAATTACCGTGCTGCGCCGGAAGAAAAACGCGGCAAGATGCTCGGCTTCTTCGTTGGCCAATCGATGAAACTGTCGAAGGGGCAAGCGAACCCGCAGCAACTCAACCAAATTCTCAAACAGAAATTAGAGCAGTAATCATGGCCCTGAAAAAAGACAAACAAAAAGTCCTCGGCGAAGTCTTCGACGACGAGCGCGTAAAAAGCTTCCTCCACGTTGAACCGCGTGAAGGCATCAATACGGATTACCTGAGACTCGAACGCGCCTATCGCAGCATGAAGGCAGAGAATTTCGCCACCTTTGTGCAGTTTTTTAATGAAGCAGGCTACGACATAAACGCCACAAACCCGGATGGCCAAACCCTGCTTCAAGCGATTGCCAAGCACGAGCAAAGCGACGACTACCGCAGTGCCTTGCGCAAAGGCGGTGCGCGCAGCTAAACCATGCCGATGCTGCCCGATTACCCCAGCAACCGCTTCAGTAGCGGCATCCAATACTTAGTGGATGGCGCTCGATTGCTTTGGCAGCCCGCATTGCGGCCCTACATCTTGGTGCCGCTGCTGGTCAATTGCCTGCTGTTTGTGGCACTGACAAGCGCACTCCTGAGTTACTTTTGGCACATCTTTAACGAGGGGCAATCCTGGATTCCCGAATCCATTCAGCCCTGGGTGGCGCCGTTCGCATGGATTGCGTGGATTATCGTCGGGGCGCTGTTCCTGATCGTTTACGGTTACAGCTTTAACGTCATCACCAACTTTATCGCCGCACCGTTTTATGGCCTGCTCGCGGAGCGCTGCCAACTACTTTTAACCGGGGAGGGACCACCTCCGGAAAAATTGTGGCGCATGATGCTCAGGGTCATGTCCCGTGAATTTAGCAAATTGTTTTATTTTCTCGGGCGCGGTTTTCTGGTCATTTTATTGATGATCATGGCGGGCCTGATTCCCCTCGTTCAACTCGGCGCCCCTCTGATCGGTTTGGCCTGGGGCGCGTGGTCGATGGCGATTCAATACGCTGACTACCCAGCCGATAATCACCAAGTCCCGTTCGGACACATGCGCAACTGCCTGTGGCGACGCAGCCGCTCAAGCTTTGGCTTTGGTGCAGGCATCATGGCCTGCAGCGTCATTCCAGTGCTGAATATCTTCGCGATGCCCGCCGCTGTCACCGGCGGCACCTTGTTCTGGCTGAACGAAATTCGCCACGACGCCCTGCCCCGCTCTAACAAATCTGTCTGAGCGTTTAAAGACCCCTCCATGAATTCACTTGCCTCAGGCTCCGCTTCTGTGGTGCAATACCGTCCACTCTCGGGGTGCCACTGTCGGCCCGAGCCGACACAGAGCTGAGACGCGTTATTCGCGGACCCGTATTACCTGATCCGATTAGTATCGGCGTAGGGAAGAGCATTTGCCGTCTCGCGCGTCCTCACTCTCCCTCCGTCCGTTCGTCTCAATCAGTCCCGAGTGTTTTATTCACCCATGCAGCAGGACGGTTGTTATGAGCCAAGAACACAGTGATGCCAATTCGATAATCACCCGCGATCCCCTTCCCGCCAGTCGCAAAGTGTATGTGACCTCTACCGACAATGAGCACCTGAAAGTGCCCATGCGTCAGATCGCACTGACCGATGGCAGCGCCGTCACAGTGTACGACACATCGGGCCCCTACACTGACAGCAACGCCGCCATCGATGTCCACACCGGCTTGCCCGATGTGCGCAGCGCCTGGATCAATGACCGAGACGATACCGAATTGTATGAAGGGCGAAAAATAAAACCGATCGACAATGGGCACACCAACGAGCTTCAAGCGTTCGCGTATTTTAATGAGCAACTGCAGCGCCAGCCCCGCCGTGCAAAGCCCGGAAAAAATGTGACGCAACTGCATTACGCGCGCCGCGGCATCATTACCCCGGAAATGGAATACATCGCCATTCGCGAAAATCAGGCACGCGAAGCGCTGCACAATGAGTTCACCACCGACGAACGCAACGCGCGTCTCGCCGGACACAGCTGGGGCGCCAACCTGCAGCCCATCACCGCAGAATTTGTACGCAGCGAAGTGGCGGCCGGCCGGGCCATTATCCCGGCAAACATCAACCATCCCGAACTTGAGCCGATGATTATCGGTCGCAATTTCCTCGTCAAAATCAATGCGAATATCGGTAACAGCGCGCTCACGTCCAGCATCGAAGAGGAGGTGGAAAAACTCGTTTGGTCGATTCGCTGGGGCGGCGACACGGTCATGGATTTGAGTACCGGCAAACACATTCACGCAACGCGCGACTACATCGTTCGTAATTCGCCTGTGCCCATCGGCACCGTACCGATTTACCAGGCGCTCGAAAAGGTCAACGGCGTCGCCGAAGACCTTAATTGGGAAGTGTTCCGGGACACGCTGATTGAGCAAGCCGAACAGGGTGTCGACTACTTCACCATTCACGCTGGTGTGCTGCTGCGCTATGTCCCACTAACCGCCGACCGCGTGACCGGCATCGTTTCTCGCGGTGGCTCCATTCTCGCAAAATGGTGTATTGCCCATCACAAGGAAAATTTCCTTTACACCCATTTCGAAGAAATCTGCGAAATCATGAAAGCCTATGATGTGAGCTTTTCGCTCGGCGACGGTCTGCGCCCCGGCTCCCTCGCGGACGCGAACGACGCCGCGCAATTTGGCGAGCTCGAAACCCTCGGCGAACTGACCAAAATCGCATGGAAGCACGACGTGCAGGTCATGATCGAAGGGCCTGGCCACGTGCCGATGCACATGATTAAAGAGAACATGGACAAACAGCTCGCACACTGTGACGAAGCGCCGTTTTACACACTCGGCCCTCTGACCACCGATATCGCACCGGGCTACGATCATTTCACCAGCGGCATCGGCGCGGCGATGATCGGCTGGTACGGCTGCGCCATGCTCTGTTACGTCACACCGAAAGAACACCTCGGTCTGCCGAATCGCGACGATGTGAAAGAAGGCATTATCACTTACAAAATCGCCGCCCATGCTGCCGATATTGCCAAGGGGCACCCCGGTGCGCGCTATCGCGACGACATGCTCAGTAAAGCGCGCTTCGAATTCCGCTGGGAAGACCAGTTTAATCTCGGCCTCGACCCAGACCGTGCGCGTGCCTACCACGATGAAACGCTGCCGAAAGACAGCGCCAAAGTCGCCCACTTCTGCTCGATGTGCGGCCCTAAATTCTGCTCGATGAAAATCAGTCAGGAAGTGCGCGACTACGCTGAAAAAGGCATGGCGGAAAAATCTAAGGAATTTCGGGCCCAAGGCGCGCAGTTGTATTCCGAGGTGTGAGCGAGGTGAAAGGCGAGCACATCATTGTTGTCGGGGCCGGGCTGCTTGGTCGTTTGACGGCGTGGCAGCTCGTGCTGCATGACGCGCACGTTACCCTGCTCGACCAGCGCAAACGGGCCGACCGCAGTGCCGCGTCCTATGTTGCGGCGGGCATGTTGAGTCCCTGGGCCGAGCTCGAGGTGGCCGAGCGCCAGGTGTTTGAGCTCGGTTGCCGCAGCTTGCAGCTCTGGCCTCAGTGGCTCGCAGCCCTCGGCAGGCCCGTGCGCTTTGATCAGCGCGGCAGCTTGATCGTCGCGCACGGCCAGGACCGCCCCGAACTCGCGCGCCTGCAACTGAGCTTGCAGCGCGAGGCGCGCGCGTCCGATTGGCAACGTCTTGATGCGTCCGCGCTTGCCGCGCTCGAACCGGCGTTGCGCCCTCATTTCAATGAAGCCCTGCATTTCCCCCAAGAAGCGTGGATCAGCCCAGCCGACCTGATGCAGGCCCTCGAACACGCCCTATTAGACCAGGGCGTCGATTGGCAGGACGGCATCGAGGTCCAATGTTGCGAGGCCGGACGGGTGCACCGCGCGGACGCGACATTGGAGGCCGACCTGGTCATCGATTGTCGAGGACTCGGTGCGAAAAGCGACATCCCAGCCCTCAGGGGCGTGCGCGGAGAGCTGATCTGGCTACAGTGCCCGGAGGTGAAGATCTCGCGCCCGGTGCGCTTGCTGCACCCACGCTATCGCCTGTATCTGGTGCCCACTCAACAAGACGACCAATACATCGTCGGCGCATCACAAATCGAGTCGGATGATGATTCGCCACTCTCCGTGCGTTCCGCACTGGAGCTGTTGTCGGCCGCTTACACGCTCAACTCGGGCTTTGCCGAAGCGCGCATCATCGCCACACGCACGCAGTGTCGGCCCGCCTTGAAACACAATCAGCCGCTGCTCGACATACAGCCGGAACTGATCCGCGCCAACGGCTTGTTCCGTCACGGCTATTTGCTTGCCCCCGCCGTGGTTGAAAACTTGCTACAGGGCATTTTCCACCCGGAGCAGCACCGCTCCTCCCTCACCGCTCAGGTAAACACAGCCCTATGAAACTGATTATCAATGGAGAACCCCTCGAGCAACCGGTCGCGAATCTCGCTGTGCTGCTTGAGCTTGTCGAGGCCCCGTCGCACAGCGCCGTGGCCGTCAATGAAACCTTTGTGCCGAAAACCTTGTACCGCGAAACGTCCCTCCACGAGGGCGATCGCATTGAAATTCTCAGCCCCATGCAGGGAGGTTAAACGATGCAAAGCTGGACCCTGGCCGATGCCACACTGAACAGCCGCCTACTAATAGGCACGGCGCTCTACCCCTCCCCCCAAATCATGCTCGATGCCATTCGCGCCTCGGGCGCCGAGGTGGTGACGGTGTCATTACGACGCCAGAATAGCCAAGCTCAGCAAGGAGGGGGACGCGATTTCTGGAGTTACCTGCAAGAGCTCGATGCGCACCTGCTGCCCAACACCGCCGGCTGCCACTCGGTCAAAGAGGCCGTGACAACGGCCAATATGGCGCGTGAGCTGTTTAATACACGCTGGATCAAACTCGAATTGATCGGCGACGACTACAACCTCCAGCCGGACCCCTTCGCCTTACTGGAAGCCACCCGCGAACTGATCGCACAGGGCTTTGAAGTCTTCCCCTATTGCACGGACGATCTGGTGTTGTGCGAAAAACTGGTCGAAGCAGGTTGCCGCATTCTGATGCCCTGGGGCGCGCCGATTGGCACCGGACGCGGGTTAACCGACCCCTATGCCCTGAAAACCCTGCGCGCGCGTCTGCCCGAGATTACGATGATCGTGGACGCGGGCATCGGTGCGCCGTCACATGCGGTACAGGCGATGGAAATGGGCTTTGACGGCATCTTGTTGAATACCGCCGTGGCGCAAGCACAAGACCCGGAAACCATGGCGCGCGCGTTCCGCCATGCCCTGCGCGCAGGTCGACTCGGCTTTGAAGCCGGTGCCATGCCGGAGCGCGACCTCGCACAACCGAGTACGCCCACGCTGGGCACCCCCTTCTGGCAGCAGGCACCACAATGACCCCGCGTCCCGTTTTACTGTGTATTGGCGGCAACGACAGCAGCGGTCTGGCGGGTCTCGCCGCGGATCAACGGGCCGCCCACGCCCTCGGCGTGCACTGTGCCAGCGTCGTGACCGCCACCACCGCACAGGGGCGAGCGGGGCTTCAGGCAATCAATGCCTGTACACCGGAAGCGCTTCAAAGCCAATTGGCTGCCGCGACCAGCCTGAACCCAATGGCCATGAAAATCGGGCTTGTACCCAATTCGGCACAGCTGCAGGTACTGACTGAATTCGCTCGAGGCTTCGACGGACCGGTCGTACTCGACCCCGTTATGGGCAGCAGCGCCGGAGGCGCGTTTTGGGACGAGCACATGCTCGCGCAGGCACTTGACACGCTGGTGCCCCTGACCACGATCCTCACCCCCAACTTACCCGAATTGGCCCGGCTGTGCGGAGCACCGATACACGATCGCGCGTCGCGACGACGGGCATGCCACAGCCTGCACGAACGCGGCACCCCCTGGGTGCTGAGTAAGGGCGGGCACGGCGACGAACCCGGCCTAGATTTACTCTCAGAAAATACCGAGTCTCAACAGGCGCACTGGCTTCGCCTTCCGCAGCTCGACAATTGCCATAGCCGAGGCAGCGGCTGTGCCATGGCGACCTCAGTGGCCGCGGCACTCGCCCTCGGTTACAGCATAAAAGACGCCGTCGTCATCGCTAAAATGGCCATTCACGAGGGCCTGCAACACGGCTACGCGCTCGCAGATCAGTCGGGACCGGTTGCGATACCCGGCTTCCCTCGCTCGGGAAGCGCACTCCCAAGCTGGCACAGCGGGCCGGAGCCCCTTGCCGCGCGAGCGGCCTTCCCCGATTGCAATACGCCCTCGCTCGGCCTGTATCCGGTCGTAGACCGCAGTGCATGGCTGGCACGCCTGCTGCCACTCGGCGTCAGTACGATACAGCTGCGCATTAAGGACCTGAGCGGGGACGAGCTAATACAGGAGTTACGAGAAGGCATCTCCCTCGCACGCCGCTACGGCGCGCGACTGTTTGTGAACGACTACTGGGAGCTCGCCATCGAACTCGGTGCCTACGGCGTACACCTCGGGCAGGAAGACCTCGATGAGGCCGATATCGATGCGCTCCATCAAGCGGGCCTGCGACTGGGCACGAGCACCCATTGCCACTATGAAGTCGCGCGAGCACACAGCCTGAGGCCCTCTTATATCGCCATCGGGCCGGTGTACCCGACCACCAGCAAGGACATGCCGTGGGTGCCGCATGGGCTCGATGGTTTCCGCTACTGGCGCGATGTACTAGACTACCCGCTCGTTGCCATCGGTGGCATCAACGAAGCGCGGCTAGACGCTGTGGCGAGGCTCGGAGCCGAGGGCGTTGCGATGATTTCCGCGATCACCCAGGCCGCCTCTCCGGAAGACAGCACCCGCGCCATGATCGCCCGGCTCTCCAGCATCACAGGCCGTTAACATGTCTGAATTCTCCGGCGAAGACTGGCTTCGCTACACTCGCCATATTCAACTTGCTCAAATTGGCGTACAAGGTCAGCGCACGCTCAAGGCCAGCCGTGTGCTGATAGTCGGTGCGGGCGGCCTCGGCTCACCCGTCGCGCTCTATCTGGCCGCCGCCGGTGTCGGCTATCTGCGCCTGTGCGACGACGATCGCGTGGAACTCAGCAACCTGCAAAGGCAAATTTTGTTCGACAGTACGCAGGAGGGGCAGCTCAAAGTCGAAGCCGCCGCTGAACGACTGAGCCAACTGAACCCTGGCTGCGATCTTGACCTGCATGAGGAAGGCTTTCATGAGGCGAATGCGGAGCGTCTGATTCAGGACATCGACCTGGTGCTCGATTGCACCGATAATTTCCGCACGCGCTACCTGATCAATGATCTGTGTCTTCGCATGGAATGCCCTTGGCTCTATGCCAGTATTCACCAGTTCAGCGGCCAGATCGCGTTGTTCGAGCCCGGCCACGCCTGTTTCCGCTGCGTATTTCCTGAGGCACCAGACGACGCAGAAGATTGTAACAGCGCTGGCGTCTTGGGCGTGCTTCCCGGTTTATTGGGCACCTTGCAGGCCAATGAAGCCCTCAAACACCTGCTGGGACTGCCTACGCCACTGTCAGGGAATTTAATGCTTGTAGATGCCCTCAACCTTCACTTTCAGCGCATCACGCTGCAAGCTGCGCCCGACTGCCTTTGCCAATCAGAAAACCACGCCGACGCGCCTAAACCAAGCCGCGCGACGACATGTGCACGCCCGCAACACACTTTGGCGGCCGAGGCATTCGATGAGTACCGTACGAGGGAAGGGGTTCGAGTGCTGGATATCCGTAGTGACAGCGAGATCTCAGCCTTCCATTTGGGAGGCCAGCCCTGCTCTTTGGAACAACTCGAAGCGGTCAAAGATGAGTTTGCAAAAGAAGAGACCTTACTCTGCTACTGCCAATCCGGAAAACGCAGTGAGGAAGCAGTCCAGCGCCTGCATGCGTGGGGTTATACTGCAATCAGTGTCGACGGTGGTATCGCTGCGGTACTCAAAGCTCGGCGCCGCCGCGATACCGAGACTAAGCTGTCACGCTGACACACTCAGTCACCGAAAACGAGATCACCACCGGCTTCTTTCGCGCGCTTCAGGCAACGTTGCGCCATCGCAAGCACATCGTCGAGCCCATTTTCCCCGCGGTTGCTGACGCCCGCGGTAAAGGTGAGATGCACCGTTGCACTCTCGGTCACAAAATCTTCTGCGCAGATAATTTGCCGTACCTTCTCTACGTATTCGCATGCTTGATCGTTCGTTAACCCCGGCATCAACACGTAGAAGGTCTGGCCGTCGGCGCGGGCAAACAGAAAACGCCCAAAAATATCCTGTAGCCGTTGCGCAATCTGATACATCAATTGATCGCCCACTTCATGGCCGTACTGTTCGTTCACACGTGAAAAGTGGTCCAGATCAATCAGTGCTGCGGCAACGGGCTTGTTGCGTTCCAGTGTCTGATCGTAAAGCGCTTGCCCTCGACGGAAAAAATACTGCCGATTGTAAACACCGGTAAATTCATCCCGATTGGATGCATCGCGAATCTTCTCGATTAATTCCAAAAACTCGAGGTTATGATTCACTCGGCAAAATAATTCTTCGTGATTATAGGGCTTCTTCAAAAAATCATTCGCGCCCTGCTTAATGAATTTTGCTGACAGAGAACGTTCTTCTTCAGAAGACACCCCAATGATGACAAGATCGCTTTTCTCGTACTTGATACGCAGGTTTTTCACCAGCTCGCAGCCGTTCATGCGCGGCATGTTGTAGTCGGTAATCAACAACTGGATGTCGGGTTGCTCGATGAGGGTTTTAATCGCTTCAACCCCGTTTTCGGCTTCAAGCACATCGAATAGGTGCCGCTGCAAACGTTGTCGCAATACCGTGCGCTGAGTCGAGGAGTCATCCACAATCAGTACACGCATACCTTCATTTTTTATGAGGCGATGCAGCGTTTGCAGTGCGAGCTCATAAGAGTAACGTCCCTCTTTAGTGACATAATCGACAATGCCCCGGTTCAGCAGGGCATCACGCCGATCATCATCAAAACTCCCGGTCAGCACAATCGTCGGGATACCGTGTTCGAGCGTAAAGTCGACCACCTCACCATCTGGCGCGTCGGGCAAACTCAGGTCAACCAAGGCGGCAAAAAACGCTTTCCCGGACTCGATCTGCTCTCGAGCCTCTGCAAAGCTCTGGGTATAGGTCACTTCGATCAGGGGGCTTTGCGACAGCACATGGCGAATCACCTTCAGCACCAAAGCGCTGTCTTCGACGACGAGAATGGACTTCATGTATTGCCTACCTACTGCCTACCTGCTTTTGGAGCGAATGTAGACAGTGTAGTCCAATCTGAATAAAGCGAGCGGAAGCCCTGCCCCAGCGTAGCGTCCGCTCGGGCGAGAGGCGAGATTGTGGGCCGATTAGGGGAGCAGTGACTCAGGCGGGTGCTCACACTCGAGCGGGCGCCCAAGCAGGGCTTCGATGCTCGGCAGACGGAACGCATCGTCTTCACAGGCGAAGCTGATCGAGGTACCGCTGCTGCCTGCGCGTCCGGTTCGACCGATGCGATGCACGTAGTCTTCAGGCTCTTCAGGCAGCGTGTAGTTAATTACGTGCGACACGCCATCAATATGAATGCCTCGCCCTGCCACATCGGTGGCGACGAGAAATCGCAAGCGCCCCGTTTTGAACCCTTCAAGGGTCTTGATACGTTTGTTCTGCGGGATGTCACCCGTTAACAGGCCCACTTTAAGGCCCGCAGCACGCAGGGCTTCGTAGAGGCGACGGCATTCGTCTTTGCGGTTGGCGAAGATCATCGCGCTGGTCACACTTTCCTCTGCGATCATATTCTTCAGAATGTCGAGTTTCTCATCGCCGGAGACCATGTAAAGCTTTTGCTCGACCGTGTCCGTAGCCACGCTTTCAGGTTCAATCTCGATGCTCTCTGGGTCGATCATCCAACGCTGAGCCAGACGCAACACATCTTCTGAGAAGGTCGCAGAAAACATCATGGTTTGCCGGTATTGCTTGCGCGGAGAGAAGCCTTCGATGCGCTTAACCTGGGGGATGAAGCCCATATCAAGCATACGGTCCGCCTCATCAATCACCAGAACTTCGGTCTGATCGAGGTAGACGATTTTCTTCTCGCAGAAATCGAGCAAGCGGCCGGGCGTGGCCACAACAATATCGACGTAGTTGTTCTGAAGTTTCTTGATCTGCTTATCGTAATCGACACCGCCGACCAGAGACACGACATGGAGACCAGCATATTTGCCAATGTCGAGCGCGTCTTTCTCAATCTGAAGCGCCAGTTCCCGCGTGGGCGATAGGATCACCGCACGAGGCTCGCCCGCATAGCGCTCTTCAGGAGCCGGCTCATTGAGCAGGGCTTCGAAGGTGGCAATCAAAAAGGCGGCGGTTTTACCCGTCCCTGTCTGGGCTTTGCCCATGACGTCGTGTCCCGCAAGGGAAAAGGGAAGCGATTTTGCTTGAATGGGGGAACACTCGGTGAACCCCATGTCCGACAGGCCTTTTTGAACAGATTCGGACAGTGATAATTCGGTAAATAGCATGCGTTGACTGCAGTTGTTTTGACTGGATCCAGCTGAAAATTGCTCGCCATTTAAACAGATTTAGCAGCACATTCCCAGCAAATGTCGCATTAATCGCAGTTTCACATGATGCACACTACAGTCGTGCTGATGACTCCGGTACACTCGCGGTTTTCGTACTTCAGGAACACGGTTCGACATGAAAATCCTTGTCACTGGTGCGGCCGGCTTTATTGGCTTTCACTTAATTCAGCAACTCGTTGCTCGCGGCGATACCGTTGTCGGTATCGACAACCTCAATGACTATTATGCCGTCAGCCTCAAAGAGGACCGCCTCGCCCTATTGAAGGCTCTACCTGGCGTCGAATTCCGTCAAATTGACCTTGCCGACCGCGAAGCCATGGAGGCGCTGTTTACGGACCATCAGTTCGATCGTGTTTGCCACCTTGGTGCCCAAGCTGGCGTCCGCTACTCGATAGAGAATCCTCGGGCATACATCGATTCCAACGTCGTCGGGTTTATGAATGTGCTCGAAGGGTGCAGACAAACCAAAGTTCCTCACCTCAGCTATGCGTCGTCGAGCTCTGTTTACGGCGCCAACAAAGTCCAGCCCTTTAGTGAGGAGCACAATGTAGACCACCCTGTCTCTTTATATGCCGCGACCAAGAAGTCCAATGAGTTGATGGCTCACACCTACAGCAGCCTATACGACCTGCCCACAACGGGACTGCGCTTCTTTACGGTCTACGGCCCTTGGGGGCGTCCAGACATGGCCTATTTTAAGTTCGTCAAGGCCATCCTCAATGGCGACAGTATCGATGTGTACAACCATGGGAATATGTCGCGTGATTTCACCTACATTGATGACATTGTGGAAGGGGTTATCCGAGTCACCGATCGCATCGCCACCGTCAACGAGAGCTGGACTGGCGAACGCCCTGACCCTTCAAGCAGTTACGCACCCTATCGCGTCTACAATATTGGGAATAACGCGCCGGTGAGCTTGCTGGAATTTATTGAGACCATCGAGCAATGCCTAGGTATGGAAGCAAAGAAAAACTTCATGCCGATGCAGGATGGGGACGTCCCCTCTACCTATGCCGACGTCAGCAAACTTATGGCCGATGTCGACTTCAAACCGCAGACCAGCCTCAAGCAAGGTATTGAGCGTTTTGTCAGTTGGTATCGGGAGTACTACGAAGTCTGAAATGCAGGCTAGAGCCAGAAGACGAGGCTCAGGCCACATTTCAACCGCCCACATTCAAACAGGTGTTTCAATTCTTGTTCAAACATGGTTATGATGTCGCCGGATAGCGTGCATCGTGACCAGCCGGGTCGCAGTGCAGCGTCATTGACCTATACTCCAAAGAGACATTGACCCGGTGTCTGAACAATAACAAGGTCTCTACACTCTGACAGTCGGGCCCGACTCCGTGGGCGGGAGGGCGGACACCGCGGGATGCGGACGGATTGCGCAGCGTGTAGCAGAAATATGATCGGAGATTCACTCATGCGAGTAGACCCTCTTTGCTCGTTCCGTGGCCGACGCCTGGCGCTCGCGGCTCTCATATCCAGTGCCAGCGGCCTTGGTATCGCCCAGGAAGCCAGCTCTCCCCGACTTGAAGAAGTCATCGTCACGGCTCAAAAACGCGCAGAAAGCCTGCAAGACGTCCCCATTTCTGTTGCTGCGGTCAGCGGCCAGAAACTCGAAGAAGCAGGCATCGAAAACCTCGAAGACCTGACCGTATACCTGCCCAATATCCACTTTACTGAAACCGGGTTTAGCACTCAGGTACGCGTGCGCGGGATTGGTTCCGACAACAGTCAGGGCTTCGAACAGAGCGTTGGCATGTATGTCGACGGTATTTATTATGGCCGCGCCCAATTGTTTCGCGCGCCCATGATGGATATGGAACGCGCCGAGATGTTGCGTGGCCCGCAATCGACCCTGTTCGGTAAAAACAGTATCGCCGGCGCACTGAACCTGTCCACCGCTCGCCCTACCGATGAATTTGAAGGGCGCATCTCGCTTTCGCACGAGATGGAGCACAATCAAGATGAGGTCAACGGCGTCCTGTCGGGGCCACTCACCGACGATTTGCGCGCGCGTCTCGCGGTACGTCTCTACGAAGAGGATGGTTACTTCCGCAATAGCTACAAAGGCGAAGATGAAGCGAGCGCCGAAGAAAACGCCGTTCGCCTTAGCCTCGACTGGACACCCACCGATGAGCTCAGCCTCTTTCTGAAGGCAGAACGCAACGAATTTTCAACGCGCGGCCGCAATATAGAGATCACTTTGGACGAATCTCTGGTGGAAGGCGGTGCCAACTATGCGCAAACGCTCGCCGCGCTGGGCCAGCCAGAGTTGGAATCGCGCCGTGACTATGTCCGTCAAACAGACTTCAATGAAACCAGTGACAACGAAATTCAAAACCTGACTTTCGTCGCCGACTACGAAATGGGCGAACACACCCTTTCTTTCGTGTCGGGCTGGTTGGAATTTGACTACGTTGAAAACTGTGACTGCGACGATACGGCGTCAAAAATCCTGGAACTGGAACTCGGGGAAACCTACGAGCAATTCAGCCAGGAAGTGCGTATCGCCTCACCCACAGATCAGAACATCGAGTGGATTGCCGGACTGTTCTATCAGACCTGGGATCAGACCTTCTACGACTATCTACGCATCACCCCCGACAATTTCCTCGCAACCGCAGTCTCCGATCAACTGGCCGACACAGGCCTCAAGCGTGACTTTGAACAGAGCTCGGACTCGTGGGCAGCCTTTGCGCAGGCGACCTGGCATGCCACTGACCGCGTGCACGTGACCCTAGGCGCGCGCTTTACCGAAGAAGAAAAGCAGGCACACAAGATACTCAACCTGCAAACGCCCTCCAACGACGAAATTCTAAATGATCCGGTCACAGCCTGGCTGTATTTGAACGCCTTCCTGACCGAATCCGTTCAAGCCACTGATGCGTTTTATCCCGTACCGCCTTATACCGAGCCTCTGGCGTGGGGTGGGCATGACGTCAGTAAGAGTCGCAAGGAGCAGGCGTTCAACCCTCTGGTCAATGTCCAGTTCGACCTGACAGACGACATCATGACCTATGCCTCCTTCACTACCGGCTTTAAGGCGGGCGGTTTTGATCCGCGTTCCAATAGCGTCGGTAATTTCGCGGCGCCCGTCAGCGTGGCTCCGACCACCGAAGCGAACCCTTACCTCTACTTTGAGTTCGAGGAAGAAACCGCGACGGCCTACGAAATCGGTATGAAGAGCAGCCTTGCCGATGGACGCGGCGAAATCAACCTCGCCCTGTATCGCACGGACTACGATGACTTACAAATCAGTCAGTTCGATGGCGGTGTCGGCTTTAACGTGGGGAATGCCAATGAAACACGTGTGCAAGGCCTTGAGCTCGACGGACGCTGGGCGCTGACCGACAACCTGATTGCCAACTATGGCTTTAGCTGGCTGGACTTTGAATATCTCGATTTCAAAAACGGCAACTGCTATGCCGGTCAGGAGCCGGATGGCGTAGATCTCGACGGGAACGGCAGTATCGACACCTGCGACTACACCGGTAAGCGCGGCGTCTACACGCCGGAGTACACGATTAACCTGAGCCTCGACTATCGCCGCGACCTGTTCCGAGACATTCAGTTTGTCGGCTTTATCGACATGCAACAGGTCGCCAGTCAGAACGTGCACGTCAACCTCGACCCCAAAGGCGAGATTGACCCCTACATGCAACTGGCTGCGCGTATCGGTCTGGAGTCTGAAAACTGGGCGGTTGGCATTCTGGGCAAAAACCTGCTCGATGAGTACATCATTTCCTACTCCGCGAACGCGCCACTGTCGGATTCTACGTTCAATACCAATACGCACTACAGCGTGATTCGCAGGCCGCTCACCATCGCTTTAGAGGGCACGCTGCGCTTCTAATTCAGAGAAGCATCAAATCAAGCCCGCGCGATCACTGCGATCACGCGGGCTTTTTTATGATGCGTAAGCACTACTGCGGTCTTCCAGACGTAGATGATCGCGCTCCATGCTGAACAGCTCATCCAGAGTGATGTTGAAACGGTCTTGGGCGTACTCCTCAACCTGCTCACGCCGCTCGAAGAAACAGTCCAACCAGTTTGCGGTATACGTGTCCAGCTGCACGTTACTCTTGTCGGGAAGCGGCTCAGTCACGGGCATATTTACCAGGCGTGCGACATCCCAGATCGTGACCGATTTTAAATCTCGGCTCAGCGTATATCCGCCATTTTCAGTTACGGTGATCCATTTGTTGCGAACCATCAGCGATCGCAGATGCTGCCAATGCACCAGGCTCAACCCCGTTTTGACACAATCACTGTCGCTGGCACGATCGCCTGTTTGTGATTTCTCCCTCAGCATCGCCAAGCAATGCAATACACCCCGAATGTCCGACAAGCGCACATTCCGCGTGCCGTAACCCTGCTCCGACAGTGTGCGCACAAAAACAGCACCTCCGAGCACGGTCATCCACAAAAAATTGATCCACAATAGAAAAAGAGGCACAACTGCAAACGCACCATAAATCAGTTTGAAACTCGAATTCGCCACCATTGCCGCAAAGCCGATTTTCAACAACTCGAAACATACCGCGGTGACGAAACCGCCGGTCAACGCATATTTAATCGGCACGCGACAGTTTGGTACCGCCGCGAACAAGAGGGTAAAGGCGGTCGTCGTCATCGCGAGGGGCAGTAATCTAAATAGCACACTCGTCACCCCAAACATGTCGTACTCTTCGACCATCAGTTTTACCGACAGTACATAGGTGCTGATCAACAAACCCGCACCCAAGAGCAATGGGCCTATGCTCAGAACAGCCCAATACAGCAGGAAGCTGGATAAGCCGCTACGCGCCTCTCGTACTCCCCAGATGCCGTTGAAGGTTTTTTCGATATTGGTCAGCATCAGATAGGCGGTCACCACCAGCATGCCGACACCCACGCCGGTCAGATTACGTGCCTGCGAGGAAAAATCTGCTAGGTGTTCCTTCACCTGATCGCCTGTTTCTGGAACGAAATTATCAAAAATCAGGTTGTTGAGCTGGTCAGCCACGCCGCTGAAGGCCGGGATCACAGAAAACATCGAGTAAATGACCGTCATCATCGGCACTAAGGCGAACAAGGTCATGTAGGTCAACGCTGCCGCGTTTTTCTGGCAGCCCTTGGCGAAAAACTCCCGCACCAGGTTACGTACGAAGTCAAAGGCCTCCCAGGCCACAAATCGGAGTTTTTCCTTCAGAGATTGTTGATCCATAATGGCATGCTCTTTACGATGTCAGATCCTTGGAATTACAAACGAAACTATGAGCGAATTTACCCTTTACCACAACCCGCGCTGCTCCAAGTCCCGCCAAACACTGGCCCTGCTTCAGGACAACGGGGTAGAGCCCGAAATCGTGCTCTACTTGGACACGCCCCCGAACGAGTCTGAGCTGAAATCCCTGCTCAAGAAGCTCGGCCTAAGCGCTCGGGATCTGCTGCGCAAAGGTGAGGCGGCCTATAAGGAAAACGGGCTTTCAGATACCACGCTCAGCGAACAGGCCTTGATTGACGCGATGTTGGCTCACCCCAAATTAATTGAACGTCCCATCGTTGTTCACGGCAGCCGCGCGGTGCTGGGGCGTCCCCCTGAAAACGCGCTCGAGCTTATTGGCGCATCATCAAGTAGGTAAGCATGTACCTGTTAGTGTTGTATTACAGTCGCCACGGCGCGACGCGCAAGTTGGCGCAACTCATCGCAGAGGGCGCCGAACAGGCGGGTATGGAGGCGCGCCTGCGCACCGTGCCGACGGTGTCGCCCGACTGCGAAAAGACACAACCCAGTGTGCCGAATGACGGCGATATCTATTGCACCCGTGAGGACCTCGCCGACTGTGCCGGCCTCGCGCTCGGCAGCCCAACGCGTTTTGGGAATATGGCCGCCCCCTTGAAGTACTTTTTGGACGGCACCGCAGGCGAGTGGGTCAATGGCAGCCTCGTAGGCAAGCCTGCCGGCGCCTTTACCTCAACTGGCTCCATGCACGGTGGCCAGGAGACAACACTGCTCAGTATGATGCTGCCCCTGCTGCATCACGGTATGGTGATGGTCGGTGTGCCTTACACTGAAGAGGCGTTAAACAGCACGCGCAGCGGCGGCACGCCCTATGGCCCCTCACACTCGGCCTTTTCACGAGACGCCGAAATCAGCGCAGAAGAGCGCCAAATTTGCCTCAGCTTTGGCAAGCGTCTCGCCCATATCGCGCGCAAACTGGCCTCGGTCGATTGACCGGGGCGCCTTAAACTGAGAGACCTGATTTTGACTACCCTCGAACACCGCTTCCTTCTCTTTCGCAATATCACCTACGGCCTCTACGCCCTGCTTCTCGCACTGTTCCTTTTCTGGAACCTGCAACAGCTCGACCGCCTTCACTTCATCGTACTTGCACTGCAGTTGCTGCCACTGCTTGCGCTGCTGCCTGGCTTGTTGTCTCAGTACTACCGGGTGTTCAGCTGGCTTTGTTTTGTGATGCTGCTGTACTTTGTGTTTGCAGTCATGGGCGCCATGAGCTCCATGGCAACCGCCTACGACATCGTTTTCTTGATTCTGTGCGTACTGTTGTTCAGTAGCAGTATGTTTTGCAGCCGCTATGCCCAGCGCGTCCAAAAAGGCCGCGCGACAGAAGATTAACTCAACGGAAAAACACTATGCTGAGCTTTATTCGCAACCTGTTCCGCTACCTCTGGAAGACGCTGACCATAGCGCGTGTCGTAGTGCTGAACCTGTTGTTCTTATTTGTCGTCGTGCTGCTGTTCAGTACGCTCTACTCTGCGCCGGAATTGCAGACGCCCAACAACAGCGCGCTGGTGCTGAGCCCCTCCGGGGCACTGGTAGACCAGAGCACGTATAGCCCCTCCCTGATTGACGCGCTCGATACCGTTCCCGACCGCCAACAGGAAACCGTGGTGCGAGATCTCATCCGGGCCATCAAACTCGCTCGTGACGACGACGGCATCTCAGGCCTGATTCTTGAACTGGACTACCTCGACTCGGCCAGCATCAGTAAGGTCGAGGAGCTCGGTCAGGCGCTCAATTATTTTAAAGAGAGCGGCAAACCTGTTGTCGCTTTCGCCGATGCCTTTGGGCAGGGGCAATACCTGCTCGCGTCCTACGCGGATGAGATTTACATCAACAATCTCGGCGGGGTTTATATTCATGGCTTCGGGGTCTATCGGAACTATTACAAAAGTGCGGCGGAAAAGCTGAAGCTGAAATTCCATGTTTTTCGCGCGGGCGAATACAAAGATGCCGTCGAACCGTTTATGCGAGACGATATGTCCGAGCAAAGCCGCGAGCACGTGAGTGCTTGGCTAAACCAGCTCTGGGATCGCTATGCGGGCACACTCGAGGCGCACCGCGACCTGTCGCGCGGCGCCATAGACAGCTACGTCAATGACATGGCGACGCAGCTCCAAGCCCTGAAGGGCGATTCCGCCCTGCTGGCGTTTGAAGCGGGCCTGGTGGACGCCGTTCTGACCCGTCACGGCCTCTACGAAAAGCTCGAAAGCCACTTTGGCACCAATCGCGACGGCGATTTAAACACCATCGGCATGATGGCTTATCTGAACAACCCCATGCTGCAAAAGCCCGCCGAGAGTCGCAATAAGATCGGTCTGATTGTCGCAACGGGCAACATCATGGACGGCTATCAGCCGGAGGGACAAATAGGTTCCGAATCCCTCAGTGAACTGATTCAGAAAGCACGTGATGATGACAGCCTTTCCGCTCTGGTGATTCGCGTCGACAGTGGCGGCGGCAGCGCGTTTGCGTCAGAAGTCATCCGTGAAGAACTCGTACTCACTCGAACCGAAGGCCTGCCGATTTACATCTCCATGGGCAGCGTTGCGGCCTCTGGCGGATACTGGATAAGTGCGCCGGCCGATGAGATCTGGGCGACACCCACCACAATTACCGGGTCCATTGGCGTGTTCGGCCTGATTCCCAATATCAGCGAGAGTCTGGACAAGCTCGGAATATACTCCGATGGTGTAGGTACCTCTCCACTTGCAGATGTCTACCACATCGAACGCACGATGAGCCCCGAAGCGGAGCAGGTGATTCAGAGTGGTGTCGATCATATCTACAACCGATTCTTGCAGCTGGTTGCTGAAGCGCGGAACATGCCCCCCGAAGCGGTGGATGAAATTGCTCAAGGGCGCATTTGGTCTGGAGAGACCGCGCTTGAGCTCGGCCTGGTCGACAAACTCGGCTCACTCGAAGACGTTATCCGCAGCGCCGCCAAAGACCAGAATCTGGCCAATTGGAGCGTAAAAGAAATCAAGCGCGAGCTGTCGCCGAAAGAACAGTTTGTCCGCACCCTGCTCGAACAGACCGAAGTCGGTATCTCAACCCTGACGGCGTCCGACGAGCTCGCCCTGCTGAAGCAGTTCAACGACAGCACTCAAACGAGTGACGCGCTCTCACTGCTTCGCACACCGTCCCAGGCGCGCGCACTCCCCGTCTATGCCAAATGCTGGTACTGCCGCGCCCCCTAGCACCACGTATACGTTGGTGTCAGACCCCAACGTATACATCTCAATCGGCCTCATCTGGCTCGATCAGTGTCGCGCCGTCACTGCGGGCATTGTTGACGGCCCGGCTTACTTTAAAAAACTGACAGCGTTGTGAGACCTCGGTGTTTTCGGCTAAGGCCATAGCATCGGTGCAGTCTGCGGCCAGCCAATGGCGCGCCTGCTCGGCTTCGAGCATGCACGGCATGCGCGGGTGAAGCGCATGGAGGGACGCGCTGGCCGGCATGGTAAGAATGGTGAACGACAAGGCCTCACCCCACGGTTCCCATAACCCGGCGAAGACCAGCGGCTCGTCACGCTGTGTAATCACATAGGGCTGCTTGTGCCCGTGCTCGTTGCGCCACTCGTAATAACCCCCAGCTGGAACCAGGCACCTTCTCCCTCTTCGCCAGGCCTCGCGAAAGCTGGCTTTTTCCGAAACGGTTTCAATACGCGCATTGTGTGTCGCATATTTACTGTTAAACTCTTTCGACCAAGCAGGCACGAGCCCCCACCGAGCGCTGACAACACCGGCCTCTGTGATGATGGGCACCGACTGCGTAGGCGCCACGTTGTAGCTTTGCAGCCCATCGCCAGGCCAGTCTTCCAGCAAGCTGGTCCAGTCGTGCATCGCTTGCACGTGATTGTAAAATCGCCCACACATCGCGTTACCCCTAAGGTCTTAAACCCGTTGAGCACGCATACTAGCAAAACCCTGCATATCCACGGAATGCGTGTCTCACTGACGCGCAAACGGGTCAAAAATCTCAACCTGCGCGTCGTGCCGCCTAGCGGCGAGGTACGTGTGTCAGCGCCGCGTCATGTGTCCGAGCGAGACATTGTGGAGTTTGTAGGCAGCCGAAAGGCATGGATACTCGACGTTCAACAGCGAATCCTCACTCGCGAAACGCCACGACGCCACAGCCTCAGCCCAGGCGACACTGTGCCTGTTTGGGGCAGCTCCCTTTGCATTCAGTTTCAGCGTGGACAGTACGCAGCATATCGCGACGGCGAATCCCTGCTGTGTCGGGCGCCGGATTACAATCACGAGGCATTGCAGGCGCTCTACGACCAGCACCTCAGAGAACAGATGAAAGCACGTATTCCCGCCCTGTTATCCGAATGGGAAGCTCGCATTGGCGTAAAAACCCAAGACTGGGGCGTCAAGAAAATGAAAACAAAATGGGGGAGCTGCAATATTTCCGCCGCGCGTATCTGGCTGAATTTAGAGCTGGCGAAATACCCCGAGGCGTGTTTGGAGTATGTATTGGTGCATGAGCTCGTGCACCTGCTGGAGCGCTACCACAATGCGCGGTTTTACGCGTTTATGGATCAGTATCTGCCGGGTTGGCGTCAAACCAAAGCGGTGCTCGACACACCGCTGGAAACATAAAACAGTGTATGACTCGCATCGACGAGCCACCCACCTGAATCCTACTTACTCAGCGTCGCCTTCGGCCGCTGGAGTCTGATCCACAATTTCAAGCAATTCCAACTCAAACACTAGCGTGGAGTTAGGTGGAATACCCTGAGTACCGCGCTCGCCGTAAGCCAGATCGGCAGGGATGTACAACTCCCACTTACTGCCCACAGGCATGATTTGCAGGGCTTCGACCCAACCTGGAATCAGGTTGCTGACGCCGAAGGTTGCCGGCTGACCACGCTTATAAGAAGAGTCGAACTCTGTACCGTCGAGCAAGGTGCCTTTGTAATGCGCTACCACCTGATCTTCCGCTGTCGGAACTGCACCGTCGCCTTCTGTGATCACTTTATACGCCAAGCCACTCTCGGTGACCGTCACGCCCTCTTCCTGAGCTTTCTCTGCCAAAAAGGCTTCGCCGGCAGCAAGGTTTTCTTCTGACGCTTTCTGCATCGCGCGCATGGCAATTTCACGCTGCATCGTCTGGAAGGTCTGCATGGTTGCACGCATCTCGTCATCGCTGAGGCGAGGTTCAGCACCGGCCTTCACGTCGTCGACGGCCGCCGAAAATGCAGCTGTATCAAAATCGAACTCATCCACATGCACGTTTTCAGCGACGCTGATGCCAATGGTATAAGACACTTTTTTCTCGAGCGTATCGAGAACCACCTCTTCGCTCACTTCTTCCGTGCTGTCATTACAACCGAGGAGCGCCACCATGGACAATGCCCCCGCGGTCAGGAATATCTTATTCATAGTTCTAACCTGTCATGTGTTCTTGGGTGTTTAAGTGCGGGCCAGTATAACGAAGGCCTCCGACGCTGAATAGCGGCTGAGCCTGGGATTCCCGAATTGTTCACACTACTGCGCAATTTTCACGCAGATCGCGACCAAAAACGCTGAATTTCATGCTTTAGCCCGGCAAGGCTGCGACAGACAATGGGTGTCCAATGATCAGGCATTAATGCCTGATACGATGCCTGCAGTAACCGGGGCTCCACAAAGACGACAATACCGCGTTCATCCGGCGCGCGGATGACTCGACCTGCGCTCTGCAACAAGCGTGTAAACCCAGGATAACGGTACACGAAATCAAAGGCGTCCCGACCTCGCTGTTCATACAGCTCGGTCTGCGCCTTTTGCAAGGGGCCGGGTTGGGGCATGCCCGTCCCAATATTAATCACCCCATGCAGCGCATCGCCCTCAAAATCGACACCTTCTCCAAACACGCCCCCGAGAATCGCGAAACCCAGCACCGGAGCATTCCCCTGCATAAACGCATTCAGAAACTGCTGCCTTTGCTCAGGATCAGAAGCGGCCACCTGCTCTAGGACAACAGAATCCGGGTAGTGTTCACGGTAGCAGGCCATGCAATCCTGCAAATAGGCGTAGGACGGAAAGAACACCAAGTATTTTCCAGGCCGAGAAACACACAGGGAATGAATCAGTTCAACCAGCTGTGTGAGTGATTGCGCGCGTTTCTGCCAACGGGTGTCGACAAAATCACACAACAGCGTCAACTGGTTTTCTGCTGGAAATACAGAAGGTAAGCCATAGCAAAACGCTGTCTCTAATTGCAGCGCTTCCTGATAAAAATGCATCGGCCGAAGCGTCGCAGAAAAGCCCGTCCAACTGGCCGCACAGGAAAAGTAACGCGCGAGAAAATCACCCGCGTCCAAACATTGTAATTTACGCACCACGCCGTCGTCTTTTTCCATCACATCAAGGTGACTTCGGTCACTGCGCAGTGCGGCGATCGCAGCATAGCGAATCACCTGCTTGAGCCACTGCTGGAATGCGAGCGGAAATGACGAGGGCAACGGCGCAAGCACATCGTGACTGTCTTCCAACCAGGCACTCAGACACTCGGCGCAGAGCTGGGCGAGGCGCCCCGTACTCTGCTCGGTTTCCAAGGCCTTGAGCAAACGCTTCGCCACGCGGCGTGTTTTTGTCAGCCCCTTTTTCGGCGACGTTGCCAATACGGTTCGTAACAAATCCACCTGCAACTCAGCACTGAACATCTGCCGACCGCGTTCCGGTAAATTATGAACTTCATCGATCAGCGCAATGCGCCTGTCAGCGCCTTTGTCGAACAGGGGCAAGTGCACTAGAGGATCAAACACATAGTTCACATCGGCAACCACAAGCGGAGTCCATGGAAGCATTTGCAAGGCGAGCTCGAACGGACAAAGCTGATGCGCTTCGGCAACCGCTTCAACAGCGGCTTTATCGAGACAGGCCAAGTTCAGGCAATCGCGCCGCGCTGCAGGCAGCCTGTCAAAAAAACCCAGTGCCCGTACGCAACGCCCTTGAATATCTTCACAGGCCATACGCGTTTCAGTGTGTTCAGATCGGCACGGACAGGCACTGTCTTTTGCGCTGAGCTGCAGCCAGTCCAGCTCACATTGATTGGCCGCGAATTGCGCGATCGCTCGTCGCGCATTGGATTGCGCCGACCCCTTTACCGTTAAATAAAGACATTGATCACTCTCGCCTTCCCCAAACGCTTTTATTGCAGGAAAGAGTGCGCTGAGGGTTTTGCCACTTCCTGTCGGCGCCTCAAACAATACGGACTCACGAGCCTTCATGTGCACATACAGTTGGCGCGCGAGTTCCAGCTGCCCTGGTCGTGGAGGGTCGTAAGGAAAGCGCAGAGAATGCGCAAGCGCTCTCTGCATCTGCTGCCGCGCGTGCCATGCCGCCCACCATTCGACATAGATACCCAACCACTCGAGCACTCGAGCGTGCACCGCATCATGGTCCCAGGGAATCTCTTCAGAAAATTCCGTATCGTCACTCAGATTGAGCCAGGTCTGGCGCATACGCAGCGCTCGACCCGGCACTTCGGCCTGCACCATCCAGGCGTAGACCGTCAACTGAGCTCGGTGCAGCGCCCGAACGCTTTCAGGCAGATACGACGGTGCGACCAATGTCGTTTTTATTTCTTCAACAATGAGCTCTGGCTCGCGCTGCAAGGCATCGACCCGCCCCCGTACGGTCACATCCCAACCCTGAATGTCGTGCGTTCTCGTCAGCGCCACTTCGGTTTGCCAATGCGCTGATTTCTTTTCCTGCAACTGTTGGTGGCCGCGGATTCCCTCCAGTGCGCTCGGTCCTACTACGGATTCCGAAAACAGGTCCCCACCTCGAGCACTAAAGGTAATTAAGTCGCCAACACTGACTTGCAGCGCGGGTCGCTCGCCCGTCATGCCACCGACCCCGCGTTCCACTTCACGTGGAGTACGGAGGCCGGAATGCCACTTTCAGAGAAATACCGAAGCCAACGGCGTTGGTTCGGCTGCAGGGTATCGCCAGGCCCCTTCACTTCAATCAGCTCTACACCGCCTGTCGCCGGAAAAAACACCAAATCAGGAAAGCCCGAGCGATGCTGCTTCGGGTCTCGCCATATTCGACTGAAAATGCGTTGCCATTGAGCAAAGCTCAAGCGCTGCAGCGCCAAGGTCACCGCCTCTTCCGGCGGCAAGCTGCCATAAAAGAAGGGATTGGCCACCTCCGCGCAGGCGCGCATCTGCTCATACAATGCGTCGGGGTCCTTCAAGCGCTGCTCAAACATGGCTTCTGCTTCAAGGCAAACATCACGACGCCTCTCTAAGAAATCGGGTTCATACAGATCATGTGGTCGTCGTTGGAAAGGGTGAGTGAATGCGCCCGAAACAGGGGTAAACAACACATCCCAATACAAGGTCAGAAACACCAGGCTAAAAAGCCGATTCTCGACAAAAAAGCAGGGCTCGCCGTCACGACACAACCAACGTGCGGCCGTCTCTTCGACGGACTCGTCGGGCCTTTGGTCGAGTAAGATGGTGTTTTTCTTCGGGGAAAAAAGCGGCTTTGAAGGAAAATCCAGGTCACTTTTTTTGGCGAGGCGCGCACCAAAGCCATGAACGAACTCTTCGTCGAGCACACTCGGCGAACACGCCAGTATACGTCGGCATAGTGCCAGTGCATCGGCGTAGCGACAATCCGTTCCCGCACGTCGAGCCAGCCTCTGCAGAGCATCATTGTTGTCACTCAGAGTATAGAGCGTGTTTGCTTCCTCCCACATACCCGCCCGCTCGCAATCGCGACCGATGTGGTAAAACAGCGAGCGCCAGCGCCGCTGAAGTTCCGGCATCGCCATACAGTGCGCCAAGACCTCAGTGCGCTCGCCTAAGCATGCAACGGCATTCGCCAAATCGCCCTCGAGGCATTGCTGCCGAGTACGATAATATAAGAGATGGGCATCAATCTGAGCGCGCTGTTCGAACATGCGCCACTTGGTATCCAGAGAATAATCGGCGTAGCGGTTTATGCCGAGATCCCGCAACACAAACTCACTCAAGTCTTGAGAAAGCGTCCCAAAAAACAGCAGTAGAAAAGTGTCGAGGTAGTCGGCACCCGACACTTGCACGATGGGAAAGGCACGACAAACCTGTTCTGCCCAATCAGGACTTCCCGTCTGTAAACGCTCGACGAGAGAATGCCGTTTCAGCGCGGCCGATACGCCGCCTTCAATCAAGGTAGCCAATTCAGCGCGAGTCAGCAGATTTAGTAGCGTATCGCCCGTCTCAGGCCTTGCTGGTGCAGCCAGGTTTGACGCGAACAGTTCCAGCATTGCACTGCGCTTGTCCGCAATATCGTCGTACTTCAGTTTGTCTTCGCGAAATAGCCAGCCACGCCGCATAACCATGCGAACGTAGAGCTTTTGAGCATCAACCGACAACGCCTTGAACTCGCTTACGTAGCGCTGCTCAGCCTCATTCAGCAGATCCGCATACCGGGAGGCAACATGCCGAAGAAGCACCAGGAAATTATCGAGATAATAGTTTTTGGGAAGCGGCGCTAGCATGGCGGTCATCAGGTCAGGCTTGGATGACTCAGTGTATCAAAACCCTGGCAACTCACCCATGCGCTTCGATGTAAGCGTAAAAATCTGGCGCGATGCGCTCGAACTCTTTGCGTAACACGCCGGCGAGCTGCTCGCGCATTTCTTGCTCGAGTTCAGGATTGGCGCAGCCCTGTTCAGCTCGGAGAGCACACAAACGGACGCGCTCTGCGTTGATGTTTGCAGCGACCCCCTTGATTGAGTGCGCCGCGATCTTCGCCGTTTCCAAATCGCCACTCGCCAATCCGTGCTCCAGGCGAATTAACTCCTCGGGAATATCTTCCACCACACGCTGAAGAATTTTAGATAAGCGAGCGGGTTTATTTCTAAACCGAGACAAAGCCGCCTGCTGATCCCAGTCGTCCGGGTCTTCGTGCGCAGCTTCGACCACAGTAGCCGCTGCCGGAGGTTCCGCACCCGCCCTTGCCATGCTGCGCGAGCTGGTATCGCTGCGTAGCCAACGCTGTAAAACTTGAGACAACATCTGAAAATCGAGCGGCTTACTGAGATAGGCCGTCATCCCCGCATCGAGACAGCGTTCACGGTCGCCTTCCATTGCATTGGCCGTCAAAGCAACAATGGGGGCGCGACGATACTCTTCTCCCGCCTCCCCACGTCGTACAAGTTGCGTACATTCGAAGCCGTCCATCTCAGGCATCTGACAATCCATCAATATCAAATGAAAGCGCTGCTGATGTCGGCTGGCATAGAGCACCTTGATGGCTTCCACTCCATTTTCTGCGACCTCAACATCGCAGTGGAGGTCTTCAAGCATTCCCAGTGCCACCTCCTGATTGATGGGGTTATCCTCGACGAGGAGAATACGGAAGCGTTGTTCGCGATGCTGCCATAGTGCATGAGGCGTGGCTTTACGCCCCTGCCTGTCGAGTACGCTGTCGACTTTACGGACCCCTGCGGCCAGCTCAACCACGTTGAGTAAATCCATCTTCGTTGCCGGCAAAGGAAAACTGAAAAGGACCTGCCCGAAAACATCTTCAATCATGGAGTGCGACTGGCTAATGCCTCGCATGACAATCACTTCGAGATCGGCCAGCTTGAGCTCGGCGCGAAGACGCTCCGTCAGCTGACGGGAGATATTTGCAGTGCAGCGAAAGTCGATACATATTACGACGCGCTTGCCGTCAAAATCGCCATTCGCGATCAGATCGACACCCCCATTCAGGGAGACTTCCGTAAGTACATTCAGCTGCCAGCGCCGAAGCTGAGTACAAATGACTTCCGCGACGGGCACGGAGGGCGTGATTAAAAAGAATTGAAGCTGAGCAAGTGCACCACCCGGAACGACGGTTCTTGCCTGTGGACTGACTCCGAGCACCAACTTAATTTGAAACTCACTGCCTTGGCCTAATTGGCTTAGGACGGAAATATTTCCGCCCATTTGCCGGCAAAGGTGCTTGCAAATCGCGAGTCCTAAACCTGTGCCGCCATATTTTCGTGTAGTCGACGCATCTTCCTGGGTAAACGACTCAAACAGTGCGTCTAGCTTAGACGGCGCGATACCAATACCGCTATCTTTTATCGTCGCGGTAAGCATATAGCCTTCTTCAGCCACACCCACTTCCGCACTGATCTTCACATAGCCTTTCTCAGTGAATTTAATGGCATTGCCAATCAAGTTCGTGAATATCTGTCTGATCCGTACCGGATCGCCAACAAAGTGGCTTTTGTGGATACCGCTGACATCAAGCACGAGATCAATTTGCTTTTCCTCTGCCCGAATCGCCATGGACTCACTCAGCTCCCCGAGCATCGAACACAGGTCAAAATCGACGTGTTCAAGTTCGAGCTTTCCTGCCTCAATTTTAGAGAAATCGAGAATGTCATTGATCAGGGTCAGCAGCGAGTCTGCGCTGCTTCTGGCGAGGTCGAGTCGGTGCACCTGCTCTTGATCCAGCTGGGTTTTCTCCAACAGGCTGAGCATACCCAATACGCCGTTCATCGGTGTGCGTATCTCGTGACTCATACTGGCTAAAAATTCGGACTTTGCTTTATTCGCAGCATCGGCATCGACCTTCGCCTTCTGCAGCTCTTCCGTTTTCAATCGCAAGGATTCCAATCTCGCACGATTACTTAATGACAGTTGGTTGTACGATTGGGCTAGAAGTGAAATTTCATCTTCACCACGATACCGCACTATACCGCAGACCCGATTTTTCTTCTGATTAAAGATCTCATCAGAGATATTTTTAATCGGACGAAGCACCACTCGCTTCAGCACAAAAAACTGTAAAAATACGATAATTAATAGTGCAATAGAAAAGAGCGACACCAACTGCAATAGTCTAAGATGAACTTCATGCAGTATCCGCTTCTGAGACACTTCGATCATCACGACAAATGGGCGCAATCGGTTTAACTCCGCATCCATCACAGCGATTGAACGAATCTGGTAATAAGTGCCATCGTGCACATGCGCCAACTCTTTTTTCTCTCCCGAGAGCGCCAAGTGAAGCGGCACTTGTTCTTCCGGGCTCAGTGCGTCATTGAACTGCTGACCAATAAAATTTGGCATCGACGACACATATAGCACCTGCGTACCAGGATCAATAACATGAATGGCTTTAAGGTCTTCCTGCGCAACCAGACTGTAAATGGCCCGGCGTAAATTGACCTGTTGCGCATCCGAATCCGCGACGATCAGTAGAGATTCAAAGGCTTGGCTCGCCGCCATGTCGCTGAAGCGGTCGGCTTTTTTTTTCACATTCATCAGCTCGACCGTCAAAAACACAACGAGAAACGCCATGCCCATCAACACCAGGGGCATTGTCAATTTATAGCCTACGCTTTGCCGCAATCGCGCTATCACTATCTCGTCTCTATTCGTTTATCGGGTTACCGCAACGTGCTTGTCAAGATTGACACACTCGGTATTGGAGGGGCTGATAAACTTCAAAGCCAAACACGCGTCACTCAGACGCGCCTTTAGGCCTGAATCATCAGAAAATACAGAAACTTGGTCCTCGGCATTCAAGATGACGAGATCCTGCTTAATATCTGCCAGGGTTTGCTCACTGATTTCAAGATGGCGAGCCAGAATCTCACTTGCCTCTTCAGGGTGTTTCTGCTCGTAATCTAACGCTCGCTGCCACACACTATGTAGTCGGCGCCTAAAGTCCGGATACTTCCTCAATACTGCGGACTCCACCGAAACAATATCGATGACCTCAAAGGGAATCTCTGCAGTACTGAAAATCTGCTCGATGTGATCCTGCTGCATCAGTTCTACGGAGTAAGGGGGGTAGCTCACGTAGGCATCAATCTGACCGGATTGAAAAGCCGCTTCCGCTTCGCCAGGCTCGACATTGACCACGGTGACGTCTTCGAGGGTCAGCCGGTTTTTCTCTAATGCGCGCTTCAGCACATAGATGCCAAGAGAGCCCGCCTCGCAGCCCACTCGCTGTCCTTTTAACGCCCTCACATCGGGAAGCGCCTTTTGCGCAACGATCACATCGCCACCGTTGCTGTAATCCGTAACCAGCAGCACACTCAATGGCCGCCCGCTCCATTGGCTTGCCTGCACTGTTTCAACAATTGTGCTGGCCAATGCATCGACGCGACCATGGATGTAAGCGCGCTGACCATCCGCCAGTGAATCGAAGCGAACCAATTCCAGAGGCAGCTTTTCTTCTTCAAACAACCCGATTTCTTCGGCCAGATAGAAGTAGCCGTAACCCGGCCAAGGGTTGATCGCCATTTTGATTTTTTCTTCAGGCGCGCTGCAGTTAAGTAGTAGACATAAGAGTGAAAAGACCGCAAACCGAGAAAGGGGAAGTCGTTTCATAAACTCATCGAGGCCATCTTGAGTGAAAACTGAATACATACGCCTTGATCACTGTGCTCATGCACCCAAATTCGACCGCCTTGCAGCGCCACAAACTCTTTACACAACGCCAACCCAAGCCCAGTGCCTTGCTCTCCGGCGGTGCCAAGTGTGCTTCGCCCCATCTCTGCAAACAGACGTTCCGCAATATCTGCGCTCATCCCAACACCGTGATCCCGTACCGACACAATGACGTCATCGGCTTCCGTATGCGCTGATATATCAATGCAAGCTCCGGGATGAGAATACTTAGTCGCGTTTGCTAACAAATTCCGGAGCACGGTCTTCACCATCGCGGCGTCGGCAATAACCTGCAGGGAATCGGGAATCGTATTGTTCACAGTCAAGCATTTGCTCTCGAGCGCACTCTCTAAAAATTCAACCGCGCTATGGCAAAGGTCGGTCAGGGGCTGTTTTTCCAATTTGACGGAAGCGCTACCCAATTCATATTGAGACCACTGCAAAAGCTCATCCAATACATGGAACACATTGACCGACGCCTGCAATATGCTTTGAGCAATTTCGGCGACGCGACTCGGGGCGAGCTTCTCTGCTTTTTGGGAAAGAATGCGCGAGAAACCGAGGATGCCGTTAAACGGGTTTCTGAGGTCATGCGCGAGGGCGGCGTACATACGCTCTTTGATGTGTGAAAGGCGCTCCAATTTGCGGTTCTGCAGTCGAATTTCGAGCTGGCTGATCACTTGTTTGGAAAGAATACTTAAAGCACGCATCTGATCATCACTGAGCTGCTTGGCTTCGCGGTCGATGACGCACAACGTGCCTATCGCATGCCCGTCTGGCGTCTTCAAGGGCGCGCCCGCGTAGAATCGGATATCAGGTGCCCCCGCTACCAAGGGGTTGTCAGCGAAACGGACGTCATCCAACGCGTTGGCCACCTGAAACACGTCATCCTGCAGGATCGCATGTGAGCAAAACGCTATGGAACGCGAAGTCTCGCTCGCATCGAGCCCCACTTTCGATTTGAACCACTGACGTTCAGCATCCACAAGGCTAATCAGCGAAATCGGCGCTCCACAGATCGAGCTTGCCAGCTCAGTCAATTCATCGAATATCTGTTCGCCTTCAGTATCGAGTACTTCATATCGGATCAGCGCAGCCAGGCGGTCGCTTTCGTTGTCCGGAGCTGGCGCTTCAATCATGGCGCAGACCCTCTTATTGCTAAACTATAAACAGGTTAGTTCAGCTTCCAGAGGTTTGCGTTAGGAGTAGTGATTTTCGCGCCAATTCAAGGACGGTCGACGCTAAGAACGGTTTTGACAAAGGGAATGGTGAGTTTGCGCTGGGCCTGCAGCGACGCCTCATCGAGCCGCTCCAGCAGCTCAAACAACAGATGTGTATCACGCGGCCCGCGCGTCAAAATGAAACGCGCCACTTCTTCCGGCAGATCCATGCCTCGCGCTTCGGCACGGCTCACGAGCGTAGCCAGCTTGTCGTCATCACTGAGCGTCAGTACCTGGTGCACAACCCCGGCGAGTAAACGGGAACGGAGATCGGGCAAGGTGATGGAAAGGCTTTGAGGACTTTGATGGGACGCCACCACAAAAGAGTGACCCGTCTCTTTGAGCCGGTTATACAAATGAAACAGCGCCTGCTCCCAAGCCCCGCGTCCAGCACAGATCTCAATGCCGTCAACACACAGCAGTTCGACCTGCTCCAGCCCCTCACACAGTGCGTTGGGGTCGTAGCCCACCAAATCGGCAAGCGGCAGGTATTGTACGCTGTGCCCATTCGCGTGCGCCTGGTGGCACATCGCCTGTAACAAATGGCTGAGCCCCGCCCCAGGCGCCCCCCAGAGCAGTACTTGCTCTGCACTTTCGCAGCGGCTTACGGAAAGCAGGTGATCCAGCAACAACGGGTTTTGCCCCTGCGGCAGCACAAAGTTGTCGAAGGTGGTCTCTTCGTGCAGCGATATTCCCAGGGCCAATTGTCGGGGTGCTTCGCTCATCAGACGACCCTTACCGCTCCCACCGATAGCGCAAAGGGTTCGCGAGCGAGCCAAGCGGCGCTTGCTGCCAGCCCGGCACTTCACCACCGCCCGCCGCCTCGGCGAATAGGTGATTGCCGAGGCGGAGGAGGCTCACGAGTTGCTCAACGGTGGCATCGGAGCTGACACGTAGCTGCAAGCGATCCTGGTGCGCCAGGTCCACTTGCACGGACTCAATGGCATCCAGGCGCGACAACAAATCAAAAAGCCCGCGATAATCCGCAAACCCATGGATATTTCGGACATGGACGATGTAGGCACTGTCCTGATTTGCACCGGTATCCACCGCATAGCGGGCAGCGAGGAAATCGGCGAGCGGGTCGATGGCGGAGGCACCTAATTGCAGTGCCTCCTCCGCACGCACATCGTAGACGCGGCTCTGATCCAGGTGGAAAAACTGCCAATTGGACCAGATCTGACCGCTCGACGTTTCCGTAAACTTGCCGACCAATACCACATCGGCGTCATAACGCGCAGATGCATCAAGAATGGCCTGTTCATCCAAAGCCCACAGGCGCTCAGCCCCTAAGGCCATCTGATCCTGAAAATCCTGTAACGGAAAGGACAGCGGCACGCCGCGGTAACTCGCCTGCTTCTCAACGCCTTGAATCAAAGGGTGGGCCGGGTCATGGGGCACAAACTGTTTGCCGTATTCAACGCTGTCTTCAACCAGCCACACGAGCGTCACAGGCCGCTTTACCGACCAGAAAGGGTAGCCATGCCGTGTTAAAAATTCCCGCACGGCATTATCTGAATATTTGAAACGCAGTAAGGCACTATAGTCTTCCGACAGCGCGGCTTCGTCCGTCAGCTCATCGTATTGAAACTGCTGCACATAGCGGATTGCCTGGCGGCTGTCTGACAGTACGTTGTCGTCAAGACGCACATTCTCATCACCCGACATCCGTACCAGCACATCCAAGAGCCCCAGCTCCGCTGCCTGCTCACGCTCTTGGCGAGACTGGCCCTTTACCGGAACCTCGGCGCTGAAATATCGCTCCGACTGCGCGACGGTAAGCGAAGCAGAAAATGACGCAAGTAACACCAATACTAGGGTGCAGAAACGAATACGGTAAGTCATAACCGACGGGGGTACCCACAATCCTTAATGTTAGAAAAGCCGAGCAAGCTCACACGAGGGCCCGGACGCGCGCTATTGTAACAGCATCTTTGACCCTTGTTTGCAGACTCTGATCGCACATTAGCGGCGAAATTGATAGAATGCGCCGCGTTCACTCAGTGCCCGCTTGCGACGGCGCTGTCCCACAGCCGCCTGCGCCTCGCGCGGGCCCGATACGAGTATGCAAACACCGCCATGAGCTCTGACACTTCCGACTCTCTGACCTATAAAGACGCTGGCGTAGATATCGACGCCGGTAATGCCTTGGTTGAACGCATAAAATCTGTCGCTCAGCGGACCCGACGCCCGGAAGTGCTCGCGGGACTCGGCGGCTTTGGCTCGCTGTTCGCGCTCCCCTCTGGTTATAACGAACCGGTACTCGTGGCCGGCACAGATGGCGTGGGCACCAAGTTACGCCTCGCGATGGACATGAACAAGCACGATACCATTGGCATCGACCTGGTGGCGATGTGTGTGAATGACCTCATCGTCGGCGGGGCTGAACCCCTCTTCTTCCTAGACTACTACGCGACCGGCCAGCTCAGTGTCGACGTCGCCGCGAGTGTCGTAGAGGGCATTGGTCGCGGCTGTGAGCTGTCGGGCTGCGCCCTGGTTGGAGGAGAAACCGCTGAAATGCCCGGCATGTACGATGGCGGGGACTATGACCTGGCCGGCTTTTGTGTGGGCATCGTTGAGAAGAGCGACATTCTCGATGGCAGCCGCGTCCAAGCGGGCGACTGCTTACTGGGCCTCGCCAGCAGCGGCCCACATTCCAACGGCTATTCCCTGATCCGCAAAATCATCGAGCGGCAAAACGCCCAATTAGACCAGGAGCTCGAAGGCCGCGCCCTCGGAGACTGGTTGCTCGAACCCACACGCATCTATGTGAAGTCGATACTCGCAGCCCTGAAAGAAGTCAAAATCAGTGCATTGAGCCACATTACGGGCGGCGGCTTACTGGAAAACCTGCCTCGCGTGTTACCGGCACACACCAAGGCGGTTGTTCAGCGCGATGCGTGGGCTTTTCCTCCTATATTCAAATGGCTTCAGCAAGGCGGCAACATCAACGAAACCGAGATGTATCGCACTTTGAACTGCGGTATCGGGATGGTGGTTGCCCTTCCCGCAAGCGATAAAGCCCGCGCCATTGAACTGTTCGAGTCTCACGGTGAAACCGTCTATGAAATTGGCGAGATTGCCGCCTATGACGAAGACACCCCGATAGTCGAGTTGCGTTAATCATGAGCGATTTTAAAACCCGGGTCGTCGTCCTTATTTCTGGCGGTGGCACCAACTTGCAAGCCTTGATCGACGCGGCTGAAGACGAGGCTTTGCCGATCAAGATATGCGCTGTCATTTCTAACCGAGACAATGTGAAAGGGCTGGAACGCGCGGCCAACCACAATATTCCCGCCTTCGTGGTCTCGCATAAAAGCTTCACCAGTCGCGAGGCCTTTGACGAGCGCCTGATGGAAATCATTGATGCCCAAGGGCCAGACCTCGTGGTCCTTGCAGGCTTTATGCGAATTTTGACCCCGGCCTTCACAGAACATTACGCAGGGCGCATGCTCAACATTCACCCCTCTCTGCTCCCCAAATACCAGGGTCTGAATACGCATCAGCGCGCGCTCGATGCCGGTGATGAAGAGCATGGAGTGAGTATTCACTTTGTTACCGCAGAGCTGGACGGTGGCCCCGTGGCGCTGCAGGCTCGTGTGCCCGTCCTGGCCGACGATACAGCAGAAACCCTCGCGGCGCGTGTGCAGACTCAAGAGCACATTCTCTACCCTCTGGCCGTCAAATGGTTCGCAGAGGGTCGCTTGCAATATCGCGACGGCGCCTGTTATTTCGACGGCGAACCCATGCCTGCCGGGGGCGTCAACTACGACGCTTCCACCGAATAAGTCTCATTTTTTAATTCCAAAATCAACTTTCGCCCCCGAACTGCGCGTCTACACTAGTCCATAGAGGCGCAGCATTCCTCTTCTGAGCACTTTTCTTAATACAAGAATAGAAAACGAGCAGAAGTCTTTTCCTGCAATGCGCGCCTTGGCTTGATAGAGGTAGCATTACTATGAAGAAGAGCGTATTTCGGGAAGGTGAAGGCGAGCGTACCTGGTTCAGATCAGACCGTTTTTTCACCGTCGGCAACCAATATTACTTCGCCACGCGCGAGGGCATTGATGTGGGCCCCTACCCCAATCACCACGCCGCTGCACGAGGCTTGGATATCTACATCCAGGTCATGCAAGACGAGGCCAACGCAGGCATCTATGCCAGCAAGGTCGCCATGCAAGGCCTCTGGGCCAGCACCATGTACCACTGATCATGACGTATACGCTGGGGTCTGACCCCTATGGATACGTCATTACGCAGGTTAGCGAACGGGAAAGAGTGGGTCGCCTTTGCCCTTGTCTCTGAACCACTTGGTGATGATCAGCTTACTGCCTTCTTCTACTGGCATACCGTGATGCAGCGTCAGCGGGTTGGGGCTGCCATCGTCGAGCAGATTGTTCCAGATCACCGCGCGACCGGTTTTGGGATAGAACGTCTTATCCAATTTCGGAAAATGCGTTGCGCCCCCTTTTGGGGTGTCGTTCAGATAGACCATGAAGGTCCAGGTTCGCTGCCCGAGATCGGCCGCGTATTGATGAAATTCCTTTGTTCCTGGCTCGAAGTAGTCCGTATGGGCTTTAAATTCCTGCCCCACTTCGTATTTCTGTCCCTGAATGGTTTCAGACCACGATAGGCGTACTCCGAGCGTGCTCGCAATTTTTCGGTCAATTTTTTCGACGATACGTGCCTGGTGATTGCCGAGGTCGCAAGTGCTGCTTGTGCGAAAGCCGCTGTAATCTTTACCGGTGGTAATGGTCGAAGGGCGAAGGTTTTGGTTGATTTGCGCCATGATCGCCTCACATTCCGCCCGCGACATAAACTCTTCCATAACGTAGAGCTGAATGCCCTCAGCCTCGATACGACGCGCGTCTGCATTGTGTGTGATCCGCGGCTGAGCCATCACGGCGTAGTCGAGGTCAGGTTGTATACCTTTGGGCACATCGCCAGACGATTCCGCGGCCTGCGCTTCCGCCTGTTGCACGGCCTGCCCGACATGATGCTTGAACTTGTTCCATAAGCCCGGTTTGGGCAGGCTCATCGCCACGAGGATCTCTTCGTCAGAGAAGCCGTTTTTTTGCAGAATAGCTTTAATTTCGGCTGGCGCGCAGCCGCGCTGAAGGTTGTGGCGTGTCCACGCCAACCATTCTTCGTTCATGAGCAGGCTCTGTTTATTTTTTTGTTTTTCCACAGTGGCGACATTTAAACACCGCGTTTGCAGGAGGCTGGGCCTGTGCCTCTGAGGGTAACTCCTCACCGGCCTCCGAATACGCAATCCAGTCGTGAAACCCATGCCGGCAATACGTTTCTGCCTGCACTTCTGTGGTTGACGCCTTGTCTGATTTCATCGTGCCCACTCCTCTTCCGCGTGCAATGCGATCAGTGGTGCATCCGATCACATTTTGCTGCCATGATCACATCGTTTCGATGCAAGCCTCGAATCTTGTGTGTCCACCAACGTACGGTCACTCGCCCCCATTCCAGCAGAATCGCGGGGTGATGTCCCTCTTTTTCTGCAAGATCGGCCACTTTGTTGGTAAAAGCTTGCGCTGAAACAAAATCATCAAATTTGAATACGCGCTTGAGCTGCTCAATGCCATTGATTTCGACAACAGACCAGCGGGGAATCTGCGGCAGCAAGGTTTCCCGCTCTGTCACGCTCAGCGGAGGCGCGTCAGCACGACATGCTTCGCATTTATTCCCCGCTAACGCCTTTTCATTGCTTGAGTTACTCATACCTATTCTCCACGCCCAGTAAAACGAAAAGCGCACTCAGCCTAAACGGTTGGCTTATCCTGCAATACCAACTTTTGCGCTTCGATTTTTTGCTGCCAGATTTTCGGGCCTGTCTGGTGCACCGCTTCGCCTCGCGAATCCACCGCCACGGTAACAGGCATATCTTTGACTTCGAATTCGTAGATGGCTTCCATTCCAAGGTCTTCAAAGGCCAATACCTTGGCACCGACGATCGCTTTAGAAACCAGATAGGCAGCGCCACCCACTGCCATCAGATAGACCGCCTTGTTGTCTTTAATCGCCTCAATCGCTGTGGGCCCGCGCTCCGCCTTGCCCACCATGCCAATCAAACCGGTTTTTTCGAGCACCGTTCGCGTAAATTTGTCCATACGTGTGGCCGTTGTCGGGCCTGCTGGCCCCACCACTTCCTCACGAACCGGGTCTACCGGACCCACGTAATAAATAAAGCGATTTTCGAAGTCTACCGGCATCGGCTCACCGGCCTCAATCATTTCAACCAAGCGCTTGTGCGCTGCATCACGCCCTGTTAACAATTTGCCGCTGAGCAAGACGGTTTCTCCGGGCTGCCACGCTTCAAGGTCAGCTTTCGTGACTTTATCCAGGTCGACGCGACGTACACTGTCGCCGACTTCCCAGGCAATTTCAGGCCAGTCGTCCAGGTTCGGCGGAGTCTGCAAGGCTGGGCCTGAGCCGTCCAATACAAAGTGTGCGTGACGTGTCGCCGCGCAATTCGGAATGATCGCGATGGCTTTGTTCGCCGCGTGCGAAGGATAATCCTTGATCTTGATATCCAGTACCGTGGTTAATCCCCCCAGGCCCTGCGCACCGATACCCAGCGCATTGACCTTGTCGAAGAGCTCAAGACGGAGTTCTTCAGCGCGATTGGCGGCGCCACGGGCTTGCAGATCTTGAATATCGATCGGGTCGAGCAGGGACTCTTTGGCGAGCAACATGGCTTTTTCCGCTGTACCGCCAATACCGATGCCCAACATACCTGGCGGACACCAACCGGCCCCCATTTGCGGCACCATTTTCAGCACCCAGTCCACGACCGAGTCCGACGGGTTAAGCATCGCAAACTTCGATTTCGCTTCGGAACCGCCACCTTTGGCCGCAACGTGAATATCGATCGTATTTCCCGGGACGATGTTGTAATGAATCACCGCAGGCGTGTTATCCCCCGTGTTTTTGCGAGCACCATCCGGGTCCGCGAGAATCGAGGCACGCAGGACGTTGTCCGGGTGGTTGTACGCACGACGCACACCTTCATTGATCATGTCTTCCAGGCTCATATCGCCTTCGATCTGGCAGCCCATTCCCACATTCACAAAGGCCGTCACAATACCCGTGTCCTGGCAGATGGGGCGTTTACCCTGAGCACACATGCGCGAATTGATCAGAATCTGGGCCATCGCATCGCGCGCGGCCTGGCTTTCTTCGCGCTCATACGCTGCATGCACCGCATCAATAAAGTCTTTGGGGTGATAGTAAGAAATAAATTGCAGCGCATCTTCGACGCTGGCGATGATGTCGTCCTGGCGGATGATCGTAGCCATAGTTTTACGTTCTCTGTCTCGATGATTTAATGTGGAGCGCCTGACCTGTGCTCAGGTTCTAGGGCTGTGCCCCACCTTTTAATTCTAGCAATTGCTGATTGACCGAACGGCGAAAGCCGTTGATTGCTTCAATATCTCGCTGCACGTCTTGCAAGCGACGCTCGATATCCGCCACGCTGCGATCTAGGGCGGCACTGCTTTCTGCAGCTTTACGTGCTTGCGACGACACCGTTGCGTAATTTTTTTCGATGCCGGTCAGCGCGTTCTGCTGGGCATCCACCAAGTCACCGATCACTCTCATTTCCGCAGAGAGGGACTCGACGCGCTTAGCCGCGTTGGCCGCAGCTTTTTTCGCTTCGGCTGCGGCCTCTTTGTTTTCCGCTATCGACTTGCGATTGCGGTCATAGCTGACACCCCAGAGTTTACGAATCTCTGAATGCGCCTCTTTCAAACTGGCTTGCATTTGCGCCGCAGAGGCGCTGGTTTCATCGTCGGTCAGCGTGAGCTTATTTTCGAGTTCGACGAGCCTGCCTTCGTAGCTTGCGACCTGCTTTTGCGCTTCCGTCAGCTGGAGATACAAATACCCCGCACCGCCACACGCAACGAGAGCAAACAAAAAGGCAATGGGCGCCAGCGGAGAAGAGGCACTTTTGGCGCTGCGGCGCGAATTTGCGACAGGCGAGGGGCGCGAGTTGCCTGTGTTGTTGCTTCTGCCACCCCCCGTAGCAGGACGACTCGGCTTGGCTGCCGGAGTACGCGTTCGCGTCTCGTCTGAATCTGGACGCAAACCTGAAATGGTCGGTTCTCTTCGATTGTTCATAGTGTCTCACTCGGCCTGACAGGCACAATCCGTAATCAGAACAAAAATGCTACCCGGTAACCGGCCGCGGATTCGGGCCATAGACAGACGACGCTCACGGAGGGAACCTTGTGCAGAAACGTATCATAACAAAGTCCACACTGGCGCAGAATACGCTGCACGGATAGCAGATACAAAAACGGCTCCCGAAGGAGCCGTTTTTTCGATAGCGCTGGGCTTACATCATGCCGCCCATGCCACCCATTCCGCCCATGCCACCCATATCAGGGGCAGCTGCAGCAGACTTGTCTTCTGGCTTGTCCGCTACCATGGCTTCGGTAGTGATCATCAGACCAGCGATAGAGCCCGCCGCTTGCAGCGCAGTACGCGTCACTTTCGCCGGGTCGAGAATACCCATGGCGATCATGTCACCGTACTCGCCTGTACCGGCGTTGTAACCGTAGTTGCCAGACTCTTTCTGAACATTGTTCAAGACAACAGAGGCTTCTTCACCGGCGTTGGTGACGATCTGACGCAGAGGCGCTTCCATCGCACGTAGCGCGGCAGCGATACCGATGTTCTGATCTTCATTGTCGCCAGTCAGGTTCGTGATTTCAGAAGCGGCACGTACCAGGGCAACGCCACCACCGGCAACCACACCCTCTTCAACCGCTGCACGAGTTGCATGCAGAGCGTCTTCAACGCGCGCTTTTTTCTCTTTCATTTCAACTTCAGTCGCCGCGCCCACCTTGATCACTGCCACACCGCCAGCCAGCTTGGCTACGCGCTCTTGCAGTTTTTCACGGTCGTAGTCAGATGAAGTCTCTTCGATCTGAGCACGGATCTGGTTCACACGCGCCTGGATGTCCGCCGCGTTACCTGCACCGTCAACGATGACGCTGTTTTCTTTGCTCATGGTGACACGCTTGGCTTGGCCGAGGTGCTCCAGAGTGGCGGATTCGAGGTCCAGACCGACTTCTTCAGAGATCACAGTACCGCCCGTCAGAATCGCGATGTCTTGCAGCATGGCTTTACGACGGTCGCCGAAGCCAGGTGCTTTACATGCAGACACTTTGACGATGCCGCGCATGTTGTTCACAACCAAAGTCGCCAACGCTTCGCCTTCTACATCTTCAGCGACGATGACCAGAGGCTTACCGGCTTTTGCAACAGCTTCCAAGATGGGCAGCAGTTCGCGGATGTTGGAGATTTTTTTGTCAACCAACAGGATGAACGGGCTTTCTTGCTCAACGCTCATGTTGTCCTGGTTGGTGATGAAGTAAGGAGACAGGTAACCGCGGTCAAACTGCATACCTTCTACGACGTCGAGTTCGTTCTCGAGGCCGCTGCCTTCTTCAACAGTGATCACGCCTTCTTTACCGACTTTTTCCATCGCTTCAGCGATGATGTCACCGATGTGAGTGTCGGAGTTGGCAGAGATGGTGCCTACCTGTGCGATGGACTTGGAGTCTTCGCACGGCTTGGCCAGGCCTTTGATTTGCTCAACGGCAGCAGCAACCGCTTTGTCGATGCCACGCTTCAGGTCCATGGGGTTCATGCCCGCCGCGACGGCTTTGAGGCCTTCGTTGACGATGGCTTGAGCCAGAACGGTCGCAGTGGTGGTACCGTCACCCGCATCGTCAGACGCTTTGGAGGCCACTTCTTTCACCATTTGCGCGCCCATGTTTTCGAACTTGTCTTCCAGCTCGATTTCTTTCGCGACAGACACACCGTCTTTAGTGACAGTCGGCGCACCGAAAGACTTGTCCAGAACGACGTTACGGCCTTTGGGGCCCAGAGTGGTTTTTACGGCATCAGCCAGGATGTTTACGCCCGCGAGCATTTTTACGCGTGCGTCGTTACCAAATTTGACTTCTTTAGCAGACATGTTCTTTTTCCTTTCCTGTTACAGTTGGAATGCTTGAATTACGGGTTCAGGGCTTATTCGATGATCGCTTTGATATCGCTTTCGCTGAGGATGACCAGCTCTTCGCCGTCAACTTCAATCGTGTCGCTGCCCGCGTACTTGCCGAACACAACGGTGTCACCTACTTTGACATCGACGGGACGCGTTTCGCCGTTATCCAGAATACGACCGTTACCCACCGCGACCACTTCACCCTGATTGGGCTTCTCTTTGGCCGAACCGGGCAGCACGATGCCACCTGCGGTCTTCTCTTCTTCTTCCTTGCGACGAACTACGATTCGATCGTGTAAAGGACGGATTTTCATGAACGTTATCTCCGTAAAAATGTAAGCAATGTTGATGAGCCCGATGTGGGCTGGTTTGTACTTACGAGGCAGCCGCAAGAGCGCCCCGAAAAAATCAGTGTTTGCAAGATGGGTCTAGAAAATGGCATTTCAAGGGATGAAATTGAAAAATTTCACTATAGAACCGACTCAACGCATACAAAGGGGTCTGACCCCAGCGTATGCACTGGTCTTAGCGGTCGCGGGGGTCTTCGCGCTGATATTCGCCCTCTAGGGTTTGCGGGCCTTGATCAGAAGGAGAGGCGCCTGCAGTGTGGCTGCGGCCCGGCGCCGCGCCGATGATCGTCGCACGCGCAATCAGACCTTGCAGCATCCACTTGCGTACGCCCGGCACCAGCAACAGGAAGCCAAAGGTATCGGTGACGAAACCGGGCGTCAGTAGCATGACGCCGCCGACGGCCAGACAGAGGCCGTCGATCATTTCTTGAGCCGGCACCTCGCCATGGGCCATACGCACCTGGGCTCGTCTTAAGGTAGAAAAGCCCTGAGCGCGAATCAACGCAACACCGACCACCGCCGTCAGTAGTACCAGCGCGACCGTGGGCAAAGCACCGATCAGGGAGCCGACCTTGATCAGGACGAACATCTCCACAATGGGCACAACTATGAACAGAACAAACAGGACTTTCACAAGGGGGCTCCGAATTTAGCCGACCAAAAGAAGCTTATCTTGGGGCGCTACCACTGATATCCAAGGCCTACGCGAAGCCGGGAATCCCGTGCACTCACCCCTTCGGGTGGCGTGTTGTCGTAGTCATAGCTGAACGCAATATCCGCCGTGATGCCACCGGCGATAGGCAGGCTCAAGCCCGAATCTGTATCCGCCTCCCAGTCATCACCGACATGGAGGGACTGCAAAAATTCCACATTGGAGAATAACCGCGTGTCCCTCGGCAACAGCAATCGGAAGCTGCTTGCCAATCGCCAGGAGCCGTAAGATTCGTTCGTAGTGATATTGGGATCGTTTTGGTCGAAGGTGGTCTCGTTCAGGTACTGCGGCCCCGTCTCGACGGATAGCGCTGAAATACGGTTCTCCCAGAACTGATAACCGACACCCATGCTGAACGCATAGCGACTGTCGATAAAGCGCAATTCATCCTTGAGCGCCGAACCCCGGTTGGAGTAGAAGGTCTTTGGCGCAAAAAACCAGTCGAACTGGTAACTTGCCTCCAGGCGCAGTTGGAGTTCAGTTTCATTTTGAGATTCCGCGCGGTACTTCAGCCAGATATCGTGTCGGAAGTCGGTGTGGCGCATGAAGATATTCGTGTCGACATTCCAGTCCTGACGCTGCACTCGTCCGGAATCACGGTGACCCGTCGCGCTCAGCTTGCCGCGGTAGTCGTAGGTCGCCTTGCGAAAGCCTTCGTAACGCACGGCCTCTTTAACAGCGAGAAATTGCAGATTCACTTCCCCGTCTTCGTCACACTCGAAGGTCACAACACCTTGACGTAAGCCGGCCCAGTAGCACGCACCATCGCGCGCGCGCAATTTCAGAGGCACGGAGCTGATCAATTCAACGATGCTGTTTTTGGGGAGATTGAGCTTGCCAAATACCGGGCTGAGCCACTCGACCCGATCGGCATAGATGGCCGCGATTTCGCCTTGCAGTGAGTCACCGTTGTCTAACAGCACCTCCCCGGCGTAGGATAGCTGGCTAAAGCAGAGCCACCCCAGCGTCACAATGATCCGTGATTTCAGCAAAACCGACCTATATATTGAAACAGAGATTCCACGTCCACACATCCCTGCATGCGTATTGGCGACGCCTCTGTGCGCCTAAGCGAGCGAAGATAGCAGAATGAGCGGAAAAAATACATTAGCGCACTACAGTGATCGTCGTGTCCAGGCGGTATTTATATTCGGCATGGCCTCTGGGCTCCCGTGGGTACTGATTGGCTCGGCCCTGACGCTATGGCTCAAAGAGAGCGGCGTCAGCCGCAGCGCCATCGGCTACACCGGTTTAATTTACGCGACCTATGCCATCAACTTTCTGTGGTCACCCCTAGTAGACCGTGTTGCGATACCCGGATTTCGCCGTTGGCTTGGTCAACGACAGAGCTGGATTGTGCCCTGCTTGCTGTGTATCGCTCTCGCCTGCGCCGGCATGGCCCAGCTCGGCACGGAGCACGGCCCCAAATGGCTTGCCGCGCTGGGTTTGCTTATCGCCTTCGCCTCCGCGACACAGGACATTGCGATTGATGCCTACCGGATCGACAGCTTCGGCCCGGACGAAACCGCACTTCAATCCACGGCAGCGGGTGCCGCGACGGCGGGCTGGTGGTCGGGCTATGCGGGTCTCGGTTTCATTCCCTTGTACCTTTCTGACGCGGGCTGGAGTTGGCCAAGCCTGTATCTTTTGATGGGCGCAATACCACTCTCGCTCGCATTGCTGACCTTCCTCTTGCCCTCACCTGCCTTCCACCGCCCACCTGGCGCCTCAGCGAATTATGAACGCCTAGTGCGCGCAAACAGTCAGCGTGGTCACGTCGCCAAGTTCGCATTAATGGTTGCGCTGCTGTCTCCGCTGTTGCTCGCCTTTTGGGGATTTGTCGGCAGCCCGGGAATGAACGATGCCATCACCTCTCACACCGCGTACATTCCTGTCCTGATTCTAGCGGGCCTGATTCTGACGCTGTTTGCGGCCTGGGTCATGAGCGTCGCAATGCGGGCCACACCCCGGGACACCGCGTCCCGCCACGCCAGCCTATCAGACCGAGCGATGGCGAGGACGATGAATGCCCTGTGCGAACCCGTGCAGGATTTCTTTACCCGCAATGGCGTGCGGCTGGCAATTCAGATATTGCTGTTTATTTTCCTGTTCAAACTGGGCGAGGCCTTTCTCGGGAAAATGTCGATCGTGTTTTACAAGGAGGTGGGCTTCAGCAATACCGATATCGCCACCTACTCCAAGATGCTGACGTGGTGGGTCACCATCATCGCCGCGCTGTTTGCAGGCGCACTGAATGCGCGTTTCGGGCTGGTGAAGGGGCTGTTTATCAGTGGCGTGCTGATGGCCGGTAGCAACCTGATGTTTGCTTGGATCGCGTGGGTGGGGCCAAGCATTCCCCTGTACATTGCGACGATTATCGTCGACGGTGTAGCAGCAGCATGGTCGCTCGTTGCGTTTGTGGCGTTTATCTCCGCGCTGTGCAATCACCAGTTTTCGGCCTCTCAATATGCCTTACTGGCGTCATTGGGCGCGCTCGGTCGCACCACACTGTCATCACTGAGCGGTGTGGTCGTTGATCTTCTTGGAGGAAACTGGCCGCTGTTTTTCGTACTGACCACGCTGATGGTGGTGCCGAGTCTGCTGTTACTGCTGGTTATCGCACGCAAGGTCAAGCCCGCTACAACTTCACCTTCTTCGTCATCAGCGTCTTGATCTCCCGCCACATGGCTCGGTAGGCACGCGCCGCATTGCCGCGGCTGGCGTAACTGGTCAGCGGGCGTCGCAGGTGGGACATTTTTCTGCGGCGCTGTCCATCGGCACCCAGGTGTCGAGGATGTCCACCGGGAGATAGCGGGCGTTCATCAAGGTCTGCCGATGTAAACTGCGACGGCGATCGACCATATTAAAAAAGCCAACAATCTTCTTTGGAGAGCGTTTTTTCTTTTCGAAAAAATCGACAACCTGCGTCATGGCCCGCAGAGAAAGGGGGCTGGGAATCATTGGCACCAGCACCAGATCCACACCTGAGAGAATGTATTCCACACTCGGTGACAGCGTCGGAGGGCAGTCGAAGATCAGGATGGACGCATCTTCGCTCAGGGGCGAGACCAGCTTCTGCATCAGTTTGCGCGGGCCATCCACACCGGCAAGTTCCATATCCGTTTTACGCAGACTGAGATCCGCCGGGATCAGCGTCAAGTTGGGAAACGGCGTGGCTTTCTGCAACTCACCAATGGGCACCCCCTGAGAAAGCAGCTTAACGGCTTTCGTCTTGGTGTCGTCGATGCCACAGTACCAACTGGCGGCTCCCTGTGGGTCCCAATCCCAAAGCACTGTGCGCTTGTTCGCTTCCGCAGCCAGATAGGCGAGGTTCACGGCGGTCGTTGTCTTGCCCACACCGCCTTTCAAATTGTACAGCGCGATTGTCATCATAGTGGTGATTAAAAACGTTCCTTATTTCCTGACGAAGGCTATTGGCCTTCCCGCTCACATTTACAAAAAGATCACAATCAAAGACGCCACACCTAACCAGAACCAAAAAGTCCGTTGATACAGCTTACTCATCAATGACAGCTCTTTACGGGTAATTTCGCAATCCGGTTCCAGCTCTTCGCTGACCGACAGCGCACCCAAAATCATTGGGCTCAAGGCTTCAATCGTGCTTCGACGGACACAGAGTACGCATTCTTTCCACTGCCCCATGCAACCCGAAAAATTTCCGGTTAACGCAAACGACAGCCCGAGCAGACGCACTGCAGGCCACTCGAGCAACCACAACCAGCGCTGCATAATGCCGTCTTCTTCGCGGCCGCGCTGAACCTGCAGAAAAACCAATCGATACATCAACGCACCAAGTGGCCCTAACAGGAAAAACCAAAACAACACGGCGAAGAGCCGCTCAAAACCGCGATATCCGGCTTCATCAAACACATGGCGGTGCAATTGGGGCCAGTCTTCATCGCGGATACCGTCTAGCGACACGTTAAAGCGTGCCGCCCGCACCTTGGCGGAGTCCCAATCTTCGATGTAGCAGGCCTGGGTGTACTCGCGCACAATCTCGGCAAACTCACCGCGCCCAAGGCTGTAGAGCAAAACAATGATGGCCACGACCAATTGCATGCCCGCAATGGGCGCCACTAACAGGTCAAATACGATGGCGAAAAGAAACAGCACAAAGGCGACGCCCACAAAACTTCGAAATTCGGGCTTGAACCAGTTCAACCGGCTCGCACGATCCTGCAGCCCGAAGTACCAGCCGTCTTTGTGTAAGGGATTGTTGGCGCCCCACACCTGCACAAACGCGAGGGCCACGATGATCACCAGAATTTCCACAAGCACTCCTTTTACTGAAGGCCCCTGAGGGCGGTTTTATGCTGTTGCCAGCATCGCCCGGTAACGCGGCCATTCAAACGCCGGACCCGGATCTGTTTTTCTCTGCGGGGCAATATCACTGTGCCCGCATATTCTGTCGTATGTGATAGCAGGATACGCGTGCTGTATTGCATTTGTGAGCGACACCAATGCGTCATATTGCGCCTCAGTGTAGGGCTCGGTGTCAGTCCCTTCCAGCTCGATGCCGATGCTGTAATCATTGCACTCCATCACGCCCTGAAACGATGAGCGCCCGGCGTGCCATGCACGATCATCGAAAGACACAAATTGCGTGATCTTACCGAGGCGGCTGACAAAGCAATGCGCGGACACTTCCAGCCCGCGTATCTCGCCAAAGTACGGATGAGCTTCATGGTCTAGACAGTTGGTAAAAAAGGCTTCGACGCAGCCGTTGCAATACTCACCTGGCGGAAGACTGATGTTATGTATGACGAGCAGACTGATGGCCACACCCTTTGGCCGGGTATTGAAATTGGGAGAAGGGAGTCGCCTGGCCTCACAGAGCCAGCCGTGTTCGATCCGCAAGAGAAAACGCCCTGTCATCGTAGTGTCATTAACCGACAATCATAACGCGGCGAACAACGGAATCAAAGCACGACAATAGGGATCAGCACAAAGTATCCATCGGGGTCAGACCCCAATGGATACACTGGGGTCTGACCCCGATGGATACGTTAGTGGTTGCGGTTTTTGCGCAGACCGGAGACGATGGTCTCGAGTGCGCGGTCAAACAGCATACTGTTGTCGAGGGGACGCAGGGCGTTGCGCTTAACGAGCAGCGCGAGATCATCGCGCGTTTTTTCGGCTACTTTCATGCCATTGCGGTTGACGAAAATGTATTTGCCGGTCGGTTTAATGAACGCCGCCAGGCGGCAACGTACCATTTCGCCACCTTCGCCTTGCATATCGAACCACGCACCTTGCACAAAGTTATCTACCTGCTGCAGGTGATGCGCTTCAGGTAGGTCCTCTGCTTCGCTCTCCGCTTCGGCTTCACTTACACGCGCATCCACCATTGCGGACTCGCTGTAAGGCTGCAAGCCTTCTACGGTGATGTCTTCTACCGGCGCGCCGGCAGACACGTGGTCTGGCGTGGCCGCCTCGTCTTCGTTCGCTGTGGGGGCTTCGGCTTCTACCGCTGCTTCCTGCTGTTCACGACGCAATACAGGCGACTTACCCCGAATACAGCTCAAATGCACTTCTTCAAGTGACTTGAACAGGCTGGACATTTCGAACGGGTTGTAGCTGATCGTATCGAGCCCGGCACGAATCTTTTTAATCAAAATCGGTACGGCTTTGATCAGCTTCTGACGCTGCTCGGTCGAGCGCGGTTGCTGCACGCTCCAAACGAGCTCATCCAAGGTGCGCAGCATGTTGCGCCACTCTTTGGATTCGTAACCATGCTTGAGCGCCGTGACAAACAGCACGTTGCTCCACGCATCGTGAATCAGCTTGTTTACGGACTCAGGCAGAATCAGTTCCTGCGTGCGCACCTCTATCTCAAGTGCGACTGTGGTTCTGGCGACCTCGGCTTTCGCCTTACCGTCTTCCGCATCCACGGTACGACGCTCGAGAATCGCAACACGCTTGCGCTCCTTCTCGAGGAAGGCGGTAAAGTCCGCGAGCAAGTCGTTGAAGATACTGACATCGGTGTCAAAATCATTAATCAGGGTACGCACGACCTGATCCATCTTGCGGTACAGCGGGTCGCGATCGGTATTGTTCACATCGCCCTGCCAACCCACACCCGCAGTGGCCATCTCATTCAGGAGCTTGCGCGCGACATGCCCTTTTTTGGTAAAAAAGGTCTTGTCCGCCAACGCCACCTTGATGATCGGAATCTGCATGCGGCTGATCAGGGTTTTCATCGCTGGGGGCAAATTGCGATCTTCCAGGATGAAGTCGAACAACATATTCACCAGGTTCATCACCTGGTCTTCGACGCGCCCGACTTTTGCACCAGAGTTACGTGCGCGAAGCTGCGAGACAATCGCACGCACATCCGAGCCGCGCTGCACCACCCCTTGCTTCAAGGGCACTTTCTGCGCTGCATTCAGCATTTGAACGAAATGGCTGGACGCCAGGCTGGACTCGTCGACCAAGACTTCGTCCTCAGAAAGCATCTGCTCTCCGAATAGATTCGTTAACGCCGCTACGATTTCCGGGCTGACCTGAGCGCTCGCAGGCGCGACTTCCGCCGCGGACGCATCGTCAGTTCTGCGATCTGAGGCTCGACGATCCGTCGCTCGGCGACGTGGGTGCGATTCGGACGCCGCCTGACGACTGGGCAGAGAAGGCATCACGTTGTTTTCAATCAGTACATCATTCACTTGGCGATACACATCACCAAGGCTGGCAATCACGACCTTATCAAAGAGGCGGAAAAGCACCAGTTTGGCCTTGATACTGACGTCCAGCTTCTTAATTTCCGCCATAAAGGCGGCGCAAATCACATCGGGGCCAACAGGGTTGTTCTTCTGATACACCTTGACGGGCACCAGGCTGTCCAGGCGCAACGAAAGGTATTGAATGGCCTCGCCAAATTCAGAGTTGGCGCGGGCTACGGAAGAGTCGACTGCGACGAGCGCTTCGAGATCGTCGTCGTGAACGAGTGACAGTGCATCGGCTTTGAGGGTGTCATACACGTCCTCAGAGCTCGCTTGCCCCTCAGGCTGGACGAGCGCGCCGAAGGCCTCGTCAAGCGCGGTCATAAAATGTGTCTCAATGCTGTGGCGGCGCACGCGCACTTCACGCATCGAGTCAAAATACAGGTTTTGCTCCTCGTTGGAAGCGGCTTTATCAGCGAGATCAAAGAGGGAGTCATCAGCGCGCTCGAAATACTGCTTCATACGCCCCATAAACAGGCGCTGGCAGGTCTCGCGCACGGACTGGACCGCACCGGGTAGGCGCGCAAGACGGGCGCGCGTCATTCGCTCGCCATCCTGTTCCAGATGTACAACTTTACGGCCAATTGTTTCGACCTTGTTGGGCACTTCAGCCTCCTCGGTATCAGCGGCTACAGTGGTGAAAACGCAATACATCTCCTATCGACAACGTGACCTTTCCATAAGAATGCGTGTTGTAGCGACAAGTATAGAATTTGTGTTTGGCGTGTGAAGCTACAAAATCTCCGTTTCGCGAACGCGATCACCAATTTCATCACAAAGCGTGAACTGCTTATTATTTTAGTTAATAACAAGGTACCAGACATAGATGCATTGGTTCTGGGCAGCGCGTGCCCCCTCTGATACAGTTATAACAACCCCTCTCATGATGAACTAAGCGCAATAAATGAGCTCGAACCAAGCACCCGAGACCCGATTTGGCCGCGGCATGCTCAGCATCTTCTGGCTGCTGGTGCTCGGCGCCCTCTTTTTAGCCTTTACACGCTGGGAGGGTAAGCAACTCAACCCAAATCAGAATGTTCACACCGAGAGTGATGGAAAGTCTCGCCGTGTCAGCCTTGAGCGCAACCGATATGGACACTATGTCACGGTTGGTCGAGTCAACGGCCAGCATGTTGTGTTCATGCTCGACACCGGCGCCACGATGGTGGCGGTGCCAGCGGGCGTCGCCGAGCAGCTCGGTCTCGAAGCGGGCCCAGCCTACCAGGTTCAAACAGCTAATGGCCTTGCCCGCGCCTACGCCACTACCTTAGAGAGCGTCAGCATCGGCAACATCGTGCTGCATGATGTGCGGGCCGCCATCACCCCCGGCATGCAGGGTGAGCAGATTCTCCTGGGCATGAGCGTGCTCAAAGAGCTGGACTTCAACCAGCGCGGCAATACACTTACCCTCGAACAACACTTATAGAACGGCCACCATGACCTTTGACCTGAGCCTTCACCGCGGTACCGTGTACCGCAACGTTGCCGATGCCTTGGCAGAAGACGTTGGCAGCGGCGATATCACGGCGCAATTGATCGCCGCCGAGACCGACTGTGACGCAAGCATCATCACCCGAGAAGAGTGTGTCGTCTGCGGCATTCCGTGGGCTGATGAGACTTTTCGACAACTCGACAGTAAAGTCCACATCGACTGGCAAGTGCGCGACGGCGCCCGCATTGAAGCGGGCGCGACGCTCGCACGCCTGAACGGACCTGCGAGAGCGCTGCTTACCGGTGAGCGTGTTGCGCTGAATTTCCTGCAAACGCTGAGCGGCACAGCCACCCTTGCTCGACGCTATGCGGACACCCTGAACAGCCAGAACATCCGCATACTTGATACCCGCAAAACTTTGCCCGGCCTGCGCATCGCACAGAAATATGCCGTAGCCACTGGCGGCTGCCACAATCACCGGGTCGGTTTGTATGACGCTTTCCTAATCAAAGAAAACCACATCGCCGCCTGTGGCGGCATCTCCGCCGCCATTCAAAAAGCACGCAGTATCGCGCCGGGCAAACCGGTAGAAGTTGAAACGGAAACGGTAGCCGAATTAAAAGAAGCGATTCACGCCGGTGCCGACATCGCGATGCTCGACAACTTTAGTTCCAGCATGTTGGAAGAGGCGATGGGGCTGGACAGAAAGGATACGAAATTTGAGCTATCAGGAAATCTGAGTTTGGAGAATTTGCACACGATCCGCAACTTGAAGATTGATTACTGCTCGTTTGGCGCGCTGACGAAGCATGTTCGGGCGGTGGATTTGTCTATGAGGGTGAAATAAAAAACCCCGCATTCGCGGGGCTCTATAGAGATCTCAGCGTCGATTTTAGCAAGCTGGCGGCTGGGCCACTGCCTGACGACAAGAAGCAGGGAAGTACTTACCTTCCGCTGGCTGAGTGATACCGCAAACCCATTTAACACCTGCGGGGCAAGCTCGAGAAGAGAATGTGACATCCGATGTAGCTCCCGTAACGCCAAGCGCAGCCCAATCTGGAGTAACAGTAATACTTCCTTGAGTCCCGTCATCTTGTGGGGCAACCACAGCTACGCCAGCAATGAACTGCGTATTTTCAATGGCAGTCGTGTCAATACCTGAACCAACGTCTGTACACTGAGACATTTGGTTAGCCGTCGTCATACATTCGGTTTGACTATTCTTCATAGCAGCCAGCTGAGCCATGATTTCGCTGACTTTAGCGCGAGTGGTGTAATCCTGGTACGCAGGAAGCGCGACCGCTGCCAAAATACCGATAATGGCAACAACGATCATTAATTCGATAAGGGTAAAACCTGACTGTGAGTTTCGCATTCTATTAATTCCTCAATGATTAGGGGGTAAACAAACTCGAGAAGGTAAAAGCGATTAGCGTACCAAAATAAAAAAACCTTTAATTTCATAACCTTAACTGAAAATCACAGACACACTTTCCAAAATTGCGCCCACCGAAATGACGAAAAATGTCACCCAATGTCGGGCTTTGACACCACCATCGTGTACGCACCCCGCTGTCACCCTGCCGCGAAGCGCCAAACTTAATCCAAATTGATCACACTTCTCTGTAGAGACAGGTATAACAACGGATTTTCAGTTACACTTTGTTTCTAATGATTCAATTAAATGAGTGGTAGAGCATCATGGCATTGAGTGGCCTGGCAAGAAGACTGGTCCGGGATGAGTTAATCAGCGAAGAGAGCGTTGTAACGGCCATCGAGTCGGCCAAGCGGGAACGCGTTCCCCTTCCCATCTTTCTTGCGAGCAGTGGACAGATTAGCGGGATCAGCATCGCTAAATCCGCATCGGAAGAGTTTGGCACGCCACTGTTTGACTTGAACGTGCTTCAACGCGAGGCCTACCCTCAGGGCGTCGTAGACCAGAAACTCATCCAGAAACACCATGCACTGCCCATTTTCAAAAGGGGCAACCGGCTCTATGTCGGTGTGTCTGACCCCACCAACCTTCATGCGCTTGACGAAATCAAGTTCAATACGGGCCTCAGCACCGAAGCGCTCCTAGTAGAAGCCGACAAGTTACAACAGGCCATAGAAAGCTACCTCTCCGCCGAGGAGGATTCGCTCGGCGACGCGCTTGGAGGCCTGGACGAAGACGAACTTGACGGCCTCGACATCGAAGCGGTGGATGAAGAAGGCGGCGGCGGCGACGAAGGCAGCGGAGAGGACGAAGCGCCCATCGTCCGCTTTGTCAATAAAGTCCTGCTTGATGCGATTAAAGGCGGCGCGTCGGATATTCACTTTGAGCCCTACGAAAAAGTCTATCGCGTTCGCTTCCGTACCGACGGTATCTTGCAGGAAGTGGCGCGACCACCGATTAATTTAGGTTCTCGTCTCGCCGCCCGCTTGAAGGTCATGTCTAGAATGGACATTTCCGAGCGGCGGGTACCGCAGGATGGCCGGATCAAGATGAAAATCACCAAAACCCGCGCCATCGATTTCCGGGTTAACACGTTGCCCACGCTCTTCGGAGAAAAAGTGGTGCTACGGATTCTCGACCCATCGAGTGCGAAACTCGGTATTGACGCGCTGGGCTATGAAGACTTCCAGAAAAAAATGTTCATGGATGCACTAGAGCAGCCACAGGGTATGATTCTGGTAACGGGGCCAACCGGCTCAGGTAAAACCGTTTCCCTGTACACTGGCTTGAACATCCTCAACACCACCGAGAGAAACATCTCGACCGCGGAGGATCCCGTCGAAATCAACCTCGAAGGGATCAACCAGGTTAACGTCAGTAACAAGGTCGGCCTCTCATTTGCGGAAGCCTTGCGCTCGTTCCTGCGTCAGGATCCAGACATTGTCATGGTGGGCGAGATTCGTGACTTGGAAACGGCTGAAATTGCCATCAAAGCCGCGCAAACCGGCCACCTTGTACTCTCCACCCTACACACGAATAGCGCGCCCGAAACGCTGACGCGACTCCTGAATATGGGTGTACCCACCTTCAACGTTGCCACTACGGTCAGTCTGATCATCGCCCAGCGTCTGGCACGGCGTCTGTGCTCCGAATGCAAGGAGCCCATCACCCTTCCAGATGAAGTGTTGAGGGAAGAAGGTTTTGACGAAATCGGCATTCCGAAAGAAGAAATGACGATATTTCAGCCAAAAGGTTGCTCAAAATGTAATAAAGGCTATAAAGGAAGAGTCGGGGTATATGAAGTCGTTCGCATCACACCCGAAATTTCCCGGATTATAATGGGAGGTGGAAATGCGATTGAAATTGCTGACGCGGCGAAAGCGGCCGGCTTTTTTGACCTGAGAACTGCTGCTCTGCGCAAAACCGCCTTTGGCGTAACCAGTCTGGCAGAGGCGAACCGAGTAACCAAGGACTAGTCTAGAAAATGGCAACCACCGTCAATCAAGTTTACGTATACAAGGGACTAGACAAGAAAGGCGCCAAGGTAGAAGGCGAAGTCACGAGCAGCAGCCCCTCGTTGGCTAAAGCCCAGTTGATCAAACAAGGCATTCGCACCAAAAACATCAAGAAAAAGCCCAAACCGCTTTTCGGTGGCAAGGGCAAAGCCGTCAAGCCACTCGACATTGCGCTTTTCACTCGACAAATGGCGACGATGATGAAAGCGGGCGTCCCCCTTGTGCAGAGCTTTGAGATTGTTGCGGGCGGCACCGAAAAGCCACAGCTCGCTAGCCTGGTCAGAACCATCAAAGACGAAGTCGCCTCGGGCACCGGCTTTGCCACCGCGCTGAGAAAACACCCCAAATACTTTGATGATTTATTTTGTAACCTGGTGGAATCCGGCGAGCAATCGGGCGCGCTCGAAACCATGCTTGACCGTATCGCGACCTATAAAGAGAAAACGGAACAGCTGAAAGCCAAAATCAAAAAAGCGATGACCTACCCCATTGCAGTGATGGTCGTGGCTATCGTTGTGACGGGTATTCTGCTCGTTAAAGTTGTGCCTCAGTTTGCAGAAACGTTCTCCAGCTTCGGCGCCGACTTACCGGCATTTACCTTGTTTGTCCTTGGTTTGTCCGAGTGGGCGCAGGCCCATTGGTTTAAAGTGCTCATTGGGATAGGTGTTGGTATTTTTGCTTTCTCCAAAGCGAAAGAGAAAAGTTTGGCCTTTCGTATAGCCTTGGACAGACTCACCTTACGTTTGCCGATCGTGGGCGTCATCGTTTACCAGTCCATCATAGCAAGATACGCCCGAACCCTTTCGACGACCTTCGCCGCTGGTGTACCGCTGATCGAAGCGCTGACCTCGGTCGCGGGCGCTACAGGGAATTACATTTACGAACAGGCGGTGTTGCGAATCCGCGACGAAGTCTCCACCGGTACGCAGCTTAACGTCGCCATGGACAAGACAAAACTCTTCCCTCCGATGGCCGTCCAAATGACCACCATCGGTGAAGAGTCCGGTGCACTCGACGACATGCTCGACAAAGCCGCAAATTACTACGAAGAACAGGTAGACAACCTTGTCGACAACCTGACCACCCTCCTCGAACCGATGATCATGTCTGTGCTCGGTATCTTGGTGGGCGGCCTTATGATCGCGATGTACCTTCCCATCTTCCAAATCGGTCAGGCGGTCTAATCCCCCTTATGCTCACCTACCTCACCCTCACAGCAGGCCTATTTGGCCTGCTGGTCGGCAGTTTTTTGAATGTTGTGATCTACCGCGTGCCCATCGTCCTGATGCGGGGCTGGCGTCGTGAATGCAAGGAGTTTCTGGCTGAGGACAGCGGGGTTCAATTTCCGGAAGAGAGCAAGGACGAGGCGGCGTTCAATATTGCCTTTCCCCGCTCGCATTGCCCTAGCTGCAAAAAGTTGGTGCCCGCCTGGTGCAACATTCCGATTCTGAGCTATCTGATACTCAAAGGACGCTGCCTGCACTGCAAGGTCAAGATCAGCCTGCGCTACCCCTTTGTTGAGCTATTGACCGGCATCGCGACGGCGTTCGTGGTGTATCAGTACGGCCTGACCATTGAAGCTGCAGCCGTGCTGGTGTTTACCTGGACACTGATCAGCTTGACCTGGATCGATATCGATCACCAGCTGCTGCCCGATTCGATGACACTGCCTTTGATGTGGCTCGGCCTGTTGTTGAACGCGCAGGGCATGTTCACGGATATTCACAGTGCCCTTTATGGCGCCATTGTGGGTTATTTGAGCTTGTGGAGCGTGTACTGGCTGTTCAAGCTGCTGACCGGCAAGGAAGGCATGGGCTTTGGCGACTTTAAATTGCTCGCCGCGTTGGGCGCGTGGGTGGGCTGGCAACATCTGCCGGCCATTATTGTGCTGTCCTCTCTGGTGGGAGCGGTGCTCGGCACGCTCAATATCGTGCTCTCGGGCCAGGACAAAAACAAACCGATCCCCTTCGGGCCCTATTTGGCCATTGCGGGTTGGATCGCGTTTTTCTGGGGCGAAGCCCTGCTGAATCATTACCTTCAGTTCTTGAACCCCACCGTCTGATGCTGCGCATCGGCCTCACAGGCGGTATCGGCGCAGGCAAGACCACCGTCAGTGATATGTTTGCCGCGCTTGGTGTCACGATCGTGGACGCCGACGTCATCTCTCGAGAAGTCGTCGCGGTGGGCAGCCCAGCCCTGCTTACCATCGCCAAGCATTTTGGCGAGGGAATACTGCTCGAGTCCGGGGAGCTGGATCGCGCGCAAATGCGCACGCGAATTTTCAAGGATGCCGACGCCAAGCAATGGCTTGAGCAGTTGCTGCACCCTCTGATTCGCCAGGAAACGCTCTCTCAGCTCGATCACGCCGCAGGGGCCTATGTCATCCTCTCTTCCCCTCTGCTCCTGGAAACAGACCAACACAGGCTCGTAGACCGCATCGTGGTGGTCGATATCCCAGAAACACTGCAGCTCGAGCGCGCCAGCGCGCGAGACAAGAACAAACGGGATCAGATTCAGGCCATCATCGACCAACAGATCCCGCGCAGGCAGCGACTTGCGCGCGCCGACGATGTTATAGACAACAGTCTCTCGCTTGAGGCCACCCGCACGAGTGTGGAACAATTGCATGCCCATTACACGCATTTGGCTGATTCATTACACGCATGACCGTTAAAACCGTTTCCGTTCCCTGCCCCACCTGTAAAAAGCCTGTACTGATGACGGACGAGTTTCCGGAACGACCGTTTTGCAGTAAGCGCTGCAAAGACATCGACTTCGGAGGCTGGGCGGCTGAGGAATTCAGTATTGCGGGTGGCGATGAAGAAGAGGACACCTGGTCCGAAGAGCTATAGCCCAAGTCGCTAAGCCGAGCCGTAGCGCTACGAAGCCGCTTAGAGGCCGAGCAGATAATCGAGAATGGCTTGGTTCGCCTCAGGGAAGTCGTAGCTGTCCAGCTCGGCACGCGGAGCCCAACGGACTTCTTGCCCCTCGTGACCCTGCGCATCGCCCGTAAAGGTCGTCACATGAAAGATGTGCAAAATGACCGTTTTTTCAGGATAGTCGTGGCGTATATCAAACAGGAAGCTTGCTCCACCAACGTGAAGCTGGGTCTCCTCGAGGATTTCACGACTCAGTGCGTCAAGCGCCTCTTCACCCACTTCCACCTTGCCACCGGGAAACTCCCAGAGACCTTCGAGGTGCTGCCCTTTTTGGCGCCGCGCGATGAGGATGCCCTGCGGCCCCTCAATCACGCCCACGGCGACGCGTATCGGCTCCGCCAGCATTAGCTGCGGTATTCCGCGTTGATGCGCACGTAGTCGTGGCTCAAGTCGCTCGTCCAGAGTACTTCCCGTGCGTCACCGCGGCCCAGGTCAACATGAATCGTAAATTCCGGTCGATTGAACACGGCCTGACCGGCTTCTTCTGTATAAGTCTCTGCACAGCCGCCCTGCTCGATAATCAAATCGTCGTCGAGCCACACTTTGACCGTTTTGCGATCCAGGTCGGGCACGCCGGCGTAGCCGATGGCCGCAGCGATACGACCCCAGTTAGGGTCCGAAGCGAACAGCGCCGTTTTGACCAGCGGCGAGTGACATATGGCGTAAGCCACGTCGAGGCACTCCTTGCTATTGGCTCCACCTTCCACGCGGATTTCCACGCACTTCGTTGCGCCTTCGGCGTCACGCACCATTTCTTTTGCGAGACCTTGCGCGATCGCAGCATAGGCCGCACACAGGGCTTCAATATCCTCTTTGTCCGTGATGTCGATCATCGGATTGCCGGCTTTGCCTGTGGCAATGAGGATTAAAGCGTCATTCGTCGAAGTATCACCGTCGATGGTAATGCGGTTAAACGAGGCGTTTACCACGCGATGCACAACCTCTTCCAACACGGTTTGGGCCACATGCGCGTCGCTGGCAATGTAGCCCAGCATGGTCCCCATATTGGGCTTGATCATGCCAGAGCCTTTCGCGATGCCACTGATGGTCACTTGCTTACCGCCCAATTCCAGCTGCATAGACAGGCCTTTCGGGCGCGTATCGGTGGTCATGATCGCGCGTGCGGCGTCATACCAGCCTGTTTCACTCAGGTTCTCGAACGCTTCCGGCAGTGCTTCACAGATCTTTTGCGCTGGCAGCGTTACGCCAATGACACCGGTGGAAAAAGGCAAGACTTCTTCAGCATCAATGCCCGCATGCTGCGCCACCGTTTGGCAGGTCAGCATCGCGGCAAGTCGGCCATGCTCGCCAGTGCACGCGTTCGCATTACCTGAATTGATCAGTAGGTAACGCGGCGTTCTCTGGCTCAAATGCTCGCGGCAGATATGAATCGGCTCGGCGCAAAAAGCATTGCGTGTAAACACACCACTGACGGCGGCACCCTCCGAGATTTCAATCAATGCCACATCGCGACGCCCTGGCTTCTTGATACCCGCGCTGGCCGTGCCCAAACGCACGCCCGCTATCGGGTGAACCTCAGGCCACGGAAACTCACCAACGGCCATATCGCTTGCTCCTTAACTTAAACGCCCATGACAGGCCTTGTATTTCTTACCGCTGCCACAGGGGCACGGGTCGTTGCGCCCTACCTTTTGCCCGCTGCGCACATAGGGGCGCTCGGGCGTTACCTCTTCGGGCTCACCGCTCGGCGCCTCACTCAATGCGGAGGCATCGTCGTGGCGCATGCGCAGCTTCTGCCGCTCGGCCTCTTCCCGGCGACGACGCTCGATTTCCTCGAGCTGCTCTTCGGTCATCGGCTCAACACGATACAACACTTTGATCACGTCGTACTTCAGATTTTCCAGCAGGGTCTGGAACAGCTCGAAGGCTTCGCGCTTGTATTCCTGCTTGGGGTTCTTCTGAGCATAGGCGCGCAGGTTGATACCCTGACGCAGGTGATCCATATTCTGCAGGTGTTCTTTCCACAGCGTATCGAGTACCTGCAACATGATCTGCCGCTCAATCGCCCGCATCACGCTGCCAATACGCTCTTCTTTTTCAGCGTATCGCGCTTCCAGTGCCGCGTGAATCTTCTCTCGCAAGGGCTCTTCATAGAGCTTGTTGTCTTCATCCAGCCACTGCGCGATCGGCAAACTGACACCAAAATCGACCTCAATAGCCTGTTCGAGGCCCGGCACATCCCACTGTTCGACCAGGCTCTGCGGTGGCACGTAATTGGTAATGACCCCGTCGATGACGTCGTGACGAATGCTCGCAATCACGTCCTGAATATCTTCTGCTTCCAGAAGTTCATTACGTTGCTGGTAAATAACGGTACGCTGATCATTCGCCACATCGTCGTACTCAAGCAACTGCTTGCGGTAATCGAAGTTGCGCGCTTCCACTTTGCGCTGCGCCTTTTCGATCGCGTTCGTCACCATGCGATGCTCAATGGCCTCGCCTTTTTCCATGCCCAGAGCCTGCATGAAGTTACGCACGCGGTCTGAGGCAAAGATACGCATGAGGCTGTCTTCTAAAGACAGGTAAAAGCGGGAAACACCCGGATCGCCCTGGCGTCCGGCACGGCCGCGCAACTGGTTATCAATGCGTCGGCTTTCGTGGCGCTCGGTACCGATGATATGCAGGCCGCCCGCTTCGATCACGGTATCGTGACGGCGTTGCCAGTCCGCTTTGGCGGCATCGATTTGCGCCTGCGTCGGGTTATCCAATGACGCGACTTCCACTTCCCAGTTGCCACCAAGTTTGATGTCTGTACCTCGACCCGCCATGTTCGTCGCAATGGTGACCGCGCCGGGGCGACCGGCCTGAGCGATAATCTCCGCTTCACGCTCGTGGTATTTCGCGTTGAGAACCTCATGTTTGATGCCCGCTTTTTTCAACGCCGCAGACATAACTTCGGAGGTTTCCACTGAAGCGGTACCAACCAGAACTGGCGCTTTTTTCTCGACAAGCTCTTGCACATCCTTAACGACCGCTTCGTATTTTTCCTGAACAGACAGGAAGATGAGGTCATTGAGGTCCTGTCGCGCGATCGGCACGTTGGTCGGAATGACAACCACTTCAAGCGCATAAATATGTTTAAATTCAAAGGCTTCTGTATCCGCTGTACCGGTCATGCCGGCAAGTTTGCTGTACATGCGGAAGTAGTTCTGGAAGGTGGTTGACGCGAGCGTCTGGCTCTCCGCCTGGATCTGTACCCCCTCTTTCGCCTCAATCGCCTGATGTAAACCCTCGGAGAGGCGACGGCCAGGCATGGTACGTCCGGTGTGCTCATCAATCAGCACAACCTGGTTGTCTTGCACGATGTACTCCACATCTCGATTGAAAAGCTTGTGCGCTTTCAGCGCGGAATACACGTGCTGCAAGAGGCTGAGGTTTCCGGCGGAGTACAGACTGTCGTTTTCCTGCATGAGGCCATTTTTCACCAGCCACTCTTCGACCAGCTCATGCCCTTCCTCGGTTAATTCAACGGTTCGAGTCTTCTCGTCGATACCGAAATGCCCTTTCTCAGCCAATCGGCACACCGGCACCTTATTGGAAGGCTCGACCACAACGAGATCTTTGTTTTCCGTTTGTGCGCGGTGCAGTGCCACGCCCGTACTGATGGGTTTCTCTTCCCCTTCGAGCAGCACTTTGGTCTGCACGATTTTCTCGTTTCGTTCGCCCGCGGAATCCGCCACTTTTTTCAGTGTCGGCACGAGTTTGTTCATCACGCGATACAGCTCAGAGCTGTCCTGCGCCGCGCCGGAGATAATCAGCGGCGTACGCGCCTCATCGATCAGGATCGAGTCCACCTCATCGACAATGGCGTAGTTCAGGGCACGCTGCATGCGATCTTCCTTACGCAGCGCCATGTTGTCACGCAGGAAGTCGAAGCCGAATTCGTTGTTGGTCCCGTAGGTAATGTCCGCGTTGTAGGCGTCGCGCTTGGATTGTGGGTCCTGCATGGACACAATCACACCCACCGTCAAACCCAGGGCTTCGTACAAGGGGCGCATCCAGTTCGCATCTCGGCTCGCGAGGTAGTCATTCACTGTCACGACGTGCACACCACGGCCTGAGATGGCGTTCAAATACGCCGCTAGAGTCGCCACCAGCGTCTTACCCTCACCGGTACGCATCTCGGAAATTTTACCTTCGTGCAAAACCACACCACCGATCAGCTGTACATCGAAGTGGCGCATGCCCATCACACGCTTACTGGCTTCCCGCGCAGCGGCAAAGGCTTCAGGCAACAACTGGTCTAAGGTCTCCCCTTTTTGGAAGCGCGCTTTGAATTCAGCGGTTTTTTCTTTCAATGCGTCGTCGGTCAACGCTTCGAAGCTTTCCTCGAGCGCATTGATTTTCTTGACCAGCTTGCGAATACGCTTGAGCTCTCGGTCATTCCGTGAACCGACCAGTAACTTGAGTGCCTTGTTGATCATGCTTGTTTCCAGAGTCTATAAAAAACCATCAGCCCAGTAGTATGCACTGGACGTTATTTTAGTTTGATGAAGGGAGGGTGTTAGCGGCTGGCGCGATGGATATAAGAAGCGGGGTCGACTACGCGACCGTTTTTGTGAACTTCAAAGTGCACGTGAGGCCCGGTAGAGCGTCCTGTTGAGCCGACCAGGCCAATGGTCTGCCCTTTTTTCACAATATCACCGGGTTTCACCAGCAAGGATTTACAGTGCCCGTATCGAGTCACGAAACCATTGCCGTGGTTAATCTCTATCATTTTGCCGTACTGGTAACGATCATCTGCCCACGTCACCACCCCCGAGGCCACGGCTACAATATCAGAATCTTCTTTTGCTGCAAAATCGACGCCCTGATGCCAGTCCGCGCCACCGGTAAAGGGGTCCGTCCGGCGGCCATATCGGGACGACATCCAGCCCTTGCGGATGGGGCGCCCCGCCAGGAAGACATCATTTTGCAGTTTGCGGTTCGCCAGAAGGGCTTCGAGAGTATCGAGCTGTTGCTGTCGATCGTCGATTTGCGCGGCAAGGGTGTCGAGCATATCAATGAGAGAGGGGCTTTCTACTTCATTGGGCGCGCTTTGCGCCTCGGGACCACCCACCGCTGGCGGGCTGGAGAAGTCAAACTCGCCGTTGTCGAGCTTCGCCATCGTAGTCAAACGCTCACCCAAGGCGTCCAAGCGTACCAAACGTGCCTGCAGCTCGGACACGCGCAAAGTCAACGCCGCGAGCTTTTTTTCCGTTTCACGGCGGGCCGTGTCGATGTTTTGCTCTTGCTGATCGAGCGTCTGCACCCACGCTTCTCGCGAATGCGTGTCCAGCAGCTCGTTGTCACGATCCGAAATGAACTTGTAGGCCACCGCCGCTAAACCAACAGGGATGCCCACCAGACAAACCGAGAGCACAGCACGCGCCCAACCGCCCAGATTAATGCTCCGGGTGTTGCCGTGACGTTTGCTGACGACGATTATTCTCATCTGGGCTCAGGCTTGTTGCTCTTTTAACATTTCGTTTGGGCCGTACCGTGTGTGGGTACTTACCTAGGGGTTATACACAGTATAGACAAGCCATTGCATGCACTAGCGTGAGACACACAAAATGCGAACTGTTTGGGCAATTTTTTGAGGGCGTAATCCACGTGTCGCCCGGCTCTTCTGGCGACAAACGTCTTCGACAAAATCGACTCGCCAACACCTCCCCCGGTAATCAGGCTCGAATATGTCATAAAAATCAACGAATGCCAAGCCGCTGGCCCGTTTAATGCTTGCCGGAGGGGTATTTGAAGCGACTGGATGAAGCGAACCCATTCGGGCTCGCTCACAGGGTATCGAGAAGCGCTTGAGGCCTAGAATCAGGCGTGGAGAGGCTTGATGTAGGAGATAGGCAGCGCACTTTCCTCTTCGAAGGTCACAAATTCCCAGGCGTCCTTCTGCTCAAGCAGGTTTCTGAGGCTCTTGTTGTTCAATCCGTGCCCTGATTTATAGGCGGTATATTCACCAATCAGGCCATAGCCCAACAGATAAAGATCACCGATTGCGTCCAGAATCTTGTGTTTCACGAACTCGTCGTCGTAGCGCAGGCCGTCTTCGTTCAGAATCTTGTATTTGTCGACCACGATGGCGTTGTCGACGCTGCCACCTTTGACGAGGCCTTTGGAGCGCAGGTATTCAAATTCATGCATGAAACCGAAGGTCCGCGCGCGTGAGATCTCTTTGACGAACGACGTCGTCGAGAAGTCGACTGTGGCGTCGAGCTTACGGTCTTTGAATACGGGGTGATCAAATTCGATCGTGAAGTTGACCTTAAAGCCATCGTAGGGCTTGAAAGTCGTGTGCTTGTCACCGTCTTTTAAGGTGACCGGCTTTTTAATACGGATGAACTTCTTCGGTGCATCTTGCTCGATCACACCAGCAGACTGGATCAGGAAGACAAACGGTCCTGCACTCCCATCCATAATCGGCACCTCGTTGGCGCTAAGCTCAACGATGGCGTTGTCGATACCCAGCCCAGCCATGGCGGACATCAAATGTTCTACGGTAGAGACCCGCTCTTCACCCGTGCCCAATGAGGTGGACAGCGTGGTGTCACCCACATTGGTGGCTTCTGCTGGAATGTCCAGCGGCGGATTCAAATCGGTACGCCGGAAGACAATACCGTGATTGGCCGGAGCCGGTCGCAGCGTGAGATAGACCTTTTGGCCCGTGTGCAGACCGACGCCGGTCGCGCGAATCTCATTCTTCAAAGTACGTTGTCTGACCATGCTTTGCCCCAGGCGATATCAATTGCGGCGCGGAGTTTAGCACTTTGTGCATGCGTGCTCCATTGCCGTGCATGTTAAATGTTCCAATCGCGACACTTTTAACAAAGTGACGGCTGATTCCTCTTTATTCTCTGCTGAGTACGATGAACCGGGTATGAACCGGATCGCATTCTGACAGAGGCTAAGCTCTCCCCCTATGACGCATTCGAGCGCAAGAGGTTCCACGCCCCTCATTGAAGAGGGGCAACGAAGGGCGTGTTTCGCGTGCCTTAGTCTACCTGGCGACGCAAAAATGCCGGAATATCGAGATACTCAATATCCTTGTCGACCGGGTTTGGCGCCACTTTCGCCGCGGCAGGTCGCGCTCGGGTACTCTCCGCGCCACGCATGACGGTCGGCTTGTCCAGCTCATGATAGTTGGGCTTGCCATCCGCTTTGCGCGTATTGTCGACGACGACCTTAGTGGGCTCGGGAGCAGACACTTGGTGCTTACCACCCAGGCCTGTCGCGACCACGGTCACACGTACTTCTTCACTCATTTCGGGATCAATAACCGTGCCAACCACCACAGTGGCGTCATCCGACGCAAATTCTTCGATGGTGTCGCCCACCTCGGTGAATTCGCCCAGAGACAGATCGGGTCCAGAAGTAATGTTCACCAGCATGCCGCGCGCGCCCTGCAGGTCGATGTCTTCCAGCAGTGGGCTGCGAATTGCGGCCTCTGCGGCTTCACGCGCGCGGTTTTCACCCTTGCCGTAGCCCGTGCCCATCATCGCCATGCCCTTTTCAGACATCACCGTGCTCACGTCTGCAAAGTCAACGTTGATGGTACCTGGACGGATGATCAAATCCGCGATGCCCTGAACCGCACCCAGTAATACGTCATTGGCCGCCTTAAACGCGTCGAGCAGGCTCGTGCTCTTACCAAGCACTTCCAATAACTTCTCATTGGGGATGGTGATCAGAGAATCAACCCGGTCGGTGAGCTGCTTGATGCCCTCTTCCGCCACTTTCATGCGCTTGCGACCCTCGAAAGGGAAGGGGCGAGTGACGACAGCCACTGTAAGAATGCCCATTTCTTTTGCAATTTCTGCCACCACAGGCGCGCCCCCCGTACCGGTGCCACCACCCATACCGGCCGTGACGAAGACCATGTCGGCACCTTGCAGTACCTCAGCGATGCGCTCTCGGTCTTCCATCGCCGCCTGACGGCCGACTTCCGGATTCGCGCCCGCACCCAGGCCTTTGGTGATGCCGTGTCCCAACTGCAACACGGTGCGTGCATCCAGTTCGGTCAGGGCCTGTGAATCGGTGTTGGCGCAGATAAACTCCACCCCATCGATGTCACTGCTGATCATGTGACGAACGGCGTTGCCGCCACCGCCGCCCACACCCACGACTTTGATGACCGCGTTTTGCGGTACGTTATCGACTAGTTCAAACATAGTGTTTCCCTCTTGTTGCTACTATGATTCGTTTGGATTCGCCGCACCCTAAAAGTTACGGACGAACCAGGATTTCAATTTCGACAGGGCACTTTCACTCACCACAGGCTGAGTGTTCGGGTCTGTCACCTTTTCTTTTGCATACTGCAATAAGCCGACACCGGTTGAGTAAATCGGATTATTGACAATGTCTTTGAGGCCATTGATGTTTTGTGGCGCGCCGAGCCGGACCGGCATATGAAATATTTCTTCGGCCAACTCCACCACGCCTTCCATCTTTGACGTGCCTCCGGTCAACACGATGCCCGAGGCCATCATGTCTTCAAAACCACTGCGGCGAATTTCCGCCTGCACCAAGGTAAATAATTCGTCATAGCGCGGCTCAACCACTTCGGCCAGCGCCTGGCGGCTCAGGTCACGCGGCGGACGCTCGCCCACGCTGGGCACTTTGATGGTTTCATCCGCGCCAGTCAGTTTCGCAAGCGCACAGGCATAGCGAATTTTAATTTCTTCGGCATATTGCGTCGGTGTTCGTAGGGCCATCGCGATATCGTTGGTCACCTGGTCGCCTGCGATGGGAATCACACCGGTATGGCGAATGGCGCCCTCGGTAAATATCGCAATGTCGGTGGTGCCGCCACCAATATCCACTACGCACACGCCGAGTTCTTTTTCGTCTTCCGTCAAAATGGCGTAGCTACTCGCCAGCTGCTCGAGAATGATGTCCTCGACATCCAAACCGCAGCGGCGGATGCATTTCTCAATATTCTGGGCGGCATTTTCCGCACAGGTGACCAAGTGTACTTTGGCTTCCAGGCGCACTCCGCTCATACCCAAGGGTTCCTTTACGCCCTCTTGTGCATCGATGATGTATTCCTGAGGTAGCACGTGCAGAATTTTCTGATCGGCGGGGATTGCGACGGCTTGCGCAGCATCCAACACCCGATCAATATCCGTGCGGTACACTTCGCGATCTTTAATCGCAACAATGCCGTGCGAGTTCAGGCTTCGAATATGATTGCCTGCGATGCCCGCGAAGACGGAATGAATCTGGCACCCTGCCATCAGCTCCGCTTCTTCCACCGCACGTTGAATACTCTGTACGGTGGACTCGATATTCACCACCACACCTTTTTTCAAACCGACAGACTTGTGCGACCCAATGCCCACAATGGAAAGCTCACCCTGAGGCGAGATTTCGCCGACCAGTGCGACCACCTTGGAGGTGCCGATGTCGAGGCCGACAACCATTTTTCCCCCGTCCGTATTCGCCATTTTTTACCTGCCTGCCATTTCTTTGTTTTTGACGGCTGCAGCCCACTGTGCTGAAGCCCCTTTCCATTTCACCGCCACACCGTTGGCATAGCGCATGTCTACTTTCTCAAGGTCGGATTTAAAACCCGCCAATTGCTGCTGATATAAAAACCGAAAGCGCTCCAACCTCTGACTGCGTTCGCGATCCCCTAGCTCGACCGTAAACTGACGATCGACTTCAAGCTGCCACTGCCCGCTATCACTGACTTTTAGCGCCGACACAAACAGCTGTTGATCACTGAGCAGCCGCGCCATCGTCAAATATTCACTGGCGATGTCGTAGGCCTCACTGTCTTGCCCATGTAACGCTGGCAAGTGACGGAGTCGCGCAAGGTCTTTCACGCGAATAATATCGCCGTAACGATTGATGAACGCATCATCCCCCCATAGGGCGATGGGCTGTTGCTCTTCAATCTCCACCTTCAACGAAGAAGGCCAAACTCGACTCACGCTGACTTGCCTGAACCAGGGATTGCCGAGAAGTACCTGCTGAATTTGCCGCAAGTCTAATCGGACAAAATCGTGCTGCAACATCTCAGCCAGCAAGTCCTGAACCGCACTCTTGTCGCTGTATTCGAAGCGACCTTCCACTATGACGCTCGTAATCTCAATTTCATCATCGATATCGATTCGCCAATCCAACTCTGGCAACCATTGCTGCCAATTAAACTGCGTGCCATACCACCCTAGGGCGACTACACATACACCAAGTACCACGTAGCGACCCACCTTTCGTTTCGGTGCTCCCGCTTTTTTATTTTGCGTCGCGCTAGGGCCTTTTCGGCGTGTACTCATTTCGCCACCGAAATACTCAACACTTCCAATACCAGATCGGCAAAAGACAGTCCCATTTCTTTGGCGGCCATCGGTACCAGGCTATGACTCGTCATGCCGGGCACGGTATTAACTTCAAGCAGAAAAAATTCGCCGCTGTGGTTGCGCATGAAATCCACGCGTCCCCAACTGGTGCAGCCCACCGCTTTAAACGCTTTCAATGCAATGCCCTTCATCAATGCCAATGCATCCGCCTCAATGGGCGCGGGACAGATATACTCCGTACTGTCACTGACGTATTTGGCATTAAAGTCATAAAACTCAGCATGCATTTTTATTTGAATCGGCGGCAGCACCGTCTCACCCAATACCGCCACACTGAATTCATCACCGTGTATCAGCTTTTCGGCGATAACATCCTGATCAAACTGTCGCGCATTCGTCGCGGCACGAGCCAACTCCTCAATACTTCGAGCTGGACTGATACCGTAACTGGAGCCCTCATGCACCGGTTTCACGAAGACATGACCCAGTGTATCCAGCACCGTTTCCAGCGCGGTATCGTCTTCGAGGCGAATATACGGCGGTGTCGGTAAGCCCCAGCTTTGCCAGACCTGCTTCGTATGTAACTTATTCATTGCCAGCGCAGAGGCGGCATGATCGCTTCCCGTATAGGGCACGCCTTTTAAATCTAGAAAGGCCTGAATCTTGCCGTCTTCCCCGCCCACACCGTGAAGACCAATAAAGGCACAGTCAAAATCGGCGGCCATTAATTGTTCGCAGGCCGAAGCCCCTACATCGATACCGACAGCATGCACGCCCGCGCCCTGCAGCGCTCGAAGAATGGCCTCTCCGCTTTCGAGTGACACGCTGCGTTCAGCGGACGTGCCACCATATAAAACCGCGACCTTGCCAAATACCGAGGGATCACCTTTGTAGTGACGCACATACGTGTTCGCACTCATTCTGCCTTCTCCAACTTCGACAACACCTGAGCTAACGCACTGACATTTCCTGCACCCTGAGTGATCACGATGTCACCATCGCGAACGATATCCCGAATCACATAGGGTACGTCTTCGATCGATTCTACGAATACCGGGTCCACGCCACCGCGTACACGGATCCCGCGACTTAAGCTTCGCCCGTCGGCACCGACGATCGGCGCTTCTCCTGCTGGGTATACCTCCAGCAGAATCAATTGATCCACTTGCGACAACACATCGACAAAGTCCTCGAACAAATCGCGAGTACGGGTATAACGATGCGGTTGGTAAATCATTAACAAGCGACGGTCAGGCCATCCTGCGCGCACAGACTGAATCGTCGCGTGCACTTCACGTGGGTGGTGGCCATAGTCATCGACCAGCATGGCCTTGCCTTCCTGGCCAATGGCAAACTCCCCGTAGACCTGAAATCGACGGCCCACGCCCTGAAAATTCTCGAGCCCCTGGCGTATTGCATCGTCATCCACGCCCTCATCCGTCGCAACGGCGACGGCAGCGGTCGCATTTAACACATTGTGTCGGCCCGGCATGGCGAGATTTAAAGACAACGCTTGCGCGCTGCCGGGGCGCTGCACCTTAAAACGCACTCGCCCACCTTCCTGCTTCACGTCTACGGCTTGAAAATCATTATGGCTATCAAAACCGTAGGTCAAAACCTGCCGGGAAATTCTCGGTAGGATTTCCTGCACAATGGGGTCATCACCACACACAACGGCGAGGCCATAGAAGGGCAGGTTGTGTAAAAACTCAACGAAGGTATCTTTGAGTTTTTCAAAATTGCCGCCGTACGTTTCAAGGTGATCGGCATCGATGTTTGTGACGATGGACACCATCGGCTGCAAGTGCAAAAACGACGCATCGCTTTCATCCGCTTCCGCGACTAAGTATCGGCTTGCACCTAATTTGGCGTTGGTGCCCGCCGAATTCAACAAGCCGCCGATAACAAAAGTCGGGTCGAGACCCGCTGCCGCTAATACTGACGCCGTCAGGCTCGTCGTGGTCGTTTTGCCATGTGTGCCCGCGACAGCAATTCCGTGCCGATAGCGCATCAATTCCGCGAGCATTTCAGCGCGACGCACCACGGGTACGCGCTGCTCGATCGCGGCTTTAAGCTCTGGGTTACTTGCATCAATCGCCGTGGAGCGCACGACGACACTCGCGCCCTGGATGTTTTCCGCCTGGTGCCCGATAAACACCGTCATACCCAGTCGCTGCAAGCGCAACGTGGTATCAGAGGCTTTGAGATCCGAGCCGGAAATGCGGTAGCCCTGATTCAACAACACTTCGGCAATGCCGCACATGCCTGCGCCGCCGATACCAATAAAATGGATCTGCTGAATTCGTCGCATCTCAGGGACTTGAAAAGTGGTTTGCACGTTCACGACATTACATCCTCGCAGATATTCGCAAAATGTTCCGCGACACCGCGCTTGCCTGCCGCATGTGCGGCCTCCGCCATGTGCTGCATTTTTTGTCTATTTGTCATCACACTGCGAAGCGCCGTCACTAGACGCCCCTCTTCAAAATCTTTTTCCTGCACAATCACTGCCGCACCGGCATCCGCAAGATAGCGTGCATTACTGGTTTGATGGTCATCGATCGCGTACGGAAATGGCACCAGAATGGAGGGCAGTCCGACCGCCGCCACCTCTGACACCGTCAATGCGCCAGCACGACATACCATGATGTCCGCCCAGGACATCGCTTGGTCCATATCGTCGATAAACTCACTGACCTCAACGTCGATATGCGTACCCTCGTAAGCACTGCTCGCTTCATCGGCTCTGCCGCTGCCACATTGATGACGCACGCGCACTTTACCCGCGAGCCCGGCATCGGCCAGTGCTTTCGGCACATGAATATTCAAGGCTTTCGCACCGCGCGATCCCCCCACAACCAGCACATGCAACGGTGCGTTTTCCACAGCCACATGACGCTCGAGAGACTCCAGGCTCTCTCGTACGGGATTACCAATAACCTCGGCACGTTCGAGCAACACCGGAAAACCACACAGCACACGTTTCGCAATGCGGGACAATAATTTATTCGACGTGCCGGGTACCGCGTTCTGCTCATGAATAATCAGAGGCACACCTTTAAGCCATGCTGCAAGCCCTGCAGGGCCGGACACAAAACCGCCCATCCCGATGACGAGAGCCGGTTTTAAGCGTGCAACCACTGAGCGCGCTGCAAGCACACTGCGCAAAACGCGAAAAGGCGCCAACAGCAGCGCCAGCGCACCTTTACCACGGATGCCTTGAACCGGGAAAAAATTCAAATGGATTCCAGCAACAGGTACAAGTCGCGACTCCAAACCCGTTTCCGTGCCCAGCCATTCGACCTGATAGCCACGACGCTGCAACACACGGGCGACCGCAATACCAGGAAATACATGGCCACCCGTGCCACCGGCCGCAATTAATACGGTTTTCTGCTCAGACTCAACGTGGCTCACGCGGCACCTCCATTTGCACTCTCAGTACCAGCGCGATCAATACACAGGTTACGGTCAGGCTACTTCCGCCATAACTCACGAAGGGTAAGGTCAAGCCTTTTGTCGGCAGCAAGCCAGAGGCCACACCCATGTTGACGAAGGCCTGAAGGGCCAACATGCTGCCGATACCCAGGGTCATATACCCACCAAAATAATGTCGAGCCTTGATCGCCGCAGTGGCCACTTTGAAAATCAGCGCCACAAACACACTGTACAGCGCGATAAACAACAAGACCCCGAGCATGCCAAACTCTTCTGCGATAATCGCAAAAATAAAATCCGTGTGAGCATCCGGTAAGAAGAATAACTTTTGGATACTGTTCCCAAGCCCTAACCCCGTCCACTCTCCACGACCAAACGCGATCAACGATTGCACAAGCTGGTACCCACCATCATATGGGTCCGCAAAAGGGTCCATAAAGGACAGCATGCGCTCCTTACGATATTCAGATAACAGAATCATCAAACTCGCACAAAAGCCGCCCAAAAAGGTCAGCAACAAAAACCGAATCACGGGCACACCTGCGACGAACATCATCACGCCCAAGGTTGCACAGATGATCACAGCACTGCCGAAATCCGGTTCCAATAGCAATAGCAGCGCGGTAGCACCGACAATGGCAACCATAATGCAGAAAGTGACCCAGCTCCCTCTCACATTCGCAGAGTGCCGAGTCAAAAAGCTCGCGAAAAACAAAATCAGGCAGAACTTCGCCACTTCAGAGGCTTGAAGTCCTATCGGCCCAATAGACAGCCAACGACGACTGCCATTCACTACTTTGCCAATACCTGGCACCAGCACCAGCATCAACAAGCCGAAACTCAGTATCAGAAAATAAATACTGTACTGCTCCCAAAACTTGAGCGGGATACAACATACAACGGCGCCGGCAACCACACCCAGCATAAGAAACGTCGCCTGACGCTTCGCAAAAAACCAGGGGTCGCCGTAATGTGCCGCCGCATAGTCAATCGAGCTGGAGGCCACCATGACCAAACCAAAACTGACAATCGCCAGCGTTGTGCACAGCAGAGCCCAATCCCGACCGGCTAATTCGAGATCGCGCTGAAAGGGGATCGCCAACTGCATCATGCTGCCCACCCCGCTACCGCGTCGCGGAATACCTCACCACGATGCTCGAAGCCGCGATACATGTCGAAACTGGCGCAGGCAGGCGATAGCAGCACGAGCGCTTTCTCTCCACCGTGACGAGCGGCGAGCGCTACAGCTTGAGCCATCGAGTCGGCTTGCAAACAGAGCACACCATTAGCGACTTTCTCGGCAATCGCTTCGGCCGCTTTGCCGATTAAGACCAAGCAGGCAACGCTACGACGAATTTCTTCAGCGAGCGCTGTAAAATCAGCGCCCTTGCCTTCGCCACCCGCAATGAGTGCGATCGGGCGCCCTTCGTCGGCCAAACCGCGCAACGCCGCCAAAGTGGCGCCAATATTCGTCGCTTTGGAGTCGTTGATAAACAGCCGACCCTCTTTCTCTGCGACCAACTCACAGCGGTGCGGCAAACCTGGAAATTGACTGACAACTTCATTGACGCACACCAAGGGCAAGCCTGCCGCTTCAGCAATGGCGTAGACGGCCAATACATTCTCTACATTGTGCAAACCCGGCTGCTTGATGAGGTTTTTGTCTATCAGCTCGCAACCACCCACATTTAACAAACCCTGTTCATTCAGGGTAAATTGCATCTCACTGACTTCCGAGCGCGGTTTGATACCAAAGCCATAACGTTGCACACCTTTTACCGTGGGCGGCTGAGTCAATGGGTCGTGCAGGTTATACACCACGTGTTGTGCACCGAAAAAGATTTTCTGCTTCGCGCGAAAATACTCAGCCATCGAACCGTGTCGGTCCAGATGATCCGGGGAAAGGTTGAGATTTGCGGCCACATCCAAACCTGCATGACTGATGCTTTCCAGCTGAAAGCTACTGATCTCAAGCACATACAGCGCGGCTGAGCGATCTAATAAATCCAGCGCGGGCGTCCCCAAATTTCCGCCGACCGCGACATCAATACCCGCAGCCTCCGCCACGAGCCCCACCATTGTGGTCACGCTCGACTTACCGTTTGAGCCCGTAATGCCAATCACTGGCGCACGCACATGATCGAGAAAAACCGCAACATCACCTTTAACCGGAATAGCGGCCTCGCGAGCAAGACGAATCACGTCCGTCTTGAGACTCACACCAGGACTGACAATGACCCGGTGACAAAAGCTCAGCCACGAAGGATCAAACGTACCGCAATGCGCGCGGACATCCGGATCAATCGCTTTGAACGGGGCTAGCACTGACTCGTCTTCACGCGTGTCATAGACGCACCATGACTGGCCGCGCGCGTGTAAAAAGCGCGCGACAGAAAGCCCGGTAGCGCCGCCACCGACAATCAGGGTTCTACGATCACTTGCGATTAAACTGCGCACGTTTACCTATCTCAGTTTTAAAGTCGCTAAACCAAACAACACCAACATCACCGAAATGATCCAGAAACGCACGATCACTCGGGGCTCAGGCCAACCTTTAAGTTCAAAATGATGGTGCAGTGGTGCCATTCGGAAAATCCGCCGCCCCGTCAACTTGAATGAGGCCACTTGTAAAATGACGGAGACCGTCTCCATCACGAAAATGCCTGACATAATGAAAAACACGATTTCATGACGGACCATTACAGCCATTACTCCGAGCGCGGCACCGAGCGCTAGCGCTCCAACATCCCCCATAAACACTTGCGCCGGATGAGTGTTAAACCACAGAAATCCGAGCCCAGAGCCCACAAGCGCTGCGCAAAATACAACGAGTTCACCACTGCCCGCGATATAAGGTATATGCAGGTAATTGGCGAAATTCACGTTACCGGCCAGATAGGCAATGACACCCAGTGCCGCCGCCACCATCACCGTCGGCATGATCGCAAGCCCATCCAAACCGTCTGTCAGATTCACTGCGTTACTGAAGCCCACAATCATGAAATACGTCAGGACGATATAGGCAGGCCCTAAGGCCAGAGCCCAGTTTTTAAAAAAGGGAAAGTACAAAGTGGTTTCCGCCGCCGCATCAGCACTGAAATACAGCATCAAGGCGGCCATGAGACCAAAGACGCTTTGCCATAAATATTTCCAACGCGCAGGCAAACCCTTCGAATTTTTCTCAACGACTTTTCGGTAGTCGTCGACCCAGCCGATCAAACCGAACGAAAAGGTCACAAAGAGCACGATCAACACATACTTATTTTTTAGGTCGCCCCACAGTAGTGTCGCTAGCCCAATCGAAAACAGAATCAGCGCACCACCCATCGTCGGTGTACCTGATTTACTCAGGTGCGTTTTGGGGCCGTCTTCACGAATTGCCTGCCCTACTTGTAATTCTTCGAGCTTGCGGATCACCCAGGGGCCAAGCAGCATGGACAAGCCAAGCGCGGTCAACACACCCAGAATGGCACGCAGACTGAGATAGCCAAACACACTGAGCTGACTGATATGTTCTTTTAGCGCTTCGGCGAGTAGGTACAGCATTAGCGGTCAGTCTCCATAGAGGTAAGTGCGCGACTGACGGCATCCATACCGGCAGACCGAGACCCCTTCACCAGCACAGTCGTCTGAGTCCGGAATTGTCGTTTAACAAATTCAATCAGAGCGTCCTTATGCTCAAATACATTGGCACCGACGCCGAAACCTTCGGCATAGTCATCGGCGTACGCACCTGTACAACACAGGGCGTGAATACCGCGTTGGCGGGCATAGGCGCCTACGTCTTTGTGCGCTTTTTCAGCAAACTCACCGAGCTCACCCATGTCGCCGAGGCAAAGCACGGTGCCTTCATAGCCAGCGAGCAAGTCGATGGCTGCACGCATGGAAGCGGGACTCGCGTTGTAACTATCGTCAATCACAACCCCAAACGGCGCGTTCAAAAACTGGGTTCGGCCCTGCACACCGGTAAAGGCACACAGCCCCTCACAGATCTGTTCGAGCGAGACGCCAAGCGCGACCGCGCAAGAGGCGGCGGCCAGCGCGTTTTCTATCTGATGCTGCCCTGGCACGGCAAGCGTTACCGGAGCAGATCGATCCTTAATATTTAACAAGAAGGTACAGAAGCCACCCTCAGACCGCTGAATGTCAGAGGCGTAGACCTGTGCAGGCTCGCCCGTTGCGGAAAAACGCCAGCTTCGATCATCCTCCAGCAAACACGCAAATTCTGGGTAGTCGGCCAATGCGGTGTTGACGATGGCCACGCCCTCTTCGTTGTAAATCGCGGCCTTTTCACGCGCAATGGCGGCTTTTGATCCAAAGCCTTCTATATGCGTTTCATGTACATTAATTACCACACTCACATCGGGCCGAATGATTTTTTGGAGGTACGCTATTTCCCCGGGATGATTGGTGCCCGCTTCTACAACAAGAAACGCATCTTCCTGTGTTGCAGCCAGCAAGGTCAGCGGCACACCGATGTGATTATTCAGGTTTCCTTTGGTGATGTGTGTCGCACCCACATTCTCCAGCACATTGCCAAGCATGCCTTTCACTGAGGTTTTACCGTTACTGCCCGTCACCGCTACCACGCGTGCAGCTAAGCGATTTCGCCAGTAGTGGGCAAGCTGCCCGAGTGCCAAGGTCGTGTCTTCCACAATGAGTTGCGGTACAGGGAGCGCCTGCGCTTTGCGACAGACCACCGCTCGTGCTCCTTTTGCGACAGCCTCATCGACAAAGGCTTCGCCGTCGAAGCGGTCTCCCTGCAGCGCAAAATACACACTGCCGGGCGCAAGCGTGCGTGTGTCCGTACAGACATCACTGAACTCTGCATCTGCTCCATGAAACTCGGCGTTCATTGCATTGGCTGCGTCACTCAGTCTCATGCGCACCTGCCATTAGTTCTGCCAAGACACTCGCGTCATGAAAGGGCATTTTTACCCCTGCGATTTCCTGGGTCTGTTCATGCCCCTTGCCAGCGACAAGTAAGACATCTCCCGTCGACAGCAGGCTCAAACCCAGCGCCAGAGCCTCTCGCCGATCCGCTTCCACAAACACAGGAATATCCGCGGTCATACCCGCTTTAATCTGCTCTAAGATTTTATCCGCCGGCTCAGAGCGAGGGTTGTCCGACGTAATAATGACCTGGTCGGCCAACGTAGAGGCCATTTCACCCATCAACGGGCGTTTTCCTACATCGCGATCACCGCCGCAGCCAAATACAACAATCAAGTCACCCTCGCAGTGCGCGCGCAACGCGACTAAGGCATTTTTCAAGGCGTCCGGGGTATGGGCATAGTCGACAAATACCGAGGTATCGCCGACACGCTGCAGGCGCCCCGGCACAGGCTGTATCGCATTCAATACCGTTTGCACAGCACTGGTTTCGGCAACTTCCTGTTCTAGCACGGCAAACACCGCCAGCACATTGCTGAGGTTAAATTCACCGACCAGTGCGGTATTCAATTGAATGTGATGTATTTCTCCCTGAATACGGGCCTGAATGCCGTCTAGAGAATAGCTGCACTGCAGGGCTCGCACCTCCGCCTGGGCGGCATGAATCGCATAGCGTGAGCAGGGCCCAGAAAGTTGCATACGCGGGATCGCATTTGCAATGAGCGCGTCATCGGCATTTGCCACGAGTAACGGTGCGCCCTCGATCATAAAGCCCAACTTGGTCTCCGCGTACTGCGCCATCGAGCCGTGATAATCCAGATGATCGCGCGTGATATTGGTAATGACCTTGGCCGCAAACGCGAGCCCGGCAACACGCCCTTGGTCCACTCCGTGAGAGGACACTTCCATCGCGACGTGGGTCACCCCCTTTTTCACCAGCTGCGCAAGCAGGCGATGATTTTCGACGACGTCGGCCGTCGTCATACCTGTCGCAATGGTTTCACCATGATCGAGCTGACATCCCAACGTGCCGAGACTGGCCGCTCGATGGCCGAGCGCACGCCAGCATTGCGACAACAGCGTGACAAAACTGGTTTTCCCGTTTGTTCCCGTCACGCCCACAAGGCGCAACGCACGCGAAGGGTGACCGAAGAACGTAGAGGCGAGCACGCCCAGGCGCTTGCGCAGGTCGGGCACCGAAATGACGGGACGATCTTCACGGCCCTCAAATAATTCCAAATGCGCCTTGTCTGTTTCCGACGTTTTCACCACAAGCAATGCGCCAGCCGCAAAAGCTTGCGGCATAAAATCTTCGCGGTTAATGGTGCTGCCGCGTACCGCGCAAAAAATCCCACCGTTCACCACATCGCGACTATCCAGCGTCATATCCGCAGGCACTTTTTCGGCTAGTGGTGAGGGTAAGCTCAACTCAGGAAACAATTCAGCCAGCGTCAACCTTTTCGGGTTCATATCTCACCCTCCCGCTCGGCCAACTCTTCGGCACTGGAAAGATAAGGTGTGGTATCGAAGGGCGGCACATTCAACACTTTCAAAGCCTTCTCAACGACGCTTGCAAAAATAGGCGCGGCGGCTTTACCACCGGAATACTCGCCAAAGGCCGGCGGCTCATCCACGATGACGACGGTGACCAGGCGCGGCTTCTCCACTGGCGAAAACCCAGCGAAGAGCGCTACATATTTATCATCGGCATAGCCGCCGCCACTGCCACTCACCTTGTGCGCCGTCCCGGTTTTACCCGCCACAGGATAGTTTTCTATCGCCGCAGATGTGGCCGTACCCCCTTTCTCCGTCACGGTCTGCAACATCGCCACCACATCTTGCGCGACTTGCGGATCAATCACCTGCTCACGCGCTGGCTGCTGCGCGCCTTTATAAAGGGTGACCGGCACATACTCACCGCGGTTCGCAAGAATTAAATACGCCTGCGCCAACTGAATCGCATTGACGTTTAGGCCGTAACCGAAGGCAAAGTTCGCGCGTTCTACGTCGGTCCACCGGCTGCGATTGGGCAAGCTACCCGCGCGTTCGCCTGGGAAACCAATGCCCGTTGCCTGGCCAAAGCCCACTCGAAAAAAGACATCTCGAATTTCATCGGGCTGCATATTCAGTGCGATCTTGGTCACACCGACCTGGCTCGATTTCTTCAGAATTTTGGTCATATCCATGACCCCATAATTCACGGGGTCCAGAAAGGTTTTACGCCCGACTCGGATATAGCCCGGTGAAGTATTGATTGTATCGAAACGGGTGTAACGCCCCGACTCAAGCGCAGCCGCAATGGTAAAAGGTTTCACGGTAGAGCCCGGCTCAAACACGTCTGTCACCGCTCGGTTGCGTGTTTGCCCGCCCTTAATTGACCCGCGATCATTGGGGTTGTAGGAAGGCTGGTTGACCATCGCCAACACTTCCCCGCTCTCTGCATCCAACATCACCAGCGAACCGGACTTAGCGCCCTGACGCGCAATGGCATGCTTCAGTTCTTTATAAGCCAGGTACTGCAGTTTGAGATCGATGGTCAGCTGAAGGTCTTTGCCCGGCTCTGGTGACTGGATCAATTCAAGCTCTTTGATCGTGTGTTGCTTACGATCCTTCAGTACTTTTTTTGCACCCTGCTCGCCTTTCAGCCAATCGTTAAAGGACAGCTCCAAGCCCTCAATGCCACGCTCATCGATGTCGGTAATTCCCAAAATGTGCGCGGCCACTTCGCCAGCGGGATAAAAGCGCTTGTACTCAGTGCGTCCCTGAATACCGGCGAAACCACGCGCCAAGATTGCGTCGGCGCGATGCGGTGGCAATTGATTCTCGAGATACATAAAGCGCTTATTGGCATACAGCGCCAGGCGATCCCGCAGTGTTTCTGTTGACCAACCCAACGCACGTGCGATATCCGGGACTTGCTCGTCGCGCACGAATTTAGGGTCGGCGTAAATGGATTTCACAGGTGTGCTGACCGCCAGCAACTCTCCGTTGCGATCGGTAATCAGCCCCCTATAGGCGACCAAAGGCTCTACGCGTACGGTACGATCGTCCCCTTCCTCTTTAAGGGTTGCCGCCAGCTCATCCTGGTGCAGCACCAGCAAATTCGAGGCGCGCAAAAGCAACAACGCCGGAAGCGCAAGACTTCCGGCGGCTACGAGCCACAATCGCCAATGTTCTGCCCATCCACGCATGTTCATTCTCTTGTCACCAACACCGTTTGAGCGGTGGGCGGTGATCGCATTTCCAATTTTTCCTGGGCGATGGATTCCACTCTCGGGTAGGCCCCTAAAGCGCTTTTTTCCAATTCGAATCGACCCTGGCTGACTTTAAGGCCGATGGCTTCGCGTCGCAGCGACTCCAGCGCCTGCACCGCTTGGCGACTCTGGTAAGTGCTGTACACCACCGCTAAGGCCGAAATGAGACTGACCGCCCAAAGCACAAACAGCGCATACCTGGCCGCAGGAATACGCCGCGAAGCAACTTTAGCCGTGCTGTGATATGCCGAAGGCATGACTTCCTCAATCCCTTAGTCGGGGTTTCTTTCCGCGATGCGCATCACTGCACTGCGCGAACGAATATTTTCGGACAACTCTTTCTCTCCCGCTTTCACTGCGCGCCCAATAAGCTTGAGCGGCGAGCGCAACTGATCATGAGTGACCGGTACGCCCTGCGGAAAATCCTGACTTTTTGAATACTTTCTAAAAAAACGCTTAACGATACGATCTTCGAGCGAGTGAAAACTGATTACGACCATACGACCGCCCGGAGCCAGCATGGACATCGCTGAATCCAGAGCGCGCTCCAGATCCACCAACTCCTGATTCACTTCTATTCTGATCGCCTGAAACACCCTCGTGGCGGGATGCTTTTTTTCTTCGTGTCGCTTGGGGACGGCCTCTTCGATCAATCGCGCCAACTGCTCGGTTCGCACGATAGGCTGCTCCGCACGTGCCGCGATGATGCGTCGTGCGATGCGCGGCGCAAATCGCTCTTCGCCGTAGTCCCGAAACACACGAATCATTGTGTGCTCATCCGTGTCGGCGACCCATTGCGCGGCAGACACTCCCCGAGTGGTATCCATCCTCATATCGAGTGGCCCATCGCGCATGAAGCTAAAGCCGCGCTCGGCATCATCCAACTGAGGCGAGGACACCCCTAAATCCAGCAATACGCCCGCGACGTGCCCTTGGCATTCCGGGAGCGCCTGAGCCATATCCGCAAAACTGTCGTGGCAAATCGAAAAACGGGCATCCTCACCCTCAAGTGCACGCGCTACCTCGACGGCTTGTGGATCTTTATCGAAAGCCGTTAAACGGCCGCCATCGGACAACTGCTTTAAAATCGCTCGACTGTGACCGCCACGACCGAATGTGCCATCGATATACACGCCGTCGCGATCCTGAATAAGGGCTTCGACGGACTCCTTAAGCAGTACCGAATAATGCTCCATGCTGTGTTGCGCCCCCTCTATATATTGAGAGACAGCATCGCTGGTGGGATTTCTTCATCATCCGCACCTACGAGCGTGGCATTCCAGGCATCTTCATCCCAGAGTTCAAATTTGGAGCCCAGGCCGACCAACATCAAACGCTTTTCCAGCCCGGCAAAATCACGCAGAGTCGGCGGCAACAGGACGCGCCCGTTTCCGTCTACCGTAAATTCATGGGCGTAGCCGATCACGAGTCGCTGCGCGCGCGCCGCCGCTTTGTAGACGGTGGGCAGAGCTTGAATCTGGGGCAAGACCTTGTCTTCCCACTCTCTGAGTGGGTAAAGGGTCAGACAACGCTCCTGAATATGGGCGGTAATCACAATCTGACCGCCACAGACGGACGTCAGCTGTTCCCGACATTTGGTCGGTATCGCGATTCGCCCCTTGGCGTCCATATTGATTGAATGACTGCCCTGAAACACCAGGATCCCCTTTTTACCCCCACCGCACACTTAGGGGTCACTAAATTACACTGAAATGCACTTTTCACCACTTTTTCACACTATATTTCAGTGCTCGCTAAAGTCAAGGAATGTATGGACAGAAATACGATGTAAGTTATTGAAACTTATAGGGTTTTCGAGAGTTTTCAAGAGTGGGAGCGGTACAAAACACACAACAAAACAACAACCTAGAAGCACAAAGCTAGAAACTACTTTAAGTTCAAGATTATTTTCAGCTGAAAAATGGGTACGCAAAGACTTGGAGGGAATAATGCGACAACGAAGCGAGCACTGGCAGCCCACTGTCTTCTCGCTGAGAGCATGCACGAGCCGAAGGTCCTGCAGTGCAACCGCATACGGGCTTTACTTTAGCATAAAAAAACTGGATAGGTATACAGTAAGAAGAGAAAACTGAGCTGGCCTGTAAGCCGGGTTCTGTCGTGGACAATCATTCATCTGGGACAGGCATCACTGCCTGCCTCAAGCGACCTACCCGAATCCAGCGCGGGTCACGCCTATAGGATTCCTATTTGGTCTTGCTCCGAGTGGGGTTTACCATCGCCACGAACTGTTACCAGTCGCGCGGTGCGCTCTTACCGCACCTTTTCACCCTTACCTTCCCAGAGGAAGGCGGTTTCCTTTCTGCTGCACTTTCCGTAGGCTCGCGCCCCCCAGGCGTTACCTGGCACTCTACCCTTTGGAGCCCGGACTTTCCTCCCGACCGAAGTCGAGCGATTGCCCAGCCAGCTCAGGCGCGCAGACTAGCACAGCGTCGCCCAGGAGAGAAGCGCACAATCAGGGCGCTGCTATACTCGAATGAAAGCGTTTGCCAAGGGAGTGCGCCATGCGTCATCGAATCCTTCTTCCCGTTCTCGGGTGTGCCACCGTCGTGTCTGCTCCAATACAGGCCGACAGCGACTTTCTCTTTATTCCAGCCCTGGCCTACCAGCAGAAAGAACTCAAGTTCGATCAGCGCTATAGCGGCGCCGACAGCAACCAGGCGGACTTCTCCGTGAGTCTCCCCGTGATCAGTGCGGGCTTCACAACAGTGTACGAGCGATTTTTTGTCGCGCTGAAATACGAGACCAACCTGTCTGACACGCCTACGAGCACTAACGAGACAGATCGCTCACAAAACCTGCAATTTAACCTCATGGCCGTTGACGGTAGCCAAATCAATGTTGGTCGCGAAGACCTCAGCTTGACCTTTGGTGTCTCGGTCTGGCAGAACCTCAACCTTTTTATCGGCTATCTCGACGGCAAAACGGAGGTCACACCCCACCCCTTTTGCGCCGACCCGGGCCAGCAACCCGGGCTGATCTGCACGCGCGTCAACCGCGCTTTTCAACAGTTTTTTCTCGGCGATAACGGGTTCGTACAAAACCAACCCGAGTATGTTCAAACTTACTCGGAGCAAGGCCCGTTTATTGGCGCCAGTTACGCCTTCCAAGTAAATGCCTCGAACAGCCTGTCATTGAGTCTGGCCTATGCGCAGATGGACGGACAATTCGAAGACAATGCCAACGATCCGGAAAATGCTTTTCAGGATGAAAACGGCGTCGCCAATTTTGTCGCTTTCGACTATCAGGGCGACAGCACAGGCACCAGCATCGCAGCCACTTGGACGGGCATTCTCGGCGAGAGAACAAATTATTTTATCGACCTGCGGCGCCAGTCCTACTCCATGGAAGCGCGTGACGCGACAGGCCTGCCCAATTACGAAGGCATCCAACTCGATACCGACGAGACAATGACGAGCATCAGCCTTGGCATCAGCATGTATTTCGACTAGGGCCTGTTGACACTAAAAACCGCCGGAGATCACACGGCGTTTCGGCTTTTGCTCGGCGCCCTCACCTTGCGCACTGATCGCAAGCCGCAGTTGTAGTAAACGGTCGCTGGGCCATTCAAATGCCGCAGCATCATCCAGGTAGCCTCGCGCCAAGGCACTTTGTTCTGGCGCCCTCAAATCTTCGACAACCGCGACATAGTGCTGCTCCAATCGACGCTTCGCTTCCAGCAGAGCGGGCCTTCCTGCCTGAATCCCTTCCGCTTCGGCTAAGTGACTCGCCGCCTTTCGATATTGGTCACGGCGCTCTACATGGGGTGCGGTCGACGCCATCAACGCCTCAGCATCAAACAGCAAGCGTTCCACCTCACTCGCGTGCCGCGCTCCCAACTCGAGCGCAGCATCCACTTCACTCAGCATGGCCTTCGAGGCGCCATAGCGCGCAAAGTGATCGCGCTCGACCGCGGCGCCTGACACATCATAATTTTCCAAAGCCTCGTCAATGAGCGCGCGCTGTTCATCGAGCAATCGCGTTTGCGCTTCCTCCAGCGTCACGGCACCCGGAACCTGCTGCTCCGCACGCTGGATAGCCCGCCAAAGCTGAGCATTTCGAGACGCCGAGGGCGGCGTATTCAAAAGTGTGTCGACTTGTCCGAGCAGCGCTTGCTCAGCCATGCGTTGATCCCGATCACGGCGGGCCGACGCAAAATCCCGACGAAGCAACTCAAGATCAACATACCCGGCGTCGTGGCGACCCAGTTCGTCCAACACCACTTGAGCCGCCGCAAAGCGGCCCAGCCGAATGTTGTCTTGCACCACACTCGCGCTGCGCTGATGCAACTCAGCCTCAAGGCGCGCAAGATCGGAATGGCTCGGAGCCACTCTGCGAATGTGTTCGAGGGAGGCCTGAGCGGGCGCACTCCAGCCCGTAGAGGCCGCCAGATCCGATTCAACCTGCTCAACCAAGCCCGCGACGTTTTTGGCGACGAAACTCTGCTCAAGCTCGGAGGCTTGAGCCGCACTCAGCGCGGCGCGCAAGGGCGCCAGTTGTGCCCGCGGCGCATTCAGACTTTGAGCGTAATCACGGTAATCCAAAGCGCGCTCAAGCTCGCCCTCCGCAACGGCCTGAAACCCCTTGGCAATAAATTCCGAAGCCATTTGTTCCAGTGCCGACATTGCCTCAGTGTTCTGCACATCCAGCTGACGCACCTGTCGATAGAGCTCGATCGCGCGATCCGTGCCGTCGTTCACATCGAGCGGATATCGCTCACGCAACAGAGCCGCTTCGTCAAGCAGCTCGGCGATCGCCAGCGCCTGCTGACGCTGGCTCTCATCCAACCTGGCTTGCGCAGCGAACTTTTCTTTCGGCAAAACATAGAAATGGGTATAAGCCATCCAGCTCACCGCAGCCACGACACACACTGCAGCACTTGCAATCACGGCCGTTAGACGGCGAGCCTTGCGACTACGCGCTTCTTTAGAGTGATCACGAATCACGGCCTTCGCGCTGCTGAGCACCCTCGTCAACTCTTCCTCAGTGGTGATCGGCGACGAGCCAGCCCCACCTTCCACCGCGTCAATTTCGGTAATGGCCGTGTCATCGTGAGTATGGGAGCGGGCATGAACCTGCGTCGCATCGCTCGCGCGTGCAATCTGATCGCGCTGAACCAGTGTGCGGAGTGTTTGCTCGAGTGATTCGACGGCATCGATCAGATCACGACCACGCGAGAAACGCTCGGAAGGCGACTTGGCCAGAAGGCGATCCATCAAACCTTGCAGACCAGCGAGCGACTCAGGCAGGGGCGGAGGTAATTCCTGAGCGTGAGCCAAGAGGGTTTCGACATCGGAGTCTTTGCGAAACGGCACCTCGCCGGTCAGCATCTCGTAAAAGAGCACGCCTAGACTGTAGAGATCGGCTCTCTGATCCAAAGCCTTGCCCTGTGCCTGTTCAGGGCTCATGTAAGCCGTCGTCCCGATCACCACCCCGGTTTGTGTCATCTGCTGACGATCTGCACCGGTATTTTTGACAATGCCAAAGTCGAGAATAACCGGGCGCCCAAGCTCGTCAAAAAGAATGTTGTCCGGCTTAATATCGCGATGAACAAAGCCCTTCTCTCCTGCATAGTCCAGCGCGGCCGCCACCGCTACGAGCACCCGCACGCTCTCTGACAGGGACAATCCCTGTCGTAAGCGCGACTTGAGGCTACCCCCTTCCAGATAGGCCATGACGATATACAGCTCGCCTCTGTGCGCCCCAACATCGTATACGGGCACAATGCCGGGATGGGAAAGCTCAGCGATCACTTGGGCTTCGTGAATAAAACGTTTCGCCCAGTGTGCATCACTGGCGAGATGGCTGGACATGACCTTCACCGCGACTTCCTTACCGCCGTGGACCGGTCGACCGAGATACACGCTGGCCATGCCCCCGCGGCCAAGCCGCCGCGTCAGTGCGTAACCAGGAATGTCGGGCAAGCTGTGTTTCATGTGACAACTCGTTCGTCGAAAACTGTCTGAAGTATAGACAGGTAACTCGAATAGAGACCGCAACCGACAAGCGGCGTACACTGAGATCAGGCTTTTGCGGACAGGAGCACACAGATGGACGCGCACAATGACATCAAAGGCGTGCTATTGGACCTCGACGGCGTGTTCTATGTAGGAGAACGCGCCATTGAGGGTGGCCAGGCCTCGCTGCAGTGGCTGCGAGAACACGCTATTCCCTTTCGCTTTATCACGAACACGACCACACGCTCACCCGCCTCGCTTCTCGAGAAGCTCGAAAAGTTTGGCCTCCACGCCAAGGCCAGCGACGTCTTTACTGCGGTCAGTGCAACGGTGTCGTATTTGGAAAACGCTGGCGCCAATTCCGTTCACCTGCTGGTACGCGATGAAGTCAAACCGGCCTTCAAGGCATTCAAGCAAAGCGACTCCCCCGATTTCGTCGTCATCGGCGACATCGGCGCACGCTGGCATTACGACGAGTTGAATCAAGTCTTCAATATGCTTATGGAAGGCGCCACCCTGTTGACCATGCACAAGAACAAATATTGGCAGGGCGAAAATGGCTTGCTGATGGACATCGGCGCTTTCGTCGCTGCACTGGAATACGTCAGCGGTCAGGAGGCGATCGTGGTGGGCAAGCCTAACGGGGCGTTTTTCAGCCTCGCCTGCCAAAGTATGGGCTTAGCCAATCATGATGTCGCGATCATTGGCGACGACATTGAGAGTGATATTGGAGGAGGACGCACTGCAGGCTTGCGCAGCGCGCTTGTCAAAACAGGTAAGTATCGAGCGCGCACGCTAGCCGAAACGAAGGTGCGCCCCGACTGGGTGATCGACTCAATCGCCGACATCCACACCCTGTTCAGCATCTGATGCCTGCCAGCTCAATGTACCGTCAATGCGCTGACTGCCGATGACCACGTTGTCGAATTCTAATGCAGCCGCATTCTCTACATTAAAGGGCACTTCCGCTTCTTTTACGACGATATTTTTGAAGAGTACGTCTTGCAGTGGTGCAGAATCCGGCGCGTGGATATCAAACACCGTGCCGGCTTTTTCCACCTCAATATTTTCGAATACGATATCGCGATACGTTGAGGGGAAGTTGCCACCCAGCTTGCTGGGGTAGTTCATTTGGAACCAGAACAGACTATCAAAGGACTCCACTTTAAAATTCCTGATGCGGATATGCTCAACTAAGCCACCGCGATCGAGATTAGACTTAAAGCGAAAAGCGGACAAACCTTGGCGCAGCACGTTGTCCGTAAAATATACGCGCTTAATGCCACCCGACATTTCACTGCCCAATCCAATACCATCTTCACCGCCCATGTCGTTCTCGCGTACCACAATGTCCGTCGCGGGCACACCAATATCGCGGCCGTCTTTATCGCGCCCCGACTTCACAACGACCGAATCATCGCCCGTGCGAAACCAGCTCTTTTCTACAAGAACAAAAGAGCTGGACTCAATATCAATGCCGTCATTGTTATGAAAGTGACTTTCCACACGCAAATTACGTACGGTGGCATGCTCCGTATAAATCAGGTGATTGATCCAGAACGGAGAATTTACGGAGTGATAATCTTCCAATAATACGCGCTCTGCTCGGTAGAATTGAATCAACGGGGGACGCAAATAATGTCCCTTCCCGAACTGACGCTTTTCCACATCGACACCCTCAAAGCCCATACGCCGCAATGTGTCGATATCCTCATCTTGCTTTTCGTACCAGGCGATGAATTTGCTCTCACTATTTCCGTCAATTTTGCCCGGCCCGGTAATGGCCACGTCTTCGACATTGGCCGCATAAATGAAAGGTGAATACGTGTAGACCTCAGTCCCTTCCCAGCGGGTACGCACCACGGGCAAATAATGCTTAGGCTCCGCAGAAAATAACAGATGCGCCCCCTTCTCGAGATGCAGGTCGATTCGGCTTTTCAGGTGCAAAGGCCCCTTCGACAGCCACTGACCTTCTGGTAAAACCACTCGGCCTCCGCCGGCCTCCACGGCCGCTGCCATCGCAGCCAGAATGGCCGGACGCGCATCTTTTCTACCGCCTGGGACAGCGCCGTAGTCGACGATGGAAAATTGTTGCTGCGGAATGTTGGGCAATGCAATAGCGGCCACAATCTCATCCGCTTTTGCCCAGTCGTCCACGGCATCTTCAGCGTGGGACGGCACAACGATCGCCATGACACTCAACACGATCGCAAAAATAGAAGACCTCATGACATACCTCGGGAAAAGTTAAATAGAACAGGCATAAAAAAGGCGCAACCGGTATACCGGTTGCGCCAGGGAGCGAGCAATATGCTTCAAGGGTTAGAACGTGGCGCGTACGCCAAGGAGAACTTCTGTACCAGTGGTGTTGTACTCACGGATCAGGTCAAGATCGCCTTCAGGTCCTGTGGTGTACAGGCGCTCTGGTTCGTTGGTCGCATTGATCACTTCCAGAGTCACTTTCAGCCACTCGGTGGCGTTCCAGTAACCAGAGAGGTCAACACGAGTGGGACCAGTAGTACCGTGCGAAGAGTTACCGTTGGAACCCGTTTGGTCGGTTACGTAGTCATCACGGCTGTTGATCACAGCGCGTGCACCGAAGGTGTCATTCTCGTAGTACAGACCCAGGTTGTAGCTGTTCTTGGACAGACCTTCAAGCGTACCCACTACCCCGTTACCGTATTCAGCTTGGGAATCCACATAGGTGTAGTTGGCAAACGCACCGAAATTATCCGCCCAGCCAGGCAGGAAGGTGAATGGCTGCTGATAACCGATCTCGTAACCATCCAGCTCGGCACCTTCTCCGTTCACACTGGTGGTAATATTCCAGTCGTCCGAATCAGGAGAGAGCACGCTTTCATCATACAGTGGGCTGCTTGGGTCATACTCAGGGCGAGCCGCAACAATTTCGCGAATATCCGCTGGCAGCTCTACACCTTCGAGCGTGGCACCAGTGATGAAACTTTCAATCTGCTTATAGAAGTAGGTGAAAGAGAGCACCGATTCGTCAGCAAAATACCATTCAACACTCATGTCCACAGAGTTTGCACGCTCAGGGTCAAGGCCAGGGTTACCCACACTGACATTACCGTTGATTGGCGTCACTTCGACGTTACCCGCCATGCTAGAAAGGCCTGGGCGCGTAAAGTTGCGGTTCATGTTCAAACGGAACAGCAAGTCGTCCTGGAATTCCCATACGAGGTTAGTCGATGGCAACCACTCAGTGTAGTCACGCTCAAGCTCGGTAGGTACAAAACCACCATCACCATCATCCACAACACCTTTTGAGGTCACGGTTGTTTGCACAACTCGTAAACCGGCGTTCACACGCAAAGGCTTGCCGAGCAGCTCAGCATCGGAATTCACTTCCATATAGCCGCCAAGCGTTTCTTCAGTCACGTTGTAGGTATTGCTGTCACCGAGTGCGGTTTCAAACTCACCTGCGCCGTACGCGGCGGTCGCTGCGTCGTAATCCGCCACGATGAAGTTACGAGGGAATCCAGATGGTGCATCTAAACCGTCAGCATAGCCACTGACCACATCGCTAAGGGAGTTTGTCAGATCAGCGTTGGGCGCTGGAATGTCGTCATTCAGATTGACAGGGTTACCGCGCTCAGAGTTGAGGTTACGGTCATTCCAGATCATACCGAAGCTCACATCAGAACCGTCACCTTCGATAGTCAGATCCGCTTTAAATGTCTTGTTTTTACGCTCAACGATATCTTCACGGAAAGTTGGGCCTGACCATCCGTAATTGGCTGGGTCGAGAATATCGAAACCATAGCTCATTTCGGCAATGTTCTCGTTTTTCTCAAACGAGTAACTGAAAGTTGATGCTTCAGACGCAGTCAAGTTGTAGCGGTATTGGTACTCTTCGTGATCGGATTTCGCTTCACCGTACTGCACGTCCAAAGTCATGCTGTCAGTCAGATCAAACTTACCTGAGGCAACTACTTGAAGGAAGTCAGTCTCACTGAACTGGCCACGGCTCTCGGAGCGGGGAGAAACGTTGTTGAAATCACCAGCAACGATGTAGCGACCGCTGGAATCCAGAACGACACGAGTAGGCTCGATGGTGTCCTGCAAGTTACGGAACTGCGCAAAATAGTTGTAAGAAGTCACATCGGCGTCAAGTTGTGAACCCACAACATCCAATGCAAATTCCATACGGTCAGTTGGCTGGAACTGAGCCGTAAAGGCGTAGCCCAGACGATCCTGTTCGCGGTTAAAGGAATCCATGCGCGGCAGACGTGGGTGCCACATGTAATCCAACTGTTCGGCACCGCCGCTTACACCGGGGTAGTTCGCACCGGGGTTAGGTGTACCGACGATATCGACATCCGCATCGGTTCCGACCCAAGAACGGTCACCATTAGAAAACGGCGAAGTCCAGCGAACGGTACCAAAACCTTCCTGACGTACAGTACGCTGAGATTGCGCAACTGCCGCCATGATGCCCAACTTGTCATCGAAGAAGGTCTGGCTATAGATTGCGGTCAAACGCGGGTCGAGTTCGCCGGCAAAGCTATCTACAGTGCCTTGGCCACTCACACTCAGGTTGAACCCAGGGTTGTCGAGAGGACGGAAAGAGTAAAGCTCCACAGTCGCGGCCAAACCACCTTCTTCGATGCCTGCCGTTGTGGATTTTGCCAGAGTCATCTGCTTAAACAGCTCTGACGGGAAAATATTAAAGTCGAAAGCACGACCACGGTTTACACCGCCGGAAGAATCGAGACCACCGGTACTACCAGGAACTTCCATGCCGTTCAAAGTTGTACGAGTGTAGTCGGGACCCAAACCACGAACCGTGATCTGACGACCTTCACCACCTTCACGAGTAATCGCAACACCGGGCAGGCGCTGCAGTGACTCAGCAAGGTTAAGATCAGGCATTTTACCGATGTCTTCAGCGATGATGCTGTCGGTATTGTTGGCGGAAGCACGCTTGGTATCGAGTGCAGCTTCCAGGGATTTACGGAAGCCGGTTACAACGACTTCTTCTTCTACGTTCTGAGCGGATACTGCGGCTGGCAGCAGAGTTGCTGCACCGCTGAACACGGCAATCAATGCGGACAACTGGCTTTTCTTGAGTGACATATAGACCACCCCCCTTGAGAATTCATTTATTAGATTTATTCACCGACGCCGACAACGGAGTGTATTCCCTGACGTCAGGCCAACATTAAACTCATGAAATACCAAAGTCAACCATCTGGAATGACCATTTTGGTAATACCAAAACAGTGAGGCGCCAAATTCTTCATTGACAAGGATGTTTGACCTCCTGCCATCAGCGAAAACAGCGCTTTTGCGTCTGACGCCCGGTTTTACGCTACCAAGGCTTTGTCTGCGTGTAGCAGTAAAAGACCAAAATGCAATTTTTTATATTTGAAGCGGCCTGACCTGCCTAGTAATGGGGGAATTGATGGGAATTGGCGGGCAAAGACACTCAACCCGCATCGACTAGGGGTGCGTTGGTATTACCGGTGAACATTGGTAAGGCACGGAAAGGATGGGGGTAGACGAAGAGGCCGGCAATGACAATGAACGCGGCAGACCGCTATGACGATCGCGTTTGCAGGCCGCGGGCACGGCCTTACTCGGATAAATTAGGGACAGGAAGACCGAGGATCAGATCGAAAAAGAAGAGCCGCAGCCACAGGTAGAAGACGCGTTCGGGTTTTGAACCATAAAGCGAGAGCCCTGAAGGCCTTCCTCATAGTCCAGGGTCGCGCCGACCAGGTAGGGGTAACTCAGGGCATCCACAACGACTTGCACACCGTTGTTCTCGATAACGGCGTCATCCTCAGCCACGGCCTCTTCGAAAGCGAAGCCATACTGAAAGCCCGAACACCCACCGCCGGTGACGAACACGCGCAGCTTCAGATCGGGATTTTCCTCTTCTTCGACCAATTCGCGCACTTTCTCGAGCGCGGATTCCGACACATTCAGGGCCTGAGGAACGAAGGTTTCAGCAGTACTCATAGCTGTAGACAGCAACCAGTTGAAAATGAGGCCGTATTATCGGAATAACCAAGTAGTACAGTCAAGTATTATCAGGAGCTTGCCTTGGCGCCAGCGGCGGAGGCACTCGCTGACGAAGCCGCTTTGGAATCGGCGGGCTTGGCGGCCTCGCTGACTTCGGCCGGCTTGGGCTCCACCTCAATATGGACAAGACTGCCGTTCACCTGGGCACCTTTAACCATTTCGATCACCTGGTAGTGCACATTGCCATTGACTTCAGCCTTGGCCGCCAACTCTAAATGGCGCGTTGCGAACACATTGCCGTTCACTCGCCCATTCACGATGATTTTTGGCGCATGAATGTCACCATTGACGCAGCCTTTTTCGCGCACCCGGATGAGCGCGTCCGTGCTATCGACCGCTTGAATGTCCCCGTTGACGACGCCTTCCACATCCAGCGTCCCAGCGAAGCGTACGTTCCCTTCAATTTCCAGCGCACGATCGAACAGGGTGTGCCCGCCCTTGGCGAACTGATTGTCTTTTTTTCCACCAAACACTTTAACTCTCCTCTACCAACCAGCCGAACTTCTTCGAGATGGTTTGCGGCTTTTTGCCGGTTGTTTTCGCTTCAATTTGAATGCCGAGCGGCTCGAACCCGGCGGGCAACACGAGCTCGCCGTCAATGACCTGAAAATACTTAAAGCGTAGCTTGATATCTTCCACTTCGACATCCTCGCTCAGCATCATCAGCGGGAAACGCACATCGACACCGTCCTGACGCCCGAGCACCGTGATATTGGCACTACCACTCAACACGTTGTGGCGCGTCGCGAGCTGTTGAATTACCACTTTGTAGGCGTAGGTCCGCTCTTTTCGCGTACTGATCAGCTCAACCTGCCCCAGGGTTAACCCACTGGCGCTTTCGTTGGGCGCCATCAAGCCCCGATAGAAGCTGTTTTCTTCCTCTAAGCGGGCGATCTCGTCTTTGAGCGCAATTACTTCCTGCCGAACGTCTTCGCTGGCCTGGCGATCTACCTGCGAAGCCATACGGATATTGGCCAATTGCTGCTCCAGCTCATCCGCTCGGGACTCGGCTTGCTGCAGCTTACCACTATAATGCGCGACATCGGCAAGTGCCTTTTCCTGCCCGGCCATACCCGCTTTATGACCGCTGTAATACGCTGCGAGCACGCCGCCACATACGATAGCCAGCAACAGAAAAAGCGCGAGTAGAATGTAACGCAAGCGATATTCGATCACTCGGATGCGCAGTTTTTTGGAACCTTTCACCAACGCCACATGCGCTCCTTAGGGCAATAAGGCAGCCTGTTTCAGGCCACTTCGCTCGTCCAAATCAAACATCAAATTCATATTCTGTACGGCTTGCGCCGACGCGCCTTTGGCGAGGTTATCAATGACCGACATCAATACCAGCCAATCGCTGCCCTCTTGTTGCTCAAGACTGATTCGGCACAGATTCGTGGATTTGACCGAGCGAGTTTCAGGGTACATACCGCGAGGCAATACATCGACGAAGGGCTCATCCTGATAACGTGTTTCGAGCACCGACTGTAATTGTTCGATGGACAGCGACTTCGATTTCACATAGATCGTCGAATGAATTCCGCGAATCATGGGCAGCAGATGAGGCACAAATACGATATTCGCAGGTACTTCTCCGGCTGGTTGAAAACCGCGCAGACTCTGCTCTATTTCGGGTAAATGACGATGCCCGGCGACACCATAGGCGCGGAAGTTGTCGTAGTTTTCCGCCAGAAGCAGCGTCGCATTTGCGCTCTTGCCTGCGCCACTGATGCCGGACGCGGCATTGATCAAAATCGTGTCAGGCTCGATAAGCGCCTGCTCCAGAAAAGGCATCAACGCCAATTGCACCGAGGTCGGGTAACAGCCGGGGCAAGCAATCAATCGCGCAGAGCGAATGGCGTCACGCTGAAACTCTGGCAGGCCGTAAACCGCCTCTTCGACAAGCTCCGGACAGGCGTGGGCTTGCTTGTACCACTTCTCCCACAACGGTACGTCCTTGACCCTGAAGTCGGCACTGAGATCAATTGCGCGCGTGCCCGTGGCGAGGATGTCTGCCATCATGGCTTGAGCCACGCCATGCGGGGTCGCGAAAAACACCACATCACACTCCGCCAGCGCCTCTGGTGACGGTGTGCTGAAGCACAGATCGTAGACCCCACGCAGGTTCGGGAAAAGTGCGTCGACGCGCTTGCCAGATTCCGCACGCGAGGTGATCGTGGTCACCTCCACGTCTGGATGTTGCGCAAGAAGTCTTAACAGTTCCGCACCGGTGTAGCCGGTACCGCCGACAATACCCACCTTAATCACAATCGTCTCTCTTTCATTATCGCTGCATTCATTAAGTCATGGCGCCTCAGGGCGACCACGCGAAGACCGGGTATCATAAGCCTTGCGGCTTAAAAAATCATGCCATCGTTCACATAGGACAGCGCCTGCTGTGTACAATAGGCCCACTGCGACAACGAGCCACATGGAATGCCCTCCGCATTTTTCAACGACAAATTAAAGGAATTTCGACGGTCTCTCGCCCAGGTCGATGCCCTGCCCCAGCTGAGCTTTCTGGCGCTATTAATTGGCGCCTGCACCGGCGCGCTGATTGTCGCCTTTCGTCTGGCGATTGAATCCCCCGTATTGTTCCTGCCGATGGCGCACGCAGAAGACTTCGAAAGCCTGCCGCCCGAGTGGCGCAGCGCGCTGATCATCACGGGTGCATTGATCATGGGGACCGCGCTGCAGCTCATGAAAAAGAGCCACCGCTCAATGAGCGTCAGCCACGTTATCGACCGTCTTCACAACCATCAGGGACACCTGCCTACGGCAAACTGGATCGCCCAGTTCTGGCTCGCGATTGTCGCGATTGTCAGCGGGCAGTGCGTCGGCCGAGAAGGGCCGGCCGTCCATTTAGGTGCGGGCACTTCCAGCCGCATTGGGCGCTGGCTGCGCCTGCCGAACAACAGCATGCAGACCTTAATCGCGTGTGGCGTCGCGGCCGCAATCAGCGCCTCCTTCGATACGCCGCTGGCGGGTGTCATTTTCGCAATGGAAGTGATCGTGATGGAGTACAGCATTGTGGGCTTCGTGCCTGTGATTTTGGCTTCGGTTATCGGTGCCGCGATTTGCAAGGGCCTGCTGGGCGACACGATCGTCTTCGATGCGGGCAGTACCGAAATGACGAGCTTGAGCGAGCTGCCATTTGTCGTCGTACTCGGTTTGATTCTAGCGCTGCTTGCGGGCAGCTATATTCGCCTGCACGTGTTGACCATGCGCCTGCAACGGATTCCTGTTTTTCTTCGCGTAATGGCAGCCGGCGCGTTTACGGCGGCCGTGGCGGCCTTCGTGCCCGAAATTATGGGCCTCGGCTACGACACCATTGCCAAGGCGATCAGCGGCGAGATTGTCATCAGTGCGTTTATCATCATTGCGCTGAGTAAGTGGCTGGTCACGCCGGTAGTGGTCGCGCTGGGTATTCCCGGAGGCTTGATCGGCCCTTCGTTAGTCATTGGCGCGTGCAGCGGTGCGGCGGTCGGTGCACTCGTTCAGGCATGGTTCCCCAGTCTCGACGTGCACCCCAGTCTGTATGTACTGCTGGGGATGACGGGCATGATGGCGGCGGTGATCAATGCGCCACTCGCGGCGCTCGTGGCCGTATTGGAGCTCAGCCATAACCCAGGTGTCATTTTTCCCGCGATGCTGATGATTGTGGTTGCGTGCCTGACGACACGGCAACTCTTCGGCGTACGGAGCATCTTTATCGAACAACTGTCAGTCAACGGACGTGATATTGAAATGGGCCCCGCCGTGCGCGCCCTGAGACGTATCGGTGTGATGAGCCTCGTCAACCGACGTTTTTTAATCAGCGACGAAACCATCTCGCTGGATGAGGCTCGCTACATCCTGTCCGCCCAACCTGAATGGGTCGTGTTCAGCTTTGAGGAACGCTTGTTCGCGCTATGGACGGCCGACCTCGCACACTTTTTAGATAACTCTCCCGAGCCGGTTTCCGAAGGCAAGGAATCCATTCGATTAAGTGAAGTGCCAGGGCGCCGCCACATGCTGCACCCTGTCCTGGAATCTGAAAGCCTCTACGATGCGTTGCGGCATATTCGCCGATCTCAATGCGAGGTGCTATACGTCACAAGTAATCTGCACTCCCACCGCAGCGTACATGGCCTGATCACGCTCGACGCGATTCAAAACCACTATCAACCCAAGGAGATCTAAAAATGCTTTGGGTAAAAGCGCTTCACATCATTTCCGTCGTGTGCTGGTTCGCCATGTTGTTTTACCTTCCTCGACTGTTTGTGTATCACGCGATGGCCGACGACGACATTAGTAAAGAACGCTTTAAAATCATGGAGCGCAAACTGTATCGAGGCATTGGTACACCGAGCATCATTGCCACCTATGTGTTCGGCTTTTGGACCGCGAGCTACAACTGGAGTTATTACAGCAACAGCACATGGTTCTGGATCAAGCTTTCACTTGTGCTTCTGCTTACTGTGTACCACCACGCCTGCGGTTACTACCGCAAACGATTTGCCAATGACGAGGCCGTGCCCGGCCACGTTTTTTTCCGCTTTTTCAATGAAGCGCCAGTACTGGCGCTTGTGATCATCGTCTTTTTGGTTGTATTGAAACAACCTCTTTAACTGGTCGGAGCCCTCCCATGTCGAAAGAATTTGAACAAGCCCAACGCGTGATCCCCGGCGGCGTCAATTCGCCCGTACGCGCGTTCAAAGCGGTAGGCGGCGAGCCCGTTTTTATTGATCGGGCGCAGGGTGCCTATATGTGGGACACCAACGGCAAACGCTACATCGATTATGTGCTCTCCTGGGGGCCCATGATCCTCGGACACGCACACCCTGAGGTACTGGCGGCGGTCACACAGAAGCTCGAAAAAGGTCTGAGCTTCGGCGCACCCACCGAAATCGAAACCGAACTCGCTGAAACAGTCTGTGCGCTCGTGCCGAGCATCGAAAAAGTGCGCTTTGTCAGCTCCGGCACCGAAGCCACTATGAGCGCCATCCGGCTCGCCAGAGGCTTCACCGGCCGCAACAAGATTATTAAATTTGAGGGCTGCTACCACGGCCATTCCGATTCCCTGCTGATCAAAGCAGGCAGTGGCGCGCTGACCCTCGGCGTACCCAGCTCACCCGGCGTACCGCCAGAGTTGGCCGACCACACCATCACACTGCAGTACAACGACCCGACACAGGTCAAAGAGGCGTTTGCCCAGATTGGCGACCAAGTGGCGTGCGTCATTGTCGAGCCTGTTGCCGGCAATATGAATTGCATTCCGCCACAGCCCGGTTTTCTAGAGTCGTTGCGAAGCTGCTGCAGCGAATATGGCGCTTTATTAATTATGGACGAAGTGATGACCGGCTTTCGCCTGGGCCTGGCAGGTGCTCAAGGTTATTACGGCATCACACCGGATCTCACTACCCTTGGCAAGGTGGTGGGCGGCGGCATGCCCGTCGGTGCCTTTGGCGGCAGAGCCGATGTGATGGATTTTATCGCGCCGACGGGGCCGGTGTATCAAGCGGGAACGCTGTCAGGGAATCCTGTCGCGATGGCAGCGGGCTTAACGACGCTCAAGTTAATCCAAGCAGAAGATTTTTATGCACCGCTATTTGCTCGCACCACGGCGCTGGTCGAAGCCCTTCAAGCCGAAGCGAATGCGGCAGGTATTGCCATGACCACGAATCACGTTGGCAGTATGTGGGGATGTTTTTTCACTGAAGCGGAGACGGTGACCCACTATCAACAGGTGATGAGCGGCAATACCGAGCGTTTTAATCGCTTTTTCCACGGCATGCTACAGCAGGGCGTGTACCTGGCACCCGCGTGTTATGAAGCGGGCTTTATGTCGGCGGCGCACACCGACGACGACATCGCCGCCACGGCCGCAGCGGCGGCAGAAGTATTTAAATCACTGGCTTAGCGCCGCGACGCGCTCAGCCCAATTGCTCGATGACTTCAGCCAATAGGCTGCGGTCATCGGGTGATATGTCAATGATGCGAAAGCCACACCACTGTTTATCGTCACTATCGGCATCAGATACCCAAAGGCACTCAATACCCAGTGATAGTGCCGACTCTTGGTCGTTCACCAGGAGCGACACAGATGCTTGGTACACCGCCGACTCCACGATGTCGCGCTCGCCGAGAATCATTAAACCCTCAACGCTGACATTTACCACAGTGCCTAGCGATCGGCCAGTGACCCGGTCGTACACCTGAAAAGGCCGTACGATCTCGAAGCGCTTATTTTGCCGTTGCTCACTCGCCCGGCTTTGATTGTTCTCACCCTCGTTCAACATCGTCTGCTGCCGGCTGGGCCGCCTCCGCTTTTTCATTGAGTTTTTGGTAAATATTTTCCAGCGCGCGCTCGAAGAAGGGCTTCGAACTGCCTGAAATAATTTTTGCCTGACCACCAATCATTTTTCTCGCAAGCGCCAGACCGCTCTCCATGTCGACACGTTTGCCCATCTGATCTACAAGCATGTAGTGGGAAGTGCGCCCGTTGTACCAGGCCACCTTCAATCGTTTGCCCCCTTCAAATTCGAACCAGGTGCCGAATTCAATCATTTTGAGGCTCTCCACCATTTGCGCTTCTTCCGGGGTGACCTCCTCTTCATGATGCGGGTGCTGACCGGCGCGCTCTGCCGCGATCCGCTCAAGCTCATTTCTCATAGGCTCAGGCGCGGGCTCGGCTTTCTGACTTTGTGACGCGAGCGCACAGAGCGACTCGAAGGAATTGATTAACTTTTCCCCTTTATTCGCGTCATAACCGATCACCGTAAAACCCTGGCGTAGGCTGGCAACGATACTTTCTTTTCGCTCTTTCTGACGAACCTTGTCCTCATCGCTGCGCTTGGGCTCAATGCACCACAGTACATCCTCGACGAGTTGTGTACCACTTTCCCAGCCATCGCTTTTTTCACCATGGCGCAGAAGGATGAAGGTCAAATAATCCGACCAGGGCTGCAATAACAGAAGCAAGACGGCCGAGGGCAGCTCCTTACCCTTAATGCGATCACGCACCTCGTCGTTGACTCGCAACTTCATTTCACGCAGTTTATTTTCACCTTCGGCTTTCTCTTTTGCGCGACGCTCAGTCAGCTCTTGTTTGCGGCTTACCTTTTTGACATAGCTGTTGAATTCGAACAGCAGACTGGTGATGACCTTAATGTCATTGTCGAACTCTTTCAGTACACGATTGACGATGCCTTTGATCTGCTCGTACATATCGAACTGAGAACTGCCATCATTCGAGACCCAACGCGCTCCCGCGTCGGCCAGATTGTTCAGCAGCACGCGCGCGGGATGCTCTGCATGCTCGAAAAAGCCGGGGTCGATAAACGCGATTTTCAAAAACGGTGTGTGCAAATAACTCAACAGTGCCTTGATACTGTCCGGAATGTTTTCGTCATTCAACATGTACTCGAAGACCATGCCGACCAAATCAATGGTTTGCATGTCATCTTTTTTAACCGCACCGTCATCCGACTCTTCCGCCAGGCGCGCTTTCAACTTTTGCACCAGCGCCTCAAAATCCACGGCACTGCTTGCGATGCCCGCTTGCGTCAGTGGCGTCGTGCCCGCCACCTGATTCTGCAAACCACCCAGGGCGCCGAGTATCTGATCCGCGCTGTAAACGACAGAAGGCGTCGGGCTGGCTGCCGCGGTAGTGCGAATTTGTTGCTGCAATCCTCGAATAGCGGCAATCAGATCGGCCTGGTATTCCTCAGGCGGTGACTCAGGATCGGGTGCCCCACGCTCAATACCGTGATCTTCGGCACGACGGCCAAAGGTATCGCCATCTTCCGCAAGATAGGATTTGGGGGCCGCCCCGCGCGGGACGGAAAACTTCAGATTGGGCAAGACGCCCTGCTGCTGTAAATACGCGTTGACGTCTTCTGAGACGAGCCGGAATAGGTTGAGAAGCTGGAGATCAAACACCTTGTACGCGAGCATTTTCGCTTTAGGGTTTAACTCAATAAGTTTGAGCGAACGTTTCAGGGCATCACAGAATTGGATAGGCGAGCATGGGTTACCGCTTTCCGTCACCGGCTCACCATTGTTCAATACGGAAAACCGTTGGTTCAGCGCCCAGAGCGGTTCGGCGAAATAGGTATCCACGCGCTGGGTGATCGACGAGATCGCAATGGTTTCTTCCAGGTCTTCATTTTCAACGATGCTCAAGTCTTCTTCAGAGGCCGCCGACTGGGCCTCTCCAATAGTCGTATTGAGCTTTTTCTTACTGAACTTAACGAATCCTTCAAGGTAATACCCGGAAAAATAATGCTTCAACTCAGAGGCATGTTTGCGCACGCTACGTTGAATACCCATCATTTCGGTTGCGTCAGCATTGGAGGAAGCCTTATCGATTTCTATGTCGTACGCGTCGTACAGAGATTTAAGAAAGATATCGAACGCTTTCTCCACATGATCCTGAGCCAACTTCTGACAGGCCTTGAGATGTGTCACGATGGTACCCGGCGATAACGGCAATGCCGTCGCGGACGCTGCTTCAGGTCTGCTCGGTTCCCGAATCAATTTCGACATAAGTGCTGTTTCCCTCGAGCACGACGCCCGTTTTGCCCATCTCCGAGGGCGGTTATTCTAACTATAGGTGAAAGATCGACCGCCTTCACCCTTGTGATGCATACGTATGAAATGTACCACAATTGGCACGAACGATAATCCGCAAATCACGTGATCGTGTCGCAAACATCTCACAAGTCAACACACCTACCCCAACAGTGCGCCAACTTGGTACGAAAAGCGCCATCCCTTTGCCACCTTAGGATAGGCCTCCCGGAAACGCTGATTAAAAGATAGTAAAGTAAATTCAATAAAGTAATGAATCCTCTCGCACGCACCCGCGTAGGGTTTTCAGGGCGGCGGGACAGATCACGGCCTTGCCTCCCCCTCTCAATACGTTACACTCGCGCCCTTCACATCGCTCCGCAGCACATGCCGGAAACAATCGTTAAATAAGGAACGGATACAGTGAGCTCTTTTGACCTCTATGGCTTGGGCGCAGCCCTGCTCGATACCGAAATGCAGGTTAGCGATGCCGATTTGCAGCAGCTAAACGTAGAAAAGGGCGTGATGACGCTCGTGGACGAGCAGCGACAGTCAGATTTGCTCGATGCGTTCTCTGCTCACCTGCAAGGCGCAGTACTCGCCAGCGGCGGCTCCGCCGCAAACAGCATCATTGCCGCGAGTTATTTTGGCTCTCGCTGCTTTATGAGTTGTCGCGTCGCCGACGACGAACACGGTGCGATCTATCTCAACGATTTGCGCAATGCGGGCGTCGCCTACAAGTCGGACAATGGCAGCGCAGCGGGCACCACCGGGAAATGCCTGGTCATGATCACCCCAGATGCCGAACGCAGCATGAATACCTTTCTCGGCATCAGCGAGACCTTTTCCGAGGCCGACCTTGACCTCGAGGCTCTGAGCGCATCGCGCTGCATCTATATTGAAGGCTACCTGGTCACATCTGCCACCGGGCGCCCTGCTGCAATACGGGCCCGCCAGGAGGCTCAGGCCGCAGGTGTTCAGGTGAGCATGAGCTTGAGCGATCCGGCCATTGTGGAGTTCTTCGGGGACGGACTGAAAGAGATTATCGGTGCAGAGCCGATCGACATCCTGTTCAGCAATGCCGCAGAAGCCCTTGCGTTTACCGGAGAGAGCGATCTCGAAGCCGCGTGCGACGCACTCAAACGCTACAGCCGGCGCTTCATCGTGACGCTCGGCGCTGAAGGGGCTTTGGGATTTGATGGGAAGACACTGCATCGCGTCAGCGGCAGTGCCTGCACGCCGAAAGACAGCAATGGCGCAGGTGATATGTTTGCAGGCGCCTTCTTACACGCCTACCTCAAGGGCCGCCCCTTTGCGGAGGCCATCGCCTTTGCGAACCGCGCCGCAGCCGAGGTCGTCAGCCAATTCGGGCCGCGGCTGCGACCCGAACAGCATGCGCAGCTTGTGCGCTAGTGTCGTCAGCCCTGCTCCAGCAGCTCACGCAGGTCAATGATCGCGGCATTCGCTCGCGAAATATAGGAGGCCATCACCAGTGAGTGATTGGCCAACATCCCAAAGCCCGTGCCGTTGAGGATCATCGGGCTATAGATGGTCTGCTGAGTCCCTTCCAGCTCACGGATAATCTGCTGCAGGCTGACACGTGCATTTTTCTTCTCGAGCACATCCGCAAAGTCCACCTCTACTGCGCGCAGGAAGTGAATCAGTGCCCAGGCACTGCCACGCGCTTCGAAAAAGACGTCGTCAATCTCAAGCCAAGGGGTTTTTACATCAATTTCCGACGGCCCCGGCGTGCTTTGTCGCGCCCCGGAATCACCGGCGAGATCGATATTGATTCGACGCTGCCCGACACTGGCACTCAAGCGCTGCGACAAACTGCCCAAGCGTGTTTCGACAGTGCTCAACCAATAGCGCAGGTTGTCTGCACGGGCGTAGAACTGGGCGTTACTCTCATCGTCATCGGCCAAGCGCTCCAGATAATTGCGCAGCGAGTCCAAGCCTTCTTTGTACTCCCCTTCAGTCGCGGGAAGCAGCCAGCTTTTATGGTCGAAATTGAATTGTGCTTCAGCCATCGCGAGGGATTTATCTTCCGTAGACTGAGACTGAGAGCGACTATAGGCTTCTCGCATGGCCTTGGTGAGGTCACGAGATTGTATGATGACGCCATATTCCCAGTTGGGAATATTGTCGAGCCAGAGCCCAGGCGGCGTGACATCGTTGCTCAAATAACCGCCGCGCTTGTGCAAAAGTGTGTCCATCACGCCGATCAGCGTTGAGGTCGTGGTCACACCGGCCACGGTCTCAGGCTTGCTCACCCCGCTTTCCTCACGCGCATGTTCAATCACGTCGAACCGCGAAGGTTCGAAGCTCCAGATAATGCCAAGGATAAGCGCGAGCAGCAGATAGACGACGATGACCGTCAATAGTATTTTGCCCCAACGCCCGGTTTCACTGAGGTTACCGCGCCACTCCTGCCACTGGGTCGAAAACCACGAACTGATCCGATTCATTCCTAATTCCATGTTTGATGTTTTTGGAGATGGGCGCCACTCCGGCGCGAGATACTCATTCTACAGGCGCTTGACCGTCGCGGTCACCGTCACAGGCTCAAGATTTTGAAATTCGAACACAAGATCGAGCGTTTCCCCTTCCTTCAGCGGTGCATCAACGCCAAACAACATCAGGTGAAACCCGCCGGGACTGAACACCACCTTTTCCCCCGGTGCCACCATCAAGTGCGCGAGAGGCCGCATTTTCATCACGCCGTCTTCGTACAGATGCTGATGCACTTCTATTGTGTCGGTCCGCTCGCTCTGAACGTAGTTCAAAGTTAGCGTTTGCTTACTCAGGTTTTCTATATTGAGGTAGGCCACACCAGTGTCTCGCCCCGGGGCCATTTCTCGGATCACGGCATCGCTGATGATCAGCGGCGGAGCCGTGTCGGCACAAGCGCTCAAACACAGAGGGATCAGAATCCAAATCCATGCACGGAATCGCTCTGTGAGTGTGTTATTTTTCATACCTTATCTCCCCACGCCATTCATCGCTTTTTTCCCCGCTCTGACATCATGCCTGTGGCACGGTCAGGCTCGGTTTCCCAAGGAAATACCCCTGATAGCCCTTTACCGACAGCGCCTCCACAGCACTCATTTCATCCCCTGTTTCGACGCCTTCTACGAGCAGACTGACCTGGCAACTGGCGCAAATCCCCTGCAAAGAGCGAATATAGAAACGATTCTCTGGATGCTCGTGTATGGCCGTCACAAATCGACGATCCAATTTAACACTATCGGGTTGCAAGGCCTGCAGGTGCAGTAAGCTCAACGAACTCAGGCCGAAGCGATCGATGCACACACCGATCCCTCGATGACGCAGCAAGCAAATCATCGGAGCGAGGGCTAAATCCACGTTCCGACAAAGACTCTCTGGCAACTCGATCGTCAATCGAGACGAGGTTGAGACGGGAATCAGTCCAAGGAATTCATCGAGCCAGGCTCTGAATTCTCCCGACGCCGCACTTGCGTGCGCAATATTCACACTCAGCGCCAACTGCGGCTGTTCATCTAGCAGGGTCAAGGTTCTCGTAAGCAGCACACGATCGGCCCGCTCGCTGAGGGCATAGCGCTCGATCAACGGCCAGAACACGCCGGCTTGCAACAAATGCCCCTCGTCATCAAGCCGGCAGAGCACCTCGTAATAGGCGGGGCTGGTTTGCCCGCTGAGGAACACGGGCTGGAACGCGAGCTGGAAACGCTCGTGCTCTATCGCATCTTCGAGAATCGGCAGCCAGGCTTGGGCACTGCGCGGGGGACGGCTGTCCTGGTCCAGGGATTCAAAATGCAATCGTGGCCCCGCGCTGAGGTTTTTGCGCAAGCTGGCATCCGCAGCAACAAGATACTCCAATGCGCTGCAGGGTCGCACCGCATGGGCAATGCCCAGTGTCATTTTCGCACTCGGCAACGCTGCAAACGACTCCAGCTCGCGCAAACGTGCGAGCAGGCGGCTGCCATAAAGCTCGACTTCTCGAGGATAAATACCGGGAACAAAGAGCGCAAAGTCGGACCCGGAGCGACGTCCAACAATTAGGGAGACCTGCTCCGCCGCATCCATCTTCAGCACATCGGCGACCCCCAACAGAAGCCGGTCCACCGCCTCGCGCCCGAAGGACTGATTGAGCTCCACGATCGGACGCACAGACACCAAAATCAGCGCCGCTGCTCCTTGGCCCTGTTCGGCACTCAACCAGGCATCGAGACGGGCATCAAACTCAGCCCGATTCGGCAGTTCGGTCAGCGCATCCATGTGCACCTCGCGACGCAGCTGTCTCGTCAACGCGACCTGCTGCTCGAAGCTGGCTTCAATGCGCTCGGCCATGCGGTTCATGGCCTCAACAACCCGACGAAATTGCGGCTCCGAAGGCAGCGCAGTCTCGCGCAGAAATTCTTCTTGAGAAATCGCGTCAGCCTGCCTTTCCAGTCTTTTTAAGGGCCGAGCCAAAGCGTGTAACAGCACCCCCAACACCCCGTATGCAAATACGGCGGCAAAGACAAAGAGCCAGAACAGTTCTTTGCAGACTCGCCACAAATCGCGGTAACCAAAGCCTGGGTGTGCGACCACATGGACTTCACCGAGCTGGTACCAGCCCGATTGTACGCCCGCTCGCCCCGACACCGTGGCAATGTCGACAACATCAATAAACCAGGCAGGCACCCCCTCAATGGTCACCGCGCGCGCGCGGCTCGACACCACAGCCCCATCGGCACCGATGTAGCTGACGCTCAGGTAGTAGCCGCTGTCAAACAGGACGTCCATCATGGATTCGATGCGGGCTTGATCCTGTGCCGCAGCAGGGGAGGAGAGCGCAAACGCCAGTGAAGTCGCCGCGTCTTCCGAGAGCACGCGCAGCTGATCCCTAAAATAATTGCGCGCGTTGAAGACGCTGACAAACAAACTCGCGAGCAGTACCAATACCAGGAGCAGTGTCGTTGCAACTATGATTCGCCGTTGGAAGGTCACGCGCTTTCCTTATTTTAATTGAGCCGACACGCGTCGCTATTCGAGTGGTGCCAATTTGCGGATGGCCGGGTCGCCGATACGAATATCACCGCGAATTCGGTAGCCATTTACACCCTCTCGCATTTGTTGGTAAATCCAACGCCCCTCGGCATCGGATCGGGCGTAAATCAGGATGCTTTCATCACTGTCCACCAAGCCACGCGCAATGTCTTGAAGCTGGCTAACAATCTCGGGAGAGCGCGCACTCAAGGCAGTCTTATCCAAGTAAATTCGATCTTCAGGCAGCGCGCGCACTGGCGATTCCACCACCCGCACGGGACGCAGGGACTCGCGCAACTTGGCAATCTCACCGGCCAGCGCTTTCGTCACCTCGGCGTCCGGATACAGGCCTTTCAGGCGATTGTAGCCCTGGGTTGCCTCATCCAGACGACTTCTCGACAAGGCATCGCGAATGACACTGCTTTCATTCACCAGAATAGCATCCAAGCCCGATTGCGCACGCGGATTCCCAGGATCGAGAATTTGTATGGCCCTGAACCTCAGGTAGGCATTGTCCTCCTCGGGGCTCAACAGTCTCCCCTCGTCAAACAGCGCTTCTGCGCTGTCGAGCAGGGTATCCGTCACGCTGGGCTCAACACGCGGCGGTACCTTGGGCTCGACGACGGTCTTGGGTGCCGCGGCCACCTCCGCTTTCTGCGGAGTGCTCCCGCAAGCCAACAACAAACAGGCTGAAGTGATATAGAGAACGACGGATTGATAAGCCGATACGCGCACAAACATAATGACGTGAGTCCCTCTGCGATGTCAGTCAAAGTTTCCAACCATATCACAGCCGGCTTCGTGGAAATATTCTAAGCTTCGAGAGGGAACGCGTTGACTTGACCTGAACAGACGGCATGATAGAGCGCGATTCTCGCTGACACCCAGCCCTGAACAAGGTGGCCCAATGCCTCGCTTTATCGCTCTACTCGCTTGTCTTTTCAGTTTCAGCCTCGCCGCCCAGGCTCAAAATTTCGGCGCGTCAGATGCACTATCGAGCAACGAAGACAGCTTTCTCTCTGTTGAAGAAGCCTACCTGGTTCGCCCCCAAACTCGCGACGGTGTCGTCACCTTTCAATGGGCCATCGCCGATGGCTACTACCTGTACCGTCATCAATTTGCCGTCCAGGCGGAGTCCGCTTCCGAGACCCTCAATCTCGAGATGAGCATGCCTGATGGCAAGCGCAAGTACGACGAGATATTCCAGGAAGAGCTTGAAGTCTATTACGGCAGCCACACGCTCAGCGTCTCGCTGCCGGACTGGCCACAACCGTTCGAACTCACACTCCAATCTCAAGGCTGCGCGGATGCCGGCCTGTGTTACCCGCCGCGTACTCAGCGCTTTAAAGTCGGCGACAGCGGTATCGTTGAAATTGAAGCGTCAGAGCTGATCAAGGCAGAGTCCGAGGCAAAGGTCGCGTCAGAGTCGATCCAATCGCTAGCCGACGCCCCTACAGGATCCACCCCCTGGCTTCCAATGGTGCTGCTTTTTGCGCTCGTCGGCGGCATGATTCTGAATCTGATGCCCTGCGTATTCCCCGTATTGTCGCTTAAGGCCCTGTCCCTGAGTGGCGGAGACAGCCGCCAGCACCGTATTAATGGCTGGGCTTACACGGTGGGTGTTGTGGTCTCGTTCGTCCTGGTGGCCGTGATCATCCTGGTCGCGCGCTCCGCAGGCACCAGCCTAGGCTGGGGCTTCCAACTGCAGCAACCCGGGTTTGTTGCGTTTCTGGTCTACCTGTTTTTCCTGCTCGGTATGAATTTTTCGGGCGCACTGGAGATCAGTGGGCGCTTCGCCGGTCTCGGTCAACAGCTGACGGAAGGCCACGGCCCCGCGCCGTCGTTCTTTACCGGCGTACTGGCCGCCGTCGTGGCCAGCCCATGCACAGCCCCGTTTATGGCCACCGCCATCGGTTTTACTTTGAGTCAGAGTGCGGCCATCGCCCTGCTCGTTTTTGTCTGCCTCGGCTTTGGTATGGCACTGCCCTATCTCATTTTGAGCCACAGCCCGGCCTTGGCGGCACGACTGCCTCAGCCCGGCTCGTGGATGATCACCTTTAAGCAAGCGCTCAGCTTCCCACTGTTTTTCACCTGTGTCTGGCTGCTTGTGGTATTCGGCAATCAGACCAGCGCGAAAGACAGCGCGATGCTGGTCGGCGGCGCGATTGCGTTGATGCTGACTTTCTGGATCTGGCAAAAACAGCCTAGCGGTGCTTCGCGCTGGTTTGTGCGAGGCCTGGCCTTGGTCAGCCTGATCGCCACCGTACACGTCACACTTGATGCCATTCGCAGTGAAGAAGAACAGGCAAGTCCGCTTTGGCAGGCTTACAGCCCTGAGACCCTGTCCACTCTTCGTGCGGAAGGCCGTGCGGTGTTTGTCGACCTCACTGCGGACTGGTGCATAACCTGTAAAATCAACGAAAAAGTGGCACTGGATGTCCACAGCGTCGAGGCCTTTGCTCAGAGCCATGACATCACGCTTTTGCGTGGAGATTGGACTCGAGCCGACCCCGACATCACCGCATTGCTGCATGAATTCGAGCGCAATGGCGTACCGCTCTACCTGATGTACCCGGCGGACTCCCAGGCCCCTCCCGAAGTGCTGCCACAGATACTCACTCCAGGCCTCGTTATTGACGCCATGCGCCGTGCCAGCGGCGCTGAGGCACTGTAGCTGCATAAAACTTGGTCAAGAACGTCGCCTAATTTCTAGGAATTTGCGGGGATCTCTCCATTTTCGTGCAATTCCATAGACATTGACTCTGGATTTAGGCAAAATCAGCCCACTTTCACGCTCGGCCCGCGCATTTCTGCGGCATTTTTCTTGGATAGGTCTGAAACAGGCACCGGATATGGCAACGATTTTGGCACTGAATGGCCCGAACCTGAACCTTCTGGGCACTCGGGAACCCGAGGTCTACGGCAGTACCACGCTGGAAGACATCAACCGCCACCTGACCGACTTGTGTATCGAGGCGGGCCACCACTTTCAGACATTGCAAAGCAACGCCGAATACGAGCTGATTGATCGCATTCACGACGCTCAAAAAGAAGGTGTGAACTTCATATTAATCAACCCTGCCGCGTTTACGCACACCAGCGTTGCCCTGCGCGACGCCCTTGCAGGGGTGGCCATACCCTTTATCGAAATCCATTTGTCGAATGTGCACCGCCGCGAAGCCTTTCGCCAGCACTCCTACTTTTCGGATATCGCGGAAGGGGTCATCTGCGGCCTTGGCGCAATCGGCTACGAACTTGCGCTGCGCGCTGCGTTCCAACAGTTAAACGAACAGTAAATACAACATTCACTTTGAACCACGTTGAGAGGAATCCATGGATATCCGCAAAATTAAAAAACTCATAGAGCTGCTCGAAGAGTCAAACATCGAAGAGCTGGAGATCAAGGAAGGCGAAGAATCCGTGCGCATCAGCCGTGGCCACAGCAATCAGCCACAGGTCGTGGCACAGGCCCCTGCGATGGCCGTGGCGGCTCCGGTTGCCGCCGCTCCCGTTGCACCTGCCCCGGTTGCACCGGCAGCCGCACCAGAAGCGGCTCCCGCACCAACTGGCCACAGCATCACATCCCCGATGGTCGGCACCTTCTACCGCTCACCGAGCCCAGGCGCGGCACCCTTCATTGAAGTGGGCCAAACCGTGAAGGCCGGCGACGTAGTCTGCATCGTCGAAGCCATGAAAATGATGAACCAAATCGAAGCCGACAAGTCCGGCGTTGTAGAAGCCGTCCTGCTTGATGATGGCGAGCCCGTAGAATTCGACCAGCCACTCGTAATCATCGCTTAAGCCGGGGAAACACTATGTTTGACAAGGTACTGATTGCAAACCGCGGTGAAATTGCGCTGCGTATTCTGCGATCGTGCAAAGAGCTGGGCATCAAGACCGTCGCGGTGTACTCCAAAGCCGACCGCGACCTGAAGCATGTGCGCCTGGCCGACGAATCCGTCTGCATTGGTCCAAATTCAAGTACAGAAAGCTACCTGAACATCCCCGCCATCATCGCGGCGATGGAAATCACCGATTCGGTCGCTGTGCATCCGGGTTACGGCTTCCTCGCTGAAAATGCGGATTTTGCCGAACAGGTTCAGAAAAGCGGTTTTGTCTTCATCGGGCCCGACCCCGATGTGATTCGCATGATGGGCGACAAAGTGTCGGCGATCGACGCGATGAAAAAAGCGGGCGTGCCGACCGTACCAGGCTCTGACGGCCCACTGCCAGACGACGAAAGTGCGTGCCAGGTGATTGCCGAGCGCATTGGCTACCCCATCATTATTAAAGCCGCTGCGGGTGGTGGTGGACGCGGCATGCGTGTGGTTCACGAAGCCTCCGCGCTGTGGAAATCCATCCAGGTAACCAAATCCGAAGCCGGTGCCGCCTTTGGCGACTCCACCGTCTATATGGAGAAGTTCCTGCAGAATCCTCGTCACGTTGAGGTCCAGATCCTCGCCGACGGACAGGGCAACGCCATTCACCTGTTCGACCGCGACTGCTCCCTGCAGCGTCGTCACCAGAAAGTGCTCGAAGAGGCACCTGCGCCCGGTATCGATATGGCCGTGCGTGAGGAAGTGTATGAAGCCTGTACCAAGGCCTGTAATGAAATTGGCTATCGCGGTGCCGGCACCTTCGAATTCCTCTATGAAGATGGTCGCTTCTACTTCATCGAGATGAATACGCGCATCCAGGTTGAACACCCGGTAACGGAAATGGTGACCGGAATCGATCTGATCTCCGAGCAAATCCGTGTCTGTGCGGGCGAGAAGTTACGCCTGAAGCAAGAGGACATCGTACTGCGTGGACACGCGTTCGAGTGCCGAATCAATGCCGAAGATCCGAAAAACTTCATGCCGTCTCCCGGCAAGGTGACCAAGTATCACGCTCCGGGTGGACTGGGTGTGCGCGTCGATTCGCACCTGTACAGCGACTACACCGTGCCCCCGTACTACGATTCGATGATCGCAAAGCTGATCACCCACGGAGATGATCGCCGCAGCGCGCTCAAGCGTATGGAAATCGCACTGGATGAGCTCGTCGTAGCGGGCATCAAGACCAACACCGACCTGCAGAAAGACCTCGTCCGTGACGAAGCCTTTGCGAAAGGTGGGGTCAATATCCACTACCTCGAGAAGAAGCTCGGGCTCTAAGTACAGAGTCCGACACTAGCGCCATGTCCTGGCTTCAGTTGCGTATCGTCAGTTCACGCGAACAGGTGCCTGCCATCGAGCAGGCCCTGGACGCGGCGGGCGCATTGTCCATCACCTTTGAAGACAATGCCGACCAGCCTATTTTTGAGCCAGAACTTGGCGAAACGCCGCTGTGGCAGGACACGCGCATCACCGGCCTATTCCCGGCCGACGTGGATTCAAACGTCATTTCCGACACCCTTGCCCGCTCCTTGACCCTACCGCTCGACGCCCTGCATTGGCATGTGCTCGAGGACAAGGATTGGGAGCGCGAATGGATGTCGCAATACCATCCCATCCAGTGTGGCGAACGCTTTTGGATTTGCCCGAGCTGGACCCCGCCGCCGGACCCCAATGCGGTCAATCTGATGCTTGACCCAGGGCTGGCGTTTGGCACCGGGACTCATCCGACGACATTCCTATGCCTGCAATGGCTTTCGGAACAACCGGTAGAGGGGTGCGAAGTCATTGACTACGGCTGCGGCTCCGGAATTTTGGGTATCGGCGCGCTCCTGCTCGGAGCTTCACGCGTTCAGGGTGTCGACATTGATCCTCAGGCGCTGGTGGCCACTCGCGACAACACCGCACGAAACGGGCTGGATGCGGATCGCTTCCCGGTCTACTTTCCAAAAGGGCTGCCTGCGCAACACGCCGACATAGTACTGGCCAACATCCTCGCGGGACCGCTGGTTGAGCTCGCGCCCACCCTGAGCGAGCTCGCAGGCCCCGGCGCTCGGCTTTGCCTGTCCGGCGTCCTCGCCACCCAAAGTGAGGCCATCCTGGAGGCGTATTCAGCGACCTTTGATATGGACAGCCCCAGACAAAAAGACGAGTGGATCTGCCTCACCGGGCGAAGAAAAAGCACAGAGCCTCGCGGTTAATTCCCGGGGCCGGTTAACACTTTCCTCAAGACTGGCGCGTAAATGTTTTACGCTGCACGCGGTCCAGTATAGACTTCAAACGCTAAGGCTGGCGCCAACAGGAATTCGCCAACAGGAAATGACAGGAACATGAGCACCGCGATCACTCGCTGCCCCAAGTGTAAAACCTCTTTTAAGGTCAACAGCGCACACCTCAATACGGCACGTGGTGCGGTGCGTTGTGGTTCCTGTCTTACCATATTCAATGCCAAAGAGAATCTGGTCGGCGCCCCTGCCAAGCCTAAGCCGACCCCACCCAAGCCGAAAACGACGCCCCCTCCGGTAACCACGCCGGTACCAGAGCAGTCGGACGCTTTCGATGACGACATGCTCATCAGCGATGACATGAGCGACCCCGCCGAGCAAGAGGAGAGCGATTTCGACGAAAACATCTTCGTTGCCGGCACGACCGCCAAAAGCGACATCAACCTGTTTGAGCGCAAACAGCGAAAGAATGACAACGATGATGGCAACCGCTCTGACACCGATGAGTCATGGGCACTGAACCTGCTCGAAGAAGACGAGCACGACGCGCGAGCTCAGCAAAGACCCGAAGAAAGCCCTAGCGATGTATCCTCGGATGACGCGGCGCCTGATGTCGACAATGAACCCAGCTTCCGCGTCATTGACGATGACTTCAGCGGAGAATTTCATGCTTTGTTTGACGAAGGCCCCGCACCGACGGAATCGGAAGTGGCCGAAATGGAACACGAGGAGCGAGTCGAGGACCTGTTTGAAGACTCGGAATCCGACGCCGACAACGACCGAGACTTTCTCCACACCCTCGAACCGGAGCCCCTCGAGCTGCACGTGCGCCATCATGCGCCAATATGGCAATCGAACGTATTCTGGCTGGTATTGAGCGCGCTTGCCCTTTTCCTGGCGCTGTTCCAAATGGCCGCATTCAACTTTGACTCCTGGAGCCGCAAGCAGAGCCTGCGCCCCTACTACGCCCAAGCCTGCGGGGTCTTCGGTTGCACCCTACCCGTGCTGCAGAACCTCGATCGCATTCGCATTACCAACATGGTCGTTGTCGACCACCCGCAATTGAGCCAAACCCTGCTGGTCGACGCCACACTCTTGAATCAGGCCGATTTCGAGCAGTACTTTCCCACACTGCTGCTGACCTTCACCAACCTGAGCAACGAGATCCTCAGCCGGCATGAGTTTCCGCCGTCAAGCTACGTCGGCGGCGAACTCGCCGGGCACACTTTGATGCCGGCGCGCCACCCCATCCATATCACCCTGGAAATCCCCGATCCCGGGGCCGAGGCAGTCAACTATCAAATCTCGGTAGTCAAGCCCTGAAATTGAACTTTTATTGATCAATTTGTTCAAAAGCTGCATTCCATAAATGCACTTCCTTAGGTATGATAGCCACCCTTTTCGCCAGGGCGGAGTGCGTCAGGCAAGGGCATAACAGGTCGGGCCAGCTCAGGAGTCAATCGTGTTTCATATTGGGGATTTGCAGGTAGACAGCCCTGTGCTTCTCGCCCCAATGGCGGGTGTCACCGACATGCCGTTGCGACGACTTTGCCGCCGCTATGGTGCGGGGCTCACTACGTCGGAAATGATCACCAGTGACACGCGTTTGTGGCAAAGCCGCAAATCGTCATCCAGGCTGGTTGTTGAACCGCAAAGTCACCCCGTCAGCATGCAAATCGCAGGAAGCGATCCAGAGCAACTCGCAGTGGCCGCGCAACAATGTGTCGATCTCGGCGCCCAAATCGTCGATATCAACATGGGGTGTCCGGCGAAGAAGGTCTGTAAGAAGCTCGCGGGCTCGGCCCTTCTGAGCGATGAGGCCTTGGTCAAAGAGATTCTGACGGCAACGGTTAGTGCCGTTGATGTGCCAGTGACCCTGAAAACCCGCACGGGCCCAAGCCCGGAGCAACGCAATATTCTGCGCATCGCAGAAATTGCCGAAGACGCGGGCATTCGAGCACTGACCGTACACGGTCGCACTCGCGCCTGTCGTTTCAATGGAGAGGCGGAATACCGCCACATCGCAGCGGTGGCAAAGCAGTGCACGATCCCGGTTATCGCCAACGGGGATATCGACAGCGCGGAAAAAGCCGCGCGCGTGCTTGAACAGACTGGGGCGGCCGCTGTCATGATTGGCCGCGCCGCACTCGGAGCGCCTTGGTTGTTTCGCGAAATCAAGGGCTACTTGGCGCACGGTAGCGCCCCCGGCGAACCAAGCCTGGAAGAAAAACGAGAGGTCGTTCTGACCCACCTCGCTGATCTGCACGCGTTTTACGGTGAGACGCAAGGTGTGCGCATCGCGAGAAAGCATTTTGGCTGGTATGTCGAAGCCCTTGCCGATGGCAAAGCCGCCCGCAAGCGCTTCAACCAGCTCGACACAGCGGAGTCACAACTTCGCTGCGTTAACGACTATTTTTTATGGCTTAAAATGAATGAGGAAAAAGCAGCATGAGTACAGCGGACACGCTACTTACTGATCGTAACACCGACTTTGCCAGCCAGGTGCCGGCAGCGAAGGACTACGTCGCCCCACAGGATCAGTCCCTGCGCGACTGCGTTGAGCGCGCAGTGTCCAACTACTTCGAGCACCTTGAGGGCCACGACGTGACTGACGTCTACGAGATGGTTCTCGCTGAAGTCGAAGCCCCCCTTCTGGAAGTGGTCATGAAATACACTCGCCACAATCAAACCAAAGCAGCCAATGTACTGGGTCTCAACCGCGGTACGCTGCGCAAGAAGCTGAAGCAATACGGACTGTTGTAATTCTGTTCTCGGTACGTCGTCACCGAACCACATAAAGGGGCGCTAGGGCCCCTTTATTGTTTTTACCATGAAGACTATCCGGCGCGCTGAGGCGCCGACCATTGAGAATACAGATATGACTGCAAGCACTGACAACGTAAAAGTCTCCCGCGCACTAATTAGTGTTTCCGACAAAACGGGCATTGTCGAATTTGCCCAACAGCTTGTCGAAGAAGGCATCGAGCTCCTTTCTACCGGCGGCACTTACCGCCTGCTCTCTGAAGCCAACATTCCCGTCACCGAAATTTCCGAATACACCGGCTTCCCGGAGATGATGAGTGGCCGAGTGAAGACCCTGCACCCGAAAGTACACGGCGGTATTTTGGGACGACGCGGCACCGATGACGCCGTCATGGCCGAGCACGGCATTCAGCCTATCGACATGGTCATCGTCAACTTATACCCCTTTGAGAAAACGGTTGCCAACCCGGACTGTCACCTCGAAGACGCCATCGAAAACATCGATATCGGTGGCCCGACCATGGTCCGCGCTGCCGCCAAGAACTTCAACGATGTCGCCATCGTCGTCAACAGCCGCAGCTACCCCGACGTCTTAGGCGAGTTGCAAATGAACAAGGGCTGCCTCAGCCGCAGCACGCGATTTGATCTGGCCGTGCAAGCCTTCGAGCACACCGCCGCCTATGACGGTGCCATCGCCAACTATCTCGGCTGCAAAGTCGCCGAGGGCGAGAGCGAATTCCCGCGTACCTTTAACGCACAATACAAAAAGGTCAGCACGATGCGCTACGGTGAAAACCCGCATCAGAACGCGGCGTTTTACGTGGAGTCCAAATTCCGCGGTGCCAGCGTATCGACCGCTTTGCAGCTGCAAGGTAAAGAGCTGTCTTTTAATAACGTAGCCGACACCGATGCCGCACTGGAAACCGTCAAACAATTTGACGAACCTGCTTGCGTGATCGTTAAACATGCCAACCCCTGCGGTGTTGCACAGGCCGCCACGATTGGTGAAGCCTACGACCAGGCATTCAAAACGGATCCCGAATCGGCCTTCGGCGGTATTATCGCGTTTAACCGACGCCTTGACGGCAACACGGCTCAAGCCATCGTCGAACGACAGTTTGTTGAGGTCATCATCGCACCCGAGATCAGTGCCGACGCTCGCGACATCGTTGCCGCGAAAAAGAACGTTCGCCTGCTCGAATGCGGCAATTGGGAACAGGCCCTGACGCCTGGTTTCGACTTCAAACGCGTCACCGGTGGCCTCTTGGTACAGGACCGCGACAACGGCGTCATTACGGCTGGCGATCTCAAGGTCGTCACCAAGCGCGCGCCGAGCGAAGATGAAATTCGCGACCTGCTGTTTGCCTGGAAAGTCTGCAAAATGGTCAAGTCCAACGCGATTGTCTACGCTCTAAACAACCAGACCGTCGGTATCGGTGCGGGTCAGATGAGCCGCGTGAACTCCGCGCGCATCGCCGCAATCAAGGCCGAACATGCAGGCTTTCAAGTCCCCGGCTCGGTAATGGCGTCTGACGCGTTCTTCCCCTTCCGTGATGGCATCGATAACGCGGCAGAAGCCGGTATTAAAGCCGTGATCCAGCCCGGCGGCAGTATGCGCGATGAAGAAACCATCGCCGCTGCCGACGAACACGGCATGGCCATGGTGTTCACCGGCATGCGCCATTTCCGCCACTGATACAAGGAGCGTAAACAATGAATGTGATGATCATCGGCGGCGGCGGTCGCGAGCACGCGCTGGCCTGGAAGGCCGCGCAAAGTGAACAGGTGGATACGGTATTCGTGGCCCCCGGCAACGCCGGTACGGCACTGGAGCCCGGACTGCAAAACGTCGCTATTGACGTACTCGACTTTGCAGCCCAGATTGCGTTTGCTAAAGAAAACAACGTCGGCCTGACAATAGTCGGTCCTGAAGTCCCCTTGGTAGAGGGTATCGTGGATGCCTTCGCCGACGCCGGACTGGCGTGCTTCGGCCCCAGCAAGGGCGCGGCGCAACTCGAAGGCTCCAAGGCTTTTACCAAAGACTTTCTGGCCCGGCACAAAATCCCCACGGCGGCGTACCAAAGCTTTACGGAAGTCGATCCTGCCCTGGCCTACCTGCGTGAGCAGGGTGCGCCAATCGTGGTGAAAGCGGATGGGCTTGCGGCCGGTAAGGGCGTGATTGTGGCCGAAGATCTCGCCACGGCAGAAGACGCCGTACGCGACATGTTGTCTGGCAACGCCTTTGGCGATGCCGGCTGCCGCGTCGTCATCGAAGAGTTCCTCGAAGGCGAGGAAGCCAGCTTTATCGTCATTGCCGACGGTGAGCACGTGCTGCCCATGGCCACAAGCCAGGACCACAAGCGCGCAGGTGAAGGCGATACCGGGCTCAACACCGGTGGCATGGGCGCCTACTCCCCTGCGCCGGTCGTCACCCCCGAGGTCTACGATCGCATCATGGACGAGGTCATCATGCCCACCATTCGCGGCATGGCCGCGGAGGGCAATACCTACACCGGTTTTCTGTACGCAGGTTTGATGATCGCAGCGGACGGCAGCCCGAAAGTCATCGAATACAATTGCCGTTTTGGTGACCCGGAAACGCAACCGATCATGATGCGCCTGAAATCGGATCTCAGCACGCTGTGCCAGGCCGCGCTCGATAAGCGTTTAGACCAGCTCAGCACCGAGTGGGATGATCGCGCCGCCGTCGGCGTCGTGCTCGCCGCAGGTGGCTACCCCGGCAGCTATAACAAGGGCGATGTGATCAGCGGTCTCGACGGCATCAACCGTGATGGCGCGCATGTATTTCACGCCGGCACCGCCGAGCAAGACGGCAAGATCGTCACTGCGGGCGGCCGCGTACTGTGCGCGACCGCATTGGGCAATACCGTCACGGAGGCACAGCAAGCTGCTTATGCCCTTGCGGACGCCATCGACTGGAACGGCGTGTATTTGCGCCGCGATATCGCCTATCGCGCGATCGCTCGCGAGCAATCCTAAGCCCACAGCGGGTGCCGCTCTGGCGCCCGCCTTTTACCTCCCTGCACTACACCTTTTTTTCATTCTCATGGCCAAACCCAAACCCGAAAGCAAACTCGTGAGCTACGGCATCTACACCAAGTGGGATGCAAAATCTAAGGCGCTACCCGAACTGCAACGCTTCACCTTGGAAGTGCCTCTGGAGCTCGATGTGGAATTTGGCATGGTGGTAAATATTCGCAAGGCACGCGGAAAGCAGATCCATTGCTGTATCGCCCACCCGGATATTCCCGGCGAAGATGGCAAGGTCATGCCGCCCTTCAAAGACACGCTCTATGTGCGCAGCAACAACTGGGACTTTTTTCTAGGCGATACCATTTGGGCACCCATTGATACCAAGCGTGGCGCTTGGACACTCAGCATCGAACTCGACGACAAGGTCATCGCTAAGAAAACCTTCCAGGTCGGCTAAAACCCTTCAAAGTCACCGGCTTACCCTCAAGCATTAATGGCTCGTTCGCTGGCCCAGTGACGCAGCGAGGCCATATGCTCGGCACGCAGCACAGACAAGGGTTGAGTATTGCGCAAGCAGTGCTCAAGATGGCGCTGCGCCAACACCTTTTCTTCCGCCGAGGCCTCGTACAATGCAGACACAATCACCTGCTCGATTTCGGCACCGGTAAAGCCTTCGCTCATCGCCGCCAATTCCGACAAATCGATATCTTCAATACTGAGCCGACGCTTGGTCATGTGGATGCGGAAAATGTCTTCGCGCACGGTCGTCGCGGGAAGGTCGACAAAGAATATTTCATCGAATCGCCCTTTACGCATCAGCTCCGGCGGCAGCTGACTGACATCGTTGGAGGTCGCCACCAGGAAGACCCGGCTTTTGCGCTCAGCCATCCACGTCAGCAGGGTGCCGAGCAGGCGCTTGCCCACAGCATTGTCACTGTCCTCGGCAAGCCCTTTTTCGAGCTCATCCACCCACAGTACACACGGCTCCATCAAATCGGCCAACTTTAACGCTTCGCGTAAATTTCGCTCCGTTTCGCCGATGTACTTGTTGTAGAGCGAGGCCATATCCAAACGCAAGAGCGGCACGCCCCAGACGCCGGCAATGGCCTTGGCGGCGAGACTCTTACCGCCCCCTTGCACCCCGAACAACAAGACCCCTTTGGGGATGTCGGCGCCGCCGCTTCGCGATTTCGCCTCGATAAATGCCGCTCTTCGCCGCGCCAGCCAGCTCTTGAGTTGGGTAAAGCCTGCCACATCCTGGAGGTGCTCCGTGCTGTACTCAAAGTGCAACACCCCCTCCATGTCCATCAACGCAAACTTTGCTCGAGTCAGCTCTGGCAAATCCGCATCCGTGATGGCCCCATCATCGACGATCGCGCCATGTGCGAGACGACGAACATCCTGGTGAGGCAAACCGATGAGATTGGCAACCAGGCGATCCAGCGTTTCACTGTCTGTACGAATTTTTTGACCATGATTATCTTCCTGCCACTCACGGGCCTGCTCCCGCACAATGCTCATGATCTCTTCTGCATCCGGCAATCGAATTTGCGCCTTCACACTCAGCCGCTTTAACTCGGCCGGCACTTTCAGTTGGTGGCTCAACAGAACCAATTTCTGCTTTTTACTCAGCGCGTCCAACGCAATATCCTTGAGGTAACGCACCACCTTTGGCTCATCAATAAAGGGATGCAAATCGCAGAGAACGAATAACTGCGCTCCGTGCTGTGCTTTCAGATACTTCAGCATCGCACTCGGTTCGGTGTACTCCTCTGGATTTTTCAGCTCCAGGCCGAAACCCAAAGGTTCTAGCCCTTGCGTGTGGGTCCAGCGCCAAGCAGAGCCAAAGAGCCCCTTTCTCAAGCGGCCCAACAGCGCAAGCGCTTCCGGTTCGTCGTAGGTTTCCAGGATGATAATGGGCGCTTTGCCTTTCAGCACCAGGGCCAGGTCCGTATGGTCCGTTTCTCTCATTTTTCTGCGAGCTCGTTGTGATTGCCCAAGCATAGTAGCGGCATCGAAGTCGACACGGCAAGCCGCTTGAATTGCCCTCGCCGAGCGAAGTGTTTAAAGTAAGCAACAGATTTTTAGATTCAGGACCACACCGTGAGCGACAGAGCCCTTTCTTCCATCGACCAGCTCATTACCGGCTTCGATAGAGCCCTGCGCTCCCTCAGTCGGCGTACCCAACCCGCGGCCCGCCCGTCGCCCGCACAGGGCAAGCCCGAGGCCGAATTGAGCGATGACGCACAACGCCACGCCGCAGGTCTGATGCGCGTCAATCACAGTGGCGAAGTCTGTGCGCAAGCGCTGTATCAAGGACAGGCTTTGACCGCCAAGCTCACTGACGTGCGAGAAGAGATGGAGCACGCGGCCGACGAGGAAATCGACCACCTCGCCTGGTGCGAGCAACGTCTGAACGAACTCAACAGTCGCCCGAGCCTGCTCAATCCCGCCTGGTACGCCCTCTCGTTTTCCATCGGCGCTGGCGCCGGTCTACTGAGCGACCGCATCAGCCTCGGCTTTGTCGCGGCCACGGAAGAGCAAGTCTGCAAACATCTACGCGCGCACCTTAAGGCGCTTCCTGAGCAGGACCTACGCTCCCGCGCGGTGGTATCGACAATGCTCGAAGATGAAGCCCGACATGCCGATAGAGCGCTCGAAGCTGGGGGCCATGATTTCCCCGCGCCGGTTAAGGCCGGTATGACCCTGATCTCCCGCGCCATGACATTCAGCAGTTATCGAATCTGAACCCTGATTCTTCTCCACCCCTCTAAGGACCCCATCCCATGGAAGTGACGCAACGTGCCCTTCGCGGCCTGCTTACAATCAGCGCGGCGGCTGGCCTCCTGAGCGCCTGCTCTTTTTTCGACACCCGCCAACAGCTTAATGAAGTCGACAGTGTGGCGCACATTTACGGCAACGTGGATGTCGCAGTGCCCGCAAGCGGTCAGGCTTACGCCGTCTTACTACGCGATGACGGTACCGTGTTAACGGTCGCCGGCAAGTACGCGCTGAGGAAAAGCGGGAATTACAGTTTTTATGAATACCCTGGCAGCTATCTGGTGGGCGCGTTCGTCGACCTCAACGGTGACGGCGAATTCCAGCGGAACGAACCGGCCACCTACAACGGGATGAACGAGGGAGAAGCGAAATTTCTGGATTTAAAACCCAAGTCGGATCACGAGGTCGCCAACCTCACGATCAGCGGCCTCGTGCCGCATGAAGCGAAACGACAAATCGTGTTCGACAGCAACTTGACTGCGGAAAATCTCGGTAAGGAAATTTCGCTGGACGACCCTCGTTTCAGCGATGACTACGCTTCGCTCGGCATGTGGCGCCCACTGGACTTTCTCGACCAGATCGGCGGGGGATTGTATTTACTCGAGCCCTATCGTGACGACCGTATCCCGGTGATTTTTGTCCACGGCATCAACGGCTCTCCGCGCAATTGGGCTGCACCGATTGAAGCACTCGATCGCACGCGCTATCAAGCCTGGATCTACCACTACCCCAGTGGCCTTCAACTGGACATCGTCAGCGACTACCTGCTCGACAGCACACTCCAACTTCAACAACGCTTTGGCTTTGAGCACTTTTACGTGGCCGCACACAGCATGGGTGGTTTGGTCACACGCTCGTTTGTCAAAAAGTACACCGCCACCTCAAGGCCTGCGTCGCTGGATTTTGTGATGACGGTGAATAGCCCGCTGTACGGAATGAAAAGCGCCAATAGCGGTGTGAAACATTCGCCACTGGTTGTGCCCGCATGGCGAGATGTCGGTTGGGGCAGCGACTTCATCGAGGATCTGCACGCTTGGCAGTGGCCGGAATCTCTGCCCTACTACCTCGCGTTTTCTTACGGCTCTGGCAAAGGGGACGATGGCGTCGTCGCACTCGAGAGTCAACTTAGCGCCTCACTCCAGAAGGAAGCCGTGAAAATTACAGGCTACGATGACATGCACACGGCGGTATTATCAAACCCGCTGTTTATCGAAGACTTTAAGGCCAGCCTGGCAGAGCAGGCCCAGCCTTAAAACGGGCGTCATGATAGGACGCCATGAAAGGACTCAGCCCAGCTCGACAATCTCGTAGCTGTGGCTGATCTCCACCCCGGCTTTTTCAAGCATGATGGAGGCGGAACAGTATTTTTCTGCTGAGAGCGATACCGCACGCTTAACCTGCGCTTCTTTCAGGCCACGCCCTTTTACAATGAACTTCAGTGCGATACGCGTAAACACCGCCGGTACCGCGTCCGCGCGCTCAGCTTCAATTTCCAGATCCACGTCCTCCACGTCCTGCCGACTTTTCTGAAGGATGCTGACCACATCAAATGTGGAACAACCACCCAGCCCAAGCAGCAGCATTTCCATAGGGCGTGGCCCCTGGTTTTCTCCACCGTGATCCGGTGGGCCATCCATCAGCAACTCATGACCACTGCCGGAACGGCCTTTGAAAAGGGCTTTGCCGCCCCAGCTGATATTGGCTTTCATAGTCTTCGCTCTCTCTTTCTCTAGACCGGCTATTTTGGGGTGACAAAACGGTATTGCAAGTGCCAGAAGGGCAGAAACGCGTGCACGTGCCCCTTTTTTTGAAGTGAGTGTTCGGTTTTCGGCTGCCGACGCGCTATACTCGCGAGTGCGCTGGTGAGAATCCAACAACGAGAAAGCCTTGGCCGTCCTGCAGGAGCCCTGGTCGCGCCGCGAGAAAAATTGTCTCGCTGCGAACATGGCCGGACCAAACCGGGTTATCAGCACGATCTCACTGACTCGCCCAAACAGGCTTTGGCACATCGCCAAGTGTGTATCGGGCTCGCGGCGCAAGGTAAATTTCAACGCAAGGATACCGAGGAAAACGTTTTGCTGACAGGTCCACTCTCTCCACATATCGACAACGTCGACACCTTCCTCGCCCACTGCCATCGTCGACGCTATCCAGCTAAAAGCACACTCATCTACGCTGGAGACAAAAGTGACTCGCTGTACTACATCATAAAAGGCTCTGTCACTGTGCTCATCGAGGATGAAGAGGGCCGAGAAATGATTGTCGCCTATTTGAATGATGGCGATTTTTTCGGCGAAATGGGCCTCTTCAATCAAGAAGATTCACGCAGCGCCTGGGTGCGCGCGAAAACCGAATGTGAAATCGCTGAAATTTCATTTACCAAATTTCAGGAACTGACTGCCAGCCACCCCGAATTTCTATTCGCACTGTCCACGCAGATGGCCAAGCGCCTGCGCGCAACCACCCGTAAGGTCGGCGACCTTGCCTTCCTCGACGTCACCGGCCGTGTAGCGAGAACCTTGCTGGACCTCTGTAAAGAACCGGATGCAATGACGCACCCCGAAGGCATGCAGATCAAAATCACGCGTCAGGAAATTGGCCGCATTGTTGGCTGCTCCAGAGAAATGGTCGGCCGCGTACTGAAGACCTTGGAAGATCAGGGACTGGTCTCCGTGAAAGGAAAAACCATGGTGGTGTTTAACACCCGCTAGCACCGGAGGGCCATGCCCTCCTGTAACGACTCGCCTACTGAAAAAACTCGGCCAGGCGAGCACCCGGATCGTCCGCCCGCATAAAGCTTTCACCCACAAGAAAGCTGTTCACCTTGTTTTCTCTCATCAATAACACATCGTCTCTGGTGAGAATGCCACTCTCCGTCACCACGATACGCTCACTCGGAATCTGATCTAGCAAGGCCAGGGTGGTCTTCAGGCTGACATGAAAGCTGTGCAGATCCCGATTATTGATGCCAATAAGCTTGTTTGGCAGTCCCAGAGCAAGCTCCAGCTCTGCTTCATCATGCACCTCCACCAAGACATCCAGGCCGAGCGACAAGGCCAAGGCATTGAGGTCCGACAACTGCTGCACATCAAGCGCCGCCACGATCAGCAAAATACAATCCGCTCCTAAGGCCCGGGCTTCGTACACCTGATAGGGGTCCACGATGAAATCTTTGCGAATCACCGGGAGCGAGCATGCTGCGCGCGCGGCCTGCAGGTAGGCGTCCGCCCCCTGAAAAAAATCCACATCGGTCAGCACCGACAGACACGCGGCTCCGCCCGCTTCATAGCGTTCGGCAAGCCAAACCGGATCAAAGTCTTCGCGAATCACACCCTTGCTTGGCGATGCCTTTTTAATTTCGGCAATGACGGCACTTTGATTGTGGTTCAGCTTCCGCGCAATCGCATCCACAAAACCGCGAGGCGCGTCTTCTTGCTCGCTGGCGCGCGCCTGTAACGTGGGGATGTCGCAGTCTCGCTGACGCTCGGCAATCTCCTCATACTTTCGCGCAATAATGGTTTTTAGAATTGTGGGTGTCTCTGACACGAAAGCCTCTCTTATTCTTGTGCTGCGCGCGTGAACTGCGCCAATGCGTGTAGTTTTTCCTGGGCAGCGCCACTGCTGATCGCATCATCGGCCATCGCCACCCCCTCTTTCAAACTGCTGGCCACGCCCGCGACGTAAATGGCCGCGCCCGCATTCAGGGCAATGATGGCCGCCGCCTTCGTGGCCACAGGGCTCTCATCGCCCTCGAAGGCCTGACGAATCAGCGCCAACGACGCCGCCGCATCCTCGACGCTCAGCCCATCCAGGTCATCAAACTGGTAGCCAAAATCCGCTGGGTTCAGTCGATACTCTTTAATTTCTCCATCGACGAGTTCGGCCACAGTGTTGGACGCGGCAACAGAGAGTTCATCCAAACCGTCGTCCGCGTGCACCACCATCACGTGCTCACTGCCCAGCTTTTGCAACACTTCCGCCAAGGGCCGGCACAGGCTCGCGTCGAACACCCCCATCACTTGGCGGGTGACACCGGCTGGGTTTGTCATCGGTCCCAGCAGGTTAAAGACGGTGCGCTGCCCCAACTCTTTGCGGGGGCCAATCGCGTGCTTCATCGCACTGTGGTGTGCCGGCGCGAACATGAAGCCGACACCCAGTGTCTCGATGGCGCGCTGAACGACGGCCGGTGGCACATTTAAGTTCACGCCTGCGGCTTCCAGCACGTCCGCACTGCCCGTAGAACTGGAAACGGAGCGATTTCCGTGCTTGGCAACGTTGGCCCCAGCGGCCGCGGCCACAAATGCTGCCGCCGTCGAAACATTAAACAGGTGCGCGCCGTCTCCGCCGGTGCCACAAGTATCCACAAGATGATCAAGCCCAAGCGGCACCGCCGTCACCAGTTCGCGCATCACTTGGGCAGCACCGGTAATTTCATCGACAGTCTCACCTTTCATACGCAGCGCCACGAGGAAGCCGGCAATCTGCGCCGGTGTGGCCCCACCCGTCATGACCTGTCGCATCACTTCGGCCATTTCAGCCTGCGTCAGAGAGCGGCCCGCGATCAATGCCCCTAGCGCGTCTTGAATGCTCATACGGCCGGCACCTCCAGATTCAGAAAATTCTGTAAAAGCTGATGACCGTGCTCACTCATAATCGATTCGGGATGAAACTGAACCCCCTCAATCGGCATGGCCTTGTGGCGCACCCCCATGATCTCTTCGACGGTGCCGTCATCATTTTGTGTCCAAGCCGTGACTTCGAGTGTCTCGGGAACACTGTTGCGATCAATCACCAACGAGTGATATCGCGTGGCCTCAAACCCCTGCGGCAAGCCCGCAAAGAGCCCCACATCACTGTGGAATACCTTGGACAGCTTGCCATGCATGACTTTAGAGGCGCGCACAATCTTGCCGCCAAAGGCCTGACCGATACTCTGGTGCCCCAGACATACGCCCAAAATCGGCACTTTGCCCTTGAACGCGTCAATCACGGGAATCGACACCCCCGCCTCACTGGGCGTACAGGGCCCGGGAGAAATGACAATGCGCTCTGGCGCCATCGCCTGAATCTCTTCGACACTGACCTCGTCATTGCGCACGACGTGCACGTCTGCCTTGAGCTCAGCGAGGTATTGCACGACGTTGTAGGTAAAGGAGTCGTAATTGTCGATCATAAGTAACATAAGGAGTGCCCGGACTTCGCCTGAAACCAAGGCGCCATTATAGGTGCGCGATTGCAGCGGCGCAAAGCGGGGAAACTCAATTCAGGCGCAAAAATTGCTTTAATTTTTTCAACCACCCCGACCTATTACGCTGAGAAAGTAGGCAGATGCTCCTGCGCGCGCGCCTGACCAGTGGCGGGTTTTGGCGACAAACGGATAACTTCCTGTGTAGAATGGGTAACAGGTTCCCCCTCTTACAGGTTCCGAAATGAGTTGAGGCTTACGAGAAAGAGAGCAATGCCTACCCCAAAAGACGGAAGCAAGCACATGGAATTGGTAGATACACGCCCCACCCTAACGTCGCAGGAAATGCGACTTCTGGATGCGATTGCCGAACGCACGCACGACAGTGCCTCAACCCTGTCTGAGCAGTTTTTTTCCGCTACTGACGACCTGTTCTATGAACTCAGCGAGCGAGCATCCACTAACAACGAAGAAAACCTGTATTTTGAAGCGATGCGCGCAATTCGTGTTTCGCGCAAAGAAATCAGTCGCGATTTTCTGCAAAACCTGGCTGCGGGCTTCAAAAAAGTCGACCGAATTGACCCCAATGGTGAAACGCGTCGAAGCGACAGTGAAGAACTGTCTCTGGTCGGCAGTGAAGATCTCGAAATCGAGTTGGCACAGAAAAATATGGCCGACCGAACACGTGACACCTACAAAACTGAGCTGCACGATCTTGTCGCCCGCCTCGACGCAATGGCGAGCAACTGTAAAATAACTCAACACAATAACCCGCTTGACCCGCTCGCATTGTCGCGTAGCTTTGTGCGTGCCACCACCGAGCACCTCAAGCTGGACATCAAAACCCGCCTGATTTTCTTCAAGCTGTTTGAAAAGCACTTCTTGAAGCAGCTCGGTCACCTCTACAGCGACGCCAATCAAGTGCTGATTGACGCCGGCATTCTGCCCAAGGTCCCTCGGACGCACAACAGCGAGGACAGCGAAAACGCGCCCGCATCCGCTATTGAAGCCCAGGAAAAAATCGCCGAAGCGCAGCCTTTTGAGCGTTTTGATGACGAACCCGCAGGGCGCCCGTTCCAACTGGAATCCAGCGCACTGTCCTCATTAATGGCCTCGATTCGCGCGGCCAAGCGCGCCAATATTCCCGGTGCGCAACAACTCGGTAACTATCACTTTTTCAGCGCCAACCCCGGTGCCGTCATGCCCGTTCCCGAACTGGCCAATCGACTGACCGACAACCAATTCAGCATTGACGAGAAGCTCAGCAGCGGCGCACCACAGAACCTCGTTCCGCAAATCGTCAGTGACATCCTCGCACTGAATAATCCAAACGAGCCCCAGGCTCTGGAACAGCCGGACGAGGACATCATCAACCTGGTCGCCCTGTTTTTCGACAAGGTACTCGAAGACGAGAACCTGCCACTCGCCGTGCAATCGCTGGTGTGTCGCCTGCAAATCCCTGTACTCAAGGTCGCGCTGCACGACAAGACCTTTCTCACCGACGAAAAACACCCTGCGCGCATCATGATCAATACGCTCACCGAAGCCGGTCTGAGCTTCGATGAGAGCAAACCGATTGAGCGCGACCCACTCTACAAAGTGCTGACGGAAGGTGTACACGCCATCAACCAGCAGTTCAAACTCGACAATCACGTATTCAGCGATGTGACCGACAAAGTCAGAGAGGCCATGAGCGCTGAAGCCGCGAAGTCCGAACTCGTTGAATCGCGCACACGCCAGGCGGAAACGGGTAAGGCCAAGCTCAAAGCAGCACGCAGCTTCGCGCAGAACACGCTCTACGAAAAGCTCAAGGACGCGGCCCTACCGACGGCCATTACCGACTTCCTGACCAACACCTGGCTGCAAGTGCTGGTGATTACCTACGTACGTGGCGGGAAGGACAGCGGGGAATGGGTCGAGAACGAACAGGTGATCACCGACCTGATCTGGGCCTCACAACGCCACAACGATGAAAAATCCGTAGCGCGCCAGCAACGCCTGATGCCCGAGCTGTTAAACCGAATCGAATTCGGTTTGGAGCTGGTGATCGACAACGAAGATGTGCGTAAAACCAAGACTCAGGAGATCGATCAGTCTCTGCAGTCCGTGCTCGCAGATACGCCCAGCGATCAGCTCTATCGCGAACTCAGTACCGAACAACGCGCCCGCTTGGGCAAAACCGACCCAGAGAAGAAGAGCTGGGACGAGATGACCGCGCTCGAGCGGCAACAAGCCCGCTATGAAGAGCTGTCCAGCCAGTTCTATCTGGAAGCCAAGCACATGTCGACGGGCACGTGGCTTGAGTATATGGACGATAAACGTGGCAAGGCCATTCGCTGCAAGCTGAGCGCAAAAATTGATTCCGAAAACTATGTCTTTGTGAACCGTTTTGGTTTCAAGGCACTGACAAAAACGCGGCGGCAATTCGCCTACGACATGCAATTTAAACGCGCTCGCCCACTGGACACGACGCCGATATTCGAGCGCCTGATGGACAAAGTGGTCGGCCAGATCAAGTCCATGTCGCGAGACTTATAACGATACCGATTCACTGAATGATTCCTGATCTTTCCGTCACGCAGCTGGCGTTCTATTGCGCCGGGCTGATGAGCACACTGTTTGCCATCACCCTGAGCATTCGCTACCGGCAAATTCACTTAGGCAATGTGTTTTGCCTCGCCGCCTTTGTCAACGCCGCCTGGCTGATCAGCATCGGACAGCTCAACCCGACCACCCCCACCTTTATCGAGGAAAGTCGGGCGCACAGCGTCGGCGCGAGACTCTTGCTGCTGATGGAGATGGCCCACTACGGTGCCTGGGCCATCGCACTGACCGTCACGGCACAGAGTCATTGCCGCAACTGCATCCCCGCACTAATCCGGTTTTCGGCCTACGCACTCGGCATTATTTTCCCGCTGACCGCCGCCGCGAACCTGCGTTACGATTTTATCAGTGGTCACCTGCTGGCCGGCATGGCCTGGTCCGGGATTCTCTTCTCCATTCTGTGCCTGCTGATTCTTGAACAGCTGTATCGAAACCTGCCTCATGATCGGGTCGTGCGCCTGATCTGCCTCGCGCTGGCACTTATTTTCCTCTTCGACGCGTTCCTCTACTCGCAGAACCTCGTCGTACAGACCTTGAACCAAACTCTTTGGCAGGTACGCGCCTCGATATCTCTGGTGACCTTTATCTGCATGTCGATCGGGGTGATTACCCTGCAGAGCAATGAGTACAAGCGGGCCAGCATTTCGTTTTCTCAACCCGCCATTTTCTATACCACCTCGCTGACCATTTCCGGTTTCGTACTGCTGGCGCTCGCCACTGGAGGCTATTACGTTAAATTCAGCGACGCGAGCTGGGCCACGGTCATTTACGCAGCGCTGGCAGCACTGGGCATCATCCTGATCGTTCTGACGTTTTCTTCCGATCGTCTGCGGCGCAAACTGAATGTCTTTATCAATAAGCATCTCTTTAACTACAAATACGACTACCGCAACGAGTGGCTCAAACTGATCCGCTTACTCTCTCAACCCACCGACCACAACGAATCGGCCGAACGCGCGATCACTGCGGCGGCGGAACTGTTTCGCTGCGGCGGCGGCGCGCTGTGGCAAAAACGCGGCAGCGTGTACACGCCTACCGGGCAACTTGGCAGCTTCGACGCCAAACTGACGGTTGATGAGCCCGCCAGCACACAGTTTGCACGCACGCTGGAAACGGGATGGATTTTCGCACCCGGCTCGGCCGATGTGGAAATGGCACGCAACAATGAGATCCTGCCCGACTGGGTACGACGTATTCCGGACATTTGGCTGGTCTTCCCGCTGCTGGTGGAAGATGACATGAACGGTTTCATGGTGCTGACCTCGCAGCACGAGGGCGAGCCGCCGAACTGGGAAGACCTCGACCTCGTCAAAACCGTTGGCCGCCAGATTGCCAACTACATCGCGCGTCACGAGCAGTCGGAACTGCTGGCTCAGGCACGCCAGTTCGAGACCTTCAACAAGCTCTCAGCCTTTGTGATGCACGACATCAAAAACCTGATTGCCCAGCAATCTCTCGTCGTAAAAAACGCGGAAAAACACAAAGACAATCCGGCCTTCGTGGACGACGCCATCAGCACCATCAACAACTCCGTTGATCGCATGAACAATCTGCTGCGCAAGCTGCGACAGAACGAGCCTGAAGAAACCAAAGTATTGAAGGTAAAAGACCTGCTCATCGACGCGGTCAAGCGCTGCCAGAAAACACTGCCTGCACCGACACTGTCACACATCGAAGATGACCTGCATGTAAAAGCGGATTTCGACAGCCTTGTGATGGTGTTCACGCACTTGATTCACAATGCTCAGGATGCGACGCCTGCATCAGGCTTTATCGATGTGTATGTTGAACGTGAAGACGGTTTTGTGACAATACACATCGAAGACAACGGTGAAGGCATGACGGAAGAATTCATTCGTCATAAGCTGTTCCAGCCTTTCGAGTCCACCAAAGCAGGTAAGGGCATGGGGGTTGGCGTGTATCAGGCGCGCGAATATATTGAAAACCTCGGAGGAGAGATCAGTGTGGTAAGCTCTCTCGGCCAAGGCACCACCTTCACACTTAAAATACCAACCGCGATAGCATAACCAAGCCTAAAGTTGAGCATGCCTAAATCCGAAGAAATGAATAAACTCCTCATCGTCGAGGATGATCAGGGACTTCAAAGCCAACTGCGCTGGCACTTCGATCAATACGAAGTCATCATCGCCGCCAACCGAGAAGAAGCCATCAACGCGATTCGCCTCCACGAGCCGCCCATCGTCCTGCAGGACCTTGGCTTGCCACCGGATGACGAAGGTGTAGAGGAAGGTTTCAAATGCATTCAAGAGATTTCTGCGCTGGCGCCGATGACCAAGATCATCGTCATGACCGGCAACGCCGATTATGAAAATGCCGTGCGAGCGGTCGCAATGGGCGCCTACGACTTTTATCAGAAGCCCGTCAATCCCGATACGCTCGACTTGATTCTTCAGCGCGCGTTTCACATTTACAAGCTTGAGCGCCAAAACCGCATTTACCAGGAACAGATGCAATCCCCTCTCGACGGGGTGATTGCCAGCGATGCGAAGATGGTCAAGATCTGTCGGATGATCGAGAAACTTGCCCCAAGCACGGTCACCTGTACGTTGACGGGCGAAAGCGGTACCGGTAAAGAAGTGCTCGCGAAAGCCCTGCACAATATCAGCCCGCGTAAAAACAACCGCATGGTCGCGATCAACTGTGCCGCCGTTCCCGAGAACCTGATGGAGAGTGAGCTATTCGGCTACGAAAAGGGCGCTTTCACCGGCGCGAACAAACGCACACTCGGCAAGGTCGAAACCGCCAATCACGGCACGCTCTTCCTCGATGAAATTGGGGACATGCCCCTGCCCTTGCAAGCCAAATTATTGCGCTTTTTACAGGAGCGTCACATCGAGCGTCTCGGTGGTCGCGAAGAAATTCCCGTAGATGTTCGCGTGGTCTGTGCGACCAATAAGAACCTGCAAGAAATGGTAAAAGAAGGCACCTTTAGGGAAGATCTCTACTACCGAATCTGTGAAATGGAAATTCACATTCCGCCATTGCGTGAACGCCATGGGGACAAGCTCCTGCTTGCGCGACATTTTCTGAAAAAGTCTGCAAAACAGAACAATCCCAGCGTAACCGGATTCAGCCCCGAAGCCACTGAAATGATCGAAAGCTACGAGTGGCCTGGCAATATTCGCGAAATGGAAAATCGCATCAAGCGTGGCGTCGTGATGTGCGAGGACAAACTGGTGTCCTCCGAAGACCTAGGCCTGATGACCGACAACGAATTGAGCCTTAACCTGCGAGAGGTACGTTACAAGGCCGAGCGTGCCGCGATACTCAGAGCTTTGACGATGACGGACTACAACATCTCCTCAACGGCTAAGCTGCTGGGTGTGACGCGCCCTACGCTGTATGATCTGATCAAAAAGTACAACATTTCTATTTCGGACAACTGATTTCGAGCCCCAGCGCTAAATAAAAAAAGGCGCCCTTCGGCGCCTTTTTTATTTGAAGCTCAAACAAGATCGTGATCAGGAGTAGTTGAACACGATGCCCGCCACGCGGTCTTTACCAATGGTCTCAATGGCATTTTTGACTTGCGCTTCCGTTGCCTTACCATACGGCACCACCAGCACCACAAAATCACACAGCCCACCAATCAATCGCACATCAGCGGAATACTCCCCGACCGGGGGGCCGTCCATGATGACGTAACGATCGGCATAGCGCGTCTTCAGCTCCTGCACGAACATGTGCATTTTGCTCGAAGAAACACGTTCAGTCGCCGCTTCGATGTTGCTGCCTGTGGGGATCACACGTACGCGCGGCACGCCGCTGGCGTAGACAATAAATTCCACGCCCATGTCGCGCACGCTCAGATAATCTGTTAAACCCAGATTCGCTTCCGCGCCCAGCAACTCTTCGGCAGAGGGGTCGTAGAAATTACAGTCGACAATCACAGAGGTTTTGGTCTTGTCGAGTGCAATCGCCGCGGCCAGGTTACGCGACACGTAGGAGGCGCCGCCGTCTTCGGTCACCGAGGTCACCATGCAGACAAAGTTTTTGCCACCCGCTCGGGAATACAGACGTGTTCGCAGCTCGCGATACATCTTCAGGATTTTTTCGTCCTTCATTCCCTGTCGCAGAATCTTCAGGTGATCGAGTTCCGCATCCGAGAAGCTGTGCACCTCGGACATTTTTTCGATCTGTTCCTCAGATTTCGAACTGTAATTTCCCAAACTCGCGATCTTTCCTTCAACCATGACTTCTCACTTCGCTGCTCATTGACTGCCCCTGGACAACCTGCAAGGCGCTCAAGCTAGACGCAGTGCGTTTTGCCTGAACTATACGCAAGTCAATTCAAAAAAAATAGTGACGAGGGTGCCGGGTGTAAAGCAGCTCGACAAATTAGTCTCGCGCAACGCCACTTACCCAATCAACCGCGCCAAACAAGGCCCGCGCCTTGTTCATCGTCTCCTTCCATTCCAGCTCAGGTACCGAGTCGGCGACAACGCCCGCTCCGGCCTGTACGTGGATACGCTTGTCCTTAATAACGGCTGTACGAATGGCAATGGCCATATCGAGGTTACCATTCCAGCTAATGTAGCCTATCGCGCCACCATAAATGCAGCGCTTCACCGGTTCCAGTTCATCGATGATCTCCATCGCTCGCACTTTCGGCGCGCCTGAAAGTGTACCGGCCGGCAATGACGCTTTTAGGACATCAATTGCGTCGAGATTACTCTGCAATTTCCCTACCACATTGGATGTTATGTGCAGAACATGGCTGAATCGCTCCACCATCATCTGCTCAGTGACCTCCACGCTGCCCACCTGGGCAATCCGGCCAACGTCGTTTCGACCGAGGTCGATCAGCATCAGATGCTCGGAAATTTCTTTCGGGTCCGCGAGCAGCTCGGCTTCCAGCGCGCGATCTTCCTCCTCGGTTTCACCGCGCCGGCGCGTCCCCGCAATCGGCCGTACCGTGACTTCGCCGGCTTCAAGTCTCGCCAGAATTTCAGGGCTCGAGCCCACCACCTGATGGTCACCCAGGTCCATAAAATACATATACGGGGAAGGGTTCAGGCTGCGCAGGGCGCGATACAGATTTATCGGCTCGCCATCGAAGTCTTTTGACATCCGCTGCGACAACACCACCTGCATCACGTCGCCGTCAAGAATGTACTCCTTAATGCGCTGAACCGCGTCCATAAAGGCCTCTCGACCATAGCTGGACTCAAAATCCTGCTCGGATCGCGTATGGCGACTCGCCGCCTCGGGTACCATGCGGTCGGCACCGCTGGGCTGACCGTGCAAGCGTGAAATTAGGGTATCAATCCTGGACTGCGCGCGCTCAAAGGCCTCGGCTTCGGCCGGGTCGACATTGACGATCAAATGCAGCTTGCCCTGCAAGTTATCGAACACGAGCACCTCATCGGACACCATGAACAGCATGTCGGGCACATGAAGCTCGTCTTGGGGCGCCGAAGCAGCCAAGCGCGGTTCGATATATCGCACTGTGTCGTAGCCGAAGTAACCCACCAGGCCACCCACAAAAGCAGGCAACTCGTCCAACGGTGCCGCCCGGAATTGCGCTTGATAGTCCCGCAAAAAATCGAGTGCATTGTCGGCCTGGATGAGCTCATCTTCCTGGCCTTCGCGCTTGTGCACGATGCGGTTGTCAAATATCTCGACTCGCTCTCGGGCAGGCAGGCCGAGAATGGAGTATCGCCCCCATTTTTCCCCGCCCTGCACGGACTCAAACAAGTAACTGTAGGGCCCAGCGGCCAATTTCATGTAGGCCGAGACCGGGGTTTCGGTATCGGCAAGAATCGTGCGCGATACGGGGATGCGGTTATAGCCCTGCCCCGACAACGCTTCAAATTGTGTTTTGTTCATGGTGCTTCCTGAATATTGTTGATGTAAGCGGTGGATGACGAATCAGACACGCCAGCGATCAACAAAAGGAATTCCTGGGAGGTAATGACGTTTCAGCACCTTAAGCTCCCTGCACTCGCGCAAGCTCCGCTCGCATTTCAGCAATCGCTGAAGCGTAGTCGGCAGCACCAAAAATCGCAGAGCCGGCAACGAAGGTGTTGGCGCCGGCGGCCGCCACTTCAGCAATGTTCGCCACGCCCACACCACCATCAACCTCAATGCGCGTACTCAACCCTCGCGCGTCGATGAGTTGACGGGCCTGAGCAATTTTATCGAGGGTATAAGGGATGAATTTCTGCCCGCCAAAGCCCGGGTTGACCGACATAAACAACAGCATATCGAGCTGATCGAGCACGTGCTCCACCACGTTCAGTGGCGTAGCCGGGTTCAATACCAATCCGGGCTTACAGCCCTTGTCGCGAATCAGACGTAGCGAGCGGTCGACATGGCGACTCGCCTCAGGGTGGAAGCTGATATAGCTCGCACCGGCGTCGGCAAAACGTTCGATGAGGTCGTCGACGGGCTCGACCATCAAATGCACATCGATGGGCGCTTCGATGCCATATTTGCGCAGCGCACTGCAAATCATCGGTCCGAAGGTCAAGTTCGGCACGTAGTGATTGTCCATCACGTCGAAGTGGATCATATCCGCTCCGGCCGCGAGAACCGAGTCACATTCCTCTCCAAGACGGGCAAAATCAGCCGAAAGAATGGAGGGCGCGATGATGTACGACATAAAGGTTTTCTCTGATGCGGTTAAAAGCAAGCTAAAATTGTACTGAATATGGACAGAGCCCGACACTACAAGACAATGATTCTACTGCAATTTTGCCGCAAGGTGCGCCTTATGGTGCTGACTTTTGTGGTCGCGGCGCCGCTTTGGGCCCAAGAGGAGGGCCCCGCTGAAGCCCCTGAGGCCAATGAAAACGATACCGCTGCCGCTGCCGCCACGCCCGCTGAAGAGAAGCAGGTCCCGGATACCGAAGCTCAACGCCGGGCGCTGCTCACTGAGCAATACCCCCCTCAACATATACGTCACCTCGATGCCGGAGGGGATGCATTCACCGCACTGTGGCGCAAGGATCAGAGCGGCGATGCCTTTGGCGCCGTGCTGCTCGTACCGGGCGACGGCCAGACAGCAAATTGGCCGCACACGATCGACGTGTTGCGCAATGATTTACCTCAAAACGGCTGGAGTACCTTGGCGATCGACATTCAGCCTTTACCGACACCACCGGCGAGCGCCTTGACCGGGGAGAGCAGCCCGGACCTCAATGGCCGCCTGGCGAAGAACCTGGAGCAAAACATTGCCCGTATTCAGGCGGCTATCCGCTTTCTGAACGAACAAGGTCAGTTCAATATCATCGTTGTGGGGTATGGCCGATCCGCCTATCGCGTGATGGAGTTTGCTCAGGATGACGCCGGTGCCGCCCCACCCAGTAGCGCCAATACGCAGACCTTTAAAATGACGCACCCAGTGCGCGCGCTGATCCTGATCAACCCAAAACATCTGGATGGCAGCACCCTCGCCTACGAATACGGCGACTTCCGATTCAAGGCAGTGCCGGTACTCGATATTATTTTCGGCACCCATTATCTGGATCATGACGACGCGAAAACACGTCAGCAGGAGGCGCGCGCGGCACGCTTCGAAAATTACGTGCAGCTCAAATTGATGAAGCCCACCAGTACCGTTTTTTCTGAAGAAAATCGCTTATCTCGCCGCGTGCGGGGCTTCTTGAATAAGTATGCGAAGGGCGTGGAAATCGAGCGGCGTTAGGGCCTGTTAACCCTAATTTCATACGCTCTGCTGGAGTCTGTATTTCCAGACTGCAAGGCGCTTTGAACGGTGGCTTAGCGAGCTAAATGAGTGAAAAGCAACGCAGCAGGGTGGAAATACAGATCCAGCCCTTCGGGTTGGCAACAGAGCGCATGAAATTAGGGTTAACAGGCCCTACTAGCCTTCGAACACACGCTCCCGCAAATGCTCGAGTCGCTCGGGAGTACCGATGTCCGCCCAGTGCCCGAAAAACACCTCGCCACTGACACGACCGGCGCGCATTGCGTGACGCAATGCTTCCACTAACGGAAACCGCTCCCGGCACTCGGGGTACTCCGAGATCAACCTCGGGTCGACCACACTGATACCGGAGAAAGTGTAGCGCGACGCATCCCCGCCTTCTAGAGGCTCGCGCACGCTGCCATCAGCACTCAAGACGAAATCGCCCTTGGGATTGTGCAGAGGGTTAGGTACGAGCACCAAGTGAGCCAGGCAGCCCTCAGCCATCTGGTGCTGTAATAACAAGCCGTAGTCCACATCACACCAGACATCACTGTTTACCAGCAGAAACGGCGCTTCACCAAGGTAGGGTTGAGCGCGAAGCAGGGCCCCACCCGTTTCCAGTGGGCTTTCTTCCACGCTGACATCGACGTGCAAGCCGTGCAAATCCATTTGCTCCAGCGCGGTAATGACCTGATCCGCCAAGTAGGCCACATTGATCACAAACTCACGCACGCCCGCCGCCTCCAAGCGGCGCATTTGATGCTCCAACAACGAGCACTGTCCCACTTTCAGCAGCGGTTTAGGTGTCGCTAACGTCAATGGGCGCATACGTCGCCCCTCACCAGCAGCAAAAATCATGGCCTTCATAGCACACGCTCCGCAAAGGCTCGCTGCACAATCAGATCAAGACGTTCACTAAACCATTCACGGGCATACTTCAATTCGTCGTCCTCAGCCAAGGCATCCTGGATATAAGCGTAAACTCGGGGCAAATCACCGAGATAGTGAGATTTGCTGTCTCTCAGCGACAGGCGGGTAAAAATGCCCAGCACTTTCAAGTGCCGCTGCAGCCCCATACGATGAAATTGCTGCAACACCACAGCATTTGCTTGCGGCACGGCAAGGCCGGCGTCCCGTGCCATCGTCGCGTAGGCCAGCGCCCAGCGTTGAACCAGGTCATCAGGCCACCGCTGGTAACAATCTTTGAGTAGAGAAACCGCATCGTAAAAAAGGGGTCCGAACACCGCGTCCTGAAAATCGATAACCGATAGCTGACCGAGCCCATCGACAATCAAGTTACGGCAGTGAAAATCGCGGTGTACCAGCACTGTCGGTTGCGACAGCGCGCTATCGATTAACTGAGCGTCAAGCCGATCCAGCGTGGCAACATCCTCGGGACCCAAGGCCACGCCCAACCAACGCTCAATAAACCACTCGCGAAATAAGTGAAGCTCACGACGCAGAAACGCGGCGTCATAGGTCGGCAAATCCAAATCGGCACTGTCTGCCGTTTGCAGATGCAACAAGGTCGAAAGCGCCTGGCCATACAAACCGTGCACGCTGTCGCGGTTCAGCACGGACTGTAAATCCTGCTGCCCCACATCCTCCACGAGCAAATGACCGGCATCCAGGTCCACCGCGAGCACGCTCGGCGCAGGCACGCCTACGGACTCAAACCAACGGGCCAGGGCAACAAACTGAGCCGAATTTTCAGTGGCCGGCGGCGCATCGACCGCAAGTAGAGGCGGGTCCGTCTGTAAGCGATAGTAGCGCCGAAACCCGGCGTCGCCGTTGAGCGCATGAATGCCGAGTGATGCAGCGGGACAACCCGTTTCCCGTTCGATAAAGTCGCGCAGCGAGCGCGGCAGGCCCGCGCCGGAGGCAGCAGTGATCTCGTTTACGTCAGAATCCTCAGTCATGCGCCTCAGTATAGCCTGATCCAAGCCCAGGCATGGCAACACAGTAGAACAATTCGAGCGCAACGCTGTGATTCCGGGCGATAGCTGGGTAGAATGCGGCACTTTGAATCCGTTCATTCAACCTATCTACTGACTTAAGTTCCCCGAATGGCTGCAACCCGGCTCGTGCAACGCTCATTTTTCTGGCTTTTTTCTCCCGCGTTGTCGTTGACCTTTAGTCTTCCCGCTTTCAGCGCAGATCTGAATTCGCCTATTGGACAACCGTCCTGCGAGTTCGATGTGCAGCAGGATCGATGGATCTGCGTTCGCGACCATATTGGGCTCAAACTCGATTGGGTGCCGCGCGCCCTTCTCAGTGCAGAACAGAAAGCCACGCTTCTACCCGGTTGCCACGGAGCCTATATCGACCCCTATGCCGATGAGAGCGCCGAAGGGGTGTCGATGGAATCCCTGCCACTGATTGTCGAAGCCAACCACACTGAGGTCACCGGCGGCACCTATGCCCGTTTGAGTGGGGATGTCCGTGTCTCTCAGGGGCCGCGCTCCATCGCCGCGGAAGAAATGACCTACGACCGCAGCCTCGACGAGGCCGGTTTGGATGGCGAAGTCAGCATTCGCCAGCCGGGCATGTTGATTCGCGGCGAGCATGCGTCGGTCAGCACGGTTGAACAACAGGGGCGATTCACCGAAGCGCGCTTTGTGATGCACGACATGCATATGCGGGGCTCCGCAGGCGCCATCGAACAAGACGGTCCAGATCGTGTGACCCTGCGCAACGGCGCGATCACCAGCTGTGAACCTGGCGGCAAAGCCTGGGCACTGGAAGGTGAGGAGCTGATCGTAAACCGCGAAACAGGTCAGGGCTACGGCCGCAACGTGAAGCTCAAGCTCGGTGGTGTGCCGGTGTTTTACCTACCCTACATCACCTTCCCCGTCGGCGACGAACGACGCTCCGGCTTTCTGTTCCCGAGTATCAGCAGCAGCGACGACGGCGGCCTGGACATCGCCGTGCCCTACTATTTCAACCTCGCGCCGAACTATGACCTGACCCTGACGCCGCGTATCATCACCGGGCGTGGAGCGATGCTGGAAACCGAATTTCGCCACCTCAATCGCTTCTTCGAGACCCAGTTTAATGCGGCCTATCTGAACGACGATGATGGCGGCAACGATCAAGACATCGAAGATGCGATTGACAGTGGTGTCAGCGAAGACGAATTGCGCCCCCACAAAGGCAGCGACCGCTGGCTGGTACAACTCGACCAGGATGGCGGCGGCGCGACGGGCTGGTACACCAATATCGACTACACCCAGGTCTCGGACGAAGACTACTTCCGCGATCTCGGCACCTCGTCCTTTTCGGTCGCCAACACGACCTACCTGAACCAGTCCATCGAAGCGGGTACCCTGCTAGAGCACTGGAACTTGAACGTTCGCGCCCAGGACTACCAGACCCTGCTGCTCAACGTCGATGAACCCTACCGGAAGATGCCGCAAGCGGTAGCGAATGGGCTCTACAACTTACAGGGCCTACGCCTCTCACTCTACAATCAGGTCACCCGCTTCGACCACAGCGAGGCCATGCGGCTGGACGGTTCGCCAATACTCACCGGTGAGCGGGTTTATACCGACTACCGCCTCCAGCGCGCGTTCAAAGATCAGGGAGCCTACGCCATCCCGGAAATCGGCTACAAGAGCCTGTTTTACAAATTGCACCCCGGTGAAGGCGACACGGTTAATGCCAACGACATCAGCTTGGGCGCCGCGCAAGCCTCCCTCGACCTCGGCCTCGTATTCGAGCACCCAGGCGGGCGTTTTCTGCAGACCCTCGAACCTCGCGCGTACTACCTGTACCGCCAGTACACGAGCCATGACGAACTGTATGACGCGACCGCCAGCGGTCAGTCCGTCAATTTCGATACGTCGACGCGAACCTTCACCTACGGCCAGCTGTATCGCGACTCGCGCTTCTCTGGCTCCGATCGCCTCGACGACGCCAATCAAATCACCGTCGGCCTGACCAACCGCTGGTTCAGCCAGACGGACGGACACGAGCTGTTCAACATCAGCCTCGGGCAAATCAATCACTTTCAGGACCGTCGCATCGGGCTCGAGAGCGAGCTCAACCCCGACGACCTTGCCAACGCCTCAGAATGGGCCGTGGAATTTGCCGCGAACTGGCGCAATGGCTCTGGCCTCTATGGCAGCTTGATTTACGACGATGCGGCTCAACAAACCAATCGTTTTGCGACCGGCTACAATTACGCCAGCAAAAACCAGCTGGCCTTGTTCAGCATCGGTTACAGCTTCGTGCGTGCCAATCCCGAGCTCAGCTCCAGTGAGCAATTGGACCAGCTCGATACGGCCTTTGTCGCACCCGTCAGCCCACAGTGGTATCTTATGGGCCGCGTCAATTACGATTTTGAGAACGAACAGGAACTTGAAACCTTCTTCGGGTTCGAATACAACGACTGCTGCTACCGCTTCCGCATCCTCGGGCGCCGATGGCTGGACAGCAACATCGCGAACATCACTGACGATCGCCAGGCCCGTATGGACTCCGGCGTATTTTTTGAGATTCACCTGAAAGGGCTGGGCGGATCCGGTGCCAAGGTGAACTCCATTCTTGAAGACGCCATCCCGGGTTATCGTCGCCGAGAAGAAGCCCTGAACGAACACTAACAGACAGATACTATGAAGCTGCACCACATGAACACCTTTCGCGCGCTGCTCGTCAGCCTCCTGCTCAGCACCTCCGCTTTGGCCGAAATCGAAATGCTGGACCGCATTGTCGCCATCGTCGATCAAACCACCATCAGCCAAAGTGAACTCGACGCCCGCATGCAGGAGATCATCACCCGCAGCCAGGCAGCCGGGGTCAACCTGCCCTCGATGAGCAAACTGCGCGAGCAGGTGCTCGATCAGCTCATTCTCGAAACATTGCAGCTGAACATGGCGCGACGTTTCGGCATCCAGACCAGCGACGAAGACGTGATTCGCTCCATCCGCGGCATCATGCAGCAACGCCAGATGAACGAAGACCAACTGATGCAGGGCCTTGCACAGGAAGGCCTCACGCTCAATGAATTCAAGGAAAACATTCGTCGCCAGCTGACGCTGCAAACAGTGTCCCAGGGCGTGGTCAGCTCGCGTATCAAAATCTCAGAAAAAGACATCGACAACTTCCTGAAGTCCGCCGATGCACAGTTCTGGATATCGCCTGAATATCAGTTGCAGCACATTTTGATTGCGGTCAACGGCAGTGGCACCGACGCCGCCGCAGAAGCTCAGCAGAAGGCCGATGAGATCTACGCTCAACTCGAGAACGGCGCCAACTTTGCCGAACTCGCCATCGCCGAATCCAAAGGCCCGGCGGCACTGAAAGGCGGTGATCTCGGCTGGCGTAAATCCTCCGAATTGCCCACGCTCTTCGCTGAAGTGCTCGCCAGTATGGAGCCCGGCGACATCGCTGCCCCCGTACGCAGCCAGGCAGGCTTCCATATCGTGAAGCTGGTCGACAAGCGTGGCGAAACCAAACAGGTGGTGACACAGAGTAAAGTGCGTCACATCCTGATCGAGCCCAATGAAATTCTGAACCAGCAACAGGCACTGGAGAAAATCACGGATATCCGCCAGCAAATCGTCGATGGCGCCGACTTCGCGACACTCGCGCGCCAGTACACCGACGATATCGGCTCGAAAATGTCAGGCGGCGACCTGGGCTGGTCCAACCCCGGCACCTTTGTGCCTGAGTTCGAAGAGACCATGAACACCATCGACATTGGCGAGATCAGTGAGCCCTTCCTGAGTCAGTTCGGCTGGCACATTCTGCAAGTGACCGACCGGCGCGAAGAAGACCTCAGTGAAGAAGTGATCCGCAACCGCGCACGCAACCTCTTGATCGGCCGCCGCTTCGAAGACGAAGTGCAGGTTTGGCTGCAGGAAATGCGTGACGACGCCTTCATCGAAATCAAAATTTAATGGCTCTGCCTCGCATCCTCATCACCCCCGGCGAACCCGCCGGGATTGGTCCAGAGTTGACGGTGCGCGTGGCGCAGAAGGCCTATGACGCTTCGCTGATCGCCGTCTGCGACCCGACGCTGTTGGCCGATAGTGCGAAGCGACTTGGGCTGCCCCTGACCATCCACACGCTGACCGAGAATGCGCCGTCTGAGCGTTTTCCCGCAGGCCACATTGGCGTACTGCCGGTCTCCCTCGGTGCGCCCAATGAACCTGGCCAACTCAATACCGCAAATGCACGCTATGTCATAGAGACCCTGCAAATCGCCAATGATCGCTGCCTGTCGGGCTGGGCCCACGCCATTGTGACCGGGCCTGTGCAGAAGAGCGTCATCAACGATGCGGGCATCGCGTTCAGCGGCCACACTGAGTTTTTTGCCGAGCAGAGCCACACGCCCAAAGTGGTGATGATGCTGGCCACCGAAGGCCTCCGCGTTGCGCTGGTCACCACGCACCTGCCCCTGCGCGAGGTCGCCGACGCGATCACCCGCGATGAAGTGCTGCAGGTGACGCGTATTCTCCACAGCGAGATGCAGACAAAATTCGGGCTTACTGCACCGCGCATCCTCGTCTGCGGCATCAATCCGCACGCAGGAGAAGGCGGCCACCTGGGCCGAGAGGAGCTCGACACACTGATTCCAGCCTTAGAGCAACTGCGCGGTGAGGGCATGGATCTGCAAGGCCCGCTTCCCGCCGACACGCTGTTCAACGAAAAGTACCTCAAAGATGCTGATGCGGTGCTGGCCATGTATCATGATCAGGGTTTGCCCGTGCTCAAATTCAAGGGCTTTGGTCGCGCGATGAATATCACGCTTGGCCTGCCCTATATACGCACCTCGGTCGACCACGGCACTGCGCTCGACCTCGCAGGCAAGGGCATTGCGGACGCGGGCAGCTTTGACGTTGCCCTTAACGAAGCCATCGCGCTCGCCGCCACACACTAAACGCCACAGGCCCAACGGATACGACTTGCATGAGCTCCAAGCGCAGCGATAACGGCTTTTTCCAACATCAGGCGCGCAAGCGTTTTGGCCAGAATTTTCTCGTCGACCACGGCATTATTCGCCAGATCGTCCGCGCGATCGGGCCACAGAGTGGAGAGCATCTGGTCGAAATTGGCCCCGGGCAAGGCGCCATTACCAGCTCTCTGATTGAATCCGGTGCGCGCCTTGACGTCATTGAGCTGGATCGCGACCTGATTCCTATGTTGCGCGTGCAATTTGAACAGCACGCCGGTTTCCGCATTCATGAAGCCGACGCCTTGAGTTTCGACTTCAGCACCCTGGCCGATAACGAAGACACCAAGCTGCGCGTGGTCGGCAACCTGCCCTACAATATTTCAACGCCTCTGATTTTCCACCTGCTGGCCCATCGCCACCTGTTCCAGGACATGCACTTCATGCTGCAGAAAGAGGTTGTCTTGCGCCTCGCGTCCGGCCCCGGTGATAAAAACTACGGGCGTCTGGGCGTCATGGCGCAATACTACTGCGATATCGAAGACCTCTTCGACGTCCCCCCAGAATGCTTTCGGCCTGCACCCAAAGTGATGTCGGCCATCGTTCGCCTCACGCCACACGCACAATTACGCTGGCCAGCGAACAACGAAGCCCGCTTTGCGGAAGTGGTGAAACTCGCCTTCCAGCAACGCCGTAAAACCCTGCGCAACGCGCTGAAACCCCTGCTCGAGCAGATGGACGCTCAGACGCTGGATGTCGACCTCAGCTTGCGTGCCGAACAACTCAAGGTGCCAGACTTCGTGCACCTGGCCAATCAAATCGAGGCCCACCTCTCCCCATGAAGGATACGATTCACATTCGCGTCAAAACCCGGTACCTGGAGAAGGAATCCAAACCGGCGCAACAGCGTTACGTCTACGCCTACACCATTACCATCGAAAACACCGGCGAGATGTCCGCACAACTGATCAGTCGCTACTGGCATATCACCGACAGCAATGGTGAAATTCAAGAGGTGCAGGGCCTCGGCGTCATCGGCGCCCAGCCCCACCTCGCGCCGGGCGAGCACTACCAGTACACCAGTGGCGTGGTGCTCGCCACCGAGACCGGCATGATGGAAGGGCACTACACGATGAGACGTGCGGACGGCGAAGAGTTCGACGCCCCGATTCCCCCCTTCGCACTCGTTAAACCCTCCGCATTGCACTAGGCCCGGCCCACACATAAGGAGCTGCCATGGCGACCTACGCAGTAGGCGATATTCAGGGGTGCTTCACCGAACTCGAAGCCCTGCTCAAGACTCTGCCCTTCGGGAGTGAGGATACGCTCTGGTGCGCCGGAGACCTGATCAATCGGGGCCCACGCAGCCTCGACACGCTGCGCTTCCTGTACCAGCTGGGCTCACGTACACGCGTGATTCTTGGCAACCATGACCTGCACCTGCTCGCCTGCTGGACGGGCAATCGCCGCAACAGCCGCAAGGATACCTTCGATGAAATCCTCGCCGCACCCGATGCACCCAAGCTGATCGAGTGGCTGTTGAGCCAGCCCCTCTTAGAGCACGACGCGCATTTCAATGTGACCATGGTGCACGCGGGTATTCCTCCGATCTGGACCATCGAAGAAGCGCGCTCGCGCGCGGCGGAGGTGCGTAGAGCGTTGCTCTCGGAGCAGGCTGGTGCCTTTTTCGCAAACATGTATGGCGACACGCCCGATCGCTGGCAGCCCGAACTCGAGGGCGTCGAGCGCTTGCGCGTCATCACCAATTACTTCACTCGCATGCGCTTTTGCCGGGCTGACGGCACGCTGGAGTTTGCCAGCAAATGCGGCCCGGAAAACCCGCCTGAAGGCTACTTACCGTGGTACGCACACGCACACCACGCCTGCGCGAACGACACCATCGTCTTCGGTCATTGGGCTGCGATGATGGGCAATACGGGTAGAGAAAACTTTATAGGTCTGGACACAGGTTGTGTCTGGGGAGGTGCGTTGACGGCCTTGAGACTCGAAGACCGTCAACGATTCAGCGTCAGTTGCGAGTGCGACTGACACTGATGGAGCGCGCTTATTCGTAACCGCGTGGGTTCTGGCTTTGCCAGCGCCAGGTGTCTGCGACCATGCGCTCGATAGACAATTCGGCCACCCAGTCCAATTCATCGCGGGCCAGCGACGCATCCGCGTAGAACTCGGCCAGGTCACCTTCGCGGCGCGGAGCGATTTCGTAGGGAATCTCGATGCCACTGGCCTGCTCAAACGCTTTCACCACTTCCAACACACTGTAACCACGACCGGCACCGAGGTTGTAGACCTTGCAGCCGGGCTGCATATCCACCATCTTACTCACCGCCTGCACATGGCCCTTGGCCAGGTCGACAACGTGAATGTAGTCGCGCACGCCGGTGCCATCGACCGTCGGGTAATCATCACCAAATACGCGCAACTTCTCGAGCTTGCCGACCGCGACCTGCGCGATAAACGGCATCAGATTATTTGGAATGCCCTGTGGGTCTTCGCCAATGCGGCCGCTCTCGTGCGCGCCGATCGGATTGAAATAACGCAGCAAACTCACGCGCCACGGGCTCTCCGGCGCTTTGGTGGCATCGCGCAGAATGTCTTCGACCATATGCTTGGTGCGGCCGTAAACATTACAAGGGCCTGTCGGCAGCGTCTCAACATAGGGAACAGGCGCATCAGGGCCGTAGACAGTCGCCGAAGAACTGAATACGATGTTATAACATTGGTACTCCGCCATGACTTCTGCCAGCGCGACTGAACCGCTGACATTATTGTCATAGTAAGACAGAGGAATCTGCGCGGACTCACCCACCGCCTTAAGGCCGGCGAAATGAATGACGGCCTGCACCTTGTGCGCAGCAAACACGTCGCGCAGCGCAGCACGGTCACGAATATCGGCTTCGACATACTGCAGCGTCTTGCCGGTAATCTCCTGAACCCGCTTAAGGGCCTCAGGCTTGCTGTTGCAGAAATTGTCGACGACGACCACGTCGTAGCCGGCGTTCAATAGCTCCACACAGGTATGGCTGCCGATGTACCCGGCGCCTCCCGTTACCAGTACTGTCATTGTTGCTCCTTTGGGCAAGTTCGGGTCTTTTGAGTACCCTAACATATATGTACGACAAATAACACAATTGAAACAGGTGAAAAATTGCACTTCAATTGTACGGAACTCTGTATGTAAAATCAGTGACTAAGACACGAGCAGAAAATTAACGTAAAAAACTCGACGAATAGTTTTAAGCACAACTATTCTTAGAATACGGGAGTGAAAAATTCCTATTTTTGGGGCTGACCATTCACCAGCGTTTTCAGGAGGCTTGCATGACGATTTTCAGCCACTATCAACAACGCTACACAGATACACAGCAAGAAGAACTTTCGCTACAAGAGTATCTGGAGCTTTGTAAAAAGGACCCCAGCGTATATGCAAGTGCAGCCGAGAGAATTTTAGCGGCCATTGGGGAACCGGAACTTGTCGACACGTCGAAAGACCCTCGGCTTAGTCGAATTTTCTCTAACAAAGTCATCAAACGTTATAAGGCCTTTGAGAATTTTTACGGCATGGAAGAAGCGATCGAGCAAATCGTTTCGTTTTTCAAACATGCCGCTCAGGGGCTCGAAGAAAACAAACAAATTCTCTACCTCCTCGGCCCCGTTGGTGGCGGTAAATCGTCACTCGCTGAAAAATTAAAATCCCTCGTCGAGAAGCAACCCATCTACTGCCTGAAAGGCTCGCCCATTTTTGAGTCTCCGCTCGGTTTGTTCGACCCGAACGAAGACGGCAAAATTCTGGAAGAGGACTATGGCATTCCGCTGCGATACGTGCAGACCATTATGTCTCCCTGGGCCGTGAAGCGCCTGCATGAATACGGTGGAGACCTGAGCAAGTTCAAGGTCGTAAAAATTCACCCCTCCGTACTCGATCAGGTCGCCGTGTCCAAAACCGAACCAGGCGACGAGAATAACCAGGACATCAGTGCCCTTGTGGGCAAGGTCGACATTCGCAAACTCGAGGAATTCCCTCAGCACGACCCCGATGCCTACAGTTTCTCCGGCGGTCTCTGCCGCGCCAATCAGGGCATCATGGAATTTGTCGAGATGTTCAAGGCGCCGATCAAGGTCCTGCACCCGCTGCTGACGGCCACTCAGGAAGGCAACTACAACGGCACTGAAGGGCTCGGTGCCATTCCTTTCGACGGCGTGGTGCTCGCCCACTCGAATGAATCAGAGTGGCAAACATTTAAGAACAACAAAAACAACGAGGCCTTCCTCGACCGCGTTTACATTGTCAAGGTGCCGTATTGTGTGCGCATCTCCGAAGAAGTGCACATTTATGAAAAGCTACTGCAAAACAGCTCGCTGAACGAGGCCCCCTGCGCGCCGGACACCTTGCACATGTTGGCGCAATTTATCGTACTGAGCCGATTGAAGTCGCCAGAGAATTCGAGCATCTACTCGAAGATGCGCATCTATGATGGTCAGAACCTCAAAGACACCGACCCCAAGGCCAAGTCCATTCAGGAATATCGCGACAACGCAGGCGTCGACGAGGGCATGGATGGCTTGTCGACACGTTTCGCGTTTAAAATTCTGTCCAAAGTATTCAACTTTGACGCGACGGAAATCTCTGCCAACCCGGTTCACCTGCTGTACGTGCTCGAGCAGCAGATTGAGCAGGAGCAATTCAACGAAGAAACGCGCGATCGCTACCTCGGCTTTTTGAAAGAGTACCTTGCGCCGCGCTACGTGGAATTTATCGGCAAGGAAATTCAAACGGCTTACCTCGAAAGCTACGCCGAGTACGGTCAGAACATCTTCGACCGCTACGTGACCTACGCCGACTTCTGGATTCAAGATCAGGAATACCGCGATCCGGAAACGGGCGAGATACTCAACCGCGCCGCGCTCAATGAGGAGCTCGAGAAAATCGAGAAACCGGCGGGCATCAGCAACCCGAAAGACTTCCGCAACGAAGTCGTCAATTTCGTGCTGCGTGCACGTGCCAATAACGGCGGCAATAACCCGACCTGGAGCAGCTACGAAAAACTGCGTACGGTCATCGAGAAGAAAATGTTCTCGAATACCGAAGATCTGTTACCGGTCATATCTTTCAATGCCAAGTCATCGGCGGATGACCGCAAGAAGCACGAAGACTTTGTGCATCGCATGAAAGACCGGGGCTATACAGAGAAGCAGGTACGACTGCTGTCTGAGTGGTATTTACGGGTTCGCAAATCGCAGTAAGGAGGCACGCCTGAATGAGTTACATCATAGACCGGCGTTTGAACTCGAAGAAAAAAAGCACTGTCAATCGGCAGCGCTTTTTACGACGCTATCGCGAGCATATTCGCAAGGCTGTGTCCGATGCCGTCGACAAGCGCTCTATTACCGATATTGAGCGTGGTGAAAAAATCAGCATTCCGTCGAAAGACATCAACGAGCCGATCTTTCATCACGGCAAGGGTGGGCATAACACCCGCGTCTTGCCCGGCAATGACCAGTTCAGCGCAGGTGACCACATCCCTCGCCCCCCATCCGGGCAGGGCGGCGGCGGTGGTTCCGAAGCCTCCGACTCTGGAGAAGGCGAAGACGAATTTGTCTTTCAGATCTCGCAGGAAGAGTTTTTAAACTTCGTGTTTGAGGACCTTGAACTGCCCAACCTGCTCAAGCGTCAGCTAGCCGGTCTCGAAGAGTTTGAATACCGTCGCGCCGGATTCAGCAACGAGGGCAACCCAGGGCAAATTAATGTCGTGCGCTCATTGCGCTCAGCCAATGCTCGACGCATCGCGCTGACCGGTAAAAGTCGGCGCGCCCTTCGCGAAGCCGAGCAGGAACTCGAAGACACGAGCGACAAGGACAGTAACGACGCCATTGCCCTGCAGGAAAAGATTCGCACACTCAAAGCGCGTATTCATCGAGTACCCTGGCTCGACGACTACGACCTGAAGTACAACCTGCACGTCAAAAAGCCCTTGCCGACCTCCAAGGCCGTGATGTTCTGCCTGATGGACGTGTCTGGCTCGATGGACCAAGCCACCAAAGATGTGGCCAAGCGTTTTTTCCTGTTGCTGTTCCTGTTTTTAAATCGCAACTACAAGCATATCGACGTCGTGTTCATCCGCCACCACACCAGCGCGAAAGAAGTCGATGAGCAAGAGTTTTTCTACAGTCGGGAAACCGGGGGCACGATTGTCTCCAGTGCGTTAAAGCTCATGCACGAGATTGTGCAAGCGCGCTACTCGCCGTCCGAGTGGAATATTTACGCCGCACAAGCTTCCGACGGCGATAATTGGAACGACGATTCGGCGGTGTGCCAGAAAATTCTGACCGAGCAGATTTTACCGGTCACCCAGTACTTTTCTTACATAGAAATTACCAATCGGGACAGGCAGGCGTTGTGGCATGCCTACCGCGAGATCGAAGCGGCCTTCCCCGATTCCTTTGCCATGAAACATCTGGTGGATGCCGGAGACATATACCCGGTATTCCGAGAGCTGTTCCGGAAAAAAATCGCATGAGTAGAGAACCGATATCGACGAGCTCAGAGTGGACCTTTGAGCTCGTACAGGAATACGACCGAGAAATTGCCGCCATCGCGGAAGAGTTCGGGCTCGATACCTATCCCAACCAAATCGAAATTATCAGCTCCGAGCAAATGATGGACGCCTACGCATCGGTGGGCATGCCGCTGGGCTACAATCACTGGTCCTACGGCAAACAGTTTTTATCGGTCGAGCAAAGTTATAAGCGCGGGCAGATGGGCCTCGCCTACGAAATCGTGATTAACTCCAACCCGTGTATTGCTTACCTGATGGAAGAAAACACGCTGCCGATGCAGGCGCTGGTGATTGCGCACGCGTGTTACGGGCACAACTCGTTTTTCAAAGGGAATTACCTGTTCCAAAGCTGGACCGACGCGGAATCGATCATCGACTATCTTGTCTTTGCCAAAAATTACATCAGCAAGTGCGAAGAGCGGCACGGCGTCGATGCCGTCGAGGCCGTGCTCGATTCCTGCCACGCGATCATGAACTACGGCGTGGATCGCTACAAACGCCCCTACCCTCTCTCCACCGTCGAAGAGGAAGAAAAACAAGCCGAGCGCGAAGAATACCTGCAAAAACTCGTCAATGATCTATGGCGTACCATCCCCAAAAGTGAAAAGTCGCGCAAGCACGACAAGGGCTTCCGCTTCCCGAGTGAACCGCAGGAAAACCTGCTCTACTTTTTTGAAAAGAACGCGCCTTTGCTTGAACCCTGGCAGCGGGAAGTGGTACGCATCGTGCGCAAACTCGCCCAATATTTTTATCCGCAGCGCCAAACTCAAGTGATGAATGAGGGCTGGGCCTGCTTCTGGCACTATACACTGTTGAACACCCTCTATGACCGAGGCAAAGTCACCGACGGGTTCATGCTGGAGTTCATGCAATCCCACACCAGTGTGATTTACCAACCGCCCTATAACAGCCCCTATTATTCCGGCATCAACCCCTACACGCTCGGCTTTAATATCATGATGGATATTCGCCGCATTTGTGAAAATCCGACCGCCGAGGACCGGGACTGGTTTCCGGATATCGCCGGCAGCGATTGGGTAGAGACACTCGATTTCGCGATGCGCAACTTCAAGGACGAGAGTTTCATCATGCAGTTTCTCTCACCCAAAGTGATGCGTGAACTCAAGTTGTTTACCATCGTTGATGACGACCTCCGCGAGGACATTGAAGTCACCAGTATTCACGACGACATGGGCTATCGCGCGGTGCGAGAAGCCATGTCGGCGCAATACAATCTCGGCAATAACGAACCTAACATTCAGGTTTACAGCGCCGATGTCCGTGGCGACCGTTCGCTCACCCTGCATCATTACCGCCACAATCGAAAACCCCTGGACGAGCAATCTGCTAACGAGGTGATTAAGCACGTGCATCGCTTGTGGGGCTTTGATGTGCACCTGCACTCAATGGAAGGCGGGGAGATCATGCAAAGCTTTCATTGCCCACCCAAACTGGAACTCGACGCGGCGAATCCAGTTTCCTGACAACGGCGTAAGTAGGGTACATGAGAACCCTATACCTCTTTTTGGACGACCTGCGTTGTGACGACAACCCTGGCCTGGCCTCAGCCCTCGCCGAGGGGCCCGTGTTACCGCTCTATATTCGCGACCTTGAGGCCGACGATCGCCCCCACGGTGCCGCCGCCTGGTACCTTCATCAAGCGCTTCAAGCGTTGGGCGACAATCTGCGCCGCCGAGACCTGACATTGCACTTGCGTCAGGGCGATACCCTGGCAACGCTACGAGAATTGATCGTTGATAATCATATCGACGCCCTGTTCTGTGCCCGAGGCTACAATCCGACAGCGCGCAGCCGACAGCAAGCGATCGCCGCGCTGTGCAAAGAACTGGGTATCGCCTTTCGACGCTTCGCGGGTACCCTTTTATACGAACCCGACAGCATCGAAAACAAAAGCGGCGAGTACTTCAAAGTCTTCACCCCGTTTTATAAACACTGCCGTCAACACTCTGTACGCAACCCCTGCACACTGCCAAAAGAACATGCGGGTGTGATACGCCCCAAAACGGCGGGATTAAAACTACGCGATTTTAACCTGTTGCCCCACCAGCCCAATTGGGCAAAAGCCTTCCGCGACTACTGGTTCACAGGCGAGCGAGCCGTGCATACTCACTTGCACTCGCTGATGCGCGATGTCGTCCCTGCCTATGCGCAACAACGCGATCAATTAGCGGCTTCAGGTACTTCCTTTCTGTCACCCCTGCTGCGCTTTGGTGTACTGAGCCCGGCGCAAGTCTGGCATGAGGTCAGCGCCCAATGCGCTCCGGACGATGCCGAGCCGTTCTTACGTCAATTGGTGTGGCGGGAATTCCAATACCATTTACTCTATCACCGCCAAGATCTGCTCACGGCCAACTTCAAATCCAACTTCGATGCATTCCCCTGGCGCGAAGACAAACACGCGCTCCGACGCTGGCAACAAGGGCAAACCGGTTACCCCGTTGTCGACGCCGCGATGCGCCAGCTATGGCATTCTGGCTGGATGCACAATCGCGCCCGCATGATTGTGGCCTCATTCCTCTGCAAGCATTTATTACTGCACTGGAAGCACGGCGCCGACTGGTTCATGGACACCCTCGTCGACGCCGACCTTGCGAACAATACGCTCGGCTGGCAGTGGACTGCCGGTAGCGGTGCCGATGCCGCGCCGTATTTTCGGATTTTTAATCCCGTTACACAGGCGGAACGTTTCGACCCACAGGGCGAGTACATCCACCGCTGGGTACCTGAGCTTCGACAATTAAAGCCGCCTCATCTGTTCGCCCCCTGGGATGCGCCAGCAGAGGCACTCAGCAACGCAGGCATACAACTGGGAGAACACTATCCACATCCGCTGGTCGACCACCGCGCCGCGCGACAACGCGCCCTCGATGCCTACGACGACATCAAGGGCGCCTCGCCGCAATAAGTGCCCCGCCTCTCTGCACGCCTTCGGCCAGCTTGCTGGCCTGGCGAGCAGGGAAGCGCTTGAGCAAGGTCATGCAGCGTAAAAACATGCCCTGATACACCGCCACTGAAAACACGATCAAGCCACTGCCTATCATCGCGCCTCGACTCAGCGTTTCTCCTTCAACCACATAGCCTACGAGCAAAGCCAGAACCGGTGTCATCAGGGGAATCAATGCCACCGTGGCCACCTTGCAATGATTCAGGACGTAGTAAAAGGCTAAGCCTCCAGCGATGGAACCCGCAAAAATCAAATACGCCACGCCCGTCAAAGAGCGTAGGTCGATCTCGGTCGGCAACTCACCATCGGTAAAAAACCACGTTGCGATAAAGAACGGTGTCGACAGTAGCAGCGCCCCCGTCAACTGTCGTAAAGGTTCTATACCGCCCCCTACTCGCTTTAACCACACAGTGGACGCCGCAAAGAACACCGAGGACAACACGATGCCGCCAATGCCAAGCGCCGCTTGCGGCCCGAGCTGCAACTGCTCCCAATGCACCAGAGCCAAACCCGCCAACGCAATGAGCAGCGCCAAGACGCGGCTGTAGGTGAACGGGTTGTCACGCAGAATCAAAAAAGAAAACACGCCGACCAGAAACGGATAGATGCCCAACACCACGGCAATCAAACCCGAAGGCACAAACTGTGCGGACCAGTACACGAGCACCATATTTGGAAACAAGCCAAGCGCACCCGCGATCAACGCTTTCCAATCGCTGCGTGCCACGATTAATTTTTTACGGCTTAGCCCCAGCAAAAATACGCAAACGATCGACGCGACAAACATGCGCACGGCTACCGCTTCGGTAAAGCTCAGGCTGCTGTTACTCCACTGAATCCCCAGTGGGGTTGTAGACCAGATTAGAATCACACCCAGATAGGCGGCGATTACTTTCATGTTTCCATCCTCTTTGGCTTTGCGTTGCTCGACAAACAACGCCTTTCCCTGGGGCCTAAAACGACAAAGGCCGCAGGTTTTACGCTGCGGCCTTTGTGTTTTGAATTCAGATTGTTAAAACAGAATCACAACAGCCGCTTCTCCCATGCGTAACGCACCCAAACGCAACGCACAAACGCATTGCACAACGAGTGCTGCGCTGAGGCGTTCATCATGGAGTGGATGGGGCTGTGTTTAATCATCGTCAAAAAGTAGTTTTCAATTCAGTTAACTTAAAACGCGTCAGAATTTGCGCTTCGCGAAAAAATATGACACGTTCTAAAATAGAAGCAAGAGTCTGATTCATTACCGCGAGTACGTCAACAACAAATGGAAATTTATCTGGTGGGTGGCGCCGTTCGCGACAAGCTGCTTGGCTACCCCTATTCAGAAAGGGATTGGGTTGTCGTGGGCGGCAGCACTGAAGCGCTGCAAGCCCAGGGTTTCGAATCCGTCGGGAAGGACTTCCCCGTTTTTTTGCACCCGGACACAAAAGAAGAATATGCCCTGGCACGCCGAGAGCGCAAAACTGCGCCGGGCTACGCGGGTTTTGCTTTTGAGACCGGGCAGACTGTCTCCCTCGAAGACGATCTCAGCCGTCGCGATCTCACCATCAACGCGATTGCAGAGAACAATCAAGGCCAGCTCGTTGATCCCTTTGGCGGCCAAAATGACTTGAACGCGCGCATCCTGCGCCATGTCTCTCCGGCTTTTGTCGAAGACCCCGTGCGCATTTTGCGCGTTGCGCGTTTTGCTGCACGTTACCACCACCTCGGTTTTCGCGTCGCCGAAGATACCCTGCAACTGATGCGGGATATGGTTGACGCCGGCGAAGTAGATCACCTCGTGGCAGAACGGGTCTGGAAGGAGTTTGAGCGCGCACTTGGCGAACGCAGCCCCCATATTTTTATTCAGGTTTTACGAGACTGCGGCGCACTCGGCGTCATCATGCCCGAACTTGACGCGCTCTTTGGCGTGCCTCAGCCGGAACAACACCACCCGGAAATCGACACCGGAGTGCATGTGTTACTGGTGCTGGAACAAGCCGCGCTGCTGTCTCCCGATTGCGGCGTGCGTTTCGCTGCGCTTATGCACGACCTCGGCAAGGCCCTGACCCCGAAAACAGAATGGCCTAAACACCATGGTCATGAAGCACTGGGTCTGTCTCCTCTGCATGCCCTGTGTGAACGCCTCAAAGTACCTATGGCGCATCGAGCGCTCGCAGAACTCGTGGTGAAACTGCATACACACTGTCACCGCGCGCGCGAACTGAAAGCAAGCACACTGCTTGAAAACGTCTTGCTCGCGACAGATGCGTATCGAAAGCCCGAGCGCTTTGAGCACTTCCTGCTCGCGTGCAAGGCGGACAGTCGTGGCCGACCTGGCTATGAGCAAGGGAATTATCCGCAGGCGAATTACCTGCTGTACGCACTCAAAATCACAGCCGAGGTGTCAGCACGCGCGTTCGTCGAAAAGGGCTTAAAGGGGAAGGCGATTGGCGAGGCGATGAACAAGGAGCGCTTGGCGAGACTCAAACACCTAGTGACCGCCACGCAGCGTTCGCGTGGCGAGCGCACTAAAAACTGATACCGCGTGCGATTTTTACGCCTACGGCACGCGTGTGCCCGATCGCCTCGGGCTTACTGACTTTAAGGCGCAGGCCCAATACCTGAAACTCGCGCATGATGAGATCAGAAACATTTTCTGCGACGGCTTCCACCAGCTCAAAACGGGTATCGGCAAGCAGCCCCTCTATCGCCTTTCTCACGGCGTCATAGTCCAACGCTTCTTCAAGCGCATCACTGCGCGCGGCATTGGTGGTATCCCAAGCCATTTCAATATCGAACAAGAGCGGCTGGGGCCGGTGCTTCTCATGTTCGTAACAGCCGATAATCGTGTCGACGTTCAAGCCTTCAATAAATACGGTATCCACGTCATGCTCCTCATGTTGCTGCGCCATCCAGGGCGCCGAGTTCCGTCATTGGCCATCGCGGCCGAACCTCTACGGAGAGCGACGCTCGCTCTCCCGCCATTAAACGCTGGTAACCTGCGTACGCAATCATCGCGCCATTATCCGTACAGAATTCCGGGCGTGCATAGAACACACCGGCGTCGATACGTGCCAGAGCCTGCTCCAACTTCTCGCGCAGGCGCCGGTTGGCACTGACCCCACCGGCAATCACCAGGCGCTTATAGCCTGTTTGTTGAAGCGCACGCCGACACTTAATCACCAGAGTATCGACTACGGCCTCCTGGAACGCATACGCTATGTCTGCACAGCATTGGTCGTCCGGCAGACCATTTGCACCAGCATGTTCGCTGACCGTATTCAGGGTAAAGGTCTTCAAGCCACTGAAACTGAAATCGAGCCCGGGCCGATCGGTCATCGGCCGGGGAAACTGAAAGCGTTCCGGCGTGCCCTTCTCCGCCAGCCGCGCAATGTGTGGCCCGCCGGGGTAATCGAGATCCATCATTTTGGCGGCCTTGTCGAAGGCTTCACCGGCCGCATCATCCAGAGACTCGCCCAATAAGGTATATTGACCAAGGTTTTCCACCTGCACCAGTTGCGTATGCCCCCCTGAAACGAGCAGCGCCACAAAGGGGTAGTCTGGCGGCGACGCTTCGAGCTGCGGCGCAAGTAAATGACCTTCCATATGATGCACGCCAATGGCCGGACAGCCCCAGGCATAGGCCAGCGCGCGCGCGGCACACGAGCCGACTAACAAAGCGCCGATCAAACCCGGCCCAGAGGTATAAGCGATGGCGTCGATGCGGCCGCGGCTGTTCGTGCGTGTCAGCAACTCATCAATCAGCGGCAACAGCTTACGGCAGTGATCGCGAGAGGCGAGCTCAGGCACCACACCGCCGTATTCGGCATGCACATCAATCTGGCTGTACAATGCGTGCCCGAGCAGCCCCGCTTCGCCATCGTAAATGGCGACGCCGGTTTCATCGCACGACGTTTCAATACCTAGTACACGCATAAATCGGACACACGCAACGCTCTGTGAATCGGAGGGAAATTGAAGTGGAACGGGAAGATACCACAGTTCGCGCCCCCCTTCACCGTCCCCGGAACACACGCCCTGCACGGCAAGCAAGACAAAGGCGGTGAAATAATGTGCATTTGGCCTTGTCACTGGGAAATTCAGGGTATAGAATTCCGCACCCGATTTTGAGCAATCCGTGTCACTCAAAACCAACTACGGAAAAATTACTGAATATGCCTTCTGTAAAACTGAAAGAAAACGAGCCTTTTGACATCGCGCTGCGTCGTTTCAAGCGCTCTTGCGAAAAAGCCGGCATCCTCGCTGAAGTTCGTCGTCGCGAATTCTACGAGAAGCCAACTGCCGTGCGTAAGCGCAAAGCCGCTGCTGCCGTTAAGCGTCACATGAAAAAGGTGAACCGCGAAACACGTCGTTTCTCGCGTCCTTACTAAGTTTCGGCCCCCGCCGAAACTATAAGTAAGCCACGCCTCGCGTGGACCCTGCCATGGCCAGCCCGATTAAAGATCGCGTCTCCGCTGCAGTAAAAGATGCCATGCGTGCCAAAGATAAGGCGCGCCTGGGTGTTTTGCGCATGCTGATGTCAGAGTTTAAGAAAGTCGAAGTCGATGAACGCATCGAACTCGACGACGCCCGCGTGCTCGCCATTCTCGACAAAGCCGCCAAACAGCGCCGCGACGCCGCCGAGCAATATGCTGAGGCCGGCCGCCAGGACCTGGAAGACATCGAACGCTTCGAGATTGAAGTGATTCAAACCTTCCTGCCTCAAGCCCTGAGCGAAGCGGAACTCGATGACATCGTCGCAAGCGCCATTCAAGACAGTGGCGCTGCCGGCATGGGCGATATGGGCAAGGTGATGGCCCTGGTGAAACCCCAGGTGCAGGGCCGTGCCGACATGGGCGCGGTCAGTCAGCGCGTAAAAGCCCAGCTCGGCTAAAACCACACACTTTCATCGCGTGAACACTTTGGGCTTGCCGACCGATCGGCTACACTCGCCTGCATGAGCCGCATACCCCAATCTTTCCTGGATGACCTGCTGAGTCGCGTCGATATCGTCGAGATTGTCGATCATCGCGTCAAACTCAAGCGCAGCGGCAAAAACTACAGCGCCTGCTGCCCCTTCCACGACGAAAAAACCCCCTCGTTTACCGTCAGTCCCGACAAACAGTTCTACTACTGTTTTGGCTGTGGTGCGAGCGGCACCGCCATCAGCTTTTTTGATGGAATACGACCGCTGCGGCTTCGTCGACGCAGTGGAATCCCTCGCCAAAACCGCCGGCGTCGAAGTGCCGCGCGAAGAGCGCCGCCCAGAGCAGGACAGGCAGATCCGCCTGCGCGAGCAGTGTTTCAGCCTGCTCGAAGAAGCCGGCGACTTTTACCGTAAACAGCTACGCGAGCACCCCAGGCGCGATCAGGCCGTAAAATATCTGCAGCAACGCGGCCTCAGCGGCCAGATTGCGCAAGCCTACGGACTCGGCTTTGCACCACCGGGCTGGGACAATCTGCTCGTCAAACTCGGCCACAATGAACAACGCATCGCCCTGCTCGCCGAAACCGGATTACTGGTGGAGCGCAGCGAAGAAAACCGCCGTTACGACCGCTTTCGCCACCGCATCATGTTCCCGATTCGCGACCTTCGCGGCCGCACCATCGGCTTCGGCGGCCGCGTACTCGGTGACGACAAACCCAAATACCTGAATTCGCCGGAAACCCCCGTATTCCACAAAGGTCGCGAACTCTACGGGCTCTATGAGGCGCGCAAGTACGGCAAAAACATTGAAAGCTTGATTGTCGTTGAAGGCTATATGGACGTCATCGCCCTGGCCCAATACGGCATGTTCAACGCTGTCGCGACCCTCGGTACCGCCTGCGGTGAGGCCCACCTTGAACTGGCGTTTAAACAGGTCAGTGAGGTCATCTTCTGCTTCGACGGCGACCGTGCCGGCCGCGACGCCGCACGGCGCGCCCTGCTCAACGCACTGCCCACCATGAAAGACGGCCGCCAGATTCGCTTTCTGTTCCTCGCCGACGGGCAGGACCCAGACAGCCTAGTGCGTCAGATCGGCCGCGAACGCTTTGAGCAACAGCTCCAGCACGCCCTCCCACTCGAAGACTTCCTCTTTGATGTGGCCGCAGACGGCATCAACCTCAACAGCATGGACGGGCGCGCGCGCTTCAGTAAACAGGCCGCGCCCCTGATTCACAAGTTGCCCGAGGGTGTGTTTCGCAGCTTGATGATGGACAATCTGGCCAAGCGAACAGGCCTGAGCCTGGAACAATTGCAGCAATTTACCGATGTGCCCGACGCGCTGATTCCCGCCGAACCGGCCCCCAGAGACAACGTGCGCGACGCCCCCAGCACGCCGCCCCCAAAAGCTGCACCGACACCGGGCCCCGCCGACGACTACGGCGACATTCCCGAACTCTATGCTGAAAATGATGCCGAGCCTCCGGCCTACCTCCACGATGAGATTCCCGTCGACGCTGGGGCCGCTGCTCAAATCACCGAGCAGCCCTACCTCGCACCGCCGATACGCAGCCGCACCGCTCTGTCACCTGCACGCCAGGCCCTGATACTCCTGCTGGAATTCCCGGCCCTGCTGCAACAGTGCGAACCGACGCTCAACATAGAAACCGCGCCGGAACACGACGACGATTTGCGCCAGCTCTTGACGCTGGTGACCTACCTGAGAAAGCGTCCAAACGCCGAGTTTTACAACATTATGGGCTTCTGGGCAGGTGTGCACGGGCCAGAAAGCTGTCAAAAACTCTGCCAGAACAACGCGTCTCAACTGTTCAGCTCACTGAAGAACCTCGCCGGCTACGACGCCCTGAAAGACCTCAACGCCTGCTTTAAAGAGCTGAACCGCCAGGCCGAGCGTCGCCGCAACCGGGAAGAGCTGCAAAGCCTCACGGCCAAGGGCCTGGCCAACCTCGACAGCCAGGAACGCCAGCGCTATCTGCAACTGATTCAGCAAAGTTAAGCGCCGCAACTTGTAATTTCACTAGCCGCCCCCACCTTAGTCGCCTGATCAAAAGCCGACCCGGCATCGAGGTCGGCAGCGTCTGCTAGACTTGGCAGGCGAATCGCGAATTAAAGGCGCCGAAATCTCACAAAAAGATTGATCTGTACAAGCCTATTTGCTAGCAGCACCCGGCCATTGTCGATATAATTGCCGGCTTTTCGAAAATCTCCACCATTGGGAATCTGAATGAGCGATCAACCGCAACAGCAGTCTCGCATCAAAGAACTGATTAATCGGGGCCGAGAGCAAGGCTACCTCACCTACGACGAAGTAAACGATCACTTACCAGATGACTTTAGCGATCCGGATCAGGTCGAAGACATCATTCAGATGATCAACGACATGGGCATTCGCGTCTACGAAGTGGCGCCGGATGCCGATGAACTGTTGATGACCGATGGTGACAACTCAACGGATGAAATCGCCGCTGCCGAAGCCGCTGCTGCCCTCGCCGCCGTAGAAACCGAAGCCGGTCGCACCACTGACCCTGTGCGCATGTACATGCGCGAAATGGGCACCGTGGAACTGCTGACCCGCGAAGGCGAAATCGCCATCGCCAAACGTATTGAAGAAGGTCTGCGCGAGCTGATGCACGCCCTCGCCTTCTGGCCCGATGCCGTGCGCACAGTCATGAACGAATACGACCTCGTTGAAGCGGGCGAACGCCGCCTGCCCGACGTGATCAGCGGCTGGCTCGATCCGGCCGAAAACGTCGAAGCGGCGACGCCTATTAATCAAGACAACAAAGCATCCGACTCAAAAGACGACGACAAGAACGACGACGATGAGGATGACGACGACAGCGATGACGATTCCTCCGATGACGATGACAACAACAGCGGCATCGATCCGGAATACGCACGCGAGCGCTTTGAAGAGCTTCGTGTCGCGCTGAAGAAGATGGAAGCCGCGATCGACAAGCACGGTCGCGAAACCAAGCAAGCGGCTGAGGCGATGGAAGCCCTCGGTGAAGTGTTCAAATTCTTCAAACTGCCCCCGCGCCAGTTCGACCCGCTGTACGACTACGTGCGCGGCGTGCTCGAGCGCATCCGCGCCGAAGAAAAAGCCATTATGCGCCTGTGCGTCGCCCGCGCCGGCATGCCTCGCAAGACCTTTATGAAGGAATTCCCAGGCAACGAAACTGACGACAACTGGATTCCAGAAGTCGTTAAGAAGAAACGCGACTACTCTGACTCGATTCGCGCCTATCAGGGCGACATTCAACGCAGCCAGCGCAAGCTCGCGCAAATCGAGGAAGAAACTGGCCTCGAGCTCAGCACGATCAAGGAAATCAATCGACGCATGTCGATCGGTGAAGCCCGTGCCCGCCGCGCGAAGAAAGAGATGGTTGAAGCCAACCTGCGTCTCGTTATCTCGATTGCGAAGAAATACACCAACCGCGGTCTGCAATTCCTCGACCTGATTCAGGAAGGCAACATCGGCCTGATGAAGGCCGTCGACAAGTTCGAATACCGTCGCGGTTACAAGTTCTCGACCTACGCCACCTGGTGGATTCGTCAGGCCATCACCCGCTCCATCGCGGACCAGGCCCGCACCATCCGTATTCCGGTGCACATGATCGAGACGATCAACAAACTGAACCGTATCTCGCGTCAAATGCTGCAGGAAATGGGCCGCGAAGCCACGCCTGAAGAGCTCGCCGAGCGCATGGACATGCCCGAAGACAAGGTGCGTAAAGTACTGAAGATCGCCAAAGAGCCGATCTCCATGGAAACCCCGATCGGCGACGACGAAGATTCGCATCTGGGTGACTTTATCGAAGACGTGACCATCACCTCTCCGGTAGACAGCGCCACCTCCAGCGGCCTGCGCGAAGCCACCAAATCCGTACTGAGCGGCCTGACGGCACGTGAAGCCAAAGTCCTGCGCATGCGCTTCGGCATCGACATGAACACCGACCACACCCTCGAGGAAGTCGGCAAACAGTTCGACGTCACCCGTGAGCGTATCCGTCAGATCGAAGCCAAGGCCCTGCGCAAACTGCGCCACCCCACCCGCTCCGATCACCTGCGCGGCTTCCTGGACGACTAAGTCGACCAATAAATGGGGTCAGATCACAATTAAGCGCGAGCGCCCTAAATTGTGATCTGACCCCATATTTCCCCATTTTTTGGTGGGTTAAAGCCGCTGGAGTTTAGCGCCAGCCAGCTTTATAATGCCCGCCCTGGCGTCTCCGCCATGCTTTTAGGGCCCATAGCTCAGTTGGTTAGAGCATCCGACTCATAATCGGCAGGTCCCCAGTTCAAGTCTGGGTGGGCCCACCAATTCACACTCAGCATTAAAACAACTCTATTCCATCATAGCTTTTCCGTATCGGACACTTAGTCGTGAACCAGTTCAGCGCCATAGTTGCCACCATGGTACTTAGAGGACTTCTCGGCTGACTGAAGGTGAATACCTGTCAGACGAACGAATATTCCTGTGACCTGCACGCTAGTCTGAAAAAATATACCTCCGCATGCACTTTTCATCCCCACCACAAGCCGCTAAAGCTTGTTGCCGCTTCACCGCTTGCGGCAATGCCATTTCTAACGGAGCCAAGCCATGTTGCGCTCTAGCGTGGTTGACCTGCTCCAAGATTTCGATACTTCTGAGTTCAGCAAGAAACCGTATATCTGCCACATCGTCTTCGAGCTTATAACCACTATAAACTCTCTCCATCCCTTCATTCCGCACCACCATACCTCTTAACTTTGAGAACTCCAGAAAAGCCAACTTTTCAATAAAGTATCTTCGGTATGCGTCGAAGTCTCCTTTTTCATACGCTGCCTCAGCCTTTTCTCTCATCTCGGCATTAAGACCATAAGCCCCGCTCGAGGCGCCCAGCATGAGCCCAAGACGATTTAATGTTTCTTGACTAGTGGTAGATTTACGCCTTAGCGCCTCGTAGGCTCGCATATCCCCCTCAACGGCTAGAGTGTGCAGCGTTCTCTCATCGAAACTCGCATAATCAGAATGTTTTATTTCTTCGTATAACTGTCCATTCTCACTCAGCCATTGCTTGTAGTCCTGAAACTCGTCGTCCCTAAGCGCAATCCCTTCAAAGCCTGGGTTTAAAATCATCTCCCTGATTGCAACCTGCACAGACAAATCCTCAGTGCTCCGCAGTTCAGCACCGGCATTTTTTGACAGCTTGTCTGGGTGAGGCGAACCTTCCTCAACTCCTGCACCTAAGCTCGCTCGGTGATCCTGATTGGTAGTCAAACTGTTAGATACTTCACCAACATTATTGGCCTTCTCGAATAAAACCATCAGCACGATATATGCGACGGACGCTGCCAAGACGCCAACAAGGTATCTCTTCATGTTCCCCTCCACATACGCCGCTTAACTCAAGCTACTACGAGGACAATAGCGTTCTATCGTCCCCTTCTAATAAGCCAAGATCGCTGACACTCCTACCACGTATAGCGTCTATTTTTACCGTACATCTGCTTCATTACACTTTCATATAGTTACGCTAGGATCATATTCAATCAGGATGGCGCACGCGCTAACCGGTTAATGTTTGAGCTCTTTCGCATGGGACAGACACCAAGAACATACATTAGTTTAAAACAATCGTACCGATAGCCAAATTCTATTAAAACCCACCCCAACATCCGTTACCATCCCCATTTTGGCACCAGTTTCCTTTTTTCTTGTCAAAACCCCTGCCTCAATCCGTATGTGCTCATGTTGTAACCGGGCCACATTTGAATTTTGACTATCAACTTAACAAATCTATTTAGGAGAACCATATGGAAGGTTCCTACAATTTGCTGTTGGTCTTTGCCTCGTACTGCGTAGCGGTGATCGCGGCCTATACGGCAATTTACTTTGGAACGAAAGTGTTTGAACTGAGCGGTGGGAGCCGAAAGTTCTGGATGGCGGCAGGCGCGATGTGTCTGGGGTCGGGTATTTGGTCCATGCATTTTGTCGGCATGAGTGCCTACAACATGCCGATGGATATGGAAATGTCGTTCAACGCGTGGATCACGGCCCTGTCGTGGGTGCCTGCCGTGCTGGCGTCGGCGCTGGCTCTGTATGTAATTACGCTGCCAAAAGCATCGGCGAAAAGCATTGCTGCCAGTGCGTTTATTATGGGCGCGGGGATTTTTTGCATGCACTACACCGGCATGTACGCGATGAAAATGGACCCGCCCATTCAGTACGATACGCTGCTGGTTATTATCTCTGGGGTGATTGCGGTTGTCGCTTCGGGCGCGGCATTGGTGATTTGCCGTAAGGTACGGGAGGTGCCCGAGCGCTATGTATTGATCGTCAAGATCGTTGCCGCGTTGGTGATGGGCGTCGCGATTTGTGGCATGCACTATACCGGCATGGCGGCAGCCAGCTACCCCATGGACGCCTCGATGGCGCACAGCAACAGTCTGCGTGGCGACTGGATGGGGATCCCCACTGCTGTGGCCGCGAGCATCTTTTTGCTGATCGCGGTTTATGTGGCTTACAGTGATTTTCGTGAAATTGAACGCCAAAAGCAGGCGTACCGGGAGAAAGTGGAAGCGGCAAAACGCACCGCGCTCTATGACCCTGTGAGTGGCCTGCCTAATCGAGCGTCGCTGGAAACAAAGGTCCTGGAAAAAATGCGCGTAAGTGAGCAAGGCGGCTCTCCGAAGCCTTTCACGCTCCTCTATTTTGAGCTAAACGATTATCGTCATTACACGCAAAGTGAGGGAGAAGCGTTTTCTCAAGCATTGATACAACGCTTTACGGAACAACTGAAAACCCACCTCAATCAGGCAGAGGTCATCACGCGTTCCCGCTCGAATGGCTTTACCGCGATTTGCCCAAGTCTGTCGAAAGCTCAGCTGCAAGACACGCTCAACCCATTGATAAAAGCCTTGGCCATGCACACTTCAATCAAAGGCAAGGAGCTGCAAATAGCGTGGAGCTTTGGCTTGAGCGAATTTCCAAAGTCGGGCACCAATAGCCGCAACCTAATCCGTCAATCACAGCAAATTCGTAACGAATTTAACGTATCGAGTTCAGCTAAAGTCAGTAATATGTAAAGTAAAGGCGAAGCCTAGATGGCTTCGCTTTTACCACACATTCGCTTTTCCGCATCGTACGCTATGGCAAGCTGTCTTTTAATTTCTGAAAAGCCCCTTTCAATTTATCGCCGGGGTTGCGATGCAGCGCATCGACTTCCTCACTCAATGCGAGCAGCGCCTCATTCTCAGGCGCGACGTAAAGTCCACGCTTGACCATCTTAGCGGCCTGACGATAGTCTCCTGCAAGGATTTCCAAACGCGCAAGGCGAACATATTCTTCCGCAATCTGGTTTAGCCCCGCGAGCGCCGCACCATTTTCTGCATCCAACAGAAGTACTTGGTTAAAATAATAGTAAGCGCTGTTTTCTCGAGGCGTACTCAAACGCTTATCTTCAATCGCAGCAACGCCTGAGCGCAGCAACGATTCAATTTCTATCGCATCGATGCGCTTTAGGCCTTCGAGGGCATCTTCATGATTCTCGTCTAGCAGCAGTATTTGGCGGTAGTAATATCGAGCACTGTCGTCTTCGGGGTCCGTATACTGTGCTTGCGCATAGCGCGCTTCGGCTTCGCCTAATAAGCTTTTTATTTTTTATCGGTGTCACTTTCATAGAAGAGGCTGAAGCCAATAACACCGGACAGCACCACGCCCGCCACCCAGGGGCCAAACTTTTTTAACTGCTTCTTTGACGACGCACTTACTTGAGGTGGAATCTGGACTGGTCGCTGTGCGGTGCCGGCCGACGGCCTTAACTTCGTTGTCGTCGCGCCTTCAGGCGCGTCAACGAAGGAGGCGCTCGACTCAGGGCCCATCTGCTCTATCGCCGCGATTAAGGCTGTGCAATTCTCGAAGCGATCGTTGGGCTGTTTAGCCAGCATTCGATTAACGAGAGGCTGCAGGTGCACAAGGGAATCAGGCAGCGTGGGTACAGGTGCCTGAACATGATTGATCGCTGTACTGTTCGTGCCCTCACCTTTAAACACGTTTCGCCCGAGCAAGAGCTCAACCAGAACAACGCCGAGGCTGTAGATATCAGATCGCATATCGACAGCGCGGCCTAGTACTTGTTCAGGGCTACTGTAAGAAGGGCTGCCAATCGCAAAACCCGCCTGAGTCAGGTCGGCATCTTGATCGAGATTTTTCGCGATACCGAAGTCCGTGAGCACCGCGTCGCCGTTGTCCCGAAACAGAATATTGGCAGGCTTGATATCGCGGTGAACAATGCCTTTGCGGTGCACGACCGCCAATCCACGCGCCAGGCCCGCTAATAGCGATAACGCATGAGTTTCGTCGCGGTAGCGATCCACCTTCCCGCGTAAATCACCACCGGAAAGGTACTCCATCACAATATAGCTGCGACCGTCGTCAAGCGTCGCGATGTCGTAGATCGTAATCACATGGGGGTTATTCAAGCTGGCAATGAAGTGCGCTTCATTGATAAATCGCTCCAGCGCGGCTTCGTCATCCTGATGGCGAAGTATCTTGATCGCCACCTTGCGATTGAGTGACTCCTGCCTGGCAAGATACACCGTCGCCATACCTCCACGCCCCAATTCCGCGAGCACGGAATAGCCGGGTATTTGGATTGCGGGGGAGGACATCGGGCACACGCCTTGTAGCAGAACATTCGGGGCGACAATCATACCACCGGCATGTCATTGTTTTAAACGCGTGTGCCTCATCTCTGGCAATGCATGCTCGGTACGCCTCACTCAGGGCACATATTCAAATGCGCCGGGGTCCATCTGCGCCTCACCGTCCCCATCGGCGTCCACCGCTCTGGCAAACGCGCCGCCACGCTGATCGGTGTCGGGTTCGGGAATGGCCGCGCTGATGCGATCCGTTGGGTCCACAATCGTTGTGGTGCCTTCAAACGGAGGACGGATGCGCACAACGAAGGTAAAACCCCCTTCTCGGGATAGACTGTCTGCGCTCACGGAGCCCGAAAAGTTGATGTCATCCGGGTTTAAAAGGCTGGAGGTAAAGGTACAGTTACTGTCCTTGATGAGGTTGCCGCCCGAACTTTTCGCCGCGCCATTGCAATCGGCTTCGGTACCGTTATTCGCCAACAGGCTGTTTTTGATCAAGGTATTACTGCCTGAGGCTGAAGCCAAGCCGCCCTGATCGTTGCTGATGACGCTGACAAAATTGAGCGTCAGCTCGCCGTGGTTATTGATCGCGTAATCGGGCGAACCGTCATTATCATTTTCAGCGACGGTGACGTTGGTCAGCGACAGCGAGCCAGGGTCGCCGTCGTCACCCCCATTTACAAACACCGCAGCATTGAACCGCGCCTTGTTCAGCGCAATTAAACTATTGTCAATTTTTGTTTGCGCACCACTTTCGACATAGAGCCCACCGGCAAAACCGGTTCCACCAATTTTGTTATTGACGATGGCAAGCTCATAGCCCACCAGCGTCCCGTAGTTGGCAATGCCCACACCGCGGTTCATCGAAAACACACCCGCCGGAGCATTCGCACCCGCACCTAAGTGATTATCGTACACCGCAACCCGCTCCAGCCGCAGACGCCCCTGGTTCAAAATCCCGCCACCCGGGCGATCGTAGGCTAGGCCATTCAATATCGCGAGCTTGTTGAAAAACGCAAAGCCATCTTCACCGTTCGCACCCACGTGGACATCAAAGACGCGATCAATTTCACCGCCATCCACTTTCGCAAACACGTTGTCCGAGCCGGCAAGATCGATTTCATTCGTCACAGGTACCATAAAGCTTGTGCCTATGGATTCCTGCGTCTGCATAAAATGCCCGATATGAATACCGTTGCTGGCGGCCCCCACTATCGCAACCGAGTCGGTAATATCCAGATCGCCCCAGGCATCTTCTGGTGTGTCGTCCTGCTCCGGGGCACCGGGCTTGACGCGCGTCAGGGTGTAACGGCCGTTCGGCACACGAATTAAATCGACCCCCTCCCGCGCATTCGCTTCCATTACCGCCGCACGCAAGGAACAGGGAATCTCACCACCGCCTGGCAGGGTTTCGCTATCGGGAGAAGTGGGGGTCGACGAGGTATTGCACACGCCATCGCCCGGCTGGGCATCGGGCAAATCATCAAAGCGGTTGACGTCGAAGATTTTCGACGCGGATACAATACCGTCGCATAAAGGGTCGGTGCCGCTAATACTCTGCACGTAAGCGCCCTCTTCCGGGAACGTTTCGGACTTTGTACTGCCCGCTTTGTAGTCGACCACAAAGCGATAGGCCACCAATTGCTCACACGCGGCCACCGCCACATCGGTTTGCCACAGGCCTTCGCCTGCACTGTTCAGCCCGCTGCCCGTCAGCGGCGCACTGGGGCCGGACTCCAGCTCCACCGTCACGCCGTTGATGGTGACGTTTCCGCGCTTGCTCAGCTCCGCTTCAAAACGTTGCAGATTGACCGGCGGATTGTGACTGAGGTTGGGCCCCGTTCGGTCCACGAGATTTACCGAGCAGGCAGGAAGAAACAAGGCACCGGCAAGGATGGTCACGGTGTCACGCGCACGGCGTAAGGTCTCAACATTCATAGAGCACTCCTTGCAATATGTGTGAGTAAGAGAGGCTTGGATGTGGCGACTGCGTCCTGCCAATCACGAAGGAAAGGCCGACAATAATGGATGCACAAATGGAAGTAAATCCTCACCGACAACTTGTCACCTAGGCTCACTTTGGCGCCGAATATCGCGACACGATGTGGAACGTGCTGTACGTCCACGTCGTTCTACAGCGTGCCAAGGCCTGCGACCGCGCACGCGCTTAAAAAGACCACATTATTCGTAGGGCCACCAAAATCGCGCACCTGGAGGTCACAGCAGGCATCAATGCATACACAGAAGCCAAATTTACAGATGATGTAAGCCCCTGTATTTCATCGACTTTCATCCAAATCATGTCCAACCGGTCAAGATTTGGCGTAGTTATTGCTGCTGCCGACACATAAATCATTTTGGACGCAGCCTCATGTCAACGTTAAGCCCTCCCTCCCGCCGCCTGGCGTGGGGCACCCTTGCACTCTGGTTCGCTGGCGCTCTCAGTACCGGTGCGCAGGCTTACAGCCCGGAGGACTTTCTCGACGAGTATTGCGAGCGCTGCCACAACGATGAACGGCTGTCTGGCAATTGGTCGCTGAGCATGCTCGATACCGGGGATATCGCGGAAGGTCTGCAGTTGCACGAATGGGAAAACATCCTGCGTGTTATTGAGCGAGGCGAAATGCCTCCACAGAGTCGACGCCGTAAACCCCCAAGCGCAGACGAGCAAGCACAATTCACTCAGTGGCTGGTCGACGCTCTGGACAGTCGCGCGGCAGCCTACCCCGACCCCGGCCGCGCCACCCTTCGACGCCTGAATCGCAATGAGTACAGCAATGCCGTACGCGACTTGCTGCATCTCGACATGGACATTAGCGAGGCCCTACCTGCTGACGACACCGGCTACGGTTTTGACAATATTGCCGATGTGCTTTCCGTTTCACCCACCTTGATGGATCGCTACCTCGCGGTGGCGGAAAAAGTCAGCCAGATGGCGGTGGGATTGACCGCACCCCAAGCCTATGTCACGACCTATGTGCTCCCCAAAGACGGCTCCATTCTTAATCAGGGTGTGCCGTCTTACGATTGGCGAATGAGTACGGACTTGCCTCTGGATTCACGCGGCGGAGGGGCTTTTGCGTACTACGCGCCCTATGACGGCGAATATGTCATCAGCGGTTTCCTGAACTCCAATACCAACAACGAAGTCGATCGACTCGAACAGAATCGGGTCGAGACACGTGTGCAACTCAGCGCGGGGCCGCACAGCATCGGCATGAGTTTTCGCAAAAACCTGAGCCTCGATGAACGCGTACAGGTATTGAACAATACAACCGATCGCGTCCCACTGCCCACTGAGGCGCCAACAGAGTTGCAGCTCGATTTCATAGTGGACGGCGCGCGCGTCGCGTCCACCACGGTGCCCTCTTATTACATGTCGGATCGCTACGCACAGCACAATTTTCTGCGCGATGTGCTGCAGATCGATGTCGACGGCCCCTACAACATCACAGGCTTGAGTGACACGCCCAGCCGTAAAAAGATTTTCAGTTGCGAGCCCAACTTCCTGCCCGGCTCGGAACGTCGTTGCGCGAAAAAAATCGTGTCAGCGTTGGCTGAACAAGCGTACCGCCAGCCATTACAGAACGAAGAACTCGACAGTTTGATGGCGCTGTACAACACCATTGAAGAAGAGGACCAGTTCGAGCAAAACATCGCCACCATGATTCAGGCCATACTGGTTTCCCCGCGGTTTATCTTCGTGCAAGAACGTGAGCCGGAAAACAACAGCGCGCCAATGTATGCGATTAATGACTACGAATTTGCCACCCGCCTCGCGTTGTTTTTATGGAGCAGTCTGCCCGACGACACCCTGCTCACACTCGCCGAGAAAGGCACGTTGCGTGAACCCGACATACTCAAAGCCCAAATCGCGCGCATGCTCGAAGACAAACGCGGCCAGGCCTTAACGGAAAATTTCGCCGGCCAGTGGCTGTATCTTCGTAACTTAGAGCACCACCGCGCAGACGTGTACGAATACCCAGAGTTTGATGCGCCGCTGCGCGAGGCCATGCGTAAAGAAAGTGAATTGTTCTTTGCCTCCATCGTGGCCGACAATCTGAGCGTGCTCACATTTTTGAAAAGCGACTACAGCTTTCTCAACGAACGTCTGGCAGAGCATTATCACATTGAGGGCGTGTCCGGCCCGGCTTTTCGTAAAGTGACGCTTCCGGCCAATGCACCGCGCGGTGGCCTGCTCGGTCAAGCCAGTATTCTTACGGTGACATCCTACGCAAATCACACCTCGGTCGTGCGTCGTGGAAAGTGGATACTGGATAACCTGCTTGCCGCACCACCTCCACCACCTCCACCGGACATCCCCGCACTGATGCGGAAGAAAGCGGGCAAAGCCCTCAGCGCACGTGAGCAATTGGCGCTGCACAGTGAAGACCCGGCCTGCGCATCTTGCCACGTCAAAATGGACCCACTCGGGCTCGCGCTGGAAAACTTCGATGCGGTGGGCGGCTTCCGGCTTTTCGATGAAGGTCTGCATATCGATGCGGCAACGAAAATGCCTGACGGCACCGCATTTGAAGGCCTTTCCGGTTTACAGGACGTACTGCTTGCGCGGGGTGAACAATTTGCCTCGGCATTTACCCAGCGTTTGATGACCTACGCGCTTGCGCGCGGCCTCGAACCCTACGATCAACCCGTTGTGCGCGACATCGTGCGTGCAGCGGAAACGGACCACTACGCCATCCAAAGCATTATTTACGGCATTGCAACAAGTCAGCCGTTTAACTACAGGAGGTCTACACATGAATTCGAAGCGCGGTACGCCAGCAATGAGTAAACACACACATTCCTCCCGACGACAGTTCCTTCGAGGCGCAGGCTTCATGCTCGCTCTGCCAGCCATGAGTTCGCTGCTGCCTCGAGCCCTTGCCAATGCGCCCGCGCCGAAGGCCCAGCGGCTCAGTATTTTTTATTCCCCTAATGGCATGCGTATGCCAGAGTTTGTACCCAAAGAAAGCGGTTTGAATTACCAGACAACCGAAGTGTTGAAACCCCTGCACGCGCAAAAAGACCGCTTTTCAGTCGTCACTGGGCTCGCACACTACCAGGCCAACGCACTGGGCGATGGCCCCGGTGCTCACGGTCGCAGTTGCGCGACGTATTTAACCGGCGTGCATCCAAAACGTACCGAAGGCGCGGACATTTATTGCGGGCTCTCGATGGACCAACTGGTCGCAAACCATATCGGTCAACAAAGCCAACTCGCCTCACTGGAACTCGGTATAGAACCTCCGAGCCTGCTCGGCAGTTGTGATGTCGGCTATAGCTGCACGTACACCAATACGATGAGTTGGCGCAGCCCTACCGCGCCCCTGCCGGTCACGGTAAAACCACGGGATGCGTTTGAGCGATTGTTCGGCAATACCGTCGGGCTCAATGAACACGAGCGTAAACAGATGCTCGCGTCCAAGGCCAGCGTGCTGGACTTTGTGCTCGAAGACGCATCGCGTTTGTCCGGCAAACTGGGCGAGCAGGATCGTCATAAAATGGCAGAGTACCTTGACTCTATTCGTTCCGTAGAACGTCGAGTAGAAAAGTCGATGGAGCAGGAGCTTGAAATCGACCTCGGTGACATGACCATGCCCGCGGGCATTCCCGACGATTTTGAAGAACACGTGCATATGATGATTGACCTGCAGGTGCTCGCGTTACAAAGTGATTTAACCCGCGTGTGCACCTTTATGCTGGGCCGAGAACTCAGCAACCGAGCCTACCCGCAAATCGGCGTGCCGGACTCGCACCACAGTCTGAGTCATCACGGCGGCGACGAGGAAAAAATTGCAAAGCTGATTAAAATTAATCAGCTTCATCTCGCACAATACGGCTACCTGCTCGATAAACTCGCAAACACCCCTGACGGCGAAGGCAGCCTACTCGACAGCACCTTAGTGATGGGGGGAGCCAGTCTCGGTGAGCCCAATGATCACGACTGCATGGATCTGCCCGCATTAATTGCCGGTGGCGGTATCGCAGGGAACCGTCATATCGCGTTGCCCAAAGACACCCCCATGTGTAATTTAATGCTGTCGTTGATTCAGGAGCTGGGTATTCCCGCCGACAGCTTCGGTGACAGTACGGGTACCCTTTCTGAACTACGGATGTATTCGTGATGCGCATTCCATTTTCTTTAAAGCGCGCGCTGTACAGCGTTTCTGTGTTTACAAGCTTGAGCCTTTCCATTCCTGGCCTGGCCGCAGACACACTGATGACCGCCGTAAAATCCGGTAGTACAGCACGCGTCAAACAACAGCTTGAAAATGGGCTAACCCCCAACATACTGTTGCCCGATTATTCAAGTCCACTTGCGTGGGCTGTCGATCAGCAAAACCGAGCGATGGTGGAGAGCCTGCTTGAGGCCGGCGCTGAGCCCGATCTCGCCGGGTCGGAAAAAAACAACTTTAGTCCCCTACTGCTCGCGTGCTTGCGCGGCGATGCGCACATTGTACTCGCACTGATTGAGGCGGGCGCGAATGTACACCGCAGCACCCACGATGACATCACGCCGTTTGCATTGTGCGCGGGACACTCCAGCACATCGACCCTGGACGCATTATTACAGCAAGGCGCAAACCCTCTCGCACTGAATCAACAGGGGCAAAGCCCATTGATGTGGGCCGCGGCCAATGCGCGCACAGAGAATATCGAGTGGCTACTCGCACAAGAGGCGAGCCTAAATCAGAGCACCGTGAGCGGGTTTACGCCATTGTTCTTCGCGATAAAGAGCGGTCGACCGGAACCGGTTTTTTTGCTGATCGAACACGGCGCCGATATTCACGCTACTGTGCAGGATGGCACGACGGCAGTGCAACTCGCCATGTATCAACATCAATACGCGGTGGCCGCCTACCTCGTAGCGCAAGGTGCAAACCTTAAGGCCTACGATCGCAATGGTGACCAACTTCTTCACGCTGCGGTCAAAGCCCGTCAACCTGCGCTAGTGAGCACCTTGCTCGAGCACGGCGCCGACCCTAACGCACTGACAGGCGAATCCCAAGTAGTCTGGCGATATGAGGTGAACTTCACAGCCGCACCCTATATTACCTACGCCAAATCGCCTCTCCTGCTCGCAGCAGAAAAAGGGTCTGCGGACATCATGCGCATTCTATTAAACGCCGGTGCCGACCCGACATTTAAAAGTGGCGATGGCAACAGCGTGTTGCACGCAGCCGCGCAGAGTAAACCCGATACGCTCGCGCTGGCGATCACGCTCGCCCCAGACATCAATACACAAAACGCGCGCGGCCAAACCGCCCTGCATCAACTGTTAAATCTCGGTACAGATAAAGACACGACGAAAGAAGACATTGCGCAGATGCTGACGATGCTGGCAAGCGCCGGTGCCCGTCCTGACCTTGAGAATGACTCGGGCAAAACACCGTTCAGCATCGCAACGCGCGGCCAACACCGTTCAAAAGACGCGTTTATCGCTGCATTTGGAAACCCACCACAGGATCAATTATGACTTTGCGACGCTACGTCAACTCTATTACCACCAGTACCGTACTCACTGCGCTCATTTTTTTGGGAGCACACGGCACCCACGCCGATGCATTGACTGAGGCCGTCGAAGCCCGCCAGGAAGGCTTTAAAGTCATGGGACGCAGTATGAAAGCACTGAAAAAAGCCTTAAAAACGATGCAGCCCGGTGAGCCCAGCATTGTCGCGGCCAGCCAAGCCATCGCCGACAACGCCCAACACATTGCCGAGTGGTTTCCGGCAGGCAGTGGGTATGACGACGGCATGGACACCGACGCGCTGGACTACATCTGGGAAAACCCCGAGAAATTCAACGGCGCCACCACGGCGATGATGACCACCGCTGACGCCCTATTGCAAGCGAGTAAAAATGGCGATGCAGGACAGTTTAAGCAGGCCTTTATGGCCACCAAAGATGCCTGTTCTGATTGCCACCGCAGCTTTCGCGCCGATTAAGCTCTAGCGGTGGAAACCTGATGCCAATAAATAACCACGCCTGGGACTTACCGCTCAGGCTGAGCCACTGGCTCTTTGTTGTGTTCATCGGCTTGTGTTGGTGGTCTGCGGAGCAACATGAGATGGAGCAGCACAAACGCTACGCCTACGCACTCCTCGCGACCTTGGTCTTCCGCATACTTTGGGGTGTCATAGGCTCGAGCACATCCCGATTTAAGGGCTGGTTAAGGTCACCGAAAGCGATTGCCGTCTACGCCAGCCAGCTCCATAAACGCAATGTGCCGATGACACTGGGCCACAACCCTCTGGGCGCCTTAAGTGCGATCGGGCTTCTTGCAGTGATGGCACTGCAGATCATTTTGGGATTGTTTGCGATTGACGTGGATGGTTTTGACGGTGGCCCGATCGCAGATTACATCGATTTCGATTTGGCCAGAGCATTCGCCGATGCGCACGAACTCACGTTCAATATTCTCCTGGCTTTGATCGTACTCCACCTTGCAGCCATCGTGTATTACCGAGTTTGGCGACGGCAGAATTTGCTTGCCCCGATGCTGCACGGACGCACCGTACTTTCAGAGAGTACGCAATATCCCCGTTTTTATGTTCTGCGTTTATGTATCGGAGTGTGTATCGCGCTTGGACTGTTTGGTGTGATGACGTATTACTTTTAGGGGGAACACTCTGCCAACACGGCAGAGTGTCTTCGATACCCTCAGCGTTCCTACTAGAAGTTCATGCGCACGCCGAGCGAAATCGCACTGGAGTCGGAAGAAAATGCCACGTCCGCGACGGCAGCAAACGTGGGGTTAAACCAATAGTTTGCCCCCGCGCCAAGCGTCGTGGCACCATCAAAGGCGGTCGCATGTGACAATTGAGCACGCGCCTCCAGGGCTTCCATGACATAGCCTCGCGCTCCAACGGCGAGTACCAAACCCGTATCGCCATCGCCCTGATCGACGCGCGTCGTGGAAAGGGCAAGACTTGTGTACACCGAAATATCCGGAGTGGCATCGAACTTATAACCGCCACCCGCAGCCAGTGTGGTCGACCCACACACCCCTCCGCTGACATCCGCCACACTGCCCAGTACGAAAAACTGCTCCGACAATTCCAGGTTCCCCATGACAGAAACCCCATTCTGCGTACAGTCATACTGATCCAAATGTTCACTGATATAGGTCAGCTGGCCAAAGTCATAGCTAACATCCGACGCTATCGCAGCAGGCGCCCCACAGATAAGTAACACACACGCAAAAACCTTTTTCATATTTCCCTCAATGGTAAAGAATTCCTGAACCTGCTCGCGGAATACGAGTGTGCTTATTATCCAGATCCGACCCGAAGTCACGGTGTGATGGCCTTCTCGATTTTTTAATGTTGCATGGTCAAACTTCAAATGAGGCCAATATCGGGCAAGGCCCTTTTTTTTCATCCTTACAACGCTGAACCACTCTTTGGAGCAAGGCGCGAGATTCTTCAAGCTCGGCAATGTGCGCATCGAGCGCATTCAACCTTGCTTGCGCCATAGCCTGCGCACGCTCTCGGTCTTCGCGCACATCCAGTACTAATAAACCGAGAATCTCATTTAATGTAAAACCTGCCGCTTTCGCCTTGCGAATAAATTGAAGTCTGCGCACATCCTCTTGCTGATACCGGCGCACCGCGCCCGTTTTTGGCGGAACGTCAAGCAACCCGAGGCGCTGATAATAGCGCACCGTCTCGACACCTACGTCGCCCGCTTTGGCGAGTTGCCCAATCGTAAACATTGAAATCTTGACTCCGTACCCCAGTACAGACCTTAGTATAAGAGAAGTTCGGACCTCGTCATCACATTGAAGGAGGAAATCTCAATGTCACAGCCCCCATCCGAGACAAACAAGCGCGCGTCGCTTTACCGTATGGATATGCACCAGCACCTGTGCCCCTATGGTTTGAAAAGCCGATTCCTATTGCGTCAGCATGGTTTTGAACTTGAAGATCACCGGCTGACCAGCCGAGACGCCGTGGACGCATTCAAAGCGAAACATGAAGTCGACACCACACCGCAGATCTTTATAAATGGCGAGCGCATAGGCGGCTACGATGCCTTGCGCAACTATCTCGGCTTGCACAGCAGCAAAGACGATGAGCGCAGCTATACCCCGGTGATCGCCTTGTTCAGTATGACGTTACTGATGGCGATCGCCACCGCCGTCGCAGTGCAATCAACTGTATTTTCTCTGCGAACCGCTGAGTGGTTTATCGCCTACTCGATGGTAGTACTGGCTCTATTGAAACTGCAGGATATCGAACGCTTTTCAACAATGTTCCTCAACTACGACCTGCTGGCAAAACGCTGGGTGCGATATGCCTATCTCTACCCCTTCGGGGAAGGTCTAGCAGGACTGCTCATGCTCAGCGGCACACTCAACTGGATTTCAGTGCCCATCGCTCTGTTTATTGGCACCATTGGCGCGGTATCGGTCTTCAAAGCCGTGTACATTGACCGTCGCGAGCTCAAGTGTGCTTGCGTCGGTGGGTCGAGTCGTGTGCCACTCGGATTTATATCGCTCACTGAGAATCTGATGATGGTCGGAATGGCGGTGTGGATGGCCTTTTCGCACCTAGGCTAACGACACAGCCAACACCATAAAAGCGTGCTATTTTTAAATAAAACGCATCTATGTATTCACTATGATGAAAACCGCGCAACGGCCATGGACGGCCGTCAAAACGTCCTGGTGTATCCTTCAATTCGTGTTGCTAGCAAGTACTTGCTATGCCTCCGATGAGCCTGAGCGCCTTTCGTCAAACCAGCATGTCAGCGCGACCCTGCACGTAAAATACTGGGACTGGGGCATGACCAGTAAGCGCGATAACTACCAATTCGAATTATTGCGCCAAGCACTCGAAATCACCCGGGACACTCACGGAGACTATATTCTCGATCGTGTCGTCCGCGCTTATTCAACACCCCGCGTGCGTAGGGAAATTCATCGCGGTGACATCATCAATATTCGTATCGGCCCTTGGCGTCCGCAAACGGCCGCCGAGGATGCACCAAACGATGCGAATGTGCCCATCCCCATCCCCATTGCAATGAACCTGCTCGGCTATCGGGAACTGATCGTCCATAAGGAGGCGCTTGCTGACATGGGAGCACTGCGTGATGACGGTGACTTCACACAGCAACTCATCGGTCAGGGGCGTGGCTGGGAGGACATTCGCATCTATCGCGCCAATGGCTATCGCGTCGATGATTCGGCGAATTTCATGACGCTTGTGCAAATGCTGAATAACCGACGGTTTGATATTCTCGCCGTCAGCGTCATCGAGACAGACACGCTGCTGAGAGACCCCAGCTTGCCTGTCGCAGCGTTACGCGCCGTGCCCGATGTCATGTTCTTCTACGAATTCCCTCTCATCTACTACACCTCACCCCATACCCCCGAACTCACCACGCGCGTCACTCTGGGCTTACAGCGCCTGATGTCCAACGGTGCCCACGCCGATATCCTCCACCAATACTTCGCTGAAGAGATTCAACGCGTCCAAGACCCTCGTACCCGTATCATCGAACTCCACAACCCTTTGCTCTCCACATCGCAAAAAACACTGATTACGCCCCTGCACAAACTGGCACATTAATTTACTGCCGAACAGAAAATAATCACTGCGCATGCAGTGACGATTTTGCATAACTTCGGTATTAGTTAATTATTGTAAATAAGAATCCATCTCAATATCATAGGCACCTTCTATCAGGAGGGAAGCATATGTATAAAAAGTCACCCATCGCACTTGTACTCGCCACGCTGGCCAGTACGCAAGCTTGGTCCGACGATTCCGCCAAGGAAATTGAGGAAATTTTGGTATGGGGAACCAAAGTATCCGCATCCAATTTAAGCTTTGATGAAGACGCCGTTGCGATACGGCAGGTGGATCACATCAGCGACTTACTGCGCACCATCCCTGGTGTCGACGTCGGTGGCGCACACTCGATGAACCAGCGCATCACCATTCGCAGCATGGACGACAAAGATCTGCGCATCACCATCGATGGCGCCAACCAGAACACGTATATGTATCACCACATGGGGAATCTGCAAATTCACGCGGATATTCTCAGCGAAGCCAGCGTTAACCTCGGCGTCAACTCCGTTATTGACGGTGGCCTCGGCGGTACCGTGCGCTTCAAAACCAAAAGTGCAAGTGACTTGCTTCGCGGCAATCGCAACATCGGATTTCGTGTACAGGGCACCTACGCCGATAACGCATCCGAAGGCCTCGCGGCCAGCCTCTACGGTAATGCCGGCGGTGGCGTTGACTACCTCGCGTACATTAACGCGATTCAACGCGACGACTTTGAAGTCGGTGGTGGTGAAATCAAAGACGAAAATGGCGACGTCATTGACGGCACAGATGGCAAGGTTCGTGGAATTGCCGGCGACTTATTCGACGCGTTATTGAAAGTTGGTTACAACATCAACGACGATCACCGTCTTAAGTTCGGTTATGAAACTTACACAGACAAGGGTGACTACAGCTATCGACCCGACATGGGCCTAGCAACCGACATTGCCATTAACGAAGGTCTCGGCGGGCCCTTACTCTGGCCTACTGAGTTTACGCGTGACACGTTCACCGTGAATTACGAAGCCATGTTCAAAGATCACACCACCTTCGACGCCGCGATATTCACAAACGAAAGTACGCTAGAGCGCGATGAATCCGGCTGGGTTGAAGTACCGGCCTTTGCGGCATGGGCAGGCACGATTAAAGGCGACGCCACCAATATCGGCGGGAACGCCATGGCGGTGACCGACCTCGGTGCCCACACCCTCACTTACGGTGGTGAGTACATTCTTTACGACACAGAATACAGTGCCGACTACGATGATCCCGAGGCAGCGGACGAATCCGCCACCGAAGAAGCCGCCAATGCCGCGGCGTACATTGAAGATCGTATGGAGCTGCTCAATTGGCTGACCGTGATTCCAGGCTTGCGCTACAACCATTACGACATTGATTCCACCGTCGTTACCGATACCTACAGTAAAGTCACGGGCGCACTCGCACTTGAGTTCCCTGTCCACGAAGATTTATTGCTGCACGTCAGCGGCACACAGCTGTTCAAAGGACCTGAGATTGGCGAAGTCTTTATCGGCGCGGGTCTGAACGACACCCCCAACCCGGACATTGAAGCGGAAGAAGGCTACAACCTCGAGGCCTCTGTCGCATGGCGCAATGATCTCTTCAACCTGGGCACTACCTTCTTCCACACTCAGGTCGATAATTACATCTATGATTACGCGCCCAACCCGGCAACGCGCTATTGGAAAGACAACGTTGGTGATATGGCCATTGATGGTTTTGAGGCCTATGCAGGACTCTCCGTCGCGGGCTTCGTCACCACTCTGACTTACGCGCACGCCGATTCCAGCCTTGATGCCTTCGAGGAGTATGAAAGCCTGGATGGAACGCGGCTCGACCGAACTCAAGGCGATACCATCAGCATCAATGCCGACTACATCATCGAAGCGATCGATCTGACTCTGCACTGGGACCTGCTCTGGGTAGATGACCTGGAGGCGGGGCCAGACCTCGACGGCGCCAGCTTCGACAATGCGAAAGATGGCTATAGCGTGCAAAATATTTCTGCGCGCTGGGAACCGCAACGCTTTGCTGAAGGCCTGGCTGTGACCTTCGGCATCGATAACCTCTTCGATGAGTACTATGCATCCCAGTCTTCACGAACGGGCGTGTCTTTGCACCCTCGTTTCGGCGAACTCTACTTGCAAGACTACGAGCCCGGTCGCAACGTCAAACTGACGGTGGCCTACCAGTACTAGCACTGGCATAACTCGCCGGATTTTCGAGGCGCTCTCATCACTCTGAAATCCGGCAGAACTTCAACGCGGCGTCAGAATAAATGACGCCGCGTACTTTCCCTATCCCCCTCCTCGCTGCAAGCTCTCCCGCTCAATATGACCTCAGTGCTGGTATACCCTTTCCTGCCCTGGCGGCGCCATGAGCGTTTCAGCAACGACAAAACCTCGCATTCTGCCTGACAGTAATGCTATAATTCGGCCTGACCACCCCTTCCCTTAGGGCTAGCGATCTTTCGCTGCACCAGCAGCACGGTCGCTGACGTAACCCAATAATCCAAACACACAATGACGACACAACTCTTCCTGGCACAGGCCCTGGGCTTTGTCAGTTTTGGACTGGGTGTGGCTTGCTTCTATCAGCGCGATGACCGCCGACTGAAGTGGACCATGCTGGCCATGAACCTGAATAATGTACTGCACTTTGCGCTGCTTGGCGCAACGACCGCGGCGATGGGATCGCTGCTGTCCGTGGCGCGGACCGGCTTGGCCTTGCGAACCTCATCGAGACTGGTCGCACTGGTCTTTATCGCCATCACGCTGGTACTGGGCGCCTTGATCAGTGAACGCTGGCAAGACATGTTTCCGGTGCTGGGTACCTGTATCGGCACCTATGCGCTCTTTTGTCTCACCGGAATCCGCATGCGTATCGCCTTTCTTTGCGGCGCACTGTGCTGGCTCAGCAACAACATCATCGTGGGCTCGATTGGCGGCACGCTGCTTGAACTCACCCTGCTAGCGGTGAACCTGAACACGATCCGACGCCTGTATTTTGCCAAGCGTAAGGCAACTTGCGAGGCATAGGCCGACAGCGAACAGGAATGCTACACTTAGTGTCAGATTCACTATCGGCACGCCCTATATGAATAAATCTGTCTTGCTCGCCATGTTTTTGGCTCTGCTGCCCACTGCGGCGAGCCTGGCAGATGCCGCCGATACCGCACCAGCCCAAGCGACCGTCTACACCTACCGAGCCTCCGAAAGCGAGGGTGATGTGCGCTATAGCTATGACTATCGGCTGCTCAAGCTTGCGCTCGACAAAACAGTGGCGGACTACGGTCCTTACGAACTGCGCCCCAGCGCACCGATGAACTTTCTGCGTGCGCTGACCGAGTTGAGACGCAACCAGTACCCGAACTTCGTCATGAAACAAAGCTACACCGAGACGGCGGGGACACCGGAAGAATTCGAGTTTATTGAGATCCCCGTCGACCGGGGCATTGTGGGCTACCGCGTCTGTTTCACCTCAAAAGGGAACGTCGACGCGTTACAAAAAACAGAGAGCCTGGAAGCACTTCAACAGTTTTCGATCGGCCAGGGCGTCGGTTGGGTCGACAACACTATTCTCGAGCACAATGGATTTCGTGTGGTGGAAGTGCCCATTTATGAGAGCTTGTTTACGATGGTTGCCAGCCGTCGCTTTGACCTCTTGTGCCGAGGTGCCAACGAAGTGCTCTATGAATGGAAAGCCCATCAGGATATTCCCAACTTCACGCTCGATGAGCATATCCTGATCTACTATCCACTACCGCGCTTTTTCAGTTATCACAGAGCCAACCGTGCCGTCATGCAGCGCATTCACGAGGGCTTGCGACGTGCCTATGCCGATGGCAGCTTCGTCGCGCTCTGGGAACAGTTCTATCAGGAGAGCATCGACTTCGCCCAGTTAGACACGCGACGTCGCTTCATTCTCGAAAACCCACTGCTCGGCGAACTCTCACCGGACTATCAACAATACCTGCTCGAATCCATACCTCGTTGACTCTGGCCCCTACTCATCGAGACTCGACTCCAGCTGGATCAGACGTAAGCCTGGGTGTTTGAGATAGTCCGTGATGTGCTGGTTGTAACGTCGAAACAAGGCCTCAAAGGAACCGTCCTCTTGCGCACGTTCCAAGCCCTGCTCTAAACGCGTGGCCAACTCGGGGTATTGCGCCCCCACCTGAAAATACACATTCAACGGGTAATGAATGACGAGGTTGGGCACCAGCGTCATATCGTAGTGCTCTTGCGCCGTCGCCAGCAAACCGTGCACTTCATTGACGCCGAAAGGGAGAAAATCGAAGCGCCCGGCGTTGAGCATCGCAAATAGGGAATCGAAGCCAATGGCCGTTGCCACGCGAATACCCGCGGCTTTGTAGACGGCGATGTCGCCCCAGTTACTGCCCTGACCCACGACATACGCTTTCAGCGCATCAATACTCGCCACATTGGCGAAGTCGCCCACTCGATCGCTGCGCACCATGAGCTGCCGATAGCCAAGCAGGCCCCGCCAGATCGGGATATCGATGCGCAGATAGTGCTTACGCACCTCGTCGTAATCCAGTGCGGAGCCTGCCACATAGAACTGATACTCGCCCTTGAGCAGCTGTATGTGACCGCGCCGCGCACTATAAGGCGTCGTCAAAACGTGCAACTCGTAAGGGCCGTAATCACCAACGGTTTTATCCAGAGCCAGTCGCGCAACACTGATTTCGTATTCAGTCCGGCTCGGTGCCGAAGCCGCCCAAATGGTGTAATGCGTGACTGGATGCACCGGGTCTTCGTTTGCCAGCGCAGTAGAATGAGGCAACCAGAGCGACATCCATAGCATACTCAGCACGCCTGAAGACCGCCTCAGCATAGGCAGACCTCTCCTCTGGCAAAGGCGCCAAAAGGAAGGGGAACTTCAGCGTTACAAGCGGGTCTCAAGGGCATACCGGAGGGGGCAGTTGTAAGGGCGTCTAACCGTTATTGTAGTGGTCGAAAGGGTTCGCGGCCAATGCCCGCCCGATGCAAGGTGGCGTAATGCTACAATCGCCCCATATAAGATAATATACGTGCCAACACGGACCTCGTCATGGAAGAAGCGTTAAAACTGCTGCTGATCAGCGCCATTCTGCTCGGTTTCTGGGTCGCGGTTCAACTGGGGTTCTCACGCACAGGCCACGCAGGCAGCAATCGCTTGCTGATGGTATTTGTTGTCCTGCATATTCTTCCTCCGCTCAACGTGTACAGCCAAATGGCATTCGGAACCATGGATTGGTGTTGGCTACTGGCCACCCACTTACCTTGGCTGCATGGACCCTTTTTGTATCTCTTTCTACGTAGTCTGCAAGGACACACGTGCTCCGTTCGCCTGGCTGCGTTGCACAGCTTGCCTTTTTTTCTCACGCTACTGATTCGAATGGGGCCGAACTCCCCTCCCGGCGCGCTGCTTGCCAGTGCCTTGTTCCTGCAAATGGGCGCGTACCTACTCGCTTCCGGTTTTCTGTTGGTGCACGGACGGCAGCGCTTAATGGAGAACCTGCAAGGTCAGAAGCGCACGTGTTATCTGTGGCTCTGTTACTTACTCGTTGGGCTCGCGCTACTCAGTGCCCTGGATGTGTTTTTCATCAGCCGTTTTATCTGGTTCACCCCCGTCAATACCGTGGCCTGGCAATGGGGTGTCGCCGTTGCCGCGATGTATATTCAGGGCATGGCATTTTTCTCTCTATGCAATCCGAAGGTTTTTTTCAACGACGTGCTCGACCTGGGCCGCCGCGTCATCTCAACGAGCCCGCTGCCGGAACCTGAAAAGAAATATCGCGAGCTCAGCCCCACCAGTGCCGACTCCCTTTCACAGTCACTTGACGCGCTCATGCACAAAGAGCGCCTTTACGAAAATAACGATTTATCACTTGGGCAACTGGCCGATGCCATGTCATTGAGCACACACCAGCTCTCGGAGCTGTTAAACACACACCGAGGCCAAACCTTTTACGACTACGTGAATCAATATCGACTGCAAGCCGCCATCGCCCTTCTCGAAGACCCGAAATGCGCATTGCCCATTCTCGATATCGCGTTTGAATCGGGTTTCAACAACAAAAACACCTTCTATCGTTTTTTCAAAGCTCAAACCGGGCTGACACCTAGCGCCTATCGACGGCAGGGCTCAAAAGTCGCCGTCGGCGCCTAACACGTAATACTGACGTACCGATTGATCGAAAGTGACGCCGCGACACTGGAAATCAGGGAAATTCACGTTTCCCGATAATCACAATAAGGACCCATTCCATGACGCTTTCACTCTTGCGTGCTCTGGCGCTCACATCGGCCTTTCTGGTATGCCCTGGCGCACATAGCGATAACACAGAAGTCACGATCAACGCAGGCGAGCAACTCACACTTGTCTTTGTGAAAAACAAGGAGGGCGGCGAAGCGGCACGGGAGCGCTACTTAAGCGGCGCATTTACGCTCGCAAAAGAGGCGGGGATGCGAAGCCTCATCGCCTTTCCTGTCACTGGAATACTCCACGGAGAACAGCCGCTGGATGGCGTGGGTTTGTACGCTTTTCCCGATAAAGTCAGCGCGCAGCGCCTTCGTGCAAATGACACGTATTTGCAGCAATACGTTCCACTTAGAAAAGCGGGCTGGGAAAGTCTCGAAGTCATTGATGTCGACATTGATGAGGCAGTACAATTTTCCCTGAACGAGGACTACAGCTACACCATTGCCAAGGTTTGGCTCGCCGATCCTGCCCGCTATGATCGCTATTACGAAGGCACTCAGCCACTTCGTGAAGCACTTGGCGCGACGTTTCTTCTCAAACTCAATAATGTCCGCATGGACGGCGTCGATGCGAAGGAATTGCCCGACTTCATAGCACTTGTAGAGTGGCCAGATGCCCATGCACCTGCCCGCTACACCGAAGCGCCACTATTCAAACAGTACGAAGCTGATGTTCAAGCCGGCATCCAACGACTTGAGTGGTACCAACTCGGTTTTTATTGACCGGTTTCTACTGATCCAATTTTGCGTCGCAAAAGGAGTGCCGCATGAAAACACTGAATGCTCCGCTATTGTCAATTGTACTACTGCTGGCCGTACTCGCCGCAGTCGGAGGAACGAAATGGCTGCAAATGCGAGCGGCGGCCTCGGGTGGTGGGCAATTTGCCGCGCCGCCCTCTGCGGTCAATGTCTTCACCGCAGAATTGCAGGCGTGGCCGAACACACTGCACGCCGTGGGTTCGGTCCATGCGGACGAGGGCATCACTGTGCTCGCGGAAGTGCCTGGCCGTGTGGAATCCATTCACTTCCGCTCAGGCGACTTCGTCGAAAAAGGGACCTTGCTGCTGACGCAACATTCCGGAAACGAAAGCGCGCAACTGGCGGCAGCAAAAGCGCAATGGCTTTTGGCGCAGTCCAATTTTAATCGCGTGAGCAGCTTGCGCGATCAAAAAACCGTCTCGGAAAGCGATTTCGAAGTAGCTCGGCAGGAATTGGCCAGTGCCGAAGCCGAGGTCAGAAACCTCGAATCCACGCTCGACAAGAAAACACTGCGGGCACGCTTTAGTGGCCGCCTTGGTATTCGCAAAGTGGACTTGGGACAGGACCTGCAAATCGGAGATGAAATTGTTGCGCTGCAATCGCACGACAATCTGCGCGTGAATTTCACGATGCCCCAACGCTATGTTCGCCTGATCAAGTCGGGCCTGCCGGTGGAAGTCAACATGATCGAAGACAAAGACACTAAAGTCATCGGTCAAGTGAATGCGGTCGGCGCCGAAGTGGATATGCTGACGCGAAATATCGAGGTCCAAGCCACGCTCGAAGCCAGCGAAGGCACACTGATTCCAGGCATGGCGGTGGAGGTCTACGTACAGCTGCCTGAAGCCAAAGAGCGCTTGGTCGTGCCGTCGACAGCGGTGGTGTATGCCCCTTATGGCGACACCGTGTTTGTGATCGAAATGAACGAGGAAAGTGGGCAGCTGCAGGCACGGCAACAATTCGTCAAGGTGCTTGAGCGACGCGGAGATTTCGTTGCCATCGGGGCGGGCCTGCAAGCGGGTGAACAGGTGGCCAGCGCGGGTGCGTTTAAGTTGTACAACGGCCAGAACGTCATGATCACCGAAAACCCCGAAACCGCATATAGCCTGAACCCCACCCCCAGCGACAGCTAAAGAAAGGGCGCTTCACACTCGCCATGCTGCAGTGTGATGTCAGCCAGAGGACGATAGATCATGAAATTCACGGATATGTTTATTCGCCGGCCCGTGCTGGCGATCGTGGTGAGCCTGTTGATTCTGATAGCGGGTATCCAGGCGGCATTTAATTTAACCGTACGCCAATACCCTCAGAGCGACAGTGCGGTTATCAGCATCAGTACGGTCTATGTTGGCGCCAGCGCCGAATTGGTTCAGGGCTTTGTGACCACCCCCATCGAACGTGCCATTTCCGCAGCCGATGGCATTAACTACATTGAGTCATCCAGTTCGCTGGGCATGAGCAGCATCAATGTGTTTTTGAAGCTGAACTATGACCCGGTCAGAGCGATGTCGGAAATCAGTGCCAAGGTGAACCAGGTGCGGGGGGATTTACCCCCGGAGGCGGAAATCCCGACCCTCACTATTACCTCGCCAGACGAGCGCATTGCATCGGCCTACCTGAGTTTCAGCTCCGAGGTATTAAGTCAAAGTCAGATTACCGATTATCTTGTGCGCGCCATTCAGCCCCGCATCACCGCGCTGCCCGGTATCCAGCGGGCCGATGTGCTCGGCGGCCGTTCGTTCGCCATGCGGATCTGGTTAAAACCGCAACATATGGCAGCGTTGAATGTCAGCCCTTCGGAGGTGCGTCGCGCGCTCGCCGCAAACAATGTGCAATCCACTGTGGGCCAGACCAAGGGCGCGCTGACCCAGATCAACCTCAGTGCCGATACCGACCTGCGCACGGTTGAGGACTTCGAAAAAATCATCATTCGGCGCAATGAGCAGGGCACCATACGCCTGAGTGATGTCGCGGATATTGAATTGGGTGCAGAGGATTACACCGTAAACGTCGCCTTCTCTGGCGACACCGCTGTGTTCATGGGGATCTGGGTGCTGCCGACCGCGAATGCACTTGAAGTCATCGCACGCGTGACCGAGGAAATGGAAGACATCCAATCCGAGCTGCCCAGCGGGCTGAACGCGCGCGTGGCCTACGACGCAACAGAGTACATCAGCGAGAGTATCGAGGAGGTGCAAATCACGTTGACGGAAACCCTCCTGATCATAACCGTGGTGATCTTCCTGTTTTTGGGTTTCAGCCGATCTGTGTTAATTCCGCTCGTGGCGATTCCGTTGAGTCTCGTCGGTGCCATTTTTATTATCCAGCTGTTCGGTTTTTCGATAAACCTGCTGACCTTACTCGCCATTGTGCTCAGCGTGGGGCTCGTGGTCGATGACGCCATTATTATGGTCGAAAATATCGAACGTCATATCGAAGAAGGCAAGGCGCCCTTCGACGCGGCCATCATCGCCGCACGTGAACTTGTCAGCCCCATCATCTCCATGACGATCACGATCGTGTCCGTCTACATTCCTATCGCCTTCCAGGGCGGCTTGACCGGCGCACTGTTCCGCGAATTTGCGGTGACGCTGGCAGGCGCCATTGTGGTGTCAGCCGTCGTGGCATTGACCCTCTCGCCCATGCTCGGCGCAAAAATGTTGCAGGCGAATAAAAAAATGAGCGGGCCACTTGAAGGGCTGTTCGAAAAATTCAAGGCATTTTACGCACGTTTTCTCGACAGCAGCCTGCAGAACCGGCTCGGCATCTATGTCTTCTGGGCAGTGATTACGCTGCTGGTCATTCCGCTGTATATGATGTCGCCAAGAGAGTTGGCGCCTATCGAGGATCAGGGCGTGATCTTCGGCTTTGTTGAAGCCCCTTCCGATGCCACGGTGGATCAAGCCACCTTTTATTCCGCGCAGATAAACGATGCGTTTATGAGCGTGGAAGAAACAGACTTCACCTTCCAGGTGACCTTCCCCTCCGGTGGCTTCTCCGGCCTGGTGACCCAGCCCTGGAGCGAACGTGACCGCAGCGTGTTTGAAATTCTGCCAGAGGTCTACATGAAACTCACCGGCATTGCCGGCCTGCAGATATTCCCGATTACCCCGCCAGCATTGCCTGGAGGCAGCGACTTTCCTGTGGACTTTGTTATCACCTCTACCGCGCCGCCAGAAGACATCTACCCGCTTGCCCAAGAGCTGCAAATGGCCGCCATGGGCAGTGGACTCTTCGCCTTCCCCCCAATGATCGACATGAAGTACGACCAGCCCGACGCCAAGCTGATCATCGATAAGGAAAAGGTCGCAGATTTCGGTCTGACCCTCGAGTCGGTTACGCAGGACTTGGCCATCATGCTCGGTGGAAACTACGTGAACCGTTTTAATATGGACGGGCTCAGCTACAAGGTGATTCCCCAGGTAAAACGCCACGCGCGCCTGACGCCTGACGACCTTAACAACCTGTACTTGAGCGGCCCCGAGGGCAACCTCATCCGCCTGGCCGAGGTCGCCAGCATTGAAGAGAGCATCGTGCCGCGCTCGCGCAATCGTTTTCAGCAGCTGAATTCTGTGAAATTGAGTGGCATGCCGGTCGTGCCATTGGACCAGGCTTTACAATTTCTGGAGCAGAAAGCCGAAGAGATCTTACCGCGCGGCTATCAAATGAATTACACCGGTGAATCTCGCCAGTTGCGTACGGAAGGCAATAAATTTGTGCCCGCCATTTCGTTCGCGGTGTTAATCATTTTTTTGGTTCTCGCAGCGCAATTCAACAGCTTTCGCGACCCGTTGATTATCCTTCTGGGCTCGGTGCCCCTGGCCATGTTTGGGGCGCTGGTATTCACCTTCCTTAAATTCAACGGCTTCTGGACCGATGGCTGGACCAGCACCTTAAATATTTATTCGCAAGTCGGCCTCGTCACCTTGATCGGCCTGATCGTGCGCAACGGTATTCTCGTCGTGGAATTTGCGAACAAACTGCAAGAACGTGGCCTCGCAAAATTGGAAGCGGTGACCGAAGCCGCGTTGGTGCGGCTCAGACCGGTGTTGATGACCAGCCTGGCCACCGTCGCCGGCCATACGCCGTTGATTTTCGCGAGTGGCGCGGGTGCGGAAGCACGCAACTCCATTGGTTTAGTACTGGTACTGGGAATGCTGATTGGTACGCTGTTCTCTCTGATTGTGTTGCCATCACTGTACATGCTGTTCGGCCGAGACTACGCCAAACAGCAAGCGCAGCCGAGTATCACACAAGCAGAACCCCAGGCCTCCTAAAAGGCCTGGTCGCAACACACGGTGTCGCGGTTATTCGTCGAGCAACTCGAGAATGTTATAGGCCACCGGTTTTAAGTTGTTTTCGCGGTCGATGAGCAAGGGATAATCCGTACGCCCTTCCATCGGCCAGCCATTGCGCCAGCTTTGAGCATCGTTGACCCCCCAGAAAGTCACGCGGGAAATCGTATCCTGATGTTTTAAGAAGAGCTTAAACACATTGAGGTACTGCGCTTCATACGCCGCATTCACATCATCCGGCATGCCGTCGACGTAGGGGTTGAACTTGGCTTGCAGCTCCAGGTCAATGCCAATGTCCGCCCCCTCATTGCCCTCTGAAGGAAACGGTAATACCGAGATATCGAGCTCCGTCACCATCACTTTCCCCAGTGGCGCATAGGCGAGAATGGAGTCTTCGATTACGCTCAGGTCCTTTGGGTTATCAATGCCGTAGTGCCCCTGCATGCCAATGCCATGAACAGGAATGCCTTTCTCTTGAATGGATTTCACCAACCTGACCGCACCGGCGCGTTTCTCCGGTTTAAACAGGTTATAGTCGTTGTAGTACAGCTCGGCATCCGGGTCCGCTTTGTGCGCAAACTCGAAGGCTTTTTCGACGTAGTCGTCTCCGATAATTTGCTGCCAGCGCGACTCGCGCATCGTGCCATCTTCGTTGAGCGCTTCGTTAACCACGTCCCAGCTTTGCACCGAATCTTTATAGCGACCAACCACCGTAGCAATGTGCTGCTCCATGCGCTGCAACAACAATTCGCGCGAGGCCGGTTGCCCCTGCTCATCTTCAAAGACCCAATCCGGGGTCTGGTGATGCCAGACAAGTGCATGCCCGGTAACAAACATACCGTGTTTGGCCGCGAACTGGGTCAGTGCATCAGCTGAATCCCAGTAGTAGCGAGTTTCCTCTGGGTGCAGCCGCTCCCATTTCATTTCGTTTTCCGCTGTCAGGGCATTAAAGTGATGTGCAACCAGATCCAGGGCAGCGGCTTCCTTCCCCATGATCTGATTTTCACTCAGTGCAGCACCAATCAAAAAGCGGCCCTCGAAGGCCTTCGCCAACGAAGGTTGTGTCTCGACCGCTTGCGCGTCAACGGACTCCGTCGCGCTGGTTTTAGTTTGGGTTGATTCACCACAGGCACTGAGCAAACAGCTCGCCAACAGTGCGGAAATCAGGGTAGTTTTCACAGATTGTGCTCCTCTTAAAAGATACATTGGGTATCCGAAGCGTGTGATATTTTTATAATGGATCGGCAGTCTGATGCTGCCGTTCTTAATTTAGCCAATGGCGATCAAAGGCGATGGAACACGCTTACTTGCGAATGCCCCGACCGGTTGCCGCCCAGTAGAGCCCGCCATAAACGTGCCTCAAAAACACCTCGTCCGAGTAGGTTGCGGGCATGTGCCCGAGCGCGGTGTAAAACGCGCGACCGCCGTCGTACTCGTGATACCAGGCAATCGGATGAAAGTCACCCATGCCATCCGTTGAAATATCCCCCCAGCTCGCACTCGGATCGTAGCTGCGCTCATCCACAGACAGAATGTAATTCAATTTCTTGGTGTGGGCATCACTGAATTCATACCACTCTTCTGTCCAGAGCAGACGTTTGGGTAGCATCTCCAGCCCCGGGAAGTCATGGTTCAACACTTCAAGTTCTGCGGTTTGGATAGCGGGGTGTATCACAAAGTTGTGCCCAACGAGCTTCATGTACCATGGCCACTCGTACTCGGTATCTGAGGCGCTGTGAATCCCGACATACCCTTTGCCCGACCGGATAAACGCTTCCATCGCGGCCTGTTGTGCTTCGTCGAGCACATTACCGGTGGTCAACAGAAAGACCACCACATCAAATCGCTCAAGGTTTTTCGTATTGAACTGATTCGGGTCCTCGTGCCACTCCACGTTGAAATGGTGCAGTTTGGACAGGTACTCAAACGCGTCCACACCGGCATTGATACTTTTGTGATGAAAACCCTCTGTCTTCGTAAACAGCAGTACGTTAAATTGCTCTGCACTGGCGACACGACTGGTAAGAATCAGGGTGAGGGCAACAAGCCCGAACAGGATGCGTTTCATCAAAGACCTCGTCTAGGCACTGCACTAGGAGCAGCACGGTATTATTTTAGTATTTATCTGCGCCATAGCCGATCGTCAGATCACTGCCATGACATGGCGAGCGAGTGCAGCCACCCGCTATAGTCAAAATGACATTATGACAGCATAATGGGTGTTGGATGCGCTGACAAGCACCCCTGCCCATCGCCTTGACAACAACGGACACAATCGGGAGAACCCCATGACTTTGCGAAGTATTTCATTCCTAACCCTGATCTCACTGGCCTCCATAGGCATCGCGGAAAGCAGCGACTTTCCCACGGAAGTGCGAGGTCTGGACGATGCCAAGCCCAGCAAAATCGAAGGCAGCGTGTTTTGGAATTATTTCGAAGGCAGCAGTTACGGCACCAAAGACACCTTGACCGGCGTCGCCGAGATTGAAGCCGGATATGAAATCCACCCCCCGCACCGACATGCCGAGGAAGAATTCCTGATGGTAATCGAGGGCAGTGGTGAGTGGCATATCAACGGCAAAACCTTCGCCGCGAAAACCGGAGACATTCTGTATGCCGCCCCGTGGGACCTGCACGGTATCTTCAATACGGGCGACAAGCCGTTGAAGTTCGTTGTATTTAAATGGAACAGCAAGGGCGTCCCCGTCCCGGTCGACCCTGAGCTGGACGACAAGCACTGATTCGTTCGCTTGCACACAAAAAAAGCCGGGCGACCTGCGCCGCCCGGCTTCTCATCATCCCTTACCGTACTCGAGCTTTATTGGCAGTCCCGCTGGTCGGCCGCGCTGAGAATCATCTCATTCAGCGTCGCTAACGCCGCCCCTTCAATCAGATCACTGGGTCGCCCATGGCCATCCGACAAGCTCGCGCTCAATTGCAGCTTGCGACAGATAAGATGCTCAAGACCTCGCGCTTCCGCGCGCTCGGCCTGCACCAGAATCGCATAGAACGCGTAGGCATTCAGACTCTGCCACAAACGAAAGCGCCCCTTGCCACTCAGCTCGCCACTGCGTACGGCATCGCGATAAAAGCTCGTGAGTTCATCCAAGGCGAGGCGTTCCGCCACCAACTCAATTGCCACCACGACCGGGTCGTGATCCGAGGAGCGGTACGCATCGGCTCGGTAAAAGGCTGAATCAAAGTCAGCCGGTTTGTATTCCGAGTTGTAGTCAAACAGGCGAATCTCATCGGCGTTGATGTGCCAGTCGGCCGCATCAACAACGTAGGGCAACAGCGCCTCGCTGGCCAGAGCATGGTCGAGATACCCCCACTCGCCATCGAAGACATACCCATAGGCATCCGCCCCCGAGAACAGGTCAATCAGATCATGGTAGCCCGCCGCCTCCAAGGCTTGAATGGGCGTTTCATTCCGGTAGGCGTTGAGATCGCCCAGAATCAGCACTTTGTCACTGTCTACGCCAGTAGGTTGGGTCGCGAGCCATTCCGCTTCAACCTGTGCCGCCAGCGTACGTGTGCCATTACAGTTGCCTTGGCCGCTGAGCGTGTCGTCGTCATTCGGGTCTGCGCTGTCGGTGCAGGCCGAACCCTTCGATTTAAGATGGTTGACCACCACGGTGAGTACCTCACCGGTCCGCAGCTCCGCAAAACTTTGGGCGAGCGCAGGTCGGTTTTTGTCGACGGCACTGAAGTTAGGGTTTACAAAAGCCTGCGTGTCGAGGACGGCGGTCTCACCCACCGGTTGCACTTTGGCGGGCTTATAGATCGCGCCTACAGCGATGGCATCGCTTCCAATGGGGCCGGTTTCAATGGCGGCATAGCCACCACACGCCGCGTTCACTGCCGCGACCAAAGCCGAAATGGGCGAGCTCACATCCGTGGGCGAGGCATTTTGCAACTCCATCAAGCCAACGATGTCGGCATCCATCGCACATAGGGCTGCGACGATTTTTGCCTGCTGACGCTCAAACTCCAGTGCTGAATTTGCCCCCCCGGCACTCCATATTGTCTTCAGGTCCACAGGTCCACGGCCCCTGATCCAACTCGGTGAAATAATTCAGCACGTTAAAACTGGCCACCGTTAGCGGCGCGTCAGTGACCTGAGGCTCGGCTTCGCGTGGATTTTCAGCATGGAACGCGATCGGGAAGGCATTCGCAGGTTGCATGCGCCACGTCGAAAACGCGTAGTTCAATACCCCTGTTAATCCCGTTACGGTGTCGCCACCACGCAGATAATTGTCGGCGGACAGCCCCGGCTGAGGATGGGGTACGGGCTCGACATTTTGCTGAGTGCTGCCATCATCCAATACAAGGATGCGCGTCGCTCGATCAATTTTGTGCTGCTCAAAACCGCTCTCGCTCGGCATGGCGTAATCGGTAAATTGACGCACTCGACCACCGGCAGCAAGCTGAATCTCGCCGTAGCGACCAAGGTTGTAGGTCTCACTGACTGACAGCGTCGTATCAATGGTCACCAGCATGCCTTCCAACGGCTCATAGATCGCGTCGATTTCCGCTTGTGCGGCGGTGAGGTCAACGGCGGACACAGACAGGGGCAAGCTCAGAGACGCCGGTGTCGGCAGAGCCTGATCCGAGGCCAACACTTCGATGGCGGTGGGGTTCAACTGGCTCATGCCGTAGTACTCAGAAGCGGTGCCGGTCACACGTACCAAATCCCCGCTGCGGACATCCACATCGCAGCTGCCGCAGTACACGAAGATACCTTCGGAGGTTGCCGGGTTCGCGTCCGCATGCGCATCTTCTTCCTGAACAAAAAAGCCCTTGAGCTGATTGCTGGCCTGCAAGTCGGACACGACGATGGCTTCGATCACCACCGGCGTCGTTATCGCCACTTCACTGCCACTGCCCTGAATATCGTGGATCGCCACCAGAGGGGCATCGGGTTCCGGCTCCACAGTGCCGCCCGCACAGCGACCAAAGTTGGACTCAGCAGGGTCTTGCCAGCCGGCCTCGGTTTTCTGCAGGGAATACCCCACGGGTGTAGAACCGCTTTCCGCCACCCCGACATCAATTGAGCTCATGCCTGCGGCCGCGCCAGCCGTCGCCACCATCGCGCCTTCGTAGCTTAGAAACTCAACGACGCGGCCCTCGGCATCCACCAGCGCGAGACCGTCTGGCGCACCATTTTGCATACCTGTGGCTTCAAAAGAGGCATAGCCGAGTTCACAGGCCTCGACAGTGGCGAGGCTGCCACTCAGGTTAATCGAGCCATAGACGCCACCGCCATTGCCGTTGTACAGCTCAATGCGCCAGCCCTCGAGCGAGGTGCCGACGGGCCCAGCAACTTCTACTGCTTCGCCTTCGTCCGTGCTTTCGTTGTCGTAATGGAACTCACTGATGTAGACGTCAGACGTCGGTGCTGGCGTTGGGGTGGGTGTAGGCGTAGGTGTCGGTGTCGGTGTCGGTGTACCTGAGCCCAGCACTTCCGTCGTACACAGATCCCATGTGGACGCCAAGGGTCCCTGCCAAACCCCGTTGACCAACTGCAGTGTCTCGCCAATCACCGTTGAGCTTGTCTGACTGACGAGAATGTCGGTACTGGTCATTCCGTCCGCGGCGCCTCCCACCGCCACAAAGCTGCCCTCGTAACTGATGAATTGCTCCACGCCCCCCTCAGCATTGACCAACGCAATGCCATCCGGCGCGCCGTTTTGAATGCCTGTGATAGGCTCAACCAAGGTGCCACCCTCTGCGCCACAGCTTGCATCTGGCAGCACATAGCCTGCAAGTTCAACGGCGTTATACACCGAGCCATTACTGCCGTTGTACAGCACCAGTGACCAGCCCGTCAGGTCAGTATGGATATCTGCACTGATTTCAATCGACTCGCCCGTATCCGTGCTGGCATTGTCATAGTGAATTTCGCTGATAAAGACTTCGGCGCCGACGCCCGCAGTGGCGGACATGGACAAGGCCGCCAGCATCATGCGCAGGCGATCTTGCCTTGAAAGGATGGTCATACTTGCTCCGTCAAATGATATTTAGAATGTGTTTAAGTCGCGTGAGTGCATTTGCAATGCATCCGTTATGCCAGCCTAAACCGGGTGCTTGACAGAGTGGGGACGACGAAGTGAATCTTTGTTGACAGTTCTGTGAAAGGGCTCACAAAGAGCCCTGCATACTCGTTAAAAATAGACTCGGTAGGTGAGCGCTGGCGTCACGCCTAGACCGACGCTGTCTTTGGTCACGGGCGTGTCTCCCGGTGCTGAGACTTTGTCGTAATCCAAGCTGCGCTCGTCCACGTTCTCGCTGTTCAGCGCATTGATGATGTCTAAAATAATCGCGCTGTCCTTGCCCCACGATGCGAAATCCCAGCGCATGCGCACATCGAGCCGATTGTAGATCGGCAAGCGGTCTGAATAGGGGTCGCCATACTCAGGTAAGACCGAGTCTTCGAAGTACGGGTTCTCTTTGACGCCGACGATCGGTGTATAGGCCGAGCCACTGCGAATCGACCAGCGCCAGCCAATATTAAAGCGCGATGTGGCCTGCCAGTTCACCACCCAGTTCAGGATCAACGGCGTATCGAGAAAATACTCTTCGGTTTGATCCGTACGGGTATTGGTACGGTCACTCTTCGCATAGCTGAGCGAGACCCAACCGTACCAACTATCGGTGAGGTTTTTGTTCAGCATCACATCGACACCATAGGCCGTCCCTTCGGTGTCAGCGACATAGCGTAAATCACCGTCGGGATCGTCCTCGCTCAACGCCAGGGGCAAGTTACTCATCGTTTTATAGTAGGTTTCGACGCTTAAACTCCAATCATCGTCAAAATCCTGGATTACGCCGAAGGTAAAGTGATCCGCACGCGGGGACGCGAGTTGTGGATTGCCTGTCTCCACGGTCACCGTGCCGATGTCGGGAAAGCGATTGTAGGACCCCGCCTTCGCGGTGAGGGTGGTGCGCTCAGCGACTCTCAGTGCAGCGGCAATGCGCGGATGAGTAAAGCTCTCTTCCGTGTAATCATTGTGCTGCTGTTGCAGGCCCACATCGAGCGTAAACGCATCGTTGGGCATCCAGGTCGCGTTGATGTAATAGAACGCCTCGGCCACATCGAAGCCGCCGTCCTCCTCGATCAGATCCCGGCGCGTCTCCTCGCAGTCCGGTTCGAATTCGGTACAGACAAAAAGAATCTGGCGCAGGTAGTATTCATACTGCTTGTCGGCGTACTCGCCCCCCACCGCGAGACCAAATTGGTTGCCTAGCGGTCGGCTGTATCGCCCGCGAACGGTTTGCTGGGTCAGATTGACTTCATTGACATAGTCGTCGCCCCAGTACAGGTTTTCCTGACTACTGAATTGGCCGGCACCGAGCTTCGCTTCACTGCCATCATCGCCGAAAAATTCGTACAGCACGTTTTGGCCGTTGTAGTCGCTTTCCAGTCGCGCATCACCGGCAAAGTCGGGATTACTGCGAGCCAACTCCGACTCCTCAGTAAAGGCCGCTTCCGCTTCTTCCTGTGCGCCGTTTGCCGTGAAAGACAGCCTGTGCGCATCGGCAGGCTGCCAGCTGTATTTGAAGAGGTAATCCGAGTCACGTGGAATTTTTTGCACCTCAATCCCATCATCGGAAAAATCTTCTTCGTTGACGAACAAATCCAGAAAGCTGCGCCGTGCAGACAAATAAAAGGCGGAGTTTTCTGTCACCCCGCTTTCGAGAAACACCCCAGAACGCAGCATACTTAAATCAATCACCGCGCTGGTCGGTTTATTCTCAGGCTGACGCAGTGCAACATCAAATTGCGCACCTGTCGCGTTCCCGTATTCAGGGCCGAATCCGGCGGAATACATTTGAAAGTCGTGCAGTATGAACTCGCTGAAAATCGACACACCAAAATCATGAAAGATGTATCCCGCTGGCATAAAGTCGACAATGTAAGCGTTGTCCGACGGACTCGAACCCCGCACGGCGGGTTCCTCTGTCTGGCCGCCCGCATAAATCACCCCGGGAAGCGCGAAGATGGCCGCGAGCGGGTCTCCCAGTGACCCGGGCATTTCCACCAGCTTCTCGGTATCCTCAGTGATGAACGTATAATCCCCTTGGCGCCGGGTACCGAGTGTCAGCACCTCTTCGACCTCGCCGCTTTGATCCTGCTCCGCCGCCTCATCGTCAGCGCTCTGGCTCTGAGCTTGAACCCATTGGCTGCTCAGCAGCATGGCCGGGATCAGCACGCGTGCGATCTGGCTGTTTGTCTGTATCATGTTTTACCCCAAATCCCTGATTGACTGTGTCAGGCCTGTCAGTAGGCTTCATGTATTGTACGAATCCGCCACGTCCAATCTGTAACCAGATGTTTTCAAGGTGTATCCGATCACTTTCAGGATGGTTACAAACTGTTACTATCTACGCGCTGCACGGGTACGTTAGACTGACATGCATAACTACGAAAGGAATACCGCGGGCGACTTGCGCATGACCTCTCTTTTTCATTCGATGTGGCGTGCCGCACTTTTTCTGCTCGCGCCTTCATTTCTTTTTGCTCAGGATATTGCCAAAACGGTGAGAGAGGGGCAGCAGCCCCTGGTGTCCGGTGGATACTTCGAAGTCGGCGTTGGCGGCGGCTACGTACACAACCCCTATGTCAACGAGGATGTGTACAGCGACGATTATTTTCTCGAACTGGATATCGCGGGCGAATATCGCTTCCGCAACCTCTTTTTCGAGGCATCCCAAGGTACCCAGGACGGCCTGAATTTTGGCTATACCCTGTGGCACAATGATGACTGGCTGGTTGACCTTCTCGCCGCGAGCATCTCGGGGAGCCTCTCGGATTTGGACGACGCCACCATCCACCCCGACGACAATGAAGCCACGCGAAACGAAAAATTAGAACACGGCGACACGGTCTACATTGGCGCAGGTGTTCGTGTCACACACTATTTTGATAAGTACGTGTTGCAGTACCGACTCGTCTCGGACATCTACGACAAAAATGGCCTCGTCAGCACCTTGCGTTTCGGGCGCGGCTGGCAGGTGCAGGGTTGGCACCTGCACTACATTCTCAGCGCTCAGTACACGTCTCAAGAAACCAACGATTATTGGTTCGGCGTCACGGAAACGGAATCTACAACGCGCTTTCCCACCTATGAACCCAGTGCAGGTATGAGCTACAGCGCCTTGTTTGGCATCACGCGCCCGATTACCGAAAGCTGGGTATTCCGAGGCTACGCAGGCTACCTTGCCCTGCCCTCCACCGTGCGCAGTAGCCCCCTCGTGTATGACCACAATTGGTCGACGGTCATCGCGACAATCAACTACGTGTTTTAGGACGAAACGGGATGAAGCGATTCCAAGGACGCATCGCCGCGCTCACCGTTATACTTCTCTGTACGGTAGGCTTGCCCGTGCACGCAGTTGAGCTCAACGTGAAACCCAACCGTTGTATCACACTGCACCAGGGCCAATTGTGTTATCAAAAATTGAATTTCCAATGGCAGACGGCGGGCACAACACAATACTGTCTGTATCGTGCAGATCTGGACGGTCCACTGCTCTGCTGGGAAGGCGATGATATGCAACAGTTTCGCTATACCTTCGAATCGCCGCAAGGCACAGACTTTTATCTCGTCAACGAAGACAGCGGTGAAGAATTGGCGCGCATTACGATCGCTGTAGCCTGGGTGTATAAAAGCGGCAAAAAAGTCAGTACGGGCTGGAGGTTGTTCTAATGTCACCCCAGAAAGAGCACATCCTCGTGGTGGAGGACGATGAATCCCTCGCGGAATGGATCTACGATTATTTATGCGAACAGGGCTACCAGGTGACGCTGGCCAACAGAGGGGATGCCGCTGTCGAAATGATCGAAGCGGATATGCCCGACCTGGTCCTCCTCGACATCATGCTGCCAGAAAAAAATGGCTTTGAAGTCTGCAAAGCCGTCCGCACGTTTTATCCCAGCCCAATTTTGATGATGACCGCCTGCGCGGAAGAAAGTGATGAAATCCTCGGCTTAGAGCTCGGTGCGGACGACTACATAAACAAACCCGTCAAGCCCCGCCTCCTGCTTGCACGCATAAAAGCCCTGCTCCGTCGCAGCACCGACGCAGGCGCTCAACAGATTCGCGTTTTCGGCGATTTACGCCTGGACGCGCAAAGCAAAACCGTCGTACTGCAACAGCAGGAAGTGTCGCTTTCCAGCAATGAGTTTGACGTACTGTGGTTGCTCGCCAGTCAGGCTGGCAGTGTCGTCAGCCGTACCGACCTCGTCAGTCAATTGCGCGGCATTGAGTACGATGGCTTCGATCGCTCCATCGACATTCGAATTTCACGACTTCGAAAAAAACTCGAGGACGACCCGCACAATCCCAAAAAAATCAAAACCATTTGGGGCAAAGGCTATCTGTTCACAGGAGATGCGTGGTAGGCCATGCGCCAACTCAGTCTGTCATTGATTGTTGTCGTCCTTGCCGCCATTGTCGGACTCGGTTGGGTCATCAATGCGATTTACATACACACCAACACGGATGAAAGCGTACAACCCGAACTTGCCAGCTACCTCGACTTCGGTCGAGAGCTCGCAGACACCGTCGATGCCATTGACGACCCCGATGCCTTCCTCGCACGATGGAACCATGACAACCGATTTCAAGCCACGATTTTTGAACGGGAACACTTTCCTCTTCCCGAAAGTTTGCAGGCCGATTTCATTTCCGGCCGCCCCATTATTCTTGAACACAATGCGGGTCTGGAAGCACATTATCTGATGCCCGCCTCCGATGCCGTCCTCGCCGTTGCTCTCCCGCAACCCGAAGAGGCCGCGCCGAAAAGCCGCTATGAGCTGCTATTAACGCTGGTGTTTTACGGCGGTGTGACCAGTATTCTACTGATCTGGATCTGGCCGCTGATTCATAATCTCAATCGACTGCGCCAAGTCGCAAAACGCTTTGGACAAGGCGAGCTCCACGCTCGTGTCCATCCGGGAAAATTCTCATACATTCGCGATATTGAGAACGAATTCAATCATATGGCAACGCGCATTGAACAGTTAATTGAAGACAATAAATTGCTCAGTCGTGCGGTCAGCCACGATTTAAAAACGCCCCTTTCACGACTTCGTTTTGGCCTAGAGGCGCTCTCGGACACCAGTGATGCCGCACTGAAAGAAAAATACGCTCGCCGCGTCAATGCCGATCTCGAAGACATGGAGTCGCTGATCGACACCCTGCTGCAGTTCGCGCGACTCGATGAAGCCAATATCCAACTTCAAATACAGCCTATTTCGCTTGCGAACCTGGTCGAAGTTGCGGCTGAGCAAATTGTGCCCGACGCACTGTCGTGCACGATTGAGCTGACGGAAAATACCGAGGTGCTGGCCGATCAACGATACCTGAGCATGCTGGTGAATAACCTGCTGACCAACGCCAGTCGCCACGCCAACACGCAAATCCAGATTGTCTTCGAAGTCCAAGGCGAGCGCGTCTGGATGCATATTGATGACGACGGACTGGGGCTACCCGAAAAAGATCGGGCAAATGCGCTCAAACCCTTTTGGCGAGGCAGTGCGTCACGTCAACGGAAAGGGCACGGCATGGGGCTCGCCATCGTCGACAGAATCGCGCAATGGCTCAAAGGGGGTATTCATATAGGTGTCTCGCCAACGCTTGGCGGCGCTCGGTTCAGTGTGCAATTGCCCCGCGCGGTATGACGCGTTCGAAGCCTCTCGCGCTCGAGCATGAAGACGCCGCTCGCCTCACACGCGCTACGACGAAAACAACGCAAGCGGAAAGGATTCGGAAACCCATATTGCCGGGCGGCCACCGATGACAATCACATAGGCGCGCTGCATGTCCTGATCACCGAGGAGGTTCATAGCCACTAACTTCCGATAGGACTCCAAACCGCTTTCTCGAATAATTTCCCCAATGCCCATTGAGCCCTCGAGCAAGGCCTGAAAATGCGCCTCGGGCAATGCCTGCGGGCAAATAAACGACTCGGCCTGAGCGTAAAGACGATCACTCGTCGCGCCGCATAACTGCACACGCCGCCCCAATACCTCAGCCCCCTCGCCTAATTCGAGCGCCGGCAGCGCTTGACCAAGCGGTTGCAGGCGCTGAGCTACACGCCGCACTTCGACACGCTCGCAAAAATACGCCTCAAGTGTTTTGGTCACCGTTCCGTCCGTGGTCAGCAACACTCGCAAAATGGGCGGCAACGCCAGAAACGCCGCAGGGCGCTTGTCCTCAAGGATGTCGGCCAGATCAGCCCACACACCGGCAGTTTCAAATGCCTGCATTGCTTATCCGGCCTGCATCGTGGCGGCTTTGAACAGTGTAAAACCACCCAGAATAAGAAAGCCCAAGCCACTGAGCCACGCCAGCGTGCGCGGCGATACAAAATTGGCCAGCGCGCCACCCGCAATGACCCCCACCCCGGTGGCCAACACCAACGCTGTGGAGACGCCGATGAAGACGACCAAAGGACTGGCCTGCTTGGTCGAGGTATACATCAAAGTCAGAACCTGCGACTTGTCACCTAATTCGGCCAAAAAGGCCGTTCCAATCACTACAAGAAAGACTTTCCAGTCCATAACACCCCCGTATAACAATTGGAACTATTCTACACCTTTTACTACGCGTTATAATTGGGGGTTGCGCTTACGAGGCGTGAAACTCAATTCATACCACACTTGGAGAATGACCTTGGATATACAATCCGCCAGCACCGAACAGTTGCAGCAATGGGCCGACACCCTGAATGCCGAGTACGATGCCATCAAGGCCAAGAAACTCAACCTCGATCTCACGCGCGGCAAGCCATCCGCCGAACAATTGAGCCTGAGCGACGCACTGGACGGAATTCTCAAGGGCAGCTACCAGAGTGAAGACGGCACAGACGTGCGCAATTATGGCGGCCTGGACGGCATCCCTGCCGCCCGTAAGCTTGGCGCCGATATGCTTGGCGCACCCGCGAGCAATGTCATCGCCGGGGGCAACTCCAGCCTCACACTGATGCACCAAGCCGTGACCATCGCCTACCTCTTCGGTCTCACCGGCGCAGACTCTGCCTGGAAAAACGCCGAAAAAGTCAGCTTTATCTGCCCTGTGCCTGGCTACGACCGTCACTTCAGCGTCTGCGAGCACCTCGGTATTCACATGATTCCCGCGCCTATGACCGCAGACGGTCCAGACATGGATGCGGTGGAGGCGCTGATTGCCGAAGACACGAGTATTCGCGGAATGTGGTGCGTGCCGCGATTCTCCAACCCAACTGGCGTGGTCTACAGTGACGATACGGTTGAACGCATTGCAGCGCTGGGCAAGAAAGCGCATGCGGACTTCCGTGTCTTCTGGGATAACGCCTACGCCGTACACCAACTTGATGACGCCGCACCAGCCCTGGCGAACATCTGGGACGCAGCTGAAAAAGCAGGCACGCAGGACAGCATCCTGCAATTCGCCTCAACCTCGAAGATCACCTTTGCTGGCGCCGGTGTGGCTTTCCTCGCCGCCAGCGATGCCAACCTGACCGGAATTCGCAAAGCGCTGGGCTTTGTCACCATTGGTCCCGACAAAGTCAATCAGCTGCGCCATGCCCGCTTTTTTGCCGAGCCAGAGTCACTGGCGCAGCATATGAAAAAGCACGCCGAAATCATCAAACCGCGTTTCGAAAGCGTACTGACGCGCCTTGAAGCGGCATTCGGAGATAACGACCTCGGCCGCTGGGAAAGTGCCCAGGGCGGCTACTTCATTTCGTTCGACACGCGCCCGGGACTTGCGAAAGAGGTGGTGCGACTGGCCGCCGAAGCCGGTGTGAAGCTGACGCCTGCCGGCGCGACCTTCCCCTACGGCAACGACCCTGAAGACAGTAACATTCGCATTGCGCCGACGGTGCCCACCGTACCGCAGGTCGATGAAGCGATGGAGGTCTTCGTCACCTGTGTGCCTTGCCAGCGTTCGCCAGGCCTTGAGTCAATAAGCACATCGGCATTGCGTGCCACGCGTTTATGGCACGCAATGCACATTTCTTTAAATTCCGTCCCCTCCTTTCTGCGACTTCGCCCCACTCAACTATACTCAAGCAGTACATACTCACACTCCTGTTTAAATTTTCGCGCCACAACGTATGCATCCTAAGTGAATGCATGACAGCCGGAGGTCAAGCGCGCCTGTATGTCTGCTTACATTCAACACCTGGCCCTGGTCGATGAGATCCAGCCGGTCTATATCAAAAACACCATCGCGGCGCCCGGCGGCCGTACTCTGGCGAATGCCAGTGATCGGCTGAACCCGGAAATCGCGGACCGCATACAAAACCTCGTCGACAGCTTTCCCGAGCAGGATGTGCTGCTGGAATCCGGTTTTACCGCCGAGGTGGTGTTCGAACTCATGCTGAACTTCATCGAAAGTGAGCCTAACTTTCATGAAGTTGCGTTGGCTAGTGGCATTCAGGGTGTGCTGGAGGAATGTATTTCGGCCTTTGCGAGCTCGCCGGCGATGCTGCAACGGATGAATGTCTTGGCGATACAGCTACCCGACGTGTTCGATCAGGCCCTTTTCTGCGGTTGGATGGTGGCTCAAGCCCTGCACGACGAGGGCGTCAACCAGAAGGATATAGAGCACAGCTTTATTGCCGCACTCAGTCACGATTTTGGCCTGCTCGATATTGAGCCGAGTATTCTGTTTAAAAACAGCCCACTGACCCCGGAGGAGTGGCTGCAATTGCAGCAGCACCCGGTGCTTGGGGCACAATTCCTTGAGCGCATTGGCGGCATTCATAAAGATGTCGTACGTGGGGTGCTGGAACATCACGAGATGCGCAACGGCACGGGCTACCCGTTTAGAAAATATCAGAACCAGCTCGGACAGATCGGCCGCTTGCTCAACATTCTCGACTCTGCGAATGCGATCTTCCGCAAACACTTTAAAAATCGTGAGCGCTCCCTGCACGACATGATTGCGATCCTCCGCGTGAACACCCTCGCGCAGCGGGATATTTTCACCGAGATGATCATCAAGCAATTCCGTAAAACCGCCATCACAGAACACACCACCCTTTCAGAGGAGCTGCTCGATGACGCGGCGGATACGCTGGCCAGTAATGCCTCTGAAATTGAAGCCTTTGTGAAGCTGACGATGCAGTTCAAACGCGATGTCGGCATCCATCACCGGGATATTCGTGTACTCGCGTTGCAGGACATCGCGAAACAGGTGAAAACCATTCTGACGACGTGCGGCATCATCAACGAAGCCTATATGCGCTGGATCGATCAGGTGAAAAAGGAGCGTTTGCAATTCGCTTACAGAGAACTGGAGGACGTGCTGCTCATGTCCAACGAGATCAAGTTCCACATTCTTCGCTTCAACCGCGAATTAGAACTGTATCTCGATGAACCCAGCGATACCACGCTGTTTGAACGCGTGAAGCAGCTCCAACAGGAGCTGCAAGCGGTAGAGAAAGGCGTCGCGAGTTCAGAGATCGTGCAATATCTCGACGGCGCCTGAACCAAAAACGTGAATCAGACCTTGCGGATCAGTGAACGTGGCCGTGTTCGATTTCTGATTCCGTCGCTTCGCGCACACTTTCTACACTGATGTCGAAGTTCAAGACTTTACCGGCCAGCAAGTGGTTGCCATCGACAGTGACGCCGTCGTCTTCAACCTTCACAACTTCGACAAACTGCACGTCGCCTTCCGGCGTCTTCGCCTGGAAGCTCATGCCTTCTTCGATGGTGTCGATACCACCGAACATTTCGCGAGGCAATTTCTGCACAAGCTCATCATTGTATTCGCCGTAACCGTCCGCCGGTTCCACAACAACTTGCTTTGTGTCACCCGCTTCGAGTCCGTGCAACGCACGATCAAGGCCCGGGATGATGTTGCCAGCACCCGCCAGGTAAACAAGCGCATCGGCCCCTACCGAGGTGTCAATTACTTCACCAGCGTCATCTTTGAGAGTGTAATGAATGGCAACGACGGAATTGGGTTCGATTTTCATGGTAGCGTCCTATCGGCTGAATCGGTGTAGGTGGGCGCTGCTTCGCTGACCGAGCAGGACGCTCTGGCAAGAAAAGACTTCGCATTCAGCGGCTCAGTGTATAGAGGCCAGAACCCCATCGCAAGCAAGCGGCCTACTCAGAGCGCTTCATGCTATACTCCGCGCCCTTTCGAATTCAGGAGCATTGCCCACCATGTTTGACGTTAATGAGTACTTCGATGGCAAGGTCAAGTCCATCGCCTTGCAAACTGAAACCCTGCCCGCCACAATCGGCGTGATGGCCGCAGGTGAGTACACATTCAGCACCAGCAAGCACGAAGTGATGCAGGTCATCAGCGGTGCTATGGAAGTCAAACTTCCCGGCAGTGACACGTGGGCCACCTTCCGCGACGGAGAGCGCTTCGAAGTGCCGGCCAATGCGTCTTTCGACTGCAAGATGCGCGTCGACACCGCCTACTTCTGCACCTATTCCTAATCGTAAAACGCGAGGTGTTGAGCGCATGAGCGAGCAAGACAATGCGAAACGTTTAATCGAACTCGAGTCCCGGCTCAGTTTTCAGGAAGACCTGCTCGCCGCCGTCAACCAAAGCCTCGTCGAGCAGGACAAAACCCTGCGCGAACTGCACATGCAACTGCGCCACCTCAACGACAAGCTCAAGCAAAGCCAGGACGCCGACCCCTTCAGCGATCCCGCCTCCGAGCGCCCTCCACACTACTAGCCTCTCCCTACGTATCCATTGGGGTCTGACCCCTACGTATACGTTGGGGTCTGACCCCAATGGATACGTCATCGTTCATTAATTGGCCTATCCGCCTGGGCTCTGGTACCATGCGCGCGATTTTTCCCTCCCTATTCCTCTGAATCCGACGCTGTAGAGACTATGTTTAATCTAATTTATCGCACCCCGTCCAACGTTAAGAACGATGTGCTCTCTGGCACCACCGTGGCGCTCGCGTTGGTGCCCGAAGCGGTGGCCTTTGCCTTCGTGGCCGGTCTGGAGCCCATGGTGGGCCTGTATGCGGCCTTCATGATGGGCTTAATCACGTCGGTCATCGGCGGGCGACCCGGTATGATTTCGGGTGCGACGGGTGCGACGGCTGTGGTGATGGTGTCGCTCGTGGCGGCGCACGGCGCTCAATATTTGTTTGCGGCAGTCATTCTCGGAGGCTTGTTCCAGATTCTGGCCGGCGTGCTCAGGCTCGGGAAATACATTCGCATGGTGCCCCACCCTGTGATGCTCGGTTTCGTAAACGGCCTTGCGATTGTGATTTTCCTCGCGCAGATGGGTCAGTTCCTCGTTAAAAACGAGGTGGGTGACAAGGTCTGGATGGAGGGCGAAATGCTCTACACCATGGGCATTCTGATCGCGATTACCATGCTCATCATCCATTTCCTGCCCAAGCTCACGACGGCGGTACCGTCGTCACTCGTCGCGATATTGGCCGTGTCGCTGGCCGTGCCGCTGCTCGATCTCGACGCGCGGACTGTGATCGACTACGTCAAAGACATGTTGCCCGCAGAGCAAGCCGCGACCGCGACGCTGAAGGGCGAGCTTCCCAGTTTCGCCATCCCCGGCATTCCGTTCACGCTTGAGACACTGCGAATCATCCTGCCGACGGCCCTGATTCTCGCCGCCGTCGGCTTAATTGAGTCACTGCTCACTCTGACCCTGATCGACGAAATCACCGGCACGCGCGGGCGCGGTAATCGCGAATGTGTCGGCCAAGGCGTGGCGAACAGCGTGAATGGCTTTTTCGGCGGCATGGGCGGGTGTGCCATGATCGGGCAGAGCATGATCAACATCAATTCCGGTGGGCGCGGTCGCCTGTCCGGGATTACAGCCGCGCTCGTTTTATTGGGGTTCATTCTGTTCGGCGCGGCTCTGATTGAACAGATTCCCCTCGCTGCACTGGTCGGCGTCATGTTCATGGTCGTATTGGGCACTTTCGAATGGTCTTCATTCCGCATCATCCGCAAAATCCCGCTCAGCGACGCCTTTGTGCTGGTTTTGGTGTCCGGTATCACTGTCGCGTTCGACCTGGCCATCGCGGTCGTCGTCGGTGTCATCGTATCCGCGCTGGTCTTTGCGTGGAAACACGCTCAGCACATCTACGCCGAAAAATCGATTGATGAAAACGGCAGCAAAATTTACGCACTTCGCGGCCCCCTGTTTTTCGGTTCCGCGGCCAATTTCAAAGAAATTTTCACGCCGGAAGACGACCCCAATGACGTCATCATTGAGTTTCAGCGCTCACGCGTCAGTGACCACAGCGGGATTGAAGCGCTGGATGCACTCGCCGAACGCTATCAGAAGCTGGGTAAAACGTTGCATATCCGCCACCTCAGCCCGGAATGTGTGCAGTTGCTCGAAAAAGCGGGTGATCTGTGCGAGGTGAATGTGCTCGAAGACCCGAACTACCACGTCGCCTCCGACAAGCTCGCCTAAATTGCCCCCTGTGCGGCGCTGGTAAGTCACGCTGGCTCGTCTAAACTGCTATAAGCTGCCGCCATAAACCGCGGCGGTAAGCGATTTTCGGGTGATAACGCCTGACCAGCCATCAGGAGCAATGCGTGACGCAGGGGCAATCTGACCGCGACGAACTTCTTCAATACTTGCTTGAGTCCACCAGCGACGGGTTCTGGGACTGGCGCGTAGCCGACAGTTCGGTCTATTACAGCCCACGCTGGAAGGGCATGCTCGGCTATGCCGACGACGAAATCGAAAACCACTTCAGCTCCTGGGAAGCGTTGGTTCACCCCGACGATAAACCCGCAGCCGAAGCCCAAATCACCCGATTTCTGGCCTCGCCAGAAGAAGCCTACTCCAGTGAATTCAGACTGCGCTGTAAAGATGGACGCTACAAGTGGATTCTGTCTCGCGGCAAAGTCACCGAGTGGAGTACCAACGGCGAGCCCGTTCGCATCGTCGGTACGCACGTGGATATCCAACCGCAAAAAGAGCTCGAACTGAGCCTACGCCTTGCCAACCAGGCATTGGAGAAAGAGCGCGCGCAAATTCAGTTGTACCTCGATACGGTTCACAGCATCGTTATCGTGCTCGATCAGGAAGGCCGGGTGGAGCTCATTAACGAGGCTGGCGCACGCCAACTGGGCTACGACCAACACCAACTACTCGGTCGAAACTGGCTCGATACCATGATCCCCGCGGATATCCGCGAAGACATTAAAACGGAATACTTCAAAGTCATTCACGGCGACACAGCGGGCCACCCCTACTACGAGGGTGAAATACTTAACGCTCGAGGTGAGCGCCGCCTGATAGGCTGGCACAGCAACTTCCTGCGCGACGAGCAGGGACACGTCACGCTCCTGCTCAGTTCTGGCCAGGATATCACCAAAAGCCGTCGGCAAGAGCGAGACCTGGCGGCGAAACACCAAGCGCTTGAGAAGGCCAACAACTTGCTAGAGCGCTCGAGTTCCGCTGCCAAGATCGGCTCTTGGGAAGTCAACATAACCAGTGCCGAAATCTATTGGAGCCCAATGACCCGTGCAATTCATGAGGTCGATGAGGAATACACACCAGAACTGGAAAACGCATTGGCGTTTTACAAAGAAGGCCGCAGCCGCGAACGCATTACAGAAGTCTTCACAGAATGCTTGGAGACAGGAAAGCCTTATGACGAAGAGCTGATCTTGGTAACGCCCACAGGCAAGGAAAAATGGGTTCGCGCCATTGGTTTACTGGATGATAGCGACCCAGAGGTCACGCGAGCCTACGGTCTGTTCCAAGATATCGATGATATCAAGCGCAGTAAGCTCGCACTGAAAGAAACCGCCGAAAGGCTGGCCCTTGCCGCCAACTCCGCAAAAATCGGCGTATGGGACTGGAACGTCGAGACGGACGAGCTCAGTTGGGACAACAAGATGTACGAACTGTACGGCGTGGACCGGACGCTGTTCACCGGTGCCTACCTCGCCTGGGAACGAGCACTCCACCCAGAGGATAAAGAACAAACGCTCGTTCATGTCCGCAACGCTATCGAAGGTAACGAAGAATTCGATTGTGAGTTTCGCATCATCCGCCCCAATGGCGAAACCCGCTATATCAAAGCCGGCGCCATTACTATCATAGATGAAAGCGGTCAGGTCCAACGTATGACCGGGGTCAACTTCGATTTCACGACCGAGAAGCTATATGCCCTCGAACAGCAAAAAGCGCGTGAAATTGCCGAAACCGCCAACCGAGCCAAGAGCGAATTCCTCGCGACCATGAGCCACGAAATACGCACGCCGATGAACGGCGTGCTCGGCATGCTGTCGCTAGTGCTGCGCAGTAAACTCGATGACGGTTTGCGACACAAACTCAGCATTGCCAACGACAGCGCACAGTCACTGATGGCGATTCTCAATGACATTCTGGATTTTTCGAAAATCGAATCCGGAAAGATGCGGATCGACGCCACCGATCTCTCGATCAGCGACGTCTTTCAATCCTGCGCATTAGCTATGACCGCTCGGGCAGAAGAAAAAGGCCTAACGCTCAAAGTCGACCTCTCTGGCCTGCAGGATGATCATGCCATTGGAGACCCTGTGCGACTCCGACAGGTCGTCAATAATCTGATCAGCAATGCGATTAAATTCACGTCGCTCGGAAGCATCACGCTCTACGCGAAGCAGGTTCGAGAAAATGATCACCAATGGCGATTGACCGGCGGCGTGATCGATACCGGTATCGGCATTCCCTCAGACAAACTCGATACCTTGTTTGAGTCCTTCACGCAGGTGGACACGTCGACCACAAGACAATTTGGCGGCACAGGGCTCGGTCTCGCCATCTGCAAAAACCTGTGTGAACTCATGGGCGGCTCGATAGAGGTCACCAGCACCTTGGATCAGGGCAGCCAATTTGAATTCAGTGTGCTGCTGGGTGTGGCCTCAAGCAGCGAAGGCTCCGTACCTGGCGAGCCATTCGGTGGTGCCGCCGAAGAGGAGACTGGACTGCAGTGGCCAGAGCAATACCGCATTCTCGTCGTCGAGGACAACCGCATCAATCAAATCGTAACGGAAGACATGCTTGAGGATCTCGGCCTGGAATGTGACTTTGCCGACAACGGCGAGATCGCCTTGGAAAAACTGCGTGCCGCTGCGGACAGCAGCCCCTACACGTTCGTGTTTATGGACTGTCAGATGCCCGTGATGAACGGGTACGAAGCCACCCAACACATTCGCCAGGGCGAGGCCGGCGAGATCTACAAAGATGTACCTATCGTTGCGATGACAGCCAACGCGCTCAAGGGTGACCGAGAAAAGTGCTTGGAAGTCGGCATGAACGACTACGTCGCAAAACCACTCGATATCGATGCGGTTGAAACGGCACTCAAGCACTGGTTACACACCGAAGCTCAGTCGATCACAGCGCAATAAGTCTTTTTTCATCACCCTTTCACAGATAAGCGGTTACGATAGTCCTTTTCTTCGCGACGAAAAGGACGACCCGATCTATGCTGTTCCGTCACCTCTGCACTTCGTTCATCCTGTTCATATCACTTGGCGTCCAGGCTAGTGAGACAGACAACACCTTTCACTTCGCATTAATTGGCGACCTGCCTTACGGCGTGGACATTGGCAAGCGCGACGCGGATTACGATGCACTGGTGAAGGAAGTCAACGCGCAAGACGATATCAGTTGGGTGCTGCATGTTGGCGATATCAAAACCGGCGGTGAACCCTGCTCGGATGCGCTCTTCAAAGACCGCGCCGAACGCCTGGCACGCTTTACGCCGCCGTTTACTTTTACTCCCGGCGATAACGAATGGACGGATTGCCATCGCGCCCTTGCCGGAGGCTACGACCCACTTGAAAGGCTCACTGTCTTACGCGAAATATTTTACGAAAGTGAACAGGCCAAACAGGCCTTGAAATCCCTAGGCATTATCCGGCAAAGCGAAGCGCAGCCCGAATACTCAGAATTTGTTGAAAATCAAAGCTGGGCGAAACACGGCGTGCGCTTTGCGAGCTTTCATATTGTGGGCAGCCACAACGGTCGTGACGGCTTCTCCACCTTTTCCAAACACAGTCGTACGAAAGCGCATGACGAAGAAGTAACCCGTCGAGAAAAAGCGGTACAAAGCTGGTTGAACTACGTCACAATGCTCAGCGAAAAAAACAACGAGCGCGCGCTTTTTCTCATCATTCATGCGAACCCGGGCCTGGATCATCGCGCCACAGAAGAAGATCGTAAAGTATTCGACTTTTTCATGAAACCCATGCTCAAGCAGGTGAAATCCTTCGACGGCCCGGTCGTACTCGCGCACGGTGATTCACATTATATGCGTCTCGACAAGCCGCAGCTCCTCGGTAAGGACGCCCCGGCGAATTTTCTGCGCTTGGAAAGTTTTGGGGAAAATAACGGTGCGTGGATCAAAGTCAGCGTCGACCCGGACAGCGAAAAAGTGTTCAGCTTCCAGGTATGGGACTAGGGCCTAAGCGGCGCTGAGGAAGCGCCGCACGAGGCTCGCAATCAACTCGGGTTTTTCAGCGTGCAGCCAGTGCCCTGTATTGGCCACCACGCGGAGTTGCGCCTGAGGAAAGCGCGACATGATGGCTTCGCGATATTCCGATTTGATGTAATCGCTGTTTTCGGCTTTCAGAAACAGTACCGGCGCGTCAAAGCGGGCTTCGCTATTGGCGGCAATCATCTCGGGGTACTGAGCGTGAATGACGTCAAGATGCATGCGCCAGCGAAAGCCACCGTCTTCCTTTTTCTGGAGGTTTTTCAGCAAGAAGCTGCGCACCGGCTTTTCCGGCACGGTGGCCGCGAGCACCTGATCCGCCTCGACGCGAGACTGCAGAGTATCCAGATCAATGGCGGTGAGCCCCTGAAACACACCCGTATGCCGATGCTCATACGCGACAGGAGCAATATCCGCCACCACCAGCGATTGCACATGCTCGGGCGCGCGCAACGCGACTTCCATCGCCACTTTGCCGCCAAGGGAGTGACCGAAAAAGTGTGCGCGACTCAAATTCACGTGGGCCATCCAGTGCAGCACTTCCGTCGCCATCGCGTCCAAGCTCAAGTCGTCGACGTGAGCGGAGCGGCCGTGACCTGGAAGATCCAGCGAATACACACAAAAGTGCTCACTCAAATCCTTAGCGATGGCGCCGAGATTTTCCCGCGAACCAAACAGGCCGTGAAGCAATACCAGCGGCTGGCCTTCCCCACGAACGCTGTAATCAATCGACGATAACATCAGTCCTGCTGAGGTTTGGGCGCCATGCCCGGGTGAGGGAAGTGCGCGATCTTGTCGCTGGCTTTGATGTCACTGACTTTACCCAGACCTTCGCGCTCGACTTCGTCAATGCGGATGATGGAGTGCAGTGGGATATAGGAACGTTTCACCCCAGCAAACTCAGATTTGAGTTTTTCCTCACCGGGGTCCACAACCAATTGTGCGCGCTCCCCAAAGACAAACTCTTCGACTTCGATGAAGCCGTACATTTCGCTTTGATAGATAGCGCGGGCATAGACCTCATAGACCTGACCCTGATTGTAAAAGACCACCTTGTAGGTTGGGGCACTGCTCATGAACGTACTCAAATTGTGATTGGAAAACACGGAGAGCGAGCATTATTGGGGCAAACACGTTAAATGCAAGCATTCCGTGCAAAAAAGCATCAATCCACCGAGCGATAATGACACGCTAATCGTCATTTAATCTAAAAAGCGGCTGGGCTTCGCTGCATCACATCAGTATAATTCGCGCTCGTTTTTTGACCAGCACCCCGACTTTATGAGCAACGCACCCATCACACACAGCCAGGAATCTGACATCAGCACGGCCGCTGAGCCGAAAAAGCTGTTTATCCAGACGCATGGCTGCCAAATGAATGAGTACGACTCATCCCGCATGCGCGACCTGCTCGGGGAGAGCCATCAGATGGTGGCGACCGACAACCCGGAAGAAGCCGACGTGCTGCTCGTCAACACCTGCTCCATCCGCGAAAAGGCGCAGGAAAAACTCTTTCATCAGCTCGGTCGCTGGAAGCACCTGAAAGAGAAAAACCCCGGCCTGGTGATTGGCGTTGGCGGCTGTGTCGCCAGTCAAGAAGGGGCCGCCATCGCTGAGCGCGCGCCCTACGTCGATTTGATCTTCGGCCCGCAGACATTGCACCGCTTGCCAGAAATGATGGAGAGCAAGCGCGACAGTGGCGCCGTCGTAGTGGACGTGACCTTCCCGGAAATCGAAAAATTCGACCGCCTGCCCGAACCCGAAGTCGATGGCGCAAGCGCCTTCGTCTCGATAATGGAAGGCTGCTCCAAATACTGTACGTTTTGCGTGGTGCCCTATACACGCGGGGAAGAGGTGAGCCGACCCGTCGCCGATGTGATGCGCGAGATCGAACACCTTGCCGCGCAGGGCGTTCGAGAAGTGAACCTGCTCGGGCAGAACGTCAATGCTTACCGCGGCGACACCGCCGACGGCACCGTGGTGGATTTGGCAGAATTGATCGTTCTGGTTGCCGCGGTCGATGGCATCGACCGCATTCGCTACACCACCTCGCACCCCGTCGAATTCTCGGAGAGCCTGATTCAGGTATATGCAGAGGTGCCGGAGCTGGTCAGCCACTTGCATCTGCCCGTTCAGAGCGGCTCAGACCGCATCCTCATGGCGATGAAGCGAGGGCACACCGCGCTCGAGTACAAATCCAAACTGCGCAAGTTACGCAAAATTCGCCCCGACATCAGCCTGAGTTCGGACTTCATTATCGGCTTCCCTGGCGAAACCGACGCCGATTTCGAAGCGACTATGAACCTGATTCAAGACATCGGATTCGACACCTCATTCAGCTTCATCTACAGTCCCCGTCCGGGTACCCCGGCTTCCGATTTGCCGGACACCACTCCGATGGAGACCAAGAAAGCGCGCCTGAAAATCCTGCAAGACCGTATAGTCCAGCAAGCCCAAGGCATCAGCCGCCGGATGGTGGGCAATACCGAACGTGTGCTGGTCACCGGCTACAGCAAGAAAGACCCCGGACAACTGAGCGGACGCACCGAGAACAACCGGGTGGTCAACTTCTCCTGTGACACGCCGGAGCTGATCGGCAAGTTTGCCGACGTGCTGATTGAGCAAGCACTTCCTAACTCCCTGCGCGGTATCCTTCTTGGATCAGAGCTGGACGACTGATGCACTGAGGCCGTCCATTGCGGCCTCGCTGTAAAGAAAATCCACCGAATTCCCACTCTCGTGCTTCCTCCTGACTCTTGAATGGGTTAGGCTTTCCACTAAGTACTGAAGACAGGTTAGTTACCGCCTCTTGGACACCGCAACTTCCGACAGCGCTTTTACATTAGAGCCCAACGATTCGAGACGGCTCGCCCTGCTGTGCGGCCAACTCAATTCCCACATCAAACACATTGAAAAGCGCCTTGACGTCGAGATCCGTCATCGCGGCAATGTGTTCCGCGTGCTCGGCACCCAGAACCAGAAAGCCGCTGCGGAACGCGTGTTAAACCAACTCTTCGATCACACCGAAAACGGCCGGGACATCAGCCCCGACGAAGTTCACCTGGCATTGCAGGAGTCCGGAATGGAAGCAGTAAAAGAATCCGAGGTCGATACGGCGATTAAAGAAGCCAGCATCATCCGCACGAAGAAAGCCACCATCAAGCCTCGAGGTGGCAAGCAGCAGGAATACGTCAGTGCGGTGCGTCGACACGATATCAATTTCGGCATTGGCCCTGCGGGTACCGGGAAGACCTACCTCGCGGTCGCCTGTGCGGTAGAGGCCCTACTGCGCGATGACGTCGAACGCATACTTCTGGTTCGCCCCGCTGTGGAAGCGGGCGAAAAACTCGGCTTTCTCCCGGGCGACCTCAGCCAGAAAGTGGACCCCTATCTGCGCCCCTTATATGACGCGCTCTACGAGATGCTCGGGTTCGAAACCGTTGGCAAACTGATTGAGCGCGGCATCATTGAAATCGCCCCGCTCGCGTACATGCGCGGACGCACGCTGAATAACTCTTTCATCATCCTCGATGAGAGCCAGAACACCACGCGCGAACAGATGAAAATGTTCCTCACGCGGCTCGGCTTTGGTTCCACCGCCGTGATCACGGGAGACCCATCACAGATCGACCTGCCTCGCGGCCAGCGCAGCGGCCTGCAACACGCGATAGACGTCCTGGTTGACGTGGAAGGCATCTCCTTCACGTTTTACTCGTCCCGCGATGTGGTTCGCCATTCCATCGTGCAACGCATCGTCGAAGCCTATGACAAGGCCGAAGCGGCCGATCGCGAAGACGAAGCGTCTCGAGGCTAACGTACGCAACGCTCATGGCCACTGTTTATATCGACAACGTGTCGGCGGCTTCCGGTCTGCCGGAAGATGACGCGCTGACGCTTTGGTGCAAAGCCGCGCTCGGTGACGTGAACACCGATGCCGAGTTGAGCCTGCGCATTGTCGATGACCCGGAAATGCACGAATTGAACTTGCGCTATCGCGGCAAAGACCGCTCGACCAACGTGCTGTCGTTCCCCGCAGAATTACCCGATGGCATTGACATCCCACTCCTCGGCGACATCGTCATTTGTGCGCCAGTGGTGGCGAGCGAAGCGACCGAGCAGCACAAAAGCCTTACCGCGCATTGGGCGCACATGGTCGTTCATGGTACCTTGCACCTGCGCGGCTACGATCACATTGACGAAGATGAGGCGCTTGCAATGGAAGCGCTCGAAACCCACATTTTGACCGGGCTGGGTTTTCCAGCCCCCTACGACACACAACAGGACTGAACAGACCTCATGAACGACGAACCTCCGAGTAGCCTGTCGGGCGCGGACCACGACTCCCGCCCCTGGCTGTCGCGACTTTTCTCTGGCAAGGGCCACATCCCCCGCTCGCGACAGGAGCTCCTGCAACTGATCAAGTATGCCGCCCAAAACGAGGTGGTGGACGAAGAAGCCCTGCACATTATTGAGGGCGCGCTGGACGTTGCACATCAGCAAGTACGCGAAATCATGGTGGCCAAGGCACAGATGGTCTGTGTCCACTCGGACGAAAAGCCGGAAGAATTCTTACCTCGCGTCATCGAATCCGGACACTCCCGCTTTCCCGTCATCGGCGACACCGGCGACGATGTAAAAGGCATTCTGCTTGCGAAAGACCTGTTACCACTGATCCTGAAAGGCACCACCGACTTCGATCTGGAAAAAGTCCTGCGCCCCGCGAACATCATTCCCGAGAGCAAGCGTCTGAACATCCTGCTCAAAGAGTTTCGCGAAAATCGCTACCACATGGCGATGGTGATCGACGAATATGGTGGCATTTCCGGGCTGATCACCATTGAAGACATCCTCGAAGAAATCGTAGGCGACATCGAAGACGAAACCGATGAGGACGACGATGAGGATTTTATCCGTCAGGTCGCCGAGAATGACTACATCCTCAAAGCGCTGACTCCCATTGAAGACTTTAACGCGCACTTTAAGCAGAGTTTCAGCGACGAAGCCTTCGATACCATCGGCGGCCTCGTGATGCAGGCCTTCGGACACGTCCCGAAACGCAACGAAAAAGTGAACATAGGCGATTTTTCCTTCCGGGTTTTGTACTCGGATAACCGTAAAATCCATTTGTTGCGCGTTTCCTACCACCCCACACAAGAAAGCTGATCATGGGTGCCGACGCTCTCTGGCGCGTCCCCGGCTGGCGCGGGGAACTGACTGCCCTGCTCGCCGGGGTCTTGATTCCACTGTCACTGGCGCCCTACAGCGGCTGGCCGCTGAGCCTCGCGGCATCGGCTGCACTGGCGATTACGCTCAATGGCTGCAGCGGATGGCGAAGCTTCTTCCGCGCCTTCCTTTTCGGTATTGGCGCCTACGGGGCGGGCGTGTCGTGGATTTACGTCAGTATTCACGATTTTGGTTTCACCGGGGCGGCGCTCGCAACGGTAATGACCGCCGTGTTCGTCCTGTTTATCGCCCTGTTGTTTGCCCTGCCTTTTTACCTGTTTGGACGCTGGCTCAACCAAAGCCGCCTGGGCTTCGTGCTGGGGTTTCCTGCGATATGGGTACTAGGGGAATGGCTGCGCAGCTGGTTGTTTACCGGCTTTCCGTGGCTCTACGCGGGTTATGCACACGGAGACAACTGGCTCACCGGCTGGGCGCCCGTCGGCGGCGTCTTCCTGCTCTCCTTTTTTTCGATTCTCAGCGCCACGCTGATTTGTCACTTAGCATCACTGACCGGATTGTGGGGGCCCAAACCCCAACACCTGCAGCGACGTGATTGGACACTCAACGCACTCGCTGTCGCAGCGTTGTTGATGATTTGGGTCGGCGGCGTGGCGCTCAGCCACATACGTTGGACCCAGGCCGAGGGCCCGCGCCAACGCGTCGCCATCATCCAGCCGAATATCCCTCTGGAACTGAAGTGGAATAGCTTTTACCACCCCGACATCGTCGACGCACTCGAACGCGATGCCAGCGACAACTGGGATGCCGACATTCAGGTCTGGCCGGAAGCCGCCATACCGTATCTCTTCCACAGTGCGCAGTTTTTCATACAGGACATCGACACACGCGCACGCGCCGCCGGCACCAATGTGTTCTCTGGTGTTCTCTACGATGACGTGCAAAAGCCTGAGGTCTACAACAGCATTATCGGTATGGGGCTCGCGGATGGCGTCTACTTCAAGCAAAAGCTCGTCCCCTTCGGCGAGTACGTGCCTTTCGAGGCTCAACTCCGGGGCTTGATTGAGTTCTTCGATCTGCCCAACTCGGTGATCCGCGTCGGCCCCTATCGGCGCGACGCCCTGCAGGCCAGCTACCCCGATGGCGCGCGCTACGGTGTCGCCGCGTTTATTTGCTACGAGGTGGTGTACCCCGACTTTGTTGCGCGCAACAGCCGCAATGCCTCGCTGTTGTTAACGATCAGCAACGATGCCTGGTTCGGCGATTCCATCGGACCGGTGCAACACTTTGATATGGCACGTTTCCGCGCACTGGAGACACAAAAGCCACTGATACGGGCAACGAACACGGGCATCAGCGCCATCTTCGATGCCAATGGAGACATCGTTGAAGTGGGCGGGCAGTTCCAGCGCGAAGTCATTCGGGGAACCGTTCAGGCGCGTTCCGGTCTCACTCCCTATGTGCGATTCGGATCTATGCCCCTGCTCTTGTTATGCTTGGTCATCGTTCTCGGGGTTGGCCTGTTGAATCGACGCATGACGCGCACCCCATCGCCAAGTTCATCGGAAGAGCCACCATGCTGAGACAACGCAAACGCTACGCACACTGGATCGTACTTGCTATCGCAGCCCTGCTCGTCACAAGCTGCTCGGTGCGCATGAGCTACCCCTTCCTCGACAATTTAATGGGCTGGGAGCTCGGGCGTTATGTGTCGCTCAATAGCGAACAAAAGCGCATGGCGAGCGACACCTTCGATGAATTTCACGAATGGCACCGCTACACCCAGCTGCCCCGGTATGCGGATTATCTTGAATCTCTTAAAAAGGGCATGCTCGACAAACCCGTTAGTCCAGAATACCTGCACGCGGAGAGTGACGTTCTGCAGGACATGCTCGATGACGCGATGGCGCATCTACTACCCGGGCTGACCGAGATCGCCGCCACCCTCGACGACGATCAAATACACGAAATTCGGAAAAAATTACAAAAAGACCGCGAGGAATATCGCGAAGACTACCTCGACGATAAGCCTGAGAAGATTCAAAAACGCCGTATTCGAGAAATCACCCGATTAATTGGCGGTTTTTTTGGCCGCTTCAGCGACGAGCAGACAACACGGATGGAAACCTGGGAATCCTCACTGCAAGCGCACGCGCCACTCATGCTCGGCCAACAGGAGATCTGGGAACAGGACTTTGTGAAAGCCATGGCCTATCGCGACGACAAGGCTGAACTGCAAAAACGCCTCAAGGCCCTCATGCTGTACCGCACAGACAACTGGGACCCGGAGCTGCAAGAACGACTGGACTACAATCAGGAGCAAACCTTTATCATGCTCGCCGACCTGTTCAACAGCCAGAGCCCGGAACAGGAAAAGAAAATGATTAAAAAATTTGATCAGTATATTCGTGACTTCCGTGCACTTTCCAAGCGCGACTGACAAGGCCGCGTGCCCCTCATCCTGACATGTTGGAACGGGCTTTGCTCACACTTTAAACAAAAAGCAGGCACGCGCCAGTAGTCAAAATGCCGACGCCACGCTATCACTAAAGGATGGCAGCACACCGTAGATCGCTGCCTTGGTGACAACACACTATACTGACCTTAACAAACATGACGCGGAACGAACCGCACGATAACTTTATGCCTAAGCCCGACTCACGTATTTTGCAGCGCTTACGCCTTTCTGTACTGATGAGCCTCAGTGTGATTTGCCTGTCCCAGACTGCCCGTGGCAGCGAGCAGGAAATTGGCATTGAAGATGAACTCCCGAGTGCTGCTGCGACGCCGTCACCGACACCCTCCGTACAGAGCACCACTCTGCCCAAAGCAGAAAATATTGATTTAAGCCAGCCGGTAGAAGCCGAGCCCGTCGCCGTCAGCAGCGCCGAACCGGAGTCCACACCGTCGCAAGCCCCGGCCCCTATAGCAACGCCTGAACCCCTGGAACCTGAAAGCCTAGTGCTGCTTGGCAGCCAGATCACACGCGGTACAACGGCTAGACTGAGCTGGTCCCCCGACCAGAGCTTTGAAGGCATTGAGACTCCAACCCCCGTGTTGGTGGCACACGGCAGTAAGCCCGGCCCCACTCTGTGCATCACCGCCGCCCTGCACGGCGATGAATTGAACGGCATCGAGATCGCTCGCAAAGTGATGTACGGCATTGATGCCGCCGAATTGCGCGGCACAGTGATCGCCGTCCCCATTGTCAACTTGCAGGGCTTCAGACGCAGCTCACGCTACCTGACTGACCGCCGGGATTTGAACCGGTTTTTCCCGGGCAACCCCAGTGGCAGCTCCGCCTCTCGCATTGCCCACTCGTTCTTCAATGAGGTAATTGTCCACTGTGACCGCCTTGTCGACTTGCACACGGGCTCCTTCTACCGCACCAATTTGCCCCAGCTTCGCGCGAATTTGCTCAAGCCGGAGGTCGTTGCGTTGACTCAAGCCTTCGACGCGATTGCCGTGCTGCACAGTGAGGGGGCGGTAGGCACACTGCGCCGCGCTGCCGTGGATGCGGGTATCCCCGCGGTCACACTCGAAGCCGGCGGTCCGATGGAACTCAATGAAACCTATGTCGACCAGGGCGTAAAGGCAGTGAACACCCTGCTCGATAAAATGGAAATGCTGGACACCATCAGCTTTTGGGGTACGCCTCAACCGACCTATTACAGCTCACTGTGGGTACGCGCCAATCAAGGTGGCATTCTGTTCAGTGACATCAAGCTCGGTGCCCGCGTGCGCAAAGGCGATTTACTCGGCAAGGTCACCGACCCGATTACGAATATTCGCTCGATCATTGTGTCACCAGTGAATGGCAGAGTCATTGGTATGGCGGTGAATCAGGTTGTCCTGCCGGGCTTTGCCGCCTACCACATCGGGATTGACCCAACGAAGGAAAACGCCGATCTGGACGCATCCATGTCGGTGATGATGAATGGCCCACAGGATAACGACGAAGAGGAAGAAGCGGGCGTCGACGAGTTCGATTGATCGCCCGCGTGTTTTTATTGGGCCTGTTGGCCCTAGCCGAGGCGCATCCAGGCCTCAAGATCCTGCCGATGCCAGGTCTGAATAATGCTGAGGCCCTCACCGACGACATCCCAATACACTTCGATGACATCCGTTGCCATATTAAACAGCTGATGCGCAATCTCGCGCCCGCCTTTGCCGAGAAAGACAGCCGATTCGACGGTGTTTAAAAACTGCAGCAGATGCAGTTCATTTTGTTTTATTTGTGCGAGCCCCGGCATCAGTTCACTGAACTCGCCTTGCAGCTTCTCCGCTTGACTGCGAATCTTCTCGGACTGTGAGCGCAGGCTGCTCACCCAATACCGCACCTTGCGCTCATCGAGCCCCTCCAGCGAATTGATCGCGGCACTGTACGCAGCGGTTCCCCGTATCCGGGCGACCTGCTCGATCAGCGAGGGCAGATCCTTGCCAACAAAGGCAAGGATTTCGATTTGCTGAAACATGCGCTGTTGCGTAAACGCGCCTTGCTGCGGCACGAGGCTGTTTTTCTCCAGCGGCGCCACTAGAGGCACCTCCAGCTTCTTGGCGAGACTCGCAATCATCGCCAGCAACTGCTCAATGAAATGCGAGTGCAACTCAAAGTTATCGTTGAGGTTGTCGCCTTCCCAATTACTGCGAATGGTGGCCCAGGCCAAGCTGAGGTTTTCCTTATCGCGATCGCTCAGCAATTGGTTGGCTCGCGCAAAGGCTTCCAGAGTTGCCAAGCGGCGCTCCAATTGGTGTTGCAGGCTTTGAAACTCACTCTGAAAATCGGTGTTCCCGGCCAGCATCCCCATGCTGATCCCGCGATGACGCTGCACCGCTTTCATCAATTGATTCAACTGGCCGACGAGCAGGAGGCAGTCTTCTCGAGCCAGAAAAAGCCGGGAAAACTGATCGAAGTCGTGGACGAGAGGCTTATTGTCCATGGTGGCAGATTGGTTCATTCACTTATTTGCACTGTTTGTCACGAGTGTAGGCGCTCGCAGGAAAACTCTCCAGCGTGACGCGTGAAGCACGATGCTGTCGCCCAGGCATACGGGCTCCTCACATCCTTTATGGATCGCTCGCAAGTTCCGCGCCAGTCAACACACTTGAGAACCGTTTTGGCGCACATTCCTGCGAACCGCCCCAATACTGGGGCATGCGGCGTAACCAAGGCTGCACAACTTTACATCATTTCGTATACATAATCCGGGTGCGCGGGCATTTTCCACTAATCTGCGCACCACAATAGCGCTCACTGCCTCAATCACTGTCACATTGACACTGCGGAAGCGGACTTTATCAGATGCGCGCGCCTTAGCCGCTGTAAACGGTATTAACCGCGTCCGACAGGCTCTATAATGCTCGCTTTTTTCGAAGTCACGCGAACCTTTTACGCAAGCATCTATGAAACGACACTACCAGCCCGAGGCTATCGAGCCGAAGATCCAGGCCCATTGGGAAGAACAGGCGACTTTTCAGGTCACCGAGGATCCCAACAAAGAAAAATTTTACTGTCTGGCCATGTTCCCCTACCCCAGCGGCCGTCTGCATATGGGCCATGTGCGCAATTACACGATCACCGACGTGATCGCACGCTTCCAGCGCATGCAGGGCAAAAACGTATTGCACCCCATGGGTTGGGATGCCTTCGGCCTGCCCGCCGAAAACGCCGCGATCAAAAACAATACGGCGCCGGCGAAATGGACCTACGCCAACACCGATTACATGCGTAAACAACTGCGTGAGCTGGGCTTCGGCTTTGATTGGTCGCGTGAAGTCACCACCTGTAAATCGGACTACTACCGTTGGGAGCAGTGGTTTTTTACCCGCTTGATCGAAAAAGGGCTGGCCTATAAAAAAATCTCTTCCGTTAACTGGTGTCCGAACGACCAGACCGTATTGGCCAATGAGCAGGTCATTGACGGGTGCTGCTGGCGCTGTGATACGCACGTTGAACGAAAAGAGATTCCTCAGTGGTTTATTAAAATCACCGACTACGCCGAAGAGCTGCTCAACGACCTCGACAAGTTGCCGCATTGGCCCGAACAAGTAGCCACCATGCAGCGCAACTGGATTGGCAAAAGCCGTGGCATCGAAATGCATTTCGACCTCGAGCACAGTGTCGAGGGCATCAGCGGCTTCGATGTTTACACAACTCGTCCAGATACATTGATGGGCGTGACCTACGTGTCGGTCGCGGCGGAACACCCGCTCGCTCTGGCGCTGGCCAAAGACAAGCCAGAACTGGCCGCTTTCATTCAGGAATGCAAAACCCAGAGCGTCGCCGAAGCGGACATGGCGAACATGGAAAAGAAGGGCATGGCCACTGGCATCACGGCGCTGCACCCGATCACGCGAGAGCCCGTTCCGGTGTGGGTCGCCAACTACGTATTGATGGACTACGGTTCAGGCGCCGTCATGGCCGTTCCCGCTCACGACCAACGCGACTGGGAATTTGCACAAAAGTACTCACTGCCCATGACGCAAGTGATTGCCCCGGAATCCGGCGAAGCCATCGACTTGGATGAGGCCGCGTTTACAGAAAAAGGCATACTCGTGAACTCAGGCGAGTACGACGGCCTGAACTTTGATGCCGCCTTCGAGGCCATCTCTCAAACACTCCAGGCCGCGGGCAAAGGCAGTGTGAAAACCAATTACCGTCTGCGGGATTGGGGCGTGTCACGCCAACGCTATTGGGGTGCCCCCATTCCGATTTTCAATCTCCCTGACGGCGGCGAAATCCCCGTTCCAGCGGACCGCCTCCCCGTGCTTCTGCCAGAAGATGTGGTCATGGATGGGGTTCAGTCCCCGATCAAAGCCGACAGCGAATGGCGTAAAACCGAATACAACGGTCAGCCCGTCGAGCATGAAACCGACACCTTCGACACCTTTATGGAGTCGTCTTGGTACTACGCGCGCTACACCTGTCCAGACGCGGACCAAATGCTCGACCCCGAACGCGCCAATTACTGGCTGCCCGTGGACCAATACGTGGGTGGAATCGAGCACGCCATTCTGCACCTGCTGTACGCCCGATTTTTCCACAAACTGATGCGCGACGAAGGCCTGGTCGCGTGTGATGAGCCCTTCGAGCGCCTGCTTTGCCAAGGTATGGTGTTGAAAGACGGCAGCAAAATGTCGAAATCCAAGGGTAATACGGTTGACCCCGAAGACCTCATACGCGAGTACGGCGCGGACACCGTGCGCCTCTTCTCCATGTTTGCCGCCCCGCCAGAGCAAAGCCTGGAGTGGACAGAGAGTGGTGTTGAAGGCGCCTTCCGTTTCCTGAAAAAACTGTGGAAGGCCGTCGACGGGCATGTTGAGGCCGGTGAACCGGGCGCACTCGACGTCGATGCACTCGACGAGACGCAGCGGGATCTCCGCCGCAAGACACACGAAACCATCCAGAAAGTCAGCGACGATTACGGACGCCGGCAGACCTTTAACACCGCAATTGCGGCCGTGATGGAACTGCTCAATGAAGTCACGCGCAATGCCGACCGCAGCACCGCTCTCGGTCTTGCCGTGGAACGCGAAGCGCTGCAAAGTGCCATTCTGCTGCTCGCACCCATTGTGCCGCATATCTGTCATGCCCTCTGGGAGGTGCTCGGTCACAGCGATGACATCGTTGATGCCGACTGGCCTCAATGTGATGAGGCGGCGCTGACACGCAGTTCGATTACCATCGTCGCTCAGGTCAACGGAAAAGTTCGCGCAAAACTCGATGTGCCTGCAGATGCCGACAAAGACGCGCTCGAACGCATTGCCCTCGGACATGAAAACGTACAGAAGTTCATCGACGGCAAAATGATTCGCAAAGTGATCGTTGTACCCGGCAAGCTCGTTAACGTGGTGGCGAATTGATGCGTGCAGCCGCGGCACTCGGTGCCGCTCTGATGCTCCTCAGTGCCTGTGGCTGGCAACTGCGTGGCGGCGTACCGGAGTCCACCTACACTGGCGGACTCACAGCATTGAATGTGGTGACGGAAAACCGCAGCAATCCGTTTTTCCGTGCATTCAGTGGTGCCCTGACCCGCTATGCGATCGAAGATCGCGACGATGCCGAGCTGACCCTGCAACTGTCTCGCGAGCGCCAGGAACGCCAGCCGCTGACTTACGGCAGCACCGGTGTACCTGCGCAATATCAACTGATTCTCGAAGTGCAATATCAAGTCAGTCGCGACGGTGAGCTCCTGATCCCGCAGCGCCGCATCAACACGCGCCGCACCTACGACTTCGACCCCGACCTGATTATCGCGAAAGACCGGGAGCAGGAAGAATTACTCGCAGAAATGCGTGAAGAACTCGCGGACCGCATCTTTGCCGCCATCGTCCGTATGGAGCAATAAGCACCGTGGCTGCCGTTAAGCCGGAACAGCTGGGCGCGCAGCTCAAGCGCGGTCTGAAACCGGTCTATGTGGTGACAGGAGACGAGCCTTTGCTGGTTCAGGAGGCCTGCGACCAAATACGTCGCGTTGCCCGAGAACAAGGTTACAGCCAGCACGAGATCCATCACGCAGAGGCGGGCTTCAATTGGGACAACCTGCTGATGAGCGCGAATGCCCTGTCCCTGTTCGCCGAAAAGAAAATCCTCGATGTGCGCATCCGCAACGGCAAACCCGGCGACGCCGGGGGCAAAGCGCTGAAACAATACTGTACTGCGCCGCCAGAAGACACCTTGCTGCTGCTGGTGCTACCCAAGCTCGATAAGCGTCAGCGAAACACCGCCTGGTTTAAGGCGGTCGATGCCGCTGCAGACGTGATCAGCCTTTGGCCCATACACGCCGAGCAACTCCCTCGCTGGATTGAGCAACGCATGAATGCCGCCGGCCTGCGCGCAGACGATGAAGCCATCGGCATTCTCTGCGCAAAAATCGAAGGTAACCTGCTCGCCGCCGTGCAGGAAATCGAAAAGCTCAAACTGCTTAGTGAAGATACGTATATTGATGCCAGTACGATGGCCTCTGTGGTCATGGACTCTGCGCGATACAACGTGTTCGATCTGGTCGATAAGGCGCTTCTGGGCGATGCCCGCGCGGCGGTGACCTGCCTGAGCGGCCTGCGCGCCGAAGGCAATGCCGCCCCGGTTATTCTGTGGGCCCTGGTCAACCAGGTACGTCAACTCGCGCAATTGCGCGAAGCGACCGACCGCGGCCGCCCCTTTGATGGGGCCTACAATGCGCTGCGCCTGCGCCGAGATAAGCAGCGCCTGCAACAGATGGCCCATCAGCGCTTGAACGGCGCACGACTGCATTGGCTACTGCGCCAGTGTGCGCTCGCGGACAGGCAAATCAAGGGGCTGGACAGCGGAGATGAATGGAATACGCTGCTGGACGTGACCTTGGGGCTGGCAGGCATAGAAGCGTTGAACCGACGCTCGCTCAAACTCGCACTGAACGGCTGAGCACAGGCCGCCCAAGCGCCGTCTCAACCTCACACCAATAATCGCACACCTGAACTGCTGACCACCATGCGCTGGGGGTTCCTCACCAGCTCCAGCAGGGCCGCTTCGGTCAGAGGCCGGGAATAGTAAAAGCCCTGTACCTGATCACAGTGATGATCCATCAGCCACTGCGCCTGATTCATGCGTTCCACGCCTTCAGCGATCACTTGTAGGGTCATGTTGTGTGCAAGATCGATAATCGACTTGGCGATGGCCGCGTCGGCTTCGTTGGTGTCGATGTCGTGAATAAAGCTGCGGTCGATTTTCAGTTTATTGATTGGAAATCGCTTGAGATAAGCCAAGGACGAATAGCCCGTACCAAAGTCATCAATCGCGAGCGACACGCCCATATTGGCGAACGCATTCAATAGCTCAATGGTCTCCGCTGCATTCTCCATCGCCGTACTCTCGGTCAACTCCAGCTCCAGGTACTCTGGAGAGAGGCGACTCTGCAACAGTGTTTTGACGATGGTCTGCTCAAAGTGCTCCTGCCGAAACTGCCGCGACGACAAGTTCACCGCGACCTTGCCAAGGTGGATGCCCTGAGACATCCACGCCTGAAAGCGCTGACACGCTTCAAGTAAAACCCAGTCTCCAAGCGGCTCGATCAACCCGGTTTCTTCGGCCAATGGGATGAACTCGCCAGGGGAGATCATGCCTCGCTCGGGATGCTCCCAACGCACCAATGCTTCGACGCCCGCAATCAGGCGTGACTGCAGATCGACCTGAGGCTGAAAGTGCAGACACAGATCCCCGTTGTCGATGGCCTTGCGCAGGTCGTTTTCGAGCAGCAGGTAATTGACGGCCGTATCGGTCATCGCCTGCACATAAAACTGAGTGCGATTCTTGCCCTGCGCCTTGGCTTTATACATCGCCAAATCGGCGTGTTTGAGCAACTGATCGATGCTATCCCCGTCCTTCGGGTAGAGCGCCACGCCAATACTCGCGGTGCAGGCCACCTCGTGGCCACTGACATCGATGGGTTTGGACAGGTTGCTGAGGAGTTTTTCGGTGATGGAGACAATGTCTTCCGCTTGCGCGATGTTTTCCAGAATTACGACAAATTCATCGCCGCCGAGCCGCGCCACGGTGTCCGTATCCCGCAGGGCATCTCCGAGGCGCTGCGCAATCTGCTTCAGGAAGTAATCGCCTGCGTCATGGCCCAGACTGTCGTTGATGTTTTTAAAGCGATCCAGGTCGATCAACAACAGGGCGATGCTGCTCTGATGCCGCTTACTGCGTGACAGGCTCTTGTGAGCACGATCATAGAACAGCGAGCGATTGGCGAGGCCGGTAAGCGGGTCGTGAAAACTGAGGTAATTGAGCTGGCTCTTTTGTTCGAGCTGCGTTTCGTTCTGGGCGCGTCGCTGGCCACTGACATCGCTGGCGGCCGTCAACACCCAGCGCTGGCCTTCGCCCTCGAATACCCAGTGTTGTACATCGTAAAGGTGCACTTGCCCGTCGCGGTGTTGAACGCTCATCTCCCAGCGGGTCAGGTCTTCCTGCAAGACCAGCTCGTGCAAGGGCGCGCTAAAGCGCTGGCGAATAAAAGGCGGGAATAAGGCGTCAATATGTTGAATTGGCTCGGGCTCTTCGGATACGCCACTCAGCATGCGGTGATTGGGGCTGAACAGCAGCACCTGGCCCTGCTCATCGACAACGGAGACGAGGCTGGGTTGGCTCTGCAAGAGCGTATCAAGCAGATCAACCGCGCCAAACCCGGAAGCCAGTAAATCAGACAGCTGTGACTGCAACAACGACGGCAAGGGAAAGCGCCTCTAATTATCGAATTAAGCAAACCTTTGCGTAAATATAGATGAATCGGCGCCAGTTGGCGCTGTTCCCAGGACAAATCGACCTAAAAACAGCCTACCTTATTACGCATCCACTAATTGTACGGCAAACAGATCGTAATCGTCGGCGCCAATAATCTCAACATCAATGAAGTCACCCGGCTGAACATTTTCCGTTGCTTCGATATGCACCAGGCCATCAATCTCAGGCGCATCGGCGTAACTGCGCGCGATCGCGGAGCCGTCTTCCCTCACTTCGTCAACCAGGACCTGCATCTCCCAACCGATACGCTGCTGCAGGCGCTCGGCAGAAATCCGCTGCTGTACCGCCATGAAACGCTCCCAGCGATCCTGTTTGACGTCGTCGGGCACCGCGTCCGGCAAGGCGTTCGCGGCCGCGCCATCGACGGGTGAGTATTGGAAGCAGCCCACTCTGTCGAGCTTGGCTTCTTCCAGCCAGTCCAGCAAGATCTGAAAGTCGTCTTCCGTTTCGCCCGGGAAGCCCACAATGAACGTGGAGCGAATCACCAGCTCGGGGCAAAGCTCGCGCCAGCGCTTGATGCGCTCGAGCGTTTTTTCCTGATGCGCGGGGCGCTTCATCAGCTTCAGCACGCGTGGGCTCGCGTGCTGAAAGGGGATGTCCAGATAGGGCAAAATCCGCCCTTCGGCCATCAGAGGGATGACCTCATCCACGTGCGGATAGGGGTAGACGTAGTGCAAACGCACCCACACACCCAGCTCGCCCAGTGCCTGACACAATTCCAGCATGCGCGAACGCACCGGGCGCCCTTGCCAGAAGCCGGTGCGGTATTTGATGTCCACACCATAGGCACTGGTGTCCTGCGATATCACCAGCAGTTCACGCGTACCCGCCTTCACGAGACGTTCGGCTTCATCCAAGACCTGCCCGACCGGGCGCGAGACCAAATCCCCGCGCATGGAGGGAATGATGCAAAAGGTACAGCGATGGTTACAGCCTTCGGAAATTTTCAGATAGGCGTAGTGACGCGGCGTCAGTTTGATGCCCTGAGGCGGCACGAGATCCACAAACGGGTCGTGTGACTGTGTCGGTGGAATGAATTCGTGGACGGCACCGACCACCGCCTCGTACTGCGCCGGCCCAGAAACAGCAAGCACATCCGGGTAGCTCTCTCGGATCACCTTGTCGTCCCCCATGCAGCCGGTCACGATGACCTTGCCGTTCTCATGCATGGCCTCGCCGATGGCATCGAGTGATTCCTGCTTGGCGCTGTCGATAAAGCCACAGGTGTTGACGACGACGACGTCGGCGTCATCGTAACTCGGCACCACATCATAACCGTCCATGCGCAGCTGCGTGAGGATGCGCTCAGAATCCACGAGTGCTTTGGGGCAGCCCAAGCTGACGAAGCCCACTTTTTTTGCGCTGTCTGCGCGTTTCTCTGTCATAGTACACCTGAAGAAGCGGCGCCGAGTTGGCGCGATAAAATCGAGACATCCTGCCCTTGCACACGGCCCATGCCGCAAGGCTCCCAGCCACGTGCAAGATAAAACGCACTGCGGTCACGCGTATAGAGCATGAGTCGCTCAACACCGTGCTGGCGCGCATAGTCACAAGCGTGCTCGACCATCGCAGCCCCGATGCCCATGCGCCGATACCCAAACGACACAAAGACATTCGTCAGCCACTCGCTGCGCGCCTGATCCTCGGTAAATTGATAGTAAACAAGACTGGCCGAGGCGACCGCCTTGCCATTCAGTTCTGCCACAAAGGTCTGCGGTAAGGGCTGCTCATTGCAGTGCTCTGCAAGCAGCGAGCGACGTTTCTCGAGACTTTCCTGAGCCTCGGTAGCCGTCGCGTTGCTCCGCCCTTTGAGCCATTCGGTATGGTGCCAGTCGGCCACTTTATCCAGCCAGAGCTGACGCTGTGCCAGCGGCAGTATCCGCAATGCGGCCGCTGGCGCACCCACCTTACTTCACAACTTCCCCGTGGGCCTGCTTGTCTGCGTGATACGACGAACGCACAAGGGGACCGCACGCGGCATGAGTAAAGCCGAGATCATTGGCGATCGCAGTGTACTCGTCAAACTCGACAGGTTCTACATAGCGCGCGACGGGAAGGTGATCGCGCGAGGGCTGCAGGTACTGACCAATGGTCAGCATGTCGATGTTGTGTTCACGCATGTCGTGCATGACTTCGATGATTTCTTCCTTTGTCTCACCCAAGCCCACCATTAAACCAGACTTTGTCAGGACATCGGGACGACGCGCCTTGTATTGGCGCAGCAGGTCAAGCGACCAGCGATAATTGGCCCCTGGACGAGATTGTCGATACAGGCGCGGCACGGTCTCGAGATTGTGGTTGAAGACATCGGGTGCGTCTTTTTCCAGGATGTCGAGCGCAATATCCATACGTCCCCGGAAGTCCGGGGTCAAAATCTCAACCTGAAGCTCCGGCGATCGCTGTCGCGATTCGCGGATGCACTCCGCAAAATGTTGCGCCCCACCGTCGCGCAAGTCGTCGCGGTCAACCGAGGTAATCACCACGTATTTCAACCCCAGCTCGGCAATGGCCTCAGCGAGATTCGCGGGTTCTTTCGGGTCCAGCGGGTTGGGTTTACCGTGGCCGACATCGCAGAACGGGCAGCGACGGGTGCAGATTTCACCCATAATCATGAACGTTGCGGTCCCCCCGCCAAAACACTCACTGAGGTTCGGGCAGTTGGCCTCTTCACAGACGGTGGCCAGGCCATTCTTACGCAGGAGCTTCTTGATACGCTCGACTTCAGGTGACGCAGACACGCGAATGCGTATCCACTCGGGCTTGCGCAGCACCTGATCACTCGCGATCACTTTCACTGGGATGCGCTCTACCTTGTCGGCATCGCGAAGCTTTTCACCCTGCTGGAGGCGTCGGGTACGTTTTACGGGAACAGATGAATCAGACATAGATAACTGGCTTGTTCGGCCCGCGGGGTAGTGCGGGGTTCTTAAAAAGCTCGCGGGGTAAGGCGAACGTTCAATCTGCGACATGCCGGTTTTGGTCGGCATATCCCAAAGTTTGGGCGAGTATCATAGCGTATTTTCGTTGAAAAGGCTCAAAACCCGGCAAGGCCTCTGCAGGAAGCAGATCCCGCAATTGGGTCATCTCCAGCCCGGAGTAGCCGCAAGGGTTGATACGCTGAAAGGGTGAGAGGTCCATGTCATAGTTGATGGCCACCCCGTGAAAACTGCGCCCGCGTCGCACGCGAAGCCCTAGTGAGGCAATCTTGCGCCCCTCGACATAGACACCCGGGGCGTCGGGCCGCGCGGCGGCATCAATGCCGTAGTCGGCGAGCAGGGCCACGACGCTCTGCTCCAGCGCGGTCACCAATTCCCGCACACCGAGTTTACGACGCTTCAAGTCCAATAAAGGGTACGCGACGAGCTGACCCGGGCCATGGTAGGTAACCTGCCCACCGCGATCGGTCTGTACGATGGGGATGTCCTCCCCGCTGAGTAGCACATGCTCGGGTTTGCCGGCCTGCCCCTGAGTAAACACCGGATCGTGCTCAAGCAGCCAGAGTTCGTCCTGCGTATGCTCATCGCGTGTATCGGTGAGCGTATGCATGGCTTCCAGCATTGGCGCATAGGGCTGACGACCGCGAAAGCGGATGAGAAGGCGCTCGTTCACGTCGGGGTCACAGAACCATTTTGGTCTCGCTCAAGGCCTGCAACTCGACATGCAAGGCTTTGAGCTGGTCGGCTCCGGTCGCCGTGATGTATACGGTGATGGAGCGAAAACTGCCCTTACTAGAAACGCGCACGCTGATGCGCTCCCGGTCAAATCCCGGCGCGTGTTTTTCCACCACGGTCAACGCGATCTCCTGATAGCGCTCACTGTGCTCCCCCATGATCTTGATCGGGTAGTTCTCGCACGGGAATTCAATCTTTGGCGGTTCTTGCTGGCTCACGACGCGTCTCTTAACACCTGTACCTAAAATTGAGCAGGGCTCGTTAATTTGGGCGAAGTTTAATCGCCCTGCACCATCAACATCAAGGCGTCCCAGGTGCGGGCGAAGAAGCCCGCCTCCGCCACATCGGCAGCGGCAACCAGCGGGGCTTCCGCCACCACTTCCCCTTCCAGGCTGACTTTGAGGGTGCCGAGCTCCTGGCCGCGGGTGATCGGCGCTTTAATCACGCGATCAATTTCGGTTTCGGCCTTCAAGCTCTCTCGAGAGCCGCGTGGGATGGTCGCCACAATATCGTCAGCGAGCACCAAGGATACCTGCTCCTGCTCACCGCCCCAGACGCGTTGATCCAAGCCCTCCATCGGCGCATCGGCGCTGTAGAGTTTGTGCGTGGCGAAGTAGCGGAACCCGTAGGCCAGTAAACGTTGCGATTCAGCGGCACGAGACTCCATGGTTTTCGTGCCCATCACGACGGAAATCAAGCGCATATCATTGCGCTTTTCCGAAGCCACAAGACAGTACCCTGCCGCCTCGGTGTGGCCCGTTTTCAAGCCATCGACAAACTTATTGCGAAACAGCAATTTGTTGCGGTTGGGCTGATTGATGCCGTTGTGAGAAAAGTAACGCTCGGAATACAGTTCGTAGTGCTCCGGGTGGTCGTTGATGACCGCTCTGGCGAGAATGGCCAGATCGCGCGCCGTGGTGTAATGCCCTTCCGCAGGCCACCCGGTAGAGTTCATAAATTGCGAGCTGTTCATGCCGAGCAGGGCCGCCTGCTGGTTCATAACATCGGCAAAGGCCTGTTCGCTGCCTGCGACATGCTCGGCGAGTGCGATTGACGCATCGTTACCGCTCTGAATGATGACGCCTTTCATCAAATCGATCACCGGCACTTCAGAGCGGGGCTTCAGGAACATGGTGGAACTGCCACTGGCCGAACCGCCTTTTTTCCACGCATTGTCACTGACGCGCACAAGATCATTCTCACGCAAGCGACCGGCTTCTATCTCTTCAGACACAATGTAACTGGTCATCATTTTCGTCAGGCTGGCGGGCTCGAGTTGCTCGTCGGCATTGTGCTCAACCAACACCTTGCCTGTGTCCGCATCAATCAAAAGATAGGCTTCGGCCGCCAATTGCGGTGGTGCGGGAATAATGACCTGCGCGGCATAGCTGAACGACGCAGACAGAGACAAACAAAAGCTGACAATGAAGGCAAAAAAGTGCGAGTTACGCATGCGAGTATTCTTGTCCTGGAATATGTTATTCGATGTCTGGTAATACAGACCCAAAGAGGGGTGCCGGGCCCGTCGAAGACAAAGCCCTTAGAGCGGCGAATTGTAACAAAGGTTCCGCGGCGCGCCTACTTCACGACGCGCAAAGGCTCGGAGAGTCCCTGGTCCATCAGTGCACGCTTGACGATAAGCAGGGTGTCCTCGTCAGGCAGCGGACCAAGATAGACGCGATAAATCACTTTCTGGTCGACCGTCTTACCCGGCTCGACATTGACGGGCCACTGGGTCAATGCCGCCGTTTGAAACTGCGCCGTCAACGCGGCCGATTCTTCAGAAAACGCGCCAATCTGCAAATAGCGTTGAGGCGCGGCAGAAGGTGTGGTCGGCACTGTCGTGGTCGTGGCTTCCTCCACCTGCGCGGGCGTATTCGGCGCAACATCAATGTATTCCACACGCACACGCGCCGTCCCTGCATGGGCATAGCCTAGCTTCTGAGCGCCCGCATAACTCAGATCGATAATGCGCCCGTGCGCAAAGGGGCCCCGATCATTGATTCGGACCACAATGCTTTTCTTGTTATCAAGATTGGTGACGCGAACGTAGGAAGGAATCGGCAGGGTTTTATGCGCACCCGTCATCCCATACATGTCGTAGATTTCGCCATTCGACGTGGTATTGCCATGAAATTTATTGCCGTACCACGAAGCGATGCCGTCCTCTTTGTAGCCGGAGGGGTTGTCCATTATCCGGTAGACGATGCCCTTCACCTTGTAAGGGCTTTTATTTCCCGCCGCCGTACGCGTTTCATAACGCGGCACCGCATCGGGGATATGGGACATATCAATGGGCTGACTGGGGCCGCTGTCTTTTTCAGCCGTGGGGATAATATCGCGCAGCCCATCCGTATCACTCGCGGGTTTAGGCTTTGGGCCGGGGCTCTCACACGCGCTGAGCAGCAGACAGAGTACAAAGGCAGAGCAGATTCGAAAACGGAAGGTCATTTTGCAACTTTTTTCTTTTCAGTGGCGATCGCCATCAATATTCCAAAGGCCAGCATCAAGGTCACCAGCGAGGTGCCTCCAAGGCTCACAAGCGGCAACGGTACGCCGACAACGGGCAGCAATCCGGCCACCATACCAATATTTACAAAGACATACACAAAAAAGGTCAGCGTCAGGCTACCCGCGAGCAAACGATTGAACGTGGTCTGGGCGTTTAACGCAATAAATAAACCTCGAGCGACGATCAACAAGTACAGCCCGATCAGCCACAGCACCCCTAACAGACCAAATTCTTCAGCCAGTACGGCAATAATAAAATCCGTATGACTTTCGGGCAAAAAATCTAACTGTGACTGAGTCCCCTTCAACCAGCCCTTGCCATCGAAGCCGCCCGAGCCAATCGCGATTTTTGCCTGAATGGTATTCCAACCGGCGCCGAGTCGATCCGCCTCTGGATTAAATAGGGTCAGAACACGTTGTTTTTGATAGGGCTGCAACACAAACTGCCACAACGGCCACAAGCTCGCCGCGAGGATCGCAACGCTCCCAAAAATGTAGCGCCAGCGCAAGCCCGCCAGAAACAGCACAATCACACCCGACGCCGAAATCAGAATGGCCGTACCGAGGTCAGGCTGCTTGAGAATCAACACCGCCGGAATAGCGATGAGGATCAGGCTCCAGAAAATATGCTTCAGTTTGGGAGGCAGCACGCGGGAAGAAAAATACGCCGCCACCACGACCGGCACCGCGATTTTCAGCGCCTCGGACGGCTGAAAGCGGATGAAGCCCAGACTCAACCAACGCTGCGCGCCCTTGGCGTTCACGCCAATGAAATACACCAGAATCAGCATGACGATGCCGAAGCCATAAAACCAGGGCGACCAACGCTGCAACATTTTCATATCGAGCTGCGCAATGGTGAACATCGCACAGTAGGCGATGATGTAAAACGCAATTTGGCGTTTCATCATCGACATACTCTGCTCGCTGCCACTATAGAGCACGAACAGGCCGAAGCCCGTCAGGGTCAGCAGCAGCAGTAATAACAAGGGGTCGATGTGTAATTTGCGCCAGAGGCTTTCCCCGCGTGAAAAGTGCTCAGTGGAATCCGGTAAGCGGCGCAGAAAATCGGTTTTATTGTCCACGTCCCCGCGCCTCCAGATTATGAAGATGCGCGCGCATCACTTCCTTCGCGACCTGCCCTGCTTTACTGGACTTTTCTCCGTTCTCGATCACCACCGCCACCGCAATTTTGGGCTCCTCCGCAGGTGCATACCCGACAAATAAGGCATGGTCGCGGTTGCGTTCAGATAGCGCCTCGCTGTCGTACTCTTCATCCTGCGCAATACCGACAACCTGGGCCGTCCCTGTCTTGCCGCTCATCGTAAAGTCGAGGTCTTTGTTGATGCTTTGCGCCGTACCGCGCACGCTATGCACGACGTCCTTCATACTTCGCAAAACGAGCTCCCAATGTTCGGGCTCGCCTTCATACACCGACCGGGTCACAGGCACCGTCGGCACACCCGCAACCGTGCGCACCAAACGCGGCTCAATCAATTCACCTTTACGCGCCATCGTGGCGATCATCACCGCGAGCTGCAATGGTGTTGTCAGCACGTCGCCCTGACCGATACTCATATTCAAACTGTTACCGGGATACCAGTTCAAGCCGCGCTCGCGTTTTTTCCACTCGCGACTCGGCCACAGACCGGGGCTTTCGCTCGGAATATCGATATTCGTTAGCGCGCCCAATCCAAACAGCTCGCCAAACGCATGCATTTTGTCGACCCCCATGCGAAACCCGAGGTCATAGAAAAACACATCACAACTCTCGACAATCGCCTGGTACAAATCCACCGTCGCACCGTGCCCGCCCTGCTTCCAGTCGCGATATAAGCGCTCATCGTTTTCAAGCTGATAGTAGCCCGGGTCGCGCACCCGCGACTTCGGCGTGATGGTATCGTATTCGAGCCCCCCCAGGCCCAACATGGGTTTTAACGTCGAACCCGGAGGGTAGCGCCCCTGAATACTGCGGTTGAACATCGGGAGATCGCGAGAGGTCGTCAGCGCGCGGTAATCCTTGCTGGAGATCCCAGTCACAAAAAGGTTCGGATCGTAGCTGGGTGAGCTGAGCATCGCGAGCACGCCCCCCGTTTCGACGTCGAGCGCGACCACGGCGCCGCGCCGCCCGTCCATCACTTCTAGCGCTTTCTGCTGCAGGTCGAGATCGAGAAACAAACCGAGGTTCTCACCGGCAATCGGCGCGATGCTGTCCACCACACGCAGGACCCGCCCGCGGGCGTCGGTTTCGATTTGCTCCTGCCCCACTTCGCCGTGCAGGACGGCTTCGTACTCGCGCTCTAAGCCGATTTTACCGATGCTGGTGGTACCGGCATAACTGAGTTGCTGCGCTTCATCGAACGCCGCCTGCTCCCGCTCGTTGATGCGCCCCACATAACCTGCGACATGCGCAAACAAGGCACCGTAGGGGTAGTAACGCACGAGCTGGCCTTCAATGCTGACGCCACTGAGGGCATATTCATTAACGGCAATTCGCGCCAGCTCTTCTTCATCGAGATTGTATTTCAGCGGCACAGCCTGGTAAGGGCGCCGCCGCCATTTCAAACCTCGATAAAAATTTTCTTTGTCACGGTCCGTAATTTCCACCCATTGCCCAAGCGTTTCAATAGTGGCTTCGACATCGTTTATGCGCTCAACCGTTAAGCTCAGTGTTTGTACGGCGCGATTGTCCGCCAGGATATTGCCCTCAACATCGTAAAAGAGGCCACGATTGGGTGGCACCGGGCGCACCTGTATGCGGTTGCGATCCGACTGCGTCGCGTAATCCTGATGGTTGATGATCTGCAGGTCATAGAAGCGGTAGAGCAATAGCCCCAGCAACACGATCACCCCCAACAGGGACAACAGCACACGGCGCTGGAAGACTCGCGCCTCGCTGTGGTGATCGCGAAAGTGCTGATGATGATCGCCAGCCAGACGAGATTTAACAAAATCAGGATTGATCATGCCGCGCGGCTTTCATCACTTGTGGTAGGGATGGTTATTCAAGAGCGTCCACCCGCGATAGAGTTGCTCGATCAATACGACACGCACCAGTGGGTGTGGCAGCGTTAATGCAGAAAGTGAAAAGCGCTCGTTGGCGCGGGACAGGCATTCCGGGCTCAACCCGTCGGGGCCGCCAATCAGCAGGTACACGTCCGGCCCCGCCATTTGCCAGCGCGCCATGCGCTCGGAGAGCTGCTCCGTACTGTAGGCTTTACCGAGCACATCCAGCGCCACCACATGCGCCGAGGCGGGGAGATTGGCGAGGATCTGTTGCCCTTCCTGCTCGCAATACTGCGCGACTGCACCGCTCTTACCTCGCCGCGCCACCGCAAGCTCTTTCAAGGCAGGTTTCCACTCCCTCGGCAGGCGTTTTTCGTATTCAGCGTAGCCCTCGCTGACCCACGAGGGCATCTTGGTGCCTACGGCGAGAATGTGAAGCTTCATTCATCTTCAGTGCGGCGACTGGGCGGTTCCAGCGACCACAATTTCTCCAGCTCGTAAAAGTCCCGCGTGGCTTGCAGCATAACGTGCACCACAATATCGCCGAAGTCGACCAGCGCCCATTCGCCCTGATTCAAGCCTTCGACACCAAGCGGCGGGAAGCCACTTTTCTTGGTTTCTTCGATCACGTTGCCCGCAAGGGATTTCACATGTCGATTCGATGTGCCCGTCGCGATGATCAGGGTGTCCATCACGTCACTCAGACCCTGAACGTCAAGCACGGTCACGTCTTGCGCTTTCAGGTCGTCTAACGCGTCCTCAATAAGGGCTTGTACAGAAGTAGTCATAGGGGCTTTGTGTGTTCTCCAAGGTAGAAACGTGCGTTCAATATAAGCGGTGTTCGCGAATATAGCGAATCACCGCGGGTTCGAGCATGGTAGCCAATTCTGAATCCGGCACTCGATGTGTTTTGTCCGCCGCCAAGGTCGAGCGAATCGCTGACGACGACAGCGGCAGTTCCGGCGCTGTCAAGCGCGCGATACCTCCTGCGGCCCTCTGCGACAGACGGCCAATGTCACAGTGGCGCTCAGCAAACAGTGCGGCGACGTCCGGGTCATCAATGCCGGTGCATCTGGGCCGCGCCGCCACCACAAGATGTGTCAGCGACAACAGACTTTGCCACTCCCACCAGGTGGCCAGGTTTTGCAGCGAATCCCAGCCGATCACAAAGTAGAACGGCGTATCGAGACCGTGAGTTTCGCGCAACTCCCGCAGCGTTTGCACCGTGTAACTGGTGCGCTCCGAGTGCATTTCACGGGTATCGATGCGCAGCCCCGGATGCGCCTCGCAGACTAGGCTCAACATCCTCAGCCGCGCTTCATCATTCGCACCGAAGCCCTGTTTATGGGGCGGTCGGTGGCAGGGCAGCAAATACAACTCCGGCAGTTTCAATGCCGCCATCGCGGCCTGTGCGATGGCAACATGGCCGCGATGTACGGGGTCGAAGCTGCCGCCAAGCCAGGCGATTCCCGACGCCACGGCGTTCATCGCTTACTGTCGAATATGCCCGTCACCGAGCACGATCCATTTTTGCGAGGTCAGCCCTTCCAGGCCCACGGGTCCGCGCGCATGGATTTTATCTGTCGAAATGCCAATCTCGGCGCCCAGCCCGTACTCGAAACCATCGGCAAAGCGCGTCGATGCGTTAATCATGACCGAGCTGGAATCCACTTCGGTCAGAAAGCGCTGCGCCAAGCTAAAGCTCTCCGTCACGATGGCATCCGTGTGCTGGGAGCTGTGCGTGTTGATGTGCGTCACCGCTTCATCAAAACTGTCGACCACGCGCACCGCCAGAATCGGCGCCAGGTATTCGGTGTCCCAATCTTCGTCATTTGCGGCTGAGATGTCTGGCAGGATGGCGCGCGTCGCCTCACAGCCGCGCAGCTCAACGCCTTTTTCGGCATAGGCCGCCGCCAACGCGGGCAGCACGTCATTGGCGATCGCGCGGTGCACCAGCAGGGTCTCCATGGCATTACAGACACCGTAGCGATGTGTCTTGCTGTTCAATGCAATCGCATGGGCCTTGCGCGCATCGGCGTGCTCATCAATGTACACGTGGCAGATGCCGTCGAGATGCTTGATGACCGACACACGGGCATCGCGGCTGATGCGCTCGATCAGCCCTTTCCCTCCGCGAGGAACGACCACGTCGACGTACTCGGTCATCGTGATCAAGGCGCCCACGGCTTCGCGGTCCACGGTTTCCACGACCTGAACGGCATGCGCGGGCAGACCGGTTTTCGCGAGCCCTTCCTCAATGCAGCGCGCAATGGCTTGATTGGAGTGGATCGCTTCCTTACCGCCGCGCAAAATCGTCGCATTGCCGGACTTCAGGCACAGGCTGGCCGCGTCGATGGTCACATTGGGTCGGGATTCATAAATGATCCCAATCACGCCCAAGGGCACGCGCTTCTTGCCCACCTGGATGCCCGAGGGCATGAACTTCATGTCACTGATTTCACCACAGGGGTCGGGCAGCGCCGCCACCTGACGCAGACCTTCGATCATACCGTCGATGCGCGCGTCATTCAGCTCAAGTCGATCCAGCAGCGCCGCGTCGAGGCCTTGACTGCGCCCGGCTTCGAGGTCGCGTTGATTTTCCTCAAGAATGCTCGGTCGCCGCGCATCCAGTACCTCAGCAATGGCCAAAAGCGCGCGGTTTTTATCGTCCGTGCTTGCGCGTAACATAGTGCGGGAGGCGGCTCTGGCGCGTTGGCCCAAGCCTTCCATATAGTCAGCGATGTTCATAAGTCTTCGATAAATCAGTGAGAATGCCACAGGGGCTTTTTTGCGAATCGGGCATTATAGCCTGTTGTGCGGTGCTTGGCCCGCATTGAAACGGGCTGGCGCGGGATTGGCGCTCAGACGCTTTCTGTGGGAGGCGACTCGATCAGGGAGGGTCTCGCAAAATGCGTGGCGGCAAAGGCGAGCTTCTCCTCGACGCTCATCAGTTCAGGGCGCTTTATTTTTTCAACTCGGCGCAATCGGGGCAACAGCCCCGCGTCATTCGCTATCTGAATACTGAGCCCCGGGCGCGCATTCAACTCCAACAAGGTGGGTCCGGCGATTTCGTCGATCACCAAATCCACGCCGAGGTAGCCAAGCCCAGAAATTTCATGGCAGGCGCACGCCAGGCGCAATAGCGTTTCCCATTGTGGGATCACCAAATCTGCGAGCGCGGCCCCGGTGTCCGGGTGCTGAGTGATGCGTTTTTCACGCTGGACCGCATTGATCGCCTTCCCTGTTTTGATGTCGACGCCTACACCAATGGCGCCCTGGTGGAGGTTCGCCTTACCCCCGGACGACGCGCAGGCGAGCCGAACCATGGCCATCACGGGAATGCCTCGAAAGACAATCACGCGGATATCCGGCACGCCTTGGAAGCTGTAATCCGTCAGGGAGGAACTCGGGTTCAGCAGCGCTTCTATCATCGCCGCATCCATCGCCCCGCCCAGCGAAAACAAGCCGGCGAGGATATTGGAGATATGACGCTGTAAATCGGATGAGGTCAGCCACTCTCCATTGGAGCGGCGATAGCGATTCCCGTCCACCTCAAGAATCACGAGAATGCCTTTACCGCCGGAGCCTTTAGCGGGCTTAATGCAGAAGCCCTTATGACCGGCCACCATACGGTCAAAGCCACGCACATCGTGCTGATTATCGATCACACCAATCAGTTCCGGTGTGCTGAGCTTGAACTCCAGCGCGAGCTCTTTGGTCAATAGCTTATTGTCGACGAGCGGGTAGAGGGAACGATCGTTGTAGCGTGAGATATACCCGTGATTGCGCCGGTTCATTCCAAGAATGCCCATCTCGCTCAATTCACGATAACGCTGCACCCACTCCAGTGGCGACCACATCGAGCCCATAGCTACTTCCGTTTGACCAGCGCGTAGAAGCGGTGTAACTCCAGTACTCGGTAACCAGTGTAGGTCCCTAACAGGAGCACAAATGCCATGATGACCAATTGCAAACCGAGGAAGTTGAAGGTCAGATGCTGGATGTACTCATTCATCATTAAGGCATAGGTAATCACCGCCGTCAGCAGGGAGCCACCGACTTGCATGAAGACCTCTTTGCCGCCCTCCTCTTCCCAGAGAATCGACATCCGCTCGATCGTCCAGCTCAAGATAATCATTGGGAAGAAACTGATCTTCAAGCCCTCACTCAACCCGAGCTGGTAGCTGAGCACGGCAAGCATGGAGATCAACATAATCACCGTGATGATCACGGTGGATATTCGTGCAACGAGCAACAGATTGAGCTGCGATAAGTAGCCGCGTATCAACAAGCCCACACCGACAATCAACACAAAGCCGACCAGGCCGGTGATCAGGGTGGTCTGGATAAACGCGATCGCGATCAGCACAGGCATAAACGTCCCGGCGGTTTTAATGCCAATCAAAATCCTCAGCAAACAGACGACCAACACCCCGATAGGGATCAACAGAATCCCTTTAAACAAGGTCTGCTCGGACAGGGGTAAAAGGTGAATGGAGAAATCCATCACCTTTGAAAAGGCCTCACTGCGTTGCTGCACAATGTCGGAGACCGGCCGCTCCTGCTCAATCACAGAAAACGAGAGACGCGAGTTGACGCCACCGACGATGTCCAGCACGGGCTGGGAACGGTACTCCCACATCAGCAAGTCGAGGCTGTCTTCCTCCGTGCTGGTTTGCGGGTCGATGAGCATGTACCGCTCACCGCTGAAGATTTGCAGATAGTCACTCAATTGGGAACGGCGGCGCCCATCTTCGAGCTCGAGTACCGCCACCTCGCGAGCGCGGATGCCCGCCTCCTGAAGCAGCGCCACGAGCCACTCCTCGCGCTCACCGTATTGCTGCAGGAGTGCGACGGCTTCATCTTCACTGTTAAATTCACGAATCAGTTCACGCGTCAGCGTGAAGACATCGGCCGAACGCTGGCGAGCGCGCTCAAGCATGCTCCGCGCGACGGTGATCTGGGGACCATCGCCCATCAGCAGACGACTGCCACTAATCGGAGGCGGTGCTTGCGGCACCACCAAGTTATCGTTCACCACAAACTCAGCGCGATAGTACAGCACCTGATTGCCCTGAGCCGAGCGCACCGACCACTCTGCGCGACGCACCCCGTTCTTGGTTTGATACGCCAGGCCATAACCCGGGCTCGCGGTAAATTCGTTGAGCTTTTCAAAGCCGCTTTGAGACTCGGGAATCGCCAGCGACGCCATCACCGGCTGCCCGGTACCGGTAAATTCAACTCGCGCCTCCACCGACCAGACCTCCTGTTTTTCACCTGGCAACCAAGGAATCTGCCAGGTTACATGGCGATACCACGTTAACCCTATGCCCACGCACAACAAAATGAGGACGAGGATGTAAAAAGGCGCGCGGCTCTCCTTCATTCCGCAGCACTCCCCTCGTCAGCGGGGTTAGGCGAAGCGCTCGGTGCGGGCGTCGATGCTGGAGGCAGCGGCTCGGGTGTTGCCACCGGAGCGGCTTTCGCCTCTCGCCACGCCGCTTCCGCGGCTTCTTCAGCGCTTAGATTCTTCGCATCGCGTTTTACGGTGTATTTCAGCGCGACATCCACGGAGGCGACATCGGTGAGAAAGTTCCGGCCGAGAATAATCTGCGGGTATTCTTCTTTCGATGGCAGCAGAAGAAACTCGATCACATCATTGAAACCGTTCAATAACACACGCTGGCGCACTACTGGGCCCTTCAGCTCTGTGGTACCGCCCAGGTAGCGAATTTTGTCGCTGCGCACGAACTCCGCCTCCACCTGCGTAGGCCATTCATTGCGCACGAGCGTAAACCGCACCCACTTTTCCCCATCGCGTTCAAAACGCTGAATGTCTGACGCGTACATCACGGAAAGGTCCAAGGCGGTATCCAGGGGAACAGAGAAATACCGCTGTAACTCTGGCATCCACAACCACTCAACACGCCCCAAAGCCTTGCGCGGTGGCTCGTCGACGGTGGGGCGCGGCGCGCGCTCGGGCTTGGGCTTACTGGACTTTTTCAATGCTTCGAGCAGTACGGCATTCTGAGCTTGTAAGGTATCGACGCTGGCCGCCACATCCAGCAGCTGGCTTTCTACGAGGACCTGACGTGTCTCGAGCGCCGCCAGCGTGTCGGTAAGCTGGGTGTAGGCTGCTTGGCTGTGATTGACGCTCTCGTGCAGGGCGTCGATGCTCGCATTGGTCTCATCGAGGCGCGAAGTGCTCGCGCCACAGGCTATAAGTGCGGAACACAGAGAGACGATAGCGGCGGTGCGCACGCAGTATCGACGAACACTCTGACACGGGAATCGGTTTTGGATACACGTCATGGGAGAATCGACTTTCCTTCATCTCTTATTTGAGGGGTTATGCCTGATCTCTATCCGCTACAGGCTGAAGCACACCCTTGCTCTCTGACCCAACATCTTTGGGTCGCCATTTTTAGCGAATGGCGAGCGTCAATGCAATGGGCGAGCGGGCGATTTTCGCCAATCGCCGATCATTACTCAAGCCAATTCAGACTTTATTCAGTTTGACATACGCATACTGCAGCCAAGTTTCCCACTTTACGCGGCAAAAGGGCCGGAAGGAGCACGAAATGACTGCACTGACTCGCAATTTCTCATACAAAAACGCGGCACTGGCCGCCGCCATCATCGGCCTGAGTGCACTCAGTACCACACTCGAAGCAAAAGACTATCACAAGGAAGATCGCGCCACTGTGACGTATGTGGAGCCCATCTACCAAACCATTGAACACCGCATTCCTGAAGAGCGCTGCTGGGTAGAAACAGTACGTGAAGAACACAGCCAGCCCAGCAATGGCCGCTCCAAAACCCCAACGCTGGTGGGCGGGATTATCGGCGGAGTAATCGGCAACGAAGTGGGACGCGGCGGTGACAACAAGAAGATCGGTGCGGTAGTAGGCTCCCTACTCGGCATGTCGATTGCCAATGACATCCAGAAGCGCTCTCGCCACGACACCCAATACAGCAATGTCAGTTACCGTGACGTCGAGCGCTGTGAAGTCAGCCACCGCATGGAAACCGAACAAGTGCTCAAGGGCTACAATGTGGATTACCGCTACCACGGCGAAACCTACTCCACCTTTATGCGCCAACATCCCGGTGACAGTATTCGCGTGGCCGTGGAGGTTCGCCCACTGTCCCAGTAAGTGTGCCTTGGTTGGCCGCGCGGGGGGCATGGCGTAAAATGTCGTTAAACGTCAGTCAGGTAGCACGCATGCCCTTTCGCCCAATACACACATTCGCCCGCCTTCTGCTTATGAGCGCCGTGTTGTCACTACCCGTGGTCTCGTTACCGGCACATGCCGCGATCAATAAGAGTCAGGCCGCAGCAAAGGCCAAGGCCGCACACGGCGGCAAGGTGCTCAGTGTCGAGAAGGTCGGCAGCAAAGACGGTAAAAATATTTATAAGGTGAAACTGTTGCTGGACGGTGGCCGAGTCAAAACCGTGACGGTCAGCGGCTAAACGCCAGCAACCCACCTCGAACTCAGGCTCTACATATGCGATTGCTTATCATAGAAGACGAAGCGGCCATTCAGGCGCAAATCAAAGCGTATTTCAACACGCTGCACTTTGTGGTTGATTGCGCCGACAACGGCACCGACGGCGCTTATTATGCGCTGGAATATGACTACGACCTGGCGATTATCGACCTTGGCTTGCCTGGTAAGGATGGCGTCACCATTATTGAGGAACTGCGCGCGGCGGGTAAGCTTTACCCTGTGCTGATTCTCACCGCTCGCAGCGACTGGCAGGACAAAGTGCGCGGCCTTGAAGCCGGTGCTGACGACTACCTCGTCAAACCTTTCCACAAAGAAGAGTTACGCGCACGCGCCAACGCCCTCATCCGACGCTCAGCCGGACACGCCACACCGGTACTCGAATTTGGCGCACTGCGCATCGACACCGCCGCCAAACAAGCCTTCCTGAGTGGCAGCGAATTAAACCTGACCACCTACGAGTACAACACGCTGGAATATCTGGCGCTGCACAAGAACACCGCGATTTCGCGCACGGAACTTACGGAGCATCTGTATCACCAGGACTTTGAGCGCGACAGCAACGTCATTGAAGTGTTTATTGGCCGGTTGCGCAAAAAACTGAGCCCCCTCGACCCCATCAAAACCGTGCGCGGCATCGGTTATCGCTTTTCTCCCGAGGCCGGATAGTTGCCACGCGGACGCGCTTCACTGATTCGCCGGCTCTGGCTGGCTTCGATGATCGTCCTTCCCGTGGTGATCGGTTTCAGCGCCCTCACGCTGAATCGCGCCTTCGAACACAGCCTCAACCGCGCCGAAGCCGACGCGTTAATGGCGCAGATTTATGCGCTGCTCGGTGTTGCTGAACTCGATGACGGTGAGCTGCTACTCCCCGCTGCGCTGACCAACCCCCGTTTTGAAACACCCGACTCCGGGCTGTATGCACGCGTACTCGACGAGCAAGGACGCGAGTCCTGGCGAAGCAACTCGCTGGATGTGTCGCAACTGCGCTTCCCCCCTGCGGAGCACGGCATGCCTGGGCTCGCAGAACCGTTGAACTGGCGCAGTGAAGGCACGCATTATCGAGGCCTGAGGCTGACCACGCTGTGGGAATACAATGGTGAGGACCTGCGTTTCACCTTTGATGTTATCCACTCTCGCGAGGCCATCGAAGCCGAGCTACGCCGTTACCAGCAGCGATTGTGGGCCTGGCTCGGCGGTATGGCCGTCGTCCTGATTGCCCTTCAAACCGGCATTGCCTACTGGAGTCTGCGCCCGCTGACGTTTCTCGCAAATGAGATCGCGGAAATACAGCAAGGTAAAAGTCGTAGCCTGAGCACGCGCTACCCCAAAGAAATCGACCCGGTCACCACCAGCCTCAACGCGCTGTTACAGAGCGAAAGCGCACAGCGGGAGCGCTATCAAAATGCGCTGGCCGACCTCGCGCATAGCCTGAAAACCCCCTTGTCGGTCATGCGGGGCCAACTGGCCGAAAGCCAGCGAGACCAACTGCTCGACGAACAGGTCGAGCGCATGACCAGCATCATTTCCCACCAACTCAAGCGCGCGAACGCCCAAGTCAAAACGATCTACAGTCAGGGCACCGAGCTGCGGCCCCTCGTGCAGCGACTCACACAGGCGCTGGTAAAGGTGTATCGCGAAAAAAACATGCAGTTCGACATCGATATCGCCGCAGACATGAATTGCGGGATGGAGGAGAACGACCTATTGGAAATCCTCGGCAACCTGATCGACAACGCGTGCAAATACGGTCGGGGCTGGGTCAAAATCTCCGCCCAGCGTACGGACGAGAATAGCCTGCAGGTGCAGATCGAAGACAATGGCCCGGGCATCAGCGAGGAACTCGCGCAGCACATCACCGAACGCGGCATGCGGGCCGATACGACCACGCTGGGTCAGGGGATTGGTCTTGCGATAGCCGTAGACATATTGAGCAGTTACAATGGCGACCTGAAGATCGGGAGATCGTCCGCCGGGGGGGCGGCCTTTCACCTTAACCTACCCGCCTGATGAATCTGGCACAGGCACTCGCGGGCCACCTCAGCCCTTACAACAATATCCCAGATCAGGACTAACAGGACCCAGTCACATGAATCGCTATGATCAGCTCTTGGCCAACAAGCCACTCACCTGGCTTCGACAGGGCCAGTTTCTTCTTGCGCTTATTATCTACACCACGCTGCTTTTGATTCCCGACCCGCAGCTGGCCGGCCCGGACCTCAGCGCCTTCTATTTGCATGCGCTCGGTAACACCCTCTTGATGCTTTCAACCTGGGTCGCTTCCGGTGGACGCTATCGCTCGATAGGGCCATTGATTTTTGTGGTGCTGTTTTCAATGATCATCGAACTCGCACAAGGGCTCACAGATAACCGCACGCCAGAGTTAATCGACGTCTATGCCAATCTCGCAGGTACGGGCATCGGCTTCATCCTCTGCATGATTCTCGATAAAATCGCGGACACGCTCCGACGCCAATCAGCGAAATAAATCAGACGCGTCTGAACCCGACACAAAGGTGGCGATGCTTTTAGCCGGCATCGTGACCTCGTCAGAATTCGATGCCGCTTGCAGTGCCACAAACGCAGCGGCATCACTGCTTAACCACCCCCGCCAATGTTTACCCAAGGCCGCCTCCAAGCTCACCTGCTTTGCCGAATCACTGTTGTTGATCAGCAACAAACTACGCCTGTCCGCTTTTGAAGATCGAAAGGCCAGTGCCTGTACATCTTCGGAACCCGAGTCCACTCCTAAGCGCACATCACCCGGGCGAATAAAACGATAAAAATGCTTAGACACGATATAAAGTGGCAGGACCTGTCCGTCCCGTATCAAACCCTTGTCCTGACTTTCGCTCATTTGCCAATACACCCAGGCGCTGACGTGGCCGTAGTGGAGGGCGTTGTAAATGGAGTTGGCATAGCCTAACGCCGATGATACGGAATCCGGCGCAAAACCAGATGTTTCGGTCATCCAAAGTGCTTTGTCATGCTGTTGCGCCGCGTCCCAGGTTCGGCGCCAAGCGCTGGGGCCGGCATCCGAAGGCTGCACGCCATCACTGCGGTAATTATGAATCGCGTAGCTGGCCACGTAGGATTGCGCTTCGTCATCCGCATTAATCGCATCGATAAAGCGCAAGATCTGATCTGCGTGATTGACATCTTCGGGGGCAAAAATCGTTGTCGCAATGCCCTCGCGTCTAAAGCGTCGGCCGACGACTTTAATAAGATCTCTAAGGGCTTCCGGGCTATACACGGCCGAGGCATACCATTGACTGAAACGCGGTTCGTTCTGCAGAGAAATTGCATACACATCCAGCCCCGTGTGCTGTTTGAGCAAACGAATATAAGCCACACAATACTCTGCGAATTCCTCGTAATATTCTCGCTTTAATTGATTACTGAAAGCGTCCGGCGTTGGGTTGTACGGCGGCGCGCTGTTACTGCGATCGGTGCGCCCGTTGCCGCGATGTGTGTTGTGTTTCATCCATTGCGGCGGCGACCATACCGATATAATCAGCGTTTCCAGACCGGCCTCTCGCATGGCTTTCAGATACTCGAAATGGATGGCAACTACGCTGTCCGCACCCTCTACCGGTTCCGTCAAATTAAATTGACCGAGGTCCGTGTCGTAAGGGTCGTCGTTGTCATTGCGCGGCTCGAAGCTCAGAGGCAGATTGTCTCGCAGGATCGTCAAGCCCAGGTCATTGATCAGCAGCTCGACAAACTCTGGAGAATGGTACGGGCCCGGCTTCCACCAAACACCCTGTGCACCAAAACCACCAAAACCCAGCATGGTTTGAAAAGACAGCTCGTCGTGAATCTCGGGCTCAATATGAGATCGAATCTGTGGGCGTCCCCACGCGAGTACGACAAGCACCGCAAACGCGATGAGCGCGGTGATGCACAATAACCACAGCGTGTGGTTTAACGGACCGTCCCGGTGAGCCGTTTGGTGTTTTCCCTTTAGTGCACTCATGGTGTTTGCGTCCCGCTGTCGCTGTATCTTCCGAATTCTCGCTGCCGCTACTGTAGCGAAGTCCAGCGTGCTAAAAAAGTACAGGCATAAAAAAACCGCTACGAGACACCCCGCAGCGGCAAACGCAGAAAGCTGCCCGGCCTAAGCCGAGCGGGTCAGAGATTTAAAACGTCGCGCGCACTCCCAGGGTGTAGCGAGGCTCATACTCAAACTGGAATGCAAACTGATCTTCGTATTCCAGGTAGTACTCTTCCTTTTCACCGGTCAGGTTGGACGCATTGATGAAAATATTGATTTCGTCGGTAATGTCATACGCGAATGAGGCATCGACATACGCAGTGGCATCCTGCCAAAGATTGGCGTTACCCCAGACCTGGTTTTGCAGTACCAGGCGGTCATCACGATAGTTATACGCGATCCGCGCCTGAATCGGCCCGTCTTCGTACCAAGCGACTACGTTGTAAATCACCTCGGAATTATCTTCAAAAGGCAGGTCGTCCCCTTTTTGGTCCTTCGTACCGGAATCACTGGGCGCGTAGGTGTAGTTGAGGTCGAGACCAAAGCCGCCGAAAAAGCCGTCGGTCAGGTCGGACATGGCCAGCTTCGCAGACAGCTCGACACCACTGATCTCACCCCCTTCACCTTGGCTGTTGAAGGTTACGGGGACTTCGCGCCGCACGGTGCCATCCTGATCCGGCAATGCGCGCATTTCGGTATTCCCCATCAGGAAGCTTTCCATATCAATCTGGAACACACCGGCATTCAGCATACTCGCTGTACCGATGTAGTACTCCAGCGACAGCTCCATATTGGTCGCTCGCCAGGGGTTCAGATTTGGATTGCCGTTGTCGCTGGCGCCCTGAACAATAAACTGGTTATAGGTTTCACTCGCCGGGTCAGAGTCAATGGTGTAGCTCGGAATAAGTCCAGAGCCCCACTGGTTCAGATCGAGTGGCGCCATTGTTTTACTGGCAGCCGCGCGCAGCACGAGGTCGTCGCTAAAGTCGTAGCGCAGATTTAATGAGGGCAGCACATCCACAAAGGCACGCTCCGTCACTTCATCGCCCACATCCTGGTTGGAGGCACCGTAAGGCTGAGGCACGCCGACCTTATTCCGGGTCACCGACAGGTCCGATTGCACGACACGCACACCGAAATTACCGCTGAAATCGCCCTTGGAGAAATTCGCCTGCGCGAAATAACTCAATTCCTGCAAGGCCACTTGATAGGAATTACCGGGATTTTCATTACGGTAGGTGCCAGGGTACTGCGCACTGTGGAAACCCATCACATCGTCCATCCGCGACGGGTCTACTGTCCAAATCGACGGAATGCCATTGACCGAGCCAAAGTCACTGACTTGCACTGCGCCAAGTGTCGAAATGGGTGTAGGTACGCCCGCTACGTAGAATGTTTCTGGATCACCGCCATCACCAAAAGTACAGGCGCCGGGTATGCCGCCGCCATTCATGGTCACATCGGTGGCTTTCCATTTCACACCACATTCTTCACCGTCATTGCCAATAGGGGAAAGAAGCTCGAACTCGCTGTTGGTCATTTCTCGATTCGAGAAACGCGCACCGAAATCGATGGAGTCGATCACGCCGTCGTCGAACGCGAAGTTGCCATCGAAACGCAGCACGTCGGATTCACCTTCACGGTTGTAATTATTTTCAGAAGTCAGGGCACCGACGCTGTAGCTATTAACATCCGCGAGGTAGGTGGCAAGAGAGACGTTTTGAGTTTCCGCGACCTGATTGCCATCGAGATCCAGGTTCGCATTGTTTTCAAAACCGCTCCAGGTCGGATCGCCGGCATAGTTGACGGTCAGCGTTGGAAAGCCTGCATAGCCATTCGGGTTCGTAGCGGCCGGGCCACTGGGGTAATTTTGCGTTTCTACCCCCCACTGATTGCCATTCGCGACATCAATATCGATGTAGCTGTTCATTCGATCCTGTGTAGCACGACCGCGAACATAACGCAGGCTACCCGTAAACGCGCCATCGTTGTCGTAGTTCATCTCCAGGTTGTAATTTTCAGACGACGACTCCGTTGCGGCGACACTGGAATAGGATTTAAAACGGCGACCATTGCCCGTGTATTCCTGAGTCGAATTCCAAGTTCCCCCACCCAGCTGGGCTTCGGCATGCTCTGTAGTTTGCGTAGGAAAAAACCAATTCCAACGCTGCCATTTATCCGAATGGGTCACGCCCATAATTCGGTCGTATTCTTCAAGGTCGGTAAAAAACGCCTCGGCAATAAAATCGAATCCCCCCCCCAGGTCCGCTTCAAACGCGAGATTGGCACCCAGGCGCTCCCGCTCGACAAACCGGTTGTAGGCGGAGTGTCCCTGAAACGCGACGAAGCCATCATCGATGTCGCCATCCCCATTGACGTCCTCGCCCCACCAGCTCTCATGCGGAGCGCCGGTCCAGCCTGCATCACTGCCACCATTGGCGAGCCCGGCATAGTAGTTCGCCAGATTAGCTTCGGAATACGTTACAGCCGCGAGAAAGCCCACTTGATCGTTGCGCCAGTTGAACAAACCATTGACCGAGGGATCGGTCTCCTGGGAGTCGGCCCCATAGCCTGCTTGAACCGCACCGGAAAGCGTCGTGCCCTCATCAAAGCCAAAAGGTCGCCAGGTTTTTAAGTCGACCACGCCCGAAATACCACCGGCGTTAGTGGTGGCCGTTTGTGATTTAATCACCGCCGCCCCAGCAAACAATTGCGATGGAATGTCGGTAAAGTTGGGCTGAGTGGTGGTAATGGAGTTGGCGCCGAGGTAGCTCTCACCATTCATTGTGGTCAAGACCTGCGGCAGGCCTCGAATGTTGAGACTTGAGCCTTCACCAGCAGAGCGGCGAATCTGTACACCAGTGATACGCTGCAGTGAGTCGGTGATCGTCACATCCGGCAGTTTACCGATGTCTTCGGCTGAGATGGCGTCGACGACCGATACAGCGTCGCGTTTGATATTGACCGAGGTGGCCTGTGCGGCACGAATGCCAGTCACAACCAATTCTTCTTCCACACCCTGTGCGAGCACGTTTGTACTCATGGTGGCGGCCGTGCAGGCTGCGATACAGGATGAAAGCACTCTCCGTTTGAATCCGAGCATGTTACTCATGTTGATTCCCCTCATTATTTATTGTTTAGGGCTTAGGTTGGGTTTTTACAGGCCTCATCCGAGCTTGCCGGACGCGGCGCGCAAACAGTCAACAGACCACATAACAGACCGTGTTATGCATCACTTCGGCCCGCCTAACTTAATTTATTTACTTTATTTAATAAATACTGCCACAGCTTTTTCGCTTTGCCAACACTATTTTATGTTCGAAACGACAAGCGTAGGACGACAGCGCGCTCGAGAAGTGGCGCAGAATGTAACCGTTTTATGCTGTTGAATCTGCTCAACTTTATAGAAAGAATAGGACAAGCCTATGATTTTATTAATGATATTAAGCCAGAGCCGAGGGGGACATTTGGGCGAGAGCGCGATATATGACACGCCCTGCCTCAAGCAGGATGAAGCCGAAATTTGTCTATAAGAGCGACTAATTAACCCGGATTTATTTAAGTACAAATGGATGCATCAGTTCACCTCGGGTGACGGGCGAGGAAATCTTCGAACGTCGGTACGATGTACTGATAACCAGAGGCTTGCAGTCGCTCGGGCTGCATGTGCTGTGAACACAGTAGGAGCTCCTGGGCCATTTGCCCCATCATGCCCCTCAATAGAAATTCAGGCACGCAGGGCGACAGCCAAGCCTTACCATATTCTGCAAGCGCAGCGGCGAGTGCCTTGTTTCGTATAGCTTGAGGCGAAGACAGGTTAAAAATGCCGCCGAGTGTATGCTCGATAATATGCCCGTAGGCCCCAACCACATCCTCCAGGGCCACCCAGGACAACCACTGCTCCCCCGAGCTGAATATCGGCGAGACCTTGCCTTTGAGGGGCAAGGTCAACTGAAGCCAACTGCCCCCTCGTGGACTCAGCACCACGCCCAATCGCGTGATCGCCGTCGTGATGCCCAGGTCTTGCGCCTTTAGCGCTTCCCACTCCCACTGCTGGCACAGGGCCGCCGAGAAATTGGTGCCACCCGAACTGGTTTCCGTCAACACCTCCTCTCCCCGATCACCGTAATACCCAACAGCAGAGGCAGAGATGAGCAAGTCGGGACGCTGATGCAATCGACGCAGGCTCGCAATCAAGCCCCGCGTGGTATGAACACGACTGTTTAGCAACCTTTGCTTCTGGCGCCCCGTCCACCGCTTGGACGCGATGCCTTCGCCGGCCAGGTTGATCACCACATCGAATTGATCTTCAGCTTGCAGCTCGGCAAGTGTCTGGATAAAACGCAAGTCCTCTGCGCCACGGAGCTTGCCGTCGCGAGACAGCACAGTCACACGCCCACCGTTAGCGCGAATGGTTTCAACAAGCGCGGTACCAATCAGGCCGGTACCACCAGTCATGAGAAAGGAACGGGTCCAGGGGGAAACGATGTTCATCAGAACTCCTTTTCTGTTTGATACGCAAACAGGACGAACACAGACTATACAGGAGTTAGATGTCCCGCTGCGTCACGCGATCCATATCTGCTGCGTGTTCACGAACTCCCTGATCCCGTGCGGACCCAGCTCACGACCATAACCCGATCGACCTATCCCGCCAGAGGGCAACCGGGGATCCGTTTTCACAATGCCATTTACCGCAACCTGCCCCGCTTCCAATGTTGCCAGTGCGCGATCAATGGTTTCCGCATTGTGTGTCCACAGGCTAGCGCCGAGACCGTAGTCCGTTGCGTTGGCGAGTGCCAACGCCTCATCGATGCCCGATACCGGCGCCACCGCCAATACCGGCCCGAATGTTTCTTCATCAAACACGGGCATGCCAGGTTTTACATCCGCAAGAAGGGTGGGTGGATAATAAAAACCGGGTGTATCCGGCAACGCGCCTCCCGTGAGGACGTTCGCACCCAGCGCAAGACTCTCGCCAACTTGCCGATGTAATTGCGCACGTAAGTCCGTCCTTGCCAGTGGCCCAAGTGCCGTGTCTGCACTTCGTGGGTCACCCATTTTGATGGCCTCAAAACGCTCAACCAATAAAGCACAAAATGCGGGGTACACCGACGCTTCAATAAAAATGCGCTTCGCCGCAATGCAGGATTGCCCGGCATTAATCATGCGCGATAAGGTGACGACATCCGCTGCTTTTTCCAAATCGGCGTCGGCCATCACAATGCAGGGGTCGGAGCCCCCGAGTTCTAACACAGCCGGCTTTAATCCCGCAGCCGCGCGCGCCGCCACCTTACGCCCCGCCTCGCTGGAACCCGTAAAGGAGACCGCGCGCACCAACGGATGATCAATTACCTCCCCGACCTGTTCTGTGGTGATCGGTAAATTCGTCATAATGCCATCGCCCAAACCGGCTTTATGGAAGAGCTCGGTCAACAATGCCGCACTGCCCGGTACATTTGGGTCGTGTTTCATTACGCAACAATTCCCGGCCATGAGCGCCGGCGCGAGAAAACGCAAGGCCAGCCACACGGGTGCGTTCCAAGGCAAAATGCCGAGCACAACACCAAGCGGCGGGTATTGCACGTAGCTGCAACTCGCATCCGATTCGAGCACTTCCTTTGCCAGAAATTCGGCCGCGTGCTGCGCATAGTACTCCGCACACCAGGCCGATTTCTCTACCTCGGCCACGCCTTCCTTAAACGGCTTTCCCATTTCAATCGCCATCAGATCGGCCAGCGCGTCCTTGTGTTCTCGCATTGCACGAGCCGCGGCATACAATACTTCGGCGCGTTCTTCATAGCGGCGTGCCCGCCACTGAGAAAATGCGCCGTTTGCCGACTGCAAAGCGTTTTCAATGTCTGTCGCGCTCAGCGAAGCGTGCGGAGCTAAAGCTTGTCCGGTCGACGGGTTTGTCGGTGTTAACACGGCGCCTCCTTAGGCTTTCGCGGTTTTTTTGTTGGGGTGGTCTTCCTTCTTCTTGCTCGCGTTGCGTGCACTGTCCAATGGGATACACCCCGAATCGGCCGCCACGGGCTTCACCGTGAAGTCACGATCAAGATTAAAAAAGGAGCGGCAACCAGTGTCCGTTATAATGATCGTGTCAGAAATACCGCAGGTCTTATTGCCATCGACGCCCCACATCCAGGGAATCATGTGAAAGGTCATGCCGGGTCGTAAAATAGCGGAATTTCCCTGCTTTAAACTGATGATATAGCCTTCATCCCAACTGGGAGGAAAAGCAATGCCAATCGAATACCCCGAGCGCGTAATAAGGCGCGCACCGACTCGGTTATCTTCAATGATATTGCGCACTAGGTTGTCCACATCGGACACCGTCATGCCCGGCTGCACTTGTGTGTGAATGGCATCGAGCGCACACTTCATCGTTTCTTGCGCCTGATACATCGAGTCACTGAGATCGCCCAGCACCACCGTACGCATCATGGCCGTGTGGTATCGACGGTAACAGCCTCCAACTTCCAAAAAGACGTGTTCGCCGGCTTGAATTTCTCTGCCTTCAAAGGTTGCGTGGCCAATCATGGTCCGCGGTCCGGAGGTGACGTAAGGCATCACTGCGGGTGTTTCACCGCCCGCGCGAAACATCGCCGCGCTGATTGCCGCACCCACTTCATTTTCAGTAACGCCCGGCTGACAGGCTTCAATACCTGCACGCATGCCCGCTTCGGTCGCGACCGCAGCGCGCTGCATAATTTCCAGCTCCACTTCGGATTTGCAGATGCGCCCTTCCTCGACGATACCGAAACAATCCATGAGCTTGGCATCCTTCAGCGTAGTGTGGATGCAATCCTGCTGATAGGCTGGAAAAAAATAACTGTTGCGCTCGTAGCCGACACGTTTGTCACCGAGACCGAACTCCATGAGCGACTCCACCAACATTTGAATCGCATCACCGGTATCCGGATAGGGGCGTGTCACCTCCACCCAGGTGCGTGCAATCACGTTGGACTCCTCGAGCGCACGCGTGATCATAAACGGCTCTTTTTCGAGTGGTACCACAAGCGCCTGAAAAAAGGAGTAACCGGTGGTTTGATAGTCGGTTAAATAGGTAATATTTTCCGGGTCGGTGATGACGACCGCGTCCATGCGCCGCTCGGCAATGCGAGTCCGCAATTCGCTCAATCGACGCTGGTACTCGGAAAACGGGAAGGTCATATCATCGCGTTCAATCATGCGGCTTCCTCCATGGTGCTGTGGACGGCGTGAATTAAGGTGTCGAGACCAGCATCGAGATCCGCCATCGGAATCGTCAGAGGCGGAATTAATTTCAATACCCGCCCCCCGGTGCCACAGCCACAAATAATCAGGCCATTCGCGAAACATTTTTTGACTATGTCCGCCGCTCGCTCGCTGTCACCGGTATCAAGCCCAATCATCATGCCGCGCCCTCGTATGCTCAGGCGCGGGTCAGACAATAGCGGTGCCAATCGCTCGCGAATATATTGTGTTTTTTTCTCAACGCTCTGCATCAGTTCGTCATCTTCGAAATAACGCAGTGCTTCGCGCCCCGCCACAAACGAGAGGTTCTGGCCGCGAAAGGTGCCGGTGTGTTCACCCGGTGACCAATGTTTATCCAAGTCTGGATGCACGAGGTTCATCGCCAACGGGGTGCCCGCACCGCCAATCCCTTTCGCCAATGTGATGATGCCGGGCTCAATACCCAGCTCATCAAAACTAAAGAAGGAGCCGGTACGGCCACAGCCCGCCTGAATATCATCAATGATCAGTACCGCCCCCACGTCTTTTGCTACGCGGGCCAATTTTTGTAGCCATGCGGCGCTGGCCACATTGACGCCGCCCTCGGCCTGAATCGTCTCCAATATAAACGCCGCGGGTGCCTCCACGCCGCTGGCAGGATCGAGAATTTTTTCCGCGAGCACATCGAGCGCGGCCTCGGCGTTGGGCTGGTCTTCACTGCCGAATATTTCGTGACTGACATGGGTCAGTGGTACGCCGGACGCATTGCGAAAATAGCTGTTCGCCGTCGCGGCCAATGCGCCGAGCGTCATGCCGTGGAAACCGTGACCGAAGGCAATAATATGCTCCCTCCCGGTCGCACGACGTGCGAGCTTCATCGCCGCTTCAACGGCATTGGTCCCGGTGGGCCCCATAAATTGCATGCGGTGAGGCATCGCGCGCGGCTCAAGGATCACTCGGGTAAAGACCTCCATAAATTCCGCCTTGGCCGTCGTCTGCATGTCCAGACTGTGCAACACACCATCGTCCTGCAGGTATTCGATCATCGCCTGCTTCATCCGCGGATTATTGTGACCGAAATTTAAAACACCGGCGCCGGCGAAAAAATCGATGTACTGCTTACCCTGCTCATCAATTTGTATGGCGTTGCGTGCTGTTTTAAACACGGTGTTGAACAACCTACCGTAGGCGCGGATATCGGATTCACGTTCTTCAAAAATACTCATGAAGCCTCCTGTGTCAGGCGTGGGGGGAGTAAAGCGGTATCGAGACCGGCGAGTCGACAAAACCATGGGCAGACTTCGGCGATCAGTCGGTCATTAAAATCGTAGTGGGGGCTGTGGCAGGGCACGTCGTAACCGCGGCCATCGTCGCTGCCAATCAACGCAAAGGCACCCGCACAGACTTGCAGGTAGTAGGAAAAATCTTCAGACGCCATGATCGGCAAAGCCTGACCATGATTGAGCGACTCCGCGCCGTACAGCGCTTGCCAGGTCGCACGCGCGCGTTGGGCATGTTCCTCGTGATTCACTGTCGCACCGTAACGACGATGATGTTCCACCGTCACCGTTACGCCGTAACTGGCGGCGATATGCTCTGCAATGCCGGAGATATGGCCGCAGACCGTTTCACGCAGGGACTCTTCCGAGAGGCGAATACTGCCGCGAAGGCGAGCGGTTTCGGGAATCACCGTCGGTGCCGACCCGGCATCACATTGCGTCACCGCCACCACCGCGCTATGTTGCGGCGCAATTCGACGGCTCGTGATGTCTTGTAAAGCGAGGATGATTGCACTTGCGGCAAGCAGCGGATCGCGACACAGTTCAGGCTGACTGGCATGCCCGCCTTTGCCGCGCACCAGAATTTCAAAGGTGCCGTTGCCGCTCATCACCGGCCCGTCCGGGCAGGCCAGCGTGCCGTAGGGCAGCGCGGGCCAGTTGTGCCAACCGTAAATGGCTCGCACCCCCTCCAAAGCACCGGCTTCGATCATGGCTTTGGCGCCGTGAAAGCCCTCTTCGGCAGGCTGGAACACAAGTCGTACCGGTTGCGGAAGGGCCGATTCGTGCATTTTCAGCCAACGCGCCGTCGCCAGTAGCGTCGCGGTGTGACCATCGTGTCCACAGGCGTGCATGCAGTTATCGACGGTGGAGCGCCAAGGCTTGTCGCCATGCTCGTGCATGGGCAAGGCATCCATGTCGCCACGCAGGGCAATCGCGTCTCCCGAAGCGGACACATTCAGTTCGGCGAGGGTGCCTGTCTCAGTACAGGCCCGCCAAGGAATTCCGAGTGTATCCAGCTCACTGCGGATCACTCGGGCTGTATTATGCTCCTGCCAACTCAGTTCAGGCTGCGTGTGCAATTGCCGCCTGAGGCCTTTGGCAAAGGTCAGGGTCTCGCCCCAGAGCTGCTGCATAAGCGGCGCTCCTGTCGGGTGTTACGAACGCTCTATGCCGATCAAACAATGACGGGCACAGAGGGCGAATTGGGTGCGCAGGGCTAATGCTGGTGCGCGCCCGCGTCATGCTTTAGTGCATGAGCGAGGACTGTTGCAAGGGGTGTTCCAGTCACCGACCAGAGAGAGGAAAAAATTCTAAACCGAGGAAAAGTAAGCTCTTTTTAGTCGGCTCAACGAAATCGACTGGCGCCGAGAGCCGACTGGCAGGCGACCCACTGCACTGACTTGCACGGGTCGCGCACCGAATGCGGGCATAGAAAAATAAAGAAAAGAGGAAGCACACACGCACGCCGACAGCTCGGCGCGCGCGTGATATTACGAGCCGGATGTGGCCGTTGTAGAAGCCACGCTGGCCGAGCGGCGACGGCTCTTTTTACTGTGACGCGCGATCCACACATACAGACCGGTCAGCCCCAGAACGGCGGGCGCCAGACCAAACAGGCACCAGAGCAACTTGCTTCCAAGCCCCGCAAAGGAACCGAAATGCAGCTCACGGAAACTATCGAACAGCTGCGTGATCACCCCCGCTTTGCGCCCGTCGTAGGCGAGCATCAGCTCACCATTGCCTTTGTCATAGGTCACGGTAGACGCATAGTTGCTGGCAAATGGATTCGCACTGGGTTGATACCCGAAGAAGGTGATGTGCACTTCCGGCTCATAGGGGAACAGCAGATAGGTCGGCGTAAAGTCTTCCAGAGATTGACGGCTATCATCCAACATCGCCTGAAAATCCAGATTTTCGGCGTACAAAGGCGCGACCGGCTCGTAATGCTCTTCTGAGGGATGCTCAAACCACTCGTGGTACAACGCCAACGCATTAAAATAAATCCCCGTAATCCCAAGGATTAACATCACAGGCGAACTCCACGCACCGACCAGCCGGTGAATGTCCCCATACAAAACGCGCGCGTTGCGATCAGTGCGCAAGGTGAACATCTGTAACCAAAACTTGCGATGAATGATCAGACCGCTGATGCCGAGGAAGGTCAGTATGACCGCTGCGACCAGGCCTAATACTGTGCCCCATTGTGCGTGCTCGCCGCCGATGCCGTTCAACAGAAAGGTGTAGTGCAGGCTCAACAGCCAGTCGGTGAGATAACTCGTGGTCGATACCGGCTCACTGAGGATCTCCCCAGCATAGGGGTCAAAGAACACCTTGTACCACTCGTCTGTACCACGCTCAATCAAATACACCCGATCCGCTTCCTGCCCATCTGTAAACAGCTCCCAGGAACCGAGAATGTAGGCGGGAAAGCTCGCCTCGAGATGGTCTTTCAAGACATTCAGGTCCTGGCGCTGTACCGAGGCACCCTCGCTCTTATAGGGCAGCGCCGCCGAATCCGGCATAAGCCACTGATCAATTTCGGTCTTGAACACCAGAATACTGCCCGTGATCGACACAATAATCAGCGGGATTAACGCCGCCAGCGCAAAGTAGCTATGAAGTTTGTAGAGCTTTTTTCTCATCGTACACGCACAAAAAAGATAGATGTTCCGTCGGAGATTGACGACGTCGTCAAACCCTACACAGAACTATGTATGGATAACGCAAATGAGATAGATTATCATCTGCATGTAAGTCATACATTATACATGCATTCCCGCCTGACATGCGCGTGTTCTTGCGTGCAAAAACTACGGAGTTTCCTATGATACGTTCACATCACTGCGCTTTGGCGCTCGCGATCAGCGCCAGCCTCGGTCACAGTGTCGCAATGGCTCAATCCAATGCCACCGCCTCGCAAGACAGCGCAGCGGGCGAAATCGAGTCCACCTATGTTTATGGTGAGCCCGGTACAACGAAAACCGCCACCAAATTGAACCTGTCGGTTTTCGAGACCCCACAAATGGTCACCGTCATTTCTCGCGACCAGATCGACGACTTCAATCTGCGCCAAGTGAACACGCTTTTAAGCTACGTGCCCGGCGTGACCGTCGAACAAGTGGAGACCGGGCGGACGTATTACACCGCACGCGGCTTTGACATCGTCAATTTCCAGTATGACGGCGTGGGCGTACCGTTTTCGTACGGCCTGACGCAGGGGCACGACGACACCGCCACCTACGAAAAAGTCGAGGTCGTCAAAGGCGCAACGGGGCTGACCACCGGTCTGGCGAACCCGTCCGCCACCATCAACTATGTGCGCAAACGCCCTACCGAAACCTTGCAAGCCTCCGCGGCCGCATCCGCAGGGAGCTGGAGCCAGTTGCGCCTTGAAGGCGACATCTCCGGCCCTATCGCGGGCGATGCGCTGAAAGGTCGTTTGGTCGTGGCCAAACAAGATGGCGATTCGTATCTCGATCGCTTCGGAAAGGAACTGACGGTGTTCTACGGAATTGTGGATGGCGACATCACCGACAGCACCCGCTGGGCCCTAGGTTACAGCCTGAACGACAACCACAACGATGCAAACTCCTCAGGCGCCCTGCCCCTGTTCTATAACGACGGCAGTGTGACCGACTACGATGTCAGCACCAACACCGCACCGGAATGGGCCGGCCAGGAAGTGAAACAGCAGCGTACATTTGTCGAGCTCGAACAGGACCTCGGGGAGAATTGGGTCGCGAAAGCGATCTATACCCAAAACCGTCAGGATAAAGAATGGGAGTCCTTTTATCTTTCCGGCTCACCCGATCCCATAACAGAAGAAGGGCTCGTCGGTGTGGCGAGTTTTTACGAAGCCGAGGATGACGAAGACATACTCGACCTGTTCGTCAGTGGTACGTTTGCTCTCTGGGGGCAGCAGCACGACCTCGTCGCCGGCCTGAATATGGCGAAAATCAGTCTGACCGGACGCTCTGTGTACTCGAGTGAGTGGAGCGGCTATGACGATCCTGTTGGAGGAGATTGGGCCGAAAGCAATACACCACAGCCCAGTTATGACATTTACAACGCGGATTTCCAATCCACCGATATCGAGCAGGATCAGGATAGCTTTTATCTATCCACCCGCCTTCGCATCACCGATCGCGTCGCAGTGTTGCTCGGAGCTCGGCAAGTTGAACTCGATCAAACAGGAATCAGCTACGGTGCGCCGCAGGACGTGGCCGATAGCGAGACCGTACCCTATGCGGGCTTAACGATCGAAGTGCTCGACGGCACGATGCTCTACGGTAGCTACAGTGAAGTATTTAAACAACAAACCTGGGTAGACGCCGAACTTGCCCCCCTCGGCCCGGTGAAAGGCGAAAGCACGGAGCTGGGTGTTAAACAAGAATTGTTTGACGGAAAATCCGTGCTGACTATCGCGCTCTTCAGCTCGGCACAAGACAACTTTGGCGAGTGGGTCACACGGGATATCGAAACCGGCCTCAATATTTACCGAGGCGAGGCGTTTGACAGCAATGGTTACGAAATTGAACTCGCGGGTGAACTGATCGAGGGGCTGAACCTCAGCGCGGGCTACACCGAAGTGGAAGTTGAAGACAGCGAAGGCAATGCGACTCGCCGCTTTATTCCCCAACAACAATTCAAGCTGGCCACAGCCTACCAGATCCCCTCATTGCCCGAGTTACGGTTGGGTGCGGGCGTGAACTGGCAAAGCGAACTGTACTACGGCGAAACAGAAGTGCAAGGCAGCTACACCTTGCTAGATCTGTTCGTGCAGTATGATCTGCCAGCAAACGTCACACTCGCGCTGAATATCAACAACGTGACCGATACTCAATACCGCCTGAGTCCACAATGGGGACAAGCAAACTACGGCGCACCTCGCAATGTCATGGGAACCGTGAGCTGGTCTTTCTAATCGGAAGTCCAGCGGTCACAGGCATGGAATGAACGTGCCTGTGACCCTTCCTCACTAAAGCAGCGTGCTCGGGTCTACCGATTCATAACCCAACGCCTCAGCCACTGCAGGGTGAGTGATGCGCCCATCGTGAACGTTCAACCCATTCATTAAATGCGGGTTGTGTTTCAATGCGTCTAGCCCCTTATTCGCGAGCTGAAGTGCGTACGGTAGTGTCGCATTATTCAAAGCCATCGTAGAGGTCCGCGCAACACCGCCAGGCATATTGGCAACACAGTAGTGCACCACGCCCTCGACAACGTAAGTCGGGTCTTGATGCGTGGTGGCTTTAGAAGTTTCGAAGCAGCCACCCTGGTCAATCGCCACATCCACCAGAACAGCCCCGTCCTTCATGTTTTTCAGCATCGATCGATTTATTAATTTTGGTGCGGCCGCCCCAGGGATCAACACCGCACCGATGACCAAGTCCGCTGAGCAGGTGTAGCGCTCAATAGCGTCTATCGTAGAATAAACACATTTTAAACGGCCCCCGAACTCCGCATCCAATTGACGCAAGCGTGGTAGGGAACGGTCCAGGATTGTGACGTCAGCCCCCAAACCAACCGCCATTCTGGCAGCCTGAGTGCCCACAACGCCGCCGCCGATAATCAGTACTTCTGCTGGCGCCACACCCGGCACACCACCGAGCAGCGTCCCCATACCACCTTGAGCTTTTTCAAGATGATGGGCCCCAGCCTGGATCGACATTCGCCCAGCGACTTCTGACATAGGGGCCAGGAGAGGCAGCCCTCCCATGTCATCTGTGACCGTCTCATACGCAATACAAGTGGCTCCGGAATTGAGCAACAAACGGGTTTGCTCCGGGTCCGGCGCCAGATGCAAATATGTATAGAGGATCTGCCCTCGTCGTAATTTTACGCATTCTTCCGGTTGCGGCTCCTTGACCTTAACGATCATGTCCGCCGCGTCAAACACTTCATCTGCATTCTCTGCAATGCGGGCTCCCGCATCGAGATACATCTCGTCAGGAAACCCGATCGAGACACCGGCATGTTTCTCAACCAGAGCCGTATGCCCTGCCTGAACGAGTTCACGCACACTCGCTGGCGTCAGACCGACGCGGTATTCATGATTTTTAATTTCTTTAGGGATGCCAATCAACATGGTGTTCTTCCTATACAACTTTCTTTAGGCCGAGCGATACCCTTCGCCATTGACGAACTCAAAAAGTACCGCAGTAAAAGGGATTAAAAAATCCGGGGGAGATCCCCCCCCGGCAAGCAAGCGCATAACTTTACTTCGGAGGAAACATACTAAAGTTAGCGGGAAAAAAGTGTTTTACCTTTTGCAATGGTTTTCATCACCTTAATGTCTTTCAGTGCATCAGGGTCGGTTTCCAAGGGGTTCTGGTCGAGAATGACGAGGTCGGCCTGTTTACCTACAGTGATCGAGCCTTTTGTATCCTCTTCAAAATACTGATACGCCGCGCCCAATGTCATTGCATGCAGCGCATCATAGGTATCGATGCGTTGATGGGCACCTAATACGTAGCCGCTGCGGGTTTTACGGTTAACGGTAATCCAAAGCAAACGCATCATGTCAGGTGGCACAATCGGCGAGTCGTTATGAATGGTAAACGGCAAGTCCAAAGCCAGGGCTGCTGCAGTTGGGCTGATATTTGACGCTCGCGCCTCACCGAAGCTCTTGCGGTGCCAGTCTCCCCAAAAGAAAGGATGAGCCGAATAAAAGGAAGGAATCACTTTTAATTTTTTTGCGCGCTCCAGCTGATCTTGCCGCATCAACTGTGCGTGAATAATGACTGAGCGATGATCGGGAATGTCCTGACCTTTGAACGCTTCTTCTACGCTGTCCAACATAAGATCAATGGCCGCGTCCCCGTTGCAATGAACAATGATGGGCACGCCCGCCTGTAACAAGGTTTTAGCAGTCGCCTTATATTTTACCGGGTCAGAAGTAGGATAGGCCACGTAGCCCTCCTCAGCACCTTCGGGTAATTCGTTGTAGGGCTCTGTGAGCCATGCAGTGCGGCCCTGCGGAGATCCGTCTAACATTAACTTAATCCCTGCAACCCGCACGCCGCCCACATAGGCTTTCTCATAGGCCGCAATATAGGCATCAAGGTCCACTTCAGGCTGCTTTTCTTCTGGGCCATGACTGTGCCCATCACCTAGAGCGATGGAAGGGTAAGCGCCAATATCCACGCTTAACAGCCCCTGTTGACCCAGTGCACGATAGCCTTGTACCGCAGGCAACATCGCTGCCCCATCCTGAACCGTCGTCACACCGTACTGTGCGAAAGTCTGTTCAGCGCTGATGGCGTGCTTGGCAAAGGTCTGCGGGTCAGGCTTGGCCAGCACTACCGCAAAAAACACATAAGCGGCTTTTTCTTCTACAACCCCGTTGGGGATGGTCGTACCGGGGAAGCGTCGAAACACCCCACCATCGGGATTCGGTGTGCCCTCACCCACAGACACTGCCTGCAACGCTGCAGAGTTCGCGGCACCGAGATGACCAGACACATGCAGCATAAAAATGGGGATGTCTTTCGAGACTTTATCTAAATCTTCTCGGGTTGGATGACGGTTTTCAGCAAGCAAGGAATCATCATATCCGTAGGCAAAGATCCATTCCCCCTTTGCGGGCTTACGAACAAGGATCTCCTGTTTTAGGGCCTCAACAATGTCATCAATGGACTCCATTTCTCCAACAGGAGGTGACGAGGCGTTTACGAAATCAGCGACCAATGCCACCATCGAAAAATGCCCATGCGCATCAATCAGGCCGGGAAGCAGGGCTTGTTTTCCAAGCTTCACGACGTCGGTTTCATCACCGATCACCGACTTGACGCCACTTTTTTTTCCGACATACACAATCTTTTCATCGCGAATGGCTACCGCTTCCGCACTGGGTTTAGCGGGATCCATCGTGACGATATTTTCACCCAAATACACGGTATCTGCATATTCAGAAGGCTTGGCGTGACTCATGACACACACGGTTGCCAACGAAACGCCCGCGAGGACCTTACAAACCATTTTTTTCATTTCGTTTAACCTCATGGAGTTCATATTGTTTACTGGACATCTCAGTGCGAACACCTAGCGCGACTGAGCGTCTGATGTGTTTATACCCAACTTACCATTGCTGTCTTGCCGTCGCGCATGTGCTTTCTGGTAGCGTTCAAGTTCTCGTTTAACAGACGGCGCGAGAAGATAGAGACCCAAAATATTCGGAGCGCATATCAGAAACACCAAGGCATCTGAAAATTCGAGTACAGACTTCAATTGGATGCTGCAACCCAAGGCAACAAAAACGCAGAACACGATTTTAAAACCGCATTGCGCTCGGGGCCCCTCTCCGACCAGATAAGTCCAACCCTTGAGTCCATAATACGACCAGGCAATCATCGTAGAATATGCGAAAAGAAATCCAGCGATTGCAATAAACATGGGCGACCACGACACATTGCGTTCAAAAGCATGAGAGGTGATTTCTATACCACCAAGCCCGGTAAAAAAGGCGGGCTCATAGTACATCGTGGTTATGATCACTAAAGCGGTGAGGGAACAGATGACGACCGTATCAATGAAAGGCTCTAACAGTGCAACATAGCCTTCCGAAATCGGATCATTTGTTTTCGCTGCGGCATGCGCGATCGGGGCAGAGCCAATTCCGGCCTCATTGGAGAACGCCGCTCTTTGAAAGCCCAGGATCATAACGCCTACCGCACCCCCTGCCAGACCCTCGTAACCAAAGGCTCCCTTTAATATCGCGCCGAGAGCAAAGGGTAGCGCCTCATAGTTCATGCTGATAATCACGAGCGCACCCACGCAGTAAAACACAGCCATGAAGGGCACAATTTTGCTCGTCACACGCGCGATGGATTTGATTCCACCGATGATCACCAGCGCGACAGTCGACGCCAACACAATACCAAACAGCCACCCCTTATCCGCAAGCCAGCTGTCCGCGGCACCACCTGTGACATTGACTATCTGTGTATAGGCCTGGTTGGACTGAAACATATTGCCAATGCCCATGCAGCCGAGAACAATCCCAATCGCGTAGAAACTACCGAGAAATTTGCCTACTTTGGCCAGGTTTCGCTTTCGAAACGCGTACTCAAGGTAGTACATGGGGCCACCGGACACACTGCCATCCGCATTCTGTCGGCGATGCATCGTGCCTAAAGTACACTCAACAAACTTGGTCGACATGCCCAACACGCCGGCCAAAATCATCCAAAACGCCGCACCTGGCCCGCCGATAGAAATCGCAATAGCAACGCCACCGATGTTACCGATGCCTACCGTCCCAGAGACAGCCGTGGCCAGCGCTTGAAAGTGCGTCACTTCCCCCCGGTGGTGTTTATCGGCAAAATCTCCGCGTACTACTCGAAGCGCATGGCCAAAGCCACGCACATTCAGGAAGTTAAAGTAGAACGTAAAAAATACCGCGGAGCAGACAAGCCAAACCACCACCAGCGGCACTTTCGCGCCCGCCACGGAGATGCTGTAAAACACCACCGACGACAACGCATTGGAAAGTGGGGTCATTAGGGTATTGATGCTGTCATCGATACCCGCGTGAGCGGGAGACACTGACAGTATGAGCACCACCCATAACACCATCAGGTTCATGCGCTGTAATACTTTCGGGATGTTCACGACTCTGCCCTCCTGAGGCAACGATTTCGCTTTATCTACGCAGAGATCGACGTTGAGCATTTGGCAAAAACCCGTTCCAGAATGCCCAGCATTTCATCGATATCACTGCGCGTCGCGATCAGCGCGGGGCTAAAGCAAAGTGTATTGTTTAATTCAGAGAAACTGCGATTGGTACGCGAAATCAACAAACCATTTCGAGCACATTCCGCCGCGATGTGTATTGCAACACTTTCGGGTACAGGTGCGCGTGTTTTACGGTCACTCACCAATTCTATCCCGCCAAAGAGCCCTTTTCCGCGCACATCCCCAATAAGAGCAAACTCAGATTTCAGCGCGTCAAAGCCCTCGAGCATGTAGGCACCAACCTGCTTCACGTTCTGTAAAAGCTGTTCTCTCTCAAGGATTTCGAGCGTTTTTAAACCCGCTGTTGGCCCGGCTGTGCACCCGCCGAAGGTACTGATATCACGAAAATAGGAGAGTCGATCGGACTCGGCTGGCTTAAACCGATTAAATACCTCCTCCGTAGTTACAGTACAGGATATCGCTGCGTATCCACTCGCCACACCTTTTGCCATCGTGACAAAATCCGGCGAAACCTCGTAGTTCTGGTAGCCGAACCATTCGCCTGTACGCCCCACTCCACACACGACTTCGTCTATATGCAGTAACACATCGTATTTGCGGCAGATAGCCTGAATGATCGGAAAGTATTCCGGCACCGGTGGAATAACTCCCCCGCCAGCGGTAATAGGTTCCAATACTACCGCCCCGACCGTATCGGGGCCTTCTTCGAGAATGGCTCGCTCCAGATCCTGCGCACATTCAATGTTGCAGCTGCCGTACTCTTTGCCAAATGGGCAGCGATAGCAACAGCAGTGAGTGAATGAGGAAAATCCAGGGACAAACGGCCCATACTGCGCGCGTCGCTCACTTTGTCCAGTGGAGCTCAAAGCCCCAATCGTGGTGCCGTGATAGTCGCGCTCTCTGAAAATAATCTTGTACTTCTCGCCTGCACCTTCCAAATGAGCAAGCTGCCTAACCATCTTGTACACTTTCTCATTGGCTTCCGAACCAGAGTTTGAAAAATAGACTCGCGATAAGCCAGGCATTTTTTCGACCAATGCGGAAGCGTATTTCGCTCCTGGAATGCTGCCGGCCGTTTGGGCGAAATAACACATTTCCACTAACTGATCGCGCACGGCATCCGCAATTTCTGTTCGGCCATAGCCTACATTCACTGACCATACCCCTCCGGAGGTGGCATCTAGGAAGGTATTGCCCTTTGCATCACGCACCCGCAAGCCTTCGCCAGACACGATTACCATGGGGTCGTTCGTATCAAAAATCTCATGTGGCGTAATGTGGTGCCACACATGTTTTTTATCGCTCGCAATTATCTCGTTGAAATCTGTCATTTTTTCTTTCCAGTTTTCTTTGCTGTACGACCTAATTTACCTGAGCGCGTGTCGAGATCTAAGGACCAGGAAAGCGCAACCAATAGGGCCAAGTGGCGCGGCTTTCCATGCGCCCTTTACAAAACAAGTGTTTTTGTCACACTCATTTCTCGAATGGCATACTTGATACCCTCTCGCCCTATACCGCTTTCTTTCACCCCTCCGAAAGGAAAGTGCTCTGTGCGAAAGCCAGGCCCGTCGTTACATATCAGAGTCCCCACTTCCAATTCATCGAAAAGAAAGCGTAGGGTCATCAAATTTTCCGTAAAAACACCTGCCTGCAGGCCGTAGCGACTATTGTTGATTATCGGCACGATTTCGCTCACATCGTCAAAAAGAAACAAAGGCACCACCGGGCCAAAGACTTCCGACTTCGTTATGTCGGCTTGCGGGCTCACACCTTCCAAAACGGTCGGGAAGACTAAAGCGCCGTCATAGCGATGGCCGGTCAGAACCTTGGCACCATAGTGAAGGGCATTCTCTACGGCCAATCGAATCGCTTTTGCGGCCCCCTCATTAATAACCGGACCAACAAAGGTGTCATCTCTGTCGGGATCACCTACAACCAGCTCGTTGGTTTTCTCAACTAACTGCGTTTTGAAGCGCTCGTACACACCTCGTTGTACAAATACGCGCTTGGCCGCGGTACAGCGCTGACCCGCCGTGGCAAAACGTTGATTGATCGTCGCGTTCACTGCGGCGTCTACATTACCGTCATCCATCACGATTAAGGGGTCATTACCCCCCAGTTCCAGCAAGAGCTTTTTGTAGCCGGAGACACCCGCGATCGCGTTCGCCACTGCCGTGCTACCGGTAAAATTAATGCAATCGATATCAGCATGCTGATTTAATCGATCCAAGTCGCTCACCTCAGGCATGACGAACTGCAACACTTGCTCGGGCATACCCGCCTCATAGCACAATTCCGTCAATAATCGAGACGAATGCGTATTTTGTGGACTGGATTTGAATAGGATCGTGTTTCCGCCGGCATACGCCGGTCCGATTTTGTGAATTGCGATATTGATGGGAAAATTAAAAGGCGTGATACATAACACGGTCCCTAGAGGTTTCCAGGTCACCACGCCTAGTTTGGAGCGCGCTGGCGCATAACAATCCGAATCAAGTACTTCTCCTGAGATTTGGCGGGCCTCTTCACTGCTCGAAACCGCCGCATTGACGGCACGCGACAGCTCCACTCTCGAATCCGAAATCGTTTTACCTGTTTCCAGGGTGATAAGTTGCGCGAACTCTTCGGAGCGCGCTTCAAGGAGCTCAGAGAGCTTCCGCAACACTTCCGCGCGTTGGTTCGCGTTACTGGACCTTTGTATCGCTCGCCCCTGTCTAACGATTTCAATCTTGTCTTCTACCTGCGCCCAGCTCTCACACTTATACGACCCGATAATTTTTTGGGTATAGGGATTCACAACATCATATTTCGTATTCATCTTAAATAACCATAGTCAATAGTTGGTAAGCAATGTGCAGCCCTGCCGCAGCGAGAGCCAATCTCATCAGCACAAAAAACAAATCGGTATTCACTCGCCGCAGCGCAATAACGCCAAGCCCGGCTCCGACCACGCCAGCCAAGCTCAAAATCGCAAGCAGCCACAGATGTTCCGTAAACTGGAAACCAAGGAAGACGAAGGCTGGAATTTTGGTGAGATGGATGACAAGTTGCATCATCGA